>NZ_FZOR01000026.1 GCF_900188445.1 Actinomadura meyerae
GCAGGGTCGGCAGATCCCGTTGAAGGCACCAGGCCAGTCAGGCGTTGGGCCAGACCCCAGCGGGAGGCGCTCACCTACATCATCACTGTCAGGCGTCGCCGGGTTTGCCGAACTCTTCGATCAGGACGGGATACTGCTCCCCGCCGTGTCCGGCGGCGATCGAGCGGTCGGCCATCGCCTTGAACAACTTCGGCAGTTCGGCGTTGACCCCCGCTGCCTCGCTCTCCTCGATCAGGTGCGCCATCGCCCGCGCGTCGGTCTCCAGGGCCGACACCTCGGCCCGGAAGGAGCCGCTGTCGACCTGCTCGGCATGCCCGGGCAGCCATTCGGCCACAACGGTGGCGATCTGCTGCGCGAACGGCGCATACGTCGCGGCGTCGACACCGGCCGTCCTGAGCAGGGCGGTGCCCTGGAGCCAGGCGTTCAGGATGCTCCACATCATGGCCAGGCCGGCCACGTCGTACAGGGACGCCAGCCCGTGGTCCGCTCCGAGGTAGGTGCCGGTGCCGAGGGCATCGAGTGTGACCTGTGCGCCTCGACGTCCGGCTGTGGCCCGTTGAGCAGGATCACCGCCTCGGCGGTGCCGATCGCCGACGGGATGGCCATGATGGCGCCGTCCAGGTAACGGGCGCCGCGTTGCTCGGCCCATCGGGCGGCTTCCCGGGCCTGAGCCGAGGAGCCCGAGGTCAGGTTGATCAACGTCGTGCCGTCCAGCTCGATGTCGCTTCCGCCGAGCAGCTCATGCACGGCCTGGTAGTCGGTGACGCAGATGATCGTCAGGGAAGCCGCCTTGAGCGCGTCGCCCACCGTCGGCGCCAGCCGTGCACCCTCGGCCACCAGCTGGTCGGCCTTGGAGGTCGTACGGTTCCACACGGTCGTGGAATGCCCGGCTTTCAGGAACGCGCGGGCAAGTGCCCGGCCCATCAGGCCGAGGCCGATGACCGTCACGGATGTGTCGTTGTTGTCGCTCATGGCAGCATCGTCAACGTTGATACCGGTGTGAAGGTCAAGTGAGGTTTCGATGCTGATCGGGGAACTGAGCCGCCGGACGGGCGTCAACGCCCATCAGTTGCGCTACTACGAGGCCCAGGGCCTGCTTGAGGCGGACCGCGGTGCGAACGGTTACCGCGAGTACGACGAGGACGCGGTGCTGCGGGTGAGGCAGATCCGGCACCTGCTCGGTGCCGGTCTGTCCTCCGAGGACATCGCCTACCTGCTGCCCTGTGCGGTCGGAGAGGCCCCGGAACTGCTCGGGTGTCCCGAGCTGCTGGCCGCGATGCGGTCACGGCTGCGGCGGCTGGACGATCAGATGGCCGGGCTCGCTCAATCCCGCGACGCCCTTGCCGACTACATCGATGCGGCCGAGCGAATGGGCAAGGAGAGCCATCCACCCTGTGACGATGCTGACCGGGAGCCCGTCCCCGCCTGATCAACCGGGTGCCCCGTTGTGCGGACGTCTCGACCACCGGCACTCCGCCCGCCTGCCAGGCCATCACCGCTGACCGGGCCTGGGGATACGAGCGCGCGGAGAAAGAGCAGGACGCTTCACCCGGAGATTCGGTGCGCTGACCTGAGTTACTGGAAAGTCCAGAGGCGGGTCGTGCCCGCGCCGCTCGTGGTGGCGAAGCTCTGGCCGTGAGGGGCGAAGGTCACCGTCTGGTCGTCGTCGGGGTCGCCGGGGAGCGTCGCCCTGTTGCGGCCGGTCGGGATGTGCCACAGGCGGATGTTCGTCTTGTCGGCCGTGACGAGGGTGTCGCCGTCCGGGCTGAACGCCATGGCCCGGACGGAGCCGTCCAGGTCCTTGACGGTCTTCTTCAGTGCGCCGTCGCCGGCGTTGCGGAGTTCGAAACCGTGGTAGCCGCCGGTGGACACCGCCACGGTCTCTCCGTCCGGGCTGAAGGCCAGGGACGGGATCTCGGTGGCGTAGAGCGGCTCGACCTCGGTGCCCTTGCCGGTCGAGACGTCCCAGAGGGTGAAGCGCCCGGACAGGGACCGGTCGCCGGCGAGCCTCCCGCCGTCCGGGGAGAAGGCCAGCGCCTTGGCGCCGTAGTCGATCCTCATCGGGACGGCCTTGCCGGTGGCGATGTTGAACACCTGGACGTACACGGGGCCGTTGTGGCTGCTGACGGCGAGCGACCGGCCGTCCGGGCCGAACTCCAGCGCCGGGCCGCCCCGCAGGCCCGTGATGGTCTTGCGAAGCTGCCCGCTCGCCGTGTCCCAGAGGTGGACCTTCCCGTCCCGGCCGCCGGTGGCGAGAGTGCTCGCGTCGGGGCTGAAGGCCATCGGCCGCTGGTAGGTCTCGTCGGAGTCCTTGATCTCGTGGGCGGTGACCTGCGCGGTGGCGACGTCCCAGCGCAGGATCGAGGAGAAGCCCGCGCCCCACAGGGCCCGGCCGTCGGGGGAGAACGCCAGGTCGAAGATCGCCACCTCCGAACTCGGCAGGGTGACGCCGGTGGGGACGCCGATCGGGGTCTTCGGGGCGTTCTTCCGGGCGGCGGGCGCGCCCGATGGCCAGAGCAGGACGGCCGGGACGGCCACGGCGGCGGTCGCGGCGGCGGCCGCGCCGCCGAGCAGGAGCGCGCGGCGGGGAAGGCGGCGCGGCGGCGGGCCGTTCAGCGCCGCGAGGACCTCCGGGACGGGCGGCCGCCGCGCCGGGTCCTTCTCCAGGCAGCGGACGACCAGGTCGCGCAGGTGCGGGTCGGCCAGCCCGGCGATGTCGGGCGGCGCGCCGACGATCTTGTGGACGATCGCCGGGATGGTCGCCGCGTCGAACGGGCCGCGCCCGGTGGCGGCGTAGGCGAGCACGCAGCCGAGCGCGAACACGTCGCTCGGCGGGCCGGTGTCATCGGCGCGGACCTGCTCCGGGGACATGAACGAGAACGTGCCGACGACCGCTCCGGTGGAGGTCAGCGCGGTCGCGTCGGCGGCGCGGGCGATGCCGAAGTCGATGATGCGGGGGCCGTCCGGGCTCATGATGATGTTGCCCGGCTTGAGGTCGCGGTGGACGAGCCCGCACGCGTGGATCGCGGCGAGGCCCTCGGCGAGGCCGGCGCCGAGCTCGCGGACCGCGGCCGGGTCAAGGGGCCCCTGCCGCTGGACGACCTGCCGCAGCGACGGGCCGGGGACGAACGCGGTCACCATCCACGGCGAGGCGGCGTCCGGGTCGGCGTCGACGACCTGCGCGGTGTGGAAACCGCCGACGCGGCGGGCCGCCTCGATCTCGCGGGCGAACCGGCGGCGGAACCCCGGGTCGGCGGCGTACTCGGCGCGGACGGTCTTCACCGCGACCTTGCGCCCGCTCGGCGACGCTCCGAGGAACACCTCGCCCATGCCTCCCGCGCCGAGCCGGCCCTCCAGCCGGTAGGGGCCGACCTCGCGGGGGTCGTCGTCGCGCAGCGGATCCACGGTCAGACCTTCCAGAGCGTGACGGTGCCGTTCGGGCTGACGCTGCCGACGGCCGCGACGAGCCGTCCGCCGGGGGCGAGCGCGATCTGGTCGACGGGCTGCGGGTGCCCGACGAGCGTCGAGGTGAGCGCCCCGGTGGCGGTGCTCCAGACGCGGACGGTCCGGTCGGAGCAGGCGCCGAGGACGGACGAGCCGTCCGGGGAGAGCTGCACGTTGCGCACCTTCGCCTCGCCCGTCTCGATGACGCGGACGGCGCGGCGGGCGGCGACGTCCCAGATCCGGACCGTCGCGTCCGGGCCGGAGCTGGCGACGCGCCGCCCGTCGGCGCTGAACGCGACGCCGGTGACCTTCTCGGTGTGCCCGGTGAGCTTCCCGCGGCCGCGGAGCGTCCGGCCGTCGAGGAGCTGGACGGAGCGTCCCGGCGGCTTCCTGGAGCCGTCGGCCCCGACGGCGACGGTCTTCCCGTCCGGGCTGTAGGCGACCGCGTTGGCGCCGCCCCCGAGGCCGAACCGCGCCCGGATGCGGCCGGTGGCGGCGTCGAACAGCCGGGCGTCGGGGTTGGCGCCCGCGATCGTGCGGCCGTCCGGGCTGTAGGCCAGCGCGTTCAGGCCGAACTCGCCGGTCCGGACGTTCACCTTCAGCCGCCCGGTCGCCACGTCCCAGATCAGCAACTGGCCGGGCATCATGGACGAGCTCGCCAGTGACCCGCCGTCCGGGCTGAACGCGAGCGCGCCGACCCAGCCCGTCTTGCGGAGCGTGCGGAGCACCCGCCCGCTCGCGACGTCCCACAGCGTGATCGTGGAATCGGTGCCCCCGGCGGCGACCGTCCGCCCGTCGGGGCTGAAGGCGACCTCGCTGAGGCTCTTGACCTCCGGGGCGGTGAGCGCCCCGGTCTGGGGCACGAGCCCGTCCGGCCGGGGCGGTGAGGCGGGCGGCGGCGCGGCGGCCGGTTTCTCCTCCCCGCGGGTCAGGAGGAACGCCGCCGGGGCGCCCACCGCGGCCGCCGCGGCGGCCGCGGCCCCGCCGATGATCAGCGCGCGCCGGCCGACCGGCGCCGGGGCCGCCGCCGGGGCGTCCCGCGACCGGGTCGCGCTGAGCGTCGCGCCGGCGAGCGTGCCGGGTTCGCCGGGTGACGGGCCGGTGTCCGGCGGGGGCTCGATGCTCTCCGGCGCGGTGATGAGCGCGTCCAGGGCGGGCCGGGCCGCCGGGTCCTTGGCGAGGCAGGCGCCGATCATGTTGCGGAGGTCGTCGGGGAGGGCCGACAGGTCCGGCTCGTCGTGCAGGACGCGGTGCACGATCGCCGGGATGGTCGCCGCGTCGAACGGGCCGCGCCCGGTCGCGGCGTAGGCGAGCACGCAGCCGAGGGAGAACACGTCGCTCGGCGGGCCGGCGGCGTCGGCGCGCACCTGCTCCGGCGACATGTAGGCGTAGGTACCGACGACCGCTCCGGTGGAGGTCAGCGCGGTCGCGTCGGTCGCGCGGGCGATGCCGAAGTCGATGACGCGGGGGCCGTCGGCCGCCATGATGACGTTGCCGGGCTTGAGGTCGCGGTGGACGAGCCCGCACGCGTGGATCGCGGCGAGGCCCTCGGCCAGCCCGGACGCGAGCGCCCGCACCGCGCCGGGATCGAGCGGCCCGCGCTCGGCGACGACCTCCCGCAGGGACGGGCCGGGGATGAACGCGGTGACCAGCCACGGCGACGCGGCCTCGGGGTCGGCGTCCACGACCTGCGCCGTGTGGTACCCGCCGACGCGGCGGGCCGCGTCCACCTCGCGGGCGAACCGCGCCCGGAACCGCTCGTCGTCGGCGTACTCGGCGCGGATGACCTTGACCGCGACGCGGCGGGCGCCGGGGGAGACCCCCAGGAACACCTGCCCCATGCCGCCCGCGCCCAGCCGGGCCTCCAGCCGGTAGGGTCCGATCTCCCGGGGGTCACCGGGACGCAGCGCTTCCATGAACCACCCGTCGTCGGGTCCGGACACGACCGGTGATTTCTAGCAGACATGATCGTTCTTTCGAAGGCGCCTCGCACCGGATGTGACGCAGAGCATGCCCGTGCGGACCGCGCGTGCGGGAGTCACCGCCCACTTCCATGATCGGAATGTCGCAGACGATGGGGATCGCCGGGTTCGTCGGCCAGGCGGGCGATCTGACCGAGTGCCGGGGCGGAACGGACCTGATCGGCCGGGACGAGGTGCAGGCGTGGCCGGCATCGATCACCGACCCGGACGCCGCCATGGTGACGGCGCCGGGCGAGCGGGCGCACCCGGCCTGAGCGTCCGTCAGGCGCGGACGGCCGTGGCGACGACCGTGGTGTAGCCCATGGTGAACGCGCCGCCCGCCGCGTCGATGGCGGCGCCGATGTCCGCGAGGATGCGCTGCTGCTTGTCCGCCGGGACCCGGGAGTGCAGGCCGAAGGTCGGGACCTGCTCCAGCCACTCGTCGCGGGTGTAGCGGCGCTCCCACGAGAAGCGCCATTCCTCGGGTTCGCCGAACCCGCCCGCCTCCCGGATGCCGTCGGACGCCTTGCCGCACATCAGCGAGTACGCCTCGGGCCCGGGCAGCGGCTGCTGGAACAGCGGCGAGTCGGGCATGGCGCGGCGGTACGCGGCGGCCAATGCGTCGCCGAGGTCTGCGGGAGGCTGGAACGAGTGCCAGAACACCGCCAGGCGCCCGCCGGGACGCAGTGCCTGCGCGGCCTTGGCCGCGCCCGCGACCGGGTCGACCCAGTGCCACGCCTGACCGGCGACGACCGTGTCGAACGTCCGGCCGGCGGGGTCCCAGTCCTCGATCGTGGACACCTCGACCGGGACGCCGCCGCGCTCGGCCAGCTCGGCCATGCGGGCGTCGGGCTCGACGCCGAGGACGCGGCACCCGGCCGCCTGGAACTGGCGGGCCGCGATGCCGGTGCCGCAGCCGACGTCGAGGACGGCGGGCCCGACCTCGGCGAGGCGCGCCACGAGGGCGTCCGGATAGGCGGGACGCGTCCGGTCGTAGCGCTCGGCGTCCGCGCCGAACGACTCCGCCACGTCGCGTGCCCGGTGGGGCTCGTTCGCTAGAGTGGGCATGTGCCCACCATAGTGGGCGCTTGCCCACTTGTCGAGAGGACGATGCGACGTGCCCACAGGGGTGGCTCTCCGGGACGTGCGGGAGCAGCTGTTCGACGCCGCCGAGCAGGTGCTGCTGCGGGGCGGGCCGAGCGCGCTGACCAGCCGCGCGGTCACCGACGAGGCCGGGGTGGCCAAGGGGGTGCTGCACCGGCACTTCACCGACTTCGACGCGTTCCTCGCCGAGTTCGTCATCGACCGCGCCGGGCGGATGGCCCCGCAGGCCGCCGCGCTGCGCGAGTCCGCCGGGACGGGCGAGGTCGCCGGCAACCTCACCGGCGCGCTGGCGGCGCTGTTCGGCTCCGTCGCCGTCGCGATCGTCCCGCTGATCACCTTCCGGACCCAGCTCCGCGTCCGGCTGCGGCGGGTCTGGCCCGCCGGGGTCCCGGTGCTGACCGAGGCCGTGGACGTGATCGAGGGCTACCTGGCCGCCGAGCGGGACCTCGCGCGCCTGCGCCCCGACGCCGACATCGGCACGCTCGCGCCCACCCTGATCGGGGCCGCGCACCTGCTGTTCGCCGACCAGTCGGGGCCGCCGCCGGAGCCCGAGGCCGTCCGGAAGATGGTGGTGACCGTCATCGCCGGCGCGCTCCCCTGACCGCGAGCCTCTGACCGTCGCCCTCTGACCGCCGGCGCCTGACCGCCGGCGCCGCTACGGGGCGGGGGAGCGCAGGCGGGCGTAGACGTCGCCCGACCGGCCGCGCGGGCGGATGAGCTCCAGCCGCCGCCGCAGCTCCTCGGCGCCGAGCCAGCGCGGGCTCGCGAGCCGCATCGTCTCGATGGGGGAGTAGTTGTACTCGTACGCGCCGAGCCGCTCCACCAGGGCCAGCGCCTCCAGCGCGGCGTCGTGCGCCGACGGGACGTACTCGAACGACAGCGCGGGCACCGGCCGCGACAGGCCCGCGAGGACGTCCGCCTCGAAGCCCTCGACGTCGATCTTGCAGAAGGCGGGGACGCCGTGCGCCGCGACGAGGTCGTCCAGCGTGGTCACCTCGACCTCGACCTCGCGGTCCCAGCGGACGCGGGCGAAGCTGCCGTCGGTCGCCACCGAGCTGATCCAGCCGGGCGACATCGAGGACACCGTCGGCGTCGCGGTGGACAGCGCCAGGCTCGCCCGCCCCGGCTCCGCCCCGGCCGCCCCCGGCACGATCGCCACGTCCCCGTCGCGGCCGAAGAACAGCCGCAGCACGCGCAGGCAGTCGGGCTGCGGCTCGACCGCGACCACCCGCGCCCCGAGGCTCCGCCAGACCCGCACCCGGCCGCCCACGTGCGCGCCGATGTCGAACGCCACGTCGCCGGGCCCGATGAACATGCCGTACAGCCGCCTCGCGCGGCGGTGCTTGCCCGGTACCCCGTAGTACATGACCAGCGACCGGGCGATCCCATAGGCGCGCAGCAGCATCCGCCGACCCTACCGCGATGGGCGCCGCGCGGACGGCCGTGCAACAGATACGGGGCCGGGCGCGTCCTTGGGGCGAAGGAAGGACGGGTCTTTGGACGATGACGGCGTGACGTACGAGGAGTTCGTGACGACACGTGCCCAGGCACTGCTGCGCTACGGCTTTGTCCTGACCGGGAACGCCGACGACGCGGCGGACCTGCTGCAGGAGAGCCTGATCCGGCTGCGCGGCGCCTGGGGGCGGGTCCTCAACAAGAACGATCCCGAGGGGTACGTCCGGAAGATCATGGCGCGGCAGCACATCAGCGTCTGGCGGCGGCGAAGACGCGAGCACCTGATGGGCGCGGTGCCGGAACGGCACTACGACGACCGCGGCCTGGAGCGGGCCGAGAGCGACCCGCGGCTGTGGGAGGCGCTCGCGGTGCTTCCCCGCAGGCAGCGCGCGGTGCTGGTCCTGCGCTACTACGAGGACCTGTCCGACGAGGAGATCGCCGGGATGCTCGGCATCTCGCGCGGGACGGTCCGCAGCCAGGCCGCCCGCGCGCTCGACAAGCTCCGCGCGGACTGGCGCCCGGCCGCCGCGTCCACGATGGGAGGCCGCCATGACTGATGAACCCATGACCGATGAACCCATGACCGATGAACTGGGCACGGCCCTGCGCGGCGCGCTGGCGACCGCCGCACGGGAGGCCCCGGCCGTCCGGCCCGGGCTGCTGGAGGCCGTCGAGACGGCGCACACCCGGCGGCGCCGCCGCCGGGTGGCGGCCGCCGCGCTCGGGACCGCGCTCCTGCTCGGCGGGACGGGCGCGATCGGCGCGGTCGCGCGCTCCGGCGACGGCCCGCCCCCGGTCGCCGCGCCCGGCGCGCTGGAGCCCGTGCCGGCCGACGGCCTCGGCACGCCGGTCAAGGTGCGCGAACGCTGGCCGGACGCCGTCCGGACCGTCCCCGGGCGGCTGCCCGGCGGGACCGCCCTGCACCCCGTCGCGCTGCTGGACGGCGACGTGCTGGTCGGGGCGACCTGGGCGTCCCTGCAGCGCCCGGACGAGCTGTGGTCCTACGACCTCGGCACCGGCCGGGCCGACCTGATCACCGACATCGTGATCCCGCGCGGATCGAGGATCTTCGCCTCGGACTTCACCATCGCGCGCGGGCAGGTCGTCTGGTGGCTGTCGTACCGGGCGGGCGGCCGCGACACGGTCGAGGTCTGGGGCGCGCCGCTCGCCGGCGGCCCCGCGCGCAAGATCACCGGACTGCCGGGGAACGACGTGACCGCGCTGCTCATCGACGGGGACGACGTCGTCATGGGGGCGGGCGGCGCCGTGTACCGGGCGCCGCTGGCGGGCGGCGCGCCCGCGAAGGTCCCCGGCACCGACGGGTTCAGCATCGTGGCCTGGCCGTGGATCGGCTCCCCCGCGTCCCGCGAGGGCGGCGTCGGCACCATCAGGTTCGAGTCGCTGCGGAATCTGGCGACCGGCGAGCGCCGCGACGCCCGCCTCGCGCCGTTCAAGGGCGCGTGGTCGTGCGATGTGACCTGGTGCGTCGGCGGCCCCGCGTCCGGTGTCACCTACCGCGGCGACATGAAGACCGCCGTGCAGAGCCGGGACGGGAAGGCCGGCAGGACCCTTCCCGACACGCCCCTCGGGGCGGTGCAGGAGCTCATCTACGGCCGGTACCTCGCGTACTTCCCGGGCGGCCTGGCCAGGACGAAGACCCACGTCCTGTACGACGTCGAGTCGGGTGAGCTGCTCGACACCGGGATACGGCGGACCAACGAGGTGATGGGGGCCGCGCGCAACGAGCGCGACCCGCAGCACTTCTTCACGACCAGGAGCGGGACCGTGCTGCTCGACCTGTCGAAGATCCGCTGACGGCGCCCGCCCGGCCCGTGCCGCCCGCCCCGCGCTCGCGGGACGGGCGGCGCGGCGGGTCAGGACGGCGGGAGGCCGAGCGCGCGGGCGATCAGCATGCGCTGCACCTCGGAGGTGCCCTCGCCGACTTCGAGGATCTTCGCGTCGCGGTAGAACCGGCCCACCGCGTACTCGTTCATGAACCCGTAGCCGCCGAAGACCTGCGTGGCGTCGCGGGCATTGTCCATGGCGGCGTTGGACGCGACGAGCTTGGCGATCGCCGCCTCCTTCTTGAACGGCTCGCCCCGCAGCATCTTCGCGGCGGCGGCGTAGTAGGCGAGGCGCGCGGTGTGGGTGCGCGACTCCATGTCGGCGATCTTGAACTGCATGGCCTGGTAGCGGCCGATCTCCTTGCCGAACGCCTCCCGCTCCCGGACGTAGCGGAGCGACTCGTCGACGCAGCCCTGGGCGAGGCCCACCGACAGCGCGGCGATCGCGATGCGGCCCTCGTCCAGGATCCGCAGGAACTGCGCGTAGCCCCGGCCGCGCTCGCCGACCAGGTTCTCGGCGGGCACCCGCACGTCGTCGAACGACAGCTCGCGGGTGTCGGACGCCGACCAGCCCACCTTGGAGTACTTGCGGCCGACCGTGAAGCCCGGGGTGCCGTTCGGGACGAGAATCGTGGAGATCTCGTTCTCGCCGGTGTAGGCGGTCACCGTGACGAACGCGGTGATGTCGGTGCCGGAGTTGGTGATGAACGCCTTCGACCCGTTGATCACCCAGGTGTCGCCGTCCAGCCGGGCGGTGGTGCGCATGCCGCCGGGGACGTCGGAGCCGCCGCCCGGCTCGGTCAGCCCGAACCCGGCCAGCCGCTCACCGGAGGTGAGCACCGGCAGCCACCGCTTCTTCTGCTCCGGCGACCCGAACCGGTAGATCGGCATCGCGCCGAGCGAGACGCCCGCCTCCAGCGTGATCGCCACCGACGAGTCGACGCGCGCGAGCTCCTCCAGGGCCAGGCACAGCGTGAAGTAGTCGCCGCCCATGCCGCCGTGCTCCTCGGGGAACGGCAGCCCGAACAGCCCCATCTTCCCCATCGCGGCGACGATCTCGTACGGGAACTCGCCGCGCTCGTACAGGTCGCCGATCACCGGGGCGACGGTCTCGCGCGCGAACCGCTCGACGGTCCGGCGCAGCTCCTCCTGCTCGTCGCCGAGCGTGAAGTCGATCATTGGTCTCACTCCGATTCGCGGGACGGTTCCGGGGACGGCTCCGGGGACGGCTCCGGGGACGGCTCCGGGGACAGGGCCTGGACGACGCGGGACGGGCTCGGGCGGCCGAGGTGCCCGGCCATCCAGCGGCTGGTGGCGGCGAGCGCGCCGAGGTCGACGCCCGTCTCGATGCCGAGGCCGTTCAGCATCCAGACGAGGTCCTCGGTGGCGAGGTTGCCGGTGGCGCTCTCGGCGTAGGGGCAGCCGCCGAGGCCGCCGGCGGAGGCGTCCACGACGGTGACGCCGGCCCGCAGCGCGGCGAGGGTGTTGGCGAGGGCCTGCCCGTAGGTGTCGTGGAAGTGGACGGCGAGCCGGTCGGGGCCGATGCCCGCCGCGCCGAGCGCCTCGATCAGGGCGGTGACCTGGCCGGGCGTGCCGACGCCGATGGTGTCGCCGAGGCTGAGCTGGGAGCAGCCCATGTCCATCATCCGGGACGCCACCGACACCACCTGGGAGATCGGCACGTCGCCCTCCCACGGGTCGCCGCACACCATCGAGACGTAGGCGCGCACCCAGAGCCCCTCGGCGCGCGCGCGTTCCACGACGGGGGCGAACATCGCGAGGGACTCGTCCACCGTGCGGTTGAGGTTGCGGCGGGCGAACGTCTCCGTCGCACTGCCGAAGATCGCGATCTCGGTCACGCCGTTGCCGAGCGCCCGTTCGAGGCCCCGCTCGTTCGGCACCAGGACGGGGTAGCGCAGGTGCGGCGAGCGCGGCAGGACGTCCAGCAGCTCCTCGGCGTCGGCGAGCTGCGGCACCCACTTCGGATGGACGAAGCTGGTGGTCTCGATCGTGCCGAGCCCGGCGTCCGCCAGCCGGGTCACGAACTCCGACTTGACCCCGACCGGGACGACCGCCTTCTCGTTCTGCAGCCCGTCCCGGGGCCCGACCTCGTAGATCGTGACCCGCTCGGGCAGGCCGGAGAGGGGTACCCGCATCCTTCTATGCCTCCTCGATCACGGCCAGCACCGCGTCCAGCGCGACCTGCGCGCCCGCGCGGACCGGCAGCCGCGCCACGACGCCGGCGAGCGGCGCGGTGACGGCGTGCTCCATCTTCATCGCCTCGACGACCACGAGCGGCTGCCCGGCCTCGACCCGGTCGCCCTCGGCCGCCTTCACGGCGAGGACCGTCCCCGGCATCGGGCTGCGCAGCACGCCGTCGCCGGCGGCGGCCGCCGCGGCGCCGCCCTCGGCGCGGACGTGCTCGCTCAGCGCCCACGCGTGCCCGTCCCGGCCGAGCCACAGTGTGGCGCCGTCGCGGGCGGCCTCGAACGAGGTCGTCCTTCCACCGTAGGTCAGGGTGAACCTGCCGGTCGGCGCGCCGGTCAGTGTGCCGGTGAGCGCGCCGCTCAGCGCCGCGTCGACCGGTTCGGCGCCGCCGACGGCGACGCGAGCGGACGCGGCGCGCCCCTGCACGCGGACCTCCACCGGCTCCCCGCCGGACGGGGTGATGATCCACGGCGCCCAGGCGTGCGCGCCCGGCCGCCAGCCGTCCGGGATGTCCCACGGGTCGTCGCCGGACTCCAGGGCCCGCATCCGTTCCAGCGCGGCGGCCGCCAGGACCTCCGGCGGGACGGACGCGCCCGCGACCAGGCCGTCCAGGGAGCGCTCGACGAGCCCGGTGTCGAGATCGCCGGACACCACCGGCGGGTGCCGCAGCAGCGCCCGCAGGAACGCCACGTTCGTCGGGACGCCCAGCAGCGTGTACGAGGCGAGCGCCCGGTCGAGCCGGTGCAGGGCCTCGGCGCGGTCGGCGCCGTGCACGACCACCTTGGCGAGCATCGGGTCGTAGGAGCCGCCGACCTCGGTCCCGGCGTCGAGGCCGGAGTCGACGCGGGCGCCGTCCGGCTCGCGCAGCGCCAGCACGCGCCCGCCGGTCGGGAGGAAGCCGCGCGCCGGGTCCTCGGCGTAGACGCGGGCCTCGATGGAGTGGCCCTCCAGCCGGACGTCGTCCTGCGTGAACGGCAGCGGCTCGCCGCACGCCACCCGGAGCTGGAGCTCCACCAGGTCGAGGCCCGTGACCAGCTCGGTGACCGGGTGCTCGACCTGGAGCCGGGTGTTCATCTCCATGAAGAAGAACTCGCCGGGCCGGTCGGCGGAGACGATGTACTCGACCGTCCCGGCGCCCACGTACCCGACGGCCCGCGCGGCGGCGACGGCGGCGGCGCCCATGCGCGCGCGGGACGCCTCGTCCAGCAGCGGCGACGGCGCCTCCTCGACGATCTTCTGGTGGCGGCGCTGCAGGCTGCACTCGCGCTCGCCCAGATGGACCGCGCCGCCGTGCGCGTCGGCGAACACCTGAATCTCGATGTGCCGCGGGTTCTCCACGAACCGCTCGGCGAGCAGCGTGTCGTCGCCGAACGAGCCGCGCGCCTCGCGGCGGGCGGACGCGATCGCCTCGGGCAGGCCGGCCGCGTCCCGGACGAGCCGCATGCCCTTGCCGCCGCCGCCAGCGGACGGCTTGAGCAGCACCGGCAGCCCGACCTCCAGCGCGGCGGCCTCCAGCTCGGCGTCGGACAGGCCCGGCTCGTCGCGCCCCGGGACGACCGGCACCCCGGCCGCCGCGACCGTCCGCTTCGCGCGGATCTTGTCGCCCATCGCCTCGATCGCCTCGGCCGGCGGGCCGATGAACACCAGCCCCGCCTCGCCGCACGCCCGCGCGAACGCCGTGTTCTCCGCCAGGAACCCGTACCCCGGGTGGACGGCCGACGCCCCGGCGGCGCGCGCCGCCCCGATGACCGCGTCGATGTCCAGGTAGGACGGGACGCGCAGGGCCTCGTCGGCCTCCCGCACATGGCGGGCCCCGGCGTCGGCGTCGGTGTGCACCGCCACCGCGCGGACGCCGAGCCGCCGCAGGGTCCGGAACACGCGGACGGCGATCTCCCCGCGGTTGGCGACCAGGACGCTGTCGAACATCAACACCCTCACATCCGGAAGACGCCGTAGCCGACCGGCTCCAGCGGTGCGTTGGCGGCCACCGACAGCCCGAGGCCCAGCACGCGCCGGGTGTCGAGCGGGTCGATCACCCCGTCGTCCCAGAGCCGCGCCGTCGAGTAGTACGGGTTGCCCTGCGCCTCGTACTGCTCGCGGATCGGCGCCTTGAACCCCTCCTCCTCGGCCGCGGGCCACTCCTCGCCGCGCGCCTCCATCTGGTCGCGGCGGACGGTCGCGAGGACGCTCGCGGCCTGCTCCCCGCCCATCACCGAGATGCGGGCGTTCGGCCACATCCACAGGAAGCGCGGCGAGTACGCCCGGCCGCACATCGCGTAGTTCCCGGCGCCGAACGAGCCGCCGATCACCACGGTGAACTTGGGGACGCGGGCGCACGCGACGGCGGTGACCATCTTCGCGCCGTGCTTGGCGATGCCGGACGCCTCGTACTCGCGCCCGACCATGAACCCGGTGATGTTCTGCAGGAACACCAGCGGGACGCTGCGCCGGTCGCACAGCTCGATGAAGTGCGCGCCCTTCTGCGCCGACTCCCCGAACAGGATGCCGTTGTTCGCGACGATCCCGACCGGGTGCCCGTGGATCCGCGCGAACCCGGTGACGAGCGTGGCGCCGTACTCCCTCTTGAACTCCTGGAAGCGGCTGCCGTCCACGATCCGGGCGATGACCTCGCGCACGTCGTAGGGGGTGCGCGAGTCGGGCGGGACGATCCCGTACAGCTCGGACGGGTCGGCTGCGGGCTCCTCGGCGGGCGCGACCTCCCACGGGCGCGGCTCGCGCGGGCCCAGCGTGGAGACGATGTCGCGGACGATCCGCAGCGCGTGCGCGTCGTCCTCGGCGAGGTGGTCGGTCACCCCGGAGGTGCGGGAGTGTAGCTCCCCGCCGCCGAGCTCCTCGGCCGTCACGACCTCCCCGGTCGCGGCCTTCACCAGCGGCGGCCCGCCGAGGAAGATCGTCCCCTGGCCGCGCACGATGACGGCCTCGTCGCTCATCGCCGGGACGTAGGCGCCGCCCGCCGTGCACGACCCCAGCACCGCCGCGATCTGCGGGATG
Source organism: Actinomadura meyerae (assembly GCF_900188445.1). Classification (GTDB taxonomy): domain Bacteria; phylum Actinomycetota; class Actinomycetes; order Streptosporangiales; family Streptosporangiaceae; genus Spirillospora; species Spirillospora meyerae. Next base: position 15,029 of record NZ_FZOR01000026.1, read on the forward strand.
CCCCGCGCGGACATCGTGGCCTGGTTGTAGAAGATGCGGCCGAAGTGCTCGCGGTCGGGGAAGACCTCGTCCTGGCGGGGCAGGAACGCGCCGCCCGAGTCGACCAGGTACAGGCACGGCAGCCGGTTGTGCAGCGCCACCTCCTGCGCCCGCAGGTGCTTCTTCACGGTGACGGGGTAGTACGTGCCGCCCTTGACGGTGGCGTCGTTCGCGACGACGACGCACTCGCGGCCGGACACGCGGCCGACGCCGGTGATGATCCCGGCGCCGGGCGCCTCGTCGCCGTACATGCCGTGGGCGGCCAGCGGGGACAGTTCCAGGAAGGGCGAGCCGGGGTCGAGCAGCGTGTCGACCCGGTCGCGGGGGAGCAGCTTGCCGCGCGCCGTGTGCCGCTCGCGGGCCCGCTCCGGCCCGCCGCGCCCGGCCGCGTCGACGCGCTCGCGCAGCTCGGCGACCAGGGCCTCGTTGTGCGCGGCGTTGGTCTTGAACGCCTCGCCCGCGACGTCGGCGCGGGAGCCGATCTCGGGTCCGCCCATGCCTCCCCTTCCCCGGTTAACGTTCATTAACAATGCCGATGTTAACGCTCGTTAACAACCCTAGTCTAGACTGGCCCCCATGACCTCCCAACGGGCCGCGGAGCTCGGCGCGCCCGGGCCGCCGAACCCGCGCCGGGCCGAGATCCTCGCGGCCGCCGCCGAGCTGTTCGCGCGGCGCGGCTACCACGGGGTGTCGATCGGCGACCTCGGCCGCGCCGTCGGGCTCACCGGCCCCGCCCTCTACCGGCACTTCAGCGGCAAGGAGGCCGTCCTCGCCGAGATGCTCCTCGACATCAGCGAGCGGCTGCTCGCCGAGGGCGTCCGGCGCGCCGCCGGCCCCGACCCGGCGCGCGCCCTCGACGCGCTGCTGCGCTGGCACATCGCGTTCGCGCTCGACAACCCCGCGCTGATCACCGTGCACGAGCGGGAGCTCGACAACGTGCCCGAGCCGCAGCGGCACCGCGTCCGGCGCCTCCAGCGCGCGTACGTGGAGGAATGGGTGGCCGTCCTGCGCCGGATGGACTCCGGCCTCCCCGACCGCCGGGCGCGCGCGGCCGTGCACGCCTGCTTCGGCCTGCTCAACTCCACCCCGCGCAGCGCCGCCGGGCTCGACCGCGAGGCGATGGGCGACCTGCTGCACGCGATGGCGCGCGCCGCCCTCACCGGCCTCCGGCAGTCCTAGAGCCGGCCGGGCGGCCCCGGCCGGGCGCCGCCCGCGTCAGCAGGACGCGGTGCGGCCCCCGGCCGGGCGGCCCCGGCCGGGCGCCGCCCGCGTCAGCAGGACGCGGTGCGGCCGTCCAGGGACCGCTCGACCGCCCGCGCGAACGACTCGGGGTCCGTGCCCGCCCGGTCGAGGATCTTCTGGACGCAGCCCCGGAACGTGCCGGTGAACGTGCTGTAGTGCGGGGTCACCGGGCGCGGCGCGGCCCGGCCCAGCGCGGTCACCACCGCCCGCGCCAGCGCGGTGAGCTGCGCCTCGTCCGGTACCTCGGTCTCGCCCGGCCCGACCGGCTGGCCGGTGAGGGACGAGCAGGCCCGCACCCTCACGTCGGCGGGGGAGTGGCGGCCGGGCGACAGGCCGAGCGCCGAGTAGCGGCCGGGCGCGAACCCGCCGCAGGAGAACAGCAGCCGCTGGCTGCCCGTCCCGCTGAGGAACTCCACGAGGTCGGCGGCGGCGCCGGGGTTCGGGGAGCGCCGGGACACGGCGAGGTTCTGCCCGCCGAGGACGGTCCGGCCCGGCAGCGCCGCCACCCCGAACCGCAGCCGGGCCCCGTCGCGCATCCGGGGCTCGGACGCCAGCGCCGAGAACGCGTACGGCCAGTTGCGCATCAGCTTCGCCCCGGACGCGAACGCCTCGATGCTCTGCAGCTCCCCGTACCCCCGCGACGGGGCCAGCGGCCCGTGCGCCTGCGGCACCAGCCGGGCGAGCGCCGGATACACCTTCTCCTTCAGCTCGTCCTTCCCCGGCCGGGCGGTGCCGGTGAGCCGCCCCGCGCCGCCGTCGATCCAGACGGCCTCCAGCGCGTTGACCGTCAGGCCCTCGTAGTCGGCGAGCTGCATCACCACACCGGACGACAGCAGCGCCGGCCACGCGGCCGGCGGCGACACGCCCTCCCAGTGGTAGAGGAGCCCGACGTCCACGTTGAAGGGGACCGCGTACAGCTCGCCGTCCCACTCGCCCGTCCGCAGCGCGGCCGGGAAGAAGTCGTCCAGGCCGTCGATGCCGTCGAGCGGCCGCAGGTAGCCCGCGTCGGCGAACTCCGCCGTCCACGTGTTGTCCATGATCAGCACGTCGTAGGCGCAGCTGCCGGACTCCTGCACCGCCTTGATCTGGCTGTGCTGCAGGTCGGTGGACTCCGCGGCCTCCACCAGCGTGGCGTGCGGGTGCGGGCGGCCGTCGGGGTAGCGGCCCTCGTTCCACTGCCGGATCAGCGCCCGCCGCTGGTTCTTCAGGCTGACGTCGGTGCCGCCCGCGACGAGCAGCTCCGACCGCTCGCAGTCGGCCGCCATGCCCGCGTAGGGCGCCCCCGGCCGCAGGACGACGAGCAGCCACGCCAGCAGGACCAGCGCCGCCCCGGCCGCGGCGCTGACCCAGGCCCGGCGGCTCCTCGGCAGGAACCGCGGCGCCGACCGCGGCAGGAGGCGCGGCAGACGGCGCGGCAGGGAGCGTGGCAGGAACGTGGGCCGCCTCATCGCAGCTCCGACAGCAGCTCGGCGGCCTGTTCGGCCTCCGGTGCCCCGCTCAGCCGCACGCATCCCGGCCCGTTCCGCGGGCCGAGCGCGGCCGTGATCTCCCGCACGGGGGACGAGCCGCACGTCGCCGGGCCCGTCAGCACCACGGTCAGCCGCAGCCCCGGATGCCGCCTGCGGAACTCGCCCGCCAGCCACGCGACCCGCGACCCGAGCTTCGGGTTGGTGGCAGGGGACTGCCCGTCGGTGACCAGGACGAGGTTCTGCCGGCCCGGCCCGAGGTCGGCCGCCGCGATCGCGTCGCTGAGCGGCTGGTCGGCGCCGCTGGAGGCGACCGCCTCCAGCCGGCTCGTGATCGCGCTCTTCTGCTCCGGGGACGCCGCGTCCTGCCGGACGTTGCCGAAGGTGTCCGTCGCGCTCGGCGACGCCGTGGCCGACGACACCTGCAGGCCCGCGCGGTCGTTGCTCTGGAGCTGCGCCACCAGGCTGCGCAGGAACGACGTCCCGCGCACGAGCCGCGAACCGCCGCGCGCCCGGGCCGCGCCGCCCATCGACCCGGACACGTCCAGCAGCAGCGACACCGACGTCCGCGGGCGGGCCGCGCCGATGCGGTCGAGCGTGGCCTGGACGCCCGGGGGCCGGTCGAGCCCGACCGCGGTCGGCATCACCCGGGTGCCCACGACGCCCTGCAGCCGCGACAGGTAGTGGTGCCGGGTGTCGCCCTCGCGCGCCGACGGGATGACCCCGCGTTCGTCGCGGAAGCCCTGCCGGGTCAGCGGGTTGCGGTCCAGCCAGCGGCGGAACGCGGTGACCGCCGCGTCCCGCTCCCGCGTGTCCTGCCCGCGCCACTTCACCTGGACGAACGGGTAGTCCAGCGTGGGCAGGCCGGTCGCGTAGTAGGGGTGCAGGCGCCAGCGGCCGAGCGGGGCGGCGCCGGGGTCGGCGGCGCCGCACCGGTCGCCGAGCGGGCGGCCCATGTCGTAGTCGTGCAGCACCTGCTCGGGCACCGCGACGGCGACGTCGTCGGGCGGGGCGGAGTCCTGCGCGATGGCGCGCTCCCGGAACCGGCACAGCAGCGACACCGCGTCCGGCGCCACCAGGTCGGCGGGCTCGGCGAACCGCTCGTCCGCGGCGTCGGAGCCCGGCGCCCCGTCGTATAACGCGGGCGTGACGGCGAGCGCCGCCGCCGACGTCTCCGGGACCGGCCGCGCGATCGCGCGCAGCTCGACCTCGTCGGTGATGCGGCGCAGCAGCGCCGCGGTGCTCGGCGCGATCGGCGCGGCGATCGGGTCGGAGACGGACTCGTGCGCCCGGGTGAACAGCGCCAGCACCAGCGGGGACGTCCCGACCGAGCCGCGCACCCGGAACACCGGGTCGGCCTTGCCGGCCGGCGCGCCCGGCCCCGCCCCGGCCGCGCCGACCTGGCCGGGCCCCTTCGGGACGAAGTCGTACTCGGCCGTCGACGACGGGATCCAGATGTCGGGCTGCGGGCCGAACAGCTGCTGGTCGTCGGTGTGGCCCGCGTCCGCCGGCGCGCTGCGCCGCCACAGCAGCCGGAACCCGTCGTACAGCGGGACGGGCCCGGCCTCGGGGACGACGGTGACGCTGTACACCCGGCAGCCGCGGTCCTCGCTGTCGTTGACGAACTCGGCGGCGGCGGCGCGCAGCGGCGTGAGCGTCTCGGGGGCGGTCAGCACCCGCAGCTCCAGCGGCTGCCCGCACGCGCCGGTGCGGTCGCGGAGCACCTGGACGCCGGTGCCGGCGAGCAGCAGGGCGGCCATCGCGGCGGCGCCCGCGAGGCCCCACCCGAGCGCCGCGCCGCCCCACCGCAGGACCCTCCCGACGCGCTCCAGGACGGCGTGCGCGGTCGCGGGGTAGAAGACGAGCAGCACCGCGGTCAGCGCCGCGACGACCAGCAGCGTGACGACGGCGTTCAGCCAGAAGACGCCGTGCACGAGCGTCACCCCGATGCTGACGATGACGGTGGAGCAGACGTCCAGAAGCATGACCTGCAGGAGCCTGCGGAGCCAGGGGGGAAGGCCGTCCTGGCGCTCCGGCGGCCGCGACCGGCCCCCGTCGCCGCTCGGTCCCGTCATGCACGCCCCATCGCCGTGTAGGTCTCGATACTCGGCCCCCCGGCACTGACCCATCATGATACGGAGCCGGGCGGTGGCGGTCAGGGAAGTCCGCTGACCGGGGCCGGTCGATCTTCGCCGCCGCGCCGCGCCCCCTGCTCTTGACGGGCCGCCAGCAGGACCGGTCAGATGGACCGAGGCCACCCGGCCGGGCCCGTACCGTGCCGGAACGCGCCGGAACGCGCAGTGCCGGAACGCGCAGTGCCGGAACATAACGGGCCGGAACCCGCATGGAGGAGAGCCGTATGGGTGTCGAAGGCGTCGGCTTCTACCAGATCGCACAGAACGACCCCGACCGCCCGGCCGTGCTGGCGCCGGGCGGCCCGGTGACCTACGGCGAGCTGCACGCCGAGGTGAACCGCCTGTCCCATGCGCTCGCAGGCCTCGGCCTCAGCCCCGGCGACGCGCTCGCTACGGTGCTGAGCAACCGGCGCGAGTTCCTCACCGTGATGCTGGCCGCGATGCAGTCGGGCCTCTACCTCGTCCCCGTCAGCCGCCACCTCACCGCGCCCGAGATCGGCTACATCCTCGGCGACTCCGGCGCCAAGGCCGTCGTCACCGAGAGCGAGTTCGCCGCCGCCGTGGCGGGCGCGGCCGACGAGGCGGGCGTCCCGGTGGAGGGCCGGGTGAGCGCCGACCACGCCGAGGGCTACCGCGCGCTGGCCGAGCTGTGCGCCGCGCACAGCGCCGACCCGCCGGACAAGCGCCAGATGGGCTCGGTGATGCTCTACACGTCCGGGACGACCGGGCGGCCCAAGGGCGTGCGGCGCCCGCTGATGGACATCCCGCCCGAGGTGCTGTTCGAGGTCATGAAGCAGACGCTGATGCGGCACCTGGGCCTCGAACCCGGCGACGACGAGGTCCACCTCGCCATCGGCCCGCTGTACCACTCGGCGCCCTGCGTCCACGCGCTGATGTCGCTCAGCCTCGGCCACGCCGTCGTCATCTCCGCGCACTTCGACCCGGAGCGGACGCTCGACCTGATCCAGCGGTACCGGGTCACCAACTCGCTGATGGTGCCGACCATGTTCCACCGCATGCTGGGGCTGCCCGAGGACGTCCGCGCGAAGTACGACGTGTCGTCGCTGCGGCAGGTCTTCCACACCGCCGCGCCCATCCCCAAGGAGACCAAGCAGCGGATGATGGACTGGTGGGGGCCCGTCCTCTACGAGTACTACGGCTCCACCGAGAGCGGCCCCGTCGTCGTCGCGTCCCCGCGGGACTGGCTCGCCCACCCGGGGACGGTCGGGCGCGCGGTCGAGGGCGTCCAGATCAAGATCCTGGACCCGGAGGGCGCCGAGCTGCCGCCGGGGGAGACCGGCCTGATCTACGCCGGCGGCCAGCCCGGCTTCGAGTACCACGACGACCCCGAGAAGACCGCCGCCGCGATGCGCGGCGACTTCTACACGCCCGGCGACCTCGGCCACCTCGACGAGGACGGCTGGCTCTACATGAGCGACCGCCGCACCGACCTCATCATCTCCGGCGGCGTCAACATCTACCCGGCGGAGATCGAGTCCGTGCTGCTCCAGCACCCGGCCGTCGGGGACGCCGTGGTCATCGGCGTCCCCGACGACGACTGGGGGCAGATCGTCGTCGCGCTCGTCGAGCCCGCCGAGGGCGCCGAGGCGGGCGACGCCCTGGCCGCCGACCTGCTCGCGTTCTGCGGGCCGAGGCTGGCCAAGCTGAAGCACCCCCGGCGGATCGAGTTCCGCGCGGAGCTGCCGCGCACCCCGTCCGGCAAGCTCAGCCGCCGCCGCGTCCGGGAGGACTACCTGGGCGAGCGGGAGGGCTGACGGCGCTCCGGCCGGGCTGAGGGTGTTCCCGCCGGGCTGACGGCGTTCTGGCTGAGGCGTGGCGCGCCGCTCGCAAATCACCGCCGGAACGTCGAACGCCGCCGCGGGCGCGTGCGTACAACGGGCCATGGAAGACCAGAAGGTCGCCCCGCTGGACGACGTCGCCCCGACCTCCGCCGCCCCGACGAAGACCGACCTTCCCGTCATCACCGACCCCGTCATCACCGACCGGGCCGCGCCCACCGGGGAGGGGGAGCCGGCCGGCGCCGGCCCCGGGGAGCCCGCGGCCGGCGATGACGACCGCGCCGGGATCGCACGCCTCGGTGACCCGGTCGCGGTCTGGCCGTGCGCCGGCTGCGGACGGCCCGTGCCGCAGCCGGTGCGCGGCGCCCGCACCGTCCGCTTCTGCCAGGACCGCGACGGCGAGTGCGAGCGGGCCGCGCGGGAGAGCCGCGAGCGGGCGCTGGAGTCGCCGGGGCTCACCGGGCAGGTCGCCTGGGCGTGGGAGATGGTCGACCGGCTGGAGGGCGCCGCCGACCGGCTCGCGGGCTCGCTGATGGCGGAGCTGAGCGTCGCCGGCGTCGAGCGGCGGGTCGCCGACGCCCGCGCCGAGGCCGCCGGGCAGGTCGCCATCGCGCAGCGGGAGCGGGACGCCTCCCAGCGGCAGGCGGAGCTGGCGTGGCGGGAGACCGCCGCCGCCCGCGCCCGCGCCGACGCCGCCGAGCGGGAGGCGGCCGCCGCCCGCGCCGAGGCCGAGCGGCTGGCCGCCGAGCGCGACACCGCCCGGCAGGAGGCGGCGGAGGCGCGGGACGAGGCCGACGGCGCGTCCGCCGCGCGGCTCGCCGCCGAGCGCGAGCGCGACCGGATGGCGTCCCGCGAGGGGGAGCTGCTCGCCTCGCTGGAGAACGCCCGCTCCGAGCTGGTCGCCCTGCACGGCCGGGTGTCGGAGACCGAGACGCTCCTGGAGGGGCGGCGGGTCGAGGCGTCCGCCGCCGAACGCGCCGCCGAGGACCTGCGCTCGGCCGTCCGCGACGCCGAGGCCAAACGGGGGCAGGCCGTCGCCGACCGCGACCAGATGCAGGCCCGCGCCAGCGAGCTGGAGCGGCACAACTGGCAGCTGACCCGGGCCGCCGAGGAGCTGCGCGCGGCGGTGCGGGCGCTGACCGCCGAGCGCGACGCCGCGCGGGCCGAGGCCGACCGGGCCCGCCGCCGCGTCGACGCGCTCACCGCGCTCACCGACCGCCAGGACACCGGTCCCCGCCCGGTGGCCGACCCCGAGCCGCGGACCGGGCTGCACTCGCTGCCGCCGATGAACGGGACCAGGACCGGATCGCTGCTGGACGGCGGCGACCCGCTCGCCACCGGGCCCCGCACCGGCCCGCTGAACGGGCACCGCAACGGCCACCACAACGGCCATCACAACGGGCACGGCAACGGACCCGGCAACGGACACCGCCTTCCCCACGCCGGCTGAGGGTCATGCCGGCCGAACGACCCACAGGCAGGAGGTGAGGCCCTACTCCCACACATGCACTGGCCCTGAACCGGCCGCCGTACCGCACCGGGGTGGTACGGCGGCCGGTGCTATCCGCGGGTCTCCAGGTAGCGGGTGTAGTCGACGGCTCCGGCGTGGACTGCGGCGTGCACGGCGCGGGCGATCCGCGAGCCCCACGTCGAGCGGGGCCCGGCGAAGACCTCGTGCTCCGCGCCGCCGGACGCCGCCGCAACGCAGACCGCGTCGGACGCGGTGCCCGTGCACGGGTAGCCGGCCTCCAGGAGCGCCTGCGTCTTCGCCTCGGTCGCGGTGACGACCGCGTTCACCAGCGCCGCGTCACTCAGCCGGACGGGCACGGCGACGACGATGTTGACGGTGCCGGGGTTGACGGTGCCGGGGGTGGCGGTGCCGGGGTTGACGGTGCCGGGGGTGACGGTGCCGGGGTTGGCGGTGCCGGGCGTCCGCGCCGAGCGGGACGTCCCGTCCAGCGGCGCCAGCTCGGGGTCGGGGACACCGTCGGGGGAGGCCGCCCACGTCGGGACGCGCAGCCCCACCGTCGCCGAGACGTGCACGCCCGCGTCGTCCCGCCGCATCGTGCGGGCCACGGACGCGGCGGTGAGCATCCCGACGCCCGGCCCCTCCAGCCGGTACAGCGCGGCCAGCTCCGCCAGGTGGGCGACGGGATCGGTGCGCGAGTAGGCGCCGGGGACCTGCGCGTTCAGCACCCAGCCCGCGGGGCCGATGCCGCCGCCCAGCATCGCCGACGAGATCATCCGGTGGCCGGGCCCGGCTCGCCACACCGTCGCGGCGAGGCGCTCGCCGTCCTCCTCGCGCCACACGGTCTCCAGGTTCACGGCCGCTCCAGCGCCAGCATCGGCCGCCCGCCCGGACCGGGGGCGACATGGACCCGCGCGCCGAAGTGCTCCTCGACGACCGCGCGGGTGAGGACCTCCTCCGGCGCGCCCGCCGCCGCGACCCGCCCGCCGGAGACGAGGACGAGCGCGTCGGCGTACTGCCCGGCGAGGGTCAGGTCGTGGATCGTCGTCACCACGGTCAGCCCGTCGGCGAGCCGCAGCCGGTCGACCAGCTCCATCACCTGCTGCTGGTGGCCGATGTCGAGCGCGGTCGTCGGCTCGTCCAGCAGCAGCACCGGCGTCTGCTGCGCCAGCACCCGCGCCAGCACCACCCGCTGCCGCTCGCCGCCGGACAGGTGGTCCAGGGGCCGGGTCGCGAACGCGGTGAGGTCGAGCCGGTCGAGGACCTCCCCGGTGATGGCCCGGTCGCGGGCGCTCTCCCGGCCGAGATGCGGGATGTAGGGGGACCGTCCGAGCAGGGTGTAGTCGAACACCGTCATCCCCGCGGGCAGGTTCGGGTTCTGCGCCGCGTAGGCGACCGTCCGGGCCCGGCGGCGCGGCTTGAGCCGCTGGAGGTCCTCGCCCGCCACCGTGATCTCGCCCCGCGACTCCACCAGCCCGAGGACCGCGCGCAGCAGCGTCGACTTCCCCGCTCCGTTCGGGCCGATCACCGCCGTCCACGACCCGGCCGGGACGTCCAGCGACACGCCCTTCAGCACCGGCCGGCCGCCGAGCGAGACGTCCAGGCCCCGCACCGCGACCGTCACGTCTCCGCCCGCCCGCGGGACGCGCGGAGCACCGCCACGAAGAACGGGCCGCCGACGAACGCCGTCACCACGCCGAGCGACAGCTCGCCCGGACTGATGAGCGTGCGGGCCGCGAGGTCCGCGAGCTCCAGGAACGCGGCGCCGCCGAGCAGCGACAGCGGCAGCACCACCCGGTACGAGCCGCCCGCCAGCCGCCGCACCACGTGCGGCACGACGATGCCGACGAACCCGATCAGCCCGCTCACCGCCACCGCCGACGCCGTCGCCAGCGACGCGGCGAGCAGGACGGTCAGCCGGACCCGGGCCGCCGACAGGCCGAGGCTCGCCGCCTCCTCGTCCCCGACGCTCAGCACGTCCAGCAGGCGGCCGTGCGCCAGCAGCACGACGGTCGACACCAGCGCGTACGGGCCGACCAGCGTGAGCTGTTGCCAGTCCGCCGAGCCGACCCCGCCGAGGATCCAGGAGAAGATCCGCTGGAGCTCCTCGGCGTTCATCTGCTGGACGAGCGTCTGCACCGCCGAGAGGAACAGCGACACCGCGACGCCCGCGAGCACCAGCGTCACCGCCTCGTGGCGTCCCGCCGTCCGGCCGAGCGCGTAGGCGAGGAACACCCCGCACAGCGCGCCGGCGAAGGCGGCGAGCGGGATGGCGTAGCCGGGGTCGCCGGGGACGAGCGCGATCACCAGCGTCGCGCCGACCCCGGCGCCGGACGCCGCGCCGAGCAGGTACGGGTCGGCGAGCGGGTTGCGGAACACGCCCTGGTACCCGGCACCGGCCATGGCGAGCATCCCGCCGACCAGCGCCGCCATCAGCGCGCGCGGCACCCGCAGCTCGAACAGGACGCTCTCGTCGATCGTCCCGAGCCCGGAGTCGACGTGCACGAACGGGACCTTGTCCGCGAGCGCCTTCAGCACGCCGCCCGCGGGCAGGCCCGCGGCGCCCACCAGCACCCCGGCCAGCAGCGCCGCGGCGAGCACCGCGACCGCGACGGCGAGCGGCAGCGGACGCAGCCGCGCGGCCGGCAGCCCGCCCGCCCCGGCGGCGGGGCGGGCGCGGTGCGGGACCTTGACGAGCGGGCGGCGCACGGCGTTCACGGGCGGGCGTTCCCGGCCGGGGCGTTCACTGCACCTTCTGCACGGCGTCGCCGATCGCCTTGACGAACTGCGGCAGGCGCGGCCCCCAGCGGGAGGCGATGTCGTCGTCGAGCTCGACCACGTTGCCGTTCTTCACCGCGTCCAGGCCGGACCACCCCGGACGCTCGGCGAGCGCGGCGGTGTTCTGCGCGCAGCACTTGGTGTCGGCCAGGAAGATGAGGTCGGGGTCCTGCTTGAGCAGGTACTCGCGGGACAGCTGCGGGTAGCCGCCGGTGGCCTTGTCGGCCTTGTCGGCGATGTTCCGCAGGCCGAACATGCCGTACACCTGCCCGACGAACGTCGTGGACGTCACGGAGTGCAGCTCGTTGTCGAGCTCGTGGTAGTAGGACAGGCCCCTGCCCTTGGCGGACGCGGAGGCCGCGTCGACCGCCTGCTTGATCTCCGCCCGCATGCCGTCGGTGAGCTTCTCGGCCTCGTCGGCGTGGCCGGTGGCCAGGCCGAGGTCCTCGATCTCGTCGTAGGCGTCGTCCAGCTTGGCCGCCGCCGGCTCCAGCAGGACGGGGATCTTCACCTTCTCCAGCGACTTCACGATGCCGTTCAGGTCGTCGGACACCACCACGAGGTCCGGCTTGTAGGCGATGACCGCCTCGGCGTTCGGCTTGAAGCCCGACAGCTTGGTGCGCGGCGCCTCGGGCGGGTAGTTGGAGAAGTCGCTGACCGCCACCACCTGCTCGCCGGCGCCGATGGCGAACAGCGTCTCGGTGTGGGTGGGGGACAGCGACACGATGCGCTCCGGGCGGGCGGGGACGGTCACCGCGCCGTTCGCGGCCTGCACGGTGACGGACGCCGCAGCGCCCGTCCCGTCCTTCGCGCCGTCGTCGGCGCCGCCGCATGCGGCCGTGACCAGGGCGACACCGATCGCCATCACCGCGCCGAGGGTTCGTACGGGTCTCACAGGAGCCTCCAGGCTGGGGGAAGCCGCGGCCCGCTCATGACGGATCGCCCTTCCACGAGGTCGATAGTCGTCGCGCGCGCAGGAGGCGACCTGGCTCGGCCACTCGGAGAGGGGCACCACAGTTGCGGGACAGCGCCGGGTTCGCACCGGACTTCGCTCCTGGGCGCGCAGCACCGCAACGGTATCAGCCGCCGAATCCGGGTTTGTCGGGGTGATCGGAGTGAGCACTCACTTCGGTATTGACGGAGTGAGCGCTCACTCCGTACCGTGGGCGGTATGGAGAGCAAGGGCCGGCGCCGGGCGCCGGGGATGAGTCCGCGGCAGCGCCGCGAGATGATCGTGCGCACCGCGCTGCCGCTCGTCGCCGAGCACGGCACCGCCGTGACCACCGGGCAGATCGCCCGCGCCGCCGGCATCGGGGAGGCGACGATCTTCCGGGTGTTCGCCGACAAGGACGAGCTGCTGGACGCCTGCGTCGCGGAGGCGCTGCGCCCCGACCACGTCCTGGCGGAGATCGAGGCCATCCCGCTCGACCAGCCGCTGGCCGGGCGGCTCGCCGAGGCGAGCGAGGCGATCGAGGCCTACCTCGGCCGCATGGGCATGGTCGTGGGCGCCCTGCACGCCACCGGGCGCGCCGGGAACCGCCGCGTCCCCGGCCCCGGCGAGGGGGAGGGCCGCGGAGCCGCGCCGGACCGCGACGCCTCCATGGACCGCACCCGCGATGCCATCGCCGAACTGTTCGAACCCGAACGCGACCGGCTCCGGCTGCCCCCCGGGCAGCTCGCGAGCCTGTTCATGGGCCTGGCGTTCACCCGCGCCCGCCCACCGGCCGGGCCGTCGGAGTCCGGCCCGACGATGGCCGAGTACCTGGACGTCTTCCTGCACGGCGCCCTGAAGGAGGAGACCGCCGAATGACGATCAGCCTGAACCACACGATCGTGACCGCCGCCGACAACGACGAGGCCGCCCGCTTCTTCGCCGGCGTCATGGGCCTGCCGTACACCGGCCCGCACCCGCACGCCCGGCACTTCGTCCCGATCCGGGTGAACGAGGGCCTCACCCTCGACTTCCTGACGGTCGCGCACCCGCAGGGCCACCATCTGGCCTTCGACGTGGACGCCGCCACCTTCGAGGCCGTCCTGGACCGCCTCGGCGCGCGCGAGATCCCCTACGGCGACGAGCCCGCGCACGCCGACAACGGCCGCGTCGACGAGGCGCACCCGCTCGGCGGGCGCGGCCTCTACTTCTCCGACTCCAGCGGCAACCTCTACGAGCTCATCGCGCCGCCGCGGCCGCGAGGAACCGCCGGGTCCGCTCCAGCTCCTCGCCCGGCATGAACGGGGCGGCGACGAAGTCGGTGACGCCCGCGGCGGCCAGCTCCTCCAGCTTCGCCTGGACGGTGTCCTCGTCGCCGACCACGGCCAGGTCGGCCGGGCCGGCGACGCCCTCGCGGTCCATCATCGCCCGGTAGGACGGCAGGTCGCCGTACATCGCGAACGTCTGCGCGGCCTGCTCCCGCGCGCGGTCGGGGTCGCTCGTGACGCAGGTGGGCAGCGCGCACACGATCCTCGGCTCGTCGCGTCCCGCCGCCTTGGCCGCCGCCGTGATGGTCGGCACGATGTGCTCCCGGACGGTGGCGGGCCCGGTCATCCACAGCACCGTCCCGTCCGCGCGCTCCGCCGCGAGCTTCAGCATCTTCGGCCCGAGCGCCGCCAGCAGCAGCGGGACCCGCCCCTCGTTGCCGACGGTCAGCCCGAGCGAGCCCTTCAGCGTCTCGCCCTCGAAGGACACGTTCTCCCCGGCCAGCAGGGGCGCCAGCACCGACAGGTACTCGTCCATGTGCCGGGCGGGGCGGCCGAAGTCGTACCCGTACACGCCCTCGATGACGACCTGGTGGGACAGGCCGATGCCGAGCGTGAACCGCCCGTCCAGGGCGAGCGCCGCCGTCCGGGCCTGCTGCGCCATCACGGCCGGGTGCCGCGGATACGTCGGGACGACCGCGGTGCCCAGCTCGATGCCCGGGACGCCGCCGCCGGCGACGGCGAGCGCGGTGATGGCGTCCACCCCGAAGATCTGCGAGAGCCACGCGGACGGGAAACCGTCGTCCGCCGCGCGCCGCACATCGTCCGCCAGCTTGCCGAGCGCGTCCGCCCCGCTCCGCTCGCTCAGCATGACCCCAATACGCACAAGGACCTCCTCAGAACCGGATAAGGAGATCCTTACACACGCTCACCCGTCGAACCCGCCGTCCCTGGGTGCGTACTTCTGCGCCAGCTCGCGGTCGTTCGCCGCCCACCTGCGATGCCGGGCCGCCGCCTGGAGGTGCAGATCGGCCTCCTCGGGATGCGCGGCGGCCATCTGCTCCAGCAGTTCCGCCGCCCGCTCATGCGCCCGCGCCGAGGACGCCATCGCCTGGCACGGGTACTCATCGCCGTCGTGCCGGCCCCCGCAGGCCCTCACACCGAGCGCGTGGTCTTCGCCGTCCATGCCCGCTGGACCGCCCACCGATCCACCCAACCCTCCAGCCACCTTCCCCTATCTACCCAGCCACCCGGCCGTTCAGCCCCGCCCGGCGATGACCGATCATGGAGGACGTGGCAGATCCCGAACCACTCACGCTCTTCACCGCGGACGGCGTGCGGATCGACGCGGGCCACCTGCGCGGCGCCCGCGACGTGTGCTTCGTCCTGGCGCACGGCTTCACCTGCTCGTGGCGGCAGCCCGCGCTGCGCCGGATCGCAGGCGCCCTCGGCCGGCACGGCGGCGTTGTCGCGTTCGACTTCCGCGGGCACGGCAGGTCCGGCGGGCACTCCACGGTCGGCGACCGCGAGGTCCTCGACGTCGCCGCCGCCGTCGCGGCGGCACGCCGCAGGGGCTACCGGCGCGTCGCGGTCGCCGGGTTCTCCCTGGGCGGCGCGATCGCCGTCCGCCACGCCGCGCTGCACGGCGAGGTCGACGCGGTGGTGTCGGTCAGCGCGCCCGCCCGCTGGTACTACCGCGGAACGGTCCCGATGCGGCGCGTGCACTGGGTCATCGAGCGCCGCCTCGGCCGCCTGGCCGTCCGCGTGGCCCGCGGCACCCGCATCGCGCCGAAGGGCTGGGACCCGGTACCCGAGGCGCCCCACGAGCTGGCCGGACGCATCGCACCGGCGCCCCTGCTCGTCGTCCACGGCGACGCGGACGCGTTCTTCCCGCTCGACCACGCGCACCAGCTCTACGAGGCGGCGTCCGAGCCGAAGGAACTCTGGATCGAACCGGCCTTCGGCCACGCCGAGGTGGCCGCCACCCCGGACCTGATCAACCGCATCGCCAAGTGGACGTCGACCGCGGTCTCGGGCTGGGAGCCGTCATCATGAAGCGCCGTATCCACTGATCATGTTGCCGCCCTTCGTGCCCTGGACGCGGGTTCGTAATAACGGCACGATGTTGGACCGTCACTCTTTGAGGAGGTTCATCGGTGGTGATGCCGCGCGGCAGGCGTGAGCGGCGATTCCTCGCCCGGCAGGAGAGAGCCTGGCAGCGGACCATCGTGGCGATGTCGGCACAACTCGGGGAGAGCGACCCCGCGAGCCTGCTCGCCCGCACGAACCGGACCGTCGACCGCCTCGCGGTTCTCGTCGCATGGGCGAGTGACCAGTTCACCACCCTGAACGAGGAGCAGAAGGCGATGACCCGCAACCGGGCGTACCTCGACGAGGTCATCGACAACGGTGCGGAGACCCCGGAGTGGCTGGAGGGCCGTGTGGAACTCCGCCGCATCGGCCACGACCTCAACGCCGAGGGCGGCCGGCCATGGATGGTGGCGGTCGCCGAACGCGCCCACACCCTGCGGGGCGTGCCCCTGCGGGCGGTGGAGATGCACTGGGACGGCATCGGCGACTGGCGCGCCTGACCGCCGCCGGGAGCGTCGTCAGTCGAGGAGCTTGGCCAGGCGTTTCGGGGCGACGAGGCGGTAGCTGTCCTCGATGAGCTCGGCCATCTCGTCCCAGTCGTGGTCGACGTCGAGGCGGGCGCCGACCCAGCCCTTCACACCGACGTACTTCGGGACGAAGAAGCGCTCCGGGTCCTCCGCCACGAGCGCCTCCTGCACGCCGGGCCCGGCCTTGAACGTCATCGAGAGGCCGTCCTCGGAGGTCATCACGAACATCTTGTCGCGGACCCGGTAGGTCGGCGCGGTGTGACCGCCGAACGGCTTCTCCGCCGCCTCCGGCAGTGCCATGCAGATCTCCCGGATCCTCGCCGCCGGGTCCACGTCGCTCATGCGCAGGTCCTTCCGCTTCCGCGTCTCCGCGCATCGTAGACGGGGCCTCCGACAATCGCGGGCGTCCGGCGCACGGGGCGGCTTCTTCCGTCCGGCGGAAGGAGGGCTGGTGGGAGGCGGTGGTTGCGGTGAAGGTCGGGGCGGATGGCCGGTTCACTGCATGGAGGGTCTGTGGCTGCGGAGATCGAGGTGGTCGTCGGTGACCGGGTCGTCCTCGCGGACGGCGTCGTGGGGCTGGCGCTGCGCGCGGCGGACGGCGGTGAGCTGCCGGGCTGGGGGCCCGGTGCGCACGTCGACGTGGTCTTGGAGGACGGGCTCGAGCGGCAGTACTCGCTGTGCGGGGATCCGGCCGATGCCCGGGAGTGGCGGATAGGGGTCTTGAAGGAGGGGCCGGGGTCCACCTTCGTCCACGAGCGGGTGCGGGTGGGAGACCGGCTCACCGTGCGCGGCCCCCGCAACCATTTCGCCCTGGAGGACGCGCCTCGCTACGTGTTCCTCGCGGGCGGGATCGGGATCACGCCGATCCTTCCGATGGTGGCGGAAGCCGAAGCCGCCGGGGCCGACTGGCGGTTGTTCTACGGGGGCCGGCGGCGTTCCTCCATGGCCTTTCTCGACGAGCTGTCGCGGTTCGGGGAGCGGGTCGAGATCTGGCCGCAGGACGAGCGCGGCCTGCTCGATCTCGATGCGATCCTCGGCGGGGCCGGGGACGCGCTCGTCTACTGCTGCGGGCCGGAGGCGATGCTCGCGGCGGTCGAGGAGCGGTGCGGGACGCATGTGCTGCGCACGGAGCGGTTCTCCCCGAAGGCCGTCACGGGGGAGGCCGAGGCGTTCGACGTCGAACTGGCGCTGAGCGGGCGGACGCTGCGGGTCGAGGCCGGCCGCTCGATCCTGGAGACCGTGGAGAAGGCGGGGGTGAGCGTCCTGTCGTCCTGCCGGGAGGGGACGTGCGGGACGTGCGAGACCGTGGTCCTCGGCGGTGAGCCCGACCACCGGGACTCGGTGCTGACCGAGGCGGAGCGCGCGGACGGGGGATTCATGATGATCTGCGTGTCCCGGGCCCGCGGGCCCCGCCTCGTCCTGGAGCTCTGAGGGTGCAGCGAGCTCTAGGGGTGCAGCGCGCGGCGGAGGACGCCGATCCGGTCGGTGTGCAT
Source organism: Actinomadura meyerae (assembly GCF_900188445.1). Lineage (GTDB taxonomy): Bacteria > Actinomycetota > Actinomycetes > Streptosporangiales > Streptosporangiaceae > Spirillospora > Spirillospora meyerae. The sequence continues at coordinate 32,263 of NZ_FZOR01000026.1, forward strand.
CCGCCGCGCCACGGCCGCCTGCGGGACGAGGTTCGTCCCGTGGAAGGTGCCCGGATAGTGGTGGATCTCGGTCGGGACGCCCGCCTGGACCAGCCGCTGCGCATAGGCCAGCCCCTCGTCGCGCAGCGGGTCGAACTCGCAGGTGGTCACGTAGGCGGGCGGTAGCCCGGAGAGGTCCTCGGCGCGGGCGGGCGCCGCGTACGGGGAGACGCCGGCGGTGCCGCGGACGCCTTCGCCGAGGTAGTAGTCCCAGCTCAGTTCCGCGTTGGGCCGGTGCCAGATCGGCGTGTCGGTGAACGCGCGCATGGACGGGGTGTCGAGCCGGTCGTCGAGTTCGGGGACGCCGAGGAGCTGGAAGCACAGGGCCGGGCCGCCGCGGTCGCGGGCCAGCAGCGCGACCGCCGCCGACAGGCCGCCGCCCGCGCTCTCGCCGCCGACGGCCAGCCGGGCGGGGTCGATGCCCAGTTCGGCCGCGTGCTCGGCGGTCCAGGTGAGGGCGGCGTAGCAGTCCTCCAGGCCGGCGGGGAAGGGGTGCTCGGGGGCGAGGCGGTACTCGACCGAGACGACGACGGCGCCGACCTCCGCGGCGATGGCGGTCGTGTCGTCCCGGTAGAGGTCGACGGAGCCGAGGACGAACCCGCCGCCGTGGATGTAGACGAGGCCGGGCAGGGCGCCCTCGCGCTCCGCGGGCCGGAAGACGCGGACCGGCACGCCGGGCGGCACGGTGACGTCGCGGGTCTCGACCGGGACGGGGGGTTCGTACCGGGGGTTGTTCCCGAACATCTCCGCCTCCTCACGGCGGACCTTCTCCACGTCGGCGATCGTCAGGTGCGGGACCGTGGAGATGAAGGGGGCGAGTTCCGGGTCGTAGGCGTAGGTCACACGGGCTCCTCTCATGCGCTCGGCGTTCCCAGTGTCGGGTGCCGGAGCCGCCGTGCCCAGCCCTTGATCACCGCGCGGCACCGATCGGCCATTGCAGAAACGATCATCTGTGGGCAGCCTCTGAGTATGGGAGACGCGAGCCTCACCGTCCTCGTCCGGGCTCCCGCCGCCGGGAGGCGGCGATGAGCTTCGCCGACTACCTCGCCGACCGCTGGCCCACGATCGCCCGGCTCGCCGCCGAGCATGCCGAGGTCGTGCTGATCGCCGTCGCCGTCGCCTCGGTCGTCGGGATCGGCCTCGGCGTCGCCGTCGAGGGCCGACCGCGGGCGCGGGGCCTCGCGCTCGGCGTCGCGGGCACCATGCTGACCGTCCCATCGCTGGCGCTGTTCGGCCTGCTCATCCCGCTGTTCGGGCTGGGCCTGGCGCCGACGATCACCGCGCTGGTGCTGTACGCGGTGTTCCCGATCCTGCGCAACACCATCACCGGGCTGGACGGCGTGCCGGGCGCGGTGGAGGAGGCCGCGCGCGGCATGGGCATGAGCCCGCTGAGCCGGCTGCTGCGGATCAGGCTGCCGCTGGCCTGGCCGGTGGTGCTCACCGGCATCCGGGTGGCCACGATCATGACGGTCGCGATCGCCGCGATCGCCGCCGCCGTCGCGGGCCCCGGGCTCGGCGAGCTGATCTTCGGCGGGCTGGCCCGGATCGGCGGGGCGAACGCGCTGAACGACACCCTCGCCGGGACGCTCGGCGTCGCCGCGCTGGCGCTCGTCCTCGACCTGCTGTTCGTCGTGCTGTCCCGCCTCACCACCGCCAGGGGGCTGCGTTGACCGAGACCGCCGTCACCGAGCCCACCGCCGTCCGGGAGACGATCCGCCTGGAGGGGGTGAGCAAGCGGTACCCGGGCCAGGACGCCCCGGCGGTCGAGGACCTCACGCTCGGCGTCCGGGACGGGGAGATCGTCGTGCTGCTCGGGCCGTCCGGCTGCGGGAAGACCACCACGCTGCGGCTGATCAACCGGCTGATCGAGCCGACCGCGGGCCGCATCCTGCTCGGCGGCGAGGACGTCACCCGCGCCGACCCCGACGAGCTGCGCCGCCGCATCGGCTACGTCATCCAGCAGGTCGGGCTGTTCCCGCACATGACGATCGCCGCGAACATCGGGGTCATTCCGCGCACGCTCGGCTGGCCGAAGGGCCGGATCCGGGAGCGCGTCGACGAGCTGCTCGACATGGTCGGGCTCGACCCCGGCACGTACCGGGGCCGGTACCCGAAGGAGCTGTCGGGCGGCGAGCAGCAGCGCGTCGGGGTCGCCCGCGCGCTCGCCGCCGACCCGCCCGCGATGCTGATGGACGAGCCGTTCGGCGCCATCGACCCCATCACGCGGGAGCGGCTCCAGGACGCCTTCCTGGACCTGCAGGGCCGCATCCGCAAGACGATCGTGCTGGTCACGCACGACCTGACGGAGGCGCTGAAGCTCGGCGACCGGATCGCGATGCTCGGGCGGCGGGCGAAGCTCGTCCAGTACGACACGCCCGCGCGGATCCTCGCCGAGCCCGCCGACGAGTTCGTCGCCTCGTTCGTCGGGGCGGGCGCGGCGATGCGCCGGCTCCGGCTCGTCGAGGTCGGCTCGATCGCGCTCGGCCCGGCTGGGGACGCGGCCGGGGCGACGGTCCGCGCCGACCAGTCGCTGTACGAGGCGCTGGACGCGATGCTGCGGGCGGGCGCGGAGACCGCGACCGTCCTGGACGGCGACGGGCGGCCCGCGGGCACGGTCTCGTGGTCGGCGATCGTCAGGGAGACCCCGGCGGCGGGCGGTGCGCGATGACCGTCACCGCCGTCCCGGAGCGGGCGGGGCGGGACGAGGAGGGGCGGGGCCGCGCCGGGCTCCTCGTCACGCCGGTCTTCCTGCTGGCGGTGTGCGCGGCGCTCTACCTCTACGTGCGCGGGCTCGACCTGGACCCGATCGAGCGGCGCGCCATCGACCGGGACGAGATCGTCCGGCAGTTCGGCCAGCACGTGGGCCTGGTCGCGGTGTCGACGGCGCTGGTCCTCGCGATCGCGATCCCGCTGGGGGTGCTGCTGACCCGGCCGCGGCTGCGGCGGCTGTCCGCGCCGTTCCTCGCGCTCGCCAACGTGGGGCAGGCCGTCCCGTCCATCGGGGTGCTGGTGCTGCTCGCCGTCACGGTCGGCATCGGCTTCCGGCCGGCGGTGATCGCCCTCATCCTGGTGTCGGCGCTGCCGGTGCTGCGCAACACCATGGTCGGCCTCCAGGGCGTCGACCGGTCGCTCATCGAGGCCGGGCGCGGCATCGGGATGTCCCGGACGGCGGTGCTGCTGCGGGTCGAGCTGCCGCTCGCGGTGCCGGTGATCCTGGCCAGCGTCCGCGTCGCGGTCATCCTCAACGTGGGCAGCGCGACGCTCGCGGCCTTCACCAACGCGGGCGGCCTCGGCGAGCTCATCAACACCGGGATCGCGCTGAACCGCACCCCGATCCTGCTGACCGGCAGCGTCCTGACGGCCGTGCTCGCCATGGCCGCCGACTGGCTCATCGGACTCGTCGAGCACGTCCTGCGCCCCCGCGGCGTCTGAACCCCTGAGGAGAGTCACCATGCGCCTGCCCATCACCGGACGATCACGCATCGCCGCCTCCCTGGCCGCCGTCGCCCTCACCGCGGGGTGCTTCAGCTCAGGCGGCACCGACGCCGAGGCGGGCAGCCTGGCGGAGGGCAACTCGCTGAAGGGGGCCACGGTCACCGTCGGGTCCAAGGAGTTCACCGAGCAGCTCGTCCTGTGCCAGGTCACCGCGCTCGCGCTGCGCTCGGCGGGCGCGACCGTCCGCGAGAAGTGCGGGCTCCAGGGGAGCAACACCACCCGCGCGGCGCTGACGTCCGGCAGCGTCGACATGTACTGGGAGTACACGGGGACGGCCTGGATCAACTACCTGAAGGAGACCGAGCCGATCGGCGACCCGGCCGCGCAGTACAAGGCGGTCGCCGAGCAGGACCTCGCGAAGAACAAGGTGAAGTGGCTGGCGGCGGCGCCCGCGAACAACACCTACGCCATCGCGGTGAAGACGACGACGATGCGGCAGCTCGGGATCGAGAACCTGTCGGACTACGCCGCCCTGGCGAAGAGCGATCCGGCCAAGGCGTCCACGTGCGTCGCGAGCGAGTTCGCCGGGCGCAGCGACGGATGGCCCGGCCTGCAGAAGTCCTACGGGTTCACGCTGCCGAAGTCGGCCGTCGCGACCCTTGCCGAGGGCGCCATCTACGACGCCATCGGCAAGGGCAAGCCGTGCGCGTTCGGCGAGGTCGCCACGACCGACGGGCGCATCAAGGCGCTGGGCCTCACGCCCGTCCCGGACGACAAGCGGTTCTTCCCCGTCTACAACCCGGCCCTCACCGTCCGCGAGTCCGTCTACCGGGAGCACCCGGCCATCGGGCGGATCGCTGACCCGATCGCGGCGGCGCTGACGGACACCGTCCTGCAGGAGCTGAACGGCGAGGTCGACATCGAGGGCAAGGAGCCGGCGGAGGTGGCCGAGACCTGGTTGAAGTCCAAGGGGTTCATCGGCAAGTGACGGGTCCCGGCGGCGGTGGCGCATTACGCTGAGCAGCACATATCGCCACAGTGGAGGGCGCGGCGCATGAACCGGAGTGAACTGGTCAAGATGGTGGCGGAGCGTGCGGGCAGCGACGAGGCCGCCGCCCGCCGGCACGTGGACGCCATGTTCGACACCGTGATGGAGCGGGTGGCCGCGGGGGAGCGGGTCACCGTCACCGGGTTCGGGACGTTCGACGGCTTCGCGCGGCCCGCCCGCAGCGCCCGCAACCCGCGCACCGGGCTGCCGGTCGAGGTCCCCGCCGCGCGGGTGCCGCGGTTCCGGTCCGGGCAGACGTTCCGGACCCGCGTCGCCGGGGAGGCCCCGGCACCCGCGCCCGCCGCCGAGCCGGAGGCCGCCGTGGTGGAGGCCGCCGTGGTGGAGGCCGCCGTGGCGGCGCCGGTCGAGGCCCCGGCGGCGAAGCCGTCCAAGAACGCCAAGAACGCTAAGAAGGTGAAGAAGGACGCCGGGGCCGGGAAGCGGTCCGCGAAGGACGCCCCCGCGAAGGCCGAGGCCGCCAAGAACGGCAAGGCGGGCAAGGCCGTTAAGGCCGGCAAGGCCGGCAAGGCCGGCAAGGCCGGCAAGGACGACAAGGCCGGCAAGAACGCGAAGAAGAAGGCGGGCAAGGGCAAGGGCCGGGCGAAGGTCCGCTCCTAGCCGAGATCAGCGCAGCGGGAAGCCCAGCTCGCGGCCCTGCTCGCGCAGGCCGTCGCGGGCGTCCGGGTGCGCCACCCGGTCCACGAGCTGCTGCGCCTGCGACAGCGAGTCCTCGCCCCAGATCGTGGCGGTGCCCTGCTCGCTCACGATGAAGCTGTGCTGGAAGGAGGTGACGGGCCCGGCCAGCCGCGGGATCACCGTGGACACGTCCGCCCGAGGGTGCCAGGACGGCAGCGCGATGACCGCCCGGCCGCCGGGGGAGTGCAGCGCCCCCACCACGAAGTCGGTCTGCCCGCCGAACCCCGAGTAGACCACGCCGCGCACCCGGCTGGCGTTGGCCTGCGCGTACAGGTCGACCTGGAGCGCCGAGTTCACCGACACGAGGCGGGGCCGGCGCGCGATCAGGCTGGGGTCGTTGGTCTTCTCGGTGCGCAGCATCCGGACGCGCTCGTTGCGGTCGGCCCAGTCGTAGAGCTCCGCGCCGCCGAACGCGAACGAGGCGGTGATCGGCGTGTCCGGGTCGAGCGCCCCCGCCTTCTCCAGTGCGAGGACGCCGTCGCTGAACATCTCCGACCAGACGCCGAGGCCGCGGCGGCCGAGCAGCGAGGCGAGCACGGCGTCCGGGACGGCGCCGATGCCGAGCTGGAGCGTCGCCCGCTCGGGGACGAGGGCGGCGACCCGGCCGCCGATCTCGCGGGCGGTGTCGCCGGGCGGCCGCGGCACCGGGCTCGCGAGCGGCTCGTCCGACTCGATCGCGTAGTCGATCTCGTCCACCGCCATGACCGCGTCCCCGAAGGCGTAGGGCATGCGCGGGTTGAGCTGGGCGATGACGAGCCCGCCGCGGGCGCGCACGGCCTCCACGGCGGCGGGCAGGATGTTGACCTCGATGCCGAGCGACACCGTCCCGGCGCGCGGCGTGGAGGTCTGCACGATCACCACGTCCGGCGGCAGCGACCCCTTCAGCAGGTTCGGGACGAGCGAGAGCCGCGACGGGAAGTAGCGCAGGCGGGCGTGCCCGCGCATGCCCGCCCCGACGAACGGCGTCTCCAGGTCCACGCCCTCGCGGTCGGGCATCTCGCCCTGGGCGTTCAGCATGAACAGCCGGTACTCGGCGGCGGCCGCGTCCAGCACGGCCAGGGCGCGGCGCGGGGTGGCGAAGTTGCCGCCCGCCACGACCCGCGGCCGGCCCGGCAGGCCCGCGAGGACGACCCCGAGGTGTGATTCCGAAATGACGCGCATCGACGTGCTCCGCCCCCTGGATGGTGGTCCGGCTTCCATGATCGGGCATCGGGCGGCGCGGGCCCGGAGCGGGGCGGCCCCGCGCCCGCGCCGGCGCTAGACGACCAGGTTCAGCAGCAGGACGAACACCAGGCCGCACACCGAGATGACGGTCTCCATCAGCGACCACGTCTTGATGTTCTGCCCGACGCTGAGCCCGAAGTACTCCTTGACCAGCCAGAAGCCGGCGTCGTTGACATGCGAGAAGAACAGCGACCCGGCGCCGATCGCCAGCACCAGCAGCGAGGTCTCGCCGCTGTCGAGGGTGCCGACCAGCGGGACGAAGATGCCGGCGGCGGTGACGGTCGCGACGGTCGCGGAACCGGTGGCCAGCCGGATGAGGACGGCGACCAGCCAGGCGAGCAGCAGCACCGAGAAGCCGCTGTCCTTGACCCAGTCGGCGACCAGGTCGCCGATCCCGGTGGCGATCAGCGTCTGCTTGAAGCCGCCGCCCGCCGCGACGATCAGCAGGATCCCGGCGATCGGCGGCAGCGACTCCGCGGTGGACGCCGAGACGGCCCGCCGGTCCATGCCCGAGCCGAGGCCGAGGGTGAACATCGCGACGACGACCGCGATGAGCAGGGCGATCAGCGGCGTGCCGAGGTCGTCCAGGACGGTGCGGAGGTCGTTGCCCTCGTCCAGCGTGATGTCGGCGACGGCCTTGCCCAGCATCAGGACGACGGGGAGCAGCACGGTGACGAGCGTGACGGCGAACGACGGGCGCTTGCGTCCCTCCTCCGCCGCGTCCTGCTCCTGCTCCTCGCCGGGGTCGACGTAGAGCTGCGGCGGCATGACGTCCACCCAGCGGGCCGCGAACCGCGCGAACAGCGGGCCGGACAGGGCGACCGTCGGGATCGCGACGAGCACGCCGAGGCCCAGCGTGAGGCCGAGGTCGGCCTTGAGGGTGCCGATGGCGGCGAGCGGTCCGGGGTGCGGCGGGACGAGCCCGTGCATCGCCGACAGCCCGGCCAGCGCCGGGATGCCGACGGCGATGAGCGACAGCCCCGAGCGCCGCGCGACCAGGAAGATGACCGGCATCAGCAGCACGAGGCCGATCTCGAAGAACATCGGCAGGCCGATCAGCGCGCCGACGAGCGCCATCGCCCACGGCAGGAGGGCCCGCCTGGACCGGCCCACGATGGTGTCGACGATCTGGTCGGCGCCCCCGGAGTCGGCCAGCAGCTTGCCGAACATCGCGCCGAGCGCGATGAGCGCGCCGACGTCGGCCGTGGTCTTGCCGAAGCCCTCGCCGAAGGCGTCGAACGTGTCCGCCATGGGAAGACCGGCGATGGCGCCGACCAGCAGCGAGCCGAGCGTCAGGCTGAGGAACGGGTGGCCCCTGAAGTAGGTGATCAGTACGACGATCAGCGCGATGCCGGCGAGCGCCGCCGGCACGAGCCGCCCGCCGTCGGCGGCCGGCGCCGCGGCCAGCACGATCGTGTGCATTCGTCATCCTCCGGGGAGCGGGGAGGTGCAGTCGGTCCGCCCGAGTGTGACCGCAATGACCTGCCTTTTACAATAGATCGGGCCTAAAAATCATATCTTTGTGCGATCGATGCCGAGATTCATGTGATGATTAAGCCATGATGTACATCCCGCGGGCCGGGCTGCACGGCAGCGTCCTCGACCGGCTGGGCATGCAGATCACCTCCGGCGAGCTCGGCGCGGGCGCGGTGCTGCGGATCGAGGAGCTGGAGTCCCGGTTCGGGGTGTCCCGCTCGGTGGTGCGGGAGGCGATCCGCGTCCTGGAGTCGATGGGCATGGTCACCAGCCGCCGCCGGGTCGGCGTCACGGTCGCCGAGCGGGCGCGGTGGAGCGTCTTGCACCCGCAGATCATCGGCTGGCGGCTGGAGGGCGCCGACCGCGACGCCCAGCTGCGCTCGCTCGGCGAGCTGCGCCGCGGGCTGGAGCCGGTCGCCGCCGCGCTCGCCGCCCGCCGCGCCACCCCCGCCCAGTGCGGCACGCTGACCGGCGCGGTGATGGACATGGCCGTGCACGGCCGGTCCGGCGACCTGGAGTCCTACCTCACCGCGGACGTCCTCTTCCACCGGACGCTGCTGGAGGCGTCCGGGAACGAGATGATGGCCGCGCTCAGCGGTGTCGTCGCCGTCCTCGCCGGGCGCACCCACCACCACCTGATGCCGGCCCACCCCGAGCCGGCCGCGATCCGCTGGCACGCGGAGGTGGCGCAGGCCGTCCAGGCGGGCGACGCCGAGGCCGCCGAACGCGCCATGCGCGACATCGTCGACGAGGCCACGCGGGCGATGCTGGACGCGAGCGAGTGACGCGCCCCCGGCGAGCCGACCTCCTGCCCGAGCCGACCTCCTCTCTGGGGCGGCGTCCTAGAAGAGGGTGGGCGGCTCCGCCGGGACCGGCTCCGGCAGGGGCTCCACCTCCGGCGCGAGGGCCCGCACCTCGTCGTGGAAGCGGCGGGCCAGCTCCAGGGCGTCGGCGTTGTCGGGGGTGTGCACGAACACGGTCGGCGAGCGCCCCTCGCGCACCCACTCGGCGGCCTTCTCCACCCAGAACCGCCAGCCCTCGACCGTGCGCTCGGTGTCGTCCCGGCCGAGGTAGCGGACGACCGGGCGGTCGGTGAGCGCCGCCGACCGGCGCGGCACGCGCGGCTTCTTCGTCCAGGCGTCGCGCTCGGCGTCGCTGGTCGGCGGGGTGGTGAAGAACGCGGTGGTGTCGAACGGGACCCACTCCGCCCCGGCCCGGCCGAGCACCCGCTCCAGGTCGCGGGCGCACCGGTCGTCCTCGAAGAACGCCCGGTGCCGGACCTCGACCGCGTACCGGTGGCCGGCGGGGAGCCCGCGCAGGAAGCCGGCCAGCGCGCCGAGGTCGCCGGGGCCGAACGAGGCCGGGAGCTGCGCCCAGAGCGCGTGCGTGCGCGGCCCCAGCGGCTCCATCGCACCCAGGAAGGCGCGGAGCGGCTCGCCGGCGTCCGCGAGCCGCCGCTCATGCGTGACCGCCTTCGGCAGCTTCAGCAGGAACCGGAAGTCCGGCGGGGTCTGCTCGGCCCACGACTCGACCGCGCTGCGCGGCGGCGTCGCGTAGAAGGTGGTGTTCCCCTCCACCGCGTCGCACCAGCTCGCGTAGGCGCGCAGCCGCTCGGCCGGAGGCAGCCCCGGCGGCAGGAACCGGCCCTGCCACCGCGCGTGCGCCCACATCGCGCACCCCACATGAACCCGCATGCGGCCCGACGCTACCGAACGCCCGCCTTCCGGACGAAGTCGAGCAGCGCGGCGGCGAACTCGCCCGGCGCCCGCAGGTGCGGCTGGGCGCGGACGCCCGGCAGGACGACGAGGCGGGCGTCGCGCGCCAGCTCCAGCGCGACCGCGTCCTTGGCCGCGAGGACGTCGTGCTCGGTGTTGAGCAGCAGGACGGGCACGTCCGCCGCCGCGAGCGCCTCCGCCGGGTCGTACCGGAACGCCGCCTGGTACCCCCAGCCGTAGCGGCCGGCGACGCGCATCAGCTCGACCACGGCCAGGTGCAGCAGCTCCGGCGGCACGTCCGGCCCCCAACCGCGCAGGTACCGGTCGACGGCCCAGCCGAACTGCGAGCCCCGGCCGTCCACCGGCGCCTCCGGGGTCCAGCCCGCGATGAAGGCGGCCCGCTCCTCCCCGGTGAACAGCGGGACGCCGCTCAGCACCAGCCCGGCGGCGGGCAGGTGCGCGGCGGCGGTGAGCGCGAGGGACGCCCCGCTGTGCACGCCGCAGAGCACGGGCCGCTCCATCCCGATCGCGCCCGCCGCCCGCGCCAGCACCCGGCCGTAGTCGGGGATCTCGGCACCGGGCCCCGGAGGCGGGTCGGACGCGCCGTAGCCGGGGGTGTCGAACGCGACGGCGCGAGCGTGCCGGCCGAGCAGCGGCAGGACGTCCTCGAAGACGCGCGAGGACAGCGGGGACTCGTGGAACAGCCCGATCCACGGCCCCGCGTCGCCGTTCCTCCGGTAGTGGACCTGGCCCCACTCGGTGCCGGCGTACCCGCCCGTGGTCCTCATGCGGCCCTCCTCGGTCAGTGCTCGCGCAGGAGGGTCCCGGCGCCGTGGACCTTGTCGTCGATGCCGTTGTCGCGGAGCGCCATCCACCAGGTGGCGGCGTTGATCGCGATGACGGGCAGGCCGAGCCAGCGCTCCGCCTCGTCGGCCGCCGCCACCATCGACAGGTTGGTGCCGCACTGCACCAGCGCGTCGACGTCGCCCGCCGCCAGCTCGCGCAGCGCGGCCCGCAGCTCCTCCTCGGTGACGTGCGCGATCGACACGGCCGTCGGGCACTTCAGGCCGATGATCCGGTCGACCGTGAAGCCGAGCTCGGTGAAGAACCGGCGGACGTTGGCGTCGCCGACCGGCTGGTAGGGGGTGACGACGCCGATCCGGCGGGCGCCGAACAGCTTCAGCGCGCGCTCGCACGCCTCGGCGCCGGTGGCCACCTGGAGCCCGGTGATGTCGTGGATCTGCCTGACGAACTGCTTGTTGCCCTCGACTCCGCCCCAGAACGTCTCCGCGGACATGCCCATCACCATGTAGTCGGGCTCGCAGGTGAGGACGCGCTCGCACGCCGCGCCGATCTCGTCGCGGATCTGCTCCAGCAGCCGCTCCATGCCCGCGTCCCCGGCCATGTTCTGGTCCCGGATGTGGATGCGGGAGAAGTGGGACGTCACGCCCGGGACGCCCATCCGGTAGAAGTCGGGTTCGACGATGGTGTTGGTGGACGGCGCGATCACCCCGAACTTGCGCCGCCAGCCGAGTGCGTCCGTCATGCCGGGTCTCCGAACAGGTCGCGCTTGCGGACGGTGCCGAGCAGGAACCGTCCCATGATCTTCGGTGTGGTGAGCCAGGCGACCGTGCCGCCGTTCCGCGTTCCCGCGAGGATCCTGGCGGCCAGCCACGGCGCCACCGTCTCCACCCGGTCGGCGAGGATGTTGAAGACCTTCTTCGCCTTCGCCAGCTCCTCGGGGGAGTAGTCCCGGACGAGCAGGTCGGTGACGACCATGCCGGGGGACAGGTGCGCCACCTTCACCGGCCCGCCCTTGACCTCCTTGGCCAGGCCGGAGGTGAGGTATGCGGCGCCGCGCTTGGTCGCGCCGTAGGCGATCAGCCCGGGGACGGTGCGGCCGTCGCCGCCGAGCCCGGCCATGTTCCAGACGGTGCCGCCGCCCTGCGCGGCCATGCCGCGCACCGCGACGGCGCTGCCGTGCATCACGCCGAGCAGGTTCGCCGACACCACCGCCTCCAGCTGCTCGGGCGGCAGCTCGGCGAGCGGGCGGCGGGCGGTGGACACGCCCGCGTTGTTGACCCAGTGGTCGACCCGCCCGAACTCTTCGGCGGCGGCGTCCCACAGCGCCTGCACCTGGCCGCGGTCCGCCATGTCGCAGACCCGCCCGATCGCGCCGCCGCCGAGGCCGTCGAGCGCCGCGTCGACCGACTCCCGCGACCGGCCGCAGATCGCGACGCGGGCGCCGCGGGCGAGCAGCTCGCGGGCGAGGCCGAACCCGATGCCGCGCGTCCCGCCGGTGACGACGACGGCGGGGCCCGTCACGCGGCCTCCCAGGTGAGCACCCCGTGCAGGACGCTCGTCAGGACGTTGCCCTTGAACAGCTCGTACACGACGGTGAGGGTCTCCCCGGCGGTCATCCCCGGCGCGGCGTCCACCATGAACTCGCGGCCCTTCAGCTTCCACACGTCGGTGAAGTGCAGGACGGGGTAGTCGGCCCGGCCGAACGCCTGCGCGTTGCCCCACGCGTCCGGGCCCTCGAAGAAGGAGCGGAACCCGTCCCGCCTGGCCTCGACGGTGCAGGTCCGGTCGATCGCGCCGGACCAGGTGATGTGCCGGCGGGTGCGCAGCAGGTCGAGGGGCTCCAGCTCGATCGACACGGTCACCTCGCCGGCCGGCTTCTGGTCGGCGCCCCACAGCTCGCACGTCCCGCCGTAGGCGCCGCGCTGCTTGGTCGGAAGGATGAACGGGACCGGGCCGTTGCGCGTCTCGCCCGCCAGATGCCGTTCGATGGCCTCCCTGGTCTCCGGGTTGGTGTCGTAGTCGGTGCTCCGCTTGTAGACACCGTTGAAGCAGCCGACGACCGTCCAGCCCTGGTAGAGGGTGGACGAGTACACCTGCGTCTCGCCGTCGGGCAGGACGTGGTTCCAGGTGTTGAGGTCCACCTGCCAGCCCGGGCCGTAGTAGTGCGCGTCGACGAACCCGCCGTACGGCTGCCCCGTCCCGTGGAAGTCGGGCCCGGTGTAGACGCGGTCGCTGTCGGAGTCGACGACCCCGAACGCGAACGGCGCGCCCAGCCGGAACCGGCCGGCAAGGGGCCCGCCGCCCTCCAGCCCGCCGTCCATGTAGTAGGTGGTGGTGCCGTCCTCGAAGACCGAGGACCGGCGGATGTCCTCGTAGCCCCGCCAGGTGCCGGTGGCGTCGAACAGCGACGGCCTCCCGTGCCACTCGCCCTGGATGCGGTTCTGCCACTCGCTCGGCTCAGCCACGGGCCGCCCCGTCCTCCGGAAGGTCGTTGGACAGCAGCTCGCGGCGCAGCTCCTCGGCCTGCTCGTCGCCGACCAGCCGGGCGACGTTCGCCCAGACGGGGTCGACCTCGGGGCTGAAGAGGGCGGCGCGGTTGCGGGCGTCGCGGGCGGCCAGGCCGGGGGCCGTCAGCCCGTCCAGCGCCTCGTCGGGGAGGCCCTTCACCAGCAGGTCGCGCCAGTGCTCGAAGTACCGGTCGAGGTAGGCGCCGATCTGCTCGAACTGCTCCTCGCTCGCCCGGTCGACGAGCATCCACGGGGACATCACCGCGTGCTGCCGGGGGCCGATCGCGGCCGCGGACGGCCCGAACCGCTCCCGGACCTCCTCGTACACCGGCGTCAGCGGCTGGTACACCGCGTTCAGGTACGCCAGCCGCGAGCCGAGGTCGGCGCGCGGCACGAGGTCGATGTGGTAGGCGAGGTGGCCGCCCGCCTTGACCGAGTCGAGCGTGAAGTGCGGGACGGGCGAGTCCGCGGCGGTGAACGCGAAGATCATGTGGCTGTCCATGCCGATCGCGCCGACGGTCAGCCCGATGCGGACGACCTTGGCGATCCGGTCGCCGCGCAGGACGTGCAGCACGCCGACCGGGTCCGTCGACATCGGGCTCCGCAGGTCCTTCTCGCGGACCGTCGTCAGCTCCTCGATGCCCGCCAGCGCGGCCAGCGTCCGGTCGCTCAGCGCCTTGGGCGGCGTCGCGGTCACTCGCTCTCCCCTTCCGTGGTGTCCGCGCCGGCCTTCTCCGGGACGGCGCCGTTCGCGGCGGTCTTCTCGGTGTTCGCGGTGGTCTTCGTGTCCGCGGTGGTCTCGGTCTTCGCGGCGGCGGTCTTCGGGACGGGGACCGGGGTGCCGCCGCGGGCGCGGTGCTGCCAGGCGCGGGCCAGCTCCGGGTTCTCCCGCCGGGCCGGGGACGGGATGACGGTGGCGCTGCCGCGCGGGCCGTTGACGCTCATCTCGTCCTCGTCGCCGAGCCACCAGCCCGCCGCCATCAGCTGCTGCCGCCGGCGCCGGTAGGCGACCTGGAGCGCGTCGCTGCGCAGGTGCAACTCGTCGGGCAGGTCGTAGGGGAGCAGCTCGGGGCGCTGGCTCTCCACCACCGGCTTGTCCTGCAGCAGGATGCCGCGGATCCGCCGGCGGGCGTCGCGGTCCGCCCACCGGCCGGTGAAGAAGTTCCGGTACCCGACGATCTTGATGAGGGTGCGGTTCCGGTCGATGGGGATGTTGTGGTCGTACAGCACCATGTCCCCGAACGGCAGCCGGACGTGCAGCTTCACGATGTTCGGCAGGTACCAGCCGTTGGTGGTCAGGACGTCCTCGGGCTTCTCCTTGTAGAGCCGCTTCCACAGGCCCCGCGCGGGCGGCGGGCTGAGGGTGATGTCGGCGACCGCCGACCAGTCGTCCTGGACGATCTCGTAGTCGGGGATCTCCGGCTTGTCCGGGTTGCCGAACCGGGTGCCGTGGACGAAGGGGGTGTGCGCGGCGTCCACGACGTTCTCGAACGTCCGCTCGTAGTTGGCCTCGATGACCATCTCGACGTACACGGTGGCGAAGGACGGGTCGTCGTGCTCGGGGAAGTGCGGGATCGGCGGCCGTTCGTCCTCCGGCAGGTCGCCGAGGAACGCCCAGACCATCCCGTACTCCTCCCGGACGGGATAGGAGTCGACGCGGGCCTTCTTCGGGATGCCGCGCCCCGGCGGGTTCGCCGGGATCCTGCTGCACGCGCCGTCCGGCTCGTACTGCCAGCCGTGGTAGGGGCAGGCGATCGCGTCGCCGACCAGCTTGCCCTCCGACAGGGCGGCGCCCCGGTGCACGCACAGGTCGGACAGGCAGACCACCTGGCCGTCTCGCTTGCGGTAGAGGACGAAGTCCTGGCCGAGGACGGTGACCCGCCTGGGGGCGCGGGTCACCGCGTGGGCGAACTCGACCGCGTACCAGAAGTTCTTGAGCATGGTGGCTCCTATCGGCGCCGGAGGTCGATGAGCGCCGGGTCGGCGGACGGTTCCGCGCCCTCCCCGCGCACGTGTGCGCGCAGGAACGCGGTGACCAGGCCGGTGAAGGCGCGGCGGGACGCGGCCGGGTCGGTCGTGGCCGGCCGGTCGAGGAAGGCGCGGGCGGCGGTCGGGTCGACCGGGTCCGCGACGGTGAAGTGGTTGGCGCCGCGCACGACGGCGAGCAGGTCGCGCGGGTCGCGCAGCGCCTCGTGGAAGGTGCGGGCCACCGGATCGCGGGAGGGCGGGCGCTCGTCCTCGCCGTAGCGGTCGGAGCTGCCCGTGATGACGCCGTCCTCGGTGCCGACGCCCAGCAGCACCGGGCAGCCGACCTGAGCCGGGAGGACGGTGCCGGGCGGCCAGCCCAGCATGGTCGCGACCATCGTGTGCGTCCCGTAGGCGAAGCAGGCGCGCACGTTCGGGACGAACCGGGCCGACTGGAGGACGACCGTGCCGCCCGCCGAGTGCCCGCCGAGAGCGACCCGGTCCAGGTCGAGCACGCCCTTGAGCGGCCCGATCCCGCCGAGCGCGTCCAGCACGGCGGGGATGGCGGGGCAGGTGGGTCGGGTGCCGTAGGAGTCGGGGCGGGCCGCGTCGAGGTCGACGCCGGGCGTGAGCCCGTACTGGCCGCCGAACAGCTCCGCCACCCGGTCGAACGTCGCGACGACGAACCCGGCGGCGGCGATCCCGGCCGCCAGCTCCCGGTAGACGGCCTGCTCGACGTTCACGCCGGAGCAGAACACGACGACCGGGTAGGGCGCGTGCTCCGGGTCGGGCGGGATCATCCCGGACAGCCGCTCGGCGTCGGTGCCCTCGGCGCGCGCCGGGTAGTAGACCTTCAGGTGCGCGGTGCCGAACGGGGCGGGGCCGCCGGTGTCCGCCGACCACCACAACGACCGGACGGCCAGGGGCGCGCCGGTGGACGTGCTCGGGGAGGTGCCCGTCGCCGTGCTCATGGCCGGGGCAGCTCTCGGTCGCCGCCCCACAGGGCGCGGACGAGCCGGTCGGTGGTCTCCTGCCCGAAGTACCGGACGCCCATCACGTTCGCGGGGTCGCGCTCGGCGATGTTGCGCCGGATCGCGAGGTCGGTGGCGGCGAGCGCGGCCCGCTCCTCCGCGGGGACGGGCGGGGCCTCGTCCACCCAGCCGAGCCACCGGTCGACGTGCTCGGTCAGCAGCCGCTCCACCAGGTCGATGTTCTTCTCCTCGCGGGGGAAGGAGTGGCAGTGCGCGGTGGGGGACAGGCTCGCCCGGATGAACCCGGCGCGGCTGGTGAACCACTCCAGTTGCGGGTTCTGCTCCCGCACCGCGAGCCACTCCTCGTTGAGCGGCTCGTAGTAGGCGTCGTAGTAGGCGCCGTCGGCGAGGAGGTTCACGCGGGGGACGGAGTCGACGTAGAACCATCCCTCGGGCCACACCAGCAGCGCGATGCCGAGGTGCGGCACCCGCACCTGCGGGCCGAGCCACACGGTCAGGTGCAGGTTCGCGAAGCCGGCCGCCGGGTTCCCGAGCCAGGAGTGGACCATCCAGTCGACCTCGGGCCCGCTGTAGGCGGCCAGGCGCCCGCCTGGGCCGTCCGGCGGGTTCCCGTAGGACTCCAGGGCCTCGGTGGACGGGTCGCGGGCCAGTTCGAACCGGGCGTCGATCCGCTCCTTCAGCCGGTCCAGGATCGAGCCGAACCGGTGGAACGTCTCGGTCACGTCGACGGTGGGGGACTCGTCCACCATCTGCTCGACGTGCTGCAGGGTCTCCTTCAACGGGGCGCTCCGCTCGGTGCGTCGGCGGCCAGCGCGGCGACCGCGTGCGCGGGACGCCCGCCGACCAGGTCGGTGTTCTTGGAGACGAGCCGGTTGACGGCCTGGGCCGGATGGACGGCCGCCACGGTGACCGGCTCGGTGGCGCGGGTGACGAGGGGGTGGCTGATGCGTCCCTCGAACGGGCCCGCCCAGGCCGTCCAGAGGGTGAAGTCGGCGGGGAGGGCGAGGATCAGGCCGCCGTCCGGGCCGGACGCGACGACGTTCAGCCGGTTCTCGGCGGCGCGCTCGGGGAGGCCGAGGGCGGTCTCCCAGTCCTCGGCGGGGGTGAAGGGGACCGCGACGGCGTCGGCGTCGGCGATCGCGGCCAGCCGGAAGACCTCCGGGTAGAGGGCGTCGTCGCCCGCGACGAGCGCGAGCCGCCCCCAGGGGAGGGTGAAGACGCCGACCTCGTCGCCGTACTCGGTGGCCCAAGCGGAGTGCCGGGCGGCGGCGTGGAGCTGGAGCTGGCGTCCGGCGAGCCCGTCGGCGTTCACCAGGATGGCGGCGTGCGCGGCACCGTCCCGCACGGTGGTGACGGCGTGCGCGGTGGTGCCGTCCAGCGCTCCGGCCAGCTCCGCGACGACCCGGCCGGGGTCGGCTTCGGCGCCGAACGCCAGCTCCGGCAGGACGATCAGCTCGGCGCCCGCGAGCGCGGCCCGGCGCACCAGGCCGGGGGAGCGGACGACGGCCGCGTCCGCCTTCGCCGCGCCCGGCGGCGCCGTGCGGGGGCGGGGCGGCGCGACGATCGGCGCGTACAGCCGGGGCCTGCGGGCGGCGAACAGGTCGGTGCCGTCCGGGCGGGTCTTGCGGTCGGCGAGGGACGGGTCGATGTCGGCGACGACGACCGCCTCGCCGGTGCGCGGGCCCTTCGCCACGACCGTGCCGTCCGGCGCGACGATCTGGCTCTCGCCCGCGCCGTCGAGGAGGTCCGGCGGCACGCCGAGCCGCTCGGCGATCGCGGGCAGCAGCGCGGCGGGCAGCAGCGGGCCGACCTTGTTGGCGGCGACCACCCACACCCGGTTCTCGGCGGCGCGGACGGGGATGTGCAGGTCCGCCTCGTCGGTGGCGAACGAGTTGAGGCTGTTGAGCAGCACCTGCGCGCCCCGCACCGCCAGGTCGCGCGGGACGTCGCTGGTGACGCCCTCCATGCAGGCGTACATGCCGAGGCGGCCGTACCGGGTGGGTACCACCGGGCCGGCGGCGGTGCCGGGGTCGAGGTGGTCGCCCTCCGCGCCCATCAGCGTCAGCTTGTCCGACCGGCCGAGCAGGGCGCCGTCGGGGCCGTAGAGCAGGCTGCTGACGGTGACCCGGCCCCCGGCGCCGGCGAGCGTGACGTTGGCCTTGACGTAGGCGCGGTGGGCGGCGGCTCTGGCGGAGACGGCGGTGAGGAAGGGGCCGTCCGGCGTGCACGCGTGCCGCCGGGCGGACTCCCGGTCCTCGTACCAGGACAGCCGGTTGCAGAACTCCGGGAGGACGATGACCCGCGCGCCCTCGGCGGCCGCGCGGTCCACCATGCGCAGGCAGGCGGCGAGGTTGCCGGGGACATCGAGGCCCGCCGCGAACTGGACGGCGGCCACCCGGACCGGACCCATCGGGCCTCCCGGTTCCTCTAGCGAAACGCTGTTTCCAAAACTGTACAAGGGCGGCACCCGGGCCGCCAGAGCCGTCGCGAAGAAACTTCACGTCGTGCCGCTCGCGGTCAGGACGCCCCGGGGAGGGTCTCGATCAGCCCGCCGGAGGCGCGGCCGGGTCAGGTGGGGTACGCGCCCGCGCCCATTCCGGCGCCGCCCGCGCGGAACGCGGCGGGCGCGTGCACCGCGCACGTCTGCGCGTACTCGAGCAGGCCCTCGACGCCGTACTCGCGGCCGTGGCCGCTGCGCTTCACACCGCCGAACGGCGCCCGCAGCGCCATCCCCGTGCGGTTGTGGGTGTTGACGAACGTGAACCCGGCGTCGAACCGGCGGGCGAACGCGAACGCGCGCTCCTCGTCCGCCGACCAGACCGACGCGCCGAGGCCGAGGTCGCCCGCGTTGGCGCGGACGGCCACCTCGTCCTCGTCGTCGTAGGCCAGCAGCGGCACCACCGGGCCGAACTGCTCTCCGGCGACGACGGGCGCGTCGTCGGGCACGTCCGTGACCAGCGCGGGCCGGACGAAGTGGCCGCGCTCCATGTCGGCCCGCACCGCGCCCAGTGCGGTGACGGTGCCGCCGCGTCCGGCCGCGTCGGCGATCAGGGCGCGGACCCGTTCGGCTGCCTCCGCCGAGATGACCGGGCCGACCGTGGTGCCCGCGTCCAGCGGGTCGCCGAGCACGAGGACGCGCTCGGCTGCCGCGACGTACGCCTCGTGCACCTCGGCGAGCCGCGACCGCGGCGCGTACAGGCGCTTGGCGGCCATGCACACCTGTCCGGCGGTGGCGAACGACGCCATGACCAGGCGCTCCATCGCCGCGCTGGTGAGGTCGGCGTCGTCCAGAAGCACGACGGGGTCGTTGCCGCCCAGCTCCAGCAGGACCGGGGTGACCGCCTCGGCGGCCGCCGCCCCGATGGCGCGGCCCGCCGCGCTCCCGCCGGTGAACGCGACCCTGTGCACCCCCGGGTGGCCGGCGAGGTGCCGGGCGGTCGCGGCGCCGCCGTGCACCACGCGGACGAGCCCCGGCCGGAACGCCTCCAGCACCCGCGTGACCGCCAGCGGCGCGAGCGGCGACGGCTTGACGACCACCGTGTTCCCCGCCGCCAGCGCGGGCCCGACCTTGAGCAGGGCGAGGATGACCGGCGCGTTCCACGGCGTGATCGCCGCGACCACCCCGTACGGGCGCCGCCGCAGGACGAGCCGCCCGGCGTCGTCGTCCGTCTCCCGGTCGGCGAGCGCGGCCGGCGCCTTCTCGGCGACCCAGCGCAGGTAGGCGGCGGCGAACCGCAGCTCCCCGGCGCAGTCGGCGAGGGGCTTGCCGGTCTCGCGGGCCATCAGCACGTCGGTGCCGGCCATGGCGTCGACGGTGTCGGCGGCCTTGCGCAGGATTTCGGCCCGCTCCTCGGCGGGCAACTCCCGCCAAGCGCGCTGCGCGGACTCGGCGTCCCGGACGGCCCGGTCCACCTGCGCCGGGCCCGCCGCCGGGACGCGGCCGACGACCTCCCCGAGCCGGGCCGGGTTCTCCCGGACGATCACACCCGGCCCGCCGGGCGCCGCGGGTTCGCCGGGCATCAGGCGGCGTCCCGCAGCGAGGCGATCATCGAGGTGCGCAGCAGGTGCCGCCGCATCGCGGCCGGGTCCGCGGCGAGCCCGCGCAGCTCCGCGTGGTGGGCGGCCGGGTCGCTGGACCGCATCCGCTCCCAGTTGGCGTGCGTCACCTTCCGGACGAACGACAGGGCGACGTCGAGCCGGGCGGCCGCCGCCTCGTCGAGCGCCGCCTCCGGGCCGCCCTCCAGTACGCCGGCGAGCGCGCCCGCCAGCCGGACGGCGTCGTGGATGCCGCTGTTCATGCCCATGCCGCCGAGCGGGTTGTTGACGTGCGCGGCGTCCCCGGCCAGCAGCACCCGCCCGGCCCGGAACGCCGACGCGACCCGCTGGTGCACCCGGTAGAGGCTGGCGTGCGCGACGTCCCACTCGGTGTCGGCGACCCCCCGCAGCCGCTCCGGCAGCCGGGACAGCTCGCGGTCGTCGGGCGTGCCGTCCGGTGTCGGGAACAGCACCCGCCAGTGGTCGGGGGTGCGCAGCAGCACCAGCCACTCGCCGGGGTCGAAGACGTAGTTCACCGCGGCGATGCCGGGCAGCAGCTCCTCCACCGGGGTCCGGGTCGAGGCGACCAGGAAGCGCTCCGGGTACGTCATGCCCTCGAACCCGATCCGCAGCGAGCGGCGCACCGCCGAACCGGCGCCGTCCGCGCCGATCAGCCAGTCCGCCCGGAACCGGCCGCCCGCCGCCGTCGTCGCCTCCACCCCGCCTGCGTGCGGCAGGACGGCCCGCACGGCGGCGCCGAACCGCACCTCGCCGCCCGCGGCGAGCAGGCGGTCGCGCAGGATCGGGGTCAGCTTGCTCTGCTCGCACTGCACCCGGAACGGGTACGGCGTGTCCCCGGACAGCACCGACAGGTCCAGTTCGGCGATGACGCCGCCGCGCCGCTCCCGGTACTGGAACGTCCGGGAGACGAGGCCGCGCTCCAGCAGGGCGTCCAGCACGCCCAGCTCGTCCAGCATCTCCAGCGACGGCGGGTGGAACGTGGACGCGCGCGACTCGGCGGCCAGGCCCGGCTCCGCCTCCAGGACGGTCACCGGGACGCCGCGGCGCGCCAGGACCAGCGCGGCGGTGAGCCCGACCGGGCCCGCCCCGGCGACCAGGACCCGCGCCATCACGCCTCCCGGGAGTGCAGGGCGAACCCGTCCTCCACGCCCACGACCCGCGGGTTGGTGAAGAACCGCAGCGTCTCCGCCGTGCCCTCCTCGCCCAGCCCGGACGCCCCCCACGCGGGGCGCGGCGCGTACAGGTGCAGGCTCATCACGCTGGACCCGTTCACCTTGACCTCCCCGGCTCGGACGCGGCGGGCCACGGCCAGCGCCGCGCCCTCGTCGGAGCCGACCACGTAGCCTTCGAGGCCGTAGGCGGTGCCGTTCGCCAGCGCGACGGCCTCGTCCGGCGTCCGGTACGGGTGGACGGTCGCGACCGGCCCGAAGATCTCCTCGGCGGCGTCCCGGGGATCCACCCCGGTCACGAGCGCGGGCGCGAGGTAGTTGCCCCGGTCCGGCACCTTCGTGGCCGACAGGACGCGCCCGCCGAGCGCGTCGCGCCGCGCGGCGACCCGGTCGCGGTGGCGCGAGTGCACCAGCGGGCCGAGGTCGGTGTCCTCGTCGAGCGGCGGGCCCGCGCGCAGCGCCGCGAGCCGCGCGCCGATCGCGTCGAGCAGCGCGCCCTGCGCCGCCTCCGGCACGATGAGCCGGCCGAGCGCGCGGCACCACTGCCCGTTGAGCGTGGTGAGCAGGTCCACGGCGGCGCGGGCGGCGCGGTCCGCGTCGGCGTCCGGCATCACGATCAGCGGGTTGCAGCCGCCCAGCTCCAGCTGGACCGGCTTGAGCCCGGCCGCGCACGCGGCGGCGACCGACCGGCCGCCCGCGGCGCCGCCGGTGAACGACACCGCCCGGACCCGCGGGTCCCCGGTCAGCCGCGCGCCGGTGCGGCCGTCGCCGTGGACGAGCTGGAACACCCCGCCGGGCACGTCCCGCGCGGCGAGGACCTCCGCGACGGCCTCGGCGAACCGCTGGCAGCCGGCCGGCGCGTACTCGCTCGGCTTGAGGATCGCGGGGCAGCCCGCGGCGAGCGCGTTCGCGACCTTGTGCGCCGCCATCGGGGCGGGCGCGTTCCACGGGACCAGGCACAGGGCCGGGCCCCACGGCAGCCGCCGCACCTCCACCGCCCGGCCGTCCGGGTGCGCGAACGCGGCCTCCAGGCCGCCGCCGCGCAGCTGCTCGGCGGCCAGCCGGAACGACCCGGACACGATCATGCCGAGCGGCGCCGCCTGCCGGATCGGGACGCCGGTGGCCGCCGCCTCCAGGGCGGCGATCTCCGCGACCGCCGGTTCGAGGGCGGCGGCGACGGCGTCCAGCAGGTCCGCGCGCTCGGCGGCCGGGCGCGCCGCCCAGCCGCCCGCCGCCGCCTCGGCCGCGGCGAGCGCCCGCTCCACCCGCGCCTCGCCGGTGATCCCGGCGGGCCCGGTCTCGGCGCCGGTCGCCGGGTCCTCCAGCACGGGGCCGGCCGCGGGCGCGTCCGCCCATTCCCCGTCCACCAGGTCGCGGTGCGGCGCGGTCACCGGGGTCGACGGGGTCACCGCGGCACGCTCGCGAACAGCTCGTTCTCCTTGCTCTCGGTGATGACCTGGGCCGCCTCCAGCCGGCCCCGCTCCGCCGGGAACGTCATGACCAGGCCCATCGCGAGGTCGCGGAGCGTCCGGCCGATGACGCCGTCCATCGTCGCGGCGGAGGTGCCGCAGGCCTTGAACGCGCCGAGAGCGACCTGGAAGCACGCCTCGGTGATGTCGCCCTTGGCGAGCCGCCACTGCCGGTACACCTCCGGCTTCGGCCGCAGCGGCGGCTCGGACGTCTCCAGCTCGAGCTGGCGGCGGATCCACAGGTAGGCCGTCTCCAGCCGCTCGGTCATGTCGCCGATGATCACCTGGTGCATCGGCGAGGACGCGATCGGCCGGCCGGAGTCGGCGAACGTCCGGCGGGTGAGCCGCTCGATCGCGAAGTCGTACACGTGCTGCGCCGCGCCGAGGTAGCAGGCGGCGATGGCGAGCTGGTTGCCGACGAAGCTGCCCCGGCTCATCCGCAGCATCCGCACGAACGCACCCGGCACGGTGAGGGCCTCCTCCGCCGGGACGAACACGCCGGTGAGCGTCACCCCGTGGTTGTTGGACGCGCGCATGCCGAGCCCGTTCCACGGCTCGCGGGACGCCACGCCCGGCGCATCCCGCGGCACCAGGAACAGCGCCAGCCCGTCGGCGTCGGATGTGCCGTCCAACCGCGCCGTCACCAGGTAGGTGTCGGCGACGCCGGTGGCGCACCCGAACGACTTCACCCCGTTGAGGACCCAGCCGCCCTCCGCCGGGGACGCGGTCGTGGCGATCGCGATGTTGGCGCCGGACGACTTCACCTCCTCGCTGGCGAAGTTGGCCATCCACGTCCCGGACGCCATCCGGGACAGCACCTTCTCGGCGAACGCCCGGACCGGCTTCACCTCGTCGTCCCCGCTGAAGAGACCGGCCTCGACCGCCTCCAGCGGGAGCAGCCCCCGCGACGCGCTGGTGTTGTGGAAGAAGTACGCGAGCGCGGTGGACGGGCAGGCGGCGCCCATCGCGTAGGTGGCGGCGGCCAGGTCGCGCAGCCCGCCGCCGAGGCCGCCGTACTCCTCGGGCACCACCAGGCCGAGCAGGCCGGCGTCGCGCAGCAGCGCCACGTGCCCGGCCGGGAACTCGGCGGCGGCGTCGGCGCCGGCGGCGGCCTCGCGCAGCCGCGGCAGCACCGCCTCCACGCGCTCGGCCCGCGCGCGCTCGGCGGCGGTCATGGACTCGACGAGCCGCTCGCCGGTCAGCGTCGTCGGCTGGGTCGTCGGCTGGGTCATTCGGCTGGTTCCCTTCGGCTGGTCAGGACGCGGCCCGGTGGGTGCGGCCGGGAAGGGCCGACCCCCAGACGGCCTCCAGGTCTGCGGCGGCGGCCACCAGGGCGGCCCGGTCGATCGGGGTGGCGACGCCGAGGCGGGCGGCCAGGAACAGCACGTCCTCCGCGCACAGGCCGCCGTCGACGCCGCCGAGCGTCGTGTCGAAGCTCCGCACGCCGCTCTTCATCGCGGTCAGCGCGTTCGCCAGGCCCAGCCCGTACGCCTCGCGCAGCCGCACCCGCAGCGGCACCGGCCGGGCGCGTGCCACCGCCTCCTGGAGCAGGTTGCGGACGTGCAGCGGGGACGCGGCCTCGGGGCCCTCGTCGAGCGCGATCTCGGCGCACCCGGCGGCGGCCAGCCGGTCGACGGCGGCGAGGACGTCCCGCTGCCGTCCGGGGGCGAAGCCGTCGCCGATCCGGCCGATGACGGGCAGGCCGCGGGTGCGCGCCGCCCCGATCAGCCGCGCGGCGTCCGGGCCGTCGGCGACCTCGGCGGTGATGCCGGACCCGTGCGGTACCTCGGCCAGGCACGCGGCGTCCTCCACCAGCACCGACCAAGCGGCGGGGGAGCCCGCGCCGTTGGAGCCCGTGCCGTTGGGGAGCGTGCCGTTGGGGAGCGCGCCGGGCGGGACGGCGGGCGGGAGCGGCGTGCGGACCCGGACGCCCGCGGCGCCCACCGCCGCCAGCAGCCGGGCGGCGCCGGCCCGGGTGACGCGGGCGGGCGCGGTGCCGGACGCGGTGAGCCGGCGGTGCAGCGCGGCGGCGAGCCCGGTGTCGGCGATCGTCACCTCGTCCGGCAGCGGGTCGGCGAGCTGCCCCCAGGCGCGGGAGTGGAACAGCAGCGGCGCGGTCCGGCGGGGCGTCGCGGCGCCGAGGACCTCGCCCACGAAGATCGTGTGGTCGCCGCCGGGGTGCGCGTGCACGACCCGGCAGTCCAGCCAGGCGACCGCCTCGCCGAGCACGGGCGCGCCGGTCGGCGCCGCGGTCCACGTCCCGCCGGCGAACCGGTCGGCGCCCGGCTCGCCCCCCGCGAACCGGTGCCCGAGCGCGGCCTGGTCCTTGCCGAGGACGCTCACCGCGAACACGCCGCTGCGCTCGACCAGCGCGTGCGTGCGGACGTGCCGCGCCAGGCAGACCATGACCAGGGGCGGGTCGAGGCTGACGCTGCCGAACGAGCCCGCCGTCATGCCGTGCCAGCCGGTGCCGGAGACGGTCGTGACGATGGCGACGCCGGTCGGCCACTGGCCGAGCACCGAACGGAAGGTCTGCGCGTCGACCGCCACGGCATCGGGCCCTTCGTTTCGCAGCAGGAAACACCGTCACGCTCACGGTAACGACGTCGCGAAGCGGGTGTCAACGCCCCGAGCGGAGACGAGTGTTTCTGTACGGGAAACGCGATGGCCTAGACTGCGGCTGGTCCCACCCCGTCGGAAGGAACCGCCGTGCCGCGCAGTGCGAGCCCTTCGAGCGCCGCCGCGTCCCCCGCCGAGGAGGGCGAGGGGCAGAGCCGGTCGATCGCCGCCGTGGAGCGCGCGATGGACGTCCTGCTGCTGTTCGGCCGCAGCGGCCGGCCCGACCTCGGGGTCACCGAGATCGCCACCGAGCTCGGGCTGACCAAGGCCGCCGTGCACCGCATCCTCACCGCGCTGCGCAGCCGCGACCTCATCGCCGTCGACCCCGTGACCCGCCGGTACGCGCTCGGGCACGCCGCCATCGCGCTCGGCCGCGCCTACCTCGCCCGGATGGACCTGCGCGCGCTGGCCGCGCCCGAGCTGCGCCGCCTCGCCCAGCAGGTGGGGGAGACGACCACCCTGTCGATCCGGCGCGGCGACACCCGGCTGTACGTCGACCAGGTCGTGCCGCCGAACGAGCTGCGGGTGGAGGTCAGCCTCGGCATCCCCTACCCGCTGCACGCGGGCAGCTCGTCCAAGGCGATCCTGGCGTTCCTGGACGAGGCCGAGGTCGGCGCGCTGATCGCCCGGCACGGGCTGGAGGCGCTGACCGAGCGGACCATCGTGGACGAGGACCGGCTCCGCAGGGAGCTGGCGGCGGTCCGCAAGCGTGGGTACGCCTCCTCGCAGGGCGAGCGCCAGGAGGGGACCGCCTCGATCGCCGCGCCGGTCTTCGACCACGACGGCCGGGTCATCGCGGCGCTCAGCGTCGCCGGGCCGCTCACCCGGTTCAAGCCGCGGATGGCCGAGTGCGCGCCGGCGCTGGTGGAGTCCGCCGCGCGGCTGTCCGGCGAGCTCGGCCACCGCGGCTGACCGCGTCCCGCCGCCGCCTTTCCCGTCACCCTCCCCGCCGCCTTTCCCGCCGCCTTCCCGTCACCTCGGCGGGGGCCGCCCATCGCCGCCCGGCACCGCCTCCGCGATGATCGCGCAGTGAAACGATTGTGTTTCCGCTGCCGCCCGCCCCTTGACATCGCCGCGCCGTAGCGGTTTCGCTATCCGCACCTTGCGAAACCCTGTTTCCTTGTGCGAAACGGGGCGAGAGGAGCGGCGACATCCATGAGACGCACACGCACCGCCCTGCGCGGCGCCGCGGCGGTCGCGACCGCGGCCGGCGCCGTCACGGTGCCGCTGGCCGCGGCGGGCGCCGCGCACGCCGGCACGGGACAGGTCCCCTACCAGTGCACGATCTTCGGGAGCACGTTCGCGTACGACGCCTCGGTGACGGTGTCCGCGCCCGCGTCCGCCAAGGTGGGTGACGAGGTCGCCGTCGAGGCCGACTTCTCGAACATGCCCGGCGTCGCGCCGCTCCCGGTCAACTCCTGGACCACCTCCGGCACGCTCGCCGTCTCCGGCGCGCAGTCCGGTTCGGTGCCCATCCAGGCGCCCAAGCGGACCGAGACGATCCCCGCGTACGGCGAGCTGCCGATCGGGAAGGTCTCCGGCAGGCTCGCGCTCACCGCCGCCGGGCAGGTGAGGATCGCGCCCGCCGGGCTGACGATCGTCGCCGAGGCCGGCGCGCAGGCCACCATCACCTGCACGCCGAAGACCGCGCCCGGGACGCTCGCGACGATCGACGTCGCCGAGGGCGGCCCCGCAGCCTCGGTCAGCCCCGCCACGGTCGTCCAGGGCGGCGCGATCAGCGTCACCGGCTCCGGCTGGCAGCCGGGCGCGGCGGAGCTGGCGCTGTGCGACGCCGCCGGCGCCGCCTGCGACCCCGGCGGCCTGACCGGGGTGTCGGCCTCCGCCGACGCCGCCGGGAAGCTCACCGCGTCGGCGACCGTCGCCGAGTCCGCCGCGCCGGGGGCCCGCACCGTCGTGGTCACCCAGGGGCAGGTGAGCCGCGCCGTGCCGCTGACCGTCACCGAGAAGACGCCGCCGCCCACCGGGGCGTGCGCCGGCGAGCCCGCCGAGCGGTGCGCCGAGCAGAAGATCAACCTGTCCGTGACCGGCGGGCCGCTCACCATGTCCCGCGAGCCGGGCGAGGTCGACCTCAGCCCGGTGACGCTGGACGGCACCGAGCAGGCCGCCACCGGGGCGCTCCGGAAGGTCGAGGTCATCGACGCGCGCGGCGGGACCACCGGCTGGTCGCTCACCGGCACGCTGACCGACTTCACCGCACCGGCCGGCACGAAGATCCCCGCCGGGAAGCTGACCTGGACGCCGAACTGCGCCGCGGGTCCCGGGGCCAGCGCGGTGACGCAGGGCAGCGCCGGGCCGCTCGACACCACCACGGCGGCCACGCTGTGCTCCGCGCCCGGCGGGTCCGGGCAGATCGTGGGCGGGACGTTCACCGCCGGCGCCGGGCTGCGGCTCACCGTCCCGCCGGCGACCGGCGCGGGCCGCTACACCGCCGTGCTCACGCTCACGCTCTCCTGACCGCCCCGAGCCCCGCGGCCGGGCGGCGACCCGCCCGGCCGCAGCGAGGTGACCGATGACCCCCCGACAGCGGATCGCCGCCGCCGCGGCAGCGGCGGGCCTCGCCGCCGGCGCCGCCGCGCCCGGCGCCGCGGCGGCGGCCGAGGCCGCACCCGGCCCCGCGACCGGGAACGGGGCCTGGTCCGTGGGGCCCGCCAACGCGAGCGCCGCCCTCGCCGCCCGGCCCTTCTTCGCGTTCGACGCGCCGCCCGGCGCCACCGTCCGCGACGTCGTCCGGATCACCAACCTCACCCGCCGCCCCCTCACCTTCCGCGTCTACGGCGCGGACGCCTACAACACGCCCCGCGACGCCGGGTTCGCGCTGCGCGGGGCGGACGAGGCGCCGCGCGACGTCGGCGCCTGGATACGCATGAAGTCCGCGACGCAGAAGATCCCGGCGCGGACCGCGAAGGAAATCCCGTTCACCCTGACGGTCCCCGCCAACGCCACCCCCGGCGAGCACATCGGCGGAATCGTCGCGCTGAACACCGCCATCGAGAGCGTCCAGCAGGCGGGCGGCGCCCGCGTCGGGGTGCGGCGCGCCGTCGGAGCCCGCGTCTACCTGCGCGTCTCCGGCCCGCTCACCCCCGGCCTGCGCGCCGCGAGCCTCGGCGTGCGGCGCAGCGACCCGGCCGTCCCGTTCGTCCAGCGGGGGCGCGGGACGATCCGCTACACCGTCGTCAACACCGGCAACCAGCGGATCGCGCCGACCGCCCGCGTCCGCGCCACCGGCGCCTTCGGGCGCGAGATCAAGCGGTGGCCGGACCGGCGGCTGCCCGAACTCCTGCCCGGCGGGCGCACCGAGATCACGCTGCCGTGGGACGGTACGCCCGCGCTGGACACGGTCACCGTCCGGGTGGAACTGGTCGCGGCCGGCGGCATCGACGTCCGCGCCCAGACCCGGTTCACCGTCGTGCCCTGGGTCGCGCTGCTCACGCTCGCGGGCGGCGTGTTCGTGCTGTGGTCCGTCCTGCCCCGGCTCATCCGCCGCTGGCGGGAGCGGGCCGGGCTGACCTCCGGCGATACCGAGACGGGGGTCTTCCTGTGAGGCCGCGTCTTCCCGTGGGGCTCCGCTTTTCCGCACGGCGCCCGGCCGCGCTGCTGCTCGCCCTCGCCGTCGCCGCCGGTGTGCAGCCCGCCGCCGTCCCGGCCGCCGCCGCGCGGACCGCGCCGCCGGCCGTGGAACCGGGGGCGGCCGTCGAGCCGTCCTCCGCCGCCGCGGGCACGGCCGCCCGGATCAGCGGCAGCGCGTGGACGCCCGGCGCGACCGTGCAGGTCCAGGTCTGCGGCGCGGAGGCGGTGCACGGCTCGGCCGACTGCGACACCGAGCGCGCCGTGACCGCCATGGTCGCGCCCACCGGGACGTTCGAGGCCGGGCTCACCGTGGGTGCGCCCCCCGCCGCGTGCCCCTGCGTCGTCCGGGTCGGCACCCTGCCCGGCGGCCCCGGGCCGGAGGCGGTGGTGACGGTGCCGTTCACCGTCGCGGGCCACCCGGTCGAGGCCGTCCGCCGCGACGCCCCGCCCGTCCGCGCGGACGTCGTCGGCCTGGAGCTCGTCGGCGGCGGCGGGCGCGGCGAGCTGTTCGGCGGCAGGCCCCGCCGCACCCTGGTGCTGCGGATCCGCAACAGCGGCCCCGAGCCCCTCGAGAACGCGCCGCTGGTGGTCGGCTGGGGCGGCGGGGCCGTGCCCGACAGCCCGCTGGACGCCCCGCCGACCGGGACGCTGCGTCCCGGGCAGACCGCCACGTACCGGATCCCGGTGGTGCTGCCGCCGGCCTCGTTCGGGCGGTTCGTGGTCGGCGGCCGGTACGCCGGCGCCGTCCCGTTCGAGACGAGCTTCAGCGCCTACCCGTGGGGGCTGCTCGGCGCCAACGCGCTGGCCGCGCTCCTGCTGCTGATCGGTGTCCGGCTGACGCTCGGCCGGTGGGCGCGGGCCCGCAGGCGCCGCCGCCGGGCGGTGCCCGCCACCGCCGCGCCGCCCGCCGCCCGTGCCCCGGAGGCGACGGTGGAGCTCACCGACGTGATCGGCTACCTGGACTCGGTGGCGCCGTCGCCGTCCGGCGAGTACGTCGTCGACCGCGACGCGCTGATCGGCTACCTGGAGCGCCGGACGGGCGGGGCCGCGGCGGCGGTCGACACCGAGGCACTGGAGCGCTTCCTCGCCCTGCCGAGAGGGGACGCGCGATGACGATCTCCTCGCGGCGGGCGTCCCTGGCCGGTGTGGCCTCCGCCGCCGCCGGACCGCTCGCGGGCGGCACCGTGCTGCTGCTCTCCGACGCGCTCGGCGGCGTCGTGAAGGTCCCCGGCGACGTGGTGACGTACATGGCGCTGACCGGGCTCGTGCTCGCGTGCGCCGGCGCTCTGGCCGTGCCACGGCTGGCCGGACGGTTCCGCGCGCACCGGGTCACCGCCGTCGGCGGCGTCCTCGCAGGGCTCGCCGTCGCGGTCGCCGGAGCGGCCCCCGCCGTGCCGGTGTTCGCGTCCGGGGTGATGGCGGCCGGGCTTCTCGCGAGCCCGCTGCTGGCCGCGCCCCGCGCGCGGGCGGCGCGGTCGCCCGGCGCCGCGGCATGGGGGCAGGCCGCCGCGCTCGGCGGGGCGGCGGCCGCCGCGTGGGTCGCGACGCTGTGGTCCGCCGATCCCGGCACGGCGCTGCTGGTCGCGGGGGTTGCGGGGGCCGTTCTCGCCCTTGCCGCGTCGGCCGCGCCCGAACCGGCCGGCTCCGAGCGCCCGGTCGCGCGCGGCGTGCTCCGGGACGTCCGCGCCGCCCTGCCCGTCCACCTCCTCGTGGGATGGACGGTCGGTGCCTCCCTCATGGGCGGCCTGCACCTGCTGACCTTCCGATGGGACCTGATCGGCGACGAGCCCGTCCGGTACCTGGCGTGGGCGCTCATGGCGGGGGCCGTGCTCGCCGTCCTGGGGCGCCGGGCCGCCGGCGCGGCGCAGACCGTCCCGTGGCTGCTGCTCGCGGGGGCGGCGGCGCCGCTGCTGATGGCGACCGCGCCCGGACCGGCGATGCTCGCCGCCGGGTTCGCGGTCGTCCTGGCCGCCGCCTGCCTGGCCACCGCCGCCCTCGACGCCACCGTGCTCCGGCCGCTGCCAGAATCGCGCCTACTGGCAGCGGCCGGCCTCACCGGGGCCGCCGCCGCGCTCGGCGGGCTGGCCGGGTTCGGCTGCGCCGCCGCCCTGCGCGGCGTGCTCGCCGAGGGGTCCGCGCTGGCGGTCACCGCCGTGCCCCCGGTCCTCGGCGCGCTGCTGGCGCTGCGCGTGCGCGGGCCGGAACCCGATCCGGCGCCGTTCCTGCACGTCCAGGGGCTGTCGGTCCCGCGCGGGACGGTGCCGCTGCGGCGCGCCGGCCTCACGGTGGCGGCGGGGGAGATCGTCGCGCTGTCGGGCCCGGGGGCGGGCACGCTGCTCGCCGCCCTGGCGGGCGCGGTGCCGTGCCGCGGCAAGGTACGGCTGGGCGGCGCCGACCTGACCGCGCTCGACGCCGGGCAGCGGATGCGCCTCGGGCTGTGCCACCACGCCGGACCCGCGCCCCGCGTCCCGGACGGGCGCCCGGTCGCCGAGGGCCTCGCCGCTCACGCGCGCGACATGGGGCACGCCGACCCCGGCTCCGCCGCCCGCGCCGTGCTGGAGGTCTTCCCCGCGCTGCGCGGCCTCGGCGGCGAGCCCGTGCGGGCGCTGTCCGCCGCGCAGAGGGACCTGCTCGCGCTGGCCGAGGCGCTGCTCACCCGGCCCCGGCTCCTGCTGGTGGACGGCATCGCCGCCGGCCCGGGAGCGGGTGCCGTGCACACCGTGCTGCGCAGGCTCGCCGCCACCGGGACCGCCGTGCTCGTCGCCGCGCCGGCCGCCCCGGAGATCCGCGCGCTCGCATGCCGCGGCTACACCGTCGGACGCGACCGCGTCACCGAGACCCCCGTCCCCGCCGCCGCGCCCGCCACCGCACGGCGGACGGCGGCCGCCGGCAGCACCGGAGGTTCCGCCCCGTGATCGCGATCGCCCTCGCCGCCGCGCTGAGCGCCCCAGGAACCCTTCCCCCCGTCCAGGGCGCGGCTGCCGCGCCCTCGCCGGCGCTCCAGGTCAGCCGCGCCGCCGACCTCCAGCCCGGCGAGACGATCACCGTCACCGGGACCGGGTTCCGGCCGGGCCTGAAGTCGGTCGCCGTCGGCCTCTGCCGGGAGGGCTACACCAACGGGCTCAAGGACTGCGACCTCGGCGGCGGCGCGACCTTCGTCAACGTCGACGCCCGGGGCAGGCTGCCGGAGGTCCGGCTCACGGCGCGCCCGCGGTTCGGCGGGATCGACTGCACGTCCCGCCAGTGCGTCATCGGCGCCGGCCCGCTGCCGGGGGCCGTGCCGCGCGCCGTCGTGGACGCCAACACCGCGATCGTCCGCGTCGGATTCGCCGGATCGCCCGTCAAGGGCGGCACCGCCGTCCGGACCTCCGCGGCGCCCGCCGCGAGCGCCGGACCCGGCACCGGCGGGCCGTCCACCCGGCTCTGGGCCGCCGTCACCGGGCTGATCGTCCTCGTGGGCGCCGCCGTCGCCGCCGTCCAACGCCGCAGCAGATGACCAGCCGCAGCAGATGACCAGAAGGAGCAACGCCGTGACCAGATCCCTGAGGCGCGCCGGAGCCGCCGCCGCGCTCACCGGCGCCTGCGTGCTGGCGTTCGCGCCGCCCGCGTCCGCCGCACCGAAGATCACCGCGAGCAAGACCACCGGGCTGAAGGCCGGGGACACCATCACCGTCCAGGTGAGCGGCATGACCCCGAACGAGACCTTCGTGACCCTCGGCCTGTGCAAGCCCGGCCCCAAGCTGCCGACCGACTGCGCCGCGCAGGACACCGGCGGCGCGATCCTCGGCGGCACCGACGCGGACGGCAACTTCATCACCAAGGACAAGTCGACGTCCGCGAAGATCAAGATCGTGGCGAAGGCGGGCGGCGCCGACTGCACGGCCAAGCCGGGCGCCTGCGTCATCGCGGTCACCGCGCCCGGCAACCAGGGTCCCAACACGGCCGAGATCCCGGTCACCTTCGCCGGCAAGAGCGGGGGCACGGGCGGCGGGAACACCGGCGGCGGCGGCGACGGCGGGGGCGCCCCCACCGGCTCCGGCGGCGCGAACGGCACCGGCGGCACCAAGAACCTGCCGAACACCGGCAGCCTCGACGGCGTCCCGACCTACGCGCTGATCGCGTCCGCGCTGGTGATGGCCGGGGGCGCCGCGCTGCTGATCATCCCGCGGCGGCGCAGGGCGCACGACGGCCGCTGACCGCGTTCGCGCACCGGCGCGGCGCCTCCCCGCGTCAGTGCGCGAACGCGAACCCCGCCGCGCGCAGCTTCGCCGACGTCACCGGCACCTCCGGCGTCCTGATCTCGCCGCGGAAGGCCAGCTCCGCGAGCCCCTCGGCGGCGCAGATCTCCCCGAACGCCTCGGCGTTCGTCGGCGGCACCACCGCGTCGGGGAACGCGTTGTAGGCGCCGGTCAGCCCCTCGCTCACCACGAAGTCGAGCGCCGCCGCCGCGTCCCGGTAGTCGATCCGGTACAGCAGCGCGCGGGCCGAGAACGGGACGCTCCCGCCGAGCCTCTCGTGCGCGAACCGGACCCGGGCCGGGTAGTCGATGTCACCGGGGTGGCCGTAGACGTCCGGGATGCGCACCACCGCGCCGCCCGGCGACGCCAGCACCGCGTCCTCGGCCGCGATGAAGCCGCGCGGTGAGGCGTCCGCGTCGCCGGTCCGCGGGCTCCGCTCGTCGATCACCGGACCGGTGCCCGCGCCGTAGACGGACGTCGAACTGGTGAAGACGACCCGCGGATGGACGGCGACGGCGGTCCGCGCGCTCGCGACCAGCGTGTCGGCGTACTCGGCGACGCGCTGCCCGGGGTCGAAGGACCGCGACAGCCGCGGGCTGACGGTGAGCACCACCGCGTCGGCCCCGCGCACCGCCTCGGTGACGGCCGGGCGGTCGGCGCCGCGCAGCACCGCGACGTCCGCGCAGACCGCCGCCACCTCACCGGCCCGCTCGGGAGAGGTGGTCGTCCCGAGGACCTCGTGCCCCCGCTCGCTCCACCGCCGGGCGAGCTCCATGCCCACGTTCCCGCAACCGATCACCACGTACCGCACGGCCCCTCCTCAAAATGGAAACAGCGTTTCCATGCTGTCATGCCATGGATCGCGCGTCGAGCGGCACCGCGTCCCGCGGGGAGGGACGAAGGTCACCCTCTTCCCCGGACCGACGCCTCTGCCCGGGACGGGCGTTTGCCCGGGACCCTGGGGGTGACCGACAGGTGGAGACCCGAGCCTTGGGGGACTGCATGAACGGACAGCCGATCGCCGGGATCGTCGCGGGCCATGACGGCTCCGAGAACGGGGTCCGGGCCCTGGACTGGGCGGCCGAGGAGGCCCGCGTCCGGGACGTGCCGCTGACGGTGCTCCACGTCTACGACGCCTACGTGGGCGGCCCCATCGTCCCGCCCGTGGACCTGCGGAGCCTGGCCCAGGAGACCCTGGACGCCGGCCTCGCGCACGTCCGCGAGGCGGCCCCCGACGTGGAGGTGCGCGGGGTGCTCGCCAGCGGGCTGGCCGCCGCCAAGCTGATCGAGGCGGGGCGGAGCGCCGACCTCCTCGTGCTGGGCCCCCGGGGCCTCGGCGGCTTCGCCGGGCTGGTGCTCGGTTCCGTCAGCGCCCAGGTCGTCGCGCACGCCCCCTGCCCGGTGGTGATCGCCCGCGGCGACCGCGGCCCCGCCACCGGCCCGGACCGCGTGGTGGTCGGCGTGGACGGCTCGCCCGCCTCCCGCGCCGCGCTCGCCCTCGCCTTCACCGAGGCGGAACTGCACAAGGCGTCCGTGCTCGCGGTGGCCGCCTGGGCGGCGGCGCCGTCCGAGGACCTGCCGCCGCTGGTGGACGCGGCCGGCATGCGGGAGGCGGCGGAGAAGCGGCTCGCCCAGCTGATGATGCCGCTGCGCGAACTGCGCCCCGGCGTCGACGTCGAGGTCTCCGTCCGCACCGGGCCGCCGCGCGATGTCCTGCTGGAGGCCGCCGCCGACGCGCGCCTGCTCGTCGTCGGCTCCCGGGGCCTCGGCGGCTTCCGCGGCCTGCTGCTGGGGTCGGTCAGCCACGCCCTCGTCCAGCACGCCCCCTGCCCCGTGGCGGTCGTCCACGTGACCGGCGACCACCGGTAGCCGCCGCCCGGCGCGGATCACTCCTGGACGAGGCGCCCGTCCGCGATGGTCGCCCGGACGTCGCCCGCCGACGGTCGGCGCAGTGCCTCATTCAGCGGGACGTGCAGCAGCACCAGGTCGGCGGCCCCGCCGACGGACACCTTCCGGGGAAGTCCGCCGGGGTCGTCCGGCGCGGTGAGGAGGGAGCGCAGGGCGGCAGCCGCCGGAACGGTCTCGTCACGCCCGACGACCGTGCCCGAGCGGGCCGTGCGGTCGGCGGCGGCTGCCATCACGGCCCAGGGGTCGAGCGGCCCGTAGGGCGCGTCACTGGACAGCCCGACCGGTACCCCGGCGGCGAGCAGGCTCCGGTACCGGTACAGGTCGGGCACGTCGGCGGCCGGTACGTCGCGGAGGTAGTCGTCCCCGCGGTCGGCGAGGAACCCCGGCTGCGTGACGACCCGCAGCCCCCGCTCCGCCAGGTCCGCCACGGTCTCCGGCGGCACGAGCGCCGCGTGCTCGACGCGGTCGCCGTTCAGCGTCCCGGTCTCGTCGAGGGCGGCGAGCAGGAGCAGCAGCGCCTCACGGGTGACGCAGTGCACGGCGACAGGCCGGCCATGGCCGTGCACGAGCCTGATCCGGTCGGCCAGGTCATCGAGGGCGGGCAGCCCCGAATCCGCAAGGACGATCTTGTAGGGGCCGGTGCCGAGCCGCGGGTGCGGGCCCGTCCGGGCGTCCGGTGGCAGGCCCAGGAGGTGGACGCGCTGGGGGAGCGACCCGTCGCGCACGGCGGCTTCGATCGAGGCGGCCGCCTCCGCGCCGAGGTCGGGTGTCGCGTCGGTGACGGCGGTGACGCCCAGCCGCGCCAGTTCCCGTCCCACCGCGCCCAGGTCCACCGGACGCGCCGCCGGAAGGCGCGTGCGCAGCCAGCCGTCGGCACGCCAGAGCCGCCCGGTGGGACGCCCCGCCGCGTCCCGCTCGATGCCGGGATGGCCGGCGGAGGCGAGGCCGGCCGCGCGCACGGCCGCCGAGTTGAGGATCCACAGTGCTCCGCTGCGGTGCTGGACCCGCACCGGCCCGTCCGGACGCAACGCGTCGATCGCGGCGGCGTCCAGGTCACCGGCGACGCTCTCGGCGTAACCGGTGCCGCGCACCCACCCGTGCCCGTCCGGGACGGCGTCCCGCAGCGCCGCCGCGAGCCCGTCGGGACCGGTCACCTCGGGCGGCCCGCACGGGACGGAGTGACGCCGCGCCGCCAGGGCGTGCAGGTGCAGATGGTGGTCGCACAGGCCGGGGAGCAGCGCGCCGCCGCCGCACTCCAGGGCCCGCTCGCCGGGCACCCGCGCCAGCCCGCCGCCGATCTCGGCGATCAGGCCGCCCGCCACCCGGACATCGGCGCGCTCCGACCCGCCGATCTCGGCGTCCCGCAGCAGCAGCCCGCTCATGGGACGGTGATGCCGAGGCCGGCCAGCACCTCGGCGGTGTCCCGTCCCATCGCGGGGGCCGTGCCCGACGGCTCGCGCCGGACCGGCTCAGCGACCGGAACGCCCTCCACGGACCAGGACCCGCCGCACCGGACGGCCTCCGGGCCCGCCACCGGGCCGTCGTCCGGAAGCGTCGCGGCGACGACGCCGGCCATGGCCACGTCCCACAGGACGCCGCCTCCACCGGGCGGCTCGGACGCGGCGAGAGCGGCGGCGGCCAGCCCGGTGAGGGGGTCGGCGACGGCGTCGCCGCAGAACAGCGGGGCCAGGGCGCGGTCGCGGCAGACGAGGCCGGCGGCGGCGGCCACGTCGTCGCCGAAGCCGATCCGGTCGTGTGCGCGCCCGTAGGCCGTGATCGACACCCAGGTGGTGCCGGCGCCGGCCGCGGCCTCCGCGTCGAGGCCGAACCGGGCCAGCGCGCGTGGGCGGGACGCCTCGATGACGATGTCGGCCGCGGCCACGAGCGCCTCCAGCGCGCGGCGCCCGGCGGGCTCCGCTGGATCGAGCACCACCGAGCGGTGCCCGGCGTGCAGCAGGTCGTAGAAGCCGGGATGGCCCCGGCGCGCGCCATCCGGGCGGCCAGGGGTCTCGACCTTGACGACGCGGGCCCCGGCCGAGCCGAGCAGGTGCGCGCACAGCGGCCCCGCCCACAGCGCGCTGAAGTCGACCACCAGCGCGCCTTCCACCGACCGGGGCGCGGGCGGCGCGGGGACGCGCGCCGGCCATCCCGCGACGGGCCCGGCGGCGACCCCCAAAAGCTCGGCTCGTTCCGCCAGATCCGCGCCGGTGTGCTCGCGCAGCCACGGAATGAGCACCGGCCACGGGTCATCGTCCACGGGGCCTCGGCGAGGGCTCCGAGGAGCGCCGGATCGCCGGGCCGCGCGCAGGACACGGCGGCCCACCCGTCCGCCGTGCGGAGCAGCCGGCAGGCGCCGCCCGCCGAGGTACGGCCCCGGCGCCGGTGCCCGGTGAACGCGGCCCGCTCCGACAGCAGGCGCGCGCCGTCCACCCCGAAGCGCTCGCCCAGCCGGGCGGCCACCGCCGCCGCGTCGCCCGGCGGCACGAGGGGCGGTCCGTCGGCGGTGCCGCACAGCGGGACCACCCCGGATCGCGCCCAGCTCGCGTGCGCCTCCGGCCCGCCCATCGGCGGCGACGCGTCCCCACCCGCAGGCATGGCCCGACGATACACTCCGGGCCCGTGCGCATCTCCGTCGCCGACCTCGCCGCCGGTGCCGCCGACCTGCCGCCGCTCGCCGCCGACGGCTCCGTCCTCGACCCGCTCGTGACCGTGGAGCTGGGACCCGCCGACCCCGCGACCGCGGCGCGGGCGGCCCGGCGCGCCCTGGACTGCGACCGCATCCTGGTGGGCGTCGGCACCGGGGACCCGGGACTCGTCCGCGCGCTGGACCTCACGCTCGGGCCGGGCGGCCGGGAGACCGTCGACGATCCGTCGGCGCAGGACGCGCTGCGCGACGCCGCCGCCCGCAACCCGCACGCGTCCCTGATCCTGCGCGACGTCCTGCGCGCCACGGAGGGCATGCCCGCCGCTGCGGCGCTGGACGTCGAGTCCTACGCCTACTCCACGCTCCTCGGCGGGCCGGAGTTCGCACGATGGCTGTCCGCCCGCGGCCCGCGCCCGCTCCCGCCCGACGTGGCCGAGCCCGTCCTGGTGACGCGCGACGGCGGCCATCTGTCGATCACCCTCAACCGGCCGGAGCGGCGCAACGCCTTCGGCCGGCAGCTGCGCGACGCCCTGGTGGACGCCCTCACCGTCGCCGCGTCCGACGAGGGGGTCACTCGCGTGACCCTGCGGGGCGCGGGCCCCGCGTTCTGCTCCGGCGGCGACCTGGCCGAGTTCGGCAGCGCCCCCGACCTCGCGACCGCCCACCTGGTGCGCACCAGGGGAGGCGCGGGCCGCCTCGTCCACCGCCTGGCCGGCCGCGTCGAGGTCCGCGTGCACGGCCCCTGCGTCGGCGCGGGCCTGGAGATCCCCGCCTTCGCCGGCCGGGTCACCGCCCACCCGGACACGACCTTCCGGCTGCCCGAGGTGCCCATGGGCCTCATCCCCGGAGCCGGCGGGACGGTGAGCGTCCCGCGCCGCATCGGCCGCTGGCGCACCCTCTACATGGCGCTGACCGGTGCGCCCGTCTCCGCCGCCACGGCGCTGAGCTGGAACCTGATCGACGCCGTCCAGCCCTGACGGGGCGCTGCGGCCGGCCCTCGGAGACTCACCGCGGTGGCTCGAAGGCGCTGAGCAGGAGCGCCTTGGCGACCGGTACGCGGTTGGCGGCCTGCCGGGCGACGGCGGACTGCGGCGACGCGTAGACCGCCTCGGTGACCTCGGCGCCGGTGAGGCCGAACTGCCGGTAGATGCGCCGCCCGAGCGGGGACTCGGCGTCGTGCACCGCGGGCAGGCCGTGCATGAACCGCGCGTCCGGCCGGCCGGTGGCCCGCAGGAGCTGGCCGGTGACGCGGTAGGGGACGAGGGCCTGGACGCGCGCGAGCAGACTGTCGAACGGCAGGTCGCGCGTGACCCACGCGGCGGTGTGGACGAAGCCCGCCCCGGCGACGGCGTCGCGGGCGTCGGTGGTGACGAGGATGCGGGCGCCGCTGCGGCGCGCCAGGTCGTGGACCCGGCTGAGGACGCCGGCGGGCGGGCGCATGTGGGCGGGGGCGGCGATCCGCACGTCCATGCCGAGGCTCGCGCCCGTGGTGAGCAGGGACGCGGCGATGGGGGCGCGGGCGTCGCCGGTGAAGCAGAAGGCGATGCCGGCGAGGTCGCCGCCGTCCAGTCGCGCCCCGCTCAGTTGTGCGCCGTCCAGTTGTGCGCCGCCCAGTTCGGCCATGGTGAGGATGTCGGCGGCGGCCTGGAGAGGGCGCCAGGAGTCCGTGCCGAGGTTCCACACCGGCACGGTCGCCGCCCGCGCGAGCCGGTCGAGGTCGGCGTGCCCGGTCCCGGCGTAGGCGATGCCGTCGAAGTCCCGGCTCAGCGCCCTGGCGGTGGCGGCGGGCGACGTCCGGGCGGACGACGCGGGCAGCACGGCGGTGCGGGCGCCAAGCTCGGCGGCCGCGGTCTCGACCGCGCGGCGGGTGCGGGCGGCGGGCCGGCCGAGCACCAGGGCGATCTTCCTGCCCCGCAGTGGCTGCGCGCCGGGCCCGCCGAGCCGCCCGGCCTTCAGCCCGGCCGCGAGCGACAGCAGCTCCCTGACCCGGCCGCCGTCCATGTCGAGGCCGGTGAGCAGTGGCCCGGTACGTCCGAGCTCTTGGAGAGTGGTGGTCATTGCGGGCTCCTTCAGAGGCAAGGCGTGCCCCAAGGCTTGCTCCGCACGGTGTTGAACCGCGCCGGGGAAGGCCCTGGTCGATGCACTGGGTCCCGCGTGCACCCGGGAGGGCCTGGGTGTCGGCCAGTGATGCCCCCAGGCGCGATGGCCCGGCGCGGTGAGCAGGCTGTCCGCATGACTGCTTACGCCGAGCCATTCACTCGCCCGCTTCCTCGTGAACAGCGTCCGGGCGTCACGGTGACCCGTGACGGACTCCTGCGGATCGCCACCTCCCTCAGCCCCTTGCTGCTTCGGCTTGAGGGCGAGGCCGACCTGTCGAACCGGGAGCTGCTTGCCGCCGCCCTGCGCACCATGACCGCTCCCGGACCGTCGGATCTGCACGTCGACCTGGGCGGGCTCGCCTTCATCGACGTCGGCGGCGTCGTGCTCCTGCACCGTGCCGAGCAGGTCCTGATCCGGCAGGGGCGGCGCCTGCGGATGCACGGCGTTCCGCCCGTCGCCCGCAAGACCATGCGCCTGCTCGGCTGGGAAGCATCCGCCGTGGAAGGAGCTGCGGCGTGACGCACGCCGATGTGCGCGGGCGCGCGCTCCAATGCCTCGTCACCGTCGGCCGGGCGGGGCCGCGCCGCCGCCAAATGCCCGGTCATGGCGGTGGCGTGACCCGCTGATGGAATGCCGCGCTTTTCCTTAATGAATTGGTGTGAATGCCGCTGAGGGCACGGCAATTGCTGGAGCCCGCCGTGAATCCATGGTCATATGAAAACGGCCTGGCAAGATCACCTCTGATGTGAAACGGAAGAGCCGAGTATGAGACGTGGGATGCTTCGCGCCGTCGCGCTGATCGGGGTCGCCGCGGCCGCGGCGTCGGCCGGGCCCGCCCTGGCGGCGCCCCACCGTCCGAGGGCGGTCCTGGTCGAGGAGTCGTTCACCGGAGCCGCCGCCGACTCCCGCTTCGTCGGGTACGGGGCCGCCTGCCTGACGGGCGCGCGGCGCGGGGGCCCGGTGGCGGAGGCCGCGAACCACCCCCTCGGCGGATGCCACCCGGACCCGGAGGGCCCGGTCCCGCCGGTCGGTGCGGCGCCGCACGGGTACCTCCAGCTCACCGACGCCCATCTCGAGGAGACCGGCGCGGTGATGTTCGACTCGCCGGTCCCGGCCGGCGACGGCCTGGAGGTGACCTTCGAGCAGTGGCAGTACGGCAACACCACGCGGGTCCCGGCGGACGGCATCGCGTTCTTCCTGACCGACGGCGCCAGGAGGCTCACGACGCCCGGAGCCTTCGGCGGCAGCCTCGGCTACGCCCAGAAGCTGCCCGACGGCGACCCCGGCGGCCAGTTCGTCCCGGGCGTCGACGGCGGGTACCTCGGGATCGGGCTCGACGTCCTGGGCGACTACTTCGGCGACGGGGAGGAGCGCGGGAACGGCTGCGTGCGGCGCTCCCCGGCGGGGACGAGGTTCCAGGCGCCTCCTCCGGGGCCCGGCCTCGTGACCGCCCGCGGTCCGGGGGACGGCATCGAGGGGTACTGCTTCCTCGACGCCACGACGGCCAACAAGAGCGCCACCGGCCCATGGCCGTCCTCGCTTCCCGGCAAGCTCCACGGCGCTCTGCGGCAGATGCCGCCCCAGGTCACGCCGGCGCGGGCGGAAGCCCTGCTGGAGCCGGCGAAGCGGACCGTCCGCCTCGTGCTGCCGCCCGGCCCCGACCCGGTGGTCACGGTCGACATCGACTTCCAGGACGGCAAGGGCTTCCAGCGGGTGCTGCGGTTCCCCGCGCCGGAGCCCGTCCCGAGCACCGTCAGGTTCGGCTTCGCCGCCTCCACGGGACCGCTCACCGACGTGCACCTCATCCGGAGAGTGGAGCTGCGCTCCGTCCGCTGACCTGCCGCCGCGACCGGGCCCCGGACGCCTCCTCCCGCGAGGCGCCGCGATGCCGGGGGAGCTCCACCGCGACGCGGAGGCCCCCGGCGGGGCGCGGGGCGAGGGTGAGCGTTCCGTCGTGCGCCTGGGCGATGGTCTTGACGATCGCCAGGCCCAGGCCGACGCCCGCGTGATCGGTGTGGACGCGTTCGGTGCCGCGTTGGAACGGCTCGGTGAGCGTCGGCACGCGCCGCTCACTGATCTCCTCACCGGTGTTCTCGACCGTGAGGACCACCGTGCCGGGGCGGACGCTCGTCGTGACCCAGGCGCCGCCTCCACCGGGCAGGTTGTGGACGATCGCGTTCTGCACGAGGTTCGCGGTCAGCTGCAGCAGCAAGGCGTGCGACCCGGTGGTGGGAGCGATGTCGCCAGAGGTCTCGACGGTGACGCCGTGCTTCTCGGCCAGGGGGAGGAGTGCCTCCACGGCCTCCTCCGCCACCAGGGAGAGATCGACGTCCTCCCGGGCGAAGGAGCGCTGGTTGGCCCGGCTGAGCAGCAGGAGCGCCTCGGTGAGGTCGATGGCCC
The DNA here is from genome assembly GCF_900188445.1 of Actinomadura meyerae. Classification (GTDB taxonomy): domain Bacteria; phylum Actinomycetota; class Actinomycetes; order Streptosporangiales; family Streptosporangiaceae; genus Spirillospora; species Spirillospora meyerae. The sequence goes on from NZ_FZOR01000026.1 coordinate 74,355, forward strand.
GGCTGTTGACGGCGTGGAGGCGGTCGATGGTCTCGCCGGTGCCGCGGCCCGGGTCGCTGCGGGCCACGTCCAGCAGCGTCTTGGAGATCGCGAGCGGGGTGCGCAGCTCGTGCGAGGCGTTGGCGGCGAACCTCTGCTGCTCCGCGACGTGCGCTTCGAGCCGGGCGAGCATCGCGTCGAAGGCGTCGGCGAGCTCCCGGAACTCGTCCGCGCGGCCCGGCAGCCGGATCCGGTGGGAGAGCGACCCGGCCGCGGCCAGGCGGGTGGCGCCCGTGATGCGGGTCAGCGGGGCGAGCATGCGCCCGGCGAGCATCCACCCGCCCGCGATCCCGAACAGCAGCAGGAAGGCCATCACCGCGGCCGCCCGCGGGGCGAAGACGCGCAGCAGGTTCGACCGGACGGGGAAGACGCCGGTCTCGTCGGTCCCGGCGGGCAGGAGGAGCGCGCGGTCGGGGACGTAGCGCAGCAGGAACACCCACACCGCCGCGAGCAGCAGCGCACCCGCGAGCATGAGGAACGCGGCGTAGCTCAGGGTGAGCTTGAGGCGGACGCTCGGACCGGGGAGCCTATCCACGCCCGCCCCCCTGGCGCCCGGCCTCCGGTTCGGCGGAGATGCGGTAGCCGACGCCCGGCACGGTGGCGATGACCCAGGGCTCGCCGAGCCGCTTGCGCAGCGCCGAGACGGTGATGCGGACCGCGTTGGTGAACGGGTCGGCGTTCTCGTCCCACGCGCGCTCCAGCAGCTCCTCGGCGCTGACGACGCCGCCCTCGGCGGCCACGAGGACCTCGAGCACCGCGAACTGCTTCCTGGTCAGCGCGACGTAGCGGCCGTCCCGGAAGACCTCCCTGCGGAACGGGTCCAGCCGCAGGCCGGCGATCTCCCGGACCGGGGGCCGGCTGTGTGACCGCCTGCGGTCGAGGGCCCGGAGCCGGAGTACCAGCTCGCGCAGATCGAACGGCTTCGTGAGGTAGTCGTCGGCGCCGAGCCCGAACCCGGTGGCCTTGTCGTCGAGGCGGTCGGCCGCGGTCAGCATCATGATCGGCATGCCGGTCCCGGACGCGACGATGCGCCGGGCGATCTCGTCGCCGGACGGTCCGGGGACGTCGCGGTCGAGGACGGCGATGTCGTAGGCGTTGACGGTCAGCAGCTCCAGTGCGGTGTCGCCGTCCCCCGCGATGTCGGCCGCGATCGCCTCCAGGCGGAGGCCGTCGCGGATCGCCTCCGCCATGTAGGGCTCGTCTTCGACGATGAGCACACGCATGCCGCCGATGCTACGAAAGGGCGCATATCGTCGGTGTATGTAAAACCGCATACGCGCCGGCAACACCGCGCCGCCTTGACTGGCCGCATGTCATGGAATCCGCCGGCGGTGACCGGTGAGCCGGCAGTGACCGATGCGCCGGTAGTCACCGATGAGCCGGCCGTCACCGGTGAGCACAGCCAGACGATGACGCGGGTGGCGACCGCGGATACCGGGCAGGCCGCCACCGGTCGCCCGGACACCGGCCCCGCCGACCGGCGCGCGGCCGTCCGCCGTACCGCCCGCCGTGCGATCCGCCTCGTCTCCCGGCCCGGACCGTGGAAGCGCGGCCCGGTCCTCTCCGCGCTGGCGCTGCTGCTCGCCCTGCTCATGCTGCTGCACGCGAAGATCCCGAACCGGGGCATGAACATCGGCAGCCTGGTGGAGACCGTCCTCCCGTGGTTCGGCCTGTTCGTCCCGGTGCTGCTCGGGGCGGCACTGTGGCGCTGTTCCGCCACGGCCGTCGTCGCGCTGGCGCTGCCGGTCGCCGTATGGCTGAACCTCTTCGGCGGGCTGCTCGGCGACCGGTCCCACCCCGGCGGCGACCTCGTGGTGGTCAGCCACAACGTCGGTGCGGGCAATGCCGACCCGGTCGGCACGGCCCGCGCTCTGGCCGCCTCCGGGGCGGACGTCCTGGCACTGCAGGAACTGACCGAGCAGGCCAAGGGCACGTACGAGAGAGAACTGGCGGAGGCGTATCCGCACCACACGGTGCGGGGGACGGTCGGGCTGTGGAGCAAGCTGCCGCTGTCGGACACCCGGCCGGTCGACATCAAGATGGACGCCGGCCCGCTGGGGGAGGCCAAGCCGGTCGAAGCCAAGATGACCTACGACCGGGCGTTCCGCACCACGGTGGCCACCGACCACGGGCCGCTGGCGGTGTACGTGGCCCATCTGGGGTCCGTGCGGGTGAACCCCAGGGCCGGCTTCTGGACCACCCATCGGAACAGGGGCGTCCAGGCGCTGGGTGAGGCCGTCGCCTCGGAGCGGAACCCGCGGAAGGTGCTGCTCGGCGACCTGAACGGCACCCTGGACGACCGAGCGTTCGACGCCCTCACGTCCCGGATGAGTTCGGCGCAGGTCGAGGCCGGGGACGGTTTCGGGTTCACCTGGCCGGCGGCGCTGCCGATGGTCCGGATCGACCAGATCCTGGTCGGGGGCGTGCATGCGCGGAGCGCGTGGTCGCTGCCGCCCACGGGCAGCGACCACCTGCCGGTGGCCGCCGCGATCGGCTGGTGAGGACGATCACCGGCCGCCGGAGGGCACCGCCGAGTCGGCCGCCCCTCCGGCGGGCACCATCCGCACGAGGGCAACGCCCGACGAAGCGGAGAGGGAGGCAGGCCGATGATCGAGATCGTGCCGATCGAGACGCCCGCGCTGGGGGACCGCAGCTACTTCGTCACCGACGGCGAGGTCGCGTTCGCCGTCGACCCGCAGCGCGACATCGACCGGGTGCTCGCCCTGGCCGAGGCCCGCGGGGTCCCGGTCACCGACGTCTTCGAGACCCACGTCCACAACGACTACGTGACCGGCGGGCCGGCGCTGGCGCGGGCGACCGGCGCCACCTGCCACATCAACGCCGCCGACGCCGTGGTCTTCCCGCACGACGCGGTGGCCGACGGCGACGTGATCGGGGTCGGGACGCGGATGCGGGTGCGGGTCCTGGCGACTCCGGGCCACACCTTCACGCACCTGGCCTACGTCCTGGAGGCCGAGGGCCGCGCGCCCGCGGTGTTCACCGGCGGGTCTCTGCTCTACGGATCCACCGGGCGCCCGGACCTGCTCGGACCGTCCCACACCCTCGACCTGGCGGCCGCCCAGTACGGTTCCGCGCAGCGGCTGGCCGGCGAGCTGCCCGACGACACCGAGATCTTCCCCACCCACGGGTTCGGCAGCTTCTGCTCGGCCACCCAGTCGAAGACCGACGCGTCGACGATCGGGCAGGAGAAGCGCGCCAACCCCGTGCTCACCCTGCCCGAGAAGCAGTACGTGGACTCGCTGCTGGCGGGCCTGGACGCCTGGCCGGCCTACTACGCCCACATGGAGGGGATCAACACCGCCGGGCCCGAGGCGCCGGACCTGTCGGAGCCGCGCCGCGCGGACGCCGCCGAACTGCGGCGCCGCATCGAGGCCGGGGAATGGGTCGTCGACCTGCGGACCCGGACGGCGTTCGCGGCCGGGCACATGCCGGGGACGCTCAACTTCGGGCTGGACGGCAGGTTCGCGACCTACCTCGGCTGGCTCGTCCCGTGGGGTACGCCGGTGACGCTGCTGGGGGAGACGCCCGAGGACGTGGCGGACGCCCAGCGCGAACTGGTCCGCATCGGGATCGACCGCCCGGCGGCGTCGGCGACCGGCGGCCCGGAGCGCTGGACGGGCGGGGAGGCCCTCGGCTCCTTCCCGACGGCGTCGTTCGAGGACCTGGCGGCCGTCCGGCACCACCGCCCGGTCGTGCTCCTGGACGTGCGCCGCGACCTGGAGTGGGACGAGTCGCACATCGACGGCGCCGTGCACGTCCCGCTGCACGACCTGCCGCGCCGCCTGGACGAGGTGCCGGGCGGCGAGGTGTGGGCGCACTGCGCGAGCGGCTACCGCGCCGCGATCGCCGCCTCGCTGCTGGCCGCCGCCGGGCGCCGCGTCGTCGCTGTCGACGACGAGTACGCCGCGAGCGCCCGCGCGGGCCTGCCGCTCACCGCCGCCTGACACCGGGACGGCGGGAACGGCGTCAGAACTCCCGGCGGACGCGCGTCCGCCGGACCAGCGCCACGGCACCGCCCACCAGGAGGATCGTCACGAGCCCGGCGAAGCCGGCCGCAGCGACGATCAGCCCGGTGCTCCGGGCGGGCTTCGCCGCGGACGTGCCGGCCACCGGACTGGACGGGGCACCGGCCCCGGGCGGGGCGCTCGGACTGGACGAGGCTTCCGCACCGGCCGATCGGCTCGGCGCGGCGCGCGCCGAGGCCGGATCGTGGCCCGCCGGCCGCCCGCGGGCGGCGGTGAACGTGACGTCGGAACAGGAGTAGTAGGTGTCCGGTGTATCGGACGTCTGCCAGATCGTGTAGATGACGTGGCGCCCCGTCTTGCCGCGCGGGAGCCGCCCGGCGAAGACGTAGGCCCCGTCGCGCCGCGGCGGATCCGTGGCCTTCAGGAACGGCTCGGGTTCCAAGTCTGACCAGGTCAGCGGGCGGGTGGGACGGTAGCCGTCCCGCGTGACGTACAGCCGGAAGCCGCCCCGGTGCGGGATCGACACCCGGTAGCGGAAGGTGTGGCGGGCCGCGGCGGCCAGCCTGGTCGCGGGCCAGTCGGCGCGCGCCAGGTCCAGCCCGCGGAACCGCTCGATCCCGGCGCTGCACAGCCTGCCGTCCGGGATCATCCGGCGGTCGCGGCCGCGCACGTTCGGCACGCGCAGCTCGTCCCATTCGGCGAGTGCCGCGCCGCTCACCCTCGCCGCGGCCCTGCAGGCGGCGCTCGCCCGGACGGCGCCGCGGCCCGGTTCGCAGCCGGTCGCGCGGCTCGGCGGACTCTCCGTCGCCCCGTGGGCGCGGGCGGGGGAGACCGGGACGGCCGAACCCAGCAGGATCCCGAGCACGGCCGCGACGCTCGGTGCACGAGCACCCATCCTCAGCACGCTCAGAACGGCCCCCTCGGATCGGCGACGCCCACGAGTACGCAGCCGTGTCCGCGGCGGGTTCACCCGGCGTCCGCACCGGCCCGGGAAGGGCGGTCTCCGGCGCCCGCGGCCTTGGGTCGCAGACCCCCGCAAGCCCTTTCCAGCAAGGCGTCGACGCGCCCCGGAAGCTCCCCCGGAACCGGCGTTGGCGCAGGTCCGGAGGACGGGATGTCGCCGGGGACCCCTTGACACCGAGCGTGGCGCACGTCACGGTGTACGACATTAACTGACGCATCAGTCAAACAACAACGGAACGGGAGGGTCGATGAAGACCACCAGGTTGCTCGCCATCGCGTCGGCAGCGGGCTTGGCCGTCGCCTTGAGCGCCTGCGGCGGCGGCTCGGGCGCCTCCGATTCGTCGCTCACGGTGACCATGTGGGGCGGGGCGGCCCAGAAGGCGCACGTCGACTCCTACTTCACCCCCTGGGCCAAGACCAAGAACGTCACGATCAAGCAGGACTCGCCGACCGACTACGCCAAGATCAAGGCGCAGGTGGAGGCGGGCAAGGTCAGCTGGGGCCCGACCGAGGTGGAGCCGAACTTCGCGAACACCGCGTGCGCCGCCGGGCTGCTGGAGAAGCTCCCGCAGGACATCCTCGACAAGGCCAAGGCGACGGGGGTCGCCGAGAGCCAGCTCGGCCCGTGCGCCATCCCGATCCTCCAGTACTCCTTCACGATCGCCTACAACTCGAAGACCTTCTCCGGCGCGCACCCGACGACGTGGGCCGAGTTCTTCGACACGCAGCGCTTCCCCGGCAAGCGGGGCTTCTGGAAGTACGCGACCGGCGGCATGTTCGAGGCCGCGCTGCTCGCCGACGGCGTCAAGCCCGACCAGCTCTACCCGCTCGACATCGACCGGGCCTTCCGCAAGCTGGAGTCGATCAAGCGCGACATCGTCTTCTTCGACACCGGCGACCAGATGACGCAGATGCTCGCGAGCGGCGAGGCGCCCCTCGTCCAGGCGTGGAGCGGGCGCATCTTCCAGGCGCGGCAGGCCGGGGAGAAGGTCGCGAACGAGTGGAAGGACAACCTCGTCTCCTACGACCAGATCGTCGTGCCGAAGGGGTACCCGAACAAGGACCTCGCCTTCGAGTGGATGCGCTGGTTCCTCGACAACCCCAAGGCGCAGGCCGCTGACGCCGAGGCGTCGATCTACGGCCCGGCCAGCGAGAAGGCGCTCGACCTGGTGCCGGAGGCCGTCCGCAAGGAGCTGCCCGGCTTCCCCGCCAACGCGCAGGGCTCGGCCGGGCTCGTGGACTACGGGTACTGGGCCGAGAACTACGACGGTGTGACCGAGCGCCTCAACGCGTGGATCGCCAAGTGACGTCGGCGGCGGCCGGCTCGCCGGCGGGCAGGGCGCGGGGGCGCCCCCGCCCGCTGCGGGTGCCCGGCTGGACGCGCTTCGACGGATGGGGCGTCCTGGTCCTGCCGCTGCTGGCCTTCCTCGTCCTGGTGTTCGTGGTGCCGCTCGCCGTCATGCTGTCGCGCAGCCTCACCGACCCGGCCGTCGGCCTCCAGAACTACCGCGACGTCTTCGCCAACTCCGTCTACCCGCGCGTCCTCGGCAACACGTTCCTGATCGCGACGATCGTCACGGTGGTGACGCTCGCGCTCGCCTACCCCTACGCCTACCTCATGACGCTCGTCGGGCCCGGCTGGCGGATGGTCATGATGGGGCTGGTCCTCGTCCCGTTCTGGACGAGCATCCTCGTGCGCAGCTTCGCGCTCGTCCTCTTCCTCCGCGACACCGGCGCCTTCAACGAGACCCTCCAGTCGCTCGGTCTGGCCGACCAGCCGATCCCGCTGATCCGCACGCTCACCGGTGTCGTCTTCGGCATGGTGCAGGTCGCGCTGCCCTTCGCGGTCCTGCCGATCTACGCGACCATGCAGGGCATCGACCGGCGGCTGCTCCAGGCGGCCGAGTCGCTCGGCGACCGCCCGTCCGGCGCGTTCTGGCGGGTCTTCGTGCCGCTCAGCGCGCCCGGGGTCGCCGCGGCGGTGCTGCTCACGTTCGTCCAGGCGCTCGGGTACTACATCACCCCGGCGCTGCTCGGCGGGCCGAAGAACACGATGATCGGCGAGCTGATCGTGCAGCAGGTCAGCACCGTGCTCCGCTTCGGCTTCGCCGCGGCCCTCGCGACCATGCTCCTGCTCACCACGCTCGTCTTGCTCGTGGTGGCGGGACGGTTCGTCGACCTCCAGAAACACCTGATGCGGCAGCCATGACAAAGATCCTCACCCGTACCGGGCTCGCGGTCCTCGCCGCCCTCGTGGGCGTCTACCTCGTCCTGCCGGTCCTCATCGTCGTCCCGATGTCGTTCTCGGACAGCTCGTACCTGTCCTTCCCGCCCGGCGAGACCTCGCTGCGGTGGTTCCGCAACATCCTGGACGACCCGGTCTGGCTCGACTCGGCCCTCGCGAGCCTCAACGTGGCGCTCCTGTCGTCGGCCTGCGCGGTCGTCCTCGGCGTCCTCGCGGCCCTCGCCCTGGTGCGCGGCCGCCTCCCGTTCCGCAACACGATCATGGCGGTGCTGCTGGCGCCGCTGATCGTCCCCTACGTCATCGTCGGCCTGGCGGCCTACATCGCCTTCCTGGAGCTCGGCCTCACCCAGACGACGCTCGGCTTCGTCCTGGTCCACACGTGCCTGGCCGTCCCCTACGTCGTGATCAACGTCGTGGCGGGGCTGGTCTCGGTCGACCGGCGCCTCGAGATGGCCTCGATGAGCCTCGGCGCCGGACCGGTCGGCACGTTCTTCCGGGTGACCCTCCCGCTCATCCTCCCGAGCGTGCTCGCCGGCGGGCTGTTCGCCTTCTTCATCAGCTGGGACGAGGTCGTCACCGCGATCTTCCTGTCCGGCCCGGAGATGACGACCCTCCCCGTCCAGATGTGGTCCGGCATCCGGGTCCAGATCGATCCCACCGTCGCGGCCCTCTCGACGCTGGTGCTGATCGTCATCTTCGGCTCCTTCACCGTCCTCGGCCTGACCCGGCTGGTCCGGCGGTTCACCGGCCGCCGCACCGCACGCCCCGCAACGAACACAGGTGCATGACATGACCGCAGCCCTCAAGACGACGCCCGCCCCGGCGTCGACCGGCGCCCCGATCTCCATCGGCGCGGTGAGCAAGCAGTACGGCGACAACACCGTGCTGGAGGCCGTCGACCTCGACGTCCGGGCGGGCGAGTTCCTGACCCTGCTCGGCGCGTCGGGCTCGGGCAAGTCCACCCTGCTGAACATCGTCGCCGGCTTCACCCGGCCCACGTCCGGGACCGTCGAGGTGGACGGCCGGGACATCACCGCCCTGCCGCCGCACAAGCGCGGCTTCGGGATGGTGTTCCAGCACTACGCGCTCTTCCCGCACATGTCGGTCGCCGACAACGTCGCCTACCCCCTCAAGCGGCAGCGGACCCCCAAGGCGGAGATCCGGCGGCGGGTGGCCGAGACCCTCGACCTCGTCGAGCTCGGCCACCTCGGCGGGCGGCGCCCGGACGAGCTGTCCGGCGGCCAGCAGCAGCGCGTGGCCCTCGCGCGGGCGATCGTCTTCCGGCCCCGCGTCCTGCTGATGGACGAGCCCCTCGGCGCGCTGGACAAGCTGCTCCGCGAGCAGCTCCAGCTGGAGATCCGGCGGCTCCACCGGGAGATGGGCATCACCTTCGTCTTCGTCACGCACGACCAGGACGAGGCGCTCACGATGTCCGACCGCATCGCCCTCCTGCGGGAGGGGAGGATCGTCCAGCTCGGCACGCCCGAGCAGCTCTACGCCGAGCCGAACAGCCGCTACAGCGCGGAGTTCGTCGGCGCCTCGAACGTCTTCACCGGCACCGTCCGGGGCGGGGCCTTCGTCGACGCGGACAGCGGCCGGAGCTTCCGGCTCGACGGGGCCGCGGACGAGGGCGCCGCGTCGCTGCTCGTCCGGCCGGAACGCCTCGGCATCGCCCTCGCCGGCGCCCCCGTGCCCGACACCGCCGACCGCGTCGAGGCGATCGTGGAGGACTGCATCTACCTCGGCAGCAGCCGCACCGTCCAGCTGCGCACGGACGCGGGCCGCCGGCTGGTCGCCAGCACCGAGGTCCCCCGGACCTCGGACGGTGTCGCCCCCGGGGCGCGGGTGAACGCGTACTGGGACGTCCGCGACGCCCGCGTCCTCGACTGATCCGGTGACCCGGAAGGAGTGAGCAGCATGGCAGTGATGACGGGCGGCGAGGCACTCGTCGCCGCGCTCGCCGCGCACGGCGCGGACACGGTCTTCGGGATCCCGGGGACGCACAACCTCACGGTCTACGCGGCCATGGCACGGCACGGGATCCGGCACGTCTCGCCGAGGCACGAGCAGGGCGCCGGCTACGCCGCGGACGGGTACGCGCGGTCGTCCGGGCGGCCGGGCGTCTGCCTGACGACGACCGGCCCGGCGATCCTGAACGCGGCCGCCGCCGCGGCGCAGGCGTACTCGGACTCGGTGCCGGTCCTGTTCGTCTCGCCCGGGATGCCGCTGCGCCACCCGGGCCGCGGCAACGGCCTCCTCCACGAGGTCAAGGACCAGAGCGCCGCGATGGCGGCCGTCCTCGGCCGCAGCCACCGGGTGGCGAGCGTCGGGGAGATCCCGCTCGCCGTGGCCCAGGCGTGGACGGACCTGACCTCGGGACGCCCCCGGCCCGTCCATCTGGAGATCCCGCTCGACCTGCTCGAAGAGCGGGCGGAGGTGACCGCGGCCGGTCCCGTCCCGGCCGCGGACCGCATCCCGGCGGCGGAGGCGGTCGACGCCGCCGCGGCGGCGTGCGCCGCCGCGCGGCGGCCGGTGCTGGTGGTCGGCGGGGGAGCGGCGCGGGCCGGCGGCGAGGTGGTCCGCCTGGCGGAGGCGGTCGGCGCCCCGGTGGTGTCCACCGCCAACGGCAAGGGCGTCGTCCCCGAGGACCACCCGCTCTTCGTGGGCGCGGGCCTCCAGCACCAGTGCGTCCTGGACCTGATGGACGACAGCGATCTCGTCATCGCGGTGGGAACCGAGTTCGCCCCGTCCGACTGGTGGATCGGGCTCCCCGACCTGTCCGGCAAGGTGCTGCGCGTCGACGTCGACCCGGCGCAGATCGTGACCAACGTGATCCCCGAGGTGTCGCTCGTGGGGGACGCCGCGCTCGCGCTCCGCGCCCTGCTGGCGCGGACCGGCGCCGCGGGCGCCGAGGGCCCGGCGGGCCCGGCGGCGGAACGGGCGGCGCGGTGGCGGGCCCTGCACCGGGCGGCCGCGCGGGACGAGGGCGCGCCCTGGCTGCCGATCGTCTCCGCGATCGCCGAGGCGCTGCCCCGCGACGCGATCGTGGCGTCCGACAGCGCGATGGCCTGCTACTACGGCGCGCTGTCGAACCTCCCCCTGCACCGGCCGGGCGGCTTCCTCTACCCGACCGGCGGCGGCACGCTCGGCTTCGGCCTCCCGGCGGGCATCGGAGCCAAGATCGCGCACCCGGGCACCGCCGTGCTCGTCCTGCAGGGCGACGGCGGCACGATGTTCACCGTCGCCGAGCTGGCGGCGGCGGCCGAGCTGGGGATCGCGCTGCCCGTGGTCGTCGTCGACAACGGCGGCTACGGCGAGATCCGCAACGAGATGGCGGACCGGGACGAACCGGTCCACGCCGTGGCCCTCGGCGGGCCCGACTTCCCCGCGCTGGCCCGCTCGCTCGGCTGCCACGGCGTCCGGGCCGGCGACCCCGCCGAGCTGACCGGCGCGATCAAGACCGCTCTGGAGGCGGACCGGCCCACACTCATCCACGTCCGCGAGGAGAGCCGCGCCGCGAGGGGCATGGCGTCCGCGAGCGACACGGTGTCCGCGAGGGGCACGGCATGAGCGGGCCCGTCGCGGTCTACACCGACGTGGTCGACACCGACCCCGGCCCCGGCGCGGCGCTGCTGGAGCGGGCCGGGTTCACGGTGCGGTTCGCACGCTCGCCCGCACCCGACGACATCGCGGCCGCCGCCGCGGACGCCGACGCGCTCCTGCTCGGCTACGCCCGCGTCGACCGGCCGCTCCTCGACGCGCTGCCCGGCGTCGGCCTGGTCGCCACGCAGTCGGCCGGCTACGACATGGTGGACCTGGACGCCTGCCGCGAGCGCGGCGTCTGGGTCGCCAACGTCCCGGGGGCCGCCACCGAGGAGGTCGCCTCCCACGCCCTCGCCATGACGCTCGCCCTCCTGCGCGGGCTGCCCCGGCTGGACCGCGACGTCCGCGCCGGGGTGTGGGACGGGACCCGGCACGACCTGCGGCGGCTCTCGGACGTGACCGTCGGCGTCGTCGGGCTCGGGCGGATCGGGCGCCGCTACGCCGGCTTCGTCCGCCCGCTCGCCGGCCGCGTCGTCGGGCACGACCCCGCCGCCGCGCCCCCGGACGGCGTCGAACCGCTGGATCTCGACGCGCTGCTGGCGTGCAGCGACGTCGTCAGCCTGCACCTGCCGCTGACCGAAGGCACCAGGGGGCTGCTGGACGCCCGGCGGCTCGGCCTCATGCCCGAGGGCGCGTCGCTGGTGAACGTGTCGCGGGCGGGCCTCGTCGACCACGGCGCGCTCCTGCGGTGCCTGGACGGGGGCCGCCTGTCCGGTGCCGCCCTCGACGTGCTGCCGCGGGAGCCGCCCGAGCCGGACGACCCGCTCGTCCGCCACCCCCGGGTGCTCGTCACGCCGCACGCCGCGTACCTGTCGGCGGCCAGCACCCGCGACTACGTCCTCGAACAGGCCCGCAACGTCGTCGAGTGGCACGCCCGCGGCCGGCCCGTCTCCGCCGTCCTGGAAGGGCGGCCGGGCGGACCGCGCCCGCGGCCGGGACCGGCGCTGGACTGAGCCGCGGCCGTCTGACAACCTGATCATTCACAGCACACGAGGTGAGAACGGATGCCCCGACCGAGCGTCGTCGCCGAGCGCCGCGACCAGATCCTGAGGGCGGCCTGCGAGGTCGTCAGCGAGCGGGGTTACAAGGCGCTGCGCGTGACCGACGTGGCCCGGCGCGCCAAGATCAGCACCGGCTCCGTCCACTACTACTTCGAGACGAAGCGCGACCTCGTGCACGCCGCGTTCGAGTACAACTTCGCCCGCTCGCTGGAGCGCCGCAAGCAGATCCTGGACCGGCATCCCAACGCCCGGGAGCGGCTGCGCGCGTTCGTCGACTCCTACCTCCCGCACGACGAGGAGACCGCGGCGGCCTGGCGCGTGTGGGCGGAGACCTGGGTCGAGGCATTGCACGACCCCGACCTCCGCGAGCTCAACGAGCGGATCTACGGGGAGTGGCGCAGCGTGATCGCCGAGATCATCCGCGCCGGGCAGGCCGACGGGCTGATCGTCGAGGGTGACCGGCTGCTGCTCGCCAACGCCCTGGTCAGCATGATCGACGGCCTGGCGATCCAGGCGCTCGTCGGGTCCCGGCACATGACGATCGAGCGGATGCGCAGCGTGTGCGACCACCTGCTCGCGACGATGTCGACCGAGCCCGCCCGGGCCGCCACCGGCTGACCTGGCCCCGCGCCCGCACCCGGCCGGCCCGCACCCCGGTCCCGCACGCCGGACGCCCCGCGCCTGGACGACGCGCGGTCCGGCCGCGGATCACCTTGACAGCCCGCAGCGCCCTGTTCCACGATCACCACGAACATAACTGACTGATCAGTTAATTTTCATCGGGAGCCCCTCCATGTCCTTCGACCTCACCGACGGGATCGCGCTGAGCGACGAGCAGCGCGAGTTCGTCACGCTCGCCCGCGACTTCGCCCGCAACGAGATCCGCCCCCGCTCGCGCGCCATCGACGAGGCGGACACCGAGGCCCCCATGGACCTGTGGGCCAAGGCCGCCGAGATCGGCCTCGCGGCCTACATGCTGCCCGCCGAGTACGGGGGCGGCGGCGTGACCGACCTCGTGACCCAGTGCCTCGTCCAGGAGGAGTTGTGCCACGGCGACATCGGCATCGCCAACTTCCTCACCTCCAGCTCGTTCTTCGCCGACCCGATCCTGTCCCTCGGCAGCGAGGAGCAGAAGCGCAGGTGGGTCACCCCGCTCACCGGCTCGGCGCCGCCGGTGACCAGCGTCGCCGTCACCGAGCCCGGCGTGGGGTCCGACGCCGCCGCGCTGCAGACGCGCGCGGTCCGCGACGGCGACCACTACGTCCTCAACGGGTCCAAGACGTGGATCTCCAACGCCCCGCTGTCGCAGTACTTCGTCGTGTTCGCCACCGTCGACCCGGCGCTCCGCTCGCGCGGGGTGACCGCGTTCGTCGTCGAGCGCGACCGCGAGGGCCTCACGGTCGGCGCGCCCATGAGGAAGTACGGCCAGCGCGGCACCCTGAACGCGGAGGTCTTCCTGGAGGACGTCCGCGTCCCGGCCGAGAACCGGCTCGGCGAGGAGGGCAAGGGCTTCTACGGGCTCATGCACACCTTCGACGCGTCCCGGATCCTCATCGGGGCCGCCGCCACGGGGCTGGCCCGCGCGGTCCTGGAGGACGCCGTCCGGTACGCGAAGGAGCGCGTCCAGTTCGGCAAGCCGATCATCGAGCACCAGGCCGTCGCCTTCCGCCTCGCCGACATGGCCGCGAAGACCGACATCTCCCACCTGGTCACCATGCGGGCCGCGCGGCTCTACGACGCCGGCGAGCCGGTCACCGCGGCCTCGGCCATCGCGAAGCTGACCGCGTCGGAGAACGCGACGTGGGTGGCCGATGCCGGGCTGATGACGCACGGCGGCTGGGGCTACTCGCGCGAGTTCCTCATCGAGAAGTGGCTGCGGGACGCCAAGCTGGAGGAGCTGGAGGAGGGCACCTCCGACATCCAGCGCCTCATCATCTCCCGTGCCGTGGCCGGGCGATGAGCGGCTCCCTGTCGGTCTTCTCCGACCCGAAGTCGGTCGCCGTCGTCGGCGCCTCGCCCGACCCCGCGAAGTGGGGGTACTGGATCGCCCGCGGCGCGCTGCGCGGCGCGCACCGGCGGGACGTCCACCTCGTCAACGCCAAGGGCGCCGCCATCGAGGGCGTCCGGTCGGCCCGGTCGCTCGGCGAGCTGCCGTCCGTGCCTGAGCTGGTCGTGCTGGCCACCCCGGCGCGGACCGTCCCCGCCGTCGTGGACGAGGCGCTCGCCCTCGGCGTCAAGGGGTTCCTCGGGATCACCGCCCACATCGACCTCGCCAACGGCGAGCCCGGGCTGGAGCGCCGGCTCGCCGACCGGATCCGCCGCGCCGGCGCCCGGATCGTCGGCCCGAACTGCCTCGGCCTGTACGACGCGGAGGCCGAACTGGAGCTGGCCTGGGGCACGTTCGCCCCCGGCGGCATCGCGATCGTGTCGCAGTCCGGGCAGCTCGGCCTGGAGATCGCCGGTCTCGCGGCCCACGCGGGGCTCGGCGTCTCCCGGTTCGTCTCGGTCGGCAACCAGGTCGACGTCACCGCGGCCGACCTGCTCGCCGACCTCGTGGCGCACGACGCCACCCGGACCGTCGTCCTCTACCTGGAGAGCTTCGGCGCGGGCCGCGACCTCGTGGACGTCATGGCCCGGCTCCGCGCCGCGGGGAAGCGGGTCATCGTCCTCACCGTGGGCGCCAGCGACGCGAGCCGGGCCGCGGCCCGGTCGCACACCGGCGCGCTGACGGCCTCGACCGACGTGGTCGCGGCGGCCTGCCGGGCGGCCGGCGCCGTCCTCGTGGAGACTCCCGCGCAGGCCATCGACCTCGCGCACCTGCTGGCCGGCGGGCCGCTCCCGGCGGGCGACCGAGTCGCGATCGTCAGCGACAGCGGCGGCCAGGGCGCCCTCGCCGCGGACGTGACGGCCCGCCACCGGCTCCGCGTGCCCCCGCTCTCGGACGCGACGCGGGCCGCCGTCGCCGCCCTGCTGCCCGACGGCGCCGGGGCGGCCAACCCGATCGACCTCGCCGGAGCCGGCGAGCAGGACCTCGACACCTACGCGCGCGTCGTCGACGTGCTGCTGCGGAGCGGCGAGGTGGACGCGGTCGTCCTGTCGGGGTACTTCGGCTGCTACGGCGCCGACACCCCGACGCTCGTCGAGCGGGAGCTGGAGGTGGCCGCGTCGCTCGGGCTGTCGGTCGCCGAGCACGGGCGCCCGGTCCTCGTGCACAGCATGAGCCACGACTCGGAGGCGGTGCGGGAGCTGCGGACCCGGTCGGTCCCCGCGCTGTTCACCATCGACGCGGTGGCGCGGTCCCTGAGGCTCGCGGTCGAGCTCGTCCGCTCGGAACCGGCGGGGGAGGGGCCCGGGCTCGCCGTCCCCGCCGCGCCGCTCGGCGGTACCGGCGAGGCGCTTCCCTACCTCGCGGGCCGCGACCTCCTCGCCCGCGCGGGCCTCGACTACCCTCGCGCGGTTTCCGTCCGGACCCCGGAGGACGCCGCCGAGGCGGCGCGGGCCATGGCGGGCCCCTTCGTCCTCAAGGCCGGCTGGCTGGAGCACAAGACGGAGGTCGGCGGCGTGGCGGTCGGCCTGCCCGACCCGGACGCCGTGCGCGCCGCCCTCGCCGACATGGCCGGCCGGCTGGGCGAGGGCGACTACGTCCTGGAGGAGATGGACACCCGCGCGGACGCCGTCGAGCTCATCGTCGGCGCCCGCCGCGACGACGCGTTCGGCCCCGTCGTCCTCGTCGGGCTCGGCGGGGTGCAGGCCGAGGTGTACCGGGACGTCGCGCTCGCGCTCGCGCCCGTCACCGCGGCCGAGGCCCGCCGGCTCGTGGAGTCGCTCGCCGGGCTGCCCCTGCTCACCGGGTTCCGCGGCCGCCCGCCCGCCGACCTCGACGCGGTCGCCGAGAGCGTCGCGGCCGTGTCCCGCCTCATCGCGGCGGACCCCGCCGTCGCCGAGTGCGAGGTGAACCCGCTGCGCGCCGGGCCCGGCGGCGCCGTCGCCGTCGACGCCCTCGTGCTCGCCGCCGTGCCGCAGGATCCGCCCCCGTCCACCGACCAGTGAGGAAGCCATGATCGAGAAGTCGCCGCTCGCCGAGTTCGCCGGCCGGGTCGCCGTCGTCACCGGCGGCGGATCGGGCATCGGCCGGGCCATCGCCGTCCGCTACGCCGCCGGGGGAGGGGACGTCGTCGTCATCGGCAGGCGCGCCGAGCCCCTGGCGGAGACCGCCCGCATGGCCGAGGAACTCGGCGCCGGGGCCGCGGTCGTCACCTGCGACGTGCGCGACGCCGACGCGCTCACCGCTGCGGTGGACGGCGTCGCCGCCGAGTACGGGCGCATCGACGCGATGGTCAACAACGCGGCGGGCAACTTCGTGTGCCCCGCCGAGGACCTCTCGCCCGGCGGCTGGCGCGCTGTGGTCGACATCGTCCTCAACGGCACCTTCTACGGCACCCGAGCCGCGGCCCGCCACATGCTCGCCGCGGGCCGGGGCTCGATCCTCAACGTCATCGCCAGCTACGCCTGGCACGGGCACCCCGGGACCGTCCACAGCGCGGCGGCCAAGGGCGGCGTCCTCGCGATGACGCGCACCCTCGCCTCCGAATGGGGAGGACGCGGAGTGCGGGTCAACTGCATCTCCCCGGGCCCCACCGAGACCGAGGGGGCCGGCGCCGCGCTGTGGCCGACCGAGGAGGACCGCGACCGCGTGCTCGGCAGCGTCCCCGCGAACCGGTTCACCACGCCGGAGGAGGTGGCCGAGTCGGCGGCGTTCCTGCTCGACCCCCGGCGCGCCGCCTACATCACCGGCGACGTCCTCTCCGTGGACGGCGGCCAGTGGCTCGGCAAGGCCGTCTACTCCGACTCCTCGGCGCGGGCATGAGCGCCCGGCGGACCGCCCGCCGCCCGGAATGGGACCGGTCGGCGGTGTACATCGGCGGACGGTGGCGCGAGACCGCCTCGGGCCGGACCGTCGAGGTCGAGAACCCGGCGACCGAGGCGGCGACCGGGACCGCCGCCGACGCCGGAGCCGCGGACGCCGAGGCCGCGGTGTCGGCCGCGGCGGCGGCCTTCCCCTCCTGGTCGGCACTGCCGCCGCGCGAGCGGCTGGCCGTGCTCGAACGGGTCCGCGGCGCCCTCGAACGCCGCCGGGACCTGCTCGTGGAGACGACCGTCGCGGAGGTCGGCGCGCCGCTGCGGGTGGCCCGCGAGGCGCACGTCGACACGGGACTGGACGTCCTGCGCGCCTACCTCGACGCCGCAGGGGACCTCGCCTGGGAGGAGCGCGTCGGGAACTCGCTCGTCCTGCGCGAGGGGATCGGCGTCGCCGCCTGCATCACCCCGTGGAACTACCCCCTCTACCAGGTCCTCGCCAAGATCGGGGGTGCCCTCGCCGCCGGCGCGGCCGTCGTGCTGAAACCGGCCGAGCTGACGCCGCTGTCGGCCTATCTGCTCACCGACGCGATCGACGAGGCCGATGTCCCGCCGGGCGTGTTCAACCTCGTTCCCGGCCCGGGACGGGTCGTCGGGGAGGCCCTCGCCGCCCATCCGGGCGTGGACGCGGTCTCCTTCACCGGTTCCACCCGGGTCGGCGCCCGCGTCGCGGCCGTCGCCGCCGCCGGCATCAAGCGCGTCAGCCTCGAACTGGGCGGCAAGTCCGCGAGCGTGCTCCTTCCGGGCGCCGATCTCGAGGCGGCCGTGCCCGCGTCCGTCGACGCGGCCATGCTCAACTCCGGCCAGACCTGCACGGCCTGGACCCGGCTCCTCGTGCCGCGCGCGGACCTCGACGCGGCGCTGCACCTGGCCGCCGCGCACGCCGGCGCGCTCGTCGTCGGCGACCCGGCCCGGCCCGGGACGGACCTCGGCCCGGTCGTGTCGGCGGCCCAGCGGCGGACCGTCACGGGCTTCATCGAGCGGGCCGAGGCCGCCGGCGCCCGGATCGTCGCCGGAGGAGCGGAGCGTCCGGCGGGGCTGCCCCGCGGCCACTACGTGCGCCCGACGATCGTCACCGGCGTCGCGCCCGGCGCGGAGATCGTCCAGGAGGAGGTGTTCGGGCCCGTGCTGGCCGTCCAGCCCTACGACGGCGTCGAGGAGGCGATCGCGCTCGCCAACGGCACGCCCTACGGGCTGGCCGGCGCCGTGTGGGGACCGGACCGGGACTCGGCGGTCGCCGTCGCCCGCCGCCTGCGCACCGGACAGGTCGACATCAACGGCGGCGCCTTCAACCCGGCGGCCCCCTTCGGCGGCTACGGACGCTCCGGGAACGGCCGCGAACTGGGCCGCTGGGGGATCGAGGAGTTCCTGGAGACCAAGGCACTGCAGCTCTGATCTTCACCGTCGCCGGACGCGCCGGCGCCGCCGGCCCGGCGAATACTCGGGTCGGCGCCGGGTAGCAGCCGCCCATGACCACCGCCAGCGAACGGGCCGGCGACGCCAGGCCGGCCAGTCTTCAGTTGCCCGGCATCGCCCTGGGCGTCGGCCTCGGCGGCTTCGTCGACGGGATCCTGCTGCACCAGCTCCTGCAGTGGCACCACATGCTCACCAGCACCGACACCGACCGGCTCGGGCTGAAGTACTACGACCCCCACACGGTGTCCGGGCTGGAGATGAACACGGTGTGGGACGGCCTGTTCCACGTGCTGTGCTGGCTGTCGGTGCTGGGCGGGCTGGCCGTCCTGTACTCGCGCGTCACCCATCGCCGCCGCCGGGTGTGGACGTCCCAGGTGCTGTGGGGATGGGTGCTGGTCGGATGGGGGCTGTTCAACATCGTCGAAGGCGTCGTCGACCACCAGATCCTCGGCATCCACCACGTGCACGGCGGCCCGAACCAGTTCTGGTGGGACATGGGTTTCCTGGCGCTGGGCGCGGTGCTCGCGGCCTTCGGATGGCTGGTGCAGCGCACCGGAACCCCGTTCGACCCGGAGCCTGACGCCTCCTTCCGGCCCTGGAGCGCCTGATGCACCAGCACCCGACGCCGGCGCACGGCGGCGGCGGATGGGCCACCGTGCTCGCGGTGGCCGGTGTGGCGGCCCTCGCGGTCGCCTACCTGCTGCTCGCACGCTCCAAACCCGGCCGGACGACCCGCTCCCGGGACCGGTGGCGCACGGCGATGTTCCTGGCCGGGTGCGCGCTGCTGGCGGTGGCGCTGCTGCCGCCGATCGCGCCGTGGGCGCACGAGGACTTCCGCGGCCACATGCTCCAGCACATGCTGCTGGGAATGTACGCGCCGCTGGCCCTGGTCCTGGGCGCCCCGATCACCGTGCTCTTGCGCGGGCTGCCGACCGAGCGGGCCCGAGACCTGACCGGCGTGCTGCGCAGCACGCCGATGAGGGTCCTGGCCCACCCCATCGTCGCGCTGACGCTCAGTACCGGAAGCCTGGCCGTGCTGTACTTCACCCCGCTGTACGACGCCACGACCTCCCGCCCGGCCCTGCACTGGCTCATGCACGCGCACTTCGTGCTCTCGGGCTTCCTGTTCGCGTGGGTCATCGCCGGACCCGATCCCGCACCCGCACGGCCCCCGGTCAAGGCGCGGCTGGTCGTCCTCGGCGCGGCGATCGCCCTCCACGCCGTCATCGCCCAGCTGATGTACGGCGGGTTCCTCATCGACGTGCACGCTCCCGCCGCCCAGGTCCGCGGCGGCGCGGAGATCATGTACTACGGCGGGGACGTCGCCGAACTCCTGCTCGCCGCCGCCCTCGTCGCCACCTGGCGCCCCGCCCGCCGTCCCGCCCGCCGTCCCGCCCGCCGTCCCGTGGCCGTCGCCGGGAAACGCCGGGCGGGAGCCGCCACCGGTCTTCAGCCGCGGTAGGTCTCCAGCAGGCGGAGCCAGATCTCGCTGATCGTCGGGTACGCGGGGACGGCGTGCCAGAGCCGCGAGATGGGGACCTCGGCGGTGACGGCGATGGTGGCCGAGTGGAGCAGCTCAGCCACGTCCCCGCCGACGAAGGTGGCGCCGAGGAGGACCTCGCGGTCCAGGTCGACCACCGCGCGGGCGCGGCCCAGGTAGCCGTCGGCGTGCAGGGAGGCGCCCGCCACGGAGCCGAGGTCGTAGTCGACCGCCCGGACCCGGTGCCCCGCGCGTTCCGCCTCCTCCAGGGTGAGCCCGACGGCCGCCGCCTCCGGATCGGTGAAGACGACCTGCGGCACCGCCCGCTCGTCCGCGGTCGCGACGCTGCGTCCCCAGTCGGCGGTGTCGAGGGCGCGCCCGGCGGCGCGGTCGGCGATCACCGCGCCGAAGATCCGGCCCTGGTACTTGCCCTGGTGGGTCAGCAGCGCCCGCCCGTTGACGTCCCCGGCCGCGTAGAGCCACTCGCCGGGGACGCCGGCCGCCAGTCCGGTGGAGTCCACCTCGATCGGACGGCCCGGGTTCAGCCCGACCGTCTCCAGGCCGAGGTCGGCCGTGGCGGGCTTCCGCCCGGTGGCGAACAGGACCTCGTCGACGGTGAGCGTCTCACCGCCGTCCAGCGTGAGGGTCACCTGCCCGTCGCGGCGGGCACCGGTGACGGACGTCCCGAAGCGCACGTCGACCCCGGCCGCGCGCAGTCCCTGCGTCACCAGCTCTCCCGCGAACGGCTCCATCCGCGCCATCAGCCGGGATCCGCGCACCAGCTGCACCACCTCGCTGCCGAGCGCCCGCCAGGCCGTGGCCATCTCGCACGCCACCACGCCGCCGCCGACGACGGCCAGCCGGCCCGGCACCCGTGATGACGACGTCGCCTCTCGGCTGGTCCAGGGACGGACCTCGGCCAACCCCGGCAGGTCGGGCAGCGCCGCGCGGGTGCCCGTGCAGACCGCGACGGCGTGCCGGGCCGTCAGCACCCGCCGCCCGCCGTCCGGGGTGTCCACGATGACGCGCCTGACCCCGTCCAGCCGACCGCGGCCCCGCACCAGCACGAGCCCGGCGGACTCCAGCCAGTCGACCTGCCCGCCGTCCTTCCAGTGCGCGGCGAACTCGTCGCGGCGCCGCAGGACGGCCGCCGCGTCCAGCGTCCCGCCGGCCGCCTCGCGGGCACCGGGCAGTCGCCGGGCGTTCGCGAGGGCGGCGGGCGGGCGCAGCAGCGCCTTGCTGGGCATGCACGCCCAGTACGAGCACTCCCCGCCGACCAGCTCGTCCTCCACGACCGCCACGCTCAGCCCGCCGGCGTGCGCCCGGTCCGCCAGGTTCTCCCCGGTCGGCCCGGCTCCCAGCACCACAACGTCGAACTCGTCCATGGCCCCCTGCCTCCTGATCGGCGCCGTCTGCTCCATGCATCGTCCTCGATCACACGGCTCCCGGCGCTCGGCCGCGCCGAGCCGCGTACGCGTCCCCCTACCCGCCGTGGAGGTCCAGGGCGGCGCGGACGATCGAGTCGGTGTCGATGCCATGGTGGCGGTAGACGTCGTCGATCGAGCCGGACTGCCCGAACCCGGTGACGCCGAGGGTGGCGCAGGGCACGTTGTTGACCCCGGCGAGGAACGCCAGCGTGTGGGGATGCCCGTCCAGGACGGTGACGAGCGGCGTCGCGCGCGCGGCCGGGAACGCCTGGTCCAGGATCCAGTTCGGCGCGTCGTCGTGGCCCTGGCGGGAGCGGAGGGCCTGGAAGAGCAGGCCGGGGCTGGTCACGCACACCACGTCGGTGCCGACGCCCGCCTGCTCCAGGCGGTCGGCGGCGGCGAGCGCCTCGGGCACCAGGGCGCCCATCGCCGCGATGGTGACGGCGGGACGGGCGGACGAGCGGCGCAGCGGGTAGGCCCCGGCGATCACCTGCCTCCGGCGGCGCTCCCGGGCCGCCGGGTCCTCCGGCACCGCCGCGAGCGTCTGGTCCACCGGACGGGTCGACAGCCGCAGGTAGGCCGAGCCGCCGCCGGGGCGGCCGAGGCGGGCCATGCTCGCCAGCAGCGTCCATTCGGTGTCGAGGACGAACGCGGGCTCGTAGGCGACGCAGCCCGGCTGCTCGACACCGATCGACGGGGTGATGACGGACTGGTGCGCGCCGCCCTCGGGGGCCAGCGTCACCCCGGACGGGGTGCCGATCAGGATCGACTGGCCGCCGGCGTAGATGCCGAACGACCAGGGCTCCAGGGCGCGGCCGACGAACGGGTCGTACAGCACGCCGATCGGCAGCAGCGGGCGGTTCCAGCGGCTCCAGGTGGCGCCGAGCTCGCCGAGCAGCCCGACCAGGTTGGTCTCGGCGATGCCCAGCTCGATGTGCTGGCCCGCCGGCCCCTCGCGCCAGTGCAGGATCGTCTCGCCGTCGTCGGCGAACCAGTCGCGGCGCTCGCTGGTCGACCAGACGCCGACCTTGTTCACCCAGCCGCCGAGGTTGGTGCTGGAACTGACGTCCGGGCTGACGGTGACGATCCGCGCCGCGGCCTCGGGCGCCTCCCGGGTGAGGTCCAGCAGGAGCCTGCCCAGGGCGGCCTGGGTGGTCGCGGTGCCCCTGGGGGTGCGGCCGATGTCGGTGGGCAGCGGCGGCGGGGCCTGGGGCGCGGCGGGCGCCCGGCGCAGCCGCGCGGCGGTCTCGGCGCACAGCCGGGCGGCCGCCGACCCCTCCTCGAAGCGGGCCCACGGCTCCTCCGGGTCGACGCCCAGCCGGGCCGCGAGCCCGGCGATCTCGCCGGCGGTCAGCAGCGCGGAGTGGTTCTGCGGGTGCCCCTCGCTGGGCAGGCCGTGCCCCTTGACCGTGTACGCGAAGATCACGGTCGGCCGGGTGTCGTCGATCGCCTCGAACGCGTCGGACAGGCTGCCGAGGTCGTGGCCGCCGAGGTTGCGCATCGCGGCCAGGAGGGTGGCGTCGTCCAGCGTCGCGACGAGCCGGGCGACGGGCTCGCTGCCGGCCGGGAGCCGTTCGCGGAGCTCGCCGGCGTCGCAGCGCAGCAGCCGCTGGTACTCGGGGTTGGACATCGCGTCGATCCGTGCGCGCAGCTCGTCGCCGCCGGGCCGGCCGAACAGCTCGGTCAGCAGCCGGCCGTACTTCAGCGTCAGCACCTGCCAGCCGGCGGCGCCGAACATGCCCTTCAGCCGGTGCGCGGCCAGGTACGGGACGACCCGGTCCAGGGACTGCCGGTTGAGGTCGACGATCCAGACGATCTCGCCGAGCTCGGCGACGCCCGGGTCCAGGATCGCCTCCCAGACCGCGCCCTCGTCCAGCTCGGCGTCGCCGACCAGCGAGTACTGCCGGCCCGCGGGCGTCCCGCCGGCCTCGCGGTCGGCGTACCGGCGGGCGATCGCGCCCCAGATCGGCGCGGTGGCCCCGATGCCCACCGACCCGGTCGAGTAGTCGACGGGGTCGGGGTCCTTGGTCCGGCTCGGGTAGCTCTGCAGGCCGCCGAACTCGCGCAGGGACGTCAGGTACCGCTCGTCCAGCTCGCCGAGCAGGTAGTTGATCGCGTGCAGCACGGGGGAGGCGTGCGGCTTGACCGACACGCGGTCGTCCGGCCCGAGGTGGCCGAACCACAGCGCCGTCATGATCGACGCGATGGACGCCGACGACGCCTGGTGCCCGCCCACCTTCAGCCCCGACGTGTTGGGCCGCACCCGGTTGGCGTGGTGCACGATGGCCGTCGACAGCCACAGCACCCGCCGCTCGACCTCCTCCAGCACCCCGGAGTGCGTGGCCGTCGCCACCGGATCGTTCATCGTCGGCTCCTTTGCCCTCGGCGCCGGCTCCGTTGCCTCGGCGTCGCCTCGCCAGGGTACGGTCCCGAATTCGCCCCATAACAACCGAGTTCGGCCTTGGTGGGGCGGGAGACGGCCGGTGACCATCGTCCCAGCGGAGGCCCGATCAGCAACGGCGGCCCTCTCGGCGACGGCGGCCCTCTCGGCGACCGGGGGCCCGGTCAGTCGGGCGTGATGCTGCTGGAGCCGGGGTGGGCTGGCGGCCTGCTCGGCAGCACCGGTTCGATCCGGTAGAGGGACGGCATGCCCCCGCTGCGCGGGGCGATGTCGCGTTCGGCCCCGGCGAGCGCGCCGATCAGGTCGCGGGCGGTGAGCAGCCCGGCCAGGGCGCCGTGCTCGTCGATCACCGGGACGAAGTCCCTGCCGGAATCGAGCATGGCGCGCGCGGCCTCCCGGAGGGTGGCCGACGGCCGGACCGTCGCGGGCGGGCGGGGCGGCAGGAAGGCCGTCACGGGCCGGCGGGCTTGCAGCGGGGCCGCGGCGTCCCACGTCGCGGTGAGGGTCTGCGCGTCCAGGACGCCCAGGAAGCCGCCCTCGTCATCGGTGACGGGCAGATGGTGCACCTCGGCCTTGCACATCAGCTCCCAGGCCATCAGGACGGACTCGCTCGCCGCGACGGTGAGCAGGTCCCGGGTCATCAGGTCGGCGGCGGGGCGCCGTTCCAGCGGCTCCTCGGTCATGTTCCCTCCTGGCGGTCCACCCTCATCGGGATCCACTTCCAGCCTGCTCTTCCCGGCCGGACGCACCCCAGGGACGAAGGTCCCGTGCCCTGGTGGACCCCTGCCCCTGCATACGGCGCGGCAGAACGGTGAGGCTCGGAGAAGAGGGGGTGAGGGCGATGGACGATCGAGCCGTCCTGGTGGGGTTCGACGCCTCACCGGCCGCCGGACGGGCACTGCGCTGGGCGGCCGCCGAGGCGTCCCTGCGCGGCGTGCCGCTCCTGCTCTGCCACGCCTGGACCTGGCCCTACCCGCTGACGCACCCGCTGACCCCGCGCGACGAGGAGGCGCTGGAGATCGTCAAGACCATGGGGGCGCTGGCTCTCGACGACGGTGTCCGGCGCGCCCGGCGGATGGCCCCGGACGTGGACGTCCGCCCGCTGCTGGTGAAGGGCACGCCGCCCGGCGCGCTTCTCGACGCCTCGGCGGAGGCGGCGCTGATCGTGATCGGTGCGCGGGGGGCGGGCGGCTTCGACAAGCTGCCGATCGGCTCCGCGGCCGTGCACGTTCCCGCGCATGCCGTGCGTCCCGTGGTCGTGGTGCCCGCACATGAGCGGCGGCCCAGCGCGCGGATCGTCGTGGGCGTCGACGGTTCGCCGGCGAGCGCGGCCGCGGTGCGGTTCGCGCTGCGGGAGGCCGGGCTCCGCGATGCCGGGGTGACGCTGGTCTGCGCCTGGTGGGACCCCGCCGTGCTGCCCGCGCCCGAGCGCCTGCCGTTCACCGACCCCGAGAGCATCAAGAAGCAGGCCGAGACACGGTTCGCCGCCGCGGTGGAGCCGTGGCTGGCCGAGTATCCGGACGTCGCCGTGGAGCGCAGGTTCGTCATGGAGCGGGCCCGGCACGTCCTGGCCGAAACCGCGCGGGACGCGATGCTGCTCGTGGTCGGCGACCGCGGGATCGGATCGTCCCCCCGAACCCTGCTCGGCGCGGTCACCCGCGCCGTCCTGCACGAGGCACCGAGCCCTGTCGCGGTCGTCCATGAGCGCGACCCGGACATCGAATGAGGAGTACGTCATGAGCCACGTGGTCGTGGGCTACGACGGGACCAGTGAGAGCGAGCGGGCCGTGCGGTGGGCGGTGGGCGAGGCCCGGCTGCGGCGGCTGCCGCTGACGGTGTGCCACGTCTGGCGCTGGCCGTACCCGATCAGCTACATCGACTACGAGGGCGAGGCGACCATCCGGCGGATGGGCGAGCACCTCCTCGACCACGGTGTGGGGCTGGCGCGGGAGCTGGCGCCGGGGCTGAAGGTGCGCGGGCGGCTGAAGGACGGCAGCGCCGCTCCCGCGCTGCTGAACGAGGCGGCGGACGCCGAGGTGATCGTGCTCGGTTCGCACGGGCCGGACCAGATCCCCGTCGGCTCGACGGCACTGCGGGTGCCGGCCAAGGCCGACCGTCCGGTGCTGGTGGTCCGGTCGCCGGCGCCGCGCGACGGGCTCGTGGTCGTCGGCGTGGACGGGTCGCCTGGCGCGGACGCCGCGCTGGCGTTCGCGTTCGAGGAGGCGGCGCTGCGCGGCTGGCGGCTGCGCGCGGTGTACGGCTGCTGGGAGCCGGGAGCGGCGCCCGATGGGGACCTGACGCTGTTCGGTGACGAGGACCGGCTGCGCCGCGTGGCCGGTGCCGTGCTGGAGCGCGCGGTGGCACCGTGGCGGGTGAAGTACTCGCAGGTGGAGGCGGCGACGTCGCTGGTGCTGAAGTCCCCGCGCCAGGCGCTGTTCGCGGCGTCCGAGGACGCGACGCTCATGGTGGTGGGCGCGCGTGGGGCCGGGGAGGTGGAGTCGCTGCACCTCGGTGCGACGAGCGACGCGCTGCTCAAGCACGCGCCGTGCACGGTCGCCGTCGCCCCGAACCGCACCTGGTGAGGCCGCGGCGGCGGGAGCTCGGTGCCGGACGGGACCTCGGTGCCGGACGGGATCTCAGGGCTGGAGGACGCGGATCAGGAGGAGTGCGGCGTCGTCCTGCCGATGCGTCGCGGTGGCGGCCTTGGCCAGGAGGGTGTCGGCGACCGCGTCCATGGACCGGTCCGCGGCCTTGGTGAGCTGGCGCGCGAGTTCGGCCGTGGTCTCGCCGATGTCGATTCCGGGGACCTCGACCATCCCGTCGGTGTAGAGGGCCAGGACGGCACCCGGGAACAGGGGGATCTCGCACGTGGGGTAGTCGGCGCAGGAATCGATGCCGAGCAGCAGGCCGGGCGACACGGCGACGGACGCGGTGCCTTCGCCGGGACGGTGGAGCAGGGGCGGCGGGTGGCCCGCGGTGGCGAGCTGGGCGCACCGGCGCGCCAGGTCGAGCCGGACGATCAGGCAGCTGGCGAACAGCTCGGTGTCCAGGTCGATGAGGAGGCGGTTGGTGGCGGCGAGGATGCCGCCCGGCGGCGAGCCGACGCCGGCATGGGAGTGGATGGCGGTGCGGACCTGGCCCATGAGCGCGGCCGCGCTCGTGTGGTGCCCCTGGACGTCCCCGATCGCGGCGATGGCCGTCGTCGGGCCGATGCGGATGAGGTCGTAGAAGTCGCCGCCGACGTCCATGCCGCGGTTGGCGGGCTGGTAGCGGGCGGCCACCTCGAGGCCGCCGACCTCGGGCAGGGCATGGGGCAGCAGCGCCGACTGCAGCGTGCGCGCCAGATCGTGCTTGATGTCGTAGAGGCGGGCGCGGTCCATCGCCTGGGCGGTCAGCCCGGCCAGTGACATCAGGACGGCGCGCTCGGCCCGCGAGAAGTGGTGGACGTCCTCGTAGCTCAGGACGAGGGTGCCGATGAGGCGGCCGGAGGCGATGAGGGGCAGGAAGGCGCGGGCCTCCATGCCCTCCGCGTAGATCGCCTCGGGGTAGGCCCGCAGGAGTTCGGCGAAACTGGAGAAGAACTTGGGCCTGCTGGACGCCAGCGTCTGCGCGGCCGGAACGGGGGAGGTCAGCGGTGTGCCGTCCAGATCCTTCGCGAGCCCGGCGACGGGCCCGCGGTGGCCGACGACGCAGAGCCTGCCGTCCCGCACCGTCATCAGCACCAGGGCCTTGGGGCCGAAGGCGGGCACAATCTGGTCGCAGACGAGCTCGACCACCTGGTCGAGCCCCGCGGCCTCGGTGAGGGCGGCGGCCAGGTGGGTCATCTGGTAGAGCGTGTCCACCCCGGCCAGTTCCGCGGAGGTGGACTTCCGCTGGTCCGGCCGGGCGGGGGCCCGCACGGTCGGCTCCTCGTCCGGGGCGGGCTCGATCAGGACGCTGATCCCGGACACGTCGGGGTAGAGGTGGAACCTCAGCCGGGTGTCCGGTGGCCGGACGGTGGTGAAGGACGAGGGCTGGCGGCCGACCACGGCGGCCCGGTAGTGGGCCTCGAAGAGGGCGTCGCCGAGCCACGGCTGCGCCTCCCACGGGCGGGCT
The DNA here is from genome assembly GCF_900188445.1 of Actinomadura meyerae. Lineage (GTDB taxonomy): Bacteria > Actinomycetota > Actinomycetes > Streptosporangiales > Streptosporangiaceae > Spirillospora > Spirillospora meyerae. Next base: position 101,928 of record NZ_FZOR01000026.1, read on the forward strand.
CCCGTCAGCTCGTCGGCCCCGGCGCCGAGCAGATCGGCCGCGGCCGAGTTGGCGAAGATGACACGGCCGTCGATGTCGAGGGCGCAGCAGCCCGTGGGCAGGCGCTCTGCGAACGCGACCGCCGCGAGCGCCTCGTCCCGCGCCGACGGACGGGGGAGGTGTGGGGGGAGGGGCGGCAGGATGTACGGCTCAAGCGGGCACCGCAGCCCGGCCGCGCCGGCGGGGACGGGCTGCGCGAGCAGCATCGCCCGCTGGCAGAAGCCGTTGATCGCCTCGTGCTCGTCGTCGCTCAGCTCCTGCGGGTGAGTGACCGGCCACAGCAGCGCCAGGCCGCCCACCAGCTCGGTGGCGTCGGCGATCGGTACCGCGGCGAGCCTGAAGTCGTACGGCACCGCGAGCGACAGCCGCGGGTAGCAGCGGGCGATCTCCTCCTGCCCGCTCAGCCACACGAGCCGCTTCGTGCGGACGGCGTCGGGGACCGGATGCGGGTCGTGCAGGGAGATCCGCGCCCACGGGGCGACGATCTGCCGGGTGGCGCCGCACACCACCGCCAGCCTCAGCACGCGTTCCTGGGCGGGCAGCAGGAACGCCCCTCCGACCGAAGCGCCGACCTGCGACATCACCTCCACCAGGGCCGCCCCGAGCCGCTCCAGGGCGGCGTCCGGAGCGGCGGCCGAAGGGACACGTCGCGATCGCATGGTCGTTGGTCTCCGTCCGCGTGCCGGCGGGTTTCGCCGGCCGTCCGCGTGGAGGGGTTCTCTAATGACCGGTAGCCATACCCGTCCTTACCTGGGGCCATGCAGGGGCGGTCCGGAGGCGATGGTCCGCGCGATGTCGCGGTGCAGGAAGATCACGAAGGCGCCGGGGAAGGCGGCGGCGAGGCTGGGGAGCTCGGCGGTGTGCGCCGGGCCTCGAGGACCCAGCGGCGGCCGTTGCCGGCGTCGAGGGTGTACAGGACGCGCCGGTGGAGCCGAAGCCCCAGTTGCGGAAGCCCGGATTCATCGCGACGACGCACTCCTCGTGCCGCCGCGGCCCGCCGACTCGGAGCGGGAACTCGCCGCCGGGACCGGCGGCCAGGCCGTCTCCGTCGATCCGCGCGGCGGCCGTCACGCCGCCGGACGAGGCGGTGTAGGCGGTGACCGAGGTGTGGACGGCGTCGCCGAGGCGCCCGGTGAGCCGGTACCGCCGGTCGCCGCGCACAACGGGTCAAATAGGGATCTTCACAAGGGCGCACGGCCGGGTTACCGTCCAGGGAAGCTCCCTCCGCTCCCTCAGCCCCCCTCCTCGCGGTGGTTTCATGAAGTCACTGGAGACCTTCCTGTCCGACGTCAGTAGTTTCGTCTGGGGGCCGTGGCTCCTGATCCCGTTGCTGCTGCTGACCGGCCTCTACCTCACGATCCTGCTGCGCGGGCTCCAGTTCCGGCACTTCCGGCTGGCCTTCTGGCTCGCGTTCTTCAAACGCAAGGAGGACGGCGACGCCGCCGGCGACATCGCGCACTACCAGGCGCTGACGACGGCGCTGGCCGCCACGGTGGGCGTCGGCAACATCGCGGGCGTGGCGACCGCCATCGCCCTCGGCGGGCCCGGCGCGGTGTTCTGGATGTGGGTCACCGGCCTGGTCGGGATGGCCACCAAGTACAGCGAGGCGTACCTCGGCGTGCGGTTCCGGCGCACCGACGCCGCCGGAGAGCAGAGCGGCGGCCCGATGCACTACCTCCGGGCGCGGGCATCAAGGGCCGCCTCGGATGGTTCCTCGGCGGGTTCTTCGCGATCGCGGGCGCCGTCGCGGCGTTCGGCATCGGGAACATGGTGCAGGCCAACACGGTCGCCGAGAACGTTGAGGACGAGTGGGGCCTGACGCCGTGGGCCACCGGCGTGATCGTGACCCTGCTCGCCGCCGCCGTCATCCTCGGCGGCATCAAGAGCATCGGCCGGATCACCAGCGCCTTCGTCCCGGTGATGATCGTGTTCTACATCGTCGGCGCCGCCGCGGTCCTCATCTACGAGATCGAGGAGCTGCCCGGCGCGATCGGGCTCATCTTCACCGACGCGTTCTCGGGGACGTCCGCCACCGGCGGCTTCGTCGGCGCGGGGGTCGCCGCCGCCGTCCGGTACGGCGTCGCGCGGGGGATCTTCTCCAACGAGTCCGGGCTCGGCACCGGCGGCATCGCCGCGGCCGCGGCCAAGACCACGCACCCCGTCCGGCAGGCGCTCGTGTCGATGACGCAGACCTTCATCGACACCCTGGTCGTGGTCAGCTTCACCGCGCTGACGATCCTGGTGACCGGCGCCTGGAAGACCGGCGGCGAGGACCAGGCGGCCACCTTCACCGCCCGCGCGTTCGACGAGGGCCTGCCCGGCGACTGGGGCAGCGTCATCGTCACGCTGGGCGTGCTCTTCTTCGCCTTCTCCACCCTGCTCGGCTGGTCCTACTACGGCGAGCGCTGCATGGAGTACCTGTTCGGCAGGCGCGCCGTCCTGCCCTACCGGATCGTCTTCATCGTGGCCATCTACATCGGGTCGGTCTCCACCCTCACCGCCGTGTGGACCTTCTCGGACGTGATGAACGGCCTCATGGCGCTGCCCAACCTCATCGGCCTGGTGATCCTGGGGCCGCTGGTCTGGCGGGAGACCCGCGCCTACTTCAAGGACCGCCCCAAGGAGGACGAGCCCGCGGCCGAGGCCAAGTCCTGACCCCGTACCGCCGGACCCGGCTCCCGCTCACTCCCGCCGTTCCCCGGCGGTGTCGCGGGAGCCGGCCGGCGGGCCGTCCGCGTCGGGCTCCGCCGCGCCGCGGCGGGGCTTCTGCAGGCGCGCGCGGGCTCGGTCGTGCCAGGCCGGCACCTCCCGCTCGTCGTCGAAGCTCCGCGCGACGATGATGTCGGTGGAGGAGTGCGCGAGGATCGACAGCGCGATGGTGGCGCCGACGAGATGGAAGATCTTGTCGCCGGCCGCGATCCCCGACTCCAGCACCAGCAGCCCGTAGACGACCGAGGCGAAGCCCTTGGGGCCGAACCACATCACCGCGGCCTGCTCCCGCATGGTCAGCCGGGAGCGCAGGAACGACACCCAGATCGCGACCGGCCGCGCGACCACGAGCGCGAGGACGGCGAAGGCCCAGCCCGCCCAGCCGACGTCGCCGAGGAACGCCGGGGACAGCAGCGCCCCGAACAGCAGCAGCGCGGCGAGCTTGAGCAGTTCGGCGACCAGCTCGCCGAACTCCTCGAACGCCTCCCGGTGCTCGTGCCCGACGCTGGCGACCGTGACGCCGGCGGCGAACGCGGCCAGGAACAGGTTGCCGTGCGTGGCCTGCGCCGTCGCCAGGACGAGCAGCCCGATCGCGACGGCGTTCAGCGGCTCGTACTTGGGCGCGATCGCGAACCACCGGGTCCGCACCAGCATGATCGCGGCGTACGGGATCACCACGCCGGTGGCCAGCCCGCCGGCCAGTTCCGCCGCCAGCTCGCCGACGTGCAGGTCCTTCTCGCCCTGCGCGATCGCCAGGAAGACCACCACGAACGGCAGGACGAGCCCGTCGTTGACCCCCGACTCCACGTTCAGCAGGTGGCGCAGCCGCGGCGGCACCTTCTCGTTGCCGACGAGCGCGGCGGCGAACACCGGGTCGGTCGGGGTGAGGACGGCCGCGATCAGCAGCGCCTCCACCCAGCCCAGGCCCACGAGGTAGTGCGCGAGGAGCGCCGTGATCCCCAGTGTCAGCGGAAGGCCCCAGCCCAGGGCGCGTCCGGGCAGCCGCCAGGCGCTGCGCAGGTCGTCCCAGCCGGCGTGCATACCGTCGGTGAACAGCACGGCGAACAGCGCGAGCTCCGCCAGCGCCGACACGAGCTCGTCGCCCGGCTGCAGCGAGACCAGGCCGGTGACGCCGTCGCCGAGCAGGAACCCGCCGACCAGGAACAGCGCCGCCGTCGACAGCACCGTCCGGTGCGCCAGGTTCGACACCAGCACCGCGAGCAGCAGCAGGGCGGCGAAGGCGAGGAGGAGGTTCGTCACGGGAGTTCTCCGGGGTCGGCGGCGGCACTGCCGACCAGACTTCCCGGCTCACCAGCCCAAGACCTTAACGGGATCGGGAGGTGCATTTCCACGCCGGGGCCGCGGAACGGCCCGCCGGACGACCCGTGCCCGTCAGCGGTCCGCCCTGATGCGCTCGCGCGCCTCCTTCACGTACCACGGGGTGCCGATGGCCGTCTGGACGCCGTTGACGACCACCCGGTTCAGCCGCCGGCCGATCGCGCGCTGGCGCGGAGTGGACTTCGCGCCGAGGATCTCGCGGGCCCACCACGGCATCGCGTCCTCCAGCGCCCAGCGCAGCGGCGCCCGGCCCGGCTTGTTGATCTCCGAGAACGCGAAGTCGAGCGCCCACGCGCCGTCCTCGTTGAGGCACATCCGCGGCCGCATCTGCCGGTAGTACTCCTCGATCTCGTCCATCGTCCGCGGCAGGTCGGTGGCGCCGATCGCCTCGTGGATGCGGGCCATGCCGTCCGCGACCTCGTCGAGCTTCTCCGGCGGCAGCGGCCTCGGGTGGTACAGCTGGTGGCCGCGGATGTAGCCCCAGGTGAGCCCGGCGTGCGCCCAGCGGAGGTTCTCCGCGCTGTTGGCGGCGTACGGCGTGCCGTCCGGCATCGTGCCCTGGACGGTCTCGTGGTACCTGTGCACGTTCCGGCAGATCTTCTCGGCGACCTCGGTCGGGCCGAAGACGGTCGCCCAGTAGAACGAGGCCGAGCGGCCGCCCCGGCGCTTGCGGTCGTTGAAGAAGTCGCTGTGGTCGAGGCCGCCGTACACCATGTCGGGCTTGACGCCCTCGCACATCAGCCCGACGAACCCGCCGGCGATGGCGGAGAAGTGCGAGTGGACGTACCACATCGCGCTGCCGGGGGAGAACCAGCCCGGGTCGCCGGCCGGCCGGTCGAAGCGGACGCCCGGCAGCATCGCGGACTCGTACATCAGGTGGTCGAGCTTGTCCTGGATCCAGCCGTGCCGGCGGATCGGGTCGACGGGCCGCTGCGAACGGGTGCGCGGCGGGCGGCGCCCGTCGGCGGGCATCGCCGGGAAGGATTCCTGCGAGACGTCCATGCTGAGACCCAAACTGCTCGGTTCCGGAGATCCACCGGCCCGTGTCCGCTGAGGGCGGGGGTGCTTCACTGGCCGGCTCGTCGTCGGTGATCGCGGACAATCAGTGTTCCCTTAGCGCACCCCCCGCCGCTCAGGCTCCTCCGAGCCTAGCAAGGCAAGTAAGCGCTTGGGTATTGAGTGTACGCAATTCGCCGCGTTCTGCGGGTTCGCACCGCGTGGATGCGGGTGATGCGGTCTCGGCGTGTGCTTCACCCGCCGGCGAGCAGCCGTTTGCGTTGGGGGGTGTAGTGCCACCACGGGCGGGCGGGCCGCCCTTCGGCCTGGTCCACGGCGGACATGACGGTGTCGAGCAGGCACGGGTCCAGGGCCTCGCCGCAGGCGGCCGACATCTGCTCGTACAGCTCGATCGGGTCCCTGCCCGCCAGTTGTGCGGTGCGGGTGATCCCGACGCGCTCGAAGTAACCGGCCACCGCCCGGCCGACGTTGACCAGGTCGGCCAGATCCGCCCGCTCATCGTCATACTCGTGCCGGCCCGGTCGAGAGATCTGCTTCGAATATGCATCCATACAGGTCAACGTACGTACTCGGCAGGGCGACGGTCTTGTGGGAAACGGACCTCGCGCACCGGGGGCATGGCGGCGGCTACGGGGTTCGCCGGTAGGGGAGGAAGCGGCCGAAGCGGCCGCGGTGGTAGAGCAGCGGGCGGCCGCCGGTGTGCAGGTCGGCGCCGGTCACCAGGCCGACGACGAGGATGTGGTCGCCGAGGACGATCGTGTCGTGCGGGGTGCACAGCAGGTGGGCGCAGGCGCCGTCCAGAAGGGGCGTGCCGTGCTCGTCGGCCTGCCAGGCGGTGGGCGGGGCGAAGCGGTCGATGCCGCGGCGGGCGAAGCGGGAGGCGAGGTCGGCCTGGTCTCCGGCGAGGATGTTGACGGCGAAGCGGCCGGCGGCGCGCAGGGCGGGCCAGGTGGTGGAGGAACGGTCCACGTAGAAGGCGACGAGGGGCGGGTCCAGGCTGACCGAGGAGAACGACGTCGCGGTCAGCCCGGCGGGCTCGCCGCCGGAGGCGGCCGTGACGACGACGACTCCGGCGGCGTGGTGGGCGAGGGCCTGGCGGAAGCGGGCGGGGTCCAGTGCGAGGTTCGGCAGTACTTCGGTCATGGGTCTCCCCTGGAGGTGTCGTGCGGCTGCCGGGTGCGGCGGGCGGGAGGGGTGCGGGAGGACCCCGGTGCGGCCGGCCTCTGGCTCGGGTGTCGTCGGTCGGGGGCTCAGTGCGAACACAGCGCGCTGGCCACGCGGCACAGATCCACGTGGCCGCGGGTCGTCAGGGACGGCTTCAGCGGCACGTCGGCCAGTCTAGGACGGCCTGGAGGAGCAATCAACCAAATCGGTAGGAAAAGTATGCAAGGGGTGGATGGGGTGCGGTGTGGCGCGTGCCGCTTGCCTACTTTGCCTATTGACTTAGTAGGAAATTTCGGGTCATCCTCCGGAAGATGAGCGACCGTGAGCAGGCCGGCTGATGGCCCGCAAGCAGATCCACCTGGCGGCCCACTTCCCGGGTGTCAACAACATCACCGTGTGGTCGGACCCCGCCTCCGGCAGCCAGATCGACTTCGACTCCTTCGTCCACCTGGCGCGCACCGCCGAGCGCGGCAGGTTCGACTTCTTCTTCCTCGCCGAGGGGCTGCGCCTGCGAGAGATGAAGGGCCGCATCCACGAGCTGGACGTGGCGGGGCGCCCCGAGTCGCTGACCGTGCTGTCGGCGCTCGCGGCGGTGACCTCCCGCCTCGGTCTCGCCGCGACCGTGAACTCGACGTTCAACGAACCGTACGAGGTGGCGCGCCGGCTGGCGACGCTGGACCACCTGAGCGGCGGCCGCGCCGCCTGGAACGTCGTCACCAGCTGGGACGCGTTCACCGGGGAGAACTTCCGGCGCGGGGGCTTCCTCGACGAGGCCGACCGCTACACCCGCGCCGCCGAGTTCCTGCACACCGCGCGCGAGCTGTGGGACTCCTGGGCGGACGGCGACCTCGTCGCGGACCCGGCCGCGGGGGAGTTCGTCCGGCCCGGCGCGGGCGCCTTCGCGCACCGCGGGCGGCACTTCCGCATCTCCGGGCGGTTCGCCACGCCGCGCGGCCCGCAGGGCCACCCGGTGATCATCCAGGCGGGGGACTCCGACGCGGGCCGCGAGTTCGCCGCCGCCGACGCCGACGTGATCTTCAGCCGGCACGGCACCCTGGAGGACGGCCGCGCCTTCTCCAAGGACGTCAAGAGCCGCCTCGCCCGGTACGGGCGCCGCCCGGACGAGCTGAAGATCATGCCCTCGGTCACCTGCGTCATCGGGGACACCGCCGAGGAGGCCGCCGAGCGCGCCGCCGAGATCCGCCGGGCGCAGGTCGGCCCGCAGACCGCCATCGCCTACCTGGAGGGCGTGTGGGGCCGCGACCTGTCCGGCTACGACCCCGATGGCCCGCTGCCCGACATCGAGCCCGACCTCGGCGAGGGCGTCTCGAAGGGGCGCGCCCAGTTCCGCGGCGACCGCGGCGAGACCGTCCGGCGGTGGCGGGAACTGGCCGCCGAGCGCGGCCTCAGCATCCGCGACCTGGTCATCGAGGCCGCCGGCCGGCAGACGTTCGTCGGCACGCCGCGGGCCGTCGCGGACCAGATCGACGAGTTCGTCCAGGCCGACGCCGCCGACGGGTTCGTCTTCGTGCCGCACCTGACCCCCGGCGGCCTGGACGACCTGGTCGACCGGGTCGTCCCGCTGCTCCAGGAGAAGGGCGTGTTCCGCGCCGACTACACCGGCCCGACGCTGCGCGACCACCTGGGCCTCGGCCCCGCGCGCGCCGCCGGGCGGGCCGCGCCCGCGCGAGAGGAGACCGCGTCGTGACCGCCCTGCACCTCGCCGCCGCGCTGGACGGCGCCGGCTGGCATCCCGCCGCCTGGCGCGACCCGTCCGCCCGGCCCGCCGAGCTGTTCACCGCCCGCTACTGGGCCGGCCTCGCCGCCGAGGCCGAGCGCGGCCTGCTCGACTTCGTCACGATCGAGGACGCCCTCGGCCCGCAGTCGTCCCGGTTCGCCGCCCCGGACGACCGGACCGACCAGGTGCGAGGGAGGCTCGACGCGGTCCTGATCGCGGCGCGGCTCGCCCCCGCGACCACGCGCATCGGGCTCGTGCCGACCGCGAACACCACGCACACCGAGCCGTTCCACGTCGCCATCGGCATCGCCACGCTGGACCACGTCAGCCGGGGGCGGGCGGGCTGGCGGCCGCAGGTGTCCGGCCGCGCCTCCGACGCGGCGCACTTCGGCCGCCGGACGTTCCCCGGGGTCTTCGAGCCGGACGCCTTCGCGACCCCCGAGGGGCGGGCGATGATCGCGGAGCTGTTCGGGGAGGCGGCCGACGCGGTCGAGGTCGCGCGCCGCCTCTGGGACAGCTGGGAGGACGACGCGGAGATCCGCGACGTCCCGACGGGCCGGTTCCTGGACCGTGACAGGCTCCACTACATCGACTTCGAGGGGCCGCACTTCAGCGTCCGCGGGCCGTCCATCACGCCGCGCCCGCCGCAGGGGCAGCCGCTCGTCACGGCGCTCGCCCACGACACCGTGCCCTACGAGTTCGCGGCCCGTTCCGCCGACGTCGTCTTCATCACCCCGCACTCCCGCGCGGACTCCGCCGCGATCGCCGGGCAGGTGCGGGACGCGGAGCGCAGGACCGATCGCGGCGGCGCACCGCTGAAGATCTTCGCCGACCTGGTGGTCTTCCTCGACGAGGACCCCGCTGCCGCCGAAGCCCGCAAGGCCCGTCTGGACGAACTGGACGGCGCCGAGCTGACCTCCGACGCCGAGATCTTCACCGGCACACCGGCCGAGCTCGCGGACGTCCTGCTCGACTGGCGCGAGGCCGGCCTCGACGGCTTCCGCCTGCGCCCGGGCCTCCTCCCGCACGACCTCGCCGCCATCAGCCGCGACGTCGTGCCGCTGCTGCAGCGGCGTTCCGCCTTCCGCACCGCCTACGACACCGCGCCCGGGACCGGACCCGGCGCCGGGACGCTGCGCGGCCGCCTCGGCCTGCCGCGCCCCGCCAACCGCTACGCGACGGGGACGCCGGCGAACGCGGAGCGCCCGTCGCCCGCCGCCCCGACCGGAGGCCGCACATGATCCCGCTGTCCGTCCTCGATCTGTCGCCCGTCCCGGTGGGCGGCACCGTCCCGGCGGCGCTCCGCGACACCCTCGACCTCGCGCGGCGCGCGGAGGCCCTCGGCTACCGACGCTACTGGCTCGCCGAGCACCACCTCGCGCCCGGCGTCGCCGGTTCGGCGCCGCAGATCCTCATCGCCGCGGTCGCCGCCGCCACCGAGCGGATCCGCGTCGGGTCGGGCGCCGTCCAGACCGGCCACTGGACGCCGCTGGCCATCGTCGAGCAGTTCGGCACCATCGACGCCCTGCACCCCGGCCGGATCGACATCGGCCTCGGCCGCTCCGGGCAGCGCCGCGCCGAGGAGCGCACCGGCGCCCCGCCCCCGGCTTCGCCGCCGCCCCCGCCGCCCTCGCGCGAGCGGCGGATCGTGGACGGCCTGCTCATCCCGCCGCCGATCGACTTCGCGCGGCTGGCGGCCAACCCGGCGTACACCCGGTTCACGCACCTGCTGGAGCGGCCGGGCGTCCCGGACTTCGCGCAGGTCGTGGACGACATCACCGCGCTGCTGGACGGCACGTACCGGTCCGCGGACGGGCACGTCGCGCACGCGACGCCCGGCGAGCACGCCGAAGTCGAGCTGTGGATCCTCGGCAGCAGCGGCGGGCAGAGCGCCCAGGTCGCGGGCGAGCGCGGCCTGCCGTTCGCCGCGAACTACCACGTCGCGCCGTCCAACGTCCTGGAGGCCGTGGACGCCTACCGCGCGGCGTTCAAGCCGTCCGGTGTCCTCGACGAACCGTACGTCATCGTCTCGGCCGACGCCGTCGTCGCGCCGACCGACGCGGAGGCGCGCGAGCTGGCGTCGCCGTACGCCCTCTGGGTGCACAGCATCAGGTCGCGCCTGTCCGCCGTCCCGTTCCCGACGCCGGCCGACGCCGCCGCGCACACCTGGCGGGACGAGGAGTGGGAGCTGGTCGCCGACCGGGTCGACACCCAGTTCGTCGGCTCGCCCGGCACGGTCGTGGCCGGGCTCCGCACCCTTCAGCGCGCCACCGGCGCGGACGAGCTCCTCGTCACCACCATCACCCACGACCACGCGGACCGCGTCCGCTCCTACGAGCTGCTGGCCGCCGCATGGGGGCTCGCGTGAGGAGCCGAATCCGCCGGGCGTTCACTATTTCCTACCCGCGCCTACCGTGGCCGCAGATCCGGACCTGCCGAGGGGAGACCCCCGCCGTGAGGCGTGCGTGGAGCGTGTGGACGACGGCCGGAACCCTGGTGACGGCGGTGCTGGCGAGCGGCTGCGGCGCGGGCGACGCCGCGGACGGCGCCGCCGGCGCGCCGCGGTCCGGCGGAACGCTGACCTTCGCCGTCGGGTCGGACACCGGCTGCGTCGACCCGCAGCAGGTCGCCAGCAACGACACCATCTACTCGGTGCGGCACCTGGTCGACTCGCTGACCGACCAGGACCCGGCCACCGGCAAGATCGTGCCGTGGCTCGCGCAGCGCTGGGAGATCGGCGACGGCGCCCGCACCTACACCTTCCACCTGCGCCCCGGGGTGACGTTCAGCGACGGCACGCCGCTCGACGCGAAGGCCGTCAAGGCCACCTTCGACGCCGTCCCCAAGCTCGGCGTGCTCGGGCTACTGGCGAAGGGCTACCTCGCCGGGTACGAGGGCACGACCGTCGTCGACGACCTCACCGCACGGGTGCGCTTCAAGACGCCCAACGCCCAGTTCCTCCAGGCCACGGCCACGCACTCGCTGGGGATCCTTTCCCAGGCGAGCGTGCGCAAGTCGCCGGAGCAGCGCTGCGCGAAGGGGGTCGTCGGGTCCGGGCCGTTCGTGCTGTCGAAGTACGTCCCGGCGCAGTCGATCACCCTGGCCAAGCGCAAGGGGTACGGCTGGGGGTCGTCGCTGTGGAAGAAGCAGGGCGAGGCCTACCTCGACCGGCTGGTCTTCAAGGTGCTGCCCGAGTCGGGGGTGCGCACCGGCAGCCTCCAGTCCGGCCAGGTCGACGCCATCGGCAGCGTCGGGCGGGCGGACGAGGCGGCGCTCAAGGCGTCCGGCGCCCAACTGCCGGCACGTGCCAATCCCGGCATCGTCTTCGGCATCAGCCTGAACAACGCGCGCTTCAAAGACGAGCGGGTCCGCCGGGCGATCTCCCTCGCGGTCGACCGCAAGCAGGTCGCCGAGACCGTCTTCCCCGCGGGCACCCGTCCGGCCACCAGCATCCTCGCCCGCACCACGCCCGGATACGCCGACCTCGGCGCGAGCCTCGCCCCCGACCAGGCCAAGGCGCGGTCCCTGCTGGACGCCGCCGGGTGGAAGGCCGGCGGCGACGGCGTCCGGCGCAAGGACGGCGCGGAACTGGCCCTGACCGTCAAGTGGTTCGCGAACGCAGCGACCAACCGGCCGTCGCTGGAACTGGTGCAGCAGCAGCTCAAGGCGGTCGGCATCCGGCTGGAGTTGAAGGAGATGCAGATCGCGCAGCTCGCTCAGGTGCAGACGTCGGGCGACTTCGACGCGCTGTGGGGGAACCTCACCCGCGCCGACCCCGACATCCTGCGCACCACGTACTCGACGCGCCTGGCCAACGCCTACCGGCTGCCGCCGACCGACCTCGACGGCATCCTCGACGGCCAGGCGGCCGCCTCGGACGAGGCCGAGCGCAAGCGCCTGGTGGAGCAGGCGCAGCGCAGGATCGTCGAGCGCGCCTACATCGTCCCGGTCGTGGAGCTTCAGACGGAGCTCGGCGCGGCGAAGAACGTCCACGACCTCATGTTCGACGCGTCCAGCCGCATCCAGCTCCACGACACCTGGATCGGCTGAGCCCGTGCCACGGGCTCATCGCATGAGCCGGGAGAGAAGAAGGGAGGCGGGCATGCGGCGCTATCTCGCCAGGCGGCTACTCCAGGCGGCCGGGGTGCTCTGGGCGGCCTACACCGTCTCGTTCCTCGTGCTGAACTGGCTGCCGAGCGACCCCGTCACGGCGATGGCCGGGGCGGGCGCCGACCAGGCGGGCGTCGACCCCGCGCAGATCGAGCGGCTGCGCAGCGAGTACGGCTTCGACAAGCCGCTCCTCGTGCAGTACGCCGACTATCTGGGCGGCGCGCTGCGCGGCGACTTCGGCGACTCGGTGGCGAGCGGCCGGACCGTCACCTCCGTCATCGGCGACGCGCTGCCGCAGACCCTGGTCCTCACCGGGACGGCCCTGCTCATCGCGATCGCGGCCGGGGGCGGGCTGGCGCTCGCCGCGACCTGCACGTCCCGGCGCTGGCTGCGGCAGGCGCTGCTGTCGCTGCCGCCCGTCGGGGTGTCGGTCCCCGGGTTCTGGGCGGGGCTGATGCTCCTGCAGGTCTTCTCCTTCAAGGCCCGGCTGTTCCCCGCCTTCGGCGAAGGGGGGCCGCGCGGGCTGGTGCTGCCGGCGGTCACGCTGGCGATCCCGACCGGGGCCGTCATCGCGCAGGTGCTGTCCAAGAGCCTGCTGACCGCGCTGGACGAGCCCTACGTGCAGACGGCGCGGGCGAAGGGCGCGGGCCGGGCCCGGATCCACCTCCGGCACGCCCTCCGCAACGCCTCCCTTCCCGCGCTGACGATCGTCGGGCTGCTGGTGGGCCAGCTCATGGCCCACGCGGTGGTGGTCGAGACGGTCTTCTCCCGCAACGGCCTCGGCCGGGTCACCGCGTCCGCGGTCACCGCCCAGGACATCTCCGTCGTGCAGGGAGTCGTCGTGTTCGGGGCGCTGGTCTTCGTGCTGGCGAACCTGGCCGTCGACCTCATCTACCCGCTGCTGGACCCGCGCATCGTCGTCGCGGGCACTTCCCGATGGAGCCTCGCATGAGCACTCTGGACGAGGAGCTGGCCGCGCGGGCCGGCGCGGCGGCGGCCGCGCTCGCGCCGCCGGCGGAGCCCGAGACGGACCCCCGGGACACCGGGCCCCCGGACGAGGACGGCACGGCCGCGCACCGCCGGTTCGACCCCGCGCGCACCGCGCGGTTCCTGCTGCGCAGGCCGGGACTGCTGCTGTCCCTCCTCGTGATCGCCGCGGTGTTCGCCGCGTCCTTCTTCCCCGGCCTGTTCTCCTCGCGGGATCCGCTCTCCGGGACGCCCGCCCAGGCGTTCCGCCCGCCGGGCGCCGGGCACTGGTTCGGCACCGACGAGCTCGGCCGCGACCTGTACGCGCGGGTGGTGCACGGCGCCGCGCTGTCCCTGCAGGCGACGCTCATCGCGCTGGCGGTCGCCTTCGTCGCGGGCGGGCTCATCGGCCTGCTCGCCGGGTTCGCCGGACGCTGGGCCGACGACCTGCTGATGCGGTTCGTCGACGTGATGCTCGCGATCCCGGCGCTGTTCCTGTCCCTGGCACTGGTCACCGCGCTCGGCTACGGCACCGTGAAGATCGCGGTCGCCGTCGGGGTCGCGAGCGTGGCGATGTTCGCCAGGGTGATGCGGGCGGAGGTGCTGCGCGTCCGGCAGGCGATCTTCGTCGAGGCGGCGCGGTCCTGCGGGGCGCGCTGGTACAGCGTCCTCGGGCGGCACGTCCTGCCGAACGCGATCGGCCCGGTGGCCGTCCTCGCCACGCTGGAGTTCGGGACGGCGATCCTCGCGGTGTCGTCGCTGAGCTTCCTCGGGTACGGCGCCGCGCCGCCCGCGCCGGAGTGGGGCAGCCTGATCTCCAACGGCCGCAACTACCTGGCCAACGCCTGGTGGCTGACCGCGCTGCCCGGACTCACCATCGTGGCGACGGTCCTCGCCGCGAACCGGATCGCCCGCGCACTGGACGGCGAGTGGGCGAGGTCGCGATGACGGGAGTCGGGACCGGCTCCGGGACGGAGGCCGCCCCCGCGCCGGTGCCGGACGGCGCGGCGGACGGCGGCGCGCTGCTCGAGGTGCGGGGGCTGTCGGTCTCCTACCGCACCAGGACCGGCCGGCTCACCGCCGTCCGCGACGTCGACCTCGACGTGCGCGCCGGTGAGATCGTCGCGCTGGTCGGGGAGTCGGGATCGGGCAAGAGCACCACCGCGCACGCCATCATGCGGCTGCTCGCACCGAACGCGACGATCGACGCGGGCCGGATCGGGTTCCGCGGCCGGGACCTCGCGGCGCTGCCCGAGCGGGAGCTGCGCGCCGTCCGCGGCGCGGAGATCGGCCTCGTCCCGCAGGACCCGGCGGTCTCGCTCAACCCGGTGAAGCGCGTCGGCGACCAGGTGGCCGAGGTGCTGCGCCTGCACGGGACGGCGAACCGCCGCACCGCCCGGCTGGACGCCGTGGAGGTGCTGCGCACGGCCGGGCTGCCCGACCCGGAGGTGCGGGCCCGGCAGTACCCGCACGAGCTGTCCGGCGGCATGCGGCAGCGCGTGCTGATCGCGGTCGCCATCGCGGCCGGGCCGAAGCTGATCGTCGCGGACGAGCCGACCAGCGCCCTCGACGTCACCGTCCAGCGCCGGATCCTCGACCACCTCCAGGACCTGACCGGCCGGCTCGGCAGCGCCGTGCTCCTCGTCACCCACGACCTCGGCGTCGCCGCCGACCGGGCCGACCGCATCGTCGTCATGTCGCGGGGCCGCGCCGTGGAGGACGGGCGGTCCCGGCGCGTCCTCACCGCCCCGCGCGACCCCTACACCCGGCACCTGCTGCGCAGCGCGCCCAGCCTCGCCGTCGCCGAGCCGCGGGTCGCGCCGCCCGCCCGCGCGGCCGAGGGAGGCGAGCCGCTGGTCGTCGCCGAGGACCTGGTCAAGGAGTTCCCGCTACCCGGGGCCCGCGGCTCCGCCCGGACGGTGCGCGCCGTCGACGGCGTCGGCCTCACCGTCGAGCGGGGCCGCACCCTCGCGCTGGTCGGCGAGTCCGGGTCCGGCAAGTCGACCACCGCGCGGCTGGTGCTGCGCCTGACCGCGCCGACCTCCGGGCGGGTCGTCTTCGGCGGGGAGGACGTGACCGGCGCCCGGGGCAAGCGGCTGCGCGCGCTGCGCCGCCGCGCCCAGCTCGTCTACCAGAACCCCTACGCCTCGCTCGACCCGCGGTTCTCGATCGAGGAGGTGATCACCGAGCCGCTGCGGGCGTTCCGGATCGGCGACCGGGCGTCGCGCGCCGCCCGCGCCCGCGAGCTGCTCGACCGCGTCGCCCTGCCCGCGTCGGCGCTGCGGCGCAGGCCCGCCGAGCTGTCCGGCGGGCAGCGGCAGCGCGTCGCCATCGCCCGCGCGCTCGCGCTCGGCCCGGACCTCGTGGTGTGCGACGAGCCCGTCTCCGCGCTGGACGTGTCCGTGCAGGCCCAGGTGCTGGAGCTGCTCGCCGAGCTGCAGGCCGGCAGCGGCGTGGCGTACCTGTTCATCTCGCACGACCTCGCCGTCGTCCGCCAGATCGCGCACCGGGTCGCGGTCATGAAGGCGGGGCGGATCGTCGAGGCGGGCCCGACCGGCGAGATCTTCGACGACCCCGGACACCCCTACACGCGCGAACTGCTGGCCGCCATCCCCGGCGGCAGGCTGAGAACCCCCGCCCCCGAGGAGGAGACATGACCGTCGCGGACACCGACGTCACCGCGTTCATCGCGGAGTGGAGCGCATGGCGCAGGGAGCAGGAGGCGCGGCTGGCCGACCGGCACGGCTTCCTGGCGATCACCGGGCTGCACTGGCTGTCCGGCGAGCCTCAGCGGTTCGCCGACGCACCGGGCTCCTGGTCCACCGGCCCGGACGGCGCGGTCGTCGTCCTGGACGACGGCGAGGAGCTCGTCGTGGACGGCGAGCCGGTGCGCGGCGAGCACCGCTTCGGGGTGCTGCCCGAGCGCGGCGGCGTCACCGCGCGGTGGGGCGACGCGGCGATCGAGGTCGCCAAGCGCGGCGGCCACGACGTCGTCCGCCCGCGGCACCCGGACAACCCGCTGCGCACGGCCTTCCGCGGCACGCCCGCCTACGACCCCGACCCGCGCTGGGCCGTCACCGGCCGGTACGTCCCGTTCGACGAGCCGCGCCCGACGACCGTCGGCGCCGCCGTCGAGGGCATCGAGCACGTCTACGACGCGCCGGGCCGGATCGAGTTCGAGCTGGACGGCCGGCCGCTGAGCCTCATCGCGTTCAACGGCCACGCGCCCGGGAGTCTGCTCGTCCTGTTCACCGACGAGACGTCCGGCGTCACCACCTACGCCGCCAACCGGGCGCTGCACCTCGACCCGCCCGGCCCCGGCGGGACGGTGCGGGTCGACTTCAACCGCGCCGCCAACCTGCCCTGCGCCTACACCGACCTCGCCACCTGCCCGCTGCCGCCCGCCGGGAACCGGCTGCCGGTCGCGGTCGAGGCCGGCGAGAAGATCCCCTACGAGCGCGCCCGATGACCGGCATCCGCTCGCTGGCGTTCCTCACCCCCGGCAACTACCCCGACGACGACCCGCGGGCCGGGCTGGAGGCGACCCTGCGGCTGTTCGAGTACGGGGAGCGGACGGGCTTCGACGGCGCCTGGATCCGGCAGCGGCACCTGGAGCACGGGGTGTCGTCCGCGGCCGTGTTCCTCGCCGCCGCCGCCCAGCGCACCCGCCGCGTCGAGCTCGGCACGGCCGTCATACCGATCGGCTACGAGAACCCGTTCCGGCTCGCCGAGGACCTGTCGACCGTCGACGTGCTCTCCGGCGGGCGGCTCCAGGCCGGCTTCAGTACCGGCATGCCGCACGCCGACCTGCTCGGCGACATCGTCCACGACGGCGACTGGCGCGGATACGACCTGTCGTACGGCCGCATCGCCCGCCTGCTTGAGCACCTGCGCGGCGAGTACCTCGGCGGCCCCGACACGGTCGTCCACTCGCCCGGCAACGTCCAGCGGCCCCGGCTCCAGCCGCACAGCCCCGGCCTGCCGGACCGCGTCTGGTACGGCGGCGGGAGCCTGCGCTCCTCCCGCTGGGCGGCCGGGCACGGCCTGAACCTGCTCACCGGGAACGTCGTCCAGGGCGAGGGCACCGACGACTTCACCACCGCGCAGGTCAACCTGATCAGGGAGTACCGCCGGCTCGTCCCGCCGGACCGGCCCGGCCGGATCGCGCTGGGCCGGGTGATCGTCCCGATCGACGGCGCGGACGGCCCCACCCGGGCCCGCTACCGCCGGTACGCGGCGAGCCGCCGCGAGCGCACCCTCGCACCGCAGGGCGAGCGGCGCATCCTGTTCGCCCCCGACCTCGTCGGCACCAGCGACGAGATCACCGAGCTGCTGCGCGCGGACGCCGCCGTGGCCGAGGTCTCCGAGCTGCGCCTCGAACTGCCCTACGAGTTCCCCGAGCACGACTACGAGCAGATCCTGGACGACGTCCGCACGCTGATCGCGCCGCGGCTGGGCTGGCGGCCCGCCCCGCCCGCGGCCGTCCCGGCGTGACCGCCGAAGGAGCCGCGATGAACGCACCGACCTCGACGCGTTCTCCCACCTCGGGCCGCCCTTCCTGGACCCGGCGGTGTCCCGCATCGAGGTCGAACCGCACCGGGGGCCGCGGCGACGCCCCTGCCCGCGAGGATCTGCCTGCAGATCATCTCACCTACGGCATCGCGGCCCCGGCGAAATGCCGGGCCGGTGACCGCGCCGCTATGGTCGTTCCACTCGGTGCGGAGCCGGGCCGCCGCCGGACCCGCCGGGCGAGAGGACGGGAGAGGTTCCATGACGGACTCGGCCGAAGACCAGATACCCGAGTACCTCGACTACGTCGGGGCCGGGTGGCGCGAGATCCTTCTGCGGGCCCACGCCGAACTCCGTGAGGTGCTGCCGAACTACCGGGTCGCCCAGGTCAAAGAGAAGTGGGGCATGCTGGACATCAACCTGGGCGCCTACGTCGACCCCGTCACCGGAGAGTTCGGGATAAGCCGGGAACTCGGCGAGCGGGTCGGTGCCATCCTGCGGTCCGCCCAGGAGGAGTCCCGCCGCACCTGCGAAGTCTGCGGCAGGCCGGGCACGGAGACCGGCCGGGGATGGATCAAGACCCTGTGCCCCGACCACGGGGGCCAGGGCTAGCCCCAATGCCGGGAAGTTAAGGGTCTTCGGCTGTTGTCGAGTTGGTCGGGGTGAGGATGTCGATGGCGATGGTGGCCTGGTAGGTGGTTCGGTCGAT
>NZ_FZOR01000078.1 GCF_900188445.1 Actinomadura meyerae
GAGGCTTCAATCGCTTTCACGAACTCCACATGGACCTGCGACGCCTGTGGATATGTGGATAACACCCTGACGGTCAGGCTAATTTAACGGCATTGTTGCCTGGTTCACACGACTCCGGATGAGGTGGCAGGCTATGAACGTCTACACGACCGTCTCCGGCAGGCGACACTGCCCGCCCTGGAGAGCCTCTCTCTTCTGACGGACACGGCCGACCGGCTGAACGAACAGGCAGGCCCGTAACGTGAAGCAGCAGTACAGCGGCTGGCGCAAGTCGAGTCACAGCGTCCCGGACTCGAACTGCGTGGAAGTGGGCCGCTCCCCCCATGGTCTCATCGGCGTACGCGATACCAAGGAAGGCGGCACTGGCCCCGTCCTGGACTTCACCCCCCGCGAGTGGGCCGCGCTCATGCACGCCCTCCGCTCCCCAGACTCCTGACAACCGAGCCACGGCCGGACCCGCGTTGAGTTCGGGGTCCGGCCGCTGCTGTTGCACCCAAGCGGCCACTACACGCCAGCGGACAGGTGGTGGCTTGCAAGGCCGGCACGGGGCGATTTCACACAGGCTGGTGATCGTCGCCGTGTACAGGAGCGGAAGCGCGGTCTTCCTGCTTGGGAAGGCCCATAGACCGACCAGGCGCAAGAATTGCCAGCTCAGACGTACCATGTCCACATGAATCTGTCGCTGATCACGCGCGAGGCGGTCCTGGCCGCGATGGCTGAGTGTGATCACGTCGGCCGGGACCGGTTCCTGGAGATATACGGCTTCGAGCGTGCCCGTCGATACGTCCTCCGTCATGACGGTGTGCATTACGACTCCAAGGCCATCATCGGAGTGGCCCACCGCTACGTGACAGGGCATCCGCTAACCGCAGGCGAGTTCTCCGGGGGGCGGCGGACGGTAGGACGCCTCCTCACGCGCTTGGGCTTCGACGTGGTCACGGATGGGCCGCGTTAGCCGCCGATGGGTGGCGTGTTCGGAGCTCAGGATCATGGGCCGTCCGTGGTGGGCGAGGCCGAAGGTGTATTGGCGGGCTTTACGGCCAGATCCGGAGATGTAGCCGAAATGGGTGACAAAACCCGGAAGGAGAGTGAGTGGTCCGGTTCAACCGATCTCTTCGGCAAGTACGCGTTCCAACGCGGTGAGAAGTTTTTCACCTGGCTCGACGCCCCCAGAGGGTAGTTCCTCGATGTCGGCCATGAAGGCGTCCTCGGCTGCTTGGATCCGGTCGGAGTGTTGGTCATGACGATGCCGCGAGCAGCGCGGCGCGATCGAAGCGGGCGATGAGGCTTGTTTTCCGGTGGTGCTTTCGGCGCAAATGCATTAGTCGTGTGTTGAACTCCTGGTGGAGGCCGGCGCGGCCGGCGATGGTCTGCAGGTCTTTGAGGAGTTCGACGGCCGCGTCGTAGTCGGCCGGTTTGCGGGCGTCGATCAGTTCGTCGACGCGTGCCCAGGTGATTTCCGGGGCGCGGGCGATGGATTCGAGTCTCTTTTCGCGGGCCGCCGCGCGCTGTTGCTCGCGGCGGGCCTCCTGCTCCGCGCGTGCCGCCTCGGCTTCGCGTTCACGCTCGTGGCGGACTTCGGCGGCGGTGTCCAGCAACTCGGCCACCGTGCGCCGGGGACGGTCGTCCCTTCCGGCGTCGGGTTCGCCGCGGAAGCGGCGGAGTAGCTCCATCTGGACCTGGGGCCCCTGACCTTGCGCGACTCGGAGGAGGAAGGCCTTCCCCTCCCTCACCGGCAGCTCCTCGATCCATTTCGCAAGTTGTTCGGCGTCGTCCTTGGCCTCGGCCAGGGGCGGGCTCGTCTGGGCGGCGACCTGAAGGAGATCGGAGTCGAGGCGGAGGAAGTCGGCGAGGGCACGCTGGGGAGCGGTCAGGGAACGCAACCCCGCGGGTACCGGCGGCTCGAGTTCGTCGCCCTCGTCCTGGTCGAAGGCGTCCTCATCGCGTTCCCAGGTTCCGTAGGCGGCCAGCCAGGCGAGGTAGAGCGGACGCAGGTCCCCGGCGGCGAGTTCGGTGCGGACTCCGACGATCGCCGACAGGGAGTCTTCGGCGCCCTCGATCCAGTCGCCGCCCTCATCCTCGCTGGTCAGGTCGAGGATGAGATGCTCGTCGGAAACCTCTGCGGTGACGTAGGGGTCGATGCAGTACCGCTCGGCGACCTTGAGGGGGAGCAGCGTGCGGGGAACGCGAAGCATCACCTGGTGGGTGCCCCAGTTGGCGACGTACAGGTGGGCGTCGTAGTAGCGCCGCATCATCGTCCGCGGACTACCCCGGAAATCACCCCAGTGGTATTCGTTCGTGAAACTGGTGGCGGTGATCCGTGCCCGAGTGGACAGAGCACGGACTTCGGCCTGCTGCCGCTCGTCCAGGGGCTGGTCGACGGCCAGGAACTCGTAGTACTGGTATTCGCTCATCTTCGTTCGTCGTCAGCGGGCCCAAGTGTCAGTAGGCGTCGATCCATTCGGCGCCCGCCTGGGGCGCGGTGTTGGCATCGGCACGATCACATGCTCTTCCAGCAGGCAATGAACGCGGCGTGCTGATCGAGCTCGTCGTAGGCGTCGACGAGTGCCTGCTCGACCAGGGCATCCAGTTCGGCATCGCTCAGGCTGGTCACCCTGGTCAGGGTAGTGAGGCCGAGCTGAGGATGTGAGATTTCGCCCGATCCGACGGCAGCTGTCCCGACACCGACGGCCATGCCCATGACCGGTACCACTGCCGCGGCCTCATTCTTCGTGAAGGCAAATCTGGATCGCGTGAAGACCGCCTGCGAGTCGGGCGGCAAGCAGTCGCACTTGAGAGGCGGCTCGGCTGCTCGTTGTCCTGGCGGCAGCCGAGGCACGGACGCAGCTGATAGGCGGGCTGTCATTGCGGCGGCGTTAGGGTTACATATTCGTTCTCGCCCGAAGTGCATTCCTGCCATATGAGCCAAAACGGCAGATCTTGGACGGCCGCGAGAGCCGAAACTCATTGACAGTAATTCGCGTGCGCTGCCAGCATTGCAGGTCGTGACGGGGGTCTTGGCTCGACAATTGCCAGGAGGCAGTACATGGGACAGCAACATCGGGGGTCTACGGCGGGTCTGAAGCGGAGGCTGCTCGCCGTGGGTGCCGTGGCCGTCATGGGGGTCGCCGGCTTCGCGACGACCGCGGATGCGGCGGCGGCGCCCGTCCGTCCTCCGGTACCGAAGAAGTCCAAGGTCGACTTCTCGACCCATTCCAAGGCCTACGGCAGGAGGGTCATCCACTGCGAGATCCGCTTCATCGGTGCCCACGGCGGTATCCCGCACAAGTCCGGTCACGTGCACGGCACGATCAACGTCCGTACCGGCGTGACCTGCTCTCAGCCGATCCGGATGATCCGCGGGAAGGTCGGCCTCTTCAGCAACCGCGGGAGCAAGATCAAGGCGTTCGGCAGCACCGGGGCTCGCACGGCCAAGGGCAACGCCGCGCTCGTCTGCAGGACCGGCAGGTACCACGGCGAAGCGGTCGCGACCCTCTACGCGCCTCCCGGATACTCGCCCAGGACCGTCACCGTCGGGAAGAAGACCCCGACGGTCTCGATCCACTGCTGACGCGGATCACCGGTTGAGCTCGTCGCTGTCCGCCCACACCGGATCGGTCGCCTCGACCGGGACGGCTTCCAGGCGCTCATCGGCCAGTATTTCGGCTACGAGTGCTGCGGTGCCTCCGAGGTAGGTGGAGTCCAGATCCGTTTCCGTCGTCACGCACCATGCTCGGTCGTCCGGCCAGAACAGGTTGGGTGACTGCGGACGGAGGGGCATCGCGAGTTCGCCGGCGGCGTCGAGAGGGCCCTCGAGTAGGAGATATGCGCGTTCTGGCAGCTCCACTCGGGGGCCTTCGGCGACCGCAGGCGGGATTGCAGGCGCGAGAACGTCGGGCTCCCACTCCTGGGCCGTGCCCGCGTCTGGCGTAAACGTGGCGGTGGCCCCCGCGGGCGCCGGGTCGTAGTAGCCGTCCGAGACGCAGAACCAGCAGCGACCAGGTGTTTTGGTGTGTCTGGCGAGGACGTCGCACAGTGCCGTCAGGAGCTCCGGTGTCAGCGATCCGGGGTCGGGGTCTTCCACCCATGGACGTGCACTGGTCGTCCGTGGAACCCGTCCGGCCAATGCCTGGAACTGCACCCGCGGATGGACCACGCCACCCGACCAGGCAGCCACCTGTGCCCAGGTCACTGCGCTGCCGTCGGCCGCGTAGGCGGGATGCAGGATCCGCGCGTACGCCTCGAAGCCGTGCGGCACCAGACCGCCCACCCCGGACCCGAAGGGGCCCACACCTGCGACCACCCAATCGGCCGGCGCCACATCAGCGCTTGGAGAAAGCCGTGAACGTCGAGCCATCACCCGAACCTCCGATCAAGCATCTCCCCGTCCCCCCGTCTCCGCACAGTACGTCGCGTGCACGCGGCACCTGTCCACGTACGCACCATGTTTGAGCTAGACACCTACAAGTCTGCCCAGGGAGTCGGGATTCTTCTCGAAATCTGATGCATCGTGAGTGAGAGGCAGGCCCTTTTAGACTCGCAATCGTCTTATAACCGGGCATAGCATGCACACGTGGATCTATCGGTAATCACCCGCGAGGCGGTGCTCAGCGCGATCGCCGAGTGCGACGAGATGGGGCGTCGCTCTTTCCTCGATCACTATGGTTTTGAGCCCGCCCGCCGGTACTTCCTTCATCACGATGGCGCTTACTACGATTCCAAGGCCATCGTGGGCGTGGCTTACCGTTATGTGGCCGGGCGGCCGTTGTCCGCAGGTCAGTTCTCCGGCGGCCGTCAGACCGTCGGACGGCTCCTCAAGAGCCTGGGGTTCGAGGTGGTCAACGAGGAGTCAACCTCGCCTCGGCGGCGTTTGATCGCGGTCCTTGAGACGCTGCGCATCGCCAGCACTCCTGATGGGCCCGCGCGACATCAGCCGATCACTCTGCTTTGGGCGTTCGGGCGGGCAGCGCATCGCCGTCCACGGCTTATGCAGTGGCGAGAAGCTCATGCGGAGTTGCGTGGCCTCATGCGCGAGTACGGGCAGCCCAGTTCAAGACCGACTCCCGAGTTCCCCATCGTTGCACTGGAACGTACGGATCTTTGGGAGCTGTCCGGGCACTCTGGAGCCGTCCCAGCGGCTCATGGAGAAACGATCGTCTGGCTTGAGGAGCAAGAACCCCACTGTGGCCTTACCGCTTGGGCGTATGAACTCGTCGCTTCTAGCGAACCCGCGCGAAGTGAGGCCGTTGCGGCTCTCGGCGCGCGATTCTTCGGAGGTGCCGTTCCGAAGGACTTGCTGGTGGAGGTCGGCCTGTATGGAGAGGGACGTCCTGCCACTGCGGCCTCGGCCGACTCGAGTCCGTTGGAGGTCTACCAGCGTCTCTGCTGGACGATCGAGGACGCCGAAGCGCGCGGCGACCACGATCGCACCTCGACGACCACCCGCGAGCAGCCTGTGCGCTCTGCGGCCGCCGTCAAGGCCGTGCTCATCCGAAGCGCCGGCCACTGCGAGAACCCGCTGTGCACCGGAGAACCGAACGACGTGAACCGGGACGGCGACCCGATCCTCGAGGTCGATCACGTCCAGGACCGCGCACAATGGGGCCGTGATCACCCGATTCAGATGATCGCCCTCTGCCCCAACTGCCACGCCGTCAAGACGAGGGGCCGATCTCGGGAGCAGCTGCGGAAACTGCTCCTGAAGGAAGCTCAGGCGAGGCACGGTGCTTGGATAGGCCAAGCTTGAATCGGCATCCGGGTTACTACGCGTCCACTGCCGTCAACGCCGTTTCACCGGGCGTGGGCCAGCGCCCGTGCACCCCTTAGAAGGACGCGTCGGCACCCTGCCGCAAGACGGCAGAGGAGGTCGTCTTGACGAACCTTCTCCGTCAGGTTGGTGGAGCGCACTGAGCTCGGTGTAGAGGACGCCTGCTTCCCTGGCACGTCCCAGGTGCCATGCAGCGTCCTAAATGGAGGTGTCGGCGCTTGGCGTTGAGCGGGACGGTCCTCGTCCGAGAACACAGAGCGTTCGATGATGGCGTCGATGCGTTGCGCGAGGTCAAAAGCGGTCTTTGCCTCGACCAGCTGATCGGGTAGCAGCGCCCAGAGAGAGCCGGTGTATTCGCCCCACCAGCAACTTAGGCCGGGGTACCGTCGCCGGCTCGTTGACTGCTCGATCGAGATCGACCTCTTCCATCAGAGCGGATGTCGACCCGACAGGTAGATGTCGAGAAGTCGTGAATGGTCGGGTGGCCTGCTCATAGGGGGTCACGGTGTCGTCTCCAGAGCGAACGCCGTGAGGGCGTTCGGCAGGTGATGGAAGGCCAAGGCGGTGCGACGAGGCATCGTGCGGCCGGTGAAGCCGGGGGGACAGTCACCGGCCGCACGACGCACCGGCCGGAACGGCCGGTGAAGAGTGCGCGCCCCTGGGGTGCGGGTGCGCACTCTGGGCTCAGCGGTTGATCAGCGCCCAGGCGGCGTGGCCGTCGACGCCGTCGTATTGACCGGTCTCGTCGGCGTAGGCCTCCGCGAGAATCAGTCCGCGGCCGTGTTCCGCCGGATCCGCTTCTTGGTCGATGCCGGGACCGGGACCGTCGTCCACCACGGTGAGGCACGTCCGTCGGCTGCTGACGGAGAGTTCAGCCCTGATCCGGCCACCGGGAGCCCCACTGGCCGAATGCCACAGCGCGTTCGTGCCGTACTCGGTCACGATCAGCTCGAACGCCTCGCTCACTACCGACGCGTCGGCGAGGACCAGGCCGACCCAGCGACGCAAGAAGGGGATCGCGGGGGTGACGCCGGGGACGTCAATGCGCCACAGGCGATCGCGCCTGTCGACTTCGATGGCATTTCGCGAGGTCAGTGCCATCGGCCCACCCGATGCGCCAGCCGGGCTCGGCACGACGGACAGGGTGTCGCCACACGCCGTCCCGGGTTCCCCGGACGGCCCTTCGGGGCTCTGGAGGCGGGGCGCCGGCAGCGCTCTCGAAGCTATCCTCATGCATACCTCCCTTTCGAGGGTGAGGCGCGCGGCCGGGCGAGGTCTCCAATCCAGAGCCCGGCCGCGCTATGACCAGCGGCGCGACAGCCGCTTACCCGTTACCGATGAGCTCCATCGAACTCATCGGCTGTTGGCACGAGCCGCCCCACCGCCGCATCCACACTGTGACGAGATGGTTGCAGTGTGTTGCCAGGTCATCATGACTCTGTACTGTTCATGATCACAATGACTTTGCCGTTATCGCGCAGAGGTTGCCGCAAGGCGCTGCTCCGACGCGGCGAGGAAGGCAGACTTCCGCTCATGGTCCAGCCACACAGTCCAACGGTTCGTGGTCGTCGTCTCGCCAGAGAGTTGCGCGAACTGCGCGAGCATGCCGATCTACGCCCAGAGGAGGCAGCCCAGCGGCTGGGCTGGAGTCGCCAGAAGGTCATGCGGATCGAACGGGCCCTCACCAAGGCCAGCAGCAACGACCTCAACGCGGTGCTGGATCTCTACGGCGTCACCAGCCCTCAACGCGACGCCTTGCTGCGACTCGCCAAGGACGCGTGGAAGCGTGGCTGGTGGACGGCCTACCGCGACATCTTCGCTGGGACTTACCTCTCCCTAGAGGATGAGGCGTCCCAGATCCGCGAATGGCAACCGCAAGTCGTGCCTGGCCTGCTCCAGACTCCCGAGTACGCGAGGGAAGTCGTGACGGCGTTCACCTCTGATGATGGGGACATCGAGCGCCGAGTTGCCGCACGCATGACAAGGCGGTCGATCCTGAGCCGCCCCAACGCGCCAAGGCTTCACGTGGTCCTCGACGAGGCCATCCTGCACCGCAGGATGGGCAGCGCCGACATCATGCGAGCCCAGCTCGACTCCCTACTCGCCGACTCCCGCCGTCCTCACGTGGAACTCCAGGTTCTCCCGTTCCAGCAGGGACGGCATCCTGGCCTCAACGGTGGCTTCGTCGTCCTCAGCTTCGAGGTCGGCATCGACCCCGACATCGCCTACCTTGAAACGCCGGGCGGCGACATCTACCTGGAGTCCGAAGCCGACGTTGCCCGTCGTAGGGTGGTCTTCGACCAACTATCCGAAATGGCCATGTCTCCAGACGAGTCGAAGGTACGTATCGAGCGTGCCGCAAAGGAGATCAAGGATGGCTGAAGCCCCCCGTCTTGAGTGGCGTCGCTCCTCCTACAGCACCAGCGGCGAGAACTGCGTAGAAGTCACCTACGTGGCGCCGGAGGTCGCTCTCCATGGCCGCTGCTACGCGGCCGTGCGGGACTCTAAGAATCCGGACGGTCCCATGCTTGTCTTGGAAGGTCGCGCCTGGCGGGAGCTCAGGCATCAGATCAAAGCCGGAGCTTTTGACCGCAGGTGAGCGCCGGCCGGGGGCTTAGCCTCGATCCACCGATGGTGTATCGAGGTCGATCTCTCGGTCTTTTCGGGAGGACGGTTGAGTTGTCGGCCGCCCGCGGGCAGGGGTGATCGGCTGGTCTGCCCAGCTTTTCCACGTGTTCGGTTCCGGTCGGGCCCGCTCGGGCGGTGGATAACGGCAGGTCAGCGGCTGTCGGGTGGGGCGTGGAGGGTGGTGAACAACTGCCGCCAGGCGTCGGCCCAGGGCCAGTTGCGGG
>NZ_FZOR01000120.1 GCF_900188445.1 Actinomadura meyerae
CTAGGGCGTGTCTCAAAGGCAGGTCAGCCAGTCGTTGATGACGGCGATGTGGAGGACGGCCTCGTAGCGGACGGCGAGCTTGTCATACCGCGTGGCCACGGCACGGTGGCGTTTGAGCCGGTTGATGGCGCATTCGACGGCGTGCCGCTGCCGGTAGTCCAGCTTGCAGAACACCGGTGGGCGTCCACCACGGCTGCCTCGCCTGGTGCGGTTCCGGGCCTGGTCGGCCTTGACCGGGATGGTGCACTTGATGCCGCGTCTGCGCAGGTAGGCGCGGTTGGCTCGGGAACTGTAGGCCTTGTCGGCACGGACCCGGTCGGGCCGGCTGCGAGGACGCCCCGGCCCCATCCGCGGCACGGCGATCCGCTCCAACACGGGCCGGAACTGCGGCGAGTCACCACGCTGACCGGCCGTGACCACCAGCGACAGCACCCTCTGGCCCTGCTCGCACGACAGGTGGACCTTGGTGGTCAGGCCGCCACGCGAACGCCCCAGCGCGTGGTCGGCGGGCTCACCACCGCCGGGCGCGGGAGGTTCGGCCTGCTCATCGGGACGGGTACGGGCACCGGCCGCATGCTGGTGCGCCCGGGCGATGGTGGAGTCCACACTCACCTGCCAGCAGACCAGCCCGGCCGCGTCCGCCCGCCCCTGCAGGCCGGCCACGATCCGCGCCCACACTCCCGCCCGCTGCCACCGGCGGAACAACGCATACACCGCCTGCCAAGAGCCATAACACTCCGGGACGTCCCGCCACGGCGCGCCGACCCGCACCCGCCAGCGGATCCCGTCGATGAGCTGCCGTTTCGTCCACTTCGACGGCCGACCCGGCCCTCTGGGGACCGGCAGCAGCGGCTCCAGCACCGCCCACTGCCCATCGGTCAGGTCGAACCGCCGCGTCACCGCTAGGGTGGCCACGAGGTCTCCGGTATTACAGGTTCTTCTTCGTCGATGAACCCATCTACCGGAGACCTCACTACTTAGAGATCACGACACACCGTCACACACCCGACTTCGAGACACGCCCTAG
>NZ_FZOR01000099.1 GCF_900188445.1 Actinomadura meyerae
AGGGCGGCGGCGAAGGCGGGGAAGGCGGTGTAGAGGTCGCGGCCCATGCCGGGGCGTTGGCTGCCCTGGCCGGAGAACACGAACGCCGTACGACCCGACACCGCCTCACCGGACAGGACGCCGCTCTCGGCATGCCCCTCGGCGAACGCCGTCAGCGCGGACTTCAGCGCCTCGGGCGAGCCGGCCACGACGGCGGCCCGGTGGCCGAACGACGCACGGCCGGTGACGAGTGAGTGGGCGATGTCGGCGGGCGACCCGCCGGCCATCCCGGCGAGGCGACCGGCCTGGGCGCGGAGGGCCTCCGGCGTCCGGGCGGAGAACAGCCACGGTGCCGGCACGAGACCGGACGGCCGGTCCGGCTCTTCCTCCGCCTCCTCGGCGGGGGCCTCCTCCAGGATCACGTGGGCGTTGGTGCCGCTGATGCCGAACGACGAGACGCCGGCACGCCTGGGCCGGTCGGTCCGCGGCCAGGGCACCGGCTCGGTCAGCAGCCGGACGGCCCCGGTCTCCCAGTCGACGTGCGGGGTGGGTTCGTCGACGTGGAGCGTTTCGGGCAGCAGGCCGTGCCGCATGGCCAGCACCATCTTGATGACCCCGGCGGCCCCGGCCGCGGCCTGGGTGTGCCCCAGGTTCGACTTCACCGAACCCAGCCACAGCGGACGGTCCCGCCCCTGCCCGTAGGCCGCCAGCAGCGCCTGCGCCTCGATCGGATCGCCAAGCGTGGTGCCGGTGCCGTGCCCCTCGACAGCGTCGATGTCGTCCGGCGTGAGCCGGGCGGCGGCCAGGGCGTCCTCGATCACGCGCTGCTGCGCGGGCCCGTTCGGCGCGGTCAGCCGGCTGCTCGCGCCGTCCTGGTTGACGGCCGTGCCCCGGACGACGGCGAGCACCGGATGCCCGTTGCGCCGCGCGTCCGACAGCCTCTCCACCAGCAGCAGGCCCGCGCCCTCGCTCCAGCCGGTGCCGTTCGCCCCGGCCGAGTACGAGCGGCATCGCCCGTCCGGCGACAGTCCCCGCTGGCGGCTGAACTCGACGAACGTCGTCGGGGTCGCCATCACGGTGACGCCGCCCGCCAGCGCCAGGTCGCAGTCGCCCGCGCGCAGCGCCCGCACGGCCAGGTGCAGCGCGACCAGCGACGACGAGCACGCCGTGTCGATGGTGACGGCCGGGCCCTCGAAGCCGAAGGTGTAGGCGACCCGCCCGGACGCGATGCTGCCCGCGCTGCCGCTGCTCAGATGGCCCTCGAACTCCTCCGGAGGTTCCGGCAGCCGGGAGGCGTAGTCGCCGTACATGATCCCGGTGAACACGCCGGTGCGGCTGCCGCGCAGCCCGTGCGGGTCGATGCCCGCGCGCTCCAGCGCCTCCCACGCGGTCTCCAGCAGGAGCCGCTGCTGCGGGTCGATGGCCAGGGCCTCGCGGGGGCTGATCCCGAAGAACGCCGGGTCGAAGTCGGCGGCGTCGTGCAGGAAGCCGCCCTCGCGGGTGATGGACCGCCCGACGCCGTCCGGGTCGGGGTCGTAGAGGCGGTCGACGTCCCAGCCCCGGTCGGCGGGGAACTCCGACACCGCGTCGACGCCGCCGGACACCAGGTCCCACAGGTCCTCGGGCGCGGCGACGCCGCCGGGGAAGCGGCAGCCGATCCCGACGACGGCGATCGGCTCGCGCCGGGCCCGCTCGGTCTCGCGCAGCCTCCGCCGGGTGGCCTGGAGGTCGGCCGTGACACGCTTCAGGTAGTCGCGGAGCTTGTCCTCGTTCGCCATGTGCGCAGCGGTCCCTTTCTCAGGCGGTGCCCAGCTCGTTGTCGATCAGGTCGAAGATCTCGTCGTCGGAGGCGGCCGCCAGCTCCGCGGACTCCGGCGCGGCGTCCTCCAGCCGGGCCAGCAGGTCGCGCAGCCGGGCCCGGACCTCGGCGGAGCCGAGCGCCGCGGGGTCGGCGGCGAGCCGGTCCAGCTGCGCCAGCGCCGTCCGGTACGCGGCGCCGTTCCCGCCGGCCCCGGCGTCCGGGGGCGCGGCGTGCGGGGGCGCGGCGTCCAGGTGCGCGGCGTGCAGGTGCGCGGCGAGCGCGGCCGGCGTCGGGTGGTCGAACAGCAGCGTCGCGGGCAGCCGCCGCCCGACGGCCGAGCCGAGCCGGTTGCGCAGCTCGACGGCGGTCAGGGAGTCGAATCCCTGGTCCATGAAGCCGCGTTCGAGGTCCACCAGGTCGGGGGAGGGGTGGCCGAGCGCGGCGGCGGCCTCGGCGCGGACCAGTTCGAGGACCACGCGCTCCCGCTCCTCGGGGGGCCGGCCGGCGAGCCGCGCCGCCAGGTCCGGGCGCCGCGCCGGGGCGGCCGGGCGTCGTGCGGCCGCCCCGGCCAGGTCGCGCAGCAGCGGCGGCAGGGCGTCGCGGGCGGCCAGGTTCCGCAGCGCCGGCAGGTGGAACCGGGCCGGGACGACGGCCGCGCGGCCGAGCCCGAGCGCCGCGTCGAACAGCTCCAGCGCCTCGTCCGGGCCGAACGCGCCGATGCCGGAACGCGACAGCCTGCCGCGCGCCGCCTCGTCCAGGCCGCCGGCCATACCGCCGTCCTGCTCCCACAGGCCCCACGCCAGCGACAGTGCGGGGAGTCCGAGTGAGGCGCGGTGTTGGGCGAGTGCGTCGAGGTAGGCGTTGGCGGCGGCGTAGTTGC
>NZ_FZOR01000084.1 GCF_900188445.1 Actinomadura meyerae
CCGATGACGGCGTCGGGGTGGATGCCGTGGTGTTGCCAGAGTTTGGCCAGTGCGGTCATGACGGCGAACAGTGCCGGTTGGACGACGTCGACCCGTTCTAGATCGGGGGCCGCGTCTCGCTGATGGAGTAGGTCGAGCAGTGACCAGTCGGTGTAGGGAGCGAGCGCCTCGTGGCATGCCTGGATGTGGTCGGCGAACACCAGTGAGGTGTGCAGCAGTTCGCTGGCCATGCCGGCCCACTGCGACCCCTGACCGGGGAAAACAAAGACGATCCGGCTGTCCCCATCGGTGTCGGCCGGGGGTGTGAGGGTCAGCCCGGGTGCGGTCTGCCCGGTGGCGAGCGCCCGCAGCCCGGTGCGGAAGTCGTCCAGTCCGTTCCCGGTGATGACGGCGCGGTGGGCGAAGGAGGCGCGGGCGGTGGCCAGGGTGTACCCGACGTCCACGGGGCTGACGTCGGGATGGCGGTCCAGGTGGTCCAGGAGCCGTTGGCCTTGGGCGCGGAGGGCTTCGGGGGTTTTCGCCGACAGCGGCCAGGCGAGCGTGGGCGTGCTGGGCGGGGCCGCCACGGCGGTCGGGACGGGCTGAGGCGCCGGAGCCTGTTCGAGGATGAGGTGGGCGTTGGTGCCGCTGACTCCGAAGGAGGACACGGCGGCGCGGCGCGGCCGGTCGACCTCCGGCCACGGCTGGGCCTCGGTGAGCAGGGAGACGGTACCGGCCTCCCAGTCCACTTCCGGATTGCCTGCTTGGACGTGCAAGGTCTCCGGCAGGCGACCGTGGTTGATGGCCTGGACCATCTTGATGACCCCGGCGACCCCTGCCGCCGCCTGCGTGTGGCCGATGTTGGATTTGATCGAGCCCAGGTAGAGCGGCTGTTCCGGCGTGTGCCGGGTGCCGTAGGTCGCGAGGAGCGCGTTGGCCTCGATGGGGTCGCCCAACGCGGTGCCCGTGCCGTGGGCCTCGACCGCGTCGATCTGATCGGGCGAGAGCTGGGCGTGGGCCAGGGCCTCGTTGATGACGCGTTCCTGCGACGGGCCATGGGGCGCGGTGAGGCCGTTGCTGGCGCCGTCCTGGTTGACCGCCGAACTCCTGATCACGGCGAGGACCGGGTGACCGTGCTCGCGGGCGTCCGACAGGCGTTCCAGGAGCACCAGGCCGACGCCCTCGGACCATCCCGTGCCGTCGGCGGACGCGGCGAAGGACTTGCACCGACCGTCCGCCGCGAGCCCCCGCTGGCGGCTGAACTCGACGAACAGACCGGGCGTGGACATGACGGTGGAGCCGCCCGCGAGAGCGAGGTCGCATTCACCGGTGCGCAGGGAGTGGGCGGCCAGATGCATGGCCACCAGGGAGGAGGAGCATGCGGTGTCGACCGTGACCGCGGGCCCTTGCAGGCCGAGGGTGAACGAGACCCGGCCGGAGGCCACGCTCGTGGCCTTGCCGGTCATGAGGTATCCCTCGTAGTTCTCCGGCGCTTGGTGCAGGTGGGGTCCGTACGGCTGGAAGACGACGCCGGTGAAGACTCCCGTCCGGCTCTGCTTGAGGGAAGGCGGCGCGATCCCGGCCCGTTCGATGGTCTCCCAGGCGACTTCGAGCAGGAGTCGCTGCTGGGGGTCCATGGCGGTGGCTTCGCGGGGTGAGATGCCGAAGAAGGCGGCATCGAATTGATCCGCGTCGTGGAGGAATCCGCCTTCGCGCGCATAGGACTTCCCGGGCGCGTCGGGGTCGGGGTCGAAGAGGGCGTCCAGGTCCCAGCCCCGGTTGTCGGGGAACGGCGTGATGGCGTCGCGGCCCTGCTCGACCAGCTCCCACAGATCCTCGGGCGACGACACAGCACCCGGATACCGGCACCCCATCGCCACGATCGCGATCGGCTCCCGAGCGCGCTCCTCGACCTCGTGGAGCCGTTCGCGGGTCTCCTGAAGGTCGGCCGTGACCCGCTTGAGGTACTCGAAGAGCTTGTCCTCGTTGGCCATCACTTACCCCCCTCGGCCTTGTCGCCGTGGTCGTTGTCGTTCATGCCGCCATCGATGAGCGCGAAGAGGTCCTCGGGCCGGCTCGTGGCGAGGATGGTGCGGGTCATGTCGGCTCCCGGCGGCTCCTGGCCGGACAGCCGCCGCAGCAGTCCGTGGAGCCGGGGGCGGAGGTCTCCGGGAAGGCCGCCGATGTCGAGGCCGTCGGCGAGGCCCGCCTCCAGCCGGTCGAGTTCGGCGAGCAACGCCGCGCCGGGAGGCGGCGGCTCGGGGACGAGTTGCGAACGCAGGTACCCGGCGAGCTCGTGCGGCGTCGGACGGTCGAAGATGAGCGTCGCGGGCAGGCGCAGGCCGGTGGCGGTCCCCAGCCGGTTGCGCAGTTCGACCGCGGTCAACGAGTCCAGCCCGAGCTCCTTGAACGTGCTCCCGCGGCCGATGTCCGCCGCGTCATGCCCGAGAACCGCGGCGACCTGGCCGCGCACGGTCTCCAGCAGGAGCTCGTCCTGCTCGTCCTGGGAAAGGCTCGCGAGGCGCATCCGCAGGTCCGGGGGTGGCTGGACGGCGGCGCCGGACGGCTGTTTCCGGCCGCCCCGCACGAGCCCTCGGAGCAGCGGAGAGATCGTGCCGCTCTCGGCCGCCGCCGTAACAGCCCTGACGCTGATTGCGGCGGGGACGAGCGTCGGGCCGGGGTGGTCGAGCGCGGCGTCGAAGAGCTGGAGGGCCTGGTCGGTGGAAAGCGGACTCAGCCCGCTGCGAGCGAATCGTGCGTGATCGGCCTCCGTGAGATGGGACGTCATGCCCCCGGGCTGCTGCCAGAGCCCCCACGCGAGGCTGACGGCGGGGAGCCCCTGGGAGCGGCGGCTGTGGGCGAGGCCGTCCAGGAAGGCGTTGGCGGCGGCGTAGTTGCCCTGCCCGGGAGACCCCAGGGTTCCGGCGATCGAAGAGAACAGCACGAAGGCGCTGAGGTCCAGGCCCTTGGTCAGCTCATGCAGGTGCCAGGCCGCGTCGGCCTTCGGGCGGAGGACGGTGTCGAGCTGCTCGCCGGACAGGTCGGTGAGGACGGTGTCGTCGATGACGCCCGCCGCGTGGATGACCGCGGTGAGCGGATGGTCCTCGGGTATGGACTCGACCAGGCGTGCGAGCGCGGCCGGGTCGGCGGTGTCGCAGGCGGTGACGGTGGCGTCGGTGCCCCGGTCCGCGAGTTCGCCGAGCAGCTCCGCAACCCCTTCCGCGTCCGGGCCGGAGCGGCTGGCGAGCAGGAGGTGCCGCATGCCGTGGCGCTCGGCGAGATGGCGGGCGACCGCCGAGCCGAGACTCCCGGTGCCGCCGGTGATCAGGACGGTGCCGTCGGGGTCCAGCGGGACGGGGATGGTCAGCACCACCTTTCCGATGTGCCGGGCCTGGCCGAGGTGGCGCAGCGCTCGGGCCGCGTGCCGGACGTCCCACGCCTCGATCGGGGGCGGGACCAGCGAGCCGTCCTCGAACAGGGGGGCCAGTTCGCTGAGCATCTCGCCGATGTGCCGTGCGGGCGTCTCGTGCAGGTCGAACACGTGGTAAGCGACGCCCGGATGGTCGTTCCCGACCTGTGCCGGATCCCGGACATCGGTCTTGCCCATCTCGATGAAACGGCCCCCGGCGCCGAGGAGCCGCAGGGAGGCGTCCGTGAACTCGTCGGCGAGGGAGTTGAGGACGACGTCCACACCGCGTTCGCCGACCAGGCGCCGGAACCGCTCCTCGAACTCGAGCGTGCGGGAGGACGCGCGGTGCGCTTCGTCGATCCCCTGCGCCTCCAGCGCGTGCCACTTCCCGGGGGCGGCGGTGGCGAGCACGTCCACGCCCCAGAGCCGGGCGAGCTGGAGGGCCGCTGAACCGACACCGCCGGTCGCGGCGTGGACGAGCAGAGTCTCGCCCGGCCGCAGCTCCGCCAGTTCCTTGAGCCCCTGGTAGGCGGTCAGGAACACCACGGGCACCGCGGCCGCCTGGGCGAACGTCCATCCGGCGGGGACGCGGGCGACGAGCCGGCGGTCGGTGACCGCCAGCGGGCCGACGCCGTCCTGGAACAGGCCCATCACGCGGTCGCCGGGGACCAGGTCCGTCACGTCGGAAGCGGTCTCGACCACGACACCGGCGGCTTCGCCGCCCACACCCGTGCGGTCGTTCACCATGCCCAGGCCGACGAGCGCGTCCCGGAAGTTGAGACCCGCCGCGCGAAGCGAGACACGGATCTGCCCGGCCGCCAGCGGCGCCTCCGCGTCCGGCCAGGGAGCCGCCACGAGATCGTCGAGCGTGCCCGGCGTGCGGTTCTCCAGCCGCCAGGGAACCGGCCCGGCGGGGATGTCGAGATCGGCGCCGGGGTCGGTCCTGCCGATTCCGGGGACGAGAAGGCGTCCGCGCCGGATGGCCACCTGTGGCTCCGCGCTCGCCAGAGCGGCGCCCATCGATCCGGCCGCGTCCTGATGGCCGTCGATGTCGACGACCGCCACGCGTCCGGGATGTTCGAGTTGCGCCGTGCGGGCCAGGCCCCAGACCGTCGCCTGCGCCAGGTCGCCGATCCGTTCGTCGAGGCCCGTGGCGACCGCGCCGCTCGTCAGGAGCACGAGACGGCGCCCGGCGTGGCGGTCGCCGGCAAGCCATGTGCGGAGCGCACCGAGCGTCTCGGCGGCGATGTCGTGCGCGTCCGCGGCAACGTCGCCGGCCGCGAGCTTCGGGCACCACAGCAGCGTCAGTTCCGGGAGCGGCTCCCCGGCATCGACGGCCTTGCCGTACGAGGACAGGTCAGGGTGCACCTGCGCGGCCGCTTCCGCGAGCATCCGTGCCGTGCGGCTGTCCCCGTCGCCGCCGACGAACGCGTAAGACGGGCACGGCCCATGCGGGTCGGGCTCGGCAAGCGCCTGCCAGCTCAGCTCGAACATGCCGTCGCCGTGGGCGCGCCCGGCCGAGCGCAGCCGCTCCGGCTCGATCGGCCGCACGTTGAGCGCGCCGACGGACAGGACCGGGGCGCCTTCGGAGTCGGTGGCGGTGATGCGGACCTGGTCGTCGGCGGTGGGCTGGAGGTGCACGCGCAAGGTGGTGGCCCTGGTGGCGTGGAGCGAGACGTCCTGCCAGGCGAAGGGAAGCTTGATGGGATCGCCCGTGGTCTGGCTGAGGCCGAGGGGGTGGAGCGCGGCGTCGAGGAGGGCGGGGTGGATGCCGTATCCGGTGGTGTCGGTGTCGCCGGGGAGGACGATGTCGGCGTAGAGGTCGTCGCCGCTCTGCCAGGCGCGGGCGAGGCCGCGGAACGTCGGGCCGAAGTGGTAGCCGCGTTCGGCCAGGGCGTCGTACGCGCCGGTGAGATCAATCGGCGTGGCGGCCGTCGGCGGCCACTCGGACGGCGAGGGCGACGGCGACGGCGGCGCGGGGCTGGGGGTGGCGGACAGGGCGCCGACCGCGTGCCGCACCCATGCGGAGCCTTCCTCCCCGTCCGCGGGCCTGGAATGGACGGCGATGGTCCGCCGTCCGCCGTCATCCGCGGGCTCGACCGTGATCTGCAGATGCAGGGAGCCTTCGTCGGGGATGACCAGCGGGCTTTCGAGCGTCAGCTCCTCGACGTGCGGAGCGCCGGTGCGGGCGCCCGCGTGCAACGCCATCTCGACAAGGCCGCTTCCGGGGACCAGCACCGAATCGACGATCGCGTGGTCGTTGAACCAGGGCTGGGAGCTGAGCGAAAGCCGTCCGGTGAAAAGAACCGCGCCGGAATTCGAAATCTCGGTGGCGGCCGCCAGAATCGGGTGGCCCGTTCTGCTGAGCCCGAGGCTTTCGGCGTCCTTGCCGTGATTGTTCGCGTGGAGCCAGTGGGTGTGGTGTTGGAAGGGGTAGGTGGGGAGCGGTGGGAGTGTTTTGGGAGTGGTCTGTTGTGGGTTGGTTCGTGGTGGGTTGGTGGTGTGGTGGTGGGTGTGGATTTGGTTGATGGCGTGGTGGAGGTTGTGGACGTTGTCTTGAGCCTTGTGGAGGGTGGTGATGGTGTAGGTGTTGGGTTCGGTAAGGGTTTGGTTGGTGGGCGGTGTGAGAGTGGGGTGCGGTCCGATTTCGAGATAGACGGTGGTGCCGTTTTCCTGGAGGTTCTCAACCGCGTGTTGCCAGTGGGTGGTGTGGGTGAGGTGGTTGGTCCAGTAGGTGGGGTCGGTGAGTTGTTGGGTGGTGGCTTGCCG
>NZ_FZOR01000101.1 GCF_900188445.1 Actinomadura meyerae
TGGGGAAGTCGCCGTGCGGGGGGTCTGGGGTGCGGCCGGGGCGTCCCCGACGAGGAAGCGGGCCAGGGCCTCCGGGGTGGGGTGGTCGAAGACCAGGGTCGCGGGCAGCGCCCGCCCGGTGGCCCGGGCCAGGCGGTTGCGGAGTTCGACGCCGGTCAGGGAGTCGAATCCGAGGTCGTTGAACGCGGTCCCGGCCGGAACGCCGGCCGCCGAGGCGTGCCCGAGGACGGCGGCCGCGGCCGACCTGACCAGGTCGAGGGCGGTCTCCTCGGTCGGCGCGGCCGGGACGGCGTCCGCCCGCCGCCGGGCGGCCGTGCGGACCAGGCCGCGCAGCGGGGCGGGGAGCGTCCCCTCGGCCGCCCGGGCGCGCAGCGCGGGCGGGTTCCAGCGCACCGGAACGGCGACGGGTTCGGCGCCCCGCAGCGCCGCGTCGAACAGCGCCGTGGCGTCCCGCACCGGCAGCGGCAGGACGCCGCCGCGGCCGATCCGCGCCAGGTCGGCATCGCCGAGACGGCCGGTGATGCCGCTCTCCCGCTCCCACAGTCCCCAGGCCAGCGACAGGGCGGGCAGGCCGAGGGCCGCGCGGCGCCGGGCCAGAGCGTCCAGGAACGCGTTCGCCGCCGCGTAGTTGGCCTGCCCGGCGCTGCCGATGGCACCCGCGACGGACGAGAACAGCACGAACGCGTCGAGGTCCAGGTCGCGGGTCAGCTCGTCCAGGTGGCGGGCCGCGTCCACCTTGGGGCGGAACACCGCGTCCATCCGCTCGCCGGTCATATCGTCCAGCAGGCCGTCGGCGGTGACGCCCGCCGCGTGGATCACGGCGGTGACGTCGTGGTCGGTGAGCAGTGCGACGAGCGCGTCGCGGTCGGCGGCGTCGCACGCGACGACCTCGACGTCCGCCCCGAGTCCGGTCAGCTCGGCGAGCAGCCGCTCATCGGCGACGCCGCGCCTGCCGGCCAGCACCAGCCGGCGGACGCGGTGCTCGGTCACCAGGTGGAGGGCCGTGATCCCGCCGAGTACGCCGGTGCCTCCGGTGATGAGCACGGTGCCGTCCGGACGGAAGACCGGCGCGGGATCGCCCGGCTCGGCGCCCCGGACGAGCCGGGGGACGAGCAGTTCGCCGTCGCGCAGTGCGAGCTGCGGCTCGCCCGACGCCAGCGCGGTGGGCAGGGCGCGGTCCGACGCGCCGGTCCCGTCGAGGTCGACGAGGAGGATCCGGTCCAGGTGCTCGGCCTGCGCGGACCGGGCCAGGCCCCATACCGCGGCGACCGCCGGATCGGGGGCCGGGCCCGCGAGGTCTCCGCGCGTGACGAGCGCGAGGCGTCCGTCGCCGGCCCGCAGCCGGTCCCGCAGGACGTCGAGCGCGTGCCCGGCCGCCGCGCGAGGGTCGTCGGAGGCGGGCAGCTCGATGACGGCGGGCGGCGATCCGTCCCCGCTCGGCGGCGCCGCCGCCGGTACCCACGCCGGGCGGTAGGGCCCGCTCGCCCGGCGCGGGCCGAGCGGGCGGACGGCCAGGGAGCCGACCGTGGCGATGACCCGGCCGTCGCCGTCGAACAGCCGGACGGCGACGGTGTCGTCCCCCGCGGGCGAGATCCGGACCCGCGCGGCGGTCGCGCCGGTGGTGTGCAGTTCGACGTCCGTCCAGGCGAACGGGACCCGCGACGGCCCGTCGCCGTGTGCCGCCACGTGCAGGGCCGCGTCCAGCAGCGCCGGGTGGAGGCCGTAGCCGGTGACATCGGTGTCCTCAGGGAGCTCCACCTCCGCGTACAGGTCGGCGCCGCTCGTCCAGGCCGCCCGCAGCCCCTGGAAAGCGGGGCCGTAGTCGAGGCCGAGATCCGCGAGGCGGGCGTACAGGGAATCGACGTCGATCGGGTCGGCGTCCCGGGGCCGCCAGACGGTCTCGTCGGCCGCCGGGGTGGGACCACCCTCGGCGAGGCTCCCGACCGCGTGCCGGACCCAGGGTTCCTCCCCCTGGCGGGCGTGCACCGCGACGCGGCACCGGCCCGAGTCGTCCGGCGCTCCCACCGATAGCTGGAGTTGGACGTCGCCCTCCTCCGGGAGGGGCAGCGGGGCCTCCAGCGCCAGGTCGTGCAGGCGGCGCAGCCCGACGTGCTCACCGGCGTGCAGCGCCAGCTCGACGAACGCCGTCCCGGGGAACAGCACCGACCCGTGCACCGCGTGGTCGGCGCACCAGGGGTGCGTGCGCGGGGACAGCCGGCCGGTCAGCAGGAGTTCACCGCCCTCGGCGATCTCGACCACGGCTCCCAGGAGGGGGTGGTCGGCCCTGCCGAGCCCGGCCCCGGTCACGTCGCCGACCCGGGCCGGTGCGTCGATCCAGAACCGCCGGCGCTGGAAGGGGTAGGTGGGGAGGTCCGTCCAGCGGCCCGGCATGAGCGACGGCCAGTCCACGGCGACACCGTGGACGTGCGCCTCCGCGACGGCGGACACCAGCGTCTCCACCTGGTCCCGGCCGCGGCGCTGGGTCGCGATGGTGATGGCGTCGGGTCGTGTTTCGGTGATGGCGGGGGTGAGGGTGGTGTCGGGGGCGATTTCGATGTGGTGGGTGGCGTTGGTGGTGTGGATGG
>NZ_FZOR01000050.1 GCF_900188445.1 Actinomadura meyerae
GACAACCTCATCTAGCAGGAGCTTCACTCATTCGCAGCCCACTTCCGTCACCCACGACGAACCTGTGACCTGCACACTCAGGTTGGAATGGGCTCCGGGATGAACTGAAGGAAAACGCTCGCATGCGTTACATCGGGCGCATTCGGTCAGTTGACATCATTCCCGTCCCTTTTGGCCTGTTCTTTGACGTCCTTGAGGATGACCATCACCATGCGGATCATGACTTGCGTGGCCTCCGCGACGGAGAGGCCGAGATCGTCGCGGCCGCCCATCCACGTCGGCCACGTGCAGGCCACCATCAGGGCGCTCACGAGTTCGTCGGCCTCCGCGCCGGCCAGCGCTATCTCCGGGGCGAATGTCAGGCCGATGTCGGTGCGCAGCCGCTCGTTGTGCCGTCTGCGGTTCCGCCTCAGCTGCGCCGAGAACGGAAGGCGCACCTGCGCGGCACGGGAGGCGCCGGCGATCGATTCGAGCATCGCCGCCCGTTGCCGGCAGAAGTCGTTGACGCGCTCCTCCAGGGGCCGATCGGCGGGAATGACTGCATAGTGGGCGTACTGGACCTGGAGGGTCTTCTCCCCCGTCGCGGCGAAGAGGCTCTCGAGGTCGGGAAAGTGGCTCCACAGCGTACGGAGGGATACGCCGGCACGCTCGGCGACCTGGGCCGCGGTCGGCCGCAGGTTGCCCTCCATCATCAGTGCCATGTTGGCGTCGACGATGGATGTTCTCGTCCGCTGCGCCCTCAGCGTCCGGCCGTCGGCCGCCGGCTTCCCGGACGACGCCGCCTCGCGCGAACTCATGCCGTAATACCTCCTGAAGGGATTTTCCCATGAGCGGCGGACGCCAGGAGGCAGGACCACTCGGTGGTCCTGCCTCTGGACATTCGCCGGTGGCGATCAAATATTGTCATCGACAAGGTGGACCGGAAAGTCCTTCGTCTTGGAGAGCGTAAACCGCGGCGGCCGCTTCTCTCGGAAGGCGTTCACTCCCTCCGGCGCGTCCGTTTGCCGCCCCGCCCATCGGAAGAGTTCCCGCTCGAGCTCGAGCGCCGCGCTCCGGTCGGTCTCCTCGAGGAAGCGCCGCGCGACGAGTTTGGTGATGGCGGCCGAGACGGGCGCGACGTTCGCCGCGATGTCGGCGGCGATCCGGGTCGCGGCCGGCAGCACCTCCTCGGCCGGCACCGCCTGGGACGCGATGCCCAGCCCGACCGCCTCCGCCCCGGAGAAGATGCGCCCGGTCAGCAGCAGGTCCATGGCCCGGGAGTAGCCGATGAGGCGCGGCAGACTCCACAGCAGGTCGGCGTCGGGGATCACCCCCCGCCTGTTGAAGACGAACCCGAGCTTGGCCTCTTCCGCCACGACGATGATGTCGGCGCGGAGCGCCATCGTCATCCCGGCCCCGACCGCGTGCCCGTTCACGGCCGCGATGACGGGGGTGCGGATGCGGTCGGCGGGGCGGTGCGGGCCGGGGTATCGCGCCTCGGCCTCGGCACGCGTCAGCGAGCCGTCGAACGTGCGGCCGGCGGGCAGCAGGCCGGCTCCGGCGCAGAAGGCCCGGCCGGCCCCGGTCAGGATGACCGCCCGGACGGCGTCGTCGGCCTCGAAACGGCCCAGTGCGTGGCCGATCTCCGCTGACATCAGCCAGTCCCAGCTGTTGAGCCGGTCGGGCCGGTTGAGGGTGATGATGCCGATCGGGCCATCACGGTCGACGAGGATCGACTCGTAGTCGGGTGCAGGGGTGCTTGTCACGCGTCCTCCTGAGGAAGGGGCGGCCGGGGCCGGCCGGGGTCAGATGCCGATGAGGTCGGCGATGCGCCGGCGGTAGGCGCCCACGTCGCCGAACAGCATCAGGGAGGCCTTGGCCCGTTTGAAGTAGAGATGGGCGTCGTGCTCCCACGTCACGCCGATCCCCCCGTGGATCTGGAGGTTCTCGGCGGCGGCGCGGAAGTAAGCGTCGGCGGCGGTGGCTTTGGCGATCGCCGCCGCCTCGCCCAGCTCGTGCGGCGCGGCCTCCGCGCACCAGGCGGCGTACCGCGTCATCGCACGCGCGCCCTCCAGTTCGACCAGGACCTCGGCGCACTTGTGCTTGATGGCCTGGAACGACCCGATCGGACGGCCGAACTGCTCTCGCACCTTGGCGTACGCCACGCTCATGTCCAGGCATGCCTGGGCTCCGCCGACCATCTCCGAGGCCAGCAGGACCTCGGCGTGGGAGAGCGCGAGGGTGAGGACATCGCGGCCGCGTCCCGGAGCGGACACCGGTGTCGCCGGCGCGTCGGCGAGGTCGACCCGCGCCAATCCCCGCGTCTGGTCGAGGGCCGGGAGCGCACGGACGCGCACGCCCGGCGCCTCGGTCTCGACGGCGAACAGGGTCGGGCCGTCGCGGCCCTCGGCGAGCACCAGCAGCACGGAGGCCGCCGCCCCGTCGAGGACGGGCGAGAAGCCTCCCGACACGGTCCACCCGGACTCGCCGTCACGCGCCCGGGCGGCCTCGGCGGTCGAGTCCCACAGGGCGCCGGGTGCCAGCCAGGCCACGCTGACGACCGCCGACCCGTCGGCGATCCTCCGCAGCAGCGCGGCGGCGGCGTCACCGGTCCCCGCCCTGAGGGCGGGCACGGCGAGGCCGACCGTGGCGAGCAGCGCACTAGGGGCCAGGGCGCGGCCCGTCTCCTCGGCCAGGTACGAGGCCTCCTGGAAGCCCAGTCCCGCGCCTCCGTGCTCCTCCGGCACGGCCAGGCCGGCCGCTCCCAGCTCGGTGGACATCCGCCGCCACAGCTCGCCATCGAAGGCGGTCTCGGTCTCCATGATCTCCCGCACCCGGGTCAGCGGGCTCGCGGCGGCGAGGAAGCGCCGGGTCGTCTCCCGGAGCGCCTCCTGCTCCTCGGTGATCGCCAGGCTCATCGCGCGGCCTCCTTCGCGGGCGCGGGCTCCTTGGGAAGGCCGAGGACGCGCTCTCCGATGATGTTGCGCTGCACCTCCGCGGTGCCTCCCCAGATCGTGTGGGAACGGGCGGCCAGGAAGTCGTCCTGCCACTCGTCGAGTTCGTAGCCGGGTCCGGTGAGCAGCGCGTCCGGTCCGATCAGGTCCAGGGCGATCTCGGTGAGCCGGCGCTGGAACTCCGACCACCGGATCTTGCTCGTGGACCCGTTGGCCAGCCCCTGGCCGGCGCCTCCGGCGGCGAGGTCGGCGACCAGCCCGAGTCCCGTCGCCCGGATGACCTGGATCTGCGACCATGCCCAGCCCAGCTGCTCGCGCACCCGGACGTCGTCGCCGAGCCCGCGCTCGCGGACTTCGCCGACCAGCCGCCAGAACTGCCTCTCGAAGGCGGCGTGCTGCGTGGTGGCGCTCCCGCCGCGCTCGCTCCCGAGCGTGGTCATCGCCACGCGCCAGCCCTCGTTGAGGCCGCCGATGACGTTGGTGAGCGGCGTCCGGGCGTCGGTGAGGAAGGTCTCGGCGAAGAGCGCCTGACCCGTCATCCGCTTGA
Organism: Actinomadura meyerae; assembly: GCF_900188445.1. Taxonomy (GTDB): domain Bacteria; phylum Actinomycetota; class Actinomycetes; order Streptosporangiales; family Streptosporangiaceae; genus Spirillospora; species Spirillospora meyerae. The sequence continues at coordinate 3,481 of NZ_FZOR01000050.1, forward strand.
TCGGACGGAACTCCACGCCGTTGGGCTCGCCGTCCACCCGCAGTGGCAGCAGGACATAGCTGATACCGCGGTGCTTCGGCGCCGCGGGGTCGGTGCGGACCAGGCAGAACATCCAGTTCGCCTTGTAGTAGCCCGAGGTCCAGATCTTCTGGCCGTTGATCACCAGGTCGGCGCCGTCGATCTCACCGCGGGTGCGCAACCCGGCCAGGTCCGAGCCGGCACCGGGCTCGGAGAAGCCCTGGCAGTAATCGTGCTCGCCGCTGATGATCGGGGGCAGCACCCGCCGCTTCTGCTCCTCGGTGGCGTGCGCGATGACGGCCGGGCCCACCAGGCTCTCCCCCATGCCGCGGGTCAGGCGGGGGACGCCCGCACGCGCGAACTCCTCGTTCATCAGCGCGACCTCCACGCCCGAGAGCCCGCGGCCCCCGTACTCCCGGGGCCAGGCGACGCACATGTAACCCGCCTCGGTGAGCGTGTCCGCCCACCTGTCGAGGTGCGTCTTGAGCTCTGGATCGGGGACGCGCGGCACCTCCGCCCCCCGCAGATGCGCCGGGGCGTTGCGCTCCAGCCACTCCCGGATCTCGGCGCGGAACTCCAGCGCGACGTCGCTGTACGGGATCGGGGAGATGTCCGATTCGAGCACCGTCATCGGCTCGTTTCCTCTCGTGCGGTCCGGGCCGGTGCGGGATCGGCCCGGGGTACGTGCGGCGTGTCGGTGTCGGCGGCCGGGGCGTCGGCGACGGCGCCGGCGCCGCGGAGGGCCGCGACGCGCCCGGCGTCGTAGCCGAGGAGGTCCCGCAGGACCTCGTCGTTGTGCTCACCGAAGAGGGGCGCGGCGCGGCGGTGCGAGCCCGGTGTCCGGGAATGCCGGAAGGCGAGCGCGCTGTAGGCGCGCCGGCCGACCGCGGCGTGGTCGAGATCGACCACCATCCCGCACTCGCGCATCGCGGGGCTCTCGGCGATCTCGTCTCCGCCGAGGACCGGGGCCGCGGGCACCCCCGCCGCCTGGAGGCGCTCGGCGAGCACCGCCTTGTCGTGCTCACGGGTGAGCTCGGCCAGGACGGCGTCGATCAGTTCCTGGGCGGACCGGCGGTCGTCGAGACGGCGGAAGGCGGGGTCGTCGGCGAGGCCGTGCGCCCCGAGCGTGGTGCACAGGGCCCGCCACTGCCGGTCGTCCCGCACCGCGATCGCGACCCATTCGTCCTCGCCCGCGCAGGGGTAGGCCCCGTGCGGGGCGGCGTAGGGGACGTGGTTCCCGTCGGGCGCCCACGTCGATCCCGTCTCGACCTGCTCCAGGATGTACTCGCCGATCCAGGAGGCCGCGGCCTCGACCTGGGGCACGAGGACCTGCGAGCCCCGCCCGGTGCGCTCCCGCAGTTCCAGGGCCGAGACGACCGCGGCGACGGCGTTCAGCCCTCCGACCGGGTCCATCAGGGCGGGCCCGGTGAGGACGGGCATGCCGTCGGGGTAGCCCATGAGCGAGGTCATCCCGGCCGCGGGCTCCATCGTCTTGCCCATCCCCTGGTGGGAGGAGGACGGCCCTCCGGGCCCGAAGGCAGGCATCTCCACGACGATGATGCGGTCGTTGACCCGGGCGAGGTCGCGGCGGCCGATGCCGAGGCGGTCCAGGACGCCGGGGGTGAAGTTCGCCAGCAGCACATCGGAGCGGCGCACCAGGTCGTGCATCACGTCCATGGCCCCGGCCTGCTTGAGGTCCAGCGCGAGCGACCGCTTGTCGAGGTTCTGGGAATTGAACAGGACGCTGCGGTTCTGCGGGTCCTCCCCCGGCTCGGACTCGGGATAGTAGATCGGCGCGCCGCCGCGGCGCGTACCGCGCCAGGAGTCGGGGTGCCCGGGTGCCTCGACCTTGATCACGTCGGCGCCGAGGTAGGCCAGGCAGCGCCCGGCGAACGGCCCCGCCCAGGCGGTGGTGAACTCCAGGACGCGGACGCCGGAGAGGGGCCCGGCCGGCGTGCGGGATCCGGGCGGCGGCGCGGTCGGGGCGGCGGTCACGCGGACCTCCGCCGGTTCTCGGAGCGGGCTGCCGGCAGCCGGGGGCTCGGCGACCGGACCTCCGTGACGGCGCCGTCGATGGTGAAGAGCGACCGCACGGCCGGTTCCTCGCCGCCGGGGCCGCGGACCCGCGACATCACCCGCCGGATCCGCCACTGCTCGGATTCCAGGAGATCGCCCAGGCCGCTGACCTTCTCGACGCTGACACGTCCCCGCTGGCACGCCTCGACCACCTCGTCGGCGCGGCGCCCCGCCGCGCGCTCCTGCAGGACGGCGACGATCTCCTCCCAGTGCCGCAGCCGGTCCGCCGAGGTCTGGTACCGCGCGTCGTCGAGGAGGTGCTCGCATTCCAAGACCCTGCACACCGTGGGCCAGTTCCGGATCACGAAGAGCACGATCCACGCGTCCGCGCAGCGCAGCATCGCCAGGAAGCCCGGGTAGCTGCGGCGGGTGCCGTGGGTGCCGTTGTAGCTGTACTGGCTGACGAGGTTCTGCCCCATCGCGGCCAGCGATTCGAAGACGGTGGCGTTCACGCGCTGCCCGGTTCCGGAGCGGCGGCGCTCGTACAGGGCCGACACCACGGAGATGTAAGCCGTGGTCCCGGCGGCGTAGGAGGCTCGCTCACCGATCCCGTAGAGCGGTGCGCGATCGGCGAGGCCCGTGGTCTTCATGGCGCCTCCGAGCGCCTGGTGGATCATCTCCGAGAACTGCCAGCCGCCGTAGAGGGAGCCCTCGGGGGCGTCTCCCACGACACAGTCGATCAGCTGCTCCCCGGCTCCACCGAGTGCCTCCGTCCCCTGGTCGCGCAGGATCACGTCCGCGCGGCCGGCCAGCTCCCGCAGGGCGCTCCGGTCGGCCGCGGAGCCGGGATCGTGCACGATGGACCGTTTGCCTTGGTTGAGGTGCCGGAAGAGGAACGAGTCGCCGTCGGCGCGCGGTCCCCGGTGGCGGGTGGGAGTGCCGCCCGGCGGCTCGACCAGCACCACGTCCGCCCCGTTCATCGCGAGCATCCGGCCGGCGTACTGACCGGCCACCGAGGTGCTGAGGTCGAGGACGACCACGCCCTCCAGCGGGGAGACCGCCCGGCCCAGCGGTTCAGGCGACGACGACATCGTTCTCCTTTCGGTGGTCCGTGGAGAGGTCGGAGCTCATCCGGTCGCGCAGCGAGTCGCCGATGCGGTAGACGCACAGGACCACCGCGCCGAGGAGCAGGCCGGGCGGGAGGATCAGGAGCGGCGCCGACAGGATCTGCGAGTAGGCGTCGTTGAGGTCGCTCCCCCAGCTCGGCGTCGGCCGCTGGGGACCGAGGCCGAGGAACGCCAGGGCTCCCTGGATGACGAAGGTGAGGCCGGTATAGATGGTCATCTGGATGACGACCGGCCGCAGCGCCGTGGGCAGCACGTGCCGGATCAGCACGATCGGCGTCCAGACCCCCGAGAGCCGGGCGCTGGCCACGAAGTCCTGCTCGCGGGCCGCCAGCACGCCCGCCCGCGTCAGTTGCGCGGTGTTGGGGGCGAGGACGAGCCCGACCGCGACCATCGAGGTGATCAGGCCGACGCCGAGCGAACCGGTGATGGCGATCGCCAGCACCAGCAGCGGAAACGCGATCATGAGATCGGAGATGCGCATCAGCACCGTGCCGACGTAGCGGGGCCAGAAACCGGCGATGGTCCCCCACGGCACGCCCAGCAGCATGGCGACCGCGATGCAGACCGCCACGCCCCCGAAGGCGTTCCGCCCGCCCCAGATGAGGCGGCTCAGCACGTCGCGGCCGAAGCGGTCGGTGCCGAGCAGGTGGTCGGCACTCGGACCTTGCAGCTTGTTCGCCAGGTCCTGCGCCAGCGGGTCGTGTGGAGCGATCCAGGGCGCCAGCACCGCGGCCAGGAGGAGCACCGCCAGCACGGCCATCGAGATCCACGCGCCGAGGGGCACCGCCCGCTGCCCGCGCGCCGGCCCGCGGCTCATGACGCCCCCTTCCGGATCGCCGGATCGGCCAGCCCGGCCAGGATGTCCACGACGAGGTTCACCAGCAGGGCGATGAAGACGAAGACGAGGACGACACCGAGGATGACCGGGAAGTCGAGCTGGCCGATGGCGGTGACGAGGGTCCGTCCGAGGCCGGGCAGCACGAATATCTGCTCGAGGATCAGGGTGGCCCCGAGCTGCCCGAGCGCCAGCAGGCCGACGACGTTCAGGATCGTCGGCAGCACGGAGCGGAAGGCGTAATGCCAGGTGACCTTCCGGTCGGACAGTCCCATGGCCCGCGCGGTCCGGACATGGTCGCTGGCCATGGCGTCGGCCATCGCGGCGCCGACCTGGCGGATCACGATGGCGCCGCCGCCGAGGATCATCGGCATCGCCGGAAGGATCATGTGGTAGACGTTCTGCACGGGATCCTGCGAGAAGGGTGTGAAGCCGAGTCTCGGCAGCAGCCGCAGCCACACCGAGAAGACCGTGATCAGGACCAGGGCCGCGAAGAAGTCCGGGACGGCCAGCCCCAGCCCGGAGACGCTCCGGATCCACCGGCCGGACCGCCGGGTGGCCCGCTTGCCCACGAAGACCCCGAGCGGGATGGCGAGCAGGCAGGTCCCCAGGATCGCGATGAAGGTCAGCTCCAGCGTCACCGGCAGGGTCTCCGCGATCGCCTCCGACACCGGGTAGCCGGTCTGGAAGGACGTCCCGAAGTCACCGATGAGCGCCTTTCCGAGCCATCCCAGGAACTGCTCCGGCAGCGGGCGGTCGAGCCCGAGCTGGTGCTCGACCAGGGCCACCGACTCCGGCGTCGCGTTCTCGCCCAGCCGGGCGTAGGCAGGGCCGCCGGGAATGATCTTGACGAGGAGGAAGGTGAACAGGCCGGCCCCGACCGCCGTGGGCGGGAACAGCAGCAGCCGCACGAGGAGGAACCTGCCGAAGGTCCCCCGGCCTCCCAGGCCCCTGCCGCGGCCGCGGTGCTCGGTTTCCGGGGTCGGGGCCGCCTCGGTCGCGGCCGGCCGCTTCAGGTCGCCGGCCGAGTCCTCTCGCGCCGCCGCGGCGCCGGTCGGCCGCGCCATCACTTCAGTCCGAGCGCGGTCAGGTCGGCCTCACCGTTGATGGCTATCGCCGCCGCACCGCCGGTGACGCGCCCGGTCCAGGCCGTGACCGTGGGCGAATAGTAGAGCGGGATGATCGGCAGCTCCTCCTGGATCACCCGGTGGGCGTTCTTGAGAGCCTCCTTCAGCTGCTCGTCGCCCTGCGCCGCGTTCGCCCGCGCCACGGCCTCCTCGCCGCCGGGCACCGGGACGTTGCCCGCGTTCCCGCTGGACTTCGTGGTCAGCAGGCGCCGGTAGATGCTCAGCCAGTCGGGCCCCGAGTTCATGCCGGTCGACATCAGGTCGTACTTGTGCTCGGTGTAGAAGCCCTTGGTCGCGTCGCCGATGTCCTTGGACTCGAAGCGGACCTTGATGCCCACCTTGGCGAGCTGGTCGGAGATGACCACGCCGTTGTTGACGAACGCCGGGGAGCTCAGCGAGACGCCTCTCAGGGTCAGGCCGTCGGGGTGGCCGGCCTCGGCGAGCAGCTGCTTGGCCTTGGCGGGGTCGTAGGGGTAGCGGCCGTCGAGCTCGTCGAAGTGGAAGGCGTGGCCCGGCGGGTAGGGCTGCAGCGCCCCCACGTCGCTCAGGCCGCTGGTGTTGGTCTTGGCGAGCGCGGAGCGGTCGATCGCGTAGCTGATCGCCTGGAGCACCCGCTTGTCCCGCAGCGGTCCCTGGCTCCGGTCGACGTTGAGGTCGCTGAACGAGACCCCGAGGCTGTGTTCGGAGTGGACGTCCGTGCCCTGCAGCGCCTGGGGGGCCGAGTAGTCCAGGCGCCAGGCGAAGTCCGCCTGGCCCCCGGTGAGCGCCGCCACCTGCGCGGAGGGATCGCTGATCATCTGCGACGTGATGCGGTCGACCTTGGCCGCGGGCAGACCGGCCTCCTGGTAGCCGTCCCACTTGTCCAGGGTCACCGACGAGCCGGGCACGAACCCGGTCAGCCGGAACGGCCCGGCGCCCACCGGTCTGGCCCCGTACTTGTCGCCGGCCTTGTCCCGCGCCGTGGGGGACGCGATCAGGCCGATGCGCGACCCGAGCAGGTCGGGCAGGCCCGCGCCGGGTTCGGACAGCTTGAAGACGACCGTGTCGGCGCCCTGCGCCTCAACGGACTCGAAGCCCGGTATCTGCTGGTTCTTGAGGGCGAGGCACTGCTCGACGCTCTTCTTCACGGCCGCCGCGTCGAGCGTGGTGCCGTCCTGGAACTTCAGACCGGTCTTGAGCTTCAGCGTCAGGGTCTTCAGCCCGTCGGAGAAGTTCCAGGACGTCGCGATGCCGGGGGACAGCTTGCCCGAGCCCGGATCGGTGCGGATCAGCGGAGCGTAGATGGCCGTCATGTAGGACAGCTCGGATCCGTTGGCCGGCCCGCAGGGGTCGAACTGGCTCGGATTGAGGCTCTGCAGGGTCCGCAGCGTGGTCTTGCCTTCCGTGCCGTCGGAGCCGGAGCCACAGGCGGCGAGGGTGGAGACGAGCACGGCGGTGAGGACGATGCCGAGTCCGTGACGGTGGGGTCGCTGCTTCATCGGAGATACTCCTTCATCGGTCTGGGCTCTCCGGAACGACGGTCGGGTGGGATGGGGTTCGGACGGTTGTGGCCTCTACCGGGTGGTCGCCGTCGGCGTCGGTGCGCCGGCGTCAGCGCGACCTCGCGGCGGTCCCGGCGCGGATCTCGCGCCAGAAGTGGCAGGCGGCCCGGTGCGCCGAGCCGCCGGCCGCCTCGGACTCGTCGACCGTCTCCGGACGCGGCTCCTCCCGGACGCAGATGTCCTGGGCGAACGGGCAGCGGGTGCGGAAGCGGCAGCCGGAGGGCGGGCGGCGCGCGTCGGGGATCTCTCCTTCGAGGAGGTGCGGTTCCGACCCGCGGGCGTCCGGAGCGACTCGCGGCACCGCCCGGATCAGCGCCTGCGTGTAGGGGTGCCGGGGCGCCTGGAGCACTTCGCGCGCCGGGCCTATCTCGACGAGCCGGCCGAGGTACATGACACCGACGTCGTGCGCGATGCGGGCGATGGACGACATGTCGTGGGAGATGAAGACGTAGGTGAGGTCGAACGCGGCGCGCAGCTCGTCGAGGAGGCGCAGCACGCCGGCCTGGAGCGAGATGTCCAGCGCCGCCACGGGCTCGTCGCACATGATCAGCGGGGCACGGGAGGCGACCGCCCGGGCGATGGTGACTCGCTGGCGCTGGCCGCCCGACATCTGGCCGGGGCGCCGGTCGGCGATCTCGGGGCCGAGGCCCACCTCTCCCAGCAGTTCCACGGCACGGTCGCGCAACTGCCGGGGGACGGTCGGCCGGTGCGGAGTCAGGGGCTCGACGACGCTCTTCCAGACCGGCCGGCCGGGGTTCAGCGCCAGCACGGGGTCCTGGAAGATCATCTGAACCTGGCCGCCGCGTCCCACCGACGAGTCCGCCGGAACCAGGTCCCCGTCCGGGCCGGCGATCGCGATGGTCCCGGCGGTCACCGGGACCAGTCCCGCGATGGCCTTGGCGAGCGTGGACTTTCCCGATCCCGACTCGCCGATGACGCCCAGCGTCGTGCCGCGCGCGACGTCGATGTCGACGCCGTCGACGGCGTGCACGGCGTCGCGGCGGCCGCCGTAGCGCACGACGAGGTCACGGACCCGCAACGCGGGCGCCTGCCGCTGGTGCCGCTCGCGGGCGGCCGGAGTGCTGTCGACGGTCATGCTCCGACCCCCGGAAGCACCAGGTCGTCACTGCGCAGGCATCGGGTCCGGCCACCGTGCCGGGCCGGTTCGAGGGCCGGCGCGCTCCGGCCGCAGCGCTCTTCCGCATAGGGGCAGCGCGGATGGAACCGGCATCCTTCCGGAGGGTGGGCCGGGTTGGCCGGTGCCCCGGCGATGCCGCTCCAGTCGTCCGGGTTCTCCAGGCTCACGTCCGAGGCGCGCACCAGCGCCGCGGTGTAGGGATGCTGCGGTGAACTCAGCAGCCGCTCGGCATCGTCGTCGTTGACCACCTGGCCGCAGTACATGGTCACGACGCGCGAGCACAGTGCGGAGACCACGCCCAGGTTGTGGGTGATGAGGAGGACGCCGAGATCCAGCTCGCGGGCGAGGCGCCGGAGCAGGGCGACGACCTGGGCCTGGATCGTGACGTCCAGAGCGGTGGTGGGCTCGTCGGCCACCAGCAGCCGCGGCCGGCAGACGAGGGCCATGGCGATCAGCACCCGCTGGCACATGCCGCCCGACAACTGATGGATGTAGGAGTCCATGGTGCGCCGCGGGTTCGGCAGGCCGACCATGCCGAGCATGTCGACGGCCCGGCGACGCGCGTCGGCGACGCGCACCGGCTCGTGCGCCCGGATCACGTCGACGAGCTGCTTGCCCACCGGGCGCGAGGGATGCAGCGACGCGCGCGGTTCCTGGAAGATCATGCTGATCTCGCTTCCGCGGATCCGCCGCAGGCGGTCCTCGTCGACCTTCAGCACGTCGACGCCGTCGAAGCGGACGCTTCCCCGGACCGACGCGTGGGCCGGCAGCAGCCCGAGGAGGCTCAGCCCGGTCAGGGTCTTGCCGGACCCCGACTCGCCGACCAGCCCGACCATCTGGCCCGGCCGGACGGTCAGGGAGACCTCGGACAGCAGCTGGTGGCCGCCGATGGACACGGCGAGGTCCTGCACCTCGAGCAGTGCCTCGCCGGCGTCCCCGGTCGTGTCGGCGTGCGGGACGGTACCCGTTGTGGCCATCGGGCCACCTCCGATCGAAGGCAAATATGCATCGACAGTGCATAAACTATTGTGGCCGTCGTCACAGGTTGTCAAGGGGTTGGCCCGAGGTTCGCGCCCGCCCAGTGCCACCCGGCGCCCGGTCGCGGCCGGGCGGCGCCGCGCCCGCCGCGGCGATCCCGGGCAGGCCAGGCCGCAGTCGCTCCTTCACCGCCGCGCGAGGCGGCCCGCACCGCGCTCCACGCGGGTCGGCGGGCGCGGCCGACCGGACGGAGACCGCAGGTGCGCCAAGCTCGGCCACCCCCTCGCCAGGAACATGCACTAAAACTGCAGCTGAACATGCGAATCGGGCGCACGTCAAGGGCTGGCAACGGGGATTGGCAGGCCATCCCCGCGCCGACTAATATGCACTAGCGATGCAATAAAGTCCGCCGGGTGATGCTCCCATCACCGCTTCGTCCGGCACGGACGAGTCGTCGACGGAAGGACGTACATGGCCTCTCGGATGAGCATCGGCCGGCTCTTCTCCCACTTCGCCACCACCAAGTCCGACGAGCCTGCTCTGGTGGCGGGCGACGGCTCCGAGCAGATCACCTGGGCCGAACTGCATCGCCGTACCAACCGGCTGGCGCGCGCCTACGCCGCGGCCGGCGTCGCGAAGGACGACACGGTCGCGATCGCCCTGCCCAACTGCGCGGAGTTCTTCTGCGCCTGCGTGGCCGCCTGGAAGCTCGGCGGCACCGTCATGCCGCTGTCGCACAAGTTCCCGGAGGCCGAGCGCCGGCGCGTGCTCGACCTGGCCCGTCCCGCCCTTCTCGTGGGGAGCGAGGCGGTCGAGGGCCTCGCCACGCTTCCGGCCGGCTTCGTCCCCGACCCGGGCCTCGGCGACGGAGAGCTGCCCGATGTCGTCCCGACGTACTGGAAGGCCCTCACCTCGGGCGGCAGTACCGGCAAGCCCAAGCTCATCGTCAGTCACGACGACCCGCACTACGACCCCGAGTCCCCCGACGTGGACTACATGCACGCCGACGGGGTGCACCTCGTCTGCGGCCCGCTGTACCACAATGCGGCGTTCATCTACTCGGCCCGCGGGCTGTTCTCCGGCAACCGGCTCGTGATCATGCCCCGCTTCGATCCGGGGCTCGCCCTCGATCTCATCGAGCGGCATCGCGTCACGTGGCTCCAGATGGTCCCCACCCACATGAACCGCCTGCGGCGCCTGCCCGAGGAACGCCTCGCCGGCGCCGACGTCTCCTCCGTGCGCACGCTCGTCCACGTGGGCGGCCCGTGTCCGCCGCGGCTGAAGCTGGAGTTCATCGACTGGCTGGGACCCGACCGGGTCGTCGAGATCTACGCCGGAACCGAGAGCCAGGGCGTCACCCGCATCACCGGCCGGGAGTGGCTCGAACACCGCGGATCGGTGGGGCGCGCCATCCGCGGTTCGCGGTTCGAGGTCCAGGACGAGGAGGGCCGGGTCGTGCCGCCGGGCGTCGTCGGCGAGGTCTTCCTCATGCCCGCCGGCGGCCCCGGATCCACCTACCACTACATCGGCGCGGAGCCGCGCGGCCGGAAGGGGTGGGAGTCGCTCGGCGACCTGGGCTGGTACGACGAGGACGGCTACCTGTACCTCGCCGACCGGTCCACCGACTGCATCGTCAGCGGCGGAGCCAACATCTACCCCGCCGAGGTCGAAGGCGCCCTCGAGTCGCATCCCCGCGTCCGCGCCTGCGCGGTGGTCGGGCTGCCGGACGACGACCTGGGCCAGCGGACGGTCGCCCTGGTGGAGGCGGTCGGCGACCGGCCTCCACCCCCGGCCGACGAGCTCGACGAGTACCTCCGGCCGCTGCTCGCGGCGTACAAGCGGCCGCGGGCCTACGAGTTCGTGGACCGGCCGCTGCGCGACGAGGCCGGCAAGGTACGCCGGTCCGCCTTGCGTGCGGACCGCCTCCCGGGCGGGCCCGCCGACGGACGGCTGGTCCTGCCGAGCAGGGACCGGTGGCGGGATCTCAGGACGGGTTCCGCGGCCGTCGACCGCCTGCTGCGGGTACTGGACGTGGACCGGGTCGGCGAGCGCACCTTCGTGGGGCTGAGCATGGACCGGCCCACGCACCGGGTCTTCGGCGGGCAGCTCCTCGCCCAAGCCGCCGTGGCGGCGGCGCGAACCGCTCCCGGGGACGTGGCCCTGCACTCGCTGCACGGCTACTTCGCCCGTGTCGGCGACCCCGCCGCCCCGATCAGGTACGAGGTGACCACGCTGCGCGCGGGCCGCTCGTTCCACCTCCAGCGTGTCGACGCCCGGCAGGGCGAGGAGATCATCGGGACGGTGACCTGCTCGATGCAGCGCGGCGAGCCCGACCACCTCGCCCACCAGGTGCCCGAGCAGGGGTCGTCGACGCCACCCGAAGACGCGCCTGCCCGGTACCCCTTCGCCGAGCGCGCCTCCGACGACGGAACGCCGGCGGGCCCGGTCGAACTGCGTGAGGGCCCCCAGGGCGCACCGCCCGGCCCGCTGGCTCCATCGGAGGTCTGGCTTCGCGTGCCCACCGGACTGCCCGACGACCCGCTGCTGCACCGCGTCCTGGTCGTGTACATGTCCGACTACACCATCCTGCGCGCCGCCTTCCGGGGACATGCCGTGCCGCGGGAGACGACCTCCGGCGCCAGCCTCGACCACGCCGTGTGGTTGCACCGCAGCGGGCGCGCCGACCGGTGGGTGCACTACGTCAGCACCAGCCCGTCGGCTGGGGCGGCCCGCGCGCTCGGCTCCGGCTCGATGTTCTCCGAGGACGGCCGGCTCGTGGCGACCAGCGCCCAGGAGATGGTCATCCGGTTCCGGTCCGGACCGCCCGCCGCCCGCGGCACGGAGGCGACGGCCGGCACGGAGGCCGTGTCCGTCGCCACCGGCCGGACCGGCCGGGCGGGAGAGTCCGCGCATGCCTGACGCCTTCCCGCGGTCTGCGGACGCGTCCTGGCCGACCGGCCGCACGGTCGTCCTCGATGGGGGCGCGGCGTCGGGGGGTGGCGCTTGATGGCGTCCCCGAGCGCCGGGCCCGTGCCCGGACTGGACCTCGAACGGTTCGCCGCCTGGTACCGGGCGCGGCGCCCCGGCGACCTCGGCCCCGGCCTGACCGTCCGGATGCTGTCCGGAGGGAAGTCCAACCTCACCTACGCCGTGTCCGACGGCACCACCACCCGGATCGTGCGGCGGCCCCCGCTGGGCCATGTCCAGGCGACCGCCCACGACATGGCCCGGGAGTACACGGTCATCAGGGCGCTCGCGGACACCGCCGTACCGGTCCCGGAGACCTTCGCCCTCTGCGAGGACGACACCGTGCTGGGGGCCCCGTTCTACGTCATGGAGGAGGTGCGCGGTACGGCCTACCGGCGTCGCGAGCAGCTGGAGCCGCTCGGACCCGAGCGCACCCGGCGCGTGGCGCTGGAGATGATCGGTGTCCTGGCCGAACTGCACGCCGTGGTGCCCGCCGGCGTCGGGCTGACCGGCTTCGGGCGACCCGCCGGCTTCCTCGCCAGGCAGGTGCGCCGGTGGGGACGGCAGCTGGACGGGTCCCGCACCCGCGACCTCCCCGACGCCGACACGCTGCTGCGCCGCCTGCAGGCCGGTGTCGCGACCCGGGCGTCCGGCCGGGACGAGGCGTCGATCGTCCACGGCGACTACCGCCTGGACAACCTGCTCGTGCGCGACGAGACGGTCGCCGCGGTCATCGACTGGGAGATGGCGACCCTGGGCGACCCCCTCACGGACCTCGCGCTGCTGCTCGTCTACGACAGGCTCTCCGCGATCTCGCAGGGCGCCAGCGACGCCACGGCGAGCCTGGCCCCCGGCTATCCGGGGCCGGAGGAACAGCTCGGGCACTACGAACGGGTCCGCGGCCGGCGGCTCGGCGACCTGGAACTCCACCTGGGCCTGGCGCATCTCAAGCTCGCCGTCATCCTCGAGGGCATCCACTACCGCCATCTCAGGGGAGAGACGGTCGGGGCCGGGTTCGACAAGGTGGGGAATGCCGTCGAGCCGCTGCTCGCGGCGGGTCTGGCCGCTACGCGGAGCCTGGAGAAGAAGACGATCGGCTTCCAGCACTGATCCGCGACCGGGGATCGGCCCGGATCGCGGCCCGCCGGCACTCGCGCGTGCCGGCGGGCCGCGCCGCCTTCAGCCGGGGCCCTCAGCGCGCCCGCGTCACGACGGGACGGAACAGCCTCTCCATGGACTCCCCCAGCGCCGCGGCGTCCCAGCGGGAGCTTCCGGACAGCACGCGGAGCGGCTCCGGGTCGCTATAGAGCGTGACGTCGTAGCCGTTGGCGCCGATGACGCGGCCGGTCAGCCAGTCCGAAGCCTCACTGGCGAGGTAGGCCGCCACCGGTGCCACGTTCTCGGCGGCCCGTTCGTCCTCGGTGACCGTGCGGGCCTTCTTCCGGCCGCTGGGGATCGACGCGGTCATCCGGGTGGCGGCGACCGGCGAGATCGCGTTCGCCGTGACGCCGTACCGCGCGAGGCTGTTGGCGCAGGAGTAGGTCAGCCCCACGATGCCCATCTTGGCCGCGGCGTAGTTCGGCTGGCCCGGAGCCCCGCGCAGACCCGAGACGGAGGTGAAGTTGATGATGCGGAAGTGGCCGCCCTCCCCGCGCCGTTCGCGCCAGTGGGCGGCCGCCGGCTTGATGGTGTTGAAGTGCCCCTTCAAATGCACCCGGACGACGTCGTCCCACTCCTCCTCGGACATGTTGAAGATCATCCGGTCGCGGAGGATGCCCGCCGCGTTGACCAGCACGTCGAGCCGGCCGAACCGCTCCACCGCCGTGCGCACCAGCCGCTCCCCGGTGGCGGGCCGCGAGACGTCGCCGTGGTCGGCCACCGCCGATCCGCCCGCGCGAGTGATCTCCGCGGCCACCTCGGCGGCGGGCCCCGCGTCGCCGCCGCTTCCGTCGAGGTCCACACCGAGGTCGTTGACCACGACCGCGGCGCCCTGTTGCGCGAAGAGGCGGGCGATGCCGGCGCCGATGCCCCGGCCGGCACCGGTGACGACCGCGACTCTTCCCTCTAGACCGTTCATGCGCTTCGCATCCTCCGACTGTCTCGTGACCGATCGTGCTGGGTCTGCCTCATCACGGCCGCGGATCACCGTCCTCGGGCGACGCGGTCACCACCAGGACGTCGAGCGCTTCCACCTGGGAACCGTGCACCCACCACGGGTTGACCTCGAGGGCGCGCAGCGACGGACCGAGGGACGCGGCCGCCCGGGTCAGGGCGGACACGGCGCGCGCGACCGCGCCGACGTCCGCCGGCGTCCCGCCGCGGACGCCCCGCAGGATGGCGGCGCCGCGCAGCTCGCCGAGCATCTCCTCGACCTCGCCCGGGTCCACCGGCAGGGCGCGCAGGCTCACATCGTCCAGCACCTCGACGAAGACGCCGCCCAGGCCGACGGCCAGGACCGGCCCGAAGACCGGGTCGACCGTCACGCCGGCGAACAGCTCGATGCCGCCGCGGCGCATCGGCGTGACCAGGACGCCCTCGACGTCCCCGGTGTGTGCCCGGCCGGCGGCGTGCACCCGGTCGAAGGCGGCGCCCACTTCCCGCGGTCCGGTCACCGCCAGCGCCACTCCACCGATGTCCGACTTGTGGGCGATGCCCGCCGAGCACACCTTGAGCGCCACCGGACAGCCCAGCGCGTCCGCGGCCGCCTGGGCCTCCTCCCGAGTGCGCACGAGCGCCGCCGGGACCAGCGGCGCGCCGTGGGCGGCGAGCAGGTCCCGGGCGGCCGCCTCCGACCAGGGACCGGTGCGGGCGGGCGGGCGCGGAGCGGGCACGGCGGCCGGCGAGTCCTCGGCGGGACCGGGCGCGTGCCGGAGCAGCCGCCGCCGCGCGCGGCTCCAGCGCAGGGCGTGGCCGACGGCCGTCATCCCCAGTTCGATGCCCGGAAGGACCTGGAGGCCGTGCCGGTCGAGCGCCTCACGGGCGTACGGCGCGAGGTCGGTGCACGTCGTCGAGTAGTGCACGACCGGTTTCGCCGCCGACCTCGCGGTCTCGGCGAGCGCCGCCAGCCGCCGGTCGAGCGGCTCCGGGTCCGGCGGCTCCCGCGACGGCAGGCTGAGCGAATTGAAGACGAAGTCGACGGAGGGGTCGTCCACCATGGCCTCCAGGCACAGGTCGGCCAGCCCCCGGCCGCCCGAGGGAGGGCGCGCGAGGACGAACCCCGTGACGTCCAGCGGGTTGCGGGCCACCGCGAACGGCGGCAGCAGCTCGGTGAGCCGGTCGCACGTCCCGGATGCGAGCTCGGGCACCTCGATGCCCTCGTCGCAGGCCCGATCGGCGATGATGTCGCAGGCGCCGCCGGACGCGCTCACCACGCCCATGCGCGGCTCCGCGAGCGGAAGCCCCTGAGCCAGCAGATCCGCGGTCACCAGCAGTTCCTCGAGGCTCCGCACGCGCACCACCCCCGAGCGCCGGAACACGGCGTCGGTCACCGCGTCGTCGCCGGCGACCGCACCCGTGTGGGCCAGCGCGCTGGCGCGGCCCGCGTCGCTGCGGCCGACCTTGAGCACGACGACCGGCTTGCCCGCGCTCAGGGCGCGGCGGGCGAGGTCCACGAAGCCCCCGGCGTCGCGGATGGTCTCCAGGAACATCGCGATGGCGCGTGTGCGGTCGTCTTCGAGGAGGTGGGCGAGGACGTCGGTGGCCGTGACGACCGTCTCGTTCCCCATCGAGGACAGCAGGCTCAGCCCGATGCCGTGGCGGCTCGAGAAGTCCAGCACGGCGCTGGAGAGGGCCCCGCTCTGGAGCACCACCCCGACACCGCCGGGCCGCAGCGGGGAGGTGACCGGGAGCCCGAACGGCGCGGCTCGGGCGCGCGGATTGATGTAGCCGAGGGTGTTGGGACCGAGCACGGTCAGGTCGAGTTCGATCGCGCGGTCGAGCAGTTCCCGTTCCCGGCGATGACCGTGCGCGCCGCTCTCGCCGTAGCCGGAGGCGAGCACCACGAGGTTGCGCACGCCCGCCTCGGCCGCCTCCTCCATCACCGCGTCCACCCGCTCGGTGGCGACCTGGCAGAAGGCGAGGTCCACCGGTTCGTCCAGCGCCCGGAGGCCGGGCACGGCGGGAAGCCCGAAGACCGAGGCGTGGCGCGGGTTCACCGGCACGATGCGCCCCGGGAGGCGGCCGGCCCGCAGGCTCGCGACCACCAGGCGGGACCAGCCGGAGGACTCGCTGGCGCCGACGAGAGCGACGCTCCGCGGCGCGAACAGGGCGCGCAGGCGCGCCGGCCGGGCCAGGCGGCGGCGTGCCGCCTCGCGCTCGGCGGGACCGGCCGGTGCCGCACCGTCGACTGTGCCGGACATCGAACGCCCCTTCCCCGGCCGCCGCCGCGCACCCGGTCGGCCCTGCGAGCGGCCCGCCAACTTAGAATTCGATTCTAAGTTGGAGCCTGCGCCACTGCCCTATCGCCTGTCAATGGGTTGACAGGTGAAGCCGGGGCCAGTAGTTCTAGAACTCAATTCTAAACTGACCGATCGGGCCGAGCCCACGCGATGGCGCCGGCGAACCGACAGGAGCCGAGGGATGGCGCTGAATCACGCGCTCGTCGGGGTCCCGAGCGAGTCCGCGACCCGCTCATGGGACGGCATCGACACGCTGCTGTACGCGCTGGGCGTCGGGGCCGGCGCCGAGGACCCGCAGCAGGAGCTGGCGTTCACCACGGAGAACACCGAAGGGGTCGACCAGCGGGTGCTGCCCACGTTCGCCGTCCTGGTCGCACAGGCGCAGGGCGGCCCGCGCCGCCGGCTGGGCGATTTCGACCCCGCACGGCTGGTGCACGCCGAGCAGGCCTTCCACCTGCACCGGCCGCTGCCCGTGGCCGGTTCGGTGACGGTCACCTCCACGGTCACCGACATGCTCGACAAGGGCCGGGGAGCGCTCGTCCGGACGGAGAGCGTCGCCACCGATGACGACGGCCGCCCGCTCGTCACGGCCAGGAGCGGTGCCTACATCACGGGTGAGGGAGGCGCCGGCTCGGTGTCGGCCGAACGCTCCGGCGACCGGCCGCTGCCCGGGGACGGCCCCTGGAGCCGGCCCGAGCGCGAACCCGACCACCGCGTCGTCTACCGCACGCGCCCCGACCAGGCGCTCCTCTACCGGCTCAGCGGCGACCGCAACCCGCTGCACTCCGATCCGGCGTTCGCCGCGCGCGGCGGCTTCGACCGCCCGATCCTCCACGGCCTGTGCACCTACGGCTTCACCGGCCGGGCACTGCTGCACACGGTCTGCGGCTCGGACCCGGGAAGGTTCCACTCCATGTACGGCCGCTTCAGCCGGCCCGTCTTCCCCGGCGACGTGCTCGTGGTGAACCTCTGGCGGGACGGCGACGACCGCACCCTGTTCCAGACCGAGACCCAGGACGGCACGGTCGTCATCGACCGCGGCGTCGCCCACCACTCCTGAGACCCTCCAGAGACGAGGTCCCGGTGCCCACCCGTCGAGCGGCCGTAGCCGGCATCCACGAGTATCCGGATCGCCTGATCCCGGGTATGAGCAGACTGCAGATCAAGGCCGTCTCCGCAGGACGGGCCCTGGCCGACGCCGGCCTGGACTGGGCCGACGTCGACGCGCTGTACGACGCGGGTGAGACGGGTCCCATGGCGGGGATCGCCGTCGCCGAGTACTTCGGCATCACCCCCCGGGTGATCGACACCACCGCGGTCGGCGGCAGCTCCTACCAGTTCCACGCCGCGCATGCCATGCGCGACATCGCGGCCGGCCGCGCCCGGGTCGCGCTGCTCACCTACGGCTCGACCGCCAGGAGCGAGTCCCGGGCGATCGGCACGGGAGGGCGCGCGGGCCAGGCGACGCCGGCGAGCTCGATGGAGACGCCGTACGGCCTCAACCTGATCGCCAACTACGCGCTCGCGGCCCGCCGCCACATGCACGAGCACGGCACGACACCGGAGCAGCTCGCCGAGATCGCGGTGACCACCCGGGCCCACGCCGTGCGCAACCCCGAGGCGGTGGCCGCGCTGCGGGCGCTCGGCATCCGCCGCACCGGCGAGATCACCGTCGGGGACGTCCTGTCCTCCCGCCGGATCGCCGACCCGCTCCACCTGCTGGAGTGCTGCCTGGTCTCGGACGGCGGCGGCGCGGTGGTGATCGTCGCCGAGGACGTCGCCCGGGACCTGCGCCGCCCGCCGGTGTGGCTGCTGGGGGCCGGCGAGGCCGTGGGCTACCCCGGCAACGACCGGGACATCACCACCAGCGCGGCCGCGCGCTCGGGCCCGGCGGCGTTCGCCGAGGCGGGCCTCACGCCCGCCGACATCGACGTGGCCATGGTCTACGACTCCTTCACCATCACGGTCCTGACGATCCTGGAGGACCTGGGCTTCGCCGAGAAGGGCGGCGGCGGAGCCCTCGTGGAGGGCGGACGCCTGCGCTGGGACCGGCCCGGAGCCCCGGCGCTCAACACCGACGGCGGCGGGCTGTCCTCCAACCACCCCGGCATGCGCGGGATCTTCCTGCTGATCGAGGCGACCCGCCAGCTGCGCGGCGAGTCGACGTCGCAGGTGCCGGGCGCCCGGCACGCCATCGCCCATGGCAACGGCGGCCTCCTCGGCACCCGCCACGCCGCCGGCACCGTCATTCTGGGCACCGACTGAGGAGGACGGCGATGAACGCCGAAAGCACGGGCACCTCCGGCACCGGCCGGCCGGACCCGCGACGTCCGCTCCCGCTCTTCCCCGAGCCCGACACCGAGCCCTGGTGGCGGGCGACCGCCGAGCACCGCCTGCTCTACCAGGCCGGCGCGTCGGGCCGTCCCGTCTTCTATCCGAGGCTGGTCGAGCCCGGCGCGATCCGGCCCGGCGTGCGGTGGCGGGAGTCCGCCGGGGCCGGCACCGTCTACAGCCACACCGTCCTCCGGCAGCACGGCCACCCGTTCTTCCGCGCGCGCCTGCCCTACGTCGTGGGGTTCATCGATCTCGACGAGGGCTTCCGCATGCTCGCCGAGATCGATGCGGACCCCGAGGAGATCCGGATCGGGATGCGGGTCCGGGTCGGCTGGGAGGACCACGACGGTCTCAGCGTGCCCGTCTTCGTGCCCGCTGGGGGCGGGGACTCCGTCCAGTAGCCTGGTTCCGCCCTCCCCCGAACCCGCGAACCGACACGGAACAGGCCCACTCGATGCCACGACGAACCGCCTCAGGCCAGTCACCCGGCGGCGGGACCCGGCGGTGGCGGTCGACCGAGACGGTCCGCACCGAGATCCTCGACGCCGCCCGGTACGTCTTCGCCTGGCGGGGCTTCGCCGAGGCGAGCATCAGCGAGGTCGTGGAGCGCTCGGGGGCGAGCGTCGGCAGCATCTACCACCACTTCGGCAGCAAGACCGACCTGTTCATGGCGCTGTGGGAGCGGCACCGCGACGAGCAGGTCACGATCGTGCGCCAGGCCGTGACCGACGCGCAGGCGGCGGGCGTCACCGATCCCTTCGACCTGCTCGTCGCCGGCGCACGCGCCTACCTCGAGGCCACCTGGCCCCGCCGCGACCTCGTGCGCATCTTCCAGGACGGCGACACGCCCCCGGGCTTCTCCGCGGAGCAGCGGCGCAGCGGCAGGGCGTGGCTGAACCGCAACTTCCGGCTCCTCGGCGCCACCGACGAGCCGGTGAACCGCGTCCTGGTGTGGCTGGTCACCAGCTACATCGGTGAGGCCCGCCGCGAGATCGCCAAGGAGCGCACGGCGCGGGCGGCCCGCCGGCAGGTCGAAGCGATGCTGGAGGTGCTGGAGCGGATGCGGCCGCTCCTCGCGAGCGCCGGCATGCGGCTCGTCGTCCGGGACGACGAGGAGCGCTGAGACGACGCCGCCGGCCGGGCGGCCGGGACCGCCCGGCCGGGGCGGGCCGACGGCCGTCGGCCCGCGGCGCCCGTCTCGGCTCCCCGGGTTTCGATTCCCGAGGTCTCAGATCCCGAGCCGGTCGGCCAGCCGCAGCCGGAAGGCCGTGGTGTCGCCGAACAGCACCTGGCCCGCCTTGGCGCGCTTGAGGAACAGGTGCGCGTCGTGCTCCCAGGTGAAGCCGATCCCTCCGTGGATCTGCAGGTTCTCCGCGGCGGCGCGGAAGAACGCCTCGGCGGCCGCCGCCTTCGCCAGGCCCGCCACCACGGGCACCTCCTCCGCGCTCGCCCCGCACGCCCACGCGGCGTACCGGGCGCAGGACCGCGCGCCCTCGATCTCGACGAGGACCTCGGCGCACTTGTGCTTGATGGCCTGGAAGGAGCCGATCTCGCGGCCGAACTGGCGGCGCTGCCGGGCGTAGCCGACGGCCATGTCCAGGCATGCTTGGGCGGCACCCACCATCTCCGCGGCCAGCAGGACGTACGCCCGATCGCGGGCGGCGGCGAGCATGGCGCTCCCGGCCCCCTCCTCGCCGATCGGGGAACACGGCGCGTCGTCCAGGACGATCTCGGCGAGCCCGCGCGTCGGGTCGAGTGCCCGCACCGGATGCCGTGTCACGCCGGGGCCCGCGGTGTCGACGGCGAACACCGACGGCCCGGCCGGCGTGCCGGCGACGACCAGGCAGACGTCCGCGGCGAGCCCGTCGAGCACCAGTGCCACCCGGCCGCTGACGGTCCATCCGCGGCCGGGGCGCGAGACGGCGGTCGCGGCGCCTCCGACCGCGTCCCAGTCCGCGCCGGGCGCCAGCCAGCCGACCGTGACGACGCTCTCCCCGGCGGCGATGCCGGGCAGGTGGCGGGCCTGGGCCTCGTCGTCGCCGCTGGCCAGCAGGAGGGGGACGGCCAGGCCGAGGGTCGTCAGCAGCGGACCGGGAAGCAGCACCCGGCCGGTCTCCTCGAAGACGTGCGCGAGCGTCTGCACATCCGTTCCGGTGCCGCCGTGCTTCTCCGGTATGCCTATGCCGTGCACACCGAGGTCGACGGCGAGGGCGCGCCAGACGTCCGGGTCGTGCTGCACCGGTCGCCCCATCAGCTCGCGGGCACGGGCCAGTGGTGAGCGCGTGTCGAGGAACCGGCCGACGGCGGCGCGCAGATCCTCCTGTTCGGCGGTGACGGCGAGACTCATCGGCCCGCCCCCGTGCGCTCCTTGGGGAGCCCGAGGACCCGCTCGGCGATGATGTTGCGCTGCACCTCCGCGGTGCCGCCCCAGATCGTCCCCGACCGGGCCGAGAGGAACCGCTCCTGCCAGCGTCCCGGCCCCTCCTCGTCGGCCCCGCCCGCGGTCAGGGCCTCGGGGCCCAGGAGATCGAGGGCGATCTCACCGAACCGGCGGGCGTACTCCGACCACCGGATCTTGGTGACGGAGCCGTTCTCGGCCCGCGCCGTCGGGTCCTGCCCCGCGGCCAGGGCGGCGAGCAGTTGGAGACCGGAGAACCTCATGGTCTCGATCTGGGTCCAGGCCCAGGCCAGCCTCTCCCGGACGACCGGGTCGTCTGCGAGGCCGCGGGCCCGGACCTCTTCGACGAGGGCCCAGAAGTCCCGCGCGTAGCCGACATGGGCGATCGTCGCCCGGTTCCCCCGCTCATGCCCGAGGGTGGTCACCGTGACCCGCCAGCCCTGGTTGAGGCCGCCGATGACGTTGAACAGGGGCACCCGCGCCCCTTCGAGGAAGGTCTCGGCGAAGCCCGAGCGGCCGTTGAGCTGGCGGATCGGCCGGAACTCCACGCCCCTGCCCGGCCCGTTGTCGGCGACGGGGAGCAGGACGTAGCTGATCCCGGCGTGCTTGGGGGCGTCCGGGTCGGTACGGACCAGGCAGAACATCATGGTGGACTCGTAGTAGCCGGAGGTCCACACCTTCTGGCCGGTGATGACGAGCTCGTCCCCGTCGACCACGCCCGACGTCCGGAGGCCCGCGAGGTCCGACCCGGCACCCGGCTCGGAGAAGCCCTGGCAGTACACGTGCTCCCCCGAGATGATCCGCGGGAGGAAGTAGGCCTTCTGCTCGTCGGTGCCGTGGGCGATGATGGCGGGGCCGACGGTCGTCTCGGCCCGTCCGCGGGTCACCCGCGGGACCCCCGCCCGGTCGAACTCCTCATTCATGATCGCGACCTCCACGGGCCCCAGGCCCCGGCCGCCGTACTCGCGCGGCCAGGAGACGCACATGTAGCCGGCCTCGCACAGCACCTTCCCCCATGCCTTGAGCGCTTCGGTGTGAGGGCTGTCGGGCGGGGCCGGCCATTCGACGCCGCGCAACCCGGAGGGCGCGTGCTCATCGAGCCAGGCGCGGAACTCGCGGCGGAACTGCTCGGCCTCGGGCCCCGGGTCGACGGCGGACGCCGTGGGCGGCAGCGGCCGGTACGCCGTAGGGCGGTCGGTCATGACGGCACCTTTCCTGGGTCGGGTCATCGGGCGGGTCCTCCGCCGGCCGGGTCTCGGCGAACCCGGCGCGGGGGTCGGCGGGGCGGGTCGTCCATCACGGGTTCGTCGGTCACCGTGCCGCTCGCGTACAGCTCGGCGACCTCCTCGTCGGTCATCCCGAGCAGGCCGGTGAGCACCGCCCGGTTGTGCTGTCCGAAGACGGGGGCGGGCCGCCGGATCCCCCCGGGCGTGCGGTCCAGCCGGAAGCCCAGCCCGGGGTAGGCGTGGGTGCCGGCTTCGGGGTGGGTCAGCGTGGTGAGGAATCCGCAGGCGCGCAGCCCGGGGTCGGTGGCGACCTCGGTGCCGTCGCAGACGGGCGCCGCCGGCACGCCGGCGGCCTGCAGGGCCTCGGCCGCCGCACGCTTGCCGCGCGTCCGGGTCCAGGCCGCCACCGCCTCCTCGATCTCATCCTGGTGGGCCAGCCGGCCCTCGATCGTCGCGAGGCGTCCGTCGGCGGCGAGGTCGGAACGGCCGAGGACGCGGCAGAGTGCTCGCCACTCCGCGTCGTCGCGCACCGCGACGACGACCCACTCGTCATCGCCGGCGGCCGGGAAGGCCTCGTGGGGGGCGGCGCCCGGCACGCGGTTGCCGTCCGGAGCGGGCGGCGCCCCTCCCTCCAGCCGTTCGAGGACGAACTCGCCGATCCAGTGCGCCGCGGCCTCGGTCTGCGGCACCTCCACGTGGCACCCGGTACCGTCGTGCGCTCGCAGCTCCAAGGCGGTGAGCACGGCGGCGGCCGCGTTGAGCCCGCCGATCGGGTCGAGGATCGCCGGGCCGGTGAGCACCGGTTCGTCGTCGTCGCCGTACCCGATCAGCCCCGCCATGCCGCAGGCCGCCTCCATCGTCTTGCCCATGCCCTGGTGGGTGGACATGGGGCCGGTCGACCCGAAGGCCGGCATCTCCACGACGACCATCTGGTCGTTGACCGCGGCGATCGCCTCGTAGCCGATGCCGAGGCGGTCGAGAACGCCGGGAGTGAAGTTGGCGATCAGGACGTCGCTCACCGCGGCCATGCGCCGCACGACCTCCACCCCGCCCGGCCTCTTGAGATCCAGCGACAGCGAGAGCTTGTCGTGGCCCTGGGTGTTGAAGAGCAGGTCGCGGTTGTAGGGCTTCTCGCCGGGATCGAAGTCGGGGTAGTGGTGGGGTGGACCGCCGGTCAGGAACCCGCGCCAGCCGTCGGGACGGCGCGGCGGCTCTATCTTGACGACCTCGGCCCCGAGCCATGCCAGGCTGCGGGTCGCCATGGGCCCGGCCCACGCGGTGGTCATGTCGATCACCCGGACGCCGGCGAGGGGTCCGGTGGCCTCCGGCAGCGGGGAGCCGGCCGCCTCGGCGATCACCGGTCCTCCCCCGGGCTCCCGGGGTCCGCCAGGCCGGGGCTGGGCATGTCGGCGAGGTAGGGCGAGCCGGAAATGCGGAACACCGGTCCGAGGGCTTGCTCCTCCCTGCCGTCGCGGGAGGACCGCAGGCTGCGCACGAATCCCCGGTCGCGCCACTGATCGGATGCCACCAGCTCCTCCAGGGTCCAGACCCGCTCGCAACTCACCCTCAGCTCCTGCGCCCGGGTGACCACCTCCTCGGTCGTCATCCGCAGGGCGCGTTCCTGGAAGACCTTCACCAGCTCGTCCCAGTTGCGGATGAGCGACCCGGGCCGGTCGAAGCGGGGATCGTCGACGAGCTCCTCGGCGCCGAACGTCCGGCACACCGCCGCGGGGTCGCGTATCGCGAACATCACGATGTAGCCGTCGGCGCAGCGGAGCGTGGCCAGCAGTCCGGTATAGCGCGCCCTGGTCTCGGTCGTGCCGTTGTAGCTGTACTGGGTCACGAAGTTCTGCCCCATGGCGGCCATCGACTCGAAGACCGAGGCGCGGACCCTTTGCCCGCGTCCGGAGCGGCGTCGCTCGTGCAGTGCCGCCAGTACCGACACGAAGGCCGTGGTGCCACAGGCGTAGTAGGCCCGGCGGCCGACGCCGTACAAGGGTTGCCGGTCGCTGCGGCCGGTCGCGTTCATGTAGCCCGACAGGGCCTGGTGCACCATCTCGTCAGCGCTCCAGCCTCCGTACGGACCGTTCTCCGGGAAATCGCTCACCAGGCATTCCACGACCGTCGGAGCGAGCGGGGGCAGGACGGTCCCCGCGTCCCGTATGACCACGTCGGCACGGGCCACGAGCGCTCGCAGCCGCGACTCCCTGGCCGGCTCCTCGTCCGGCAGCGTCACGGACGCCTTTCCCTGGTTGAGCTGACGGAAGAGAAGAGAGCCCGTGTCGTCGTCCGCGGCGAAGGGCGGCTCCCGGCGCGTCGGCGTGCCCCCGCTCGGTTCCGCCAGGGTGACGTCGGCGCCGTAGCCCGCCATCAGCTTCCCGCAGTACTGGCCGGCCACACCCGAACTGAGGTCGACGACGCTCAGGTGCCCCAGCGCGGCGGGGCGGGACATGTCACGCAGCGGCGGCCGGCTCATGAGTACAGATCCGAGGACGCCTTCATGACCCGGCTCATCATCAGCACGGAAGCGACCGGCGTACCGCGGCGACTGGCGACCGTCTCGGTCCACATGTACTCCGTCTTCGGAGTGCATCCGAGCGCTCGCACCGTGCTGGAGACGTGATAGGTCTCGTCGAGCAGCAGCGGACCGGTCAGGTGGCGGATCTCGATCGCCCCGTACAGTCCCACCCCGGCCCCGCGCCGCTCGGCGATGGCCTTCTTCACCGACTCGAAGGTGAACCACACCTCGGTGGGAGGCGACGCGACGGCGGGGCCCCAGGGCGAAGACTCCGCGTACCAATCGAGGGGCTCGGTCACCAGGTCGCGGCGCAGGCGGTCACGCTGCCGCTCGCCGTCGAGCCGCAGCTCGCCCAGATCGATCACCTCCCCGACCTGGAGGGAGGACAGGATCCGGACCTCGTCGGCTCCGCGGTCGGTCATCCTGTCCGCGAGGCCGCTCCGTCCCCGGGGGTTCCCGGCCGTGGCCGAGCCCTCCCAGACGCGCTGCCCCTCCGCGGTGTCCATCCACAGCTCCGCTCGTCCCGCCTCCGCCGCGGGGGGCCGCGCGAACGCCCGCACCGCTTCGCCGTCGACGGTGGCGCGCCGGAAGTACGCGGCCATGGTCCCGCTCTCGAACCACTCCCGGCCGAAGAGGCGGAGCACCAGCGGCACGGCCTGCTCCATGTGGTAGCTGCCGGCGATCGTGCCGCCCCGGAAACCGAGCCGCTGCGCGGTCGCGTCGTCGTGGATGCTGCCGGACGCCGTGAGGTGAAGGTTGCGAGGGCGTCGCGCTTCTCCGGCCAGCGTCCCGCCGCCCGTGCCCGTCGTCTCCGTCATGAGCGCCGGCCTCCCGCGCCCGCTGCCGCAGCCTGCCGGCTCATCGGTCGAGCCCCAGGTACGCGAGGTTCACGTTGCCCTGGACGGACGTGGTCTCCTTCGCACCGGTCACGTCGGAGTGCCACGCGAGCGGCTCGGGGATGAAGTACAGGCCGATGAAGGGCACATCGTCGGCGGCCACGGCATTGATCCGCTTCATGATCTTCTTCTGCTCCTCCTCGCCGTAGGTGGTGAGCAGCTCCCGAACGAGCGGAGTCTCGGCGGTCTCGCCCTTGCCCACGTTCGCGGGCGAGTCCTGCCCGTAGAACCTCGGGTAGACGTACAAGGGGGAGGTACCGCCCATCGCCGAGATCAGCATCAGGTTCTCGGTACCGGGGTAGAAGTTCTTCGTCGCCTCCGCCGTGGGCATGGTCTTGACCTGGAGGTCGATGCCCGCCTTCGCCAGCTGGTCCTTGAGGACCACGGCGTTGTCGGCGTACGGGAAGGAACTGAGGGCCACGGCCTTGATGGTGAGACCGTCGCCGTGGCCGGCCTGCCTCAGCAACTCCTTGGCCTTCTCGAGGTCGTGGGGCTGGGCGTTCTCGACGCTCGCGTCATAGAAGGGGCTGTTGGGCGGATACGGGCCCCAGGTGGGCGTCGTCCACACCCCGCCCGACACCGCCTGGGCCATGGCCTTGCGGTCGATCGCATGGCTGATGGCCTGGCGCACGCGCACGTCGTCGAGGGGCGGCTTGGAACGGTTGAGGTTGATCGAGGTCCAGCCGGTCGCGATGTCGTTGCCGCCGAGCGTGATCCCCGGCTGGTCCTTCAGCTGCGCGATCAGCGTGGTGTTGAAGCCCCAGGCGTAGTCGACGTTTCCCGCGGCCACCTCACCGGCCAGGGCCGAGTTGTCCGTCAGGATCCGCCATTTGATCTTCTCGACCTTCGCGGCGGGAGTGCCCGCCTCGGTGTAGCCGTCCCAGCGGGTCAGCTCCGCCGAGACACCCGGCTTGTAGTCCGTGAGCTTGTAGGGGCCGGCGCCCACGGGCCGGCTCGCGAACCGTTCGCCCTCCTTCTCGCGGGCGGTCGGCGAGGCGATCATGCCCATGCGTCCCGAGAGCAGATCGGGCAGGGCCGCGTAGCGCTTGCCGAGCTTGAACACCACCGTCCGGTCGCCTTCGGCGGTGATGGCGGTGACCTCCTCGGGAACCTGATTTCCCATCTTCTTGCACTGCGTCAGGCTCTTCGCGACGGCCGCGGCGTCCATCACGGTGCCGTCCTGGAACTTCAGACCGGGCTTGAGCGTCAGCCTGAGGCTGAGCTTGTCGCCGGAGAACTCCCAGCTCTCCGCGAGCCCCGGGCCGAGCTTCCCGGTCTTGTCGTCGGCCTTGATGAGCGGCGCGTACAGGACGTTGACATACGCCAGCTCGGACCCGTTGCTGGCTCCGCACGAGTCGAGCTGCGCCGGCGTCTGCTGAGTGGCGACCTGCAGGACGCTCGCGGATTTTCCGCTGCCGCCCTCCCCTCCGCACGCCGCCGCGGTCGAGGCCAGGGCGACGACCCCGATGGCGGCCCAGTGCACTGCGCGACGGCCTTGTCCGATGTTCCTGCGTACTGGTTGCACTGCGACTCCCGTCGACCAGGGTCTGCGGTAAGCCCCGTCTCACGCGCGTCCCATCCGAACATGTTGCACTGGGGATGCTAAAACATTGAGCCATCAGGTGCCAGGCCCATTAGGGATGATCTGTCGCGACCGGCATGAAGGTGCACAGCAAGTGAGGTGACAGCCTGAAGAATCCGGGCTTCGACGGAACGGCGAGGTGGACATGCGGGATGAGATCGCGCGACGTGGCCCCGAGGCGCTGCGGCGTTGTGGGCGGCCGTCAGGTGAGTGTCGGGAAGGCGAGCCGGGCCGGCGAAGCCGACCCGGCCTGGCTGGAGCGGGTGCGCCGCCGGGCCGCCGTGCGGGGCGCGATCACGGTGTTCGCGGGGGTGTGGACGGGCGCCGATCCCACCGGGGCGATGAGTCGCGGCCACACCGAGATCGCCGAGCTGTCGCGCCGCATCGTGCGCGATACCGCCACCTCCTGAGTGCGGGCATGACCGCGGCGGCGGCGACGTCCCATGGCGACGACGTGCAGCCGGGGGACGCCGATGCCCACTTCGGCCGCGACGGCGGCGGCCGTGGCGCCGTTGTCGCCGGTGACGATGTGGACGCGCAGTCCGGCGTCATGGCAGCGCCGGACGGCGTCGGCGACCTGCGGGCGCGGCGGATCGTACAGGCCGACCAGGCCAAGGAGGCGCAGCCCGGTCTCGGCCCGTCATGGCCTGGACGAACATGCCCTCCAGACCGTCGCCGAACCGCTCCGGCGGCCGGACGTACGCAGCCCGGACGGCCTCATCCCCGTCCAGGCGCCCGCATCAGCGCCTCGCGGCAGGTTCGTTCGGCGGTTCAGTCGGGGTGCGGCGGAAGCGTCCGGGCGGGACGCCGTACCGCCGCTTGGACGCGTTGGCGGGAGCGAACTGCGACGAATGGCCCTACTGGTGATGGGGGGAGTCCTCAACGGGTCCCAATGTGTGGTTTGACCTGCACGGATAACATTTTCGGCACGTGCACGGGAGCCGGTGGGCTTTCCACGGGGCCGAGACCGTACTGGACTGCGGCGCGGGTGAGGTCGGCCTTGTTGCGAAGGCCGAGTTTCTGCCGGATTCGCTGGACGTAAGTGTCGATCGTCGCCTTCGACAGGCCGAGTTTCGAACTGATCTGCTTGTGCGTCCAGCCCTCGGCCACCAGCGCCAGCACCTGGCCCTCCCGCTGGGTCAGTCCGCTCGGGAGGACGACCGGGGCGGGAGGGGGCGGCCCGGCCGCCTCGGAGAACAGCTCCCCGCCGATCGATCCGGACAGGAAGAAGCGGTCCCGGGCGACGATGCTGAGCGCGACGATGAGGGTTCTGGCCTCGGTGGTCATGTCCAGGTAGCCGTGCAGCCCGGCGTGGACCAGCGCGCTGAGCCGGCCGCGGTCGAGCCCCTGGGAGATGCCGAGGACCAGGGAGCGCTGCGTCCAGTCGCGCAGGTCGCTCATGAACCGGTCGTCGATGACCTGCGGGAGGGCGAGCAGCAGAATGGGCGGTTCGCACGTCTCCCGGAGGAGCGCGTGAACCTCGGCGGCCGCCTGGACCGCGGTCACGCGGTAGAACCGGGAAGCGGATTCCAGTGCGCTGAGGACGCCTCTCATCAGCAGCGAGCCGTCGTGCAGGAATAAGACGAGTTGTGGCGCGCGGTCCGCCGCGGCGGCGCCGATGATCTCGTGCACCGATGGGGAACGGATGTCGTCCTGTCTCTGTCCCAAGCTCATCAATCCTTCGGGGGTGCCAGGTCTCCGAGCATCTGTGCGAGGTGCGCTCCGAGGGCGGCGGGCGAATCGGTGGTACGGCCGCCGTCCCCGACCTCCTCGTGGTGGGGGCCTCCGTTTCCGTGCGCCGCCCAGCCGGCGGCGTACCGGTGCCGGTTCGGACTTCCCGGCCCGGACAGCGAGATGATGGGGGTGTCCAGGGGTGGCAGGGGCCGGTGCTCGTACTGCGCCAGCAGGTGGTAGTCGGCGCGGAACGCGGGCTCGAAGACCTCGCGCAGATCGTCGGCCGCCGCGATCTCCGGCGGTATGCCGCCCAGGGCGACGAGCCGGCTCCAGAACTCCGCCGAGTCCAGGGCGAGCAGTTCTTCCGGCGTGCGGTTCGCCTGGTCCGGCGGCGGGTACCCGCTCACCACCAGGCGGGCCGGCGCGGGGCCGCCGAGTTCGCGGACGCGGTGCGATACCAGGTAGGCGAGCAGGGCTCCGGAGCAGTCGCCGAAGAGGACGTACGGGCGGGTCGAGTGCGGGAGCAGCGCCTCGGCCAGGTCGGCGGTCAGGGGGGCCAGTTCCGTGCGCGGGGGCTCGTTGAACCGGGCCTCGCGGCCCGGCAGGGCCACCGCCCACAGTCCGAGCCAGGCGGGCAGGTGCCGGGCGAGACCGGTGAAGACGTTGGGCCCGGCGCCCGCGTTGGGGAAGGCGAACACCCGGATCGCGGGTTCCGCGGAGGCTCCGGTCAGGCGCGTCAGCCAGAGGCCGTCCCCGGTCATCCGGGATGGGCCGTCGATCGGCCGAGGACGGACGAGAACTCGGCGAGGGTGGGCGCGTCGAAGATGTCGAGGATCGTCAGCGAAACGCCGGTGCGCTCGCGGACCCGGGTCAGGATCCTGGCCGCCGCCAGGGAGTCTCCGCCGAGCTCGAAGAACGAGTCGTGATCACTGACCGGGACCCCCAGGACTTCCTCCCAGATGGTCCGCAACCCGGCATCCGTGCCTTCCGGTGCCGCTGCGTAGCCCGCCATGCCGTCCGCGACCTCCCCGGAATGATCAACAACTTGTGTGCATGGTAAGTGACACCATCCCGGTCTTCCCTGTCAATTAAATGAGACGTCGCCGCTTGTTCGGATGTCCCTCTTGTGTGACATCGGATCAGCGGACCGGACGTGGACCTCCGAAGAGTGACTTGTCCGGTATGACGCCCGGTTGGTCGACTTGGCCCGTGAGCATGGCACTGATCAACGGCCGCGGGGACCGCGTCCGGCGGTGCGCCGAGTGAGCGGCGGCGCCGCGGTCGCGCTGACCGGCGTGGCCAAGGTCTTCCGGCAGGGGCGGCGGACCATCGCTCACCGGCTGCGCCGGGCGCCCGACACCCGGCGCGAGGTCCCGGCGATCGACGGCGTCGACCTCACGGTCGGGCACCGCGAGGTCTTCGGACTCGTCGGGCCGAACGGCGCCGGGAAGTCGACCACCGTCCGCGTGATCGCGACGCTGCTGGAGCCGACCCGCGGCACCGTCGAGGTGTGCGGGGTCGACGCGGTGTCCCGGCCGCGGGAGGCGCGGCGGCATCTCGGCGTGGTGCTCGGCGGTGAGCGGAGCGTCTACTGGAAGCTGACCGGCAGGGAGAACCTGGAGTACTTCGCCGCGCTCTACCACCTGCCGCCCCGGGAGACGCCGCGACGGATCGAGCAGGTCCTGCACGACGTGGAGCTCCTCGACCGTGCGGACGACTACGCGGAGCGGTACTCGACCGGGATGCGGCAGCGCCTCTCGCTCGCGCGGGCCCTCCTCCAGGAACCGACGGTGCTGCTCCTCGACGAGCCCACGTCCGGCCTCGACCCGCGCTCGGCCGAGCGGCTCCGCATGCACGTCCGCCGGCTGCGGGACGCCGGGCACAGCGTGCTGATCACCACGCACGACATGGCGGAGGCCGAGCAGATCTGCGACCGGGTCGCCGTCGTCGACCGCGGCCGGGTCGCCCGGCTCGGGACCCCGGACGAGCTGAAGCGGCTGGTCAAGGCCACCCAGGTCGCCCGCGTCCGGCTCAGCCTGGCGGATCCGGCCGGCGACTGCGACCTGCTGGAGGCCGTCGGCGCTTTCGCCACGGTGGCGGACAAGTCCGTCGACGGCCCCCGGATCGAGATGACCCTGCACCTGGCCCCCGGGGTGGACCTGCTGCCCCTGCTGGTGGAGGCGGGCAACCGGCACCGCGCGACGATCCACGGCGTGGACGTCGAGCCGGTGACGCTGCACGACGTCTTCCTCGCGGTCACCGCCCCCGGGGCGGCCGAGTGAACCGCGTCGAGGGCGAGCTGCGCGCGATCGCCGCGACGACCCGCAAGGAGCTGCGGCTCATGCGCCGCTATCCCGCCGAGATCGTGGCGCTGGCACTGTGGATGCTGCTGCTGCCGCTCGCGTACATCGCGCAGGCGACGGCCTTCAGCGGCGGCGGGCCCGAGTCCGTCGCCGCGTTCGAGCGCCGGGCGGGCACCGGCGACTACGTCGCCTTCCTCTACCTCGGCTGGTCCGTCTACCTGTGGATCACCGCGGTCCTGTGGGGGCCGGGGCTGGCGTTGCGCCAGGAGCGCCAGCGGGGCTCGTTCGAGACCATGTTCGCCAGCCCCGCCTCCCGGTTCACCCTGCTTTTCGGCGCCGTCCCCGCGCAGGCCGTCCCCGTGCTGGTGGTCTTCGTGAGCGCCGCGGCGTCGATGCGGTTGCTGTTCGGCGTCCCGCTGGACGGGGCGGACCTCGCCCGTTGGCTGGCGGTGCTCGCGTTCGCCTTCCCGGTGCTGATGGCGCTCGGCGCGGTGTTCGCCACGGCGTCGCTGTCGCTGCAGGACGCGTCGGGCGCCCTGCAGATCACGCGGGGAGCGTTCACCCTCCTGTGCGGGGTGACCTACCCGCTGGCCGTCCTGCCGGACCCGCTGCGCGCCGTCGGAGAGGCGCTGCCGCCGACGCGGGTGCTGGACGCCCTGCGCGCCGTGACGTCCGGCCACGAGGGGCTGACGGCCCGGCTTCCGGGTCTGGCGGTCCTGCTCGGCGAGGCCGTCGTCGCCGGGGCGCTGGCCATGGGGCTGCTGTGGGTGAGCGTCCGGCACGCGCGCCGGACGGGAAAGCTGGGGCTCTTCTGATGGCCGGGCCGGCCGGGCGCGAGGGCCCGCTCACCTGGTACCAGGAGGCCGTCTGGTGGAGCCAGTACTGGAATCCGCCGGACGAGTCGTACCCCCCGATGCCGGACGTCTGGTACCTCCCGGAACGCCCCACGGTCGACGTCGTGCGCGCGGCCTTCGCAGAGCTCGCGGCCCGGCACGAGATCCTGCGCACCAGCCTGCCGCTCGGCGGCGACGGCCTGCCCCGCCAGCGCCTCCACGCCGCCGGGGCGGTGCCGATGCCGCTGCGTCCCGTCCCGTTGGGCGAGTTCCGCCGGGACGTCGCGGGGACGCTCGGCGGCTTCCGCCGTCCCGGCGCCGCCGACGCGGATCGGCCGCGGTGGCGGGCGGTGCTCGGAGTCAAGGAGGGGCGGGTTCCGGCCGTCGGCTTCGCGGGCGACCGGCTGGTCATGGACGGCGGGGCCGTCGTCGAGCTGCGGCGCCAGTTCCAGGCGGCGCTCCGGGGCCGCGGCGGTGCTCCGGCCGGGGGCCGTGCGCATCTGCAACCGCTCGCCCGCGCGGACCACGAGCGGTCGGCCGCGGGACGGGCCAAGGCCGACGCGGCGCTGGCCCATCTCGCCGGGGTGTTCGGCAGTGCGCCCGGTCCGCTGTTCACCGGCCCGCCGGCGCCGCCCGGGACGCCGCGGTACGTGGAGGCGTCGACGCGCTCGCCGGAACTGCTGGCCGGCGCCGCACAGGCCGCCCGGCTCCACCGGGTGACGCTCCCGACCGTCGTGCTCGCGGCTTTCGCGACGGTTCTGGCCCTGCGCACGGGACGGGCCTGCGTGCCCGTCCGCAGCTTGTGCGCGAACCGGACGACGGCGGCCGAGCGTACGAGCGTCCTCGGGCTCTACCAGCCGGTCCATCTCCTCCTCGACCTGTCCGGGGACCCGGTCATGGCGGACGTGGTGCGGCGGACGTGGCGGGAGTCCGTGCGTGCCTACGCCCACTCGGAGTACCCGCCCGACGAGTTCCGGGAGACCGTGGTGCGCGCCGCGCGCGGGCGCGGGTTCGTCCCGGAGTTCCAGCTCGACTACGACTTCCTCCCCGGTCCGGCCGCGGCACGCCCCCCGGCGGGGCGGGGGGAGGACGGCGCGGAACCGCCGGTCGAGCACTCCGGCAGCGACCAGGGCCGCCCGGGCTACGCCCTGTTCCAGGCGCGGGTGCTGGGCGAGGAGCTGACGCTCGCGCTCGACGCGGACACCGCGCTCGTGCCCCGCGCGGAGATCGACCGGCTGCTGTCCTGGACGGTCCGCGCGCTGTTCCGGCTGGCCGACGCCGCCGCCGGCGGTACGCGCCGCGACGAGTTCGGCGCGGCCATCGGGCTCGACCCGGCGGCCCCGGGGGAACCGCACACGCCGCCGGCCCCGGCCGTGGCCGGCGCGGTGGACCCGGCCGCCGAGCGGGCGCTCCGCGAGGCGTTCCTGACCGCGCACGAGGGAGTGGACCGCGTGGATCTCGACGACGACTACGTGGCGGCCGGCGGACGGCTGCGACGGGTGCCCCGCCTGGTGCGCTCGCTCGCCGGCCGCGGCTTCGGCGGGCTGCGCGCCGAGCACGTCGAGACGCCGGTGAGCCTGCGGTCGGTCGCGGCCGGCCTGCGCCGGATGCCGTCCGGGGGTGCGCGGTGACCGGCGGCGCCGTTCCGGCGGACGAGCGGTTCCGGCGGCTGGCCCGCGACCGTCCGGACGAGCCCGCGCTGATCGTCGACGGCGGGCCGGGCGCTCCGGACGTGGTGGTCAGCCGCGCGGAGCTGGACACGGCCTCGGCCGATCTCGCCGCACGGCTGGCGGTCCCGGCCGCCGCGGCCCCGCGCCCGCCCGTGGTGGTGATCGACGCGGCGAACGACGCGCGCACCGTGATCGTGTTCGCGGCGTGCATGCGGGCGCGGCTGCCGTTCCTGCCCGTGGACCCGCTGATGCCCGAGCCGGAGTCGGCCCGGCTGCTGGAGGAGCTGTCCGCGCACCGGTCCGCGGTGCGGCCGGCGGACGCCGCGTCCGCACGCGCGCCGGGGGGCGGACGGCCGGTGCCGGGCGCGACGGGCGGCCACCTGCTGGCCACGGGAGGCTCGTCGGGGGCTCCCCGCCTGATCGAGCACCCGCGCCCGCTCGACCACGACCCGGCACGAGTGCCGAACGCGATGCTGCGGGCCGTGGGGTGGCGGAGCGGGCAGCGCCAGCTCATCGCGGGACCGCTGCACCACGCCGCGCCGTTCATGTGCTGCTGGGAGGGCCTTCTGAACGGGGACACCCTGGTGGTACTGCCGAGGTTCGACCCCCGCCGGATGCTCCGCGCCATCGACGAGCACGCGGTCCAGTGGGCGCAGCTGACCCCCGTCCATCTCCAGTGGGGCCTCCTGGCCGCGCGCCGGTCCTCCTTCTCGCTGCGGTCGCTCAACGCGGTGATGCACACCGCCGCGCCCTGCCCCGCGGAGGTCAAGCGCGCCTGGATCGACCTGCTCGGCCCGACCCGCCTGTACGAGGTCTATGGAGCCACCGAGGCGATCGGGACCACGGTGCTGCGCGGAGACGAGTGGCTGGAGCGGCCGGGAAGCGTCGGCCGGGGCTTCTGCACGCAGATCCGCATCCTCGACGCGGGCGGACGGCTCGTCCCGGCCGGCGTCGAGGGAGAGGTGTTCATGCGCCGCACCGCCGGCCGCGACTCGGTCGGCAGAGAACTCGGCGCGCCCTCCGGCGGCGCGCCCTCCAGCGGGCTGCGCTGGACGGTGGACGGCTTCGCCGGCGTCGGCGACGTCGGCCGCCTCGACGCCGACGGCTACCTGTACCTCGCCGCCCGCCGCCACGACATGGTGATCGTCGGCGGCGGCAACGTCTACCCCGCCGAGGTCGAGGGGGCGCTCGCCGAGCATCCCGACATCCTCGATGTCGCGGTCGCCGGCCGGGCGGACGAGCAGCTCGGCGGGCGGCTGGTCGCCCTGGTGGTCAAACGGCCGGGCAGCACGCTCACCGAGGCCGCCGTGACGGAGCACGCGCGCGGCCTCCTCGCTCCCCACAAGGTGCCGTGGACGGTGCGGTTCGTGGCGGAGCTGCCGCGCACGGAGGCGGGGAAGCTGCATCGGCGCCGCCTCGCCGAAGAGGAGGTGACGGGTGTCTGACACGGTCGTCCCGGAGCTCGGGACACCACGGATCGAAGAGGTGCTCACGGCCCATCCGGACGTGCGCGAGGCGGTCGTGATGCCGCGCGGCGCGTTCGGTCCGGGCGAGACGGCGCTGGTGGTGCCGGTCGCGTACGCGGTCGGACCCGACCTCGCCGGGCACGTGGCCGCGGAGCTCGGCGTCGCCGCGATCCCGGCGACCATCGCCCTGCTGCCGGAGATCCCCCGCGGGCCCGGTGGGGCGGTCGATTCGGCGGCCGTGCGGGAACGCCTGGCCTCCTGGCCCGGCGTCTACCGCTTCGAGCTGCCGCGCACCGCCGCCGAACGACGCGTCGCCGACCTGTGGTGCCGGGTGCTCGGCCGCCGGTGGGTCGGGGTGCACGACGACTTCATCGAGCTCGGCGGCGACTCGCGGACGGCCGCGCTGCTCCTCGCCGAACTCCGCGCGGAGCCCGGCGCGGACGTCACCATGGGCGACCTGTTCGAGCTCGCCACCGTGGCACGGCTGGCCCGGCGCTTCGGAGCCGCGGATGACTGAGCCCGGCATCGGCGGGCACGCGCCCGGAGACGACCTCGCCGGGGAGCTCCGCCGGCACGCCGCCCGGCTGCTGCCGGCGGCGATGGTGCCCAGCATCATCGTGGAACTCCCGGAGCTGCCGAGGACGCCCGGCGGCAAGCTGGACCGGGCCGCCCTCCCCAGGCCGGACGCCGCCCCCGCCTCCGCGGGAGGCGAGCCGGGCGACGAGCGCGAAGCGGCGATCGCGGAGATCTTCGCCGAGGTGCTGGGGCTCCCCGCGGTCGGCGCCGACGACGACTTCTTCCGCCTCGGCGGCACGTCCGTGCACGTGGTCCGTGCGCTGGCGCGCATGTCCGGGCGCTTCGGCACCCGCGTCCCGCCGCTCCGGTTCTTCCAGGAGCCCACGGTCCGGCGCCTCGCCCGCGTCCTCCGGGAAGGGGCGGCCTCGTGACGCCGGGCGCGCGGGAGACCGCCCCGCCGGCGGCCGGGTACGCGCTCCCGCCCGTCCAGGAGACGATGTGGCTGCGCGAGCGGCTGCTGCCCGGCACCGCCATGCACAACCTGGCCGCGGCGCACGAGGTCGACGGGCCCGTGGACGCCGGCGTCCTGGCCGCTGCCGTGCGTCGGGTCGCGGACCGGCACGAGGCGCTGCGCACCACCTTCCACGACGCGGCGGGGCGCCCGGAGGCGCGCGTCCACCCGTGCGCGCCGGTGGAGCTGGCGGAGCTCGACGCGACCGGATGCGCGGACTGGCGGGAGCCGGCGAGAGCCGAGGCGACCCGGCCCTTCGACCTGGCGCGCCCGCCGCTGTTGCGGGCCGTGCTCCTGCGGTGCCCGGCGGGCCGCTCGGCGATCATGCTGGTGGTCCACCATCTGGTGGCCGACGCCTGGTCGCTCGGCATCCTGTGGGAGGAGATCGGAGACGCCTACAACGCCGCCCTGCGCGGTGAGCCGTGGGCGCCTCCTCCCCCGCCGCTCACCTACCGGGACCACGCGCGGCGCCGGAACGCCGCGCGCGGCGACGGCCGCCGCGACGCGACGGCGGCCTTCTGGCGGGACCGGCTGGCGACGGCGCCGCCGTTCACCGTCGTCCGCCCGGACCGGCCGCGGCCGGCGGAGGCGGCCACCGGCGGCGCCACCCGCGAGGTCCGGCTCGACGCCGGGCTGCGGGAGCGGCTGACCGCGTTCGCGACCGCCCGGCGCGCGTCGCCGTTCATGGTGCTCGCCGCCGTGTGGAGCGCCGTCCTCGCCAGGTACGCGGGCCAGGACGACGTGGTGTTCGGCGTCCCCGCCTCCGGACGGGACCGGCCGGACGTGGAGCGGGTCGTCGGCCTGTTCGCGAGTCCGTTCCCGCTCCGGGTGGCCGTCGACGTCGCGGAGCCGTTCGAGGCGCTGCTGGCGCGGGTCCGGCGCGAGCTGCTCGAATCCATGGCCCATCAGGACGTGTCGATGCTGGAGCTCGCCGACGCGGCGCGGGCACCGCGGCAGCTCCACACGACGCCGGTGTTCCAGACCCTCTTCACGCTCTTCCGGACGGATCACCGCCCGCTGGAACTGGAGGGGGCTCGCTGCCGCTATGTCTCCGGGCTCGTGGAGGCGGTGCAGACCGACCTGGCCCTGACGGCGACGATGCCGAACTCCGGGGAACTGCGGTTCCAACTGCACTACAGCACCGGGCTCTACGACGCGGAGACCGCGGAACGCCTGCTCGGCTGCCTGGCGGACCTCCTCCGCGACGCCCTCGGCCGGCCCTGTGCGCCGCTACGCGAGCTGCGGATGACGAGCGCGGCCGCGGACGCCGGGCCGCCTCCGGCAGAACCGGTGCGGGCCGCGATGGCGCCGGACGCGGTGCGCCGGGCGGCGGCGGGCGCGCCGGACGCCGTCGCGGTGTCCG
Organism: Actinomadura meyerae; assembly: GCF_900188445.1. GTDB lineage: Bacteria > Actinomycetota > Actinomycetes > Streptosporangiales > Streptosporangiaceae > Spirillospora > Spirillospora meyerae. The sequence continues at coordinate 40,915 of NZ_FZOR01000050.1, forward strand.
ACGGGTCCCGCACGTTGACGTACGGCGAGCTGGATCGGCGGGTCGAGCGGTTCGCCGACCGGCTGTCGGCGGCGGGCGCCGGACGCGGCGACCTCGTCGCGCTCCACCTGCCGCGCGGCGCCGAGCTGGTCGTCGCGATGCTGGGCGTGTGGCGGGCGGGCGCCGCCTACCTCCCGCTGGACCCCGCGCATCCGCCGGAACGCGTCGCGGCCCTCCTCGCCGACGCGGCGCCGGCGGTGGTCGTCAGCTCACCGTCCGGTCCGCCGGTGCCGCCCGGGCCGCCCGTGCTGCTCGTGGAGCGGTGCCAGGAGGAAGCGGAGCAGGGGGAACACGCCCCGCCCGCCCGTCGCCGGCGCGCCGGCGTCCCCGGCCCGGACGATCCGGCGTACGTCATCTACACGTCCGGGTCGACCGGCGGGCCCAAGGGCGTGGAGGTGCCCCACCGGGCCGTCGCGCACCTGTTCGGGGCGATGGCGGAGCGCCCGGGCCTGGACCGGACGGACGCGGTCCTGGCGCTGACGAACCCGACGTTCGACATCTCCCTCGTCGAGCTGATCCTCCCGTTGAGCGTGGGCGCCCGCGTCGTCATCGCCCCTCCGGGCTCCGAGCACGACCCGGAGTCCGTCGCCGGGCTCGTCCGGGACGAGGGGGTGACCACCGTCCAGGCCACGCCGACCGGCTGGCGGCACCTGCTGCTCGCCGCACCGGCGGGCCGGTGGCTGCGGCGCGCCTGGTGCGGCGGCGAGGCGCTGGACCCCGGCCTCGCCGACAGCCTCACCGGGCTGGCCGAGGAGGCGTGGAACCTGTACGGGCCGACCGAGACCACGGTGTGGTCGCTGGCCGCGCGGCTGCGGCCCGGCGCGGCGGTCGTCCCGCTCGGCTCGCCGATCGGGGACACGGCCGTGACGGTCCGCGACGGGTGGCGCGAGCCCGCCCCGCCCGGGGTCGCCGGGGAGCTGTGGATCGGCGGGCCCGGGGTCGCGCGGGGGTACCGGAACCGGCCCGCCCTCACCGCGGAGCGGTTCGTCCCGGACGCGGCGGGCGGCGCGGCGTACCGGTCCGGCGACCTCGTCCGGCGCCGCGCCGACGGCGAGCTGGAGTACCTCGGCCGCATGGACCGGCAGGTCAAGCTGCACGGCCATCGCATCGAGCCGGGCGAGGTGGAGGCGGCGCTCCGCGCGCACCCCCGGATCGCCGACGCGGCCGTCGTCCTGCGCGACGACCTCCCGGGCGGGCCGCGCCTCGTCGCGTACGTCACCCGCGCCGCGGACGGGAGCGCCCCGTGACCGGCGGCTCCCTGTACTCCTGGTTCGCCGCGGGCGCGGCGCGCCATCCGGACGGCGTCGCCCTGGAGATCGGCAGCGACCGCTGGACCTATGCCGAGCTGGAACGCGCCGCGGCCGGCGTCGCCGGGCTGCTGGCGCGGCGCCGCGGCGAGCCGCCCCGGCGCGTCGGGCTGCTGTGCGCGCGCACGCCGCTGGCCTACGCCGGCTACCTCGCCGCGCTGCGGCTCGGCGCCGCGGTGGTGCCGCTGGCTCCCGGCGTCCCGGCCCGCCGCAACCGCGCCGCGGCCGAGGCCACGGGGATCGACGCGCTGCTCGCGGACGAGTCCGGCGCCGCGCGGGCGGCCGAGATCGCGGCGGCGGCGGGGGCGACGGCCGTCGAGCTGCCGGGGTCGCTCCGCGGCCTCGCGGAGACCGCCGCGCCCCCGGCGCCCGCACCCGTGGAACCGGACGACACCGCCTACATCCTGTTCACCTCCGGCTCGACGGGCGCGCCGAAGGGCGTGCCCGTCACGCACGCCAACGTCACCGCGTTCCTGCGCTCCTGCGCCGGGCGGTACCGGGCCGCCGCCGGCGACCGGGTGTCGCACACCTTCGAGCTGACCTTCGACCCTTCGGTGTGCGACCTGTTCACGGCGTGGAGCGGGGGCGCGACCGTGGTCGTCCCCGTGGGGAACGAGGCGCTGCGGCCGTCGGCGTACGTGAACCGCAGGGGGATCACGCACTGGTTCTCGGTGCCGTACGCGGTGTCCCTCGGCCTCCGCGCCGGCGGGGTCGAGCCGGGGAGCATGCCCGGCCTGCGGCGCACGCGCCTCGGCGGCGACCGGCTGACCGTGCGGCAGGCCGCCACATGGGCCGCGGCCGCGCCGCACAGCGCCATCGAGAACACCTATGGGCCCACCGAGGCGGCGGTGTTCTGCACGGCCTACGAACTGCCGCGCGCGCCGTCGGACTGGCCGGCCACCTCCAACGGCACGGTGCCCATCGGCCGCCCGCTGCCGACGGTGGAGCACGTCGTCCTCGGCCCCGACGGGCGGGCCGCGGCGGAGGGCGAGCTGTGCCTGCGCGGCGAGCAGCGCTTCCCCGGCTACCTCGACCCGCGGTCCGACACCGGGCGGTTCTACGCGCTTCCGGCGGGGGCGCCCGCACGGACGCCGTGCCGGCCGGGTCCCTACGCCCCCGAGTACTGGTACCGGACCGGTGACCTGGTGCGCGTCGAGGACGGCCTGCTCGTCCACCTCGGCCGGCTCGACCACCAGGTCAAGGTGCGCGGCTACCGCGTGGAACCGGGCGAGATCGAGGCGGTGCTGCGGCGGCACCCGGACGTCGCCGACGCCGTCGTCGTCCCGGTCGGGGAGCCCGGCGAGCGCGGGCTCGCGGCCGTCTGCACCGGACGCCCGGTGCCGCCCGCGGACCTGGCGGCGCTGGTCCTCGGCGCGCTGCCCCCGCACATGCTGCCCGACTCGTTCGAACACCGGGCGGCACTGCCCGTCAGCGGGAACGGCAAGGTCGACCGGAGCCGCGTCGCGGCGGAGGTCGCGGCCGGCGGGGCCGCCGCGACGGGCCCCGCGGCGAAGATCGGATAGCGAGGAGCACTCATGATCGGCACCCTGACCACGCTCGAACACTGCCTCCCCGGCGACTACGAACGCCTCGCCAAGTGGTTCTCCTCGGCGTCCGGATGGTACGCGCTCGGAAAGCAGAAACTGTTCTCCGCGGACGACCTCAAGAACGAGAACCTGCACGGCCGGACCCATTTCCTCATCGTGGTGGAGAAAGGCAGCAGGCGGCGGGTCGGAGCGGTCACGTGGACCGCGAAGGAGGAGTACGAGGGCAGCTACGTGATCGGGACCGGCGTCGGCGATCCCGAACTCTACGATCGGGGGCTCGGTGCGGAGGCCAGCATCCTGCTGCTGAACTACCTGTTTCATATGAAGAACGCGCACCGGGTCGAATTCATCTTCGGCCTGTACAACAAGCACGCGCTTCCCGCGCTGACCCAGTGGAACGTGACGCTCGAAGGAATACTGCGGGACTACTTCTACCTCGACGGCGAGTACCAGGACGCCGCGCTGTGCTCCGTGCTGCGCGACGAGTTCTACGAACTGGCCACCGCGGGCGGTTTCCTGTCGACGCTCGACGAGATTCCCCGCGCCGACAAGGAGGAGGCACGGACCCTGGTGCGCGAGCACCTCGCGAAGATGCCGGACCACCATCTGGCGGACCTGTTCGGGCGCGCTCGCCCGATGCCCCCGCATCGCCGAGACGCACAGCGCTGACCAGGTCAGACCCGGTCAGACCTCCAAAAAGAGACTGGTCCGGCCGCCGCCGGGCGTGGTGGTATCGACCGTGTCGCCCACAGAAGGGACGCCGAGCGTGCACGAGGTGGAGCCGGCGATGCTGGCCCTCGTCCGGAACGCCTGGGAGAAACGTTTGGAAAAACGCGGTATCGGGGTCGACGTGAACTTCTTCGACTTCGGTGGAACCTCCCGGACCATCGCCGAGGTGCGCGCCGACCTCAGCGCGGAACTCGGACGCGAGATACCGCTCGTCGCGTTCTACCGCCATCAGAACATCAGAGCCATGGCCCGCTATCTGACAGGCGGAGGCGACGCTTCCCCCCAGGCCGGGAGAGCACGCCGGCCCGCGCCGGGCGGGCGCCAGCGGGCACTGCGCGGCGCGGCACGCGCCCGCCGGACGGAAGGTGACGGGTAAATGGCCGACGACATTCGGGAGAACGACGTCGCGGTGGTCGGGATGGCGTGCCGCTTCCCCGGCGCGAACAACGTCCGCGAATACTGGGACAACCTCGTCAAGGGCGTCGAGGCGATCCGCTTCCTGACCGACGACGAACTGCGCGCCGCCGGCGTTCCCGAGCGCATCATCAGGGACCCGGACTACGTCAAGGCCTGCCCGATGATCGACGACATGGACGGCTTCGACGCGGCCTTCTTCGGCTACACCGCGCGCGACGCCGAACTGCGCGATCCCCAGGGAAGGCTGTTCCTGGAGACCTGCCACAGCGCGCTGGAGGACGCCGGATACGACGTCGGCCGCTACGCGGGGACCGTCGGCGTGTTCGGCGGGGCCGGAGAGTACCGGTACGGCTCGGACTTCGTGCGGCGCAACGCCGCGGCGGTGGACGCGGCCGGCGGCATGAGCGTCGCGACGGCCACCGAGCCCGACTACCTGGCCACCACGGTCTCCTACCGGCTCGGCCTCCGGGGCCCGAGCTTCACCGTCCAGACCGCGTGCTCGACGGCCCTGGTCGCGATCCACCTGGGCTGCCAGTCGCTGCAGATGGGCGAGTGCGACATGGCCCTGGTCGGCGCCGTGGACGTCAGGCTGCCGTACGGGCGCGGGCACTGGCGGGTGGACGGCGGGATCGGCTCGGCGGACGGGCACGTCCGCGCCTTCGACGCCGCGGCGTCCGGGACCATCTTCGGCAGCGGGGTCGGCGTTCTCGCGGTGAAGCGGCTCGCGGACGCCCGGGCCGACGGCGACCACGTGTACGCGGTCATCCGCGGCTCCGCGATCAACAACGACGGGGCCGACCGCGCCGGCTACACCGCGCCGGGCGTCGAGGGGCAGACGCGGCTCATCATGGAGGCGCTCGCGGTCGCGCAGGTGCCGCCCGACTCGATCGGGTACGTCGAGGCGCACGGCACCGGCACCCTCGTCGGCGACCCGATCGAGGTGACGGCGCTCAGCGACGCGTTCCGCGCGGCGGGGGCGGCCGGCCGGCAGTACTGCGCGCTCGGCTCGGTGAAGACCAACGTGGGGCATCTCGGCGCGGCGGCCGGAGTCGCCGGGATCATCAAGGCCTGCCTGGCGGTCCGCCACGGCACGATCCCGCCGACGCTGCACTTCCAGGAGCCGAACCCGGCGATCGACTTCACCTCCGGCCCGTTCTACGTCAACACCGAGCCGGTGGCGTGGACGGGGCCGCGGCGCGCCGGGGTGAGTTCGTTCGGCATCGGCGGTACGAACGCGCACATCGTGCTGGAGGAGGCGCCGGAGGACGCGCGCGTCCCCGAGGAGCGCCCTTCCCCGCAGGTGATCCCGCTCTCGGCGCGGACGGGCGGCGCGCTGGCCGCGATGGCCGCGCGGCTCGCCGAACACCTCGGCGAGCCGGATCCGCCGCCCCTCCCGGACGTGGCGTGGACGCTCCAGCACGGCCGCCGGGAATTCCCGTACCGCCGCACCGTGGTCGCGTCCACCGTGCAGGACGCCGCCGCGGCCCTGCGGGACCTGGCCGGCGCGTCAGCGTCCACCCGTCCCGTCCCGCCGGACGCGCGCGGCGTGGCGCTCCTCTTCCCCGGCCAGGGCGCCCAGTACCCGGGGATGGGGGCGGGGCTCTACCGGACCCAGCGGGTGTTCCGCTCCGTGATCGACGAATGCGCCGAGATGCTGGAGCCCCTGATCGGCACCGACCTCCGCGATCTCCTCTACGGGGGCGCCACCGGCGAGGCGCTCGCGCAGACGCGGCTCGCCCAGCCGGCCCTCTTCGCCGTCGAGTACGCGGTCGCGCGGCTGTTCGCGTCGTGGGGGGTCGTGCCCGACGCGCTCCTCGGGCACAGCGTCGGCGAGTACGCGGCCGCCTGCCTGGCGGGCGTCCTCTCCCTCGAGGACGCGGTCGCGGTCGTCGCCGCGCGGGGCGAGCTGATGCAGGGCATGCCGCGCGGGTCCATGGCGGCGGTGCCGCTGCCCGAGCACCTCGTCGTCCCGATGCTCCTCGGCGGCGTCGAGGTGGCCGCGGTCAACGGGCCCGGCGCGACCGTCGTCGCGGGCCCGGACGGCGCCGTGGACGCGTTCGAGGAGCGGCTCGCGCCCTGGGGCGTGCGATGCGGCCGGCTGGTCACCTCGCACGCCTTCCACAGCGGCATGATGGACCCGATCGTCGAACCGTTCCGGGAGCGCGTCGCGCGCGTGCGGCTGAACGAGCCGCGGATCCCGTTCCTCTCCAACGTCACCGGCACCTGGATCACCGCCGAGCAGGCCACCGACCCCGGCTACTGGGCCGGGCACCTGCGCAGCGCCGTCCGCTTCGCCGACTGCGTGCGGACGCTGACGGACGGCGCGGACCGCGTCCTGCTGGAGGCGGGGCCGGGCCGCACGCTCACCGGCGCGGCGCGGCAGTGCCTTCCCGGTGCGCGGACCGTCCTCGCCACCTCGATGCGGCACCCGCTCGGCGAGGGCGACGACGAGACCCTCGCCCTGGAGGCCCTGGGGCGGCTATGGAGCGCCGGCGTCCCCGTGGGCTGGGACGGCGCCGCGGGCGGGGACCGCCGCCGCGTGCCGCTGCCGGTCTACCCCTTCGAGCGCCGCCGGTACTGGCTGGACCCCGACCCCGCGGGGACGGCGAGCCCGGACGCGGAGGACCCGGACGAGGGCGCCCTGCCGGTGGAGCGCGCGGTGTACGCCCCGGTCTGGACGGAACGGCCGATCCCGGCGGAGATCCCCCCGGTGCCGGAAGGCTCCCGGTGGCTGCTGCTGACCCCCGGCACCGGGCCGGTGGAGGATCTCGCGGACCGCCTGGAGGCCGAGGGGGCGCGTGTCGTCCGCGTGACGGCCGGGCCGGGGTTCGCCGAGACGGGCACGGACCGGTTCACGGTGCGTCCCACCGAACGGGACGACTACGAGGCCCTCCTCGGCGCGCTCGGCGACGGCGCGTTCCCCACCCGCGTGGTGCACGGCTGGACGGCCACCGCCGCCGAACCCGACCCGCTCGCCCCCGAGGCCGTCGAACGAGCCTGCGACCTCGGCTTCTACGCGCTGCTCCTGCTGGCGCAGGCGCTGGAGGACCGCCTCCCCGACGAACCCGTGCGGATCGTCGCCGTCAGCACCAACATGCAGGACGTCTCGGGCGAGGGCGCGAACGAGCCCGGCAAGGCGACGCTGCTCGGCCCCGCCATCCTGATGAACCGGGAACTGCGGCACGTCGGCTGCCGCAGCGTGGACCTCGCCGCCCCGTCCCGCCAGCCGGCCGAGGCCGTCGCCGACCGGCTGCTCCGCGAGTGCCTGCGCGACGACGACGCCGACCGGCAGGTCGCGTGGCGCGGGCTGAAGCGCTGGGCGTGGTCGTACACCGGCGTCCCGGTGGAGGTCCCCGAGGAGCGGCCCGCCATCCTCCGCGAGGGCGGCACCTACCTCATCACCGGCGGGCTCGGCGGCATCGGCCTCACCACAGCGCGCGAGCTCGCCCGGACGGTGCGGGCGAACCTCGTCCTGCTCGGCCGCACCGCGCCGCCCGAGCGCGAGACGTGGCCCGCCCTCCTCGCCGACGACAGGACGGACGAGGCCACCCGGCGGCTGCTCGGCGACCTCGCGGAGATCGAGGAGCTGGGCGGGACCGTCCTGGCCCGGTCCTGCGACGTGACCGACGAGGACGCGCTCGCGGCGGTGGTCGCCGAGGCGACCGGGCGGTTCGGCCGCATCGACGGCGTCTTCCACTCGGCCGGCGTCGCGGGCGGCGGGCTGCTCGCCGTCCGGGACCGGGAGGCCGCCCGGCGGGTCCTCGCCCCCAAGGTCGCCGGGACCCTCGCCCTGCACCGCGTCCTCGGCGACGGCGTCGACTTCGCCGTCCTGTACTCCTCGATCACGTCGGTCGTGGGCGACTTCGGCCAGGTCGACTACTGCGCCGCGAACAACTTCCTCGACGCCTACGCCCGCCGGCGCGCCGCCTCGGGCGCCCGGGTCCTGTCGGTGAGCTGGGGCGCCTGGCGCGACGTCGGCATGGCCGTGGACGCCGCCCGCATCACCCCGAACGTGTTCCGTGAGATGCGGGGCGGCAAGTGGTCCGAGCCCGCCGACCACCCGCTGCTCGGGCGGCGCCTGCACGACCACCTCTCCGACGACGTGGTGTTCTCCACGGTGCTCGGCCCCGACTCGCACTGGATGCTCACCGACCACCGGGTCGGCGACATCCCGCTGATGCCCGGGTCGGGCTGCCTGGAGATGATCCGGGCGGCGGCCGTCGCGGCGTTCGGCGCGGGCGCGGAGGAGCGGCACGTCGAGATGACGGACGTGGTGTTCCTCGGCCCCATCGAGGTCCGCACCGACCAGGAGATGCGGATCACCCTGCGTCCCGCGCAGGACGGGTTCCACGACGTCTCCTTCACGGTCGCGCCCGCCGACGCCGACGACCCGTCCGCCTGGACGGAACGGGTCCGGGCGCGGGTGCGGACGGTGCCCGCGACACCGGCCCCCGTGCACGACGTCGAAGCCGTCCGGGCGGAGTGCGCCGACTTCCGCTTCGAGCCCACCCCGGAGTTCCGGTCCAGGGGCATCGTCGACTTCGGGCCCCACTGGTACAGCGTCGAGCGGGTCGACATCGGGACGCGCAGGCAGCTCGGCACCATCGCGCTGCCGGAGGAGTTCCGCGCCGAGTGCGGCCAGTACGCGCTGCACCCCGGGCTCTTCGACGACGCGGTCTCCAACGCCCGGGTCATCGAGGGCATCCGCAAGGGCAACAAGTACCTGCCGCTGAGCTACCGGCGCATCCTCGTCCGCGCCCCGCTCCCGCCCCGCTTCCACGTCGACGTGCGCGAGCTCGACGACGCGGAGGGCGAGATCGTCGCCGCGGACATCCGGGTCATGGCCCCGGACGGCACCGAGCTGGCGGAGATCGAGCAGTACGCGCTGCGGCGGGTGGACCCCGCCTCGTTCGCGGACGGCCCCGCCGAGGACGCTCCCGCGGCGCACGGGCCGGGCGCCGGCACGCCCGCCCCCGGCGCGGGGCAGGACCGCGCCGACTGGATGATCACCCCCGCCACCGGCATGGACGCGCTGCGGGCGCTGCTCGGGGCGTGGGGCGCCGCACCGCACCTCGTGGTGTGCCCGGAGGGGCTGGAGGCGAACCTGCGCCGCGTCGAGTCCCTCACCGGCGACGTGCTCGAACGGGAGCTCGGCGACGGCGCGGCGGTGACGACGGCGGACGCCCAGGGCGAACGGCTCCTCGACACCCCCTACGTCGCGCCCGAGACGCCGCTCCAGCAGCGGATCGCCGCCCTGTGGTCGGACGCCTTCGGCATCCGGGAGATCGGCCTGGACGACGACTTCGCCGAGCTCGGCGGCAACTCGCTCATGGCCGTGCAGCTCGCCTGGCGCGTCCGGCAGCACTTCGACGTGGAGATCACGGTGGCGCGGCTGTTCCGCCGCCCCACCGTCCGCGCCCTGGCCGAACTGGTGGAGAACGAGCAGGGCGCGCGCTGAGCGTCCGGGAAAGGTGGCGACGATGACGGGATCCTTCATCGCGGCGGACGAGCTGCGGACGGCGGCGAACCCGCTGCTCCTCGGCCCCGGCGCGCACGGGCTGCGCGCCACCGCCGACCGCGCGCGGATGGCCGAGGAGGCGGGGGCCGGGCAGCTGTGGCTGAGCCAGGTCCCCGACAACCACGACTCGACCCTCGTGGCCGCGGGGTGCGCCGCGGCGACCCGCTCGATGCGGATCGGGACCGCGGTCACCCCGGTGGCGGGCCGCCATCCGGTCCAGGCGGCGCAGACGGCGTCCGCGCTGGCCGACCTGTCCGGGGGGCGGTTCGCCCTCGGGCTCGGAGCGGGGCACCCGTTCATCAACGAGTTCGTGCTCGGCCTCGCCCCCGTCCCCCCGGTCGCGGCGATGCGCGAGTACCTGACCATCGTCCGGACCCTGCTCCGCGAGGGCCGGGCCGACTTCGTCGGACGCCACCACACCGCGCACGCCTCCAACGTGACCGGGCACGGCGCCGACGTCCCGATCCTCCTCGGCGGGATGCGGCCGAAGATGATCGAGCTGGCGGCGGAGCTGGCCGACGGCCTCCTGCTGTGGCTCGCTCCCGTCCGCTACGTCGAGGAGCACGTGCTGCCCGCGGTCCAGGAGGCGTGCGCGCGGATCGGCCGCGACCCCGCGACGCTGCCCGTCCTCGTGGAGGTGCCGGTCTACCTGGCCGACGACCATCCGAACCTGTACTCCGACCTGGAGGGCCTCATCACCCAGTACGCCATGATGCCGTCGTACCGGCACGTGTTCGAGGCGTCCGGGTTCGGGGACCGGCTGGCGGCCGGCGAGATCGACCGGGCGATGGCGGACGCGATCGCGATCACCGGGGACGCTGGCGACATCGCGGGACGGCTGGAGGAGTACCGGACACTCGGCTGCGTGCCGGTCCCGGCCACCGCCATCGGCGACCGGCCGCTGGAACTGGACACTCCCGACGCGTTCGACCGCTTCCTCAAGGCGGTCTGCGTTGCCTGAGCCGGTGGCGCCGCCGGGCCGGTGGACGCGTTTCACGCTGCCGGCGAGCGCGCCGCGTGTCCGGCTCCTGTGCCTGCCGTGCGCGGGGGGAGGCGCGACGGCGTACCGCCCGTGGGTGCGCGAGCTCGCCGCGGCGGGCGTCGACGTCTGGCCCGTCCAGCTGCCCGGCAGGGAGAACCGGTTCGACGAGGACCTCCCCGGCTCCATGGAGGACCTCGTCGAGGAGTTGCTCGACGAGCTCGGCCCGGCGCTCCGCACGGCGCCCTACGCCCTGTTCGGGCACAGCATGGGCGCCAGCATCGCGCTGGCCCTGGCCTACGGGGCGCGGTCACGGGGCCTGCCCGGGCCGGTGCGGCTGTTCCCGTCCGCCGGACGCCCCCCGAACCGTCCCGATCCGGACCCGCCCGCCCACAGCCTGCCGAAGGCGGCGTTCCTCGAACGCCTGCGCACCTACGACGCCGGTTCGCTCCTGCTCCGCGAACCCGAGCTGCTGGAGGTCTTCCTGCCCAAGCTGCGCGACGACTTCGCGCTGTTCGAGAACTACCGGCCGCCGGCCGAAGAGCCGCTGGACTGCCCGTTCACCGTCCTCGGCGGGTTCGACGACGCCTCCGTGTCCGCCGCCCTCCTGCCCGCCTGGGCCGACTACACCCGGGGGGCCTTCGAGGTCCGGCTCGTGGCGGGCGGCCACCTGTTCCTGGAGTCGGCGCGCGACGCGGTCGTCCGGCTGGTGCGCGGGAGGCTCGCGCCGGAGGCCGCGGGGTGAGCCCGGACCAACGCGCCCTCCTGGCGGTTGCGCGCAAGGAACTGCGCGTCCTGCGGCGCTATCCGCTGACCCTGCTGAACACGATGCTGCTCATGCCCCTGTACCAGCTCGTCCTGCCCGTGCTGCTCCTCGGCACCGCGTTCCTCGTCAAGGGCCGGTCCCTGGGGATGGACGAGTTCACCGGCACCTCTGACTTCGGCGGATGGCTGTCCGCCGGCCTGGTGGGGGCGACCGTCACCGGCACCGTCCTGTCGGGGCCCGCCCAGGCCATGGCGTCGGAACGGGGCCTCGGGACACTGGAGCAGACATGGGCCATGCCGGTGAGCCGCCGCGCCCTGGTCCTCGGCCTGATGACCTGCATGACCGGGCTGAGCCTGATCGCCGGGGTGGCGATGGCCGTGCTGGTGAGCCTGATCGCCGGCGCCCGCTACGGGCCCGGGACGCTGCTGGCCCTGCCGGTGTTCGCCGCCCTGCTGCCGGGCCTCGCCGGGATGGGGCTCGTCAGCGCGTCACTGTCGCTGCTCTGGCGGCAGGCCGTCGGTCTCACCGACAACCTCGGCTACGTCGTGACCGTCCTCGCCGGCGTCACGTTCCCGGTGGCGGTGCTCTGGGACGCGCTGCGCCCCGTCTCCTACCTCATCCCCACCACCTGGGCGATCGACCTGAGCCGCCGTGCCGCGCTCGGCGCCGACTCCCTCTACCCGCCGGCGGTGGAGGTGTGCGCCCTGGTCGCGACGTCGGGCCTCTGCCTGGCCGGCGGCAGCGCCCTCTTCGGCCGGGTGGAGCGCCGGATGCGCGCGGAGGGAGCGCTCGGCCAGCACTGACCACGACCGTCCCATTTATGGGACAGCCCTCGGAAGTAGTGGTTTCGGGGATTATTGAAATGGCGGGCCTTTTCTATGATCGAAGGCATGTCGGTGACTCCTGAAATCGGTTCGCACGCGGAGTCCGGAGAGACCGGGCACAATCTGCGCCAGGTCTTTCCGGAAGGCGAGATATTCGTCGTCTCGGACGATGCGGAACTGAACCGGTACGCGGCCGGGCTGGGAATGCGGGACGTGCCGCTCGACGGCGTGGCCAGCCTGCCGGACGACGCCAACGTCGTCCTGCTCCTGCGCGGGCGGCTCGTCAGCCGCGAGATCCGCAGGCTGTTCCGCCGCATGCGGGTGCTGCTGGTCCCGATCGCCAGCTTCGACCCGTCCCTCCCGGTGGCCGAGTACACGCTCCGGATGGTCCGCGCCACCGACTACGGCGCGGCCTGCGAGTGGAACCGCTACTGGGCGCGCAGCATCTCCGAGCAGCCCGGCGCGCTCGTGTTCGAGGGCAACGGGACCGACCTCACCTGCTCGCTGGCCGACCGGCTCAGCGCCGACGCCTGGCTCGACCCCTGCATCGGCCCCGGCAAGTGGGTCAGCGTGGCGAGCTTCTGCGAGTTCTCCATCACCGCTCCGTCGTCCACCGACTGGCGCGGAGCCTTCGACATCGCCGGCACGGCGGTCGCGTCCGGCCTGCTCGTCGCCCGGGACGCGCGCGTCCGGCCGGAGGGCGAGGAGCGGATCCGCCGGGCCGCCCGCCTGCGTGAGGAGATCACCGCGCGCGGGCCGATCGAGCTGCACCTCGCCGACGGGGTGCTCACCGCGGTGCGGGCCGGCGGCGTGGACTACACCGACGCCGTGGTCGACGTGACCAACCCCTCCTACGAGGGGCACACGCTCGAACTCGGCCTCGGCACCAACATGAACCTCCTCCCGCAGGTGGACTGGGAGCTCAACTCCCAGCTCAACGAAGGGGCCGGCACGCTGCACCTCGGCTTCGGCGAGGGCATGACGGGCGCGCACATGGACTTCGTCGTCGCCGAGTGCGGGCACCGGTTCCAGGAAGGCGGCGCGGAAGCACCGCGCTGAACCCCCACCATCCCGGGAGAGGAGGAGAGACATGCGCGAGCTGACGATCAACGACCAGTCCTGGAACGTCGACGAGGACGACACCCTCGTCGAGGGCGCCGAGCGGCTGGAGTCGGCCGACCCCGTCGAGGCGGCGTCACTCAGCTACGGCTACGCCAGGATCTAGCCGGTCCGCGTGCGGGGGCGGCGCGTCCGCCCTCGCACGCGGTCGCCACCCCGCAGCACGAGAACGGAGCGAGAGACGCGATGGCCGAGCGGACGCGCTACACGGTGATCTCGGCGGACTGCCACGGCGGCGCGGACCTCCTGGAGTACCGCGATTACCTGGACCCGTCGTACCGGGACGAGTTCGACGCCTGGGCGGCCTCGTACGAGGTGCCCTACGAGGACCTCAAGGGCGAGGACGGGACCCGGAACTGGGACTCCGGCCGCCGTCTGCGCGAGCTGGAGCAGGACGGCGTCGTCGCCGAGGTCCTGTTCCCCAACACGATCCCGCCGTTCTTCTCCGCCTCCTCGCTCGGCAGCCAGCAGGCCGCCGAGAGCGCCGAGGACCTGCGCCGGCGCTGGGCGGGCCTGCGCGCCCACAACCGGTGGCTGGCCGGCTTCTGCGCCGCCGCGCCGGGACGCCGCGCGGGCGTCTTCCAGGTGATGCTGCACGACATCGGCGAGGCCGTCGCCGAGATCAGGCGCGCCGCGGCGGCGGGCCTGCGGGGCGGGCTGCTGCTGCCCGGCACCCCGCCCGGGTCCGGGCTGCCGCCGCTGTACTACCACGAGTACTACGACCCCGTCTGGCGCGCGTGCGTCGAGGCCGGGCTGCCCGTCAACGTGCACAGCGGCAGCGCCGCGCCCCGCGCGGGCGACCGCCCCGAGGACCACGTGCTGTTCATGCTGGAGCTGCGCTGGTGGGACCAGCGCACGCTGCGGCACCTGATCCTCGGCGGCGTGCTGGAACGCCACCCCGAGCTGAACGTCGTCTTCACCGAGGAGGGGCTCGGCTGGATCCCCGGCGCGCTCCGGGCCATGGACGGCTTCGTCGCCTCGATGCGCACGGCGTCCGGTAGCGGCGACCTCAGCCACGGCGCCACCGTGGCCAGGAACCTGACGCTCCGGCCGAGCGAGTACTGGCGGCGCCAGTGCTACGCGGGGGCCAGTTTCATGCACCCGTCCGAGACCGCGATCCGGTCGTCGATCGGCGTTTCCCGGATCATGTGGGGCAGCGACTACCCGCACACCGAGGCGACCTACCCCTACAGCGAGGAGGCCATCCGGCTGGCCTACGCCGGCGTGCCGCAGGACGAGGTGGAGCTGATGCTCGCGGGCAACGCCGCCCGCGTCTTCGGGTTCGACCTGGAGGCCCTCGCCCGGCATGCCGCCCGGATCGGCCCCCCGCGGGACGAGGTCGGCGCGGGCGTGGACCCCGGATCCCTGCCGGCCGGCGTGGCGAAGAGCCCCGCGTTCGCCGGGATCACGCCCGGCTCCAGCACGACGCGGTGGGTCGACAACCGCAAGGCGTGAGGACCGCCGCGGTCACCCTCCCGTGACGGCGGGGGCGACCTCGTCCATGAAGCGGCGCAGATCCCCGACGCCTCCGGCCGGATCGACCATCTGGACGACGAAATGCCGCACCCCGAGGTCCCGGTCGGCGCACAGCCGCCGCGCGAGATCGCGGGGCGGCCCGGTCAGCACGAAGCCGGGGACGTCGGCGCGATGCGAGAAGGCGATCTCGTAGTTCGCCGAGACGCGCGCCGGGCCGGCCTGCGGGATCAGCTCGCCGAGCCGCGCGGTGTCCGGGGCCCAGCAGTTCCACCAGTCCGCCCGCTCGCGCGCCAGCGCCATCGTCCCCTTGCCGACGCCTCCGATGGTCAGCGGGATGCGGGGCTGCACGGCGGCCGGGCCGCCCTGCGGATCGCGGACGGTGAAGAAGGCGCCGGCGTGGTCGACCGGCCGCCCGCCGACGACGAGGTCGAGGACGTCCAGCAACTCGGCCAGGCGCGCCCGCCGCACTACGGGCGGGTCCGGGGTGAACCCCAGACCGGTCAGCTCGGACGGCGACGAGCCCCAGCCGAGCCCGAGGTTGAGCCGCCCGCCGCTGATCTGGTCGAGCGTCACCGCCATCCGGCCGAGCAGCACCGGGTTCCGGAACGACTCGCAGAGCACCAGGTGCCCCACCCGCACGACGCTGGTCCGCGCCGCGATCGCCGTGGCGACCGTCCACCCCTCCAGGGCCCCGCCCGGCACGCCCGGCAGCGCGAGGTGGTCCATGAACCACACCGCCTCGAAGCCGAGGTCCTCCGCCGCCTCCGCCAGCGTCGCCAGTTCAGCGAAGCTCCGGCGGACCTGCGGCAGGTAGAGCCCGAACGTGGGTTTCATGGGGTCCCTCCGGGGTCAGGCCGTCTCCACGTGCAGCAGGCGTTCCGCCTCGTCCAGGACCTGAGCGCACTCGTCGATCGACCCGGAGACCGCGACGGCGTAGGCGATCCGCCCGTACCGGATGTCCCGGGACGGCGGGGACACCGTCTCCCCCGGCTCGGCGAGCGTCACCGCGCGCACCACCTCGGGCGGCAGCCGTTCCTCGTCGAAGCGGATCGACCTGATCGTGGTGTCGTCGCGCTCGGGATGGAAGAACCGGATGCCGGCGGTGAGCTTCCGGTCCGGGGCGAGGACCGGTGCCTGCCCGCACGCCGCGGCGGCCGACACCAGCCCGGGATCGATCCCCGTCGCGTACCGGCCGAGGAGCGACAGCAGGTCGCCGCCGAGCCGTCCGTTCAGCTCGATGACCTTGGGGCCGCGGCGGGTCAGCCGCATCTCCGTGAAGGTGACGCCCTCGGTGAAGCCGAGCGCCGAATGCGCGGCCTGGAGCACCTGCATGACCCGCAGATCGGCCAGCAGCGGGTCGGCGCCGTCCACGTAGTGCCCGAGCTCGGCGAAGAACGGCTCGTAGCCGACCACCTTGCGGGCCAGGTAGATCGGCTGCACCCGGCCCCGGTGCACCACCGAGTCGATGCTGATCTCCGGCCCGTCCAGGTACTCCTCGACCAGCACCGGCGTCGCGTAGCGCGGCGCCCCCGCCGCCCGCGCGGTGGACGACCAGGGAAACCAGGACGCGAGTCCGGCGGCGTCGTCCACCCGGACGATCCCGATGCTGCCGGCGAGGCCGCGGGGTTTCAGCACGGCCGGGTACCCGGTCCGCTCTGCGGCCCGCAGCGCCTCCTCCGTCCGCGACACGGCGATCGAGAGGGGCTGCGGCACGTTCGCCGCGGCCAGGGCGGTCCGCGTGAGGTGCTTGTCGCTGCAGGCGATGACCATCTCCGGCTTCCCGCCGGGCAGGTCCAGGCTCTCCGCGACGTACGCGGCCGGCACCGCGAGGTCGTCGGACCAGCTGACCACGCCCCGCACCTCGGCCGCGGCCGCGAGCCGCACGGCCTCCCGGATCAGCGCCGGGACGTCGAAGACATCGTCGAAGACCGTGCTGCCGACGATGTGCGGCCCTTCCCAGGTCGGCTCCGCGCGACAGAAAAGATGCACCCGGTAATGGGCCCCGACGGATTCCAGGAGATGGCCGCGAAAAAGCTCGGAACCATGCCCGATGACAAGGATGAGCGGTCGCTCGTCAGACATGCGGATCCCTTCTCCTGCACAGCGGAGAGCCGCTTTCACCATGATCGAATCTACAATGGGCGGAGTGGAAATTGAAGGACGTCCGCGCGGATATTCCATCCCGGTGCGCAGCGGGGAGGGCGGCGATGGGAAACGACTTCCTGGACCTCGACGGGACCGCGCAGGCCGAGCTGGTGCGGAGCGGGCAGCTGCGTCCGGTCGAGCTCGTGGCGGCCGCGATCGACCGGATCGAGCGGCTCGACCCGGTGCTCGGCGCCCTCACCGCGGAACGTTTCGAACGCGCTCTGGACGAGGCCGCCCGGCCCACCGGCGCCGGGCCCTTCGCGGGCGTCCCGTTCCTGCTCAAGGACGCCGTGCAGCATTCCGCCGGCGACCGCTACCAGCACGGCATGACGTACCTGCGCGAGCACCCCTGGGTGTCGGCCGCCGACACCGGGCTGACCCGGCGCTACCGCGCGGCCGGACTGGTCCTGCTGGGGCGGACGAAGGTCCCCGAGCTCACGATGTCGCCGACCACCGAGCCGCTCGGCCACGGCCCCGCGCGCAACCCCTGGGACCTCACCCGGTCCGCGGGAGGCTCCAGCGGCGGCTCGGCCGCCGCGGTCGCCGCGGGGATGGTCGCCTGCGCGCACGGCAACGACATGGGCGGCTCGATCAGAATCCCGGCATCCTGCTGCGGGCTCGTCGGGCTCAAACCCTCCCGGGGCCGCACGACACTCGCTCCGTTCGCCTCGTACTGGGGCCCTCTCACGCACGAGCACGTCCTGACCCGCACCGTCCGCGACAGCGCCGCGATGCTGGACGCCACCGCCGGCCCGGCCCCCGGCGACCTGTACGCGGCCCCGGCACCGTCCCGCCCGTGGACGGCGGAGGTCGGAGCCGATCCCGGCCGGCTGCGCATCGGCCTGCTCGAGACACGCCCCTCCGGCGGGCCGCTCGCCCCCGAGTGCCTCACCGCGGTGCACGAGACGGCGCGGCTGCTGGAGTCACTCGGCCACCGGGTGCGGACGCTCGATCCCATCGCGTTCGCCGACCCCGCCGGTGCCGCGGCCATGGGAGTGGTGATAGCCGCCTCCGTCGCCCGCGAGGTCGCCGCATGGGAACGGCGTATCGGCATCCCGATGCACGACCTGGAGCCGGGCACCGCCGCGGCCGTGGCCCAGGGCGCCGCGACCAGCGCCGCGGACCTGCTCGACGCGCTCGACACGCTGGCCCGCTGGAGTCGCCGCATCGTACTCGCGTCCAGCGCGGTGGACGTGGTCCTGAGCCCCACCATCCCCTGGCTTCCGCCGCCCCTCGGCACGATGAGCGGCGACCGGCCCCTCGCCGAAACGGCACCGAGGTGGACCGCCATGGCGGAAACGGCCGTCCTCGGCAACATCTCCGGCCAACCGGCGATCTCCCTCCCGCTGCACCGGACCGAGACCGGTCTGCCGATCGGCATCCAGCTCGCCGCCCCCTATGCCCGGGAAGACCTCCTCTTCCGGTTGTCCTCCCAGCTCGAAGAGGCGGCCCCCTGGCCGCGAACCGCCAACGTCCCCATGAGCTGAGCCTCGATCCACCGGAGGCGCATCGAGGTCGATCTTTCGGGAATCTGCGTGTGACACTGCGAGTAAGCCGCTGGTGGCTGCCTGCGCTCTCTCCCAATAGCGGCCCTGGCGGACCGGCCGAATTGCTCGCGGTGGGGAGCGTCGACCGTAGGTCGTTGTCCGTGGGCTCAGACCATGGGCGGTTGGCCTTCGACCGCGAGTTCGCCTGCTCCGTACATGGCCAGGGTGCGGCCGAGGTCGTTGAGGGCGAAGGCCTGGGTGGTGTGGATGTTGCGCCATGCCTGCTCGATGGCGTTGCCGGTCCGGATGACCGCTCCCCCGGAGTGCTCGAAGAGCTGGTCCATCGCCGCGGCGGCGCGCTGCGTCGCCACCGCCTGGTCGCGCCGGATTCCGCGGCGCAAGGCCATGGGGATGGTCTCATCCGCTCCCGCGTACTCCATGAGTTCACGCATGTCGCGTACGAGCTGCAGGGAAGAGGCGTCGATGTCGGCGCTCGCCGCGGCCAGGCGAGCGCTGTTGAAGTCGTCGCTGTCGCCGACGAACTGGTCGACGCGATGGTCGACACGGCTGCCCGAACTGACTCGCCGACGAACCGGTCTACCTGGACGGCGTCCTCACCGGCGGCATGACCGACCTCCTCATCACCTGGTGACCTTCCGGGCCGGGACGCAAGCCCGTCTTCCCAGAACCCTGGGCGGTTCCCGGTACCGGAGGTCTCCTGGCAGGCCGTGATCACGTCTTGCCAGAAGCCCCGGCGACCGCACCGAGAACTCACGGGCCGTGAGTTCTCGGGGCGGTCGCCGGTTCTCGGCCGGTCAGGTCGCCTGCCTGAGACCTTCCGCGATCGCGTTGAGGACCGGTTGGGCCGTGGCCGTCGTAGGTGTCCCAGGGACCTGGCTGCGGTGGGGTGCCGAAGAGGTTCAGACGGGCTTGCACGGCGTTCTGCCTTGCCGTTGTCGTGGTTGCACCCCTTCGGGGGTGTCTTCTAGTGGAGGATCCCTTAGCCTCGATCCACCGATGGTGTATCGAGGTCGATCTCTCGGTCTTTTCGGGAGGACGGTCGAGTTATCGGCCGCCCGCGGGCAGGGGTGATCGGCTGGTCTGCCCAGCTTTTCCACGTGTTCGGTTCCGGTCGGGCCCGCTCGGGCGGTGGATAACGGCAGGTCAGCGGCTGTCGGGTGGGGCGTGGAGGGTGGTGAACAACTGCCGCCAGGCGTCGGCCCAGGGCCAGTTGCGGG
>NZ_FZOR01000086.1 GCF_900188445.1 Actinomadura meyerae
CTCCTCAACCCCATCCTCGACAAACTCCACCACACCACCCGGCAACTCACCTACCACCCCCCAAACACCCCCACCATCTCCACCCAGACCGGCCGACAAGCCACCACCCAACAACTCACCGACCCCACCTACTGGACCAACCACCTCACCCACACCACCCACTGGCAACACGCCATCGAACACCTCCAAGAAAACGGCACCACCACCTACCTCGAAATCGGACCACACCCCACTCTCACACCGCCCACCAACCAAACCCTTACCGAACCCAACACCCACACCATCACCACCCTCCACAAACACCAAAGCAACGTCCACAACCTCCACCACGCCATCAACCAAATCCACACCCATCACCACACCACCACACCACCACGAACCAACCCACAACAGACCACTCCCAAAACACTCCCACCGCTCCCCACCTACCCCTTCCAACACCACACCCACTGGCTTCGCACGCATGACCGCGACGGGGATCCAGCGGAGATCGGGCAGGCTGCTGCCGAACACGCTCTGCTCGGAGCCGCCATAGAGGTATCCGGCAGTGGTGCTCTTCTTCTCACCGGACGGATCTCAATCCGCACGCACCCCTGGTTGGCGGAGCACGCCGTTCACGGTGTCGTTCTCGTTCCCGGAACCGGGCTCGTCGACCTGGCGCTTTATGCCGCCGCTCGGGCCGAGACTCCTGCCGTCGAGGAACTCACCCTCGAAAGCCCACTGACCGTCCCGGACGAGGGCTCTGTTCACCTGCAGGTCGAAGTGGCGCCCGCGGATGACGACGGACGTCGTGCGATCAGCATCCATTCCCGGCCCGCCGACGCGAGGGAGAACCCGTCTTGGGTCCGGCATGCGGTCGGCACGCTGGCGACGACACCGGAGATCGAGACCTCCGCCGTCCAAGAGAACTGGCCGCCCCGCGGAGCGGCTCACGTCGATCTCACCGGCTTCTACGGCGACCTGGCCGAACGTGGCTACGACTACGGTCCCGCGTTCCGCGGCCTTACCCGCGCCTGGCAGAACGGCGACGACCTCTACGCCGACATCGTCCTCCCCGAGGACACCGACACCACCGGATACGGCGTCCACCCCGCCCTCCTCGACGCCGCGCTCCACCCCCTCGCCCTCTCCGGGTCCGCCGACGACCCGATCAAGCTCCCCTTCTCCTGGCAGAACGTCTCACTCCACGCCACCAGGGCCACCGCCCTCCGCGTGCACCTCCAGCCCACCGCCGACGACCAGGTCCGCATCACCGCCACCGATGCCGATGGCGAGCCCGTGCTGACTGTCGGCTCCCTGCTGCTGCGGCCGATCGATCGCGAACAGCTCAGCGCCAGGCGGCAGAGCCCGTCCTATCAGGTGGTGTGGAAGGCGGAGGAGCGGCCGGCCTCGCAGGTTGAGCCGACATGCGTCCTCATAGGCGACCGCGATGCACCGCAGCCCGTTGACCTGCCGGAGAGCGTACGGGCCTCGCGGCACGACGATGTGGCCGACCTCGTCGCGGCCATCGAGGCCGGGACGCCTGTCCCCGCGTTCGCCGCTTGGGTCTGCCCTGACGACACAGACCGGGCTCCCGCCGACGCCCGGAGACTTGTCCCCGAGGTCCTGGAGCTCCTCCATGCCTGGCTGGCCGAGGACCGGCTGGACGCCTGTCGCCTGGTCGTGCTCACCCATGGGGCCGTCCCGGCTGGTGCGGACGGCACGGTGGAGAGCATCGCTCAAGCCGCGGTGTGGGGTCTGATGCGCACGGCTCAGACCGAGCACCCCGACCGGTTCGTGGTGCTGGACCTCGACCGCGCCCCGGAGAGCGTCGCCGCGATCCCGGCCGCGCTCACAAGCGGCCACGCCCAAGTTGCCGTCCGTGGCGGAGAGCTGCTCGTCCCCGAGGTCGCCAGGACGCCCCGGACCGGCCAGGACCCGAGCCCGGCGCCGTTCGCTCCCGAAGGAACCGTCCTGGTCACCGGCGGCACCGGCAGCCTCGGCGCCATCATCGCCCGGCACCTCGCCGACCGGCACGGCGTGCGGCGCCTCCTCCTCGCCAGCCGGTCGGGGCCCGAAGCGCCTGGTGCCCGCGAGCTCCACGCCGAACTCACCGAACTCGGCGCCGACGCCGCCATCGCCTCCTGCGACATCTCCGATCGGGACGCGCTGGCGGACCTTCTGGCCACGGTGCCGGCCGAGCATCCCCTGACCGGTGTCGTGCACGCCGCCGGAGTCATCGACGATTCCGTCCTGACCGAACTCACTCCCGAGCGGATGGACACGGTCCTCGCGTCCAAGGCCGACGCTGCCTGGCACCTGCATGAACTCACCAAGGACGAGGACCTCGCTCACTTCGTCCTCTTCTCATCCCTCGCCGGGACCTTGGGGTCACCCGGTCAGGGGAACTATGCGGCGGCCAACGCCTTCCTCGACGGGCTCGCGCATCACCGCCACAGCCGGGGACTCCCGGCCACCAGCCTCGTGTGGGGTCTCTGGCAGCAGCCGACCGGGATGACGAAACGTTTCTCAGGCGCCGACCACGCTCGGGCCGCACGCCTGGGGGTCGACCCGCTTCCCACGGAACACGCACTCGGGTTTTTCGACACGGCACTGATGCAGGGTCTTCCCGCCGTCATCGCCGCCCGGTGGAACGCGCAGGCGCGGAACCCCCATCCGCTCCTGCAACATCTGCTGCCGAGCAAGGGCAGGCGGGCCGCGGCGCCGACCGTGGCTCCGGCCGAGCTCTCGCGCGAGCAACTCGTCCGGCTGGTCTGCAGCGTGACGGCGGTGGTCCTGGGCCACCCGGCGGGCGAGAAGTTCAGCCCCGACAGCTCGTTCAAGGAGCTCGGGCTGGACTCGTTGACGGCGGTCGAGCTCCGGAACCAGCTCGGCACGGCCGTCGGCCTCCGGCTGCCGGCGACCCTCATCTTCGATCATCCGACGCCGGCGGCGCTCGCCGACCACCTCCATGAGCAGCTCTCCCCGGAACCCGCCGATGCCGGGACGGCCCTGCTCACCGAACTCGACCGGCTCCGCGACATGACCTCGGAGGCCGTCGTCGACGAAGCCCACCATTTCGAGATCGCCCTGCGGATCAAGGATCTGCTCAGAGCTTGGAACAGCCGCCTGAACCAGCCCACGACGGGTCGGCAGGACGGCGAACCCGACCTTGCGACGGACGAAGAGCTCTTCGCGCTTCTGGAGAACGAGCTCCGCGGACCCAACTGACCGAAGAGGGACTTTGCGACGATGACGACCGATGACAGGTTCCGCGAGTATCTCAAGCGGGCGACGCTTGATCTTCGCGACACCCGGCAGCGACTGCGTGAGGTCGAGGAGCGCGCTCGGGAACCCATCGCGATCGTGGGGATGGGCTGCCGGTATCCGGGTGGTGTGTCGTCGCCCGAGGATCTGTGGGAGCTGGTCGAGCAGGGGCGCGACGCCATCAGCCCGTTCCCCGACAACCGTGGCTGGGACCTGGACGCCCTCTTCGACCCCGACCCCGACGCCCCCGGGAAGTCCTACGCCCGCGAAGGCGGATTCCTCCACGACGCCGACCAGTTCGACGCTGCGTTCTTCGGCATTTCGCCGCGTGAGGCCACGGCGATGGACCCGCAGCAGCGGCTGCTGCTCGAAGTCGCCTGGGAGACCATCGAACGCGCCGGCATCGACCCGACCTCGCTGAAGGACACCTCAACCGGTGTCTACACCGGGGTCATGTACAACGACTACGGATCGCGCTTCCCCCAACCCCCCAGTGGTTACGAGGGGCATATCGGCAACGGCAGCGCGGGCAGCGTCGCGTCCGGTCGAGTGTCCTTCACCCTCGGGCTACAGGGGCCCGCGGTCACGGTCGACACCGCCTGCTCCTCCTCCTTGGTGGCCATGCATCTGGCCGCCCACTCGCTGCGCACCGGTGAGTGCGACTTGGCGCTGGCGGGCGGCGTCACCGTCATGTCGACACCGAACACGTTCCTGGAGTTCAGCCGTCAGCGGGGGCTGGCGGCGGACGGCCGGTGCAAGTCCTTCGCCGCGTCCGCCGACGGCACGGGATGGTCCGAGGGCGCCGGCCTGGTGCTACTGGAACGGTTGTCGGACGCCCAGCGCAACGGCCGGCACATCCTGGCCGTGATCAAGGGCTCGGCGGTCAACCAGGACGGCGCCAGCAACGGCCTCACCGCACCCAACGGACCCTCACAAGAACGCGTCATCCGGCGGGCACTCGCCAACGCCGAACTCACGATCGACCAGATCGACGCGGTCGAGGCCCACGGCACGGGTACCTCCCTGGGCGATCCGATCGAGGCCAACGCACTGCTCGCCACGTACGGTCGCCATCGGGACAAGCCGCTCTACCTGGGCTCTCTCAAATCCAACATCGGGCACACGCAGGCCGCGGCCGGGGTCGCCGGGGTCATCAAGATGGTCCAGGCCATCAACCACGGCCGCCTCCCCGAGACCCTCCATATTGACGAGCCCTCCCCCCACATCAACTGGGATGCAGGGGCCGTCACACTTCTGACCGAAGCTCAGCCCTGGCCGGAGGTCGACCGGCCGCGCCGCGCCGCCGTGTCCTCCTTCGGAGTCAGCGGCACCAACGCCCACCTCATCCTCGAACAGGCCCCCGCCCCAGCGCCCCAGGCCGCCCGGACACAGGCCGATGCGGAACCGTCGGCGTTCGCACTCGCCTGGCCTCTGTCGGCGAAGACCCCCGAAGCTCTCCGCGCCCATGGCCAACGGCTCCTAGACCACCTGGACCGCCACCCCGACCTCGACCCCATCGACGTCGGATACACGCTGACTACCGCCCGCGCCTCCTTCGCCCACCGCGCCGTCATCACCGGGACCGGACTGGACGACTTCCGCACCGGCCTACAAGCGCTCGCCACCGGACAGACCGCACCCGGCCTCACCCTCACACCCCCGGCCGACACCGATGGGGACAACCGGATCGTCTTCGTGTTCCCCGGTCAAGGGTCTCAGTGGGCCGGCATGGCCACCGAACTCCTGCACACATCGTCGGTGTTCGCCGACCACATCCAGGCATGCCACGACGCACTCGCCCCCTACACCGACTGGTCACTACTCGACCTGCTCCACCAGCGAGACGCGGCCCCCGATCTGGAGCGGGTCGACGTCGTCCAACCGGCACTGTTCGCCGTCATGACCGCACTGGCCAAACTCTGGCAACACCACGGCATCCACCCCGACGCCGTCATCGGCCACTCGCAGGGAGAGATCGCCGCCGCCTACATCGCCGGGGCACTGTCCCTGGACGA
>NZ_FZOR01000096.1 GCF_900188445.1 Actinomadura meyerae
GAGGCTTCAATCGCTTTCACGAACTCCACATGGACCTGCGACGCCTGTGGATATGTGGATAACACCCTGACGGTCAGGCTAATTTAACGGCATTGTTCCATGGTGGACGCGGCATCAGGGTCGACCGCAATCAAACTCATGCATCCATGGTATCCGGCCGGGCGCTGTGTTGCATTTTCGTGGCCAAATTCGACCATGATTTTTTTGGGGTTCGTGCCGCTTTCGACCTTTGTTGTAGATGCCTCATCTCGGGCATTTCGGTTCCGCTGGCCTGTGGATGTGATTGCGGATCGTGTGTAAAGCGATCTCTTGCGAGATGCACGGGACGAGATAAGCCAGAACGCAGAAGCAGGCCGACCGCTCGCGCGCCAGGCTCCGTGGACCATGCGACCGCGCCAACGCCCACCTCAAAAACCGTCGAATCCTCTGAACCACCTGGGCGGCCTCGGCCGGGCCGGACCATCTCGCCAAGGCCATCGCCGCCTACAGAACCGCGAAGCCGACCGAGGATGGAAATGGGCACCGCATCAAACAGGTGACTGACCGGCTACCCGAATGGAGCAGCGCGGACTGCGCCGTGCTGATCTTGGCGCCGTGGACGGCCTGGGCTTCTATGTCGACTTCACCAACGTCCAGCGGGAGAGCGTTCCGCTCGTGAGCGTGCGGGCCGCGCAAGCTCAGCCTGGCGACGTGCCCCGTCGCGGGCGTGCTAATCAGAGCGATGACCTGGGGTTTTCCGTGTCACCGCCGGTGCGTGGTGTGACGATGAGCACGCACGATGACGACCCGGCTACTACGCGCTGAGGAACCCATGTCCCATCCGATGCCCGTTCCGCCCGCGACCGCCCTGCGCTGGCGGCGCGCCTTCCCCGGCGAGCTCCAGCAGGCCCGCGCCGCCCGCCGCCTCACCACCATGCTCCTGGACGGCTGCCCGCTGCTCGACGAGGTCCTCCTCGCCGTCGACGAACTCGTGGTGAACGCCTTGCGGCACACCAAGTCCGGCCAGCCCGGCGGGACCTTCACCGTCGAGATCACCCGCTGGGACGGTGCGGTCTCCGTCGCCGTCACCGACGAGGGCGCCCCCTCCGAGCCCGCCGTCACCGAGGCCGGCGACGACGCCGAGTGCGGGCGCGGGCTGCGGACCGTCTCCCTCCTGGCCTCAAGCTGGGGCTGGTTCGGCAACGACCGTTCCCGCACGGTCGCCGCCCTGTTCGGCACGACCCCCGGAGAGGCGGCGTGAGCGGCGGCGACCTGCGCGAATGGACGGTCGCCCGGGTGCGGTCCGCGATGACGGCCGCCATGCGCGCCGACTCGCACGCTCTCGACCGCCTCGCCCATGCGAATCCGGCCGCCCTCGACCCGCACAGCGCGGCGTTCGCCGGGGCGGCCCGGACGCTGGCGCTGGCGACCACGGCGGCGCTCACCACCGTCCTGAACGCCCACCGCTACGGGCGCGATGCCCGCGACCGGATGGTCTGCCTGGCCTGCGGCCTCGACCGCTGCCGGACGGTCCGCGCCATTTCCGACGTCCTCGCCGCCTACGGCCTGCAATCCCATCCGGTCGACCGCGCGGAGGCGTGGCGTCGCGCCGACGCCTGGTATGCCCGCACGGTCGGCCACCCGGTCCTGCTGTCCGTCGAATCCTTCGACGAGGGCTTCATCGCCCGGCCCGCGACCCGGCCGTCCGGCAGCATGCTCGTCATCGACCGCCACACCGGCACGCTCACCGAATGGCCTCGACTGGACACCGACACCCTCGCGCGCGAATACCGCGACTACAAACGCGGGGGCCTCTGAGCCCACCGACGGAAAGCCGTGGAGTCACCAGATTCCGAGTGGTGTCACGTTCCACGTGAGGCGGATGACGGGGCTCGTCTGCAGGGTCAGCGGGTCCATGTCGTCCTTGAAGCGAAGGACCAGGCCCTCATAGCCGTCTCGCTTCTCGATGCGCAGGCTCTCCAGCTTGCGGAGCCTGCCGATCGAGGCGATGTCGTCGCCCGCTTCGGAGAGGGTCAAGTACACCTCGCCCGACGTCGGGTCGACTGAGAACAGCACCTCGCGGGTGCCCCTCCGAAGGCGGAAGCTCTGGAGGCCGACCGGCCAGGCGAGGTCCTCGTCGTCCGAGGTCGGCTCGTCCTCGAAGAGCCAGATCAGGTCCGCCAGGTCGGGTACGTCCATGGGCGGGACGCTATCGGGATCCGTTGCGCGAGGGCCCATCTGAGGCGTTCGGGACGAGGGTCCACCAGGTCAGGCAGCGCCACACCCATTCGAGGGGTCCGTAGCGGGCGCGGCGTAGCCAGAGCAGGCTGAAGACCAGTTCGGTTGCGAACACTGCCGCGCCGAGGGCGAGGACGAGGGTGATTCCGTCATCGCCTTTGTTCTCAAGGTGGAAGAGCTGATCGGAGATCAGGATCAACGGGGTGGCTGCGATGTAGTTCGTCAGCGCCATGCGGCCTGCGGGGGCCAGTGCGTTCAGCGCGGGTCGAATGGGTGAGCGGAGTAGCAGCATGGCTGCCATCACATAGGCGGCGGCGGTTGCGAGTCCGGCCGTGGTTGCCAGTCGTGAGGGGGAGTCCAGCCCGTAGTGGATCTGCTGGACGTTCAGAGTGACGGCGATTACGGAAGTCACGGCTAAGCCTCGATCCACCAATGAATGATCGTCCAGGTTGCGGAAACGACAAAAGGGATGCCCCGTGGCCTGCGATGATGGGCTTGTCTAGGGTCCAGCAGCGCAGAAGCAACGAGGCATCCCGTAAGTGCAATCCTCTCATGCCTGTTCGGCGGTGGCTGCCGCGTTCGACGAGCCGAACCTGATCGCCGATGCCGGGCTGGTGCCGGTGGTGCGGCTGGCCGAGCGGGCGGGGCTGCCCGGGTTGGCGGCCGAGGCGCTGCGCATCGAGGGTGCGCGCAACAGCGCCGGCGCCGCCCCGGCGGCGAAGGTGATGTCGCTGGTGGCGGCGATGTGCGCCGGGGCCGACAGCATCGATGACACCGACCGGTTGCGGCACGGGGCGGTGCCGATCGCGTTCGGCGGTGTCCGGGCGCCCTCGACGCTGGGCACGTTCCTGCGCTCGTTCACCCACGGGCACGTCCTGCAGTTGCACGCGGTGCACCGCCGGCTGCTGGGCGAGTTGGCCCGGCGGGCGCCGCTGCTGCCCGGCGCCGACCAGGTCGCCTTCATCGACGTCGACTCCACCCATAAGCGGGTGTTCGGCCGCGCCAAGCAGGGCGCGCAGATCGGGCGGTTCAAAGGGGTGCGGACCCTGCATCCGCTGCTGGCCACGATCTGCACTCCGATCGCCCGCCCTGTCGTGGCCGGGGTGCGGCTGCGCCGGGGCAAGGCCGCCGATGCCCGCGGCGCGCAGCGGTTCGTCGCCGAGGCCTTGGCCACCGCACCGCAGGTCGGCGCCACCGGGCTGCGGGTGCTGCGCGCCGATTCGCAGTT
>NZ_FZOR01000062.1 GCF_900188445.1 Actinomadura meyerae
GCACCCGCCCGCCAGAGGCCACCGCAACCGACCACCAGCAGCAACCACACCATTCCGGTAAAAGACCACCGCAACCAGGACCAACAACAGAACACCCGCTAGATACGCTTCGCCCGTGGCCATCCACCGGCTGCTCGCACCACCGAGAGCATCAGGTCGCTGAATCAGCACCTCCGCAAGGTCACACACGTGACGGCCACTGCCGCACCGAAGATGGCGGTAGGGACGAATTGGGCCTCCGAACGTGCTGCCAGAAAAAACCAGAACTGCGCCCGCCGACACCTCGCGGGCGCTTCTCAAGAGCACCTGACCGTCGGCGCCCACAGGACACGGTCTGCGGAACCTACGGCTCGGACGAATCTCTCGACGAGCTTGCCGACGCCTGCTCAGACCACATGCAGCAAGACAAACAGACCCGCAACAAGGCCATGTTCAGACACTTCTGGCCGCAAGCCCCTGGTGAGCTTCAGTGGATGGATCCGAACCAGAAGGCCAGGCAGCAAGGGCGAGCCACTGAGCAGGCCGGTCACACCGCGAGCAGGCCGGTCACACCGCGAGCAGGCCGGTCACACCGCGAGCCGGCCGATGATGTGCGCCGCGAAGAGGCCAGACAGGGACGAGCGGGGTATCCAGGGTGCCGACACCAAGCGATCGACCCCCGCAACTTCGCCGCCGGGCAGTGTCGAGGAAGCTGGACGAAGCGGCTTCGCTGAGGGCTCACCCCTGCATCCCACCGTGGGGACGTGGCCGCCGGGGCAGGCACGACGCGCGCCGCACTCGCCCGTCCCCCCAGTTTCACTTTATATCAGAAACTCGCCCCTCATGAGACACAAAAAATTCGTTCATACTGCCGTGGTCGCAAGCCGACCCGACGAACGATGGGGGTAGCGGAATTGGCTTACGTGCTGGGTTTCGAGCAAATCAACTCGACGAATGTCGCGGACGTCGGCGGTAAGGGGGCGAACCTGGGGGAGCTGTCGCGGATCGACGGTGTGCTGGTACCGGACGGCTTCTGTGTCACCGTGGACGCCTTTCAGCGGGTCGTGGCCGAGGCACCGTCCGTCAGCGATCACCTCGACCGGCTGGCGCGCGTGGATCCGGACGACGGCGCAGCGGTCCGGGACCTCAGTGCCAAGGTGCGCCAGGCCATCGAGGCACTCGCGATGCCCGACGATCTCGCGGCGGCGATCAGCGAGGCGACGGCCCGGCTCGGGGAGCGGGACGCGTACGCGGTGCGATCCAGCGCTACAGCGGAGGACCTGCCTACGGCCTCCTTCGCAGGCCAGCAGGACTCCTACCTGAACGTCGTGGGTACGGACGCCGTTCTGCGCCACGTCCGCCGCTGCTGGGCGTCGCTGTTCACCGAGCGGGCGGTGGCCTATCGGTCCCGCAACGGCTTCGACCACCGGAAAGTGCGCATGGCCGTGATCGTCCAGCGAATGGTGTTCCCGGACGCGGCCGGGGTCCTGTTCACCGCCGACCCCGTGACCTCGAACCGAAAGGTCGCCACCGTTGAGGCGGGATGGGGGCTCGGCGAGGCGCTCGTGTCCGGTCTGGTCGCCGCGGACGTCTACACGGTGCGGGACGATCGGCTGGTCACTTCGGCGGTCGCCGCCAAGGCGCGGTCCGTCCAGGCGGCGCCGGGCGGCGGAACCGAGGACGCGCCGGTCGAGGCGCAGCGGCAGGAGCAGGCGGCGTTGACGGACGCGCAGGTCGTGCGCCTGGTGCGGTCGGGCCGGGAGATCGAGGCGCGCTTCGGCCGACCTCAGGACATCGAATGGTGCCTGGTCGGCGATGACTTCCACATCGTGCAGAGCCGGCCGATCACCACCCTGTTCCCCATCCCCGAAGCAGACGACCCGGGAAAGGGCGACCAGGAAACGCGCGTCCAAGAAAAGCGCGACCAGGAAACGCGCGACCAGGAAACGCGCGTCTACGTCTCCGTCGGCCACCAGCAGATGATGACGGACGCGATGAAGCCGCTGGGGCTCTCGTTCTGGCAGCTGACGACCCCGCGGCCGATGCACGAGGCGGGCGGACGGCTGTTCGTCGATGTGGCCCCGATTCTGGCGGTGCCCGCGGCGCGCGCGGGTCTCCTGGAGACGGCGGGGAAGGCCGATCCGATGATGCGGGACGCGCTCCAGGTCGTCCTCGACCGCCCTGATTTCCTTCCCCCGATTCCGGACGACGGCTCCGGCAACGATCCGGCCGGCCCTCCGAGTGGCCCTCCGAGCGGCGACGCGCCCGCCCCGATCGACGCGGATCCGAGCGTCGTCGCCGAGTTGGTCCGGGAGAGCGAGGCGTCCCTCGCCGTACTGCGGCGCGAGATCCAGGGGCTGTCCGGGACGGCGCTGCTCGACTTCATCCTCGGCGACATCGCGGAGGTGAAGCGCATCCTGTTCGCCCCGCGGAGTCACCAGGCGGTGATGGCCGGGATGGAGGCCGCATGGTGGCTCAACGAGCGGCTGGAGGAGTGGCTCGGCGAGAAGAACGCCGCCGACACGCTGACGCTGTCCGTCGATCACAACGTCACGTCGGAGATGGGTCCGGCACTTCTGGATGTCGCGGACGTGATCCGGCCGTTCCCGGAGGTCGTGGCGTTCCTCCAGCGGGTCGCGGACGAAGGCCGGGACGGTGACGGCTTCCTGGTCGAACTCGCCGAGCTCCCCGGCGGACGCGAGGCGAGGGACGCCATCCAGGGCTACCTCGACGCCTACGGCATGCGCTGTGCGGGCGAGATCGACATCACCAGGACGCGCTGGAGCGAGCAGCCCGCCATGCTCGTCCCCGCGCTGCTCGGCAACATCAGGAACTTCGAGCCGGGCGAGGGAAAGCGGCGTTTCGCCGAAGGCCGCGAGGAGGCACTACGGAAAGAGCGGGAACTGCTGGCGCGGCTCCGGCTCCTCCCCGACGGGGAGCGGAAGGCCGCGAAGACCAAACGGATGATCGACCGTGTCCGCGCCTTCGCCGGGTATCGGGAGTACCCCAAGTACGGAATGGTCTGCCGCTACTTCGCCTACAAGCAGGCGTTGCTGCGCGAAGCCGATCGTCTCGTCCGGTCCGGTGTCCTGAGTCGACGCGACGACATCTTCTTCCTCCGTTTCCAGGAACTGCAGGAGGTCGTACGGACGGGCGGCGCCGACGCCGAGCTCATCGCGGAGAGGCGGCGGGCGTTGCGGTCGTACGAGGCCCTCACCCCGCCCCGCGTCCTCACCTCGGACGGCGAGACCGTCACCGGCATGCGGCGGCGTGACGATGTCCCGCCCGGCGCCCTGGCCGGTCTGGCGGTCTCACCCGGGGTCGTCGAGGGTCGTGCCCGTGTCGTCCTGGACATGGCGCAGGCCGACCTTGAGGCGGGCGACATCCTGGTCACCGCCTTCACCGATCCCAGTTGGACGCCCCTGTTCGTCGCCGTCGCCGGGCTGGTGACGGAGGTGGGCGGCCTCATGACGCACGGCGCGGTGATCGCCCGGGAGTACGGCCTGCCCGCCGTGGTGGGCGTGGAGCAGGCGACGCGGCTGATCCGGGACGGGCAGCGCATTCGTATCCACGGATCCGATGGGTACGTCGAGATTCTCGACTGAACCGTCCCGCCGGTCGCCGATGAGTTCGAAGGTGCCCGCGGGTCTACTTCCTGACCGCGATGACCAGGCGCGCGACAACCGCACCCATATGGGGGAAGACATGGGCCTCATCGACATCGAAATGTTCGCGACCCTCGACCTCGTCGCGCAGTCACCCGGCGGCCCCGAGGAGGACCCGGAGGGGTTCCCGTTCGGCGGCTGGCAGGCGCCGCTGCTGGACGAGGTCTCCGGGGCGCAGGTCGGCGCCGCATACGAGGGCACGGACGCCCTGCTGCTCGGCCGTCGGACGTACGAGATCTTCGCCGCCTACTGGCCGAACCACGAGGGCGACGAGGACAGCGAGATCGGCGCGCTGTTCAACAGCGTCCCGAAGTACGTCGCGTCCCGCGGCAGGCCCGACCTGTCGTGGGCCGGGTCCACGCAGCTCGGCCCGGACCTCCCCGCCGCGGTGCGCGAGATCCGCGACCGGCACGAGCGCATCAAGGTCGTCGGGAGCCTGAACCTGGTGCAGACCCTCCTGCGCGAGAAGCTCTTCGACCGGCTCGACCTGTGGGTGCACCCCATCGTGCTCGGCGTCGGGAAGAAGGTGTTCGACGGCGGCGAGGTGCCCTCGAACCTCACGCTCCTCGAACCGCCGGCGTCCAGCCCGAAGGGCACCGTGTACCTGCGCTACGGGCTCGCCGAGGGAACCCCCGCGACGGGTGACATGAGCGCACCCGACCGCGGCGTCTGACGCGGGGTCCGGAACCACCGGGGTGTCGTCAGGTACACCACCGGCTCGGGGTCTTGGCCCAGTGCCGGGATGCGCGCCCGCCGGAAGGCTTGATCACGTTAACGAACGGCCTTCCAGGAGGAAATCATGTCGCGCATCACCCGGTTCGCCGCGCTCGTCACGGCGTCCGCTCTGGTGGCCGGAGTCGGGGCCGCCGGAGTCGGGGCCGCCGGAGTCGGGGCCGCCGGGGTCGAGGTCGCCTCGGCCGCGAACGCCGCCGCTCCCGCGCCTTCACCCGCCCACGGCCCTTCACCCGCCCACGGCAAGGGAGGCGAGGGCGACAAGCTCGACCGGAAGGTGCGGGAGCAGGCGGAGAAGCTGGTCGCGGACGGGGCGCCCGGCGTCATCGTCATGACGCGGCGCGGCGCCCGCGTGTCGCATGTGACCGCCGGGGTAGCGGACAAGGCGACCGGAGCGCCGATGGACCACCGGCTCCAGTTCCGCATCGCCAGCGTGACCAAGTCGTTCACCTCGACGGTGGTGCTGCAGCTCGCCGCCGAGCACCGGCTGTCCCTGGACGACACCGTGGACCGCTGGCTCCCCGGCCTGGTCGCCGCGAACGGCAACGACGGGTCGAAGATCACGATCCGGCAGCTGCTCGCGCAGACCAGCGGGCTGAACGACTACACGCCCGACCCCCGGGTGATGTCCGATCCCGCCCGGACGTGGACGCCCGGGGAGCTGGTCGCGATCGCGACGGAGAAGCCGCCGCTGTACGCGCCCGGCACGGACTGGAACTACTCCAACACCAACTACATCCTCGCCGGGATGATCATCGAGAAGGCGACCGGGCGTCCGGTGGGCGCGGAGCTGCAGCGGCGGATCTTCACGCCGCTGCGGCTCCGGCACACCTTCTACCCGACGACCGACCCGGGCTTCCGCGGCCCGTACGTGCACGGCTACTACTACGAGTACGGCGACGTGAGCACGCTGGTCAGCCCGTCGAGCGCGCGGACGTCAGGCGGCATCGTCAGCACGGTGGACGACGTGGCGCGCTTCCACCGGGCGCTGTTCACCGGCCGGCTGCTGCCGGCGAAGCAGATGCGCGAGCTGCGGACGGTCCGTCCCGTCAACGACGACGGCATCGTGGAGGACTACGGGCTCGGCGTCGCCCGGATCGCGTTCTCCTGCGGCTACGGGTGGGGCCACGACGGCGGCTTCCCCGGCTACCGGACCTGGACCTACACCAGCGCCGACGGCCGCCGCCAGGCGATCATCACCTACAACGAGTCGAAGCTGGAGTCTGACACGACCTTCCGGGCGGACCTCGCCAAGGCCGCCGAGACGGCCTTCTGCGGCTGACGGACACGTGGACACGTGGACACACGACCTCCACGACCGTCTGCGATGATCGTCCAGTGACTCCGACAAAGCGGACATCGATCGTGCTGCTCGCCGTGGCGGCGGTGCTGGCGGGCGCGGCGGGCTGCGGTACCGAGACCGCGCCCGCCGCACTCCCGTCCGAGCCCTATCCGGTGCTGCCGTCGAAGCCGCCGATGCCGACGCCGTTCCCGCCGGAGCGGACCAGGCCGGCGCCGCCCGTCTGCACGCCGGAGGGCATCAGCATCGGGATGGACGAGCCGGAGGCGGCGATGGGCCTGCGCGCCGCGACCATCCGGCTCCGCAACTGCGGCGACCGGCCGTACCGGCTGAACGGCTACCCGTCCGTGCGCGTCCTCGACAAGGACCGGCAGCCGTTCGACGTGAAGGTCGTGCGCGGCACGAGGCAGGTCAAGGATCCGGGGCCGAAGCCGCTGACGATCCGGCCGGGCGGGTCCGCGGTCTTCGGGATCCTCTGGCGGAACCTCGTCACCGACCCGACGACGACGGCGGTGGCGGGCACGTACCTGGAGGTGCGGCCGGCGCCGGGACGGCCCGTCGTCATCGTCGAGTCCGACGGGCCCCTCGACCTCGGCAACACCGGGCGCATGGAGGAGACCGCCTGGCACCTCCCCCGCCGCTCGAGCACCCCCCGCCGCCCGAGCATCCCCCGCCGCTAGAGCACCTCCGACGGCTCCTGACGCACCAGGAGCCGTCCGGCTCAGCGGGGCGGTGCCTGGACCTTGCCGATGCCGAGGGTGTTCTCCGCGGGCATCAGGCCGGTCTCCAGGACCTTGACCAGGATCGGCATCGTCAACTGCCCCAGCCGCTCTGACTTGGCCTCGCCGAGGGCACGCCAGGGCGCGTAGGCGAGGTCGTCGGTCAGCCGCTCGACGGAGTCGCGCAGCTCCCGGCCCCGGTCGGTCGCGGCGCCGGCGGCGTCGACGAGACCGCGGGACGCGAGGCGGTCGCGGGCGGCGGCCCATTCCTCGTCCGTCCAGCCGCGGCTCGCGAACGTCTCCGCGGCGGCGGCGCCGACCGCGGCGAACGAGACGAGCGACTCGGCCGGGTCGAGCCCGTGGGCGAGGAGCGCGGCGACGTGGCCGTCCCCGCGCTGCTCGCGCAGGATGCCGATCGCGTGCCACAGGACGAGGTGCGGCTCGTCCGGCCAGGGCAGGTCGGCGTTCGCGGCGGCGATCGGGCGTCCCGCGGTGTCCGCCTCCTCGGCTGCGGCGCGGGCCAGTGCGGCAGCCTCGGCGAGGTCCGGCGAGGCGATGCCGTCGCCGAGCAGCGCCCGGTACATGCGGTCGACGGCGCGCTCCCTGGCCGCCAGGACGCGCTCCGGCGGCGCGACCGTCCACGCCGCGGGGATGTACTCGGCCACCATGCGCG
This sequence comes from Actinomadura meyerae, assembly GCF_900188445.1. GTDB lineage: Bacteria > Actinomycetota > Actinomycetes > Streptosporangiales > Streptosporangiaceae > Spirillospora > Spirillospora meyerae. Next base: position 7,069 of record NZ_FZOR01000062.1, read on the forward strand.
GGCTGAAGCTGTAGAAAGCGGACGCGACCCGCTCCGGGCCTGCCTCACCGAGCGGGGCGGCACGCCAGGCGAAGTAGCTGGGCCAGCGCGTGTCGACGTCGTACCCGAGCCCCGCCGCCTCGGCGAAGACGTCGGGCGAGTACCAGAACAGGGCGTGCACGGCTTCGAGCTGGTGCCACATCTGCCGCGCCAGGCCGGGGTTCTCCGTCATCGGGGCTCCTCGGGTCGAGATCGATCAAGTCGGTAGCCCCACCAGCCTATCTTGACAGCGACAAGATTTCACGGCCTGAACCGGAACGCATCCGCATCCGACCAGCGCCCGTCCGGCCGCAGCGGCACCGGCATCCCGTCCGGTGGGGCACTGACCTGCGGCGACGGCATCACCGGCACGGTGCCCGCACGCCCGGAGAAGCCACCCCCCGGCACCACCGGGTAGCCGCCCCACGCTCGGGGACGGTCCCCGGAGCGGACCGGCGGACGTGCCGCCCCGATCGCGGGCGGCGCCGCCGCCGTCGCCGGTGCCGATCCATCTGCCGATCCGTACGCCGACCCATCTGCCGATCCGTACGCCGATCCATACGCCGATCCATATGCCGATACGCCGGAGACGGCACGGCGGGTGCGGCGCTCATGGCGGGGGAACGCGAGCAGCGCGAGGACGGCCAGGCCGACGCCCGCGACGCGCAGCAGGAACGGTCCCGACTCCCGCGGCCACGGCTCCCCGTACAGCAGCGTGGCCGACAGCAGCAGGTGCGTCTTCGCGGTGACCGTGACCACCGTGACGATGATCGTCAGGCGGCAGCGCTGCAGTCCGATCGACAGCAGCCCGAGGCCGAGGACGCCCGCGAGCAGGAACAGGTAGGGGTGCGGCGACGCCAGCACCCCGGCGCCCCGGCCGCCGGCGAGCATCATCGCCATGCCCTGCCCGAACACCTCGGTCGCGCCGAGCAGCACGCCCGCGCCGAGCCCGTGCGCGATCCCGGTCAGCGGGCGCGCGTGCCGCCCGCTGACCGCGCGATCGCGCACGCAGAACATCCAGAGCGGCAGGACCAGCGACGGCACGAACACCAGGCCCGCCTTCGCCGGCGAGAGACCCCCGGCTGTGCCGTCACCGCCCGGCCGGTGCAGCGCGTCCGACAGCGATTCGCCGGCGCCGGGCAGCACCGACAGCGCCGCGGTGATCATCGCAGCCACGGTGATGAGGACGGCGAGCCACTCCCGCGACGTGGGCCGCTCGCCGAACCCGCTCATCCCCACCGCGAGGAGCGTGACGAGGCCGAGCCCGTAGGCGGGCAGGGTCGCGACCACCGGCAGCGTGACGAGCGCGACCGCCGAGAGCGCGAACCCCGCGAGCAGCACCGCGACCCCGGCGAACCAGCGCGGGCTGCGGACGAGCCGTCCGGCGGCGTGCAGCGGATGCCGGGCCCCGATCGGGTCCATCCGCCCGGCGGCCGTCTTGAACAGGACGTAGGCGGCGATGTAGACGGCCTGCGCGGCGCAGGCGAGGACGACAGCGTGCATGGCGCACCTCCGGGGTGGGACGCGCGTCCTCCACCCCACCCGGCGAAAGACGCCGCCGAAGGCGAAAGACGCTGCCGAATCGGATGGTGACATGGGGAGGGCGCCCGCCGATTCCCCCCGCGGGACGGATAAAACGCCTGGTTTGTGCGCCTCGGTGAGTATCGCGCCGCCCGGCTGTCCCGGACAGGCCAAGATCAATGCATCGGTCGCATTGCCGATCACTCACCGCAGGTGAATGATTGCGGTGCGCTTCCGAGTCGAGTTGGTGATGCAGTGTCGGTCAGGTTGGAAAGGCTGGGCGAACCGTTCGGCTTCAGCGACGGCGAGGGCGGCCGCCGCGCCCGCCGGACGGTACGCGACCGCGCCGCGAAGCTCATCGCCGACGAGGGGGTCCTCGACGACGTCGAGCTGATGACGGGGGAGGCCGTCGCCAACGCCGTCCTGCACGGGACCGGGCTCGTCACGGTGACCGTCGCCACCGACGGCCGCGCCCTGCTGGTGGAGATCGCCGACGACGGGCCCGCCCGTCCCGCTCCGGCGGCGGCCGACCCGCACCTCCGCCGCCGCCTCGACCACGGCCGCGGCCTCACCGTCATCGACGCCCTCGCCGACGAATGGGGCCTGGAGCAGACCCCCGACCGCACCCGCCTCTGGTTCACGGTCACCACCTGAACGCGCACCCCGGGCATACGAGGCGAGCGGCACGAGTGCCGCCAGGAGCCGCCGGGCTGGAGGCGCCGGGCTGGAGGCGCGCCGGGCTAGGAGGTCAGGGAGCGGCGGAGGATCTTGCCGGTGGCGTTGCGGGGCAGCGCGTCCAGGAAGTGGACGTCGCGGGGCACGGCGAAGCGGGCCAGATGCTCCCGCACATGGGCCCGGACGGCGTCGGCGTCCAGCTCGGCCCCCTCGCGCAGGACGAGGAACGCGGCGGCCCGCTGCCCGAACTCCTCGTCCGGGACGCCGACGACGGCGACCTCGCGGACCTGCGGCAGCTTCTCCAGCACCTCTTCGATCGCGCCCGGGAACACGTTCTCCCCGCCCGAGACGATCATGTCGTCGTCGCGGCCGTGCACGAACAGCCGGCCCTCCGTGTCGAGGTGCCCGACGTCGCCGAGGCTCATCAGGCCGTCCCGCATCTCCTTGGTGCCGCCACCGGTGTACCCGGCGAACAGCAACTCGTTGGCGGCGAAGATGCGGCCGGTGGCGCAGGGCGGGACGGGGCGGCCCTCGTCGTCCAGGATCGCGACCTTCGTCCCGGGCGGCGGCGTTCCGGCCGTGTCGGGGGCGGCGCGCAGGTCGGCGGGCGTGGCGATGGTGACCCAGGACGCCTCCGTCGACCCGTACAGGTTGTAGAGGACGTCGCCGAACGCGTCCATGAAGGCGGTGGCGAGCGTGGCGGGCAGCGCCGAGCCGCTGACGGCGGCGATCCGCAGCGAGGACGTGTCGTACTCGCGCCGCGCCGGCTCCGGGAGGTCCATGACGCGCTGGAGCATGACCGGCACGGCGACGAGCGCGGTCGCGCCGGTGGCATCGATCGTGCGGAGGGTCTGCGCGGGGTCGAACCGGCTCCGCAGGACGATCGTGGCGCGCAGCGAGATCGCGATCTGGAGCATCGCGTAACCCCAGGTGTGGAACAGCGGCGCCTCGATGAACATCCGCTCGTGCACCCGGTACGGGATGCGGGACAGGATCGAGGTGAGCGGCGACAGCCCGGGGCGCGAGTGCCGGTCGGCGCCCTTGGGGCTGCCGGTGGTGCCGGAGCTGAGCACGATCGTCCGGCCCGCCTTCGCCGGCGGGTCGACCGGCGCGGAGGGCGCGGTGGCGATCGCGTTCTCCAGCTCCGAGCCGGGCCCACCCGCCGTGATGACGTGCACGGTCTTCGGCACGGCCGCGATGAACGCGGCGAACTCGGCGTCGGCGATGACGACCTCGACCCGCTGCTGCCGCAGGACGGTGACGAGCTGATCGGTGCTCATCCCCGTGTTGAGCAGGACGAGGTCGGAGCCGCGCTTGCTGCACGCGGCGAGCGTCTCCACCATGCCGCGGTGGTTGCGGCACAGCACCGCCACGCGGGGCGAGTCGTTGAACCGGCCGAGCGCGGCGGCGAGCCGGTCGGTGCGCGCGTCGAGCTCGCCGTAGGTCAGCTCCCCGGCGTCGTCGACGATGGCGACGACGCCGGGGTCGCGGGCGGCCGCGGAGGCGACCGTCCCGCCGAGCAGGGTGCCCCAGCGGCGCAGGGCGTCGAGCTGGCGGACGACCTTCAGCGGCGGTCCCGGGCGCCACAGCCCGCTCCGGGCGAACATGCCGCCCGCGCGCGCGACCGACGCCGCACGGCGCCCGAATTCCGATCGTCCGCTCATTGCCACCGCCTCCGGTACGGGGATCCGGATTACCGACCGTACGCACGGCCGGTTCCGCGCACTCCGTCCTGAACCAACCCTTTGGCGGCGGCGGTTATCACGAGCCTGACAACGAACCGTCCGCCGTGGCGGCCACCGGGGCGGTCGCCTTGTCCGCCGTGCTCTTGTCCGCCGCGTTCGCGCTCTTGCCGGGCGCGTCCGCGTCGGCGGGCTCCGCCAGGTCGAGGCTGTCGCGCAGCGTGACCGGCTTGAGCAGCGCCGCCGCGATGATCCCGACGACCGCGATGGCGGTGGACACCAGGAAGATGTGCCCGGTGGCGTCGCCGTAGGCGGCCCGGACGACCTCCCGGACCGGTGCCGGCAGCGCCGCGATGTCGAGGTTGCCGGCGTCGCCGCCGCCCGAGGTCGGGTCGACGCCGAGCCGCCGCAGCCCGCTCGCGATCTTGCCGGCGACCTGGTTGGCGAGGATCGCGCCGAGCACCGACACGCCGACCGTCCCGCCGAGGGAGCGGAAGAAGGTGACGGTCCCGCTGGCGGCGCCGATCTCGTTCAGGTGCACGGAGTTCTGCACCACGAGCACGAGGTTCTGCATCGTCATGCCGACACCGGCGCCGATCAGGAACATCCCGACGCCGAGGTAGACCAGCGACGTCTCGTGGTCGATCATGGCGAGCATCCCGAACCCGGCCGTCAGGACGAGCGTCCCGAGCACGATGTACGGCTTCACCTTGCCGGTCTTGGTGGCCAGGCGTCCGGCGACGGTGGACGCGCCGAACACGCCGAGCATCATCGGGAACGTCAGCAGGCCGGCCTTGGTCGGGCTGTAGCCGCGCCCGATCTGGAAGTACTGGCCGAGGAAGACGGCCCCGCCGAACATGGCCATGCCGACCGCGAGGCTCGCGATGATCGCGAGGGCGGTGTTGCGGCGCGCGACGATGTCCAGCGGGACGATCGGCTCGGCCGCCCGCGACTCGACCCACACGGCGACCGCGAGCAGCGCGACGCCGCCGCCCGCCATCGCGGCGGTCTGCCAGGACAGCCAGGCGAAGTGCTCGCCGACGAAGGTGACCCAGATCAGCAGGGTGCTGACGCCCGCGGCGATCAGCGTGGCGCCCGCGTAGTCGATCTTCACGTCGGGCCGCCGCATGACCGGCAGCTTGAGGGTCTTCTGCAGCAGCACGAACGCGACGACGGCGAACGGGACGCCGATGAAGAAGCACCAGCGCCAGCCGAGCCACGAGTCGACGATCAGCCCGCCGAGCAGCGGCCCGCCGACGGTCGCGACCGCCATCACGCCGCCGAGGTAGCCGTAGTAGCGGCCCCGGTCGCGCGGGCTGATCATGGCGGCCATGATGATCTGGACCAGGATCTGCAGCGCGCCGACGCCGAGGCCCTGCACCGCGCGGAAGAAGATGAGCTGCGGGGTGTTCTGCGCGAACCCGGAGGCCGCCGACGCCACGATGAAGATGACGACGCCCACCTGGAGCAGCGTCTTCTTGCTGTAGAGGTCGGCCAGCTTGCCCCAGATGGGGGTACTGGCGGTGGACACCAGCAGGGTCGCGGTGACGACCCACGTGTACTGCGACTGGCTGCCCTTGAGCGCACCGATGATCTGCGGCAGCGCCGTGGACACGACAGTGCCGCTGAGCATCGCCACGAACAGCACCAGCAGCAGGCCGCTGAGCGCTTCTAGGACCTGCCGGTGCGTCATCGGCGCAGGTCTGGTCGGGGCAGGAACGGTCAAGAGTCGCCTCCGCGTGAAAGTTGGGAACGAGACCTCAACCCCTCCGGCCGGACCTCTTATTCCCACTGGGCAAATTTTCTCACAGCGCAGTATTTGAAGGTGGGTAGGCTGGACGCACCATGGAGAGCACCGGTGGGCTGCGCGAACACAAGGGCGAGCTGCGCGAGGGCGAGCCGCGCGAGAGCGGCCGGCCCGGGGCGGCGGGCGGGCGGCCCGGACCGGCGGCCGGTTGGCCCGAGCCGCGGGGCGGGCTCCGCGAGCGCAAGAAGGAGGCGACCCGCCGCGCCCTCCACGAGGCCGCGATGCGCCTGTCCGTCGAGCACGGCCTGGACGAGGTCACCGTCGAGGCCATCGCCGACGCCGCCGGGGTGTCCCGCCGCACGTTCTCCAACTACTTCGGCGGCAAGGAGGAGGCCCTCCTCTACAGCGGCGAGCAGCGGATGCGGGCCCTGCTGGAGATCTTCCCGACCCGCCCGGAGGACGAGTCGTCCTGGACGGCGCTGCAGGCGACGTGGCGGCTCGTCCACGAGCGGTTCGGCGACCTCGACCCGCAGTGGGCGGCGCAGGTCCGGCTCGCCCGCAACCACCCGTCCGTGCTGGCCCGGCAGCTCGCCCACTACGCCGAGTTCGAGCGGGCCCTCACCGAGCTGATCGCCGAGCGGGACGGCGTCCCGTCCGCGGGCCTCCGCCACCGCGTCATGGCGGGCGCCTTCATGACCGCGCTGCGCATCGCGTCCGTGATCTGGACCGAGGAGCGCTCCACCCGCTCCCTCGCCGAAGTGGTCGAGGAGACCCTCGCCGAGATCTCCCGCGAGTACCGCTGACCACGGGCACCGCTGACCGCGAGGAGGGGATCGCGGCGCGGCTCCCGGCCTGATTTGATCCGGAGCACGGCGCGGCTTCCGGCTCCAGCCGGAGCACGGCGCGGCCGGTCCGGGCGGTCAGGGGCGGGGGATGTTGCGCAGGTTGCTGCGCGCCAGGTCGAGCATCTTGCCGACGCCGCCGGTGAGGACGGTCTTGCCGGCCGACAGCGCGAACCCCTTGACCTGCTCCGGCGTGATGTGCGGCGGGATGGACAGGGCGTTCGGGTCGGTGACGACGTCCAGCAGGTACGGGCCGGGCGCGGCGAGGGCCCGCTCCATCACCGTGCGGACGTCGGTCGGGCGCTCGACCCGCGCCGACTCGATGCCCATCGCCTCCGCGATCGCCGCGAAGTCGACGGCCTCGTGGTCGGTCTCGTAGGCGGGGAAGCCGTCCACCATCATCTCCAGGCGCACCATGCCGAGCGACGCGTTGTTGAACACGATGATCTTCACGGGGACGCGGTGGAGCTTCACGGTCAGCAGTTCGCCGAGCAGCATGCCGAGGCCGCCGTCGCCGGACAGCGACACGACCTGGCGTCCGGGCGCGCCGTACTGGGCGCCGATGGCGTGCGGCAGCGCGTTGGCCATGGAGCCGTGCACGAACGAGCCCATCACGCGGCGGCGGCCGTTGGGGGTGAGGTAGCGGGCGGCCCACACGTTGCACATACCGGTGTCGACGGTGAATATCGCGTCGTCGTCGGCGAGGTCGTCCAGGACGCTAGCGACGAACTCCGGATGGATCGGAATGTGCTTCTCGATGTCGCGCGTGTAGGCGGAGACGACGTTCTCCAGAGCGCGCGTGTGGCGGTGCAGCATGTCGTCCAGATACGACTGGTCGTGCTTCTGCTCCACCTGGTCCATGACGAGCCTCAGCGTCTCGCCCACGTCACCATGGACGGCCAGGTCGAGCGGGGTGCGCCGCCCCAGTTTCGCCGGGTCGTCGTCCACCTGGACGGTGTTCTTGCCGGGCAGGAACGGGTCGTACGGGAAGTCGGTGCCCAGCAGCAGGACGAGGTCGGCGGCCTGCATCGCCTCGTAGCACGCGCCGTAGCCGAGCAGCCCGCTCATGCCGACGTCGAAGGGGTTGTCGTACTGGATCCACTCCTTGCCCCGCAACGCGTGCCCGACCGGCGACAGGAGCTTGTGCGCCAGCTCCATCACCTCGGCGTGCGCGTCCTTCACGCCGGAGCCGCAGAACAGCATCGGCCTGCGCGCCCGGTTCAGCGCCTCGGCGAGCTGCGCGACCTGGTCGGCCGGCGGCCGGACGATCCCCTTCCGGACGAGGAAGTCGTGCTTCCCGGTCGGGGCGGCCGCGTCCTTGCCGGCGGTGTCGCCGGGCATCGTCAGCACCGCGACGCCGCCGTGCCCGATGGCGTGCTGGATCGCCGTCCGCAGGATGCGCGGCATCTGCTCCGGCGTGACGATCTGCTCGCAGAAATGGCTGCACTCGGTGAACAGCCGCTCGGGATGGGTCTCCTGGAAGTAGCCGCTGCCGATCTGCACGCTCGGGATCTGCGACGCCAGCGCCAGCACCGGCGCCCCCGACCGGTGCGCGTCGTACAGGCCCTGGATCAGGTGCGTGTTGCCGGGTCCGCAACTGCCCGCGCACACCGCGAGCCGCCCGGTCGTCTGCGCCTCGGCCGCCGCCGCGAACGCGCCCGCCTCCTCGTTGCGGACATGGACCCAGTCGATGCCGTCCGTCCGCCGGACGGCGTCCACGACCGGGTTGAGGCTGTCGCCCACCACCCCGTAGACGCGCCGCACTCCGGCCTGCCGCAGCACTTCGATGAACTGGTCGGCGACGGTCGCCATGCGTGCCTCCCGTGGTCTGCCCCGCTCCCCGCTCCGGGCAATGCCCGATGATCTCCTCCTGACACCCGGCCGCCCGCCGGGTTAAATAGTCAAACCATGAACCGGATGTGGGCCGGGGCCGGGGTACGCGAGTGGGGCGTGGGCGATGGATGAGCGGGACGATCTCGGCTTCTGGACGTTCGTCGACCTCGCGGGACGGCGGCTGGCCGAGGAGTTCGGCTTCCCGGACCGGCTCGCGACCCGGCTGCTGCTGACCCTGAACCGGGCGTCGGCGATCGTCACCTACGACCTGGAGTCCACGGTCCACCGGCCGCGCGGGCATTCCTGGGCCGGGTTCCGGCTGCTGTTCGTGACGTGGCTCGCCGGTCCGCTGGAGCCGGGACGGGCCGCGACGCTCGCCGGGATGAGCCGCGCCGCCGTCTCCAACCTGGCGAAGACACTGGTCGCGGACGGGATGATGGACCGGGCGCCCGGCGAGCGCGACGGCCGGTCGGTGATCCTGTCGCTCACCCCGAAGGGCCGCGCGGCGATGCTGGAGATCTTCGCCGCGCAGCACGAGCGCGAGCGGCAGTGGGCCGGCGCGCTGACCGAGACCGAGCAGCAGATGCTGATCATGCTGCTGGACAAGCTCATCGCGGGCCGGACGTCCTTCGGCGCCCGCGAACGCTCCTGACGTGCGGCGGCCCGGCGGGGCGGCCCGGCGCGCGCGGCGAGCCCGGCACCGGGGAGTGACCGGGTTGGGCCCTTCCCTGAACGGAAGAACACCCGTAGGGTCGGCAGAAAGTAGTTAATGCATTAACCATCGGAGGCGATGGACATGGCCCACTACCGTCGGGTCGGCCACGTGCCGCCGAAGCGCCACACCCAGCATCGCCACAGCGGCCACGGGGACGGCGAGCAGCGGCTCTACTTCGAGGAACTGATGGGCGAGGAAGGGTTCTCGTCCGACTCGTCCCTCCTGTACCACCGGGAGATCCCGTCCGCGATCACCGAGTCCCGGACCTGGGACGTCCCGGACGTGTCGACCACCCCCAACCATCCGCTCAAGCCCCGCCACCTGAAGCTGCACGACCTGTTCCCCAAGGAGACCTGGGCGGAGACCGACGTCGTCACGGGCCGCCGGGTGATCCTCGGCAACAGCGACGTGCGCCTCTCCTACGTCGTGTCGTCCGCCGACTCGCCGCTCTACCGGAACGCGACCGGCGACGAGATCGTCTACATCGAGTCGGGCACGGCCACGGTCGAGACGGTCTTCGGCACGCTGTCCGCGCGGCAGGGCGACTACGTCGTCATCCCGACGTCCACCACGCACCGCTGGCTGCCGACCGGTGACGAACCCCTGCGCGCCTACGCGATCGAGGCGACCGGACACGTCGCGCCGCCCAAGCGCTACCTGTCCCGCTACGGCCAGTTCCTGGAGAACGCCCCGTATTGCGAGCGCGACCTGCACGGCCCGTCCGAGCCCCTCCTGTCGGACGAGACCGACGTCGAGGTGCTGGTCAAGCACCGCACGTCCCGCGGCATCGTCGGTACCCGCATGACCTACGCGCGGCACCCGTTCGACGTCGTCGGCTGGGACGGCTGCCTGTACCCGTTCACGTTCAGCATCCACGACTTCGAGCCGATCACGGGCCGCGTCCACCAGCCGCCGCCCGTCCACCAGGTGTTCGAGGGCCACAACTTCGTCGTGTGCAACTTCGTGCCGCGCAAGGTGGACTACCACCCGCTGTCGATCCCGGTGCCGTACTACCACTCGAACGTCGACTCCGACGAGATCATGTTCTACTGCGGCGGGAACTACGAGGCGCGCAAGGGCTCCGGCATCGGCCAGGGCTCGGTGTCGGTCCACCCCGGCGGCCTCGCGCACGGCCCGCAGCCCGGCGCCTACGAGCGCAGCATCGGCGTCGAGTTCTTCGACGAGCTGGCCGTGATGGTCGACACCTTCCACCCGCTCGAACTCGGCGAAGGCGGCCTGGCCTGCGAGGACTCCGCCTACGCGTGGACCTGGGCGAGGCGGTCGTGATCCCCGCGTTCGCCCGCGGCCTCTGCGACGACGCCGCCGTGTTCCCGCCGGGCCTCGCGCCGCTCGCCGACGCCGTCCCGGCCCACCGCGCGCACCGCGCCGCCCCGTACGCCGGCCTCGTCGGCCCCCTCGTCCTGCCGGCGACCGCGCTGGAGGAGCTCCCTCCGCTGCTCGGCGGGCGGCCCCTCGACGTGTCGATCACCGCGCCGAGCGGCCCGTGCCAGGCCGCCAAGGCCCTCACCGCCGCCGCCGACCTGCCGATCACGGTGCGCGGCCTGGAGGTCGCCGTCCCGTCCGGCATGCAGCCGGAGGAGTTCTTCCGCGTGCTCGGCCGCACCGACGTCCCCCTCTACGTCGAGCTCCCGCGCGACGACCGCCGCCCCGCGATGATCGCCGCCGTCGCAGCCCGGGGGCACCGCGCCAAGTTCCGCACCGGCGGCGTCAAGGCGCACCTCTACCCGAGCCCGGACGAGCTGGCCACCGGGATCAAGGCCGTCGTGGACGCCCGCGTGCCGTTCAAGGCGACCGCGGGGCTGCACCACCCCGTCCGCAACACCGACCCGGAGACCGGCTTCCACCAGCACGGCTTCCTGAACCTGCTGCTCGCGACGGACGCCGCCCTGCACGGCCGCCCGGTGCCCGAGCTGGCCGCGATCCTGTCCGACCGCGACGCCCGTTCCGTCGCGTCCCGGGTGGCGTCGCTGGGCGAGGGCCGGGCGGCGGCCGCCCGCGCCGTCTTCCTCTCCTTCGGGACGTGCAGCATCACCGACCCCCTGAACGAACTCGCGGACCTGGGCCTGCTCGCGTCCGCCCTCCAGGAGACCACCCGATGACCCGCATCGCGATCCCCGAAGGCTCCCTCTTCGGGCTCGCCAACCTCCCGTACGGCGTCTTCTCCCTCCCCGGGGAGACGCCCCGCGTCGGCGTACGCGTGGCCGACTACGTCATCGACCTGGCCATCGCGCTGGGCGATGACGTCTTCGCGGCACCGTCCCTCAACCCGTTCATGGCGCAGGGCCACGCGCGCTGGGTCGAGGCCCGCGAACTGATCCTCGACCTGGCCGCGGACGACGTCCCCGACGCGGCGGTGCATCCGCTGGACGCGGTCACCATGCACATGCCGTTCCAGGTCGCCGACTACGTCGACTTCTACGCGTCCGAGCACCACGCGTCGAACCTCGGCCGCCTGTTCCGCCCCGGTGCCGAGCCGCTGATGCCGAACTGGAAGCACCTCCCGGTCGGCTACCACGGCCGCGCCGGCACGGTCGTCCCGTCCGGGACGGACATCGTCCGCCCCACCGGCCAGCGCAAGGGCGAGGACGCCCCGACCTTCGGTGAGAGCCGCCGCCTGGACATCGAGGCGGAAGTCGGCTTCGTCGTGGGGACGGGCTCTCCCCTGGGCACGCCGGTCACCACCGAGGACTTCTCCGAGCGTGTGTTCGGCGTCGTCCTGGTCAACGACTGGTCGGCCCGTGACATCCAGGCGTGGGAGTACGTCCCCCTGGGGCCCTTCCTGGGGAAGAGCTTCGCGACGTCCATCTCCCATTGGGTCGTCCCCCTGCTCGCCTTGGAAGCGGCCCGGGTGGCGACCCCGCCCCAGGACCCGGAGCCCCTCCCGTACCTCCGGGAGAAGAACCCGTGGGGCCTGGACCTGGCCCTTGAGGTCTCGTGGAACGGCCAGGTGGTCTCCCGCCCGCCCTACCGCGAGATGTACTGGTCCCCGGCGCAGATGCTCGCGCACATGACGGTGAACGGCGCCTCGTCCCGTACGGGTGACCTGTTCGCGTCCGGCACCGTCTCGGGTGCGGCCAAGGACCAGCGCGGCGCGTTCATCGAACTGACTTGGGGCGGCAAGGAACCGATCGAGGTCAACGGCGCCGGCCGCACCTTCCTGGAGGACGGCGACGAGGTCTCCATAACCGCCACGGCCCCGGGCCCGTCCGGCACCCGCATCGGCTTCGGCGAGGTCAAGGGCAAGATCCTCCCCGCCCGCTGAGCAAGGCCACCGCCCCCGACCCCCGCGGGCGGTGGCCCGGCTCCTCCCCGGCGTTCGTCCTCGCGTCAGGTGGCGACCTTCGCCCACACCCACTTGCCGTGCGGCTTCGTGCCACTGACCCCGCAGCAGGATGAGAGGGCCTGGACGAGGGGCAGGCCCCACCCTCCGGTCCCGTCGTTGTGCTCTGCGTCCAGGGCCTGAGCGTCCGGTACGACGTCGTCCAGCGCGAGCTCCACGACCGGCCGCACCACGGGCATGGCATCGGACGAGTCCCACACGGCCGGCACGACGGCCGAAGCCTCCCGCGTGAACCGGACCCGGATCTCCCGATCTGCCGGTGCGTGCTGGACGGCATTGGCGACAAGCTCACCGGCGATCAGAAGAACATCGTCCGCGAGCTTTTCCAGCCCCATTCCACAAGCCGGAACTGCACCAGAGTCCGCACCAGCCCCGACACCGTCCCGGCCGCGAGACAAGAAATGTCCAACTCGCCCGCACCCGAGGCTTTCACTCCCATTCGCCCACCTCCCCTTCCCCCGCGTTTCCAGGACAAGGCCGGCCACCGCGAGTTACTTCCGGAAGGTTCCTGAAGCAGATCATCAATGGAGGAAGGCCGATGAGCCGCGCCGACGCATTGCGCCCCGACTTCTCCCTCTGGCATCTCATAGCGGTTGAGCCAGCCCACATATCCCTCGACCCTGCCGACATCCAAGAACAGGAGATACGGTATGACTCGATCGGTATGTCTGCACTGACCGTCGAGGCATCTCGCGCCTTCATCGCCAAGACACTGGACTCGATTTCATGATCACACGATGGCGCAAATCCGCATGGTCGGATGACTACGGCAACTGCGTTGAGTTGGCAGGGCTTTCCGACGCCATCGCCATCCGCGACAGCAAGGCACCTCGCGACCCGCACCTCACGCTCACCCGCCAGGCCTTCGCGGCCCTCATCGACCACATCAAACGCGGTGAGCTGTCGATCTAGACGCCTGTCCCCATTCCAGCGTTCTTACCCGTCCGCCTGGCGGGAGCGGGCCTCGCGCATTTCGGGCTCGTGGGCTACGGCCCAGTCGGCGAGCGCTGACAGCGGCTCAAGGAGTGTGCGGCCGAGCGGGGTCAGGCTGTATTCGACGCTGGGCGGCACGGTCGGGTGCACATCGCGCCGTACCAGCCCGTCGGCCTCCAGACCGCGCAAGGTTCGGGTCAGCATGCGTTGGCTGATGCCCTCGATGGCGCGGTGCAACTCGTTGTACCTGTGCGGACGGCCCCCGAGCATGACCACCAGCAGCATGCTCCACTTGTCGCCCAGCCGCCGGAAGACGTTCCCGACCGGGCACGCCGCCAACTCATCGGTCGGCACCGGGCGGGGCAGCTCGTGTGCGAGCACCGAAGGAACACCCGTGTACGTACCGGACATGAAACTGCCTTCTTTCGTCCTCCGACAAGGCGGCCCATGATCGGAGCCTCCCGCTTTCGACTCTAAGGAGTGACTCCATGCCGGACCAGCCGTCCAAGACCGTCATCATCAGCGGCGGTACCACCGGCATGGGCAGGGCCGTCGCCCTGGAACGGCTCGCCCGGGGCGACCGCGTCACCGTGATCGGCAGCAGTGAGGCCAGGGGACGCGCTCTGCTCGACCAGGCCGCGAACCCGAACCTGCGGTTCCTGCGGGCGGACCTGTCCTCGATCGCCGAGGTCGAACGGGTCGTCGCCCACCTTTCCGAGCGAAACCAGGCCATCGACGCGCTGGCGCTGTTCGCCAACCGGATAATGCCCGAACGAACCGAGACCCCGGACGGATTGGAGTACACCTTCGCCCTGTACTACCTGAGCCGCCATCTGCTCGGCCACCGGCTGCGCCCCATCCTGGACGCCGCCCCCGATCCCGTGATCATCAATGTGGCCGGCGTCGGCAACACCTCGGGACGGATCTTCTGGGACGACCCGCAGCTGACGCGTCGCTACGGCCAGGTGCGCGCCCAGCTCCAGGCCGGCCGGGCCAACGACCTGCTCGGCGTCGCGTTCGCCGGACGTGTCGAGAGCAGGGCGCGTTACGTCCTCTACCACCCCGGATTCACCCGCAGCGGAGCCGACGCCCACCCGAACCCGCTCGCCCGAAACACGATCAAACTGCTCGCGAGATTCTTCGCCCGTCCCGTCGCAGACGCGGTCCGGCCGATCGTCGAATGGATCGACCGGCCTCCCGGGGCCCCGCTTTCTGCGATCGACCGCGGCAAGCCCGTCGACTTGGCGTTGAAGACCCTGAATCCCGACGACGCCGCCCGCCTTGCCGCCTACACCGAAGACCTACTGCGCAGTCGCGGCCATTAGGGCGTGGTGCGCATCGCCAGGCGGGGGCCGGGTCCGGCGGCCGTCGTGCCGCCTTCAGCGGACGTGAGCACGTCCAGCCGCCGGCGCATCTCGCGGAGTTCGGCCTGCCTGGCGTCGAGGCACCTGGCCAGGGCGTCCAGCTCGGCCCGCAGGTCCGGGCACATCACGACGGACATGCCGTGATCGCCGGTGCGGACGCAGTCGAGATACCGCCGGATCATCGACGTGCTCATTCCGGCGGAGATCAGCGTCCTGATCTCGGCCGCGCGGACGACGTCCGAATCCGCGTAGTCCCGGTACCCGCTGCCGTCGCGCGCGGGGACCAGGAGACCGCGGTCCTCGTAGTGGCGCGGCTCCCGCGCGCTCATACCGGTCAGGGCGGCGAGTTCGCTGATCAGCACCGTCTGGTTCCTCCCTCGGCTTGACCTTCACACCTCGGCTTGACCTTCACACTGGTGTGACCCCCTACCGTCATGCGGCATGACGACCGCAACGACCCCCCGGCGCGCCTCGATCATCCACGGGTACGGCGCGACGCCCGACGATCACTGGTTCGGCTGGCTCGCCGGACGGCTGCGCGCGGACGGCGTCCCGACCACGATCCCGGCCCTTCCGGAGACGCTCGCTCCGGACCCCGCACGGTGGGAGGAGACCGTCCGCGACCAACTGGGCACACCGGACGAGGGTTCGATCGTCGTCGCGCACAGCCTGGGCTGCCTGGCCGTGCTGCGTGTGCTCCGCTCGCTTCCGGGCCAGTGGCGTCTCGGCGAACTCGTCCTGGTCTCGGGCTTCGTCGACCGGTTGCCCACGCTGCCGGATCTGGACGCCTTCATCGGGGACGGCTGCGACGTGACGGGTCTCGGCGACCGCATCGGGCGGCTCATGGTCCTCCGGTCGGACGCGGACCCGGTGGTGCCGACCGGTCACACCGACCGGCTCGCCCGGCTGCTCGGAGTGTCCCCGAAGGTCGTCCCAGGCGCCGGTCACTTCCTCGGGTCCGAAGGCATCACTTCGGTGCCCGAGGTGTGGGAAGCCATCGCGGCGTGAAGCCTTGCGGGAGGCGAGCGCCTTGGTCCGCCGCCTCCCGCCACCCGAATCAGCGGGGCGGTGCGAGGCGGGCGTAGCGGCGGAACGTGACCCCGGACGCGAAGGTGCGCTGCTCTTCCAGCCGCAGGCGCAGTTCCTCGGTGACGGGAAGGTACGGCTTGCCGCCCCCGACGATCGCGGGGAACGCGTACACCCAGAACTCGTCGATCAGGTGCACCATGGAGGCCGCCAGTTCGGGGCCGCCGAGTTGGATCGGGCCGTCGGACTCCCGCTTGAGGCGCGTCGCCACCGCCAGGGCGTCCTCGCGGCGGACGATCGTGACCCCGTCCGGGACGGTCCGGACGGTGTCGGAGAAGACGTACCGCGGCGTCTCCCTGTAGAGCCGGGCGAACTCCCGCTCGAGGGGCGGGGCGCCTTCACCTCCGAGGTCCTGCGTCCAGGGCTTCTCCATCGCCTCGTACAGCCGCCGGCCGAACAGGAACGCCGAGAAACGGCGGATATGGTCGCACGCCGCCTGGAGGAAATCGTCGTCCGGGCCCCCGAAGCCCATGCCGCCCTCGCGGTCCTCGATGTAGCCGTCCATCGAGGTGTTCATCCAGTAGATGACCTTGCCCATGGCGCTCCTCACGGTCGTTGGGGTCGTCCGGAAAGACGACCCGCCGGAGTTCCGGAACTCATCGCAGGAACGGCGGCCTACTTGCGCGATTCCCGCGCGGCGTTCCCCCAAGCGGGGGAAACGGACACTCCCGGAGAGGGAAGCGGCGGTGCCGCGCATCGAGCAGGCTGATCAACATGATCGCCACCGCGTCCGTCGACCTCGGCTCCGGTCTTACCGCTCCCTCCGCGGTCACCCCGGCGCCCCGCTGGGCGCGGCGCGCCGCACATGTGGCCGCCCTGCCGGCGTTGCCGTCGGGACTGTGGCGGATCGGCCTGGCGCTGGCAGCGGCTCCATCATCGAGAACAATTCCATCCCGCCGCTCAACATCGAGAACGCGCTGGAGACGCAGACCCGTCCGACCTATCACGAGATGAGCCACCAGGATCGGCGACGACCTCTTCACGAAGCTGACCCGCACGTGGCTGGCCGAGCACAAGTACGGCAACGGCACCACCGAGGAGTACGAGGCCCTCGCCGAACGGATCTCCGGCCAGGATCTCGGCGCATTCTTCACGACCTGGCTCCACAGCACGGGCAAACCGCCCGCCTGGTGGTAGCCGATCACGATGCGGGCCGGGCGGGCGGCAGCCCCCGCCCGCCCGGCTCCGCCCCGACCGCCCGGCTCCGCCCTGCGCGCCCTCAGGACCGGGGGACGCGCAGGTGCCTGCGCTCGGCCAGCTCCTCCTCACCGACCACGGTCAGGATCGGAGTCCCGGGAGGCGCGAACATGGTCACCACCAGCTGCGACTGCGCGTCCGGAAGGTTGTTGGCCCCCTGGATGTGGATCACGTCGCCGCCCGGCTCGAACACGGCTTCCCCGGCCTTGATCACCCGGGGTGCCTGCCCCTCCAGCTCGAAGAGGATCTCGCCCTGTGTCACGTAGCCGAACACCGGTCCGGGGTGCCGGTGCGGCGGCGCGCCGGGGTCGCCGGGCGGCAGCGTCACCCGGACCGTCCTGGCCTCGGCCCCGTCCACGATCTTGGCCGTAGCGTCCGGCAGGGTCGCGACCACCTCGACGCCCGGAGGCAGGTGAGAGCTCATGCGTTCCTCCTCAGAGTGACTGTCGACAGATAGAACAGATAGACAGGACGCCCCACCCGTTTGTGACAGCACCCGCCGCCGGTCACGGCTCCGGGAGGTGGATACTCCGCTTCAGCCTGTTGCCGTTCCGGTAGCTGAGCAGGCCCTCCCGCTGCATCCGCCCCACGACGATGCCCGGCGCAATCCCTACCTCCATGGCGAAGCGCCTGATGTCGTCCAGCTTCTTCAGGTCGGGAAGCCGCCGCGCCGCGTCCGGCGGGATCAACAGGTCTCGGGCGAAGGTGTCGGCCTCGGCCTCGCACGGGTCTGCTCCGCCGTCGTCCGCCTCGATCCACACCGCTCTCTTGCTGTGCTTCATCACATGGCACAGCTCATGGAAGAACGTGAACCAGAGCTGGTCGTCGGTTCTGTAGCGTCCGCTGAGCATGACCATCGCCTTCTGCGGCGACAACCACTTGGTCGCACCCGCCGCCCGCGTTCCGGGGATTTCCGGGACGACGACAAGGGCGATGCCATTACGGGCGCAGATGTCGACGGTGAGTTTGAAGAACACCTCGGGAGGCTGCACCGTGAGCTGCCGCAGGGCCCGCAGATCCTGATCGAGACGGTGCCTGTCGTACGGCTCGCAGGCGACGTCACGGGCCTGGAGCTCACCCAGCCTCAGCCAGGCGGCGACGGCACCCGGCTTGGCCGCGAACGCCTTGGTCTGACGGAAGCGGACCGCAGGATCGGCGTACAACTCCCTGTAGGACGCGAGGTGCGCGACGCCGAAGAAGCTAAGAACCTGCTCGACCCGGCTGGCGGGGTCCTTGGGGACCGGGGGCAGAACCCCTCGCTTGACCAGTTCACTCACCGGTATCTCGTCCCGGACCCACGCGATCAACTCGTCGAGGTCACTGCGTCCGCGCAGCCGCGTCCGGGTCGTCTGGTAGTCGGCCTCCAGCCTGTTCCACAGGCGCGCCGGCATGCCCGTCACCAGTTGCAGCCGCAGGGCTACAACCGGTGTCAGCGGCACGAGCCCCTGGATGAGCTGGTTGACGTGCTTCGGGGTGAGGCCGAGACGCGCGGACAGCTGTCGCTGAGACATTCCGAGGTCGTCGAGGAACTCCCGGATGGTCTCGCCCGGCGGTACCGCGTAGTCCGGCTCCGCGGGCTCATGGAGCTCCTGCTCCGGCACTGTGCTCACTCCCTTCGACGCGTCGGCCGGCTCAGCCGCCGTGGTAGTCGATGATCTCAACGACCAGCGCGGCGATCTCTTCCACGATCTCCGCTACCCGCCTCTCCTCGTCGGTCATCGGCCGGAAGACCATACGCCACCCGGCGTGCAGGCAGAAGGCGAAGCAGCCGCTGTAGTACGCGCCCTTGAGCGGGTGGCAACGCCCCGGCATGCGCATGAGGTCGTCGATGCTCTCGGCGGCCGCCAGCGCGCCGAGCCGCATCCCGATCTTTCTGGCGCCTTCGGCGCCGTACTTCTTGCGCAGGGCCCGGTCGGACGCACAGAGGTCGCGAAGATCAGGGTCTGCAAACCGCACCTCCAATCGCGTCCTCCTAAGAGTATGTACCCAGTAGGTAAACATTGACTCGGGCCTGGGGAGGACTCTGGCACAGAACATTCATGATCGTTGCTTGCGACCGGAACGAGACCGCCGTCTACAGCAGACAAATCCGAGCACACCCGCATAAAGCAAGCGCCCCGTGACCGAGAGCGGCCAGAGGGCGGACGAGCCGGCCACCACGCCGGCGCTCAGCACAGGGCGCTTGCAGGACGGCCGTCCGGGTCGGCCCGGGTGCGCACCGTGAGGGGCCGCCGCGAAACACATCACCAGGGTTTTCCGGCGAACGGTCGTGGATTCGGAGTGGGGGCCATGTGGCCAGGAGCCGGAAATGGCGGCCTGGATCGGCTGCCGGGGCCGGGGAGGCCGGTTCCGCGATCGGCAATTGCGGAGACACGGCGGCCGCGAGCCCGGCGGATCGGGCTCGCGGCCGTCGTGGCGAGAGTTTCGGGTCAGGCGCCGGCGCGTTCGCCGAAGAGCGCCTTCGCGAACCTGAACAGCATCAGGACCGGCAGAATGAAGGCGTAGAAGAACATGAAGTACTCGCCGCCGTCGAAGATGAACCCGAGGTAGACCCCATAGCCGACGAAGCCGACGCCGAAGGCCAGGTTGAGCAGCCTTTCGCCGCCGCTCTGGCCGCCCCCGACGGCCGCCATGAGGAGCATGGCGAGGCCGGACACCAGCAGAAAGACGACGTACCACGAGAATGCGGCGTCCGCGCCGAAGTCGATATTCATGATTTCCCTTTGAATGTGCGTGACAAAGCTGGATGATCATAGCGGCCACTGGTGCTGGGAATCCCCGTTGGCCGCATCAGGCCAATGGCTGCCGCAACCGGGGCCCGGAAGGACCGCACCGGCGGGCCATTGTCACGGGAATCTCACGCATGCTCTCGCTCAGTGAATGGCCGGGCCACTTTCGAAAAAGGGTTGTCGTCCCGTCATGGCGATCGGTGGCGGGCGGGCGCGGCGGCGGGCGAGGACGCCCTCCAGGGGCCCTGTCCAGGAACCATACTTCGGGGTATGGTCTCCGTACTATGGAGTATGGAACCGAGATCGTGCAGCGCGCCAGGGAGCTCGCGCCCGTCCTGGCGGAGCGCGCGGAGGCGGCCGAGGCGGCGCGGCGGCTGCCGGACGAGACCATCGCGGACCTCGCCGCGACCGGACTGTTCGAGATGCTCGTACCGAAGCGGTTCGGCGGCGCCGAGCTGGGGTTCGAGCCGATGGCGGCGGCCTGCCGGGAGATCGGGGCGGCGTGCGCCTCCACCGGATGGCTGTCGGTGATCTACACGCTGCACAACTGGATGGTCGGGCTGTTCCCCGAGCAGGCCCAGGCCGAGGTGTGGGCGGAGCGGCCGTACGGGCTGATCCCGTGCACCCTGTCGCCGTCCGGCACCGCGAAGCCCGTGGACGGCGGTCACACCGTCACCGGCCGCTGGGGATGGGGCAGCGGCGTCATGCACGCCGACCACGTGATGGTCATGGCGCTGGTCACGGTGGACGACACGATCGAGCCGCGGCTGTTCCTGATCCCGCGCGACGAGGTGATCGTCCACGACGTCTGGCACACCAGCGGGATGCGCGGCACGGGCAGCAACGACATCGAGGTGGCCGACGTGTTCGTGCCCGAGCACCGGTCGGTGCCGATGGTGGAGCTGACGGAGGGGCGGTCACCCGGCTCGCGCGTGAACTCCGCGCCGCTCTACCGGACGCCCCTGGTGCCGGTGTTCGCGCTGACCGGTGCGGCACCCGTGCTCGGCGCCGCCGAAGGGGTCCTCGCGCGGTTCACCGAGCGGATGTCGACGCGGGTGATGGCCTACAGCGGGCAGCGGCAGCGCGACCTGGTGAGCGGGCAGATCCGGTTCTCCGCGGCGACCGCTGACCTGGCGGCCGCCCGGCTCCTGCTGGACGGCGCGATAGGCGACGTGACCTCGGCCATCGCCGAGGGACGTCCCCTCGACATGACGGAGCGGGCGCGGGCCCGCCTGGTGGCGGCGCACGTGGCGGCGACCGCGCGGCGGGTCGTGAACGACCTGTGCTCCGCGGCGGGGGCGAGCGCGCAGTTCTCGTCCTCCCCGTTCCAGCGGGCGCAGCGCGATGTGAATACGATCTCCGGGCATGTGGTGTTCGATCCGGACGCGGCCTACACGCTCTACGGCAGGATCGGGCTGGGGCTCGACGCCGGCCCGGTCGTCCTCGTCTGACCGGGGGCGGGCGCGGGCATGACGGCGCGGACGGGGACGGCGCGGACGGGGACGGCGCGGACGAGGATGGCGCGGACGAGGATGGCGCGGCGGGACTGGATCGAGGCCGCCTACCAGGAACTGGCCAGGGCCGGCGAGCGCGGCGTGACGATCAACGCGCTCGCGGCCCGGCTCGGCGTCACCAAGGGAAGCTTCTACTGGCACTTCACCGACCGTCCCGAGCTGATGCGGGCGCTGCTCGACCGGTGGGCGCACGAGCGGACGGACGAGGTGCTCGGCCTGTCCCTCGGCAGCACCGGCGATCCGCGCGAGCGGCTGCGCCGCATCCAGGCGCTCGGCCGGGAGGTCGCGCCGATCGACCGCGCGATGCGGCTGTGGGCGCAGCACGAGCCCGCGGCGGAGGAGGCGGTGCGGCACGCCGACCGGGCCCTGCTCGGGCACATCGCCGCCTGCCTGGAGGACCTCGGCTTCGGCGCCGACGAGGCGCGCCTGCGGGCCCGGCTCATGCTGCGCTCGTGGGTCGGCGGCTACCTGATGCCCGGTGAGGACGGCTCCGACCTGTACGAACGCACGCTGGAGATCCTGCTCTCGCCCGGTGACTAGTCGGGGCTCCCCGGCTGGTCGCTCGCGCCCGTCCCCCGGCGCCTGATGCGTCCCTCCATGTCCTGTTCGGCGTCGCGGGTGCTCGGGCCCTCGTCCGCGTCGAGATGCCCGGGGGCGTCGCTCGCCCCGGTGCCGACCCTGTCGATGCGCCGCCTCATGTCCGCTTCGGCTTTCCTGCCGATCGCCTGCTCGTTCATAGGGCTTCCCCCGCTTCCGGACGAACCGGTCGTTCTGCTGTTGCTACCCCTCCGACCTGCGCTTACCCTCCGGCGGCGGCGGCCTTCGCAGGGTCAGCCGAGGCGCGGTCAGCCGAGGCGTGCGAGGAAGGCGAGCATCGCCTCGTTGACTTCGCGGGGCGCCTCCATCTGCACGAAGTGGCCCGCTCCCTCAACGGTGTGGACGTCGCGCAGGCCCGGCACCAGTTCCTCCATCTGCTTCAGGGCGTTGGACCCCATCATCTGCAGGACGGGGTCACGCTCCCCCACGAGGAACATCGTTGGGACGGTGACAGGCTCGTCCGGACGCATCTGCTTCTCCCTCCAGACGTGGTCGTAGGCCCGGTACCAGTTGAGGCCGCCGGTGAAGCCCGTCCGGCGGAACTCATCGACGTAGTAGGCGAACTCGTCCTTCGACAGCCACGGCCATGGCAGGGGCGGGGCTTCAGGCAGCACGTCCAGGTAGCCGTTGCCTTCGCTGGGGTGCTGCCAGATGTCGAGGTACCGGTATCCGCCGCTGAGCGCCCAGAACACGTTCGCCAGGAAGCGCTCTGGCTCGGCCCCCAGTTCCTCATCCGCGGGCCCCTGCTCCTGGAAGTAGTGCACGTGGACGAAGTGCTGCTGCGCCATCCGCGCGTAGAGCTCGGTGGGCGGACGACTGGAAACCGGCATGCGCGGCACGCTCAGCTGCATCAGCGCCTTGACCCGTCCGGGGGCCCATTGAGGCAGGTCCCAGACGAGAGCGGCCCCGAAGTCATGTCCGACGAAGACGGCGTCATCCATGCCCAGGGCGTCCAGGAGCCCGACCATGTCGGCGACAGTGCGGCACCGGTCGTACTGCTCCGGCGAGGCGGGACGTTCACTGCGCCCGTAGCCGCGCATGTCGACCGCGATGGCCCGGTACCCGGCCGCCGCCAGCACCGGCAACTGGTGGCGCCAGCTGTACCAGAGGCCGGGGAAGCCGTGGCACATCACGACCGGCCGCCCCCGCTCAGCCCCCATCTCGGCCACGTGAAGCGCGATGCCGCCGACGTCGAGCACGCGGTGCCGGACGTCCTCCTCGCCAAGGCTCATGCCGACGATCCTCCGTGCTCGTCTCGCCGCGGTCCGCCGCCCTCCCATTCACCGGGACACCGCTGGACGGGCCGCGGGCCGTCGGCGAAGGTCGAGCCACCATGCCGCAGCCACCGAGCCCCGACCTCGCCGCGCGCATCGCCCGGCTGGAGGCCGTCGAGGCCATCAAGGCCCTCAAGCACCGCTACCTGCGCGCCTGCGACGCCAAGGACCCCGCGGAGTTCCGCGCGTGCTTCATCGCGTCCGGCGCCTCGATCGACTACGGCCGGCTCGGCGCCTTCGACGACGCGGACGGCATCGCGCGGGTCTTCGAGCGGATCGCGCTCCAGAAGATCGACGGCCGGAACGCGATCCTGGACATGCACCACGCGATGCACCCGGACATCACGGTGCACGACGAGACGACCGCGTCGGGGCGCTGGACGCTGAAGTTCCGCCAGGTCAACCTGCTCGACAACACCGAGACCGTCTCGACCGGCGAGTACGACGACGAGTACGTCATCGAGGACGGCCGCTGGAAGATGTCCAAGTGCCACTTCCACCGGTACTGGTCGATCACGCGCCCGATCGGCCCGGAGTGCCGCGTCGACCAGTAGGCCGCTCCGATCAGTAGGCCGTCCCACTCAGTAGGCTGTCCCGATCAGCGGGCCGCTCCGGTTAGAGTTCCGCCCGATGGATACGACATTTCGGACCGCCGTCCCGGCCGACGTCCCCGCGCTCGTCGCGCTGGTCGAGAGCGCCTACCGCGGCGACGCCAGCCGCGCCGGATGGACGACCGAGGCCGACCTCCTCGGCGGGCAGCGCACCGACGCCGAAGCCGTCACCGGCGTCGTGACCGGCCCCGGCTCGATCATGCTCGTGGCCGAGACCGGCGGTGTCCTCGCCGCGTGCTGCCAGCTCGAGAACCGCGGCGGGCACGCCTACTTCGGCATGTTCGCCGTCGACCCGTCCCGCCAGGGCAGCGGTCTCGGCAAGCGCGTCCTCGCCGAGGCCGAACGCGTCGCGCGCGAGGAGTGGCACGCGGACGAGATGCACATGACGGTGATCACCGCCCGCGAGGAGCTGATCGCCTGGTACGTCCGCCGCGGCTACGCGCGGACCGGCGAGAAGAGCCCCTTCCCCTACGGCGACGAGCGCTTCGGCCTCCCCAAGCGCGACGACCTGGAATTCGAACTCCTGGTGAAGAAGCTCGTCTGAGCCCCCGGCGGGGCTATTCGCCCGCCGGAGCAGGCGGACGCTATCGCGGCGGCGCGGGGATCAGGCGGAAGGCGACGAAGGCCGGGAGCGCCTCCAGCTGGGCGTAGTCCTCCGGGTAGCGGTCGGCCATTTCCGGGACGGGATGCGGCTCCAGCAACTCCTCGATGAGGAAGCCCGCCGCGCGGAACCCGGCGCAGATCGACGTCAGCGGGCGGCGCCAGGCCCGGATGGGCCAGTCCTTCTCGTCGCTCAGGGATTCCTCGTATGGTTCCTCCGCGAAGTAGGAGCCACCGAGGCGCATCCACGTCATGGTCGGGTGCTCGGTGGACAGGACGAGAGCCCCGCTGGGCTTCAGGATGCGGCGCAGTTCCGACAGCAGCGCCACGCGGTCGTCGATGTAGTGCACGGCCAAGGCGAGGACGACGAGGTCGTACGCGTCGTCCTCGACCCAGGCCAGCGGCTCGGACAGGTCGTGCACGCGCAGGTCGGCCCGGCCCCCGGTACGTGCGCGGGCCATGTCGACGAAGGTGGGGCTCACATCGCAGCCGGTGACACGGGCCCCGCAGTCCAGCAGTTCGGCGGCGTACAGCCCGGGACCGCACGCCGCGTCGAAGACCGACAGCCCATCGACGTCACCGGCGAGCCCCAGCACGGCCGGACGGTCATAGAAGGCGTTGTAGGCACTGTCCTCGGCATGGGCCGCATACTCGCGGGCGAATCGCTCATACATGCCCCCGATCGTGCCAGAGAGATCAACTCTCACCGTCAGGATATTCCATTGGAAGGTGTCAACACTGCCGGACGGCTTCGCACCGCCGCGCCACGACCAGCGCCTCTCAGGCCGACCGGCCTTCCTCCTCGGGCGTGCGAGCGTTTCGTTACCCAAAGGAGATCACGCTTGGTGACCTCTTTCCGCGAGAGGCACGCGAACCAAGACGGCCTGCTGGCAGACTGAGCTTGGCGGTAAGCTACGGTGCAGGTTGCAACATGGCATACAGCTCAGTCGCACCGTTCAGATCATGAGACCAGAGTGGCAAAGGAGCGGCCGGTGCCAGCGGCAGACAGTCCTACGGTGCGCCAGCGGCGCCTGCGTGTCGAGCTCCGCAGGGCCAGGGACGAAGCCGCTTTCACCCAGGAACAGGTCGCCGAGAACCTCGACTGGTCCCTTTCGAAAGTGATTCGGATCGAGTCAGGCGCGGTCAACATATCGACCACGGACCTTAAGGCGATCCTCTCGTTGTACGGTATTGATAGCGACCGCATCGAGGAACTCGTCCAATTGGCCAAGGCCGCGCGCGAACGCACGTGGTGGAGCGGCTACAGGAGAGTGCTGCCGCCGCAGTACTACGATCTGATCGGCTACGAGTCCGCGGCGCACATCATTCGGCAGTACGAGAACCTCATCATGCCGGGGTTGCTGCAAACGCAGGAGTACGCCCAGGAGTACATCGCGAGCGACCTGCCACCCGACAAAGCCGCGGATCTGGACGCGCTCGTCGAAGTGCGGATGCGCCGGCAGGACATCCTGGACGGCGAGGGGGCACCGACCCTCTTCTTTGTCTTGGACGAATCCGTGGTGCGACGACAGATCGGGGGCGCCCGGGTGATGCGCGACCAGTTGCGCCACCTGGTCGAACTGGCCAATCGTCCGAACATCACCATCGAGGTGGTCCCGTTCAGTGCGGGCGCCAACCCGGGACGCTCCTTCACGATCCTGGAATTCTCATCGGCCGAAGACGACGACGTGCTGCACCTTGAAAGCCCGGGATTCATGCGGGTGACCCGGGACCTGCAAGATGCCGTGGTGACCTACCGGGAGCGTTTCGAGAGGCTACGAGAGGTATCCCTGCGACCGGAGGGAAGCGCAGTGCTCCTCACCCAATTGGCGGACAGCCTCTAGCTCCCGGTTACCGGTCGACCAAAAAGCGAAGGACCGCGCCGGGCGGCCGCGCGCGGGACCGCTGATCACTCATGGCCTCAAAGCAAAGTACGGTTTACACTTGCGCCTGACAGGTCAGGCAGGATCTCGTGTCCTGCCAGCCGACCGGCGGGACGGCGCTTCTGGGCGACGAAGCGGGAGCGTTCGGTGCTGCCCTGCGCCTTGCGGGTGCCCGGGCACTCCGCTTTCTCGTCAGCTTCGGCGTGCCCGGCAGTGGCCTGAGCCGCGCGTGGAAGGAGACCGGACTTGTCGCGCCCGATACCCGAAGACCTGAAATGGAGAACCAGCACCCGCACCGGCACGGGCGCGAACTGCGTCGAGGTGGGGTGGCACGGCGGCGTCTTCTACATACGCGATTCGAAGAATCGCTCGGGTCCGGTACTGACCGTTACGCATGACGACTGGAAAAGCTTCCTCGCCACCATTCGTAGCGCCGCCTGACAACGGCGGCCACCGCTCCAGCCGACGCTCAGGGCGCTTTCATCCCGTTCAGCGGGGCGATTCCCCGCCGCGCGCCACGGTCTCCGCACGGTCCGGGTCGTAAATGTACCCGACGTAGACCAGTCCCTTGATCGTTGTCCGGATCGGCTGGAAATGCCGCGGCGACAGTGCGCAGAAGCCGCTGCACACGACCTCACGGAAGACCTGATCCGAGACGATCAGGGCGACGTTCCGTGCCGGCCGGCAGTCGAGGTACCGCCGGAGCGGGCGGGCGTCGAGGAGCCGGCTCACGACCACCGGCGCGTCGCCGGCCGGCCCGAGCGCGGCCGGACGCCCCATGATCAGCGCTCCGTGGTGGAAGGAGAGCCGGACACGCAGTCTGGGACGGTCGGCGGCCCGCCGGTTCGTCTCCTCGAGCGCGCGCTCGAGAGCCGGGGCGAACACGCCGATGACCGTGACGATGTCCGCGTCCACCGGCAGGACCGCCAGTTCTCCGTCGCCGCTGACCTGCTGGAGCCACAGCCCCCGGTCGAGGCCGGCCGCCGCGGCTGCGGTCTCGATCGACTCCTGCAGATCCTGCTGTGCCTGCAACTGGAGACGGGGGGAGCGTGCACTGTATCCCTGTATGTCGATCGCGAGCAGGAGTCGGAAGAGCAGGCGCGCGGCGGAACTCGACTCGCCCGGCGGTGCTGGAATGATCGTCATGCATGCCCTCGCCCGA
The DNA here is from genome assembly GCF_900188445.1 of Actinomadura meyerae. Taxonomy (GTDB): domain Bacteria; phylum Actinomycetota; class Actinomycetes; order Streptosporangiales; family Streptosporangiaceae; genus Spirillospora; species Spirillospora meyerae. The sequence goes on from NZ_FZOR01000062.1 coordinate 34,413, forward strand.
TCGGCCGTACCTTGGTGCAGCTCCGGTTGGCTCCGGTTCAAGGATCGCACTTCGGCGGGCGTTTTGGCAGCCACCTGGATGACGGCAGAGGGCAGACTGACATATGTCAGTTCGCCATGCCTCGCAGAGCCAGCAGGCAAGCTGCCAGCACTACGCGAGGTCAGCGGTACAGGCCCCTGGTAGCGCCATCGGCGCTTGAAGACATCAGGCTTTCTGCTACATGGCAGATTGATATCTGCTGAAAGCTAGCTGTCCGGTTAGATTTCTATTATCGCGCTTCCGCTGCCGGGAATCGAGTGTCCCGCGGTGAAGGAGTCGAGTGTCCCGCAGGGAAGAGAGCAGGTTCGGGGAAGGGAGAAGGCGCGGAGGGATCGCGGACCCCGACCGACCCGCGAGACCTCCGCGCCTTCGCTTGTGGGGGCGCGTCAGTAGCCGCCGCCGCCGTCGCCTGCGGCACCTGCTGCCTTCTTGCCGGTGGGGGTGGTCGCCCACCACACACCGCCGACGCCCTGGCCGTTGGTGTCGCCCGGCTGCTCGTCCTTTTCGTAGTAGTACATGGGCCAGCCGTTGATGGTGAGCTGGCACTTGCCGTCGTCCTTGCGCTCGATGAAGCCGACGACCTTCTTGCTGACGCCTTCGAGCTTGAGCTTCTTCCAGCCCTTGAAGGTCGCCGGCGGCCACGCCTTCTTGCAGGCGCCGAAGCAGTTGGTGGTCGGCGGCTTGTTCGTGTCCTTGTCGTAGCGGTAGAGGGTTCGGCCGTCCCCGTCGGTGAGGATCAGGCCAAGTTTCGGGTCGTTCTTGGCCTTGACGACCGTCCAGCCCTTCCAGCGGTTGTCCGTCTTGACGGGAGTGGCCTTCTTGCCCGTCGGGGACGCGGCGTACCAGGTGCCGCCCACGCCCTGGCCCTTCACGTCGCCCGGGGCCTGGTCCTTGGCGAAGCGGTACAGCGGCCATCCGCCGAGGGTGACCTGCCATGTGCCGTCCGGACGCTTCACCTTGCCGACGAGTGCCTGCTCCACGCCGGTGGCCTTGATGTCGCCCTGCCCCGCCACGGCCGGGGGCCAGGCGCGCGCGCACGCGTCCGCACAGGTGGAGGCGGGCGGACGCGCGGTGTCGTTGTCGAACCGGTACAGCGTCATGCCGTTCCCGTCGGTGACGACCTTGCCGAGCTTCGCGACGGACGCGACTTCCAGCGCGGTCGGCGAGGCGGCGGGTGCGGGCGGGGCCGCGGGCGGCGCGACCTGCGCCTGCGCACCGGCGGCGGCGTTCTGCCCGCCGCTCGGCCGCTCCTGCCCGCAGGCGCTCACGACGAGTCCCGTCGCGGTCAGGGCGGCCGCTAGGGGGATCACCCAGCGTGGGAATCTCATGGCGTTGTCCTCCAGGTCGTCCGGGCCCGGCTCCGGTCCAGGCTCCGTCCCGCGATCCTGGGCGGGCCGCCGCGCCGCCCACCCGGATCGACGAGGAGTACGGTGTGCCGCGCGGAAGGGTTCAAGCCGGGAACCGCGGACCCATCGGACGGGTCAAAGCAGGACGAAGCGACTGGGAAGGCAGCGGTGACCGGAGACGAACCCGCGGGCGGCACGATCGACCTGAGCAAGCGGCCCGCCCCCGCACGGCCCGACGAGCGGCCGGGCCCCGCCTGGATCGTCGTTCCCGCGCGCGTCGTCGCACTGATCGTCGTGCTGCCGCTGCGGCTCGTCCACGACCTCTTCGTGCTGCTGGGCCGCGGCCTGCGCGGCACCGGCCGCGCGCTGTACCGGTGGCTGCTCGCCCCACTCGGCCGGCTGGCCGCCGCGATCGGGCGGGGCATCGCCGCCGTCTTCGACTTCCTCGTCGTGCGGCCGCTGCGGTGGCTCGCCGTCGTGGTGATCCTCGGGTTCCTGCGGTGGCTCGGGCGCGGGATCGAACTGCTCGCCCGGTGGGTCTACCGCGTGCTCCTCGCCCCGGTCGGCCGGTTCCTCGCGATGCTCGGGCGCGGGTTCGGCGAGCTGCTCGCGATGCTCGGCGGGTTCCTCGCCCTGCTCGGGCGCGGCCTCGGCCGGCTGCTGGAACTCGTCCTGCTGCGGCCGATCGTGTGGCTGGTCGGCGCGCTCATCGTCCTGCCCGCGGTGCTGCTGTGGCGGTACGTCCTGCGCCCGCCGCTGCTCGTCCTCGCCTGGATCGGCAAGGCCGTCTGGAGCGGCCTCACCTGGCTCGGACGCGGGACGCTCACCGTGCTCGGCGCCCTCGCGGCCGGGGTGGTCTGGGCCTGGCGAGCGCTCGGGCGGTTCCTCGCCTGGCTCTGGCACGTGCTGGTCGTCGTCCCGGCGCGGGCCCTGTGGCGGTACGTCCTGGCGCCGATCGTCGCCGGGGCGGCGGGCGCGTGGCGGCTCGCGGCGCGCGTGCTGCGCTGGCTCTGGCGCACGCTCGTCGTGATCCCGGTGCGGGTCCTGGTCGTCGTCCCGGTCCGCTGGGTGCGGGCGAACGTCCTGCGGCCGATCGGGCGCGGCGTCGCGGCGACGTTGCGGGTCACGGTGCGCGAGCCGGTCCGGTCCGTCCGCCGGACGATGGGGCAGGCGACCCGCGACGTCCGCCTCTCGCTCCGCCGCGCCTTCCGCGGGCACTGAGCGCGGGCCCGCCGGAGGCGGCTGAGATAATCGAGGGTGATGTATCGATTCCTGTTCTCACTGGTCATCACCCGCGTCCCGGCGGAGACCGCGCACCACCTGACACTGCGGGGGCTGCGCGCTATCCAGGCCGTGCCGGGGCTGGCGCCGCTGCTGCGGCGGCTGCTCGCCCCGCGCGACCCGGCGCTCGCCGTCCGCGCGCTCGGGCTGGAGTTCCCGAGCCCGCTCGGGCTCGCCGCCGGGTTCGACAAGGACGCCGTCGCCTACGAGGCGCTCGGCGCGTTCGGGTTCGGCCACGTCGAGATCGGGACGGTGACCGGGAGCCCGCAGCCCGGCAACCCCGCCCCGCGGCTGTTCCGGCTGCCGCCGGACCGGGCGGTCATCAACCGGATGGGCTTCAACAACGCCGGTTCGGAGGCCGCCGCGCGGCGGCTGCGCGACCGCCGCCCCGGGACGGTCGTCGGCGTCAACATCGGCAAGACGAAGGTCGTGCCGGAGGCGTCGGCAGCCGCCGACTACGTCGCGAGCACCGAGCGGCTCGCCCCCTACGCCGACTACCTCGTCGTCAACGTCAGCTCCCCCAACACCCCCGGCCTGCGGAACCTCCAGGCCGTCGAGCACCTCCGCCCGCTGCTGGCGGCCGTGCGGGAGGCCGCCGACCGGGCGTCCGCGCGCCGCGTCCCGCTACTGGTCAAGATCGCGCCCGATCTGGCGGACGACGACGTCGACGCGGTCGCCGACCTCGCGCTGAACCTCGGCCTGGACGGCATCATCGCGACCAACACCACGATCGGCCGGGACGCCCTGCTCAGCCCGCCCGCCCTGGTCAAGGAGACCGGCGGGCTGTCCGGCGCGCCGCTGAAAGAGCGCTCCCTGGACGTCCTGCGCCGCCTGCGGGCCCGCACCGGCGGGCGGCTGACGCTCGTCTCCGTCGGCGGCGTCGAGTCGGCCGACGACGTGTGGGAGCGCGTCCGCGCGGGCGCGACCCTCGTCCAGGGCTACACCGGCATGATCTACGGCGGCCCGTTCTGGGCGCACCGCGTCAACCGCGAGCTGTCCCGCCGCCTCCGCGCCAGCACCTTCCGGACGCTGGACGAAGCCCGCCGCTGACCGTCCCCGCCGACCGTCCCCACTGACCGTCCCCGCCGACCGTCCCGGGCTTTGCCGCGGACCGCACGCATCGGCGGGGCGCCTGCGGGCACCGTGCCGGTATGGCCGGCGAGTTGATCACCAGCGGGACGCTGCTCATCCGGATCGTGCCGGCGCTGCTCCTCGGCGTCCCCGCCGTCGTCATCAGGGCGGGCGGGTTCGACCTGCCGGCGGTCGCGGCCATGGTCGTGTCCGGCGCCGGGGTGCTGGCGGCAGCGATCCTGCTCATGTGGGCGGCGGAGACGGCACGCGCCGACATGTCCGGGGCACTCGCGCTGGCGCTGCTCGCCCTCATCGCCGTACTGCCCGAATACGCGGTCGACCTCTACTACGCCTACGCCGCCGGTACCCGTCCGCAGTACACCGCCTACGCCGCCGCCAACATGACGGGCGCGAACCGACTGCTCGTCGGTGTGGGCTGGGCGCTGGTGGTGCTGGCGTTCACGCTCGGCGTCCGCCGCGCCGCCAGGCGCCGCGCCCCCGATCCGGGCCGCCGCGCCGCTTCCGGGGCCGGCCGCCGCGCCGCTTCCGGGGCCGGCCGCCGCGACGTCACGCTGACCGGGCGCCACCGCGTCGAGCTGGGCTTCCTCGCGCTCGCCGGCGTCCTCGGGTTCGTCCCGGCGCTGTCCGGCGAGATCGGCTGGTACCTCGCGATCGTGCTGATCGCCGTCTACGCCCTGTACATCGCCCGCGTCGCGCGCGACCGCGGCCAGGACGTCGAGGAGCTCGCGGGCGTCCCCGCCCGGCTGGCCGCGCTGCCCGCCCGGTACCGGCGCCTCGCGACCTGGACCGGCTTCGCGCTCGGCGCGGGCTTCGTGTTCGCGTCGGCGAAGCCGTTCGCCGACGCGCTCGTGGAGGCGGGCGCCTCGCTCGGCATCGACGAGTTCCTCCTGGTGCAGTGGCTCGCGCCGCTGGCGTCGGAGGCCCCGGAACTGCTCGTCGCGGTCATGTTCGCATGGCGGCTGCGGGACGCCGACGCGATCGGGACGCTGCTGTCGAGCAAGGTCAACCAGTGGACGCTGCTGATCGGCACCCTGCCGCTCGCCTACCGGGCGGGCGGCGGCGCATGGTCGCTGCCGCTGGACTCCCGGCAGACCGAGGAGGTGCTGCTGACCGCCGCGCAGACCGTCCTCGGCCTCGCACTCCTCATCGACCTGGTCTTCAAGCGGTGGGAGGCCGCCGCGCTGTTCGTGCTGTTCGCGGTGCAGTTCGCCCTGCCGGAGGAGACCGCACGGCTGGCCCTGTCGGGCGTCTACCTGGCGGTGGGCTTCTCCGTGCTCATCTCCCGGCACCGCGACCTGGGCACGGCGATGGCGGCGGTCGTCCGGCCTAGATGAACAGGCCTAGTACTACATGCCTAGATCTCGGTAAGCGATTGAGCGATTCCTGTACGTGATCACCTTGGGTGGTGCGACGCTGTCTGCATGCCTGAGGCTCG
>NZ_FZOR01000072.1 GCF_900188445.1 Actinomadura meyerae
TGCCTCAAAACCCACACCACCTACGACCAGACCACCGCATGGTCACACCACCACCACGACCTCGCCGCTTGACATTCAACCTCCAGGGATGTCTGACGCCGGGCGGCGCGCGGCGGGGCGGCGGCGCGCGGCGGGCTAGCTGACGCCGGCCTCGCGCATGTCGCGGAGCTCGCGCTTGAGCTCCTTGATCTCGTCGCGGAGGCGGGCGGCGAGCTCGAACTGCAGGTCGGTGGCGGCCTGGTGCATCTGCTCGGTCATCTGCTCGATGAGCGCCTCCAGCTCCTCGCGGGGGCGCTCGCCGACCAGGTCGGCGGCGTGCCGGCCGGCCTCCTTCGTCCGGGACGCGAGGCCGGGCACCGGCGCCTTGCCGCGGGACTGCTGGCGCCCTCCGCCGCCGATGAGGGTCTCGGTGTCGGCGTCCTCGCGGGCGAGGGAGTCGAGGATGTCGGCGATGCGCTTGCGCAGCGCCTGCGGCTCGATGCCGTGCTCGGCGTTGTAGGCCTGCTGCTTGGCGCGGCGCCGGTTGGTCTCGTCGATCGCCCGCTCCATCGACGGGGTGACCGTGTCGGCGTACATGTGCACCTGGCCGGACACGTTGCGCGCCGCGCGCCCGATCGTCTGGATGAGGGACGTCTCCGAGCGCAGGAAGCCCTCCTTGTCGGCGTCCAGGATCGCGACGAGCGACACCTCGGGCAGGTCGAGGCCCTCGCGGAGCAGGTTGATGCCGACCAGGACGTCGAACTCGCCGGCGCGCAGCTCGCGGAGCAGCTCGATGCGGCGCAGCGTGTCGACCTCGCTGTGCAGGTAGCGGACCTGGATGCCGAGCTCCAGGAGGTAGTCGGTGAGGTCCTCGGCCATCTTCTTGGTGAGGGTGGTGACGAGGACGCGCTCGTCGCGCTCGGTCCGCTCGCGGATCTCGTGGACGAGGTCGTCGATCTGGCCCTTGGTGGGCTTGACGACGATCTCGGGGTCGATCAGCCCCGTCGGGCGGATGACCTGCTCGACGACGTCGCCCTTGACCCGGTTCATCTCGTAGGGGCCGGGCGTCGCCGACAGGTACACGGTCTGGCCGATGCGCTCGAGGAACTCCTCCCACTTCAGCGGCCGGTTGTCCATCGCGGACGGCAGCCGGAACCCGTGCTCGACCAGCATCCGCTTGCGGGACGCGTCGCCCTCGTACATGGCGCCGATCTGCGGCACGGTCTGGTGGGACTCGTCGATGACGAGGAGGAAGTCCTCCGGGAAGTAGTCGAGGAGGGTGTTCGGCGCGGTGCCGGGGCCGCGGCCGTCGATGTGCCGGGAGTAGTTCTCGATGCCGGAGCAGGTGCCGACCTGCCGCATCATCTCGATGTCGTAGGCGGTGCGCATGCGCAGCCGCTGCGCCTCCAGCATCTTGCCCTGCCGCTCCATGGCGGCGAGGGTCTCCTCCAGCTCGGCCTCGATGTCGCGGATCGCGCGCTCCATGCGCTCGGGCCCGGCGACGTAGTGCGAGGCGGGGAAGACGTACAGCTCGTCGTCCTCGGTGATCAGCTCGCCGGTGAGCGGGTGCAGGGTGGCGAGCTTCTCGATCTCGTCGCCGAACATCTCGATCCGGACGGCGAGCTCCTCGTACTGCGGGATGATCTCGATGGTGTCGCCGCGGACCCGGAAGGTGCCGCGGGTGAACGCCAGGTCGTTGCGGGTGTACTGCATGCCGACGAGCTGCCGCAGCAGGTCGTCGCGGTCGATCTCCTGGCCGACGTGCAGCCGGACCATCCGGTCGACGTACTCCTGCGGGGTGCCGAGGCCGTAGATGCAGGACACCGACGCGACGACGACGGTGTCGCGGCGGGTGAGCAGCGAGTTGGTCGCCGAGTGCCGCAGCCGGTCGACCTCGTCGTTGATCGAGGAGTCCTTCTCGATGTAGGTGTCGGTCTGCGGGATGTACGCCTCGGGCTGGTAGTAGTCGTAGTACGAGACGAAGTACTCGACGGCGTTGTTGGGCATCATCTCGCGCAGCTCGTTGGCGAACTGGGCGGCGAGCGTCTTGTTCGGCTGCATGACCAGGACGGGCCGCTGCAGCTTCTCCACCAGCCACGCGATCGTGGCGGTCTTGCCGGTGCCGGTGGCGCCGAGCAGCACCGCGTCCTTGTCGCCGCCCTGGATGCGGGCGGTCAGCTCGGCGATCGCCTGCGGCTGGTCGCCCGACGGCGTCATCTCGGTGACGACCTCGAACGGCGCCACGCGGCGCCGCAGGTCCGTGACTGGGCGCATCGGCGGCTCCCCCTGCTCGGCGTACTCCCTGCTTCCCCACAACTGTATGCAGGGCCTCCGACATTCCGCGTCCGCGCCGGTCGCGAGCGGCCCGCGGGCCCGGATCAGGACGCGGACGGGTCGGGACGCGGGCGGGTCAGGACGCGGGGAGGGGGATCCGCGCCTGGACGGCGTAGCCGCCGCCGCGGGGCCCGGCCTCGAAGCTGCCGCCGAGCGCGGTGACCCGCTCGCGCAGCCCGACCAGGCCGTTGCCGCCGCTCGGCAGCCGGTGCTCGGGCCCGGCGGTCGGCGGGGCGTTGACGACCTCGACCTCGATCGCCTCGGGCAGCAGGCCGAGGTCGACGCGGGTGTGGGCGGCGCCGGCGTGCTTGTGGACGTTGGTGAGGGCCTCCTGGACGAGGCGGTACACCGTCCGCCCGACGGCGATCGGCATCGGGCGCTCCTCGCCGCGGACCTCGAGGTCGACGCGGAGCCCGGCGGCGCCGGACTGGCCGACCAGGTCGCGGACGTGGGCGAGCGTCACCGCCTCCTGGGGAAGGGCCTCCTCGCCCTGCCGCAGGACGCCGACGACGTGGCGGAGCTCCTCCAGGGCCTGCCGCCCCATGTCGCCGATCACGGCGGCGGTCTCGGCGGCCCGGACGGGGTCGCGGCTGGCGATCGCCTTGAGGGCGCCCGCGTGCACGACCATGACGCTGATGCGGTTGGCGACGACGTCGTGCATCTCCCGCGCGATGCGGGTGCGCTCCTCGCCCCGCGCGCGCTCCGCGAGGAGGTGCTGCTCGCGTTCGAGCCGCGCGGCACGTTCCTGGAGCGAGGCCAGGACCTGCTTGCGCGCCCCCATGTAGAGGCCGAGCAGCACGGGGACGGCGATGAACGCGATGCCGAAGACGGCCTGCGCGATGAAGGACTCGTTGCTCGCCGTCGGCCCCGGGAACACCAGCGTGGCGATGTAGCTGGCGACCGCGATCGTCAGGACCGTCCGGCGGGACGACCCGTACGCGGCGAGCGAGTACAGGATGACCAGCCCGGCGAAGGCGCCCGCCCCGGTGACCGTCGCGAAGACGACGGCGAACACGGCGAGGCCGACCGGGTGGGAGCGCCGCACGACCACGGCCAGGCCGAGGACGACGCTGCACGCCGCCACCACGGGCGGCGGCAGGTAGAACCGCTGGTCGGCGAACCACAGGAACGCGCCGTCACCGCAGGCCAGGGTCACGGCGAGGAAGATGTCGAGCGCGCGGGAGCGCCGGGTCGGCCATGCCCCCGTCCACCAGCCCCGCACGTGCATGCGACGAGTCTATGGCGATCGGGAGGACACACGGTCGCCCGAGCCACGGAACCCCGTACCCGCGGGGCTTTTCCGCACTGCGGGCGCTGCGGTTACGATGACGGCGCCGACTAGGACGGAGTGCGACCGGATCATGACCCGATTCGCCGGCTGGCTCGGGAAGAACGCCGACGCGGTGATCGCGCTGGTGCTGGCGATCGTCGTCGCGGTGCTGGGGCTCGGCGTGAACCTGCCGAACGAGGACGAGATCACCAACAGCGGGATCCTCGCGGTGATCGGCCTGCTGGCGACCTCGATGCTGCGGGACCGGGGGCGCCGCGTCCCGGTCGAGCTGGAGGTCCGCGACACGCTGCGGTCGTCGTCGGTCACGCTGGGCGAGCTGGACGACAAGCTGACCCGCATCCAGGGGTTCGAGAGCGTCCTGGCCGACACCCGCCGCGCGCTGGACGAGAGCACGGTCGTCCGGGTCATCGGCGGGGCGCAGGTCGGTCAGGTCCTGGCGGAGGCGCGCCGCGACACCGACCGGTGGTTCTTCAAGGGCGGAACCGGCACCTACATCCGCGCGCGGACGCTGCCCGAGTGCGTGGCGGCGGCGCGCCGGGAGCGGCGCACGCTGCTGTTCCGGGTGGAGATCCTCGACCCCACCAACGTCGAGGTGTGCGAGGCGTACGCCCGCCACCGCCGCTCGGTGTCGGACGGCCCGGACGCGACGGGCGAGCCGTGGACGCTGGAGCGCACCCGCAAGGAGGCGTACGCGACGATCCTGGCGGCGTGCTGGCACAAGCAGCGGTTCGCCATGCTCGACATCGACATCGGCCTGGCGCAGACCATGACGACGCTGCGCTACGACCTGGCCGCGTCCCGCCTGGTGGTGACCCGCGACGACCCGCGCGGCGAGGCGCTGGTGGTCGACAACTCGAAGTTCTACTACAGCTGGATGAGCGCGGAGCTGCAGACCAGCCTGGACCAGGCGCGCCGCGTCCCGGTGGAGCAGGCGCGGCTGGCGCCGCTGGACGAGGAGCCGACCGTCGAGGAGGTCCGCAAGCTCTTCGAGGTGACCGGCATCGAGCTGGCGCCCGGCTACACCGACCGGGACGTCATCGACATCATCCGCAAGGCGCTGCGGCCGAAGGACCCCTACGAGTGAGGCCGGGGCGGTGAGGTACGAGGAGATCCGCGAGCAGATCCGCGCCGGGACGGCCGCGCGGACGCTGCCGGCGTGGGCGGGCGGCGTCCTGGCGGAGATCCTCGACGGTCTGGCCGCGGGCACGCCGCCCGTACCGGCGGTGCGGCACCCGCTGGGCTTCCTGTGCCTGCCGGTGGAGCGCAGCGGCGACCTCGGGGTGTGCCTGCACATCTGGACGCCCGAGGTGCGGCCGGCCCCCTTCACGACGTCGCAGGTGCACTGCCACAGCTGGGAGCTGCTCAGCTTCGTCCTGTACGGGACGGTCCGGAACGTTCGGGTCGAGGTGGAGGAGGCCGCCGGGAGGGCGCCGCAGCAGCTGTTCGAGGTCGTGAGCCACGGCGACGTGGACGAGCTCAGGGCGACGGGGCGGGCCGTGCACAGCCTCCCCGGCCGTTCCACCGCGCACCGGACGGGCGAGGCGTACAGCCTGCCGGCGGGGGTATTCCACAGCACGCTCATCGAGGGGGGCGCTGACGCGGCCACGGTCGCCCTGGGCCGCCAGACCCCGGGCGGCGGCGACCTGTCCCTCGGCCCCCTCGACACGCCCACCCACCGCGTGCACCGGTCACGTTCCGATCACGCCGACACCGAGCGGGCCCTGCGGCGATCCGCGCGCAGGCTCGCCGCCGCCCACTGCTCGGCGCGCCGGTAGGCCGCCGCCGGACCCGACTGGAGAGGCCCGATGAGATCCACGACCCCGTCCGCGGCCCGTCCGGTCGATCTCCCCGAGGCCCGCCGGGTGGCGGTGGAGGCCGCCGAGGCCGCGGGCGCCCTGCTGAGCGCCGGGATGGGCGGCCCCCTGGACGTCCGGCCGAAGGGCACCGGCGGGGACGTGGTCACGGCGCTGGACACGGCGGCCGAGGAGCTGATCGTGGGCCGGCTGCGGGCCGCGTACCCGCGGCACCGCATCATCGCGGAGGAGGCGGGTGTCCTCGACGGCGCGCCCGGCGAGGAGATGGTCTGGCTCGTCGACCCGCTGGACGGCACCAACAACGTGGCGATCGGCATGCCCGTGTACGCGGTGGGGCTGGCGTTGTGCGCGCGCGCAGAGCCGGTCCTAGGCGTCGTCCACGACCCCGTCTCTGGCCGGACGTGGTCGGCGGTACGCGGAGAGGGCGCCCTCGGCCCGGACGGCACCCGACTGAGGCTGCCCGATCGCCCGCGCCCCGGCAGGGAGGACAACCCCGTCCTGGCGTGGACGCAAGGGCATCAGGTCACCTCCGACGATGCCGCGGCGTTCGCCCTGCGCGCAGCCGTGGAGCGGCGGTGCGCGCGCATGCTGCAACTGTGGGCGCCGCTGGTGGCCTGGACGATGCTCGCCCGCGGCGACATCGACGGCATCGTCGGATACCTGCCCGAGATCGTGGACCTGCCCGCCGGGGCGATCCTGGCCGCGGAGGCCGGCGCGGAACTGCGCCGCCTGGACGGCCTCCCCTACGAGCTGGGCATCCACCGGCCGGCGTCGGAGCTGAGCTTCGTGGCCGCGCGCCCCGACCTCCTGGACCGCCTCCTGGAGACCACCACGCGCATAGCCCGGCCCGGCGGCCGCTTCCACATCGCCTACTAGAGCCGCCTACCAGAGCCGCCCGCCTCGTTGCCCCTCACCCGGTCAGCAGGAGGCCCGCGACGGACGCCGCGCACCCCAGGACGGCCAGCACCGCCCCTGTCAGGACGAACTTGCGCATGGGGACCCGCACGTCCCACCGGCGGCACCACTCGAACCACAGCAGCGTGGCGAGCGAACCCCACGGGGTGATGACCGGGCCCACGTTCGTCCCGACGAGCAGGGAGAGCAGCTGGTCCTTGTTCGACGCCGGTACGGCCGACTCCCCCGCCACGTAGGCGGGGAGGTTGTTGACGACGTTCGACAGCCCCGCACCGGAGAACGCCGCCCGGAAAGCGCCCAGGGCGTCGCCGTCATGGCCGACGAAGGCGCGCATCGCGTCGTCCAGCCCGAACCGCTCCAGCGTGGGAACGACCAGGAACAGCCCGGTGACGAACACCATCAGCTGCCACGGGATGAGGGACGGCCGCAGCGCCGACCGGTCGCGTACGGCGAAGGCGGCGACGGCCACGGCGGCGGCGACGGTCGCGGCGACGCCGAGCTGGATCCCGGTGTGCACCCCGCCCAGGATCGCGCCGATGAACAGCAGGCACGCCGCCCCGGTGGCGGAGAACAGCACCCGGTCGCGGATGGGCGCGGGGGCGGGCGGGTCGTAGGCGTCCTCACCGCGCATGCGGCGGCGCCAGTAGAACACCCACAGCAGCGCCATGGTGACGGCGAGGACGGCCAATTGCGGCGCCCACATTCGGGCGGCGAAGGCGCGGGTCTCCAGCGCCACCCGGTCGGCGGCCAGCAGGTTGGTCAGGTTCGACACGGGCAGCAGCAGGCTCGCGGTGTTGGCCAGCCACACCGTCGTCATCGCCAGCGGGAGGGTCGCGATCCGCGCGCGCGCCGCCAGCGCCAGCATCACCGGCGTCAGCAGCACGGCGGTCGTGTCGAGGTTCAGGAAGATCGTGGTGAGGGACGCGAACGCCACGCACAGCAGGAACAGCGCCGCGTAGTCGCCCCGCCCGGCCTTCGCCATCCGCTGCGCGATCGCGTCGAAGACCCCGGCCTCCTTGGTCAGCTCCGCCAGGACGATGACGCTGAACAGGAAGAGCAGCAGCGGCGCGATCCGCCCGACGCTGGACCGCGCCGTCTCGGCGGGCAGCAGGCCGGTGGCGACGAACAGCAGCCCGGCCGCGAGCACGCCGACGCGCACCCAGTCCAGCACGCCGAGCGAGCCGGCGGCGCGGCGCAGGATCTCCATCGGGGGCTGCACGGGCGCCATGATCCCATAGGCGCGCGGACCATGATTTCGTCCGGCGGCCGCGCGATACTGGCCGCATGACGACCCCCGGCGGCCATTCCAGGCAGGAGCGTCCGACCGACTTCTTCATCAGCTACTCCCCCGCGGACGAGCGGTGGGCGGCCTGGATCGCCTGGCAGCTGGAGGCCGCCGGGCACCGGACGATGATGCAGGCGTGGGACTTCGTGCCCGGGACGAACTTCATCGACTACATGGACCGCGGCCTGTCCGAGGCCAAGGCCGTCGTGGCGGTGCTGTCGCGCAACTACCTGCGCTCCCGGTACGGGCGGCTGGAGTGGATGGCGGCGCTGCGCGCCGACCCCGACGACCCGGCCCGCAAGCTCGTCACGGTCCGGATCGAGGACTGCCCGATCGACGGGCTGCTGTCCACGATCACCTACGTGGACCTCGTCGGCGTCGACGACCCCGACGAGGCGCGCGGGCTGCTGATGCGGCGCATCCGGGAGGCCCTCGCCGGGCACGCGCGGCCCCTGGACGGCCCCGGGTTCCCCGGCGGCGGCTCCCCCGCACCGAACGGCGGCGGCGTCATGCCGGGCCGTCTGGAGGCGGCTGAGGGGCCGCAGGAGCCGGTCGGGGAGCGCCCCGCCCGGCGGGCGCCGGTGGCGACCCCGGCGTTCCCCGCGGCGGGCACCGGGTCCGAGCCCCGCGAGCGGCTCAGCGTGCTGCACGTGTCGGGGCCCCGGTTCGGCCGGACGCTCGCCGAGCCCGGCGAGCCGACGACCGCCGCCGAGCTGCAGGACCGCGTCTGGAGCGAGGTGACCCGGCTGGCCGACGCGGGCGTGCCGCGCCCCGACCTGCTCGTCGTGACCGGCAACCTCACCCACTCGGGCAGCCGCCGCGAGTTCGCCGAGGCGCTGTCGTTCCTGACCAGCCTGCGGGCGCTGCTCGGCCTGGAGGCGCAGCGCGTCGTGATCGTGCCCGGCACCCACGACGTCACCCGCGCCGCGTGCCAGGCGTACTTCTCCAGCTGCGAGGCCGACGACATCGAGCCGCAGCCGCCGTACTGGCCGAAGTGGCGGCACTACGCGGGCCTGTTCAAGGAGTTCTACCAGGGCATCGACGCGCTGATCTTCGACAGCGCGCAGCCGTGGACGCTGTTCCCGGTCCCCGACCTGCGGGTCGTGGTCGCCGGCCTCAACTCGACGCTGCCGCAGACCCACCGCGAGGAGGACCGCCACGGCCGGGTCGGCCAGGCGCAGGCCGCCTGGTTCAACGAGCGGCTCCGCCATTTCGAGGGCGAGGGGTGGCTACGCCTCGGCGCCGTCGAGCACACCCCCGTCGCCGGCGAGCCGGGCGCCCTGCGCGACCCCGACACGGTGGAGGCGCTGCTCGGCGGCCACGTGAACGTGTTCTTCCAGGGGACGGAGACGGAGTTCGGCGCCGTCCCGCTGCTGCCCGGCGGCGCCCCGTGCGTCCCGGCGCTCGGCCCCGGACGCCACCAGACCGTGGTGCTGACCCGCGACGGCATGGAGCGGTGGATCCCCGAGCGCGCCGCCCAGCGCGGCCCGGAACGGCTCGAACGGTCCTGGCACCGCGTCACCGGAACGTTCCCGCCGCCGCGCGCGGAGGCGCCGCCCGCGCCTCCCGCCCCCGAACTGGGCCCGGTGGGGAACGGCGCCGCCGAGCCCGTGCACGACCCCACCGCGCTCCTCCTGGACCGGCTGACCGAGGCGTGCGAGACCCGGTTCGAGCGCGCCACCATCCGGCGGATCGTGCCGCCCGCCCGGGAGGAGGGCCGCACCGACCCGCCCCACCTGCTGCTCACCCACCTGGAGGACGGGTTCGTCCGCCAATACCGCATCGGCGCCCACGTCGGGCAGGTGACCGAGGCCGACGTGGACGCCTTCGTCCGGCACGTGCACGCCGACGGCGCCGACCACGGCTCGGAACTGGTGTACCTGGGGCCCGCCCCGTCCCGGGCGCTGCGCGAGGACGCGCTGCGCCGCGGCATCCGGGTGCGGAGCCTCACCGAGTTCCAGGGCCTGCTCGACCTGTCGGAGTACGTCGCGGCGCAGACGCGGCGGCTGTCCGCCGACGGCCTGTACCCGCCGTCGCTGTACGTCCCGCAGCGCTTCCGGGAACTCGACCGCTTCCAGACGCCCGGCGAGGGGACGCGACTGACCGGGGACGTCCGCGACGACGTCGTCGGCGAGATGCTGCGTCTGCTGGCCGCCGACCACGGCCGCTTCCTGCTGCTGCTGGGCGACTTCGGGCGCGGCAAGACGTTCGCGCTGCGCGAGCTCGCCCGCCGCATCCCCGAGGAGCTGCCGCACGTCATCCCGATCCTCATCGAGCTGCGCGCCCTCGACAAGGCCCACTCGGTGGACGGCCTCGTCGCCGCGCACCTCGCCAACCACGGCGAGGAGCTGATCGACCTCAAGGCGTTCCACTACATGCTCCGGCAGGGCCGCATCGTGCTGCTGTTCGACGGGTTCGACGAGCTGGTGACGCGGATGACCTACGACCGGGCCGCCGACCACCTCGACACGCTGCTGCGGGCCGCCCAGGACAAGGCCAAGATCGTCGTGGCGAGCCGCACCCAGCACTTCAAGTCCCAGGCGCAGGTGCTGACGGCCCTCGGCGAGAAGGTCGGCGTGCTGCCGCACCGGCGCGTCCTCGGCCTGGAGGAGTTCGCGCCCCCGCAGGTCCGCTCCTACCTGGTGAACCGGTACGGGGACGAGGGCGCCGCCGAGGCCCGGCTGGACCTGCTCACCGGCATCGAGGAGCTGCTCGCCCTCACCGCCAACCCGCGGATGCTGTCGTTCATCGCCGACCTGCCCGAGGACCGGCTGCGCGCCGTCGCCCAGGCCCGCCGCGCGGTCTCCCCCGCCGACCTCTACGACGAGATCCTGTCGTCCTGGCTGGCCTACGAGGCCGACCGGGTCGGCGGCGCCGGCGGCCCCTCCGGCCTCAAGACCGACGACATGTGGCAGGCCGTCGGCACGCTCGCGCTGCGGCTGTGGGAGGGCAACGAGCAGTTCCTCAGCCTCGCCGAGCTGGCCGACGTCGCCGACGCCCTCACCGGCCTCGCCGGCGGGCGGATGTCGCCGCACCAGGTCACGCACGCCGTCGGCGCCGGCAGCCTGCTGGTCCGCACCGACGACGGCCTGTTCGGGTTCATCCACGCCTCGGTGATGGAGTGGCTCGTCGCCCGGCACATCGCCGCCGAGTTCGCCGCCGGCCCGGCCGGCGCCGCACCGGCCGCGCTCGGCCGCCGCGCCATGACCCAGCTCACCGTCGACTTCCTGTGCGACCTCGCCGACCCCCGCGCCTGCCAGGAGTGGGCGGCCGGCGTCCTCGCCGACCCCGGCGCCGGCGACATCGCCCGCGCCAACGCCATCCGCGTCACGACCCGGCTGCGCACCCCCGCGCGCACCGACCTGCGGGGGGCACGCCTCCAGGGCGAGGACCTGTCCTACCGCGACCTGCAGGAGGTCGACCTCACCGGCGCCGACCTCACCGACGCGCAGCTCGTCGGCGCGAACCTGTCCCGGGCCGTCCTGCGGAACGCCTCCCTGGCCGGGGCCCGGCTGGACGAGGCGCGGCTCACCGGCGCCGACCTGCGCGGCGCCGACCTGTCCCGAGCCCGGCTCGCCCGCGCCGACCTGCGCGACGCCGCCGTCGAGGGCGGCCGCTGGACCCGCGCCGCCCTCATCGACGCCGCCCTGCCCGACCGGATCGCCGCCGCGCCCGAGCTGCGCGAGGCCGCGATCGCCCCCGGCCGCCCCATCGACCTGCAGATCGCGCCGCCCGCGGTCGGCGTCCCCTACGGGTTCCACTTCGCCACCAGCCGCCTGCCGCAGCCGCTCGCCTACAGCCCCGGCGGGTCCGTCGTGGCCGTGGGCAGCGAGGACGGCGGCGTCCTCGTGTGCGACGCCGTCACCGGCACGCCCCTGCGCACCCTCCAGGGCCACACCGACCGCGCCTACGCCGTGGTGTTCGACTCCGGCGGCAACCTGATGGTGAGCGGCTCCGCCGACGGCACCGTCCGCATCTGGGACCTCGCTACGGGGCACACCGCGCACACCCTGCCCGTCCACTCCGAGGGCGTCTGGCCGGTCGTCCTCGGCGGGCGCGCCCCCTCGGGCGCCGACCTGCTCGCCGCGGGCGACGCCGACGGCGCCATCCGCGTCTGGGACACCGCCACCGGCGCCCTGCTCCACGAGCTGGCCGGGCACACCGCGCCCGTCTACACCGCCGTGTTCGACCCCGCCGGCTCCCTCATGGTCACCGGCGACGCGGGCGGCACCCTCCGCGTCTGGGACCTCGCCACCGGCGCGCTCCGCCGCGAGCTGACCGGCCACAGCGGCGCGGTGTTCCGCGCCGTCTTCCACCCCGACGGGTCCCTCCTCGCCGCGGGCGACGAGGCCGGCGTCGTCCGGCTCTGGGACATCCGCACCGGCGAGATCGGCCAGGAGCTCCTCGGCCACACCGGCCGCGTCTACGCCATCGCCTTCCACCCCGGCGGCGACCTGCTCGTCACCGGCGACACCGACGGTTCGGTCCGCCTGTGGTCGGGCGGGCGGCAGCGCGCCGTCCTGTCCGGCCACGGCGGCGGCATCTACCAGGCGGCGTTCAGCCCGGACGGCGGCCGCCTCGCCACCGCCGACAGCGCCGGATCGGTCCGCCTGTGGGACCCCGCGACCGGGCGGCAGCGCCTCGAGCTCGCCGGGCACCGCGGCGCCGTGTGGCCGTTCGCGTTCCGCCCGGACGGCGCCCAGCTCGCCACGAGCAGCAACGACGGCACCGCCCGGCTGTGGGACGCCGAGACCGGGCAGTGCCGCGTCGTGCTGCGCGGCCACGGCCGCCGCGTCACCGGCGTCGCGTTCAGCCCGGACGGCGGCATGCTCGCCTCCAGCGGCAACGACGGCCTCGTCCGGCTGTGGGACCCGCGCTCCGGCCGCATGATCCGCGAGCTGCGCGGCGTCGCCGACAACCTCACCTCCGCCGCGTTCAGCCCCCGCGACTCCCGGCTCGCCACCGCGACCAACGACGGCGGCGTCCACCTGTGGCAGGCCGGCACCGGCACCTTCGAGCGGGAGCTGAACGTCGAGACCGACCACGTGTGGGCGCAGGCGTTCGCGCCCTCCGGGGACGTCCTCGCCACCGCCAACGACGACGACACCGTCCGCCTCTGGTACTGGACGACCGGCCGCGAGACCGTCAACCTCGCCGACCACCGCGGCCGCGTCCGCTCCATCGACTTCCACCCGGGCGGCGCGCTCCTCGCCACCGGCTGCGACGACGGCGCCGTCCGGCTGTGGCACCCCCGCACCGGCGAGCTGGTCGCCGCGCTGGACGGCCACACCGACCGCGTCTACCGGGTGGCGTTCTCACCGTCCGGCGACACCCTGGTCAGCGCCGGCAACGACGGCACCGCCCGGCTGTGGGACTCCTCCACCGGCGAGACCGTCCACGCCCTCACCGCCCACACCGGGCGGCTGTGGACGGCGGCCTTCCACCCGTCCGGGACGGTCCTCGCCACGGCGGGCGACGACATGGTGGTGCGCCTATGGGACCCCGCCACCGGCCGCCTCCTGCACACCCTCGGCGGCCACACCCGCCGCATCTGGTCGGCGGCGTTCAGCCCCGACGGCACCCTCCTCGCCACCGCCGGCGACGACGGCGCCATCATCCTGTGGAACGTCACCGACCTCGCGGCCCCCGCGCGCCGCGCGACCCTCCTCGGCCTGGCCGAAGGCTGGGCCGCCCTGGCCCCCGACGGCCGCTA
The DNA here is from genome assembly GCF_900188445.1 of Actinomadura meyerae. Taxonomy (GTDB): domain Bacteria; phylum Actinomycetota; class Actinomycetes; order Streptosporangiales; family Streptosporangiaceae; genus Spirillospora; species Spirillospora meyerae. The sequence goes on from NZ_FZOR01000072.1 coordinate 13,332, forward strand.
CAAGTGGGAGGGCAACGCCACCGCCGAGTTCTGGTACGCCATCGGCATGTGCCGCTTCGAGCCGGGCGAACTGGACCCCTACCTCGCCGACGTCCACCGCCTCCCCCTCGACGCCCCGTTCTGACGCCGGTCAGAAGTCCAGGACGTATCCGTGCCCGATCCGGGCGCAGCCGTCGTTGCTGAACGTCTCGGAGTACGGCGTGATCGGCACGCCGTGCCAGTAGCCGGTCGCGGTCGCGGTCACCGGCAGCCAGATGCCGAGGCAGCCATATCCGGAGCGCGACGGGACCTGCCGGATGTCGCCGTTCGCCGCGTCCAGCTCGGCGCAGGCGACCTTGGCGTTGGGGTGGGTGCCGCCGACCGGGTCGCACTCCAGCGTCGCGGTACGGGCCGCCCCGGAGCCGAGCTGCGGGACGACGCTGAGCTGGATCACGGTCAGCGGGGCGGCGGCCGCCCCGTCGTCGGCGCTCGCCGCCGGGGCCGCCACCGCCCCGCCGGCGACGAGCCCGGCCCCGAGGAGCAGCCGGACCATGGAGCGCATCATGACACCTCCTTGATGAGAAGTAATTCCCACCATTACATCATCGCTTCAGAACTCCTTCACGGCCGATTTCGGCCATGAAACTACGTCGAACAATATGATTGTCATCATGTGAGCAAAAAGGGCCATCTTCCTGCGAAGATACGGCAGTAGGCCGTGCCCGGATCATCCGTTCCAGTGATCATCTTTCATGCGCGACCGGAAACTTTCAGTGATCATTCATCCGGGAGCATCGGCCGCGAGAACCATGGCGCACCGCCAGGCCCGGCCGGCCATTCCGTCGCGGCCGGGCGGGTGGGTTCCGTCTTCGCTACGACCGGGCGGCGCGCTCGGTCAGGGTCTCCCAGAGGGCGTCCACCTGGGCCTTCAGGTCGTCCAGGGTGCCGGAGTTGTCGATGACATGGGTGGCGACGGCGCGGCGCTCGGCCCGGGACGCCTGGTTGGCCATGCGGGCGCGGGCGTCCTCCTCGGTCATCCCGCGGCGCGACGTCAGGCGGTCGAGCTGCGTCTCCTCGGGGGCGTCCACGACCACGACCTCGTCGTACATGGGGGCCAGGCCGTTCTCCGCCAGCAACGGGACGTCGTAGACGACGACCGCGTCACCGGGGGCCGCGTCCATCAGCTCCTGCATGCGCTCCCCGACCAGGGGGTGGACGATCGCGTTCAGCGCGGCGAGCCGGTCGGGGTCGGCGAACACGATGCGGCCGACCTTCTCCCGGTCCAGGGCACCGGACGGCAGCAGCACGTCCTCGCCGAACTCCGCCACGACGGCGGCGAGGCCCGGCGTGCCCGGCTCCACGACCTCCCGGGCGATCTTGTCGGCGTCGATGATCATCGCGCCGTGCGCGTCCAGCAGCGCGGCCACCTCGCTCTTGCCCGAGCCGATCCCGCCGGTGAGTCCCACTTTCAGCACGCGATCACCCTAGTCGCTAGCCGGTTTCCGCGGGAACGAGGGGTTTGCGCATGTGCACCAGGGTCAGGTGCGCGGCGACGCGCTCGCGGTGCGTCTCGCTGTAGCCGAGCCGCCGGTACAGGCGCAGGTTGGCGTCGCTGAGGTGGCCGGTGAACAGCACGCAGGCGTCCACCCGGCCGGCGACCGCGGCCTCCAGCTCCGCCAGCAGGCGGCGCCCGATGCCGCGGCCCTGCAGGTCGGGGACGACGACGAGCCGCCCCACCAGGCACGTGTGGTCGCTGAACTGGGCGCGGACCGCGCCGACGACGCGGCCGCCGAGCACCGCCTTCAGCACCACCGCGTCCCCGGCGAGGACGGTGCGCAGCTGCTCGACCGACTCGACCAGCGGCGGCAGGAACGGGTCGCCGTACAGCTGCGCCTCCGCCACGTACGCGGCGCGCTGGACGGTCATCAGCTCCCCGGCGTCGTCCGGGCCCGCCCGCTCGATGACGACCGCCGGCTCGCTCATGAGGAGACCCTAGCGGCACGCGAAGCCCGCCGGCGGGTCACCGGCCGATCCGGACGGTGACCGCGACCGGGTAGTGGTCGGAGGCGTCGGACCTCGGCACCTCGTAGTCGGTGACGAGGACGCCGTCCGACCCGAAGATCCAGTCGTGGGTGGAGCCGTCCGGCCGGGTCGGGTAGGGGTCGCCGCCGAGCGCGGCGCTGCGCAGGTCGGTGCCGTCGGTCATCGCGGCCAGCTCGGGGCTGCCCGCGTCGGTCTGGAAGTCGCCGCCGATGAGCGTGCGGGGCGCACCGCCCCAGGCCCGCAGCAGCGCCGCGACCTCCCGGGACCGCTCCTCGGCCTGGTCGTCGCCGCCCTCCAGGTGCGTCGACCACACGTCCATCGTCGCCTTCCCGACGGCGAGCCGCGCCCACACGTACCCGCGGATCTGCGACCAGTCGCCGCGCGGCATCCGCCCGCTGCCGGACTTGCGCACCGGCAGGGACGTCAGGATCGCGTTGCCGAACTGCCCGTCGGCGGCCGGGCCCCAGATCAGCTTCATGCCGAGCCGCCGCGACAGCCACACCCCGACGTCGGTGGTGCCGGACGTCAGCGCCCCGCGCCCGGCCTCCTGCAGCAGGACGACCTGCGCCCGCTGCCCCTCGATGACGCGGGCGACGGCCTCGGGGTCGAGCCGCCCCGACTGGCCGACCGCGTCGTGGATGTTGTAGCTGAGCACCCGCACGGTGCCGTTCGCGGCCGCCGCCGGGGCCTTGCCGTCCGGCGCCGCGACGGTGAACACCGCGGTGCCGATGAGCAGCAGCAGCGCCGCGGCCCCGGCGGTGAGCGCGCGCAGCGGGGCGCGGGCCGGCAGCGGGCCGCCGCGCGCCGCCGCGAACGCCGCGAGCGCGCCGAGCAGGATCCCGGCCAGGCCGGGCAGCAGGTTGTTCGGGAACGGCAGCGGCGACACCGCGCTGACCTGGTACGGGATCAGGATCACGGCGATCAGCAGGCCGCCGAGGGCCGCGCCGGCGTCGATCCGCAGGACCGGGCCGCCGCTTCCGGAGCGGCGCAGCGGCGCGCGGACCGCCACCGCCAGCAGCCACGCCGCGAGCACCTGCCCGACGATCACGACGGGGACGACCTCGATCCCGGCGACCGCGTAGGTCCCGGCGACGGCGCCCGCGCCGACGCCGAGCAGCGTCCCGCCGAGCACGCACACGCCGCCGGGCACCGCCCGCACGGCGAGGCCGGAGCCGAGGAACGCCAGGGCGAGGCCCTGCCCGGCGACGATCGTGACGTGCGCGGCGGTCAGCGACTGCCAGCCGGACGACGCGACGAACGCGGGGCTGGCCAGCACGAGCACCTGCAGCGCCAGGAACGGCCCGAACGCCGCGGCGCCCAGCGCGTCCCGCCAGGACACCCCGGGCGGGTCGATCGGCCCGGACGCCAGCTCGCGGTACAGCGCGGCAGCGCCGGCGCCGACGAACGCCAGGCACGCCAGCCAGGGGCCGACGCCGTCCCGCCACACCGGGTCCCAGGTGGCGAAGCACATCCGGACGGCGCCGTCGATCGCGAGGCCGGCGACGGCCGCGGTGGCGAAGCCGACCCCGGACAGGCCGCGGGCGCCCTCGAAGAGCGCGGCGACGGCCACCATCCCGATCGCGGTGCCGGCGAGGGCCAGCCAGGTCCGCGGGTCGATGGCCTGGGCGAGCAGGCGCACCAGCAGCAGCCCGCCGATGCCGGTGAGCAGCAGCGCGCGCGGGCCGGCGGCGCGCCGCACCAGCGGCGCGGTGAAGCCGGCGAGGAACAGCGCGAGCACGCCGGCGCCGGCGGCGGCGTTGCCGGTCCGGTCGGCGAAGTGGTCGAGCTGGGGCAGCGCGAACCGCAGGGTCTGGGCGAGGACCGCGACCGTGACCGCGATCAGGGCGAGGCGTGCGGGGCCCTGCGGGACGATCGAGGGGCCGGCCGCGGCGGGGCCGCCGGTCCTGGTGCGGGCGTCGGCGTCTGTCCTGGCCAATTGAACGAGTGCTCCCGGGGACGAGCGGACCTTCGGTGCAGGGGGCGTCGGGGACGCGCCCCACCCGCCATCGTGACGCAACCGAAGCACGGCCGGAGGCCGATCCAGAAGATCGCCTCCGGCCGTGTCCGGATTGTTCACCGGCCGTCCGGCCGGGCCGCGAGGGCGGCACGGTGCGGACGGCGCGCGCGAGCGGTCAGCGCGTCGTCACCGATCTCCCCTTCCCCGGGCGGGCCCGGGGAAGGGGACGCGGCTCACTGGCCGCCGGAGAGCTTCTCCCGCAGCGCGGCGAGCGCCTCGTCGGTGGCCAGGGCGCCACCGCCGGACTCGCTCTCGCCGCCGCCGGAGTAGGAGGTCTCGCCGCCTCCGCCGCCGCCCGAGGGCGTGGTGTCGGCCTCCGCCTCGGCCTTGCGGGCCTCCTCGATCTGCTTGCGGTGGGCCTCGAAGCGGGTGCGGGCCTCGGCGTACTGCCGCTCCCAGGTCTCCCGCTGCTCGTCGAAGCCCTCCAGCCACTCGCCGGTCTCGGCGTCGAAGCCCTCGGGATACTTGTAGTTGCCCTGCTCGTCGTACTCGGCCGGCATGCCGTACAGCGTGGGGTCGAAGTCCTCTTCCTCCATGCTGGCGGCGCCCTCGTTCGCCTGCTTCAGCGAGAGGCTGATGCGGCGCCGGTCGAGGTCGATGTCGATGATCTTCACGAAGATCTCGTCGCCGACCTGGACGACCTGCTCGGGGATCTCCACGTGGCGCTCGGCCAGCTCGGAGATGTGCACGAGGCCCTCGATGCCCTCCTCGACGCGGACGAACGCGCCGAACGGCACCAGCTTGGTGACGCGGCCGGGCACGACCTGGCCGATCTGGTGGGTGCGGGCGAACTGCTGCCACGGGTCTTCCTGGGTCGCCTTGAGCGACAGGGAGACGCGCTCGCGCTCCATGTCGACGTCCAGGACCTCGACCGTGACCTCCTGGCCGACCTCGACGACCTCGGACGGGTGGTCGATGTGCTTCCAGGACAGCTCGGAGACGTGCACCAGGCCGTCGACGCCGCCGAGGTCGACGAACGCGCCGAAGTTGACGATCGACGACACGACGCCCTTGCGGACCTGGCCCTTCTGCAGGGTGTTGAGGAAGGTCTGGCGGACCTCGCTCTGCGTCTGCTCCAGCCAGGCGCGGCGGGACAGGACCACGTTGTTGCGGTTCTTGTCCAGCTCGATGATCTTGGCCTCGAGCTCGCGGCCGACGTAGGGCTGCAGGTCGCGGACGCGGCGCATCTCGACCAGCGAGGCGGGCAGGAAGCCGCGCAGGCCGATGTCGAGGATGAGGCCGCCCTTGACGACCTCGATGACCGTGCCGGTGACGATGCCGTCCTCGTCCTTGATCTTCTCGATCGTGCCCCAGGCGCGCTCGTACTGGGCGCGCTTCTTGGACAGGATCAGGCGGCCTTCCTTGTCCTCCTTCTGGAGGACGAGGGCCTCGACGTGGTCCCCGACGGTGACGACCTCGTTGGGGTCGACGTCGTGCTTGATGGAGAGCTCACGCGAGGGGATGACGCCCTCGGTCTTGTAGCCGATGTCGAGGAGGACCTCGTCACGATCGACCTTGACGACAGTGCCCTCGACAATGTCGCCGTCGTTGAAGTACTTGATGGTCTCATCGATCGCCGCGAGGAAGGCTTCCTCGGACCCGATGTCGTTGACCGCTACCTGCGGGGTGGTCGAGGTGGCCTCGGTGCTGCTCGTCATGTGTCGGCTGGCTCCGGTACGGACATGGAAGTCGTATGGGTTGTGCGCGGAGGGCCGTTATCCGCCCTGCCGAAGACCGGAATGGGACGCGGACACCGCGTCAGTGAACCGAACCGTTGTCGCCGACCTGACCGAGCGCGAGCCTGCTCCGTCCGAAGCGCGCGCAGGCCCACAGCGCAGCGATCAGGATATGGGACCAATCTCGCGTGGTCAATCCGCCCGCGGCGCCGACGATCAGTAGGTTCGCGCACGGGCACGGTACTCCTTGGCGAGCCGGCTCTCGGCCGCTTTCGGAAACGTCACGGTGTTCGGGTCCCCGTCCGAGGTGTACCGCTCCCCCGGGTGCTTGTCCAGGTACTCCAGCCACGCCGTGGAGCAGTACTTCGTGCAGTCGTTCTCCTTGATCTTGCCCTCGGACCGCACCCGGTCGATCTGCCGCCGGTCGAAGTCGTCGTCGAACGGCGACATCGCGGGCCGCCACCCGGCGAGGAACAGGCCCTGGAAGGCGTACCGGCCGCCGTCCTTCTCGGCCCACCCCTTCTTCTTCGGGACGGACCCGAACGGGTAGGCGAACGTCGTGGCGTGCGCGCCGGTCAGCTTGAGGATCTCGTCCTCCATGCCGCCGATCTCCTTGCGCACCCCCTTCTCCGACATCCCGCCCAGGTTCGGGTGCGTCATGGTGTGGTTGCCGAGCTCGTAGCCGCGCTGCCGCAGCCACGCCAGCGCGGGACCCGCCTGCGCCGGGTCCATCCCGAACAGGTCCTTGTTCAGGTAGAACGTCGCCACCGGCCGGAACCCCGGGTTCTCCCGCGCGACCCGCTCGATGATCCCGACGGCGGTGTCCGGCTTGGGGTTGCCCTGCGCGTCGAGCGCGAAGTGCCCCGGCGTGCTGTCGTCGAACGTCAGCACCACCGGATGCCTGCCCGCCGGGACGTCGAACCGCCCGCCGACGAACTCGGCCGCCGTGATCGGCTGGTAGCCGCTCTTCGCCAGCCGGGTCAGCTCGTCGTACAGCTCCTTGGTCGAGCGGTCCAGCGACAGCTCGGGCTTCGGCAGGATCCGGTGGTACATGATCACCGGCACCTGGCCCAGCTCGTTCGCCTTGGCCGCCACCGCCCCCGGCGCCGCCGCGGGGATCGGCGCCGTCGCCGACACCGAGGGGGACGCCGAGCCCCCGGGCGAGGGGGCCACGCTGACGCCGGCGGCCTTCGCCGCGGGGCTCGCCGAGGACTTGGCGCCGGTGCGCTCGGCGGTCTCCCCCTCGTCCCGTCCCCGCGACCCGGGCAGCGTCAGCCCGAGCACCACGGCGCAGATGATCACTACCCCAGCGATCTTGTGAAGGAGCGGCACGATACCCCCGCCGGTGCGACCGAACAGGACCAGGGGGACAGCGTACGACCCCCGGACATCTAGGACACCCACTGGCGTACCCGCATGATCCCTAAGGACCCTCCACCCCCACCCACGCTTCCCCCAAAACACGCCGGAGCGTCCCCAAGGAAACCCCCACAACGCGGCAACGCTCCGCTCACGCCCTGCGCAGAGCCCCCACGAAGCGCCGCGACCACCCGACCTACGGCCGCCCCCGCAACCGTCCAGCACCGCCCCCGACCGTCCCACGACCGCAGACCGCAACCGTCTACCGCGCGGCCCCCAGCCGGCACCTCAGCCCGCGACGACCCGAACCGTCGCGATTGCGTCCGAAGGCAGGTTCGAGCGAAGCAAGAACCTGATCGCGAAGCGAGCCGCAAGGCGAGCCGGAGCGATGCAGCAATCGCACGTTTTGCCCGCCGAAGGAAGGCGCCCTAGCGCCTAATGGGAGCTGCCGGGTCGGCCACTGCTGACAGACTCGGTGCCTGGTAGCCGCCGGTGAGTGAGCACTTCCATCGCCTGGACCGTGGAGT
>NZ_FZOR01000112.1 GCF_900188445.1 Actinomadura meyerae
CAATGCCGTTAAATTAGCCTGACCGTCAGGGTGTTATCCACATATCCACAGGCGTCGCAGGTCCATGTGGAGTTCGTGAAAGCGATTGAAGCCTCGCTTGCGGAGGCATATGTTGCCGATGTGCCTGATGCTTCGATGACCGAGAGTCCTGTGTGTGAATCCCTTACGGACCGGATCGGGCTTGGGGTGCTGACCCGCCTTGTGCCTCGCGAGCTCGCCGAGGAGGTCGTGGTCTCTGTCGGCAGGAAAGAGCAGCGAAATAGTAAGCTGCCGGCGCGCGTGGTGGTCTATTTCGTTATGGCCATGACTCTTTTCTACGGTGAGAGCTACGAGGAGGTTATGCGTAAGCTCGTCGATGGGTTGCGTTATATGGGCACGTGGCGCCGCGGTTGGAGTATGCCGACTTCTGCGGCGTTGTGCCAGGCGCGTCAGCGGCTGGGTGCCGAGGTCATGCGGGAGTTGTACGAGCGTGTGGCGGTTCCGTGCGCGATGCGGTCAACGAAGGGCGCCTGGGCGGGAGGGCGCAGACTGATGGCCCTGGACGGTTTTGGCATGGAAGCCCCCGACACTCCCGAGAACGCCGCCCACTTCGGTTATAAGAAGAAGAGCGAACGGTGCGCATTCCCTCACGTGAACATCGTGGGCCTGGCCGAGTCGGGAACACATGCCGTGGTCGCCGCAGAGATCGGACGCGACGGCGAGGGAGAAAGGACCCTCGCCGACCGCGTCCTCGCCTCGGGCGCGGTTGAAGGGGACATGCTGATCACGGCCGACGCGGGTCTGTACAGCTACGAGCGTCTCCGGCTGGTTCTTGATGCGGGCGCCGATGCCCTTTTCCGTGTCGGAGCGAGCCTCGATCTGCCTTTGCTGAAATGGTTTCCTGATGGCTCATATCTGTCATACATCGCAGACCCGAGCAAGAAGAGAAGGGCAACGACGAAGCTCCGTAGCGGGGAGTTGAAGATCACCGACCTTCCGGGGGAGTACGTACGCGTCGTCGACTACCAAATCCCCGACAGAAGGGACAACGGCGAGCTGATCACGCTCGTCACCAATGTCCTCGATCCGATCGGACTTACCGCAGTGGACCTCGCTGCCGCCTATCACGAGCGCTGGGAAATAGAGACACTGATCGACGAGATCAAGACACATCAGCGCGGCCCGGCGACCATCCTGCGATCACGGAAGCCGGAGATGGTCGAACAGGAGATATGGGGGCTGCTGCTCACTCATTATGGGATACGTCAACTCATGTGCGAGGCCGCAGACCAGGCCGAACTGGATCCGGATCGCCTCTCATTCGTTCGCTCCATACGAGTGGTCCGCCGCCAGGTCTCAAGCCAGGCGGCTTTTTCCCCCTCAACTCCTCAAGGAGAAGATCCAGGAGGTGTTGGACGAGATCACCGAACGACCAAATCTTGAAAGACGGCAGCGCACCTGTCCTCGCAAGCTGAAACGCGCACGGCACAACTCATACCGAGTTAAACGTGAGACGGACGAGAACATCACCCACGACTCGCCGGCCACGATCCGATTGATCTGCCCAGCAGCTTAATTTAACGGCATTG
>NZ_FZOR01000059.1 GCF_900188445.1 Actinomadura meyerae
GCCGCCGAGAACGGCGACGCGATCTTCGGCACGACCGACACCTGGGTGCTGTGGAACCTGACCGGCGGCGTGGACGGCGGCGTGCACGTCACCGATCCGACCAACGCCAGCCGGACCATGCTGATGGACCTGGAGACCCTCGACTGGGACGACGAGCTGCTGTCGTTCTTCGGCATCCCCCGCTCGATGCTGCCGGAGATCCGACCGTCCTCGGCGCCCGGCGGCTACGGGGTCACCCGCCCGGACGGCCCGCTCGGCGGCGAGGTCCCGCTGACCGCCGCCCTCGGCGACCAGCAGGCCGCGACCGTAGGGCAGGTGTGCTTCGCGCCCGGCGAGGCCAAGAACACCTACGGCACCGGCAACTTCCTGCTGCTCAACACCGGCGAGGAACTCGTCCGGTCCAAGAGCGGCCTGCTGACGACCGTCTGCTACCAGTTCGGGGCCGAAAGGCCGGTCTACGCGCTGGAGGGCTCGATCGCGGTGACCGGGTCGGCCGTGCAGTGGCTGCGCGACCAGCTCGGCATCATCTCCGGCGCCGCCGAGAGCGAGTCCCTGGCCCGGCAGGTCGGCGACAACGGCGGCGTCTACTTCGTCCCGGCCTTCTCCGGCCTGTTCGCGCCCTACTGGCGCTCGGACGCCCGCGGCGCCATCGTCGGCCTGTCCCGCTTCAACACCAACGCCCACGTCGCCCGCGCCACCCTCGAAGCCATCTGCTACCAGTCCCGCGACGTGGTGGAGGCGATGAGGGAGGACTCCGGCGTCGCCCTGGACGTCCTGAAGGTGGACGGCGGCGTCACCGCCAACGAGCTGTGCATGCAGCTCCAGGCCGACATCCTCGGCGTCCCGGTCTCGCGCCCCGTCGTCGCCGAGACCACCGCCCTCGGCGCCGCCTACGCCGCCGGCCTCGCCGTCGGCTTCTGGAACAACACCGACGAACTCCGCCAGAACTGGAACGAGGACAAACGCTGGCACCCCACCTGGGACGACGACCAGCGCCAGACCGGATACGCCGGCTGGAAGAAGGCCGTCACCCGCACCCTCGACTGGGTCGACGTCGACTGACCCGCCCCCCGGGCCGCGGCACACCCGCGGCCCGGGGCCCTCCAGCCCCCACCCACCACCATTCGGGAGAGAGCAGTGACATCCGTAGCCCTCGGTCCGCGGTACCGCGAGGACGCGCTGCGCGCCCTCGCCGAGGCCGAGTTCGACGTGCTGGTGGTCGGCGGCGGCATCGTCGGCGCCGGCGCGGCCCTCGACGCGATCTCGCGGGGGCTGTCCGTCGCCCTGGTGGAGGCGCGGGACTGGGCGGCGGGGACGTCCAGCCGCTCCAGCAAGCTCATCCACGGCGGCCTGCGCTACCTCGAGCAGCGCGACTTCGGGCTGGTGCGGGAGGCGCTGCGGGAACGCGGCCTGCTGCTGCACCGGCTCGCGCCGCACCTGGTGCGTCCCGTCCCGTTCCTGTATCCGCTGCGCAACCGGGTGTGGGAGCGGGCCTACGTCAGCGCGGGCGTCACCCTGTACGACACGATGGGCGGCAGCCGGGCGCTCCCCCGCCACCGGCAGCTGACGCGGCGCGGCGCGCTGCGCCAGGCTCCCGCGCTGCGCTCGGACGCGCTGGTCGGTGCCGTCCAGTACTACGACGCGCAGGTGGACGACGCCCGGTACACGATGATGGTCGCGCGCACCGCCGCCCAGTACGGCGCCAAGGTCGTCACCCGCGCCGAGGCGACGGGATTCCTGCGCGAGGGCGAGCGGGTCACCGGCGCCACGGTCGTCGACCTGGAGGGCGGCCGGGAGATCGCCGTGCGGGCCCGACGGGTGGTGTGCGCGACCGGCGTGTGGACGGACGGCGCGCAGGCGATGACCGGCTCCCGGGCCGCGTTCGGGGTCCGCGCGTCCAAGGGCGTCCACCTGGTGGTGCCGCGGGACCGGATCCCGATGGAGACCGGCCTGATCACGCGGACGGCCAAGAGCGTGCTGTTCATCATCCCGTGGGGGCGGCACTGGCTGGTCGGCACCACCGACACCCCGCACGACGAGGGGCCGGACGAGCCCGTGGCCGACCACACCGACGTCGGCTACCTCCTCGACCAGGCGAACGCCGTCCTGCGGACGCCGCTCACCCACGACGACATCGAGGGCGTCTACGCGGGGTTGCGGCCGCTGCTGTCCGGCGAGTTCGACGACACGACGCGGCTGTCGCGCGAGCACGCGGTCGCCGAGCCGGTCCCGGGCCTCGTCGTCGTCACCGGCGGCAAGTTCACCACCTACCGCGTGATGGCGCAGGACGCGCTGGACGTCGTCGCCGAGGGCCTGGACGAGTCCGTGCCCGCGTCCGTCACCGCGCGGCTGCCGATCCTCGGCGCGACCGGCTTCGAGGTGCTGTGGAACGAGCGGCGCCGCCTCGCCGCCGAGTCGGGGCTGCACGTCGCGCGGGTCGAGCACCTGCTGCGCCGCTACGGCGCGTGCGCCCTGGAGGTCCTGCGGACGGTGGCCGGCGACCCGGCGCTCGGCGCGCCCATCCCCGGCGCCGAGGACTACCTGTGCGCCGAGGCCGTCTACGCGGTGACGCACGAGGGCGCCCTGCACCTGGAGGACGTCCTGGCGCGGCGGCTGCGGGTGGCGATCGAGGAGTGGGACGGCGGGGTGGCCGCGGCGTCCCGCGTCGCCGAGCTGGTGGCGCCCGTCCTCGGCTGGGACGAGGAGGACGCCAACGACGAGATCAAGCGGTTCGTCCGGCGGACGGCCGAGGAGCGCCGCGGCGGCGCCGCGAACGCCGAGCCCGCGGCTTAGGCGAACGCGGCGGTCATCGCGGTGACCCCGCCTGGCGCTTCGATGGCCAGTTCCCCGTCCGGTGAACCGGCCGCGACGAACGGCTGCCGGGCGTAGACGGGCCGGCGGGCGCGGAACGACAGCTCGCGCACCGTCCGGCCCGCCCGGCGCGGCAGTTCGAGGCAGAGGATCGCGAGCAGCGGCCCGTGCACGACGAGCCCGCCGTGCCCCTCCACTCCGGTCGCGTACGCCTCGTCGTAGTGGATGCGGTGGGGGTTGTAGGTGAGCGCGCTGAACCGGAACAGCAGCACCGGGTCGGCGGTGACCTCCAGCGTCCACGGCGCCTTCACCTCGGGCGCGGTGAGCGGCACCTCCCCCGGACGGGACGCGGTGCCGCCACTGCGGTAGACGAGGTCCTGCTCCTCCACCGCGATCTCGGTGCCGCCCCGCAGGAACGTGTGCCGGACGGTCACGAACAGCATCTCGCCGCTGCGGCCGTGCTTCACCGCCGTCGAGGCGAGCTCCGCCCTCCGGGTGACCGTGTCACCGACCCGCAGCGGCTCCCGGATCCGGAACCGTCCCCCGGCGAACATGCGGCGCCGCTCGGGCATCGGCGGCAGGAACCGCCCGTCGCGCGGGTGCCCGTCGGGCCCGAGCTCCCGCTGCGCGGGCCGCTCCAGGAAATGGAGCCACTGCCACAGCGGCGGCAGCTCGTCCCGGGGCGGCTCGACGTCGAGCACCCCGGCGAGCGCCGCCGACGGCGCCGCGTCGATGACCTCCGTCGCCTCCTGCGGCTCGGGCGCCCATCCCGTGATGTCGATCATCGCCCCATCGTCCCAGCCGGCGGGTCAGGCCGGGATGACGGGGCAGTGGGTGCCCTTGTAGATGGTGGGGACGCACCGGTTGCAGTGGATGCACAGCGACGGGGTGGACGGGTCGGCGGCGATCCGGTTCACGAGGTCGGGCTCGCGGAGCAGGGCGCGCGCCATGGCGACGAACTGGAAGCCCTCCTCCATCGCCTTGTCCATCGTCTCCCGGGTGGTGATGCCGCCCAGCAGGACGAGCGGCAGGTCCAGTTCGGCGCGGAACCTGCGGGCGTGCTCCAGCAGGTAGGCGTCCTCGTAGGGGTAGGAGCGCAGGAACTGCTTGCCGAACATGCGCAGCCCGATGCGCATGGGCAGCTTGTACCCGGCGGCGAACTCCGGGATGGGCATCTCGCCGCGGAACAGGTACATCGGGTTGAGCAGCGAACTGCCCGCGGTCAGTTCGAGGGCGTCGACGCTGCCGTCGTCCTGCAGCGCGCGGGCCACGTACAGGCTGTCGTCGATCTCCAGGCCGCCGCGGACGCCGTCCCGCATGTTGAGCTTGGCGGTGACCGCGATGCGGTCGCCGACCTCGTCCCGGACGGCGCGGGCGATGCCGAGCGCGACCTTGGCGCGGTTCTCGATCGGGCCGCCGTACTCGTCCTTGCGCTTGTTGAGGCGCGGGCTGAGGAACGAGCTGGCGAGGTAGTTGTGCCCGAGGTGGATCTCCACGGCGTCGAAGCCGGACTCGATCGCCAGCCGCGCGGCCTCGGCGTGCGCGCGGGTGATGCGCGCGATGTCCTCGGCGGTGGCGACCTTGGTGAACGCCATGCCGAGGGGGTTGAAGAAGCGTCCCGCCGAGATCGCGGGCAGCTTGGTGGAGCTGGCGTCGGAGACCGGCCCGGCGTGCCCGAGCTGCGCGGACGCGGCGGCGCCCTCGGCGTGCACGGCGTCGGTGAGCCGGCGCAGCCCCGGGACGGCCTCGGGCCGCATCCAGATCTGCCCCCGCTCGGTCCGGCCCTCGGGCGCCACCGCGCAGTACGCGACGGTCGTCATGCCCACTCCCCCGGCGGCGGGCCGCCGGTGGTACTCGATCAGCTCGTCGGTGACCAGGGACTCGGGCGCCATCCCCTCGAAGGTGGCCGCCTTGATCACCCGGTTCCGCAACGTCAGCGGCCCCAGCCGAGCCGGTTCGAACACGTCCACACCAGCCTCCGTTTCACCCCCCTTAACCGACACCTACAACTTTTCGATGATCGTGACGTTGGCCTGGCCGCCGCCTTCGCACATGGTCTGGAGGCCGTAGCGGCCGCCGGTGCGCTCCAGTTCGTGCAGGAGCGTGGTCATGAGGCGGGCGCCGGTGGCGCCGAGGGGGTGGCCGAGGGCGATGGCGCCGCCGTTGGGGTTGACCTTGGCGGGGTCGGCGCCGGTCTCCTTCAGCCAGGCGAGCACGACGGACGCGAACGCCTCGTTGATCTCGACGGCGTCGATGTCGTCCATCGTCATGCCGGTCTTCTTGAAGGCGTGGGCCGTGGCGGGGATGGGGGCGGACAGCATCCGGATGGGGTCTTCGCCGCGGGCGGAGATGTGGTGGATGCGGGCGCGGGGGGTGAGGCCGTGGTCCTTGACGGCCTGCTCGGAGGCGATGAGCAGCGCCGCGGAGCCGTCGGAGATCTGGGACGACACGGCGGCGGTGAGGCGGCCGCCGTCCACGAGGGTCTTCAGGCCGGCCATCTTCTCCAGGGTGGTGTCGCGGCGGGGGCCCTCGTCGGTGGTGACGCCCTCGTAGGGGGCGATCTCGCGCTCGAAGCGGCCCTCGTCGATGGCGCGGATGGCGCGCTGGTGCGATTCGTAGGCGAACCGCTCCATGTCCTCGCGGGACAGGTCCCAGTCGCGGGCGATCATCTCGGCGCCGTGGAACTGGGAGACCTCCTGGTCACCGTAGCGGCGCGCCCATCCGGCGGAGCCGGCGAAGGGACCGGCGGTGAAGCCGAGCGGCGCGGCGGCGGTCATCGCGGACGCGATCGGGATCTGCGACATGTTCTGCACGCCGCCCGCGACGACCAGGTCGGACGTCCCGGACAGGACGGCCTGGGCGGCGAAGTGGACGGCCTGCTGGGACGAGCCGCACTGCCGGTCGACGGTGACGCCGGGGACCTCTTCGGGGAGCCCGGCGGCGAGCCAGCAGGTGCGGGCGATGTCGCCGGCCTGCGGGCCGATGGTGTCGACGCAGCCGAACACGACGTCCTCGACGGCGGCGGGGTCGATCTTCGTCCGGTCCATGAGGGCGGTGAGGACGTGCGCGCCGAGGTCGGCGGGGTGCGCGCCGGCGAGCCCGCCGTTGCGCCGGCCCACCGGGGCCCGGACCGCGTCGACGATGTACGCCTCGGCCATGGTCTTCTCCTTCGTACGGGGGGCTAGCTCGCCTGGATGCCTTCGAGGACCATGGCGAGGTACTGCTTGGCGATGTCGTCGGCGGACAGCCGCCCGCCGTGCTGGTACCAGTTGGCCGCGACCCAGACGGTGTCGCGGATGAACCGGTAGACGAGGGTCCGGTCGAGGTCGGCGCGGAACGCGCCCTCCTTGACGCCGCGGTCCAGCAGCGACAGCCACATCTCCTCGAACCGGCGCTGCGAGTCGAGGAGGTAGTGGAACCGTTCGCTGGTGGCGAGGTGCTTGGACTCGTTCTGGTAGAGGACGACGGCGGGCCGGTGCCGGTCGATGGAGCGGAACGACTCCGTGACGATGCCCTCGAGGGTGTCGCGGGCGCTGAGGCCCGCCTTGAGGACCCGCTCGTACCCGGCCCACATCTCGTCCAGGAAGGTGCGGAGGATCTCGTCTGCCATCGACTCCTTGGAGTCGAAGTGGTAGTAGAGGCTGCCGCCGAGGATGCCGGCGGCGTCGGCGACCTTCCGGACGGTGGTGGCGGAGTAGCCCTGGGAGGCGAACACCTCCGCGGCCGTGGCGAGCAGTTCCGCCCGCCGTTCCGCGCGGGCGGCGGCGGTGCCCTCGGCGTCGCGCCGTCGTGGACTCATCGGGTTCCTATGCGTGCTGGGAGGAGACGGAGACGACCTCGCCCGTCATGTAGGACGAGTAGTCGCTGGCCAGGAAGACGATAACGTTGGCCACCTCCCACGGCTCGGCGTAGCGCCCGAACGCCTCCCGGCGCGTCAGTTCGTCCAGCAGTTCCTCCGAGGTCACCTTCACCAGGTGCGGGTGCATGGCGAGGGACGGCGACACGGCGTTGATCCGGACGCCGTGGTCGGCGGCCTCCAGCGCGGCGCAGCGGGTGAGCGCCATGACGCCGGCCTTGGCGGCGGCGTAGTGGGACTGGCCCTTCTGCGCCCGCCAGCCGATCACGGAGGCGTTGTTGACGATGACGCCGTGGCCCTGGTCCCGCATGAGGCGCAGGGCGGCGCGGGTGCAGCGCATGGTGCCGTTGAGGGTGATGTCGATGACGCGGTCCCACTGCTCGTCGGCCATGTCGACGAGGTCGGCCGTCCCGCCGAGGCCGGCGTTGTTGACGGCGACGTCGACGCGGCCGAAGCGCTCGACGGCCAGCGCGTACAGGGCCCGGACCTGCTCCTCGGAGGTGACGTCGCAGGGCAGCGCGGCGACGCGGTCGGCGCCGAACTCCTTCTCCAGGTCCCGCGCGGACGCGGTGAGCCGCCGCTCGTGGGTGTCGGAGATCAGGACGCGGGCGCCCTCCTCCAGGCAGCGGCGGGCGGTGGCACCGCCGATCCCGGCGCCGGCGGCGGCGGTGATCACGACGGCGCGGTCCTTCAGCAGGCCGTGGCCGGGGACGTAGGGCGGGGGCGTCATCCGCGTGCCTCTCTCGGGAGCCCGAGCACGCGCTCGGCGATGATGTTGCGCTGGATCTCGTTCGACCCGGCGTAGATCGTGTCGGAGCGGGAGAACAGGAACAGCCGCTGCCAGTCATTGAGGTTGCAGGGCTCGCCGTCGGCGACCAGCCCGGCGGCGCCGAGGACGTCCATGGCGAGCTCGCCCAGCTCGCGGTGCCAGGTGCCCCAGACGAGCTTGGAGATGGACGACTCGGGTCCGGGGGCGCCGGCGGCGACGCCCGCCATGGTCCGCACCGCGTTCAGCCGCATGATCTCCAGGCCCATGTAGGACCGGGTCAGCCGGTCGCGCAGCAGCGGGTCGTCGATGGCGCCGGTGCGGCGGGCGAGGTCGGCGACGCCCTGGAACTCGCGGGCGAACCCGACCTGCTGGCCGAGGGTGGCGACGCCCCGCTCGAAGCCGAGGGTGGCCATCGCGATCTTCCAGCCCTCGCCGGGGGCGCCGACGATGTTGCCGGCGTCGGTGCGGGCGCCGTCGAAGAAGACCTCGTTGAACTCGGAGGTGCCGGTGAGCTGGACGATCGGCCGGATGTCGACGCCGTCCTGCCGCATCGGGACGAGCAGGTACGACAGTCCCCTGTGGCGGGACGAGCCGGGCTCGGTGCGGCAGACGACGAAGCACCAGGCCGCTTCGAGGGCGAGCGACGTCCACACCTTCTGGCCGTTGACCGTCCAGTGGTCGCCGGACAGCTCGGCGCGGGTCTGCACGTTGGCGAGGTCGGAGCCGGCGCCGGGCTCGGAGTAGCCCTGGCACCACAGCTCCTCGACCGCGACGATCGGCGGGAGGAACCGGGCGCGCTGCTCGTCGGTGCCGAACGCGATGATCGTGGGGCCGAGGAGGTTCTCGCCGATGTGGTTGACGCGGGCGGGGCCGTCGGCGAGCGCGTACTCCTCGTGGAAGATCACCTGCTGCTCGACGGTGGCGCCGCGTCCGCCGTACTCGGCCGGCCAGCCGACGCACGTCCAGCCGGCGGCGGCCATGTGCCGCTCCCAGGCCAGCCGCTCCTCGAACGCCTCGTGCTCGCGGCCGGGGCCGCCGAGCCCGCGGGCGTGCGCGAACTCGCCCGAGAGGTTCGTCTGGAGCCAGTCGCGGACCTCGGCGCGGAACGCGCGGTCCGCCGGCGACTCGTTCTGCTTCACGCCAGGGACTCTACCAAACAGTTGTTAGAAAGAATCTCCCCCCAGGGCGGGTTCCGCCGCCCGCTCCGGCGCGGGCGGCGCCGGGCGCGCCGGCCGCTCGCGGGCGGGCGCGGGCGCGCGCTCGGGCACGACCGCGGGCGGCTCCCGGTGGAGCAGGTCGAACAGCCGGTCCCAGCGGGCCAGGACGGCGTCCGGGTGGAAGCGCAGCACCGACGCGCGGGCCGCGGCGCCGCGGAGGCGGCGCTCCTCCGGGTCCGCCATGAGGCGGCCGAGCGCCGCGGCGAACGCGGCCGTGTCGCCCGGTTCGACCAGGACACCGCCCTCCTCGCCGTCCCCGAGCAGGACGCGGACGCCCGGCGCGCAGTCGAACGCCACGGTCGGCAGCCCGTAGGCCATGGCCTCCAGCACCGACATCGGGAACCCCTCGGCCCGCGACGGCAGCGCGAGCACCGACGCCTCGACGAGCGCCTGCTCGACGTCGGTGACGACCCCCCGGAACTCCACGGAGTCCGACAGCCCGGCGGCGGCCGCCCTCGCGCGCAGCTCGGCCTCCTTCGGGCCGCCGCCGTAGATGTGGAGACGCCAGTCCCGGTGGCGCGCGCGCACCGCCTCCCACGCCTCCAGCAGCAGGTCGATGCCCTTCTCGTGGGAGAGGCGCCCGACGCAGGCGACGACCGGGAGGTCCAGCGTGGGATGCACGGCCGGCGTGACGTGCAGCGGGTTCGGGATGTGGTCGACGTTGGTCATGCCGTCCCTGGCCCAGGCGTCGGCGTCCTCGGCGGTCAGCACCAGCATCCGGTCGGCGCCGGCGTAGTGCTCCCTGACCCGCCGGTACCGGCTCGACCTGCGGGTGGCCTCGTACGACTCGTGGCTCATCGCCACGACCCGCAGCCCGGACGTGTCGGCCAGCCGCACCCACTCCATCGCCCACACCTGCGCCACGATGACCACCGCCTCGGGCCGGGCGGCCGCGAACAGCTGCGACAGCCGGGCGGCGCCGCGCCGCTGGGCCGCGCTCCGCCGTACATCTCGCGCGCGCGCCGCCACGTTCACCTTCTGCAGCGTCCTCTTCGGCCGCCAGGCCAGCACCGGCGACTGCCAGTTCCGGTGCAGCACCTCGACGGCGTAGGAGCCGTCGCGGTCGTGGTGGTACGGCTCCGCGCCGCCGGTGATCCCGACGAGGGTGACGCGGTCGCCGCGCCCGGCCAGCAGTCGCGCCATGTGGTGGGCCCAGCGCTGCAACCCGCCCATGTCGTCGGCGTTGTTGCACACGATGAAGACGTCACGCGGTGCTGCCATGGCTGCTCCCCCTGCGGCTCAGGCGTTTCCTGCTGCGGTCCGGCCGTGCGGCCGGGAAGTAGCGGTCCGCCACCGTGCGGGCGGCGGTGCCGCGGTCGTGCTCGCCGAAGCGCGCGGCGAACGCGCGGCGCCGGGGGCCGTGGACGGCCTCGGCCGCGTCCAGCCCGGCCAGCACGGCGACGAGCTCCCGCTCGGTGCGGGTGACCGGCCCGGGCCCGTCCCGGCTCAGGTCGAGGTATCCGGGGGCGGCGTCGCGGCCGTCCGGGAGGTGCAGGACGATCGGCCGGTCCAGCAGCGCGAAGTCGAACATGATCGAGGAGTGGTCGGTGACGAGCACGTCCGCGAGCAGCAGCAGCGGGGTCGCGTCGGGCACCGCGCCGGCGTCCCGCATGACCGCGCGGGCGCCGGGCGGGACGCCGGCCTTGCACAGGTAGTGGGGCCGGACGAGCAGCACGAACTCCTCCCCCAGCTCCCGCGCGAACACCTCGGGGTCGACGGGCGGCTCCAGCAGCCCGCCGGGGCGCCCGTCCGGCCCGGTGGAGAAGGTCGGCGCGTACAGGACGGTGCGGCGCCCGCCGTCCAGGCCGAGGGACGCCCGGAGCGCCTCGACCTCGGCGGCCAGCTCCGGGTCGCCGTCCACCCCGTTGACCAGGGGGTCGTTGCGGGGATACCCGGCCCGGAGCAGCTCCGCGCGCACCCCGAGGCCGGCGCACAGGGTCTCGACGTCGTGATCGGAGCGCACCAGGAAGCAGTCGTAGCGCTCCACCATCCGCCGCAGCCGCGCCCTCTCACCGGCGGAGGCCCTCTTCAGGCGGGGCTGGTCGAGGCCCATCGGCTTGACCGCCGAGCCATGCCAGGTCTGGATGTAGGTGGTCTCGCGGCGTTTGCGGAGGCCATCGGGGAAGCCCTGGTTGTCCACCCAGAACTGGGCGCGCGCGAGCGCCAGGAAGTACCTCCACGAGCCCCGGCGGACGAGCACGGCGTCCTCGGGGAAGCCCTTCGGGGAGGACGCGTACGCCCACACCGCCGTGATCGGCCGCCCCGACCTGCGCAGCTCCCGGTAGAGGTACTTCGGGTTGTCGGAGTAGTGGCGTCCGAGATGGCTCTCGAAGACCACCAGGCCGGTCCGGACGGGCAGCCGGCTGAGCACCCGGTTGAACACGGCGATCTTGGTCCGCCGGGCGGTGAGCCGCCGGACCGCCGCCCGCCGTACCGCCCGCACGCGCCGCCGCGCGAACCGCGCCGCCGCCGAGCGCGCGGCGCGCAGCGCGGCGGCCCCGGCGAGCCGCGCCCACGGGCTCGCCGCCTCCAGCCGGAACGCCAGGTCCCCCCGCCCGGTGAGGCGGGAGCGGAGGCGGTCTCCGGCGAGCCGGGTCAGCCGGGGCCGGACGGGCAGCGCGACGCCCTCCAGCGGCGGCGATCCGGCGCCCTCGCCGAGGCGGCAGACCATCTCCTCGCCGCCCGCCCGGACGCGGAGCCAGGCGTCCCAGACGGGGTCGACGAAGCCGACCGGCCTGATCTTCCGCACCGGGTCGAACTCCGCGCGCCAGGCCAGCCTGTCCCCCTCGTGCCGCACGGCGGCGCGGATCCGCGCCCTGCGCGCCCCTCGGCGCCGGTCGCGGAACTCCAGCGTCCCGGCGAGCGCGGCGTCCGGCGGGATCCGGCGCAGCGGGTTCGGGACGTGCCCGGCGATCAGGGCGCGGTCGCCGCGCGCCTCCAGCCGCGTCACGGTCCCGGCCGGGCGCAGCTCCTTCAGCGGCCGGACGTGGAAACCGAGGCCGGTGACGTCCAGCACCCGGCGGCCGAGCCGCCCCCGCGGGCCTCCGTCGCCCCAGAAGACCCGCCCGTCCCGCTCCACCAGCCGGGTGCGGAGCACGGGCCGCCGCGACGGCCGGTACTCCGCGGCGGCCAGCGCCCCCGCGTGGTCGCCCTCGCGGACCAGGTACGCGGCGATCGCGGGCAGCGGATTGGCCAGCTCGAACACCCGCGGGTCCAGCTCGGCGAGGTAGCCCGCCGCCAGTTCGAGGAACCGGTCCCGGTCGGCGGGGTCGCGCCCGCGCAGTTCCCGCAGGTAGAGCAGCAGGTCGTGGTTGACGAACTTCACGTCCTTGGCGCGCCGCAGGTCGTGCGCGCCGCGCAGCGCGAACAGCATGTCGATGCGGCGGTGGATCTCCAGCCGGTCGGCGAAGTTCGCCGGATCGAACCGCCGGTTGGAGATCGACGGCGCCCCCGTCCGCCGCCGGACGAGCCAGCGGTAGACGCGGTGCGGGATCACCGCGGTCCGCTCCGCCGCCAGGTACGCCTCGGCGGTGAACAGCAGGTCCTCGTAGTGCAGCCGCTCGACGAACCGGAGCCCGTGCTCCTCCAGGAAGCCGCGCCGGTACGCCTTGTTGGTGGAGAGGGTGTCGTAGAGGAGGTCGGGGTTCTCGCGCAGCGAACCGTACACGGCGCTGCGCTCGTACAGCCACGGGTACCAGGGCCGGACGCGCCCCTTCGCGCCCTCGGGCAGGTCCAGGAACACCCGCTCGCACAGCCCGGAGACCAGGTCGGCGCCGGTGTCCTCGGCGGTGGCGAGCATGTTGAGGCAGGCGTGCCGGTCCAGCAGGTCGTCGCTGTCGAGGAACATCACGTACCGGCCGGACGAGGCGTCGACGCCCGCGTTGCGGGGCCCGCCGCAGCCGCCGGAGTTCACCGGCAGGTGCACGGCCCGGACCCGGCCCGGCCGCGCAGCGGCGAACCGATCGGCGACCTCCCCGGTGCCGTCGGTGCTGGCGTCGTCGACGATCACGGTCTCGACACCGCCCAGGGACTGCTCCAGCGTCGAGGCGACCGCATGGGGAAGCCGCCGGGCGTCGTTGTAGGCGATCACCACCACGCTGACATCCGGGCGCACCCGCTTGGCCTCCCCTCACCGGTTCCCGCACCGGGCCGGCCGCCGGGGCCGGAGACCGGTCGGACGCGTTGCCAGGGATTCCTATCCAGGAACGCCCCAGTGAGGTCCAAGGAGCATCAAAGGCTGTCAATGCTTCCCATTACTCGCCTTCGGCGGAGACTCTGGACACTCCCCCTAGGCTCTGGACACTCCCCTAGGAACGCCCGAAGGCGCCCGGCCGGGGGCCGGGCGCCTTCGATGCGCGCGTTCGCGGGAGGTGCGTCAGGACGCGTAGTCCGGGTAGCCGTAGCCGACGACCTCGGACGTGTCGCGGACCTTCTTCTGCACCTTGTTGTTGCTGTTGCCCTCGACCGTGCTGATCGTGCCGTTGCCGTTGTCCTTCACGACGAGGCCGACGTGGTCGATGTCGCCGATGCTCCCCTTGGAGCCGTCCTTCCAGTCGAAGAACACCACGGCGCCGGGCTTGGGCTTGTGGCCCCAGCGGTCGGTCTTCTTGAACCAGGTGGCGTGCTGGACGGTGTAGGCGTCCCAGCCCATGTTCTTCACGCCGGTGTGGGCCCCGACCCAGGAGACGAACATGTCGCACCACTGGGCGCCGTTGTAGGCCTTGACCGAGAAGCCGCCGTCGCGCTGGGCGGTGGCCTTGGCGTGCGGGGTCGAGGTGTACCACTTGTGGAACTTGGTCTGGCCGCCCTTGCCCTCGCTGATCCCGACCTGCTTCTTGGCGAGGCTGATGACCTCGGAGGCCTTGACCGGACGCGGCGCGACGCCCCAGCCGGCCTCGCGGGCCTCGGCCTGGGTCATGCCCGCGGACTGCGAGGACTGCTTCGACGCGGTGCCCTGCTCGGCCACCACGGCCGCCTTCGCCTGGGCCGGGGTCTCGGCCGCGGCGCTGCCGCCGGCGAGCGGGTTGAGGGCCGCGAGCCCGACGGCTCCGGCGACCACGGCGCCCACGGCGACGCCGACGGCCTTGTCCTCGGACGAGAAGCGGTTGAGCGAAAGTCGATCGAAACGACCGGTCATGCAGGGAATCTCCTATCTTCCATGACGCCTACCGGGTTAGCTGACGGATTCGGGCATGGAAGCAGCCCTACGGCGCGGCTCTGGGTCGCGCCGATTCACCCCTGGAACATTGGGTCCCCGGCTCCGTCCGGTCGCTGGGACCGGCACGGACTCGGCCTCGCACCGCGATCTGCGGCGCAGACTTTTCGGATGTGACTCAGTGACTGATCTCTGAGGGGGCGCGCATCGTGTGGCGCGCATCGCGTGCGGCTACCGCTCCGCGATCCTCGGCCGCCCTCAGGAACGGGACGACCGGCGGCAACGCATGGGGTGCGCTGCGGGTTTCCGCATAGAAGGTACCAACCTTCTCAGGAAAAGCAAACCAGGCACAAACTTCTGTCTTGCCTGCTCAAAGCCCTTCCAAGGATCCTTCAACACCGTCAGGCCCCGGCATCTTCCCGATCTTTACCGAAGTGCCCCAGATCCCTTTGCCCGTAGGACTTACCAGCCCTGACCAAAGGGTAAAGAAACCTCGGGACGGCCCGGGGGGCACATGCCCCGCCACCCCCTTCACGGGGCCCTCGGGGCCATTCTGTGCGTCCTGGCTCACAGGGCCCGGCCCTCACCGGATCCAGGTGGGGTCCGTCACTCGACGCGCAGGGCGAACAGCGTGGTGTCGTCCGCAGCCCGGTCGTGCTCCATCCGCGCCAGGACCTCGTCCAGTACCCGGTCGGGGCGCCGCGAGGCGTCCTGGAGGATGCCGGTGAGGCGCTCGATGCGCTCGTCCAGGTCCGCGTCCCGGCGCTCCACCAGACCGTCGGTGTAGAGGAACAGCAGGTCCCCGGGATCCAATTCCGTGGTGATCGTCGTGTACTGCCAGCCGGGCATCGCGCCGAGCATCGGATCGCGGACGACCTCCAGCGGCGAAGCCCGGTCGCCCCGGACCAGGATCGGCGGCAGATGGCCCGCGCACGTCCACTCCAGCACCCGCCGGTCCGGGTCGAAATGCCCCACGATCGCGGTGCCCGTCGCCGGCGGGTCCATGTTGCCGACCAGCTCGTTCAGCCAGCCCACCAGCCGCCCCGCCGGCTCGCCCGTGCACGCGAGGCCGAGCAGCCCGTTCCGCGTGCGCGCCATCGCGGCCGCCGCGGGCAGCCCGTGCCCGGCCGCGTCGCCGATCGCGAACACGGCCCGCCCGTCCGGCAGCACCCGCGTAGCGAACCAGTCCCCGCCGATCCGGGCCGTGGACTCCGCCGCCAGGCTGCGCAGCGCCACCGTCAGGCCCGGCAGCTCCTCAAGCTCGTCCTCGTCCGGCAGGATCGCGCGGCGCAGAGTCACCGCGACCCGCCGCTCCTGCGCCGTCCGCTCCTGCTGCTTCAGCATCTGCCGGCGGGTCTCCGCCAGCGCCCGCTCCACCCCGCGCCGCCGGGTGATGTCCTGCGAGACGATGTTGATCGAGACCGGCAGCCCGGACTCCCCCAGCACCGGCTCGGCGAACAGCCACAGGTGCCGCGGCGTCCCGTCCGGCGCGATCACCCGGTGCTCGGCCTCCACCGGCTCCTTGCGGGAGAACATCGTCTGGACGGCCTCCTCCATCAGCGGGAGGTCGTCGTCCGCCACGACCTTCGGCAGGTCGTGCGGCATCGGCGGCACCTCCTCGGGGCTGAGGCCGTAGTTCGCCAGCATCTGCGGCGTCCAGTCCGCCTCCCCGGTCGCGAGGTCCCACTCCCCGAACCCGATCAGCGCCAGCCGCTCCACCCGCTCCAGCCGCCGCGCGACGCGGTCCTCGGCGGCGTGGTACCGCCACGTGACGCACACCCCGGTCGACACCCGCACGCACCGCACGCTCATCCGCGACGACCGGGACAGCCCCCGCTGCGCCGTGGTGTAGGGGAACGAGTCGCGCTCCAGCGGCGTCCCGGTCTGCCATACCTCCGCGTACTGGTCGAACAGCCCGCTGAGGACGGCTCCCGGATCGGTGCGCAGCAGCCGGAGGCCGGTCAGCTCCTCCCTGCCGCGCCCGAACATGTCCTTCGCGACGGGATTGAGGTCGGCGAACAGGAAGTCCACCACGTCACCCTCGGGGCCCGTGACCGGCACCAGGTGGGCGCATGAGTCGAGCGTCCCCTCCAGCAGCGCCCGCGCCACGGGGTCGTCCTCCACCTCGGCGAGGATCTGCGCGTCCCCCGCCGTGTCCTCCGCCGTCACCCGGCGCAGGACCTCCTCCGCCTCCGACAGCATCGCCCGGCGCTCCGCGGGGTCGTCCTCGGCCCGGGGCGCCCGCCGCCCGGCGAGCACGGCCCCGACCGGCCCGCCGCCGCTGTCCTTGACCAGCAGGGACGCCGCCTCCGCCAGGTCCATCTCCAGGTCGCGCGCGAGCCAGATCAGATGCTGCAGGGCCTCCCCCGGCGGGACGCCGAGCCGCCGGGCCAGCACGACCCGGGCCTCGGACACGACCGCGCGGTCGTGCGCGGCCCCCCGGAGGTCCTCCACATCCGCGACGTGCACCCCGGGCTGGGTGCCTTCCGGTTCCGCCAACCCTGTCCCCCGTTCGGCGTCACTGCCCCTGGGAGAAAAAAGCTACATACGCCAGCGAAGGACTATTCGCCCACAACCGGGTAAACGACCCAGATCTTTGCCCGGGTTTTCCGTTCCCGCCCGAACCCGACCACTTCCGATGACCCGACCCGCACGGAACCCTGCCCGACCCTGTGACGCCCGTCACGCCGCCCGCAGAACGTCCCCGGTCAGCGCCGTGATGCCCCGCGACGCCGCCCGGAACGACGTCCCCGCCGGCCACAGCGTCAGCACCACCACGATCTTGTCCCCGACCATCCCGGTCGTGTGCAGCACGGGCCTCCCGAGCCCCAGATCGGGGGCCCGCACCGCGGCCGGCCGCGCCCCGGTCTCGAACCCCGACCACCCCTGCTTGACGGCCGCCCCGTCCGCCACCCGCGGGATCCCGAACGTCTGGTCGAACCCGTCCGCCCCGCGCGGCGTCGCCCGCCGCAACTGCTCCAGCACGAACCCGTCCACATGTCGGTACATCGTCACGACGTCCCGGGCGCTCAACGCCGTGTACCCCCAGAACCCCGGCTTCTCCGCGGGCGGCGGCGCCGTCTCCGCCAACCCCAGCCGCCGCGCCATCCGCTCGATGATCTCTCCCCGGCCGCCCCGCCGCCAGAACTCGGTGGCGGCCCCGTCATCACTGGCCCGCAACATCGCCTGCAGCAACGTGCGATCCGCCCCCGAGGCCCGGTGCCGCTCCAGGTAGTCCAGCGCGATGAGGATCTTCACCACGGACGCCGACCGGAACACCCGCCGCCCCTGCCGCTCCAAGAGCACCCGCCCAGCACGAGTATCGAAGACCACATAAGAGGCCCGAACCCCCTTGGGCACCCGAGGCACGACCTTCCTCGGCTCCGCACTGGGCGCCGTGCTCGTCGCCGACACCTCAGGCTCGGGACTACCGCCCACAGGCCGCACCCCACCCCCGCAACCGCACAGCATCCCCAGACACAAGACCCCACCGACCAGAACGCGCACAGACCCCATCCGCCCCGCCCAGCGACCGGCGGGGCGCGCAATCCCGGTACGCACGACCCCGCGGACTGCGCTACAGTAATCAAGCCCGCTCGCAACGGGCACCGGGACGTAGCGCAGTTTGGCAGCGCACTTGACTGGGGGTCAAGGGGTCGTGGGTTCAAATCCCGCCGTCCCGACAGAGAAACACCAGCTCAGAGGCCGTTTCCTCCATCCGGAGGACCGGCCTCTTGATCATTTGTTAGCAGTTCGTTAGCGAACTGAGCCGTCCGCCCCGGCACCCGGATGGTTCACACAGGACCAGAAGAGCCGCGAACCGCCTCGAGCTCTGTCCCGGTGTTCAACCGGACCCGAGCCATCAGGCCCAGTCCGTCGCGGCCGCACAGAGCAGCAGCGCCCCCGGGCCAGCGATCGCTGGCCCGGGGGGCCGGGTTTGCCTGCTCCGGCCCCCTATCGCCAGCGCTCACCCTTACCTCCGGCGCGCTGAGACCGCCATCGCTCGACCCCTCTCCTTAGAGCTGGTCGATGCTGTACCTCCAGCGCTCGACCGACCTCTCCGCCCCTATCTGGCGACTGCAGGAGCAGCGCCCTCCGGTTAGTCGGAACCGAGCAGGCCGCCGAAACCGCCGTCGACAGCGCCTGCCGGATGCTGCGGCTGCCCACCGTCCGCGCCAAGTTCCCGAACTGGCCGAAACGGCCGCCCGCGACCAGATGACCTACCGCGGGTTCCTGGCTGAGCTGCTCATGGCCGAGTGCGACGACCGCAACCGCCGCCGCTCCGAACGCCGCATCAAAGCCGCCGCCTTCCCCCGGCAGAAGACGCTGCGCGAGTTCGACTACGAGGCCAACCCCAACATCGACCCCGCCACCATCCACACCCTGGCCTCCAGCGAATGGGTGAAGAAGGGCGAACCGCTCTGCCTGATCGGCGACTCCGGGACCGGCAAGTCCCACCTGCTCATCGCGCTGGGCATCGAAGCAGCCATGGCCGGATACCGGGTGAAATACACCCTGGCCACCAAGCTGGTGAACGAGCTTGTCGAAGCCGCCGACGACAAGCAGCTCAACAAGACCATCACCCGCTACGGCCGCGTCGACCTGCTCTGCATCGACGAACTCGGCTACATGGAACTCGACCGCCGCGGCGCCGAACTGCTGTTCCAGGTCCTCACCGAACGCAAAGAGAAGAACAGCCTGGCCATCGCCTCCAACGAAGCCTTCAGCGGCTGGGCCAAGACCTTCACCGACCCCCGTCTCTGCGCCGCCATCGTCGACCGCCTCACCTTCGGCGGCACCATCATCGAGACCGGCACCGACTCCTACCCACGCTGCAAGCTGACCACACAGACCACGCCACTTCGTACCTCAACAGGCGTGCCCTCGGTGTCCAGAGGCAACCAAACCTCGCACAGGCGCGTTGACCGATCATGGACGGGATGCTGGCATGGCCGTTGGCGATCTTGCTGGTCATAGTGTTCGTGGCCGAACGGCTCTGGCGGTGGGCACGCGGTGTGCACAAGTCCGACCAGTCGGCATCGGCGGCCGGCCTCGAAGAACTGACAGCCATGTTCTACGGCTCGAAACGCCTGGAGCAGGAGCAACGCGAGATCGAGTACATGCTCCGTGACGAAGAGTACGACGGCGCGCCACCCACGAACTCTGTCGACCTCGATGCTGGAGTTGCCCGGATTCGCCGACAGCGCAGAACAGAATGACACATCCGCGAGCGGGTGCGTCATCTCGGGCTGCAAAGCCTGTCGGCCCCTCGGCATCAACCCTCCACCCACGCCCCAGGTCGACTCACCTTCCCGCGACACCGTTACTGAATCTCATCGACATCACCGCATCCAGCAGACCCTCAACCGTCGCTCCCCCTGGCGCACAAACGTTGTCGCTTCTCGCGGACACAATCACCACGCCGAAGGGCGAGCCCCTGGCCCACTGGCGCTGCGCGACGAACCACGTCATCGCGGACGGCCAGCCGGTCACCGCCGTGACCTAACCGCGGTCACCGTGACGCGCGGCCTCGCGGTCAGGCTGCTTTATCTCCTTGGCCCTGCGTGTATCGACTCCGGCCAGCGAAAAGAGGATGCGAAGGGTCAGTGCTGAGGCCCCTGAAGGGTGACCGTCCTCGTCCATTCCGAATGCGGCATCGCGCTCCCACCAGACCTGGCCGCCCGCCATGCCAGAGGTCTCCCATCGCGACGGCATGATTGGGATCAGAACACACGTTACGCACCTTCCACCATCCCCGCGTACGCGGGGAACACTGATCCCGGCCGCCCCACCTCGAAGCACGGTCGGACCACCCCCAGGCGCGGGGAGCACCTTCCCCGCACGGAGGCGAAGCTGCCGAGTTGGGGACCACCCCCGCGTGCGCGGGGAGCACTGCTGGACAAGCATGTTGATCAACTTGACGTAGGGACCATCCCCGCGTGCGCGGGGAGCACTTCACCATGGCCCCGCACGTGCGCCCGACCCTGGGACCATCCCCGCGTGCACGGGGAGCACTCATCGGGACGTGCGGAACATCTTTCCGTCCGGGGGACCATCCCCGCGTGCACGGGGAGCACCCGGCCGGTGCCGGCTTCCCGTCGGTCGTGTAGGGACCATCCCCGCGTGCACGGGGAGCACTCACGCTGCTGGTTCTTGGACCTCCGCCGGCGGGGACCATCCCCGCGTGCACGGGGAGCACGCCCGCAGCACCGAGCCGGGGCAGCTCGTGGCGGGACCATCCCCGCGTGCACGGGGAGCACTGGCACACGTACCGGGAGGGGTTGGACAGGGCGGGACCATCCCCGCGTGCACGGGGAGCACGCGCTGCTTGATCCGGACCACCGGGTGCCACGGGGACCATCCCCGCGTGCACGGGGAGCACTGAGCATGATCACGACTACCCCTGCGCGCGTGGGGACCATCCCCGCGTGCACGGGGAGCACCCGGCGTCGATCCAGTTCGAGGCGAACATACTGGGACCATCCCCGCGTGCACGGGGAGCACCCTGCCTGACCTGGGATTCTAGGCGGCAGCGGGGCCAATTGAGAGCACTTCTGCTGATACGGACAAATCGGACTCCTTGCGGCGATCATGGACTTCACCTTCGAAGGTGCTCGCCTGAGCGCGCACTCGAAGCATCTTCTGCAGAGTGGCCCCATGTGGCCGCTTGCGCGGGGAGCACTTCGGCGTCGGCCTCACGGTCGGCGCGCTCATGGGACCATCCAACATACGCGGGTAGCGCGCACCTTCTGACCTGGCAGTTTGAGTAACGCAAGAGCCATCTCGGTGCATTCATAGAGACTCGGACCAACCAGACTCCGGCTTGTTGTATTACGCGGCCACCCGGCCCTGCCGACCAGGGAAGCCAGCATCACGGATGCAATCCATCGGCAGGTGCGGTGGCGACCAAACGACCGACACGCTACCCTCTTGCCCATCCACTGAACACAGCAGGATTAAGCGTTTGGTCCCTTCATGGATGAGGAGTTACATGAGCAGTCCCAGTCGCCCCCCCTCTCGACCTCCACACGTTCGTACTCTTACTGTTCGCCGCTCTGGCAGGAAGCGCTGCCGGCGGTCTGACCTACCTGTCCACGCTCTCTCATCCGCAGTCCCTACTTGTCGGCGCCGGGGCGGCGGGCGCCGCCTTCGCATGGGCCAACTCACAGATCGGTCCGCCAGGCACGGACTGATGTTCATGCCAACTCACCTCAACGCCACACACTGGTGGAACTGTCGCCGCCCAGGCGTAGGTAGCCTGTGGTCACGGCCCATCGCTCCCCGCGCATGCGGGGTTGACCCCACAGCCGGGTTTAGCGTCACGCCCTCATTGAAGTGCTCCCCGCGCACGCGGGGTTGGGGCCATCACCTTGCGGTGGCCCCATGTGGCCGCGCTCGCGGGTTTTGACGGTGACCGTCAGCCCTTCGTGTTACACCTTTCCCATGACCGAGGCGGGGACCGATGGAGCGTGGCTTCATAAGCGCTTGTCGTCTGCGGCTCGAACGGTTTGGGCCAAGCATGATCGTAAAACCGACGGGTGGTTGCCCCTGTGGCGCCATCTGGCGGATAGTTGCGCTGTCGCGAGGCTCTTGTGGGACCATTGGATTCCGCGTCAAATACAGGCTGCCGTAGCACGAGATCTCCCCCGCGACTTTGAAGATGCGTCAAGGCTTGTGGCGTGGTTGGCGGCGACTCATGACACAGGAAAGGCAACACCGGCGTTCGCCTGTCAGGTCGATTCTCTAGCAGAGAGGATGCGGGAGGCCGGACTGGACATGCCGCCCTACAAGCGGCTGCTGGATCGTCGGCTCGCCCCTCACGGCCTGGCTGGGCAGGCACTACTGCAGGAGTGGCTGGCCGAGCGGGGCTGGTCGCGCCCGGCGGCGTTGTCGTTCTCGATCATCGCCGGCGGGCATCACGGGGTACCGCCTACTTTCGAAGACATACGTCAGTTGAACGTACACCCAGACCTTCTGCGCACGGTCGGCTGTGAATCGACGTGGCGCGGTGTGCAGAATGAGATTCTGGGCGGGTGTGCGGTCATGTGCGGCGTGGATGATCGCCTCGACGCATGGCGAGATGTAAAGCTCTCTCAGTCGGCGCAGGCGGCGTTGACAGGTCTTGTTATCGTGGCCGACTGGATCGCCAGTAACTCTGATCTTTTTCCGTACTTCCCCGAAGCCTCGGGTGCGAGCGAAACGGAACGGGTGAAGGCGGCATGGCAAAATCTTGCTCTTCCAGCGCCATGGCGGCCAATTGAGACGACGGCGGATGTAGCAGAGCTATTCTCCGCTCGCTTCGATTTGCCGGCCGACGCCAGCATCCGTCCCGTCCAAGAGCGCGCGGTCGCGGTGGCGAGAGGCATGTCGACTCCGGGGCTCATGGTGATCGAGGCACCGATGGGTGAGGGGAAGACGGAGGCGGCGCTGGCGGTCGCGGAGGTCTTCGCGCCGCGTTCCGGAGCCGGCGGCGTGTTCGTCGCGCTCCCGACGATGGCAACGGGCAACGCGATGTTCCCGCGGATGTTGCGGTGGCTGCGGCGGGTTCCCGACGCCCGAGGGACGGCACTCCGGTCGGTGATGCTGGCCCACTCCAAAGCGGCGTTGAACGACGAGTTCGGTGAGCTGGTGAAGGCTGGTCGGCGGGCCGTCGCCAGCGTCGACGTTGATGGCGATGAGGCCGAGTGGCGTCCGCGCGGGGATCGGGCGGCCTCCTCCGCCGAACTGGTCGCGCATCAATGGTTGCACGGCCGCAAGAAGGCGATGCTGTCGTCGTTCGTTGTAGGGACGGTCGATCAGTTGCTCTTCATGGGCCTGAAGAGCCGTCATCTGGCGCTGCGTCATCTCGCACTGGCAGGCAAGGTCGTCATCATCGACGAGGCGCATGCCTACGACACCTATATGAACTCCTACTTGGACCGGGTGTTGTCCTGGCTGGGTGCGTACGGGGTTCCCGTCGTCGTCTTGTCGGCGACGTTGCCGGCTGAGCGGCGCCGCGAACTCGCTGAGGCTTATCTCGGGAAGGCATCGAGCGAGCTGGCCAAGGTTCAGGAGGCTGAGGGGTATCCGCTGCTGACGGCTGTAGAGCCGGGGAAGCCTCCGGTAGTCGAGGAGGTCCTGCCTTCTGGACGGCGCACGGATGTGCACGTCGAGCGCCTTGGTGATGGGCTGGACGAGCTGGCGGAACGGCTGGAGCACGAGCTCGCCGACGGCGGTTGCGCGCTGGTGGTTCGCAATACGGTGGGCCGGGTGCTGGACACCGCCCAGTTCTTGCGGGAACGGCTCCCAGGGGTGGGCGTCACCGTGGCGCACGCCCGGTTCGTCGATCTCGATCGGACGCGCAGGGACTCCGAGCTGCTGGACCTGTTCGGGCCTCCGGACAAGTGCGCCGGGCGCCGTCCCGCGAAGCACATCGTGGTGGCCAGCCAAGTCGCCGAGCAGTCTCTGGACATCGACTTCGACCTGCTGGTCACAGATCTGTGTCCTATTGACCTGCTGCTTCAGCGCATGGGGCGGCTGCATCGGCACCAGCGAGGCAACGGGCAGTGTGAACGGCCCGAACGGCTACGCGTCGCCCGATGCCTCATCACCGGCGCCGACTGGGACGCGGTTCCGGCCGAGCCCGTCAAGGGCTCGCAGCGTGTCTACCGGCTGTATGCGCTGCTACGAGCGGCAGCAGCGCTCGAACCGTACCTGTCCGACGGGTCAGTGGTGAGGCTGCCGGAGGACATCAGCCGGCTGGTGCAGAGCGCCTACGGGACGGAGCGGCTGGGGCCACCGTCCTGGCAGGACGCGATGGAGCTGGCGTACAAGGAGCACCTCGTCCACCAGCAGCGGCAACGTGAGAAGGCTCGGGACTTCCAGCTCGGAACGGTGGGCCGTCCTGGCCGGGCGCTGGTCGGCTGGATCGATGCCGGGGTGGGCGACACCGACGACACCCGGGCGGGCCGCGCGCAGGTGCGCGACACCCGCGAGTCGCTGGAGGTTCTGGTGGTCCAGCGGCTGCCGGACGGGACCATCCGTACGCTGCCGTGGCTCGACGAAGGGCGAGGAGCCCGCGAGGTGCCCACAGATACGGCTCCGCCCTGGGATGTGGCGCGAACCGTGGCGGCGTGCGGGCTGCGGCTGCCGTTCCAGTTCTCCATCCCGGAAGTCCTCGATCAGGCGATCGAGGAGTTGGAGGCCGAGTGCGTCCCGGCATGGCAGTCCAAGGAGAGCCATTGGCTGGCCGGTGAGTTGATTTTGATGCTCGATGAGAATTGCGAGGCCGGCCTGGCGGGCTTCGACCTGCGCTACACCCGTGCCGACGGTCTTGAGGTGACACGTGCCGAGTGATCTTCGTCCTTCCTTCGACCTGACGCGGGAGCCGTGGCTTCCGGTGCTGCGTGCTGACGGCACCGAAGCCGAGCTTTCCCTGCTCGATGTCTTCGTCCATGCGGACGAGGTGCAGCGGCTCGTCGGGGACGTGCCCACGCAGGAGTTCGCACTGCTGCGGCTCTTGCTCGCCGTCCTGCACGACGTGGTGGAGGGGCCGGTCGATCTCGACGCTTGGCAGGAGCTCTGGGATGCCGGGCTTCCATTGGACGGTCCTCAGGGAATCGCCTCGTATCTCGACCGGCATCGTGACCGCTTCGATCTGCTCCACCCTGAGAGCCCGTTCTTCCAGACGCCCGGTCTGCGGACCGCCAAGGACGAGATCGCCTCTCTGGACCGGTTGGTCGCGGACGTCCCGAACGGCACGCAGTTCTTCACCATGCGCGCCCGTGGTGCCGAACGTCTGTCGTACGCGGAGGCCGCCCGCTGGCTCGTGCACGCGCACGCCTTCGACACGTCGGGAATCAAGACAGGGGCGGTAGGCGATCCCAGGGTCAAGGGAGGCCGCGTCTATCCGCTGGGGGTCGGCTGGTCGGGGAACCTCGGCGGGGTTTTCGTCGAAGGCGACAACCTGCGCGAGACGCTCCTGCTGAACCTCGTGGCCTTCGACACCGCGAATCTGCTCGGTGACGGCGACGGAGATCGTCCGGCCTGGCGGCATCCGGTCACGGGTCCGGCCGAAATGGACCCGGTGGAACTGAGCCGGCGCCCGGCGGGCGTGCGCGACCTGTACACCTGGCAGTCGAGACGGATCCGGCTGGTGTCCGACGGCGAGGGCGTCCACGGCGTCGTCCTGGCATATGGCGACCCGCTGAGTCCGCGCAACCAGCACATGCGTGAGCCGATGACCGGGTGGAGGCGCAGCCCCGCTCAGGAGAAGAAGCAGAACCTGCCGCAGGTGTATCTGCCGCGGGAGCACGATCCGGGCATGAGCGCCTGGCGGGGACTCGGCGCGCTGGTCGCCGGCCGGACGCCCGGCGCGGAGCAGCGCAAGGAGGCCGCGGAGATCGTACGTCCTCGCATCCTGGACTGGGTGGCCCGGCTGACGGTCGAGGGCGACTTCCCCGTGGACTTCCTCGTGCGGGCGCGGCTCGTGGGAGCCGTGTACGGCACGCAGCAGTCGGTGATCGACGAGATGATCGACGACGCCGTCGCGATGCCCGTGGTGCTCCTGCACGAGCGGGACACGCGGCTCGGCCAGGAGGCGATCGATGCCGTGGGCGACGCCGACGCGGCGGTCAGAGTGCTCGGCGACCTGGCGGCCGACCTCGCGCGGACGATCGGAGCCGCTGCCGATCCGGCCCGCACACATGCGACGCGTCTCGGCTACAGCATGCTGGACGGCCCATTCCGTGAATGGCTCGCCGACCTGCGCCCGACCGCGGCACCGCGATCGCAGCGGGCGGCCTGGCAGGACCGAGCAAGACTGATCATCGCCCGGCTGGGCGCTCAAGAGGTCCAAGACGCGGGAGACGCCGCGTGGGAAGGCCGCGTCATCCAGACCGGCAAGGGCCAGGAGCTCTGGCTGACGGCCTCGCGTGCCGACGCGACCTTCCGGTACCGGCTCCGCAAGGCATTGCCCGGCGCCCTTCCCGATCCCGACGAAGCGGCTCACCAGGAGCTTGCGGAGGCCAGCTCATGACCGCCACCGTTCCCGAAGAACGGCAGTACGCATCCGATCTCGTCGGCAAAGTCGTCGGCGAGTTCGTCTCTCAGCTTCAGGACGGCTACCTGCGCGACACCAGCTCGGCCGTGGGACGCCTGGCCCAGCTGCGTCGCGGGGCCGGAAAGCTGCCCCAGGACGTCCCGGAACTGTGGGGGTTGACCGGCGCCGACCAGCTCTACCAGGAGACGATGCTCAGCGAGATCCAGGCCACGCGCGCGGAGAACGCGGCGTTCCTGGCAGTCACGCTGTTCGCCCTGCACCAGCAGTCGCGACCCAACCAGCGGATGCACGTCCCCGGCGTCGACCTCGGCGCGGCCGTCCGCCGGCTGATGCCGCCGGGTGAGATCGACGAGCCGATCCGGCGGCGCTTCGTACGCGTGGGGACGGCCGGAAGCCTGGACGTCCTCGCCTACCGCCTCCGGGAGATCGTCTCTCTGCTGCGGCGCGAGTCCGTCCCCCTCGACTACGCGTTGCTCGCAAAGCGGCTCTACGACGCCCACACTCCCGACGGCCTCGCCCGGGTCCGGCGGGAGTGGGGCCGCAGCTTCCATACCTACCGCCCGCCGCAGAGCGAGGGCGATCAAGCACAGCCTGGACGGACGGCGCCGGGCGAGGACACGAGCGACAAGGACGTCACATGACTCGCACCATCATCGACCTGCACGTGCTGCAGAGCGTCCCGCCGAGCAACCTGAACCGCGACGACACCGGCACTCCCAAGACCGCCGTCTACGGTGGCGTGCGGCGCGCCCGCGTCTCCAGCCAGGCGTGGAAGCGCGCCACGCGCAAGAGCTTCCACGACCTGCTCGACCCGAGCGAACTCGGTGTGCGGACCAAGCGGGTCGCCGAGCTGCTCGCCGACCGCATCCGGGGACTGGACGACTCCATCGACGAGTCCCAGGCATGGGACCTCGCGGCGGAGACCGTGCAGACCGCGACCGGCTCCAAGATCGAGGTGCCCAAGCGCCGCGGAGCCGCCAAGGACGACGAGCCGGCCGCGGCGCCGGAGTCGAAGTACCTGATGTTCCTCAGCGCGCGCCAGCTCGACGGCCTTGCCGAACTCGCCGTCGAAGGCCGCGACGACATCAAGGCCTTCTTCAAGGACAAGGACAACAAGGCGCGAGCCAGGCAGGTGGCCAACGCCCGCCACTCGGTCGACATCGCACTGTTCGGGCGCATGGTCGCCGACGGCGCCGACATCAACGTCGACGCCGCCACCCAGGTCGCCCATGCCCTCAGCGTCCACCAGGTGGAGAACGAGTCCGACTACTACACCGCCGTCGACGACCACAAAGAGCGCGAGGACGACGACCTCGGCGCGGGCATGATCGGAACGGTGGAGTTCAACTCCGCGACCCTCTACCGGTACGCGGCCCTGGACGTCGACCTCCTGCGCGCCAACCTGGGCAAGGGACTGCGTGAGGACGAGCCGGTCACCGAACCCACTCGACGTGCCGTAGAGGCGTTCGTGCAGGGATTCATCACCTCGATGCCCACCGGGAAGGTCAACACCTTCGGCAACCACACGCTCCCCGACGCGGTGGTGGTCAAGGTGCGCTCGTCCCGCCCGATCAGCTTCGTCGGGGCGTTCGAGGAGCCCTGCCGCAAGGCCCAGGACAGCGGCGGATACGTGCAGGAGGCGGCGGCACGGCTGGCCCGCTACATCCCGGAGATCGAGGCCGCCTACGGCGTCGGCGAAGACGCCCAGACGTGGGTCCTGAGCTTCGGCAAGAACGCTGAGCACCTGTCCGGCCTGGGCACCCAGGTCTCGCTGCCCGAGTTGGTCGACGCGGTCGGCGAGGAGGTCGCGCGCCGCCAGGAAGCCGCGCAGTGAGCGTCCTGACACTGCAGCTCGCCGGCCCCCTCCAGGCGTGGGGCGCATCGGCGCGGTTCGCACGGCGCACCACCGAGCATGCGCCCACCAAGAGCGGCGTGGTGGGCCTCCTCGCCGCGGCGCTCGGCCGCCGGCGCAGCGACGACATCGCCGACCTGGCCGCCCTGCGCTTCGGCGTCCGCGTCGACCAGCGCGGCACACTCGTCCGCGACTACCAGACCGCACACCACTTCGAGAACGGCACCTCCATGCCGGTCTCCGAACGGTTCTACCTGGCCGACGCGGTGTTCGTCGCCGTGCTCGAAGGAGACGGCGACCTGATCGACCGGCTACACGACGCGGTACGCAGCCCGGCCTTCCTGCCGTATCTCGGGCGCCGGTCATGCCCGCCGTCCCGGCCGATCGAACTCGCCGTGCACCATGACCAGACCCTCGACGAGCGTCTGAAGGACGAACCCTGGCGCGCCGCCGCATGGCACCAGCGCAGAAACCGCCAACCGAAGGTGACCCTGGAGACGATCGTCGAAGGCAGGGGCGGAGACGGCCGCATCGACACCTTGCGCGACCAGCCGCTCAGCTTCGACCCCCGCCACCGCCGGTACGCACTGCGCGGGGTCCTTCACCAACGAGTGGAGATCCCCGCGCCGACCACCCGACGCGCCGCCGTCGACCACGACCCGA
Organism: Actinomadura meyerae; assembly: GCF_900188445.1. GTDB lineage: Bacteria > Actinomycetota > Actinomycetes > Streptosporangiales > Streptosporangiaceae > Spirillospora > Spirillospora meyerae. The sequence continues at coordinate 28,364 of NZ_FZOR01000059.1, forward strand.
CCGCCGTCCTACGAGGCCAGTGATGTACCTGACGCGCTTTCGCATCAATCCGCAACGGATCGGCGCCCGCAAGATGCTGTCGTCTCCGCAGGTGCTGCACGCGGCCGTCATGTCCTCCTTCGCCGAACTCCCCGTCGACCGGCAGGACGGCCCGCGGGTGCTCTGGCGGCTCGACCGCGACAGCCAATCCCGCACCCACCTGTGCATCGTCAGTCCCTACAAGCCCGACCTGACGCATCTGGTCGAGCAGGCCGGCTGGCCGACGACCGCACGCTGGGAAACCTACGACTACGGGCCCTTCCTCGACCGTCTCAGTACCGGCGACCAGTGGGCGTTCCGCCTGACCGCCAACCCCGTGCACTCCGTCCGCAACAAGGACGGTGCACCGACGAAGACGACCGCGCACATCGGCCCGCGCAACCAGGCGCGCTGGCTCCTGCAACGCCAGGAAGGCGCCGGGTTCGCCGTCGCCAGAAAGCCCGCACCATCGGGCACCCAAGACGAGTTGGACCGGCACCAGTTGATCGTCCACAGCCGTCGCGACCTCGCCTTCAAGAAGAAGGGGGGTGGCAAACCGGTCACGCTGGTCACTGCCACCTTTGACGGCCGTCTCGAAGTCACCGACCCCGACGCCTTCCGCCGAGCGCTCACTCACGGCATAGGCAAGGCCAAGGCATACGGGTGCGGGCTGATGACCCTCGCGAAGCCGTAACCATGTCGACCGTCGGCAAGCGAGGTGCGTCCTCACCCCGGGAACTCACCCGGATGAGCGACCGGCTGTCCTTCATCTACCTCGAACGCTGCACACTGCACGCGAGGACAACGCCATCACCGCCGAGGACGCGGACGGCATCACCCATATCCCGTCCGCGACCATCGGCACGCTCCTGCTCGGGCCCGGCACCCGCGTCACGCACCAGGCCATGAGCGTCCTGGGCGACAGCGGCGCCGGGGTCGTCTGGGTCGGCGAGCAAGGAGTCCGCTTCTACTCCGGCGGCCGGTCCCTCAACCGCTCCTCCGCACTCGTCGAAGCGCAAGCCACCGCATGGGCGAACCGCCGAACCCGCCTGAACGTCGCCCGCGCCATGTACCGGATGCGCTTCCCGGGCGAAGACCCGTCCGGCCTCAGCCGCCACGAACTCCTCGGCCGCGAGGGGCGGCGCGTCAAAGAGCGCTACCGCTACGAGGCCGCCCGAGTGGGCCTGGCCTGGAACGGCAGGCACTACGTCCCTGGCGACTTCGACTCAGGCGACGCCGCCAACCAGGCGGTCACGGCCGCCGCACAATGCATGTACGGCATCGCCCAGACCACCGTCGCGGCTCTCGGCTGCTCCCCCGGCCTAGGATTCATCCACTCCGGACACGAACTCGCCTTCGTCCTGGACATCGCCGACCTCTACAAGACCGAGATCGCCATCCCCGTCGCCTTCGAGACCGCCACTGACAGTCCAGAAGACATCGGCTCTCGTACCCGCCGCGCCATCCGAGACCGCGTCAACGAGGTCGGCCTACTCCGACGCTGTGTCCACGACATCAAGCGGCTCCTCCTCCCCGACGACGCGGCAGGCGACCCGACCGCCGACGACACCGACCAGGTCACACTGCAAAGCGACCATGGCATGAACATCGAATCCGGACGCAACTACGCCGAAGACGTGCACTGGTGACCATCATCGTCCTCACGAACTGCCCCGCCGGCCTGCGCGGCTTCCTCACCCGCTGGATGATGGAGATCTCACCCGGCGTCTTCATCGGCGGCCCGTCCGCCCGGATCAGGCAAGCCCTCTGGGACGAAGTGCACCAGTACGCCGACACCGGCCGCGCGCTGCTCGCTTACACGACGAACAACGAGCAGGGCTTCACCTTCGAAACCCGCGACCACAAATGGCAACCCATCGATCACGACGGACTCACACTGATCCGCCGCCCCAAGGCGAAGCCGGTCGTCTCCTCGAAGCCCCCAGCAGCCGGCTGGAGCAAAGCCTCCAAACGCCGCCGCTACGGCAAACGCTGACCGACGCCCGAAATGTCGGAATCTCACAAAGTGCTTCCAACAGCGCCGCCGGCCGATAAACCCGCAGGTCAGCCAGAGTGCTCCCCGCGCACGCGGGGATGGTCCCCACGTGGCCGTCAAAATTCAACGTGGCGACCTGTGCTCCCCGCGCACGCGGGGATGGTCCCGTCACGGTCCTGGACCACCAGCCGCCGGACCAGTGCTCCCCGCGCACGCGGGGATGGTCCCGCTTCCAGCGCCTCGCCGCCGGGGCGGGGCTGGTGCTCCCCGCGCACGCGGGGATGGTCCCGGCACGACCGCGTACGCGGGCACGGCGGTCCGGTGCTCCCCGCGCACGCGGGGATGGTCCCCGCCACCACCCGTCGAACCCGTCCAGCAATTCGTGCTCCCCGCGCACCCGGGGATGATCCCTCGCAGAGCTGGTCGGCGTCCCGCGGGTAGCGGGTGCTCCCCGCGCACGCGGGAATGGTCCCCCGGTCCGGTACGTCCCCGTGACGGCGCAGGCGTGCTCCCCGCGCACGCGGGGATGGTCCCAGTCGTCCGCGAGTTGCCGGACCGGCGCCGCAGTGCTCCCCGCGCACGCGGGGATGGTCCCCCGGAGGCCCCTGGTTCAAATCCAGGCGTCCTGTGCGGGGATGGTCCCGCCGAGGTCCGCGCGGCGCGGGAGGAAGGTCGGTGCTCCCCGCGCACGCGAGGATGGTCCCCGGGATCCCGTGCGCGTCACAACCCGGGACGGTGCTGTCGGCGGCAAGTGAAAACTGACCCCCAGGCGAGACCAGGTCAAACTCACACACCACCTCCGTGGACACAACCCACAGACCCACCCGTAGGGACCACTCCTGACGGAAAACACATCCGCAACTCGCATGAGCTCGCCGCGTTCTGCGGATCATCCCCGCGTGCGCAGGGATCACAGCGACCGGTCCCACAGGGCACGCTCCTCGGGGGACCATCCCCGCGTGCGCGGGGAGCACCTCATGCACGCCTGGCAGTGCCGGTGTGACGAGGGACCATCCCCGCGTGCGCGGGGAGCACTACGGTCGATCACGTCCCCCGACGCACGGGAGGGGACCATCCCCGCGTGCGCGGGGAGCACACTCGCTGACCTGGGAGTTTAGACAGCGGGAAGGCGAATTTGGAGCACTTTTGCAGGTTCGGACAAATCAGACATCGGGCAAAGGCGGCGGCCGCGCTTCCCTCCTAGTCCGTGCCGAGCCGTCGAAACTCGTCCCGGGCTCGCGCCTACGGGTAGTCGCCCGCGAGGAGGTGTGCGAGAGCGCGCAAGGTCCGTCATCAGGACTGGCTTTCGCAGGTTATGGGTGCTTGGCGCTTGTAGCTTCGGTAGTGACTGGCTAGGACGTCAAGGCGAAGCAGTGGCCAGAGGGTTGCAGCCCCGGTGGTCTTGTCAAAGACAAGGGTTGTCGGAGTCTCGATGGTGGGGCTGGATGGCAACTCGGGCAGGGATAGCACGATTGGCATCGCTTGGTAGCCGTGATCGAACTCCTCAATGTGGACCAGGATCGGGTCTTCATGCTGGCGCGAGAAGTAGAGGCGAGCGCGACGCCAGGCCTCCGCAGCGTCGAGGGGGCCTGGATGCTGGGCAGCCAGCGAAGGGGTGGGGCAGTTGGCGGAGGTCTGTTCTTGCTCGTAGCCGCGCATGGTGGACGAGGCCGTGCTCTCTAGGACCGTGACCAGGGCCTGTGCGGTGATGGAGACCAGGTTGCGGGCGCGGTGAAGGAAATCGAGGGTGTCATCGTCGAGGTGGGCGGCGGCCGGTTGGGTGAGCAGGCGCTCGATGGCTTGAGGGTCGGCTCGTTCGGCGAGTCGCTGGATGCTCTCGGCTCCACGAAGGATGTGGGCGTGGCGGTCGGTGGCAGCGGGCATGGCGTTTTGTCCTGATGGGTGGCGGCGGCAGCCGGGGACGCGGTGGACGGGAGGTGGCCACCACGTCCCCGGGGACGGGGCCGGCTGGACGCCGGGGACGGTTGTCAGGTCGACGTTTTCGAGGCGTGTGTTTCGTGGTGGCCGACGATGCGTTCGGCGGTCTCTTGTAGATCAATGAGGGGCTGGCGGGAGTAGCCCTGCCCGTCACGCCAGGAGAACGCCTTCGGCTCGACCCAGACGTCCAAGGCTCCTGCGGTGACGACCGAGATGCCCTTGTCGTCGCTGCGGCACGAGGTGGGAATGCCGCGAGCCGCAAGCGCCTCGCAGAGCCGGTTCGCCGCCAAGCCCGGGGCTATGACATGGCCCGCAGCCGACCACGCAGCCGGCAGCGGGAGCGTGAACCAGACACGCTTGCCCGTCGATACGGCCAACCGGGAGCGAGTGAAGCTCGCACCAGCGTGGACGGCCAAGGCCAAGACGATGGACAAGCCCCTGCCGTGTTCGTCGAGCAGGTCATTGTGGGAGAGGCTCGGCCAGGCGTCGCGGTGGGCGTCGAAGACCGAGACGACCAGTTGCGGGGTTGGGCGGGTGCGCGCCCAGATCCACAATTCGGGCCGCGTGGTCGAGGATGCGTGGGCGAGTGCGTTGGTGGCCAGTTCGGAGACCGCGAGCCTGGCGTCTTCGATCGGGTCAGGGGCGAAGTTCAACTGGCGCATAGTCGCCGCGACGAGGGACCGCGCGTGGGAGGCGGCGCTCCGGTCGCCGGGGAGTTGGAAGGCGCAGGCGCCGCCGGCCGGGATGTCTGCCGGGCCACCGGTCAGCATCGACCGCTCCGGCTCAGGGTCCTGGGCATGGAGTGACGGCCGCAGCATCGGACGCGTCCTCGTGAGGCCCTGCGAAGCCGCGAGGGCGGTTCGTCCGGCGACGGGCAGGGGGTCGTGGGCTTCGTGATGTTGCTGTGGAGCAGGCTGGGCGACGGCCGCCGCAGCGGGCAGGGGGTAAACGAGTCGAGTTGCCGCTCCAGGTCAGCGGGCGTGGCGGCCTCGATGAGTCGCGGTGCGCAGTCCTCGAACTGGATGAAGGCCCAGTAGCTCCCCGTGTATTCGCCGAACCAGATGGTGGCGGACGGGAACCGGCCGCTGAGGTCGGCGGTGGCTCGGTCGGAGTCCTGGGCGGACGTGACCCAAGGGTCGGGCGGCATCGCAGGCGGTGTCGGGGTACGGACAGGCGCCCCTTCGACAATGGGTCCGCACTTTGCGGTGGGTGGCATCACCTGAACCGGTGATGGATTCGTACGATCATGCATGGGTTGGACCTCCAGCGTCCGATCAAGGTCTCGGACCGGTGTGCCAGCACCGGTCCGAGACCGCCCAACCTTCCGGTCAGGTGGGGCCTGCCAGGCCCCGGCCGGGTATCCCCGCTGGCATCTGCATGACCTCTGCGCGCTCACACACAGGCGCGAAAGGATCACCCAGCGGAGTAACCCAGGGCCATCATGCCTACACGTAGCGCATCTGTCTATGTACTTGTTCAGATTTCTGTGGCGCTGTTTCAGGTGATCGGCGCTAAGCACCTAGATCGTCGTGCGACACTGAGCGACATGCCGAACGCGCAGAGTCCGACAGTCAGGCACCGTCGGCTTGCTCGCCAACTCCGCCAGCAGCGTGAGAAGGCGGGGCTGACGATGGAGGGGGCAGCCGCCGCGCTGGGTTGGAGTCGTCCGAAGCTGCTCCGCTTCGAAACGGCCAAAACGCGACCCAAGCCCTCGGACGTCGAGGAGATGCTCGACCTCTACGGAGGGGACGAGGGCATCAAGCTCGCGCTCATGCAGTTGGCACGAGACATCCGCAAGCGGGGCTGGTGGTCGGCGTTCAACGACGTACTGACCGGATCGTTCGCCGAGCTTGAGGATGACGCCATCGCGATCCGCAGTTGGCAGGTCCAGTTCATACCCGGTCTGCTGCAAACCAGCGACTACGCGATGGCTCTCATCCGGGTCCTGAGTCCAGAAGACTCCGAAGATGTGCTGCTACGACGCCTCCAGGCGCGTATGGCACGCCGTGCGATCCTGGAGCGGGAGAACGCTCCGTCGTACACGGTCGTCCTGGACGAATCCGTGCTTAGACGCGCGGTGGGCGGGCCGCAGATCATGGCGCGGCAGCTTGAGGCGCTCGCGAGCGCCTCCGCCAAACCCAACATCAGCATTCGCGTCATGCCCATCTCGGTGGGTGAGCACGCGGGGATGGACGGCCCCTTCGTCGCGCTGAGCTTCGCAGGGGAACTCGACCAGGACGTCATCTACCTGGAAGGTATGGGCGGAGAGATCTATGTCGAAGACGTCGGCCAGGTAGCGCGCGGTAACGTGAGATTTGACCGCATTTGCGAGCAAGCCCTTGCCGAGGAGGACTCGCTCGCCCTGATCGCCGACATCGCCAAGGAGCACCAGCAATCCCATGAGCCTCCACGATGATCTGTCCAAGGCTCGTTGGCGCAAGGCCAGCCGGAGCAGCGCCAGTGGCAGCGACTGCGTCGAAATCGCACGGGTCCCGGGGGTGGTCGCCCTCCGCGATTCCAAGGACCCCGACGGCCCCAAGCTCCTCCTCGCTCACAGCAACTGGCGTGAGCTGGCCGGCCGCGTCCGCGCAGGCGAAGTCGACGTCTGAACCAATGGGCACGGAGCTCGCATGGGCTCGGTTGCGCAAGACGACGGCCCGTCAGGGCAGCCAAGGCTTCATCGATCCGCGGAGCCCCACGGATGGGGTGGGTGGCGGCGGGGCCACGCGATGGCGGCGATCAGTGCGATGGGCCAGCCGAACACCGTGGCGGTGCAGATGACGTTGACCAGGATGATGTAGCCGATGTCGTCCGCACCGCGGGCGAGCGCGATGAGCGTCGGCAGTACCGCGAGGACGGCCAGCAGGCCGATCAGTGCGAGCCAGAAGAACGGGCTGTTCAGAAGGGCGGTCATCTTCTTGGTGTCCTTCGCGTTCAGAAAGTTCAGAGGTTGCGTCGGCGGTTCCGGTCGGGCGTCTTGGGCGACGTTCGACGCTGAGTCGCCCCTTGGGCGGACTGCGCCGCACTCATCTCCAGTGCCTCGTTGATGGAGAACGGGAAGTCTTCTGCGGCACGTTCGACGTCTCGGGTGGGGCGCGGACGCGGGTCGTCCGGGACGGCCCTGGCGATGATGCAGCAAGAGCGGCCGGATCGAGCACTCGCCACCCTCGAACGAGCACTCACTTACGACCCGTACTCCGAGCCTCTTTACCGTGAGGTCATGCGCCTCCAAGCTCGGCTCGGCCGTCCGGACGCTGTCCGGCGCACCTACCAGCTCCCGGGAAGCCGCCTCGACGAGATCGACGCAGAGCCCAGCGAGGACACCCGCCAACTCATGACCACCTCAGCGGCCCAAAGCCCGACATCCGGAATGGCCAGACGCCGTTGCATCGGGAGCGGGGGTGTCGGTAACGAAGCTCTCATGAAATACACGCATAGACGCTCACCCAGGTCAGCGCGTGCTGGGCGACGCCCTCAGAGGCCGTTGGCTGTCCGGCCTTTTGCTCGGACGGTTACGAAGGGCGGCGGCGTATGCCCTCGGGGGTGAAGGCGAGACTCGTTTCGAAGGTCTGGCCGCTGGAGCGGACGGCGAGCAGGACGGCTTCGCTGTGGAGGGGTGGCCAGGTGGGTTCGGCGTCGGATTCGGTGCCGTTCCAGAGGTAAAAGGAGATCATCGGGTCGGTAGGCGACCCGCTCGTGTAGCTCAGGGTCTTGCCGTAGAGCGGGTTGGTTCCGCCGAAGTGGATCGAGGGCGGGCCGAAGGTCTCGAGGACGTCGGACAGACTTCGATCGTGCACCGTCCATCGGCGATGTTCGGTCGCGAGGGAGGAGTACTCCGCTGTGGTGAGCGTCCGGTCGATCTTGAGCCAGCCCTGTGCTTGGGCGTACTCGGCGTAGATAGATGCGATGCCTGATTCATAGCGGCCGGGGATCACGCGTGCGAAGGCGCCGGTCACGCCCAGGGACGTCCAGACCCCACGCTCTTCGAGCAGGCGGAGAAGCCCAGCCCCGTCCCTGCGCTCCGCGTACTCGAGATGGTCGAGGATGAGGCGGATGGCCGTCTCGCCGCCGTACATGCCGGGTCGGCGCAGCGCCAGGTTGAGCCGGTCAACGAGGTAGCCACGGATCTCCGCAGCTGGACGAAGGCCCTGGGGATTCGACATCGACGCAGTCTCCCCTAGACAGCAGGAGGAACGAGAACCGGAATGTGATACAGGCTCAGGTCTGGTCGGTGGCCAGCTCAGCGATCTGGATCAGCCGGGCAACGTACGGCGCGTCACTTGCAGGCACCAAGGGGAGAACGGCGGTGAGTTCTGCCGTGGACGGAGCCGGGTAGCGGTCCCGAACCCCACGATGGCTCCGTCCGGGACGGCGACAACCCGACGGTTCATGCCGTGAACTGCGTGCCCAGTCCCGGGACCGGTAGCCGTTGCGGCGGTTGACCGGCTCGTCCGAGCGCTGCCCGTAGCCGGCGCCGCACACCGCATCGGCCTCCGCGCTCATGAGCGCCTCGGCCATCGCGGTCCTCTCCTTCTGATCTTGTCGATTCGAAGGATCACGCGGTGGCCGTCTCACGTCACGACGCCACGCCCTCTGACCAGGCAAGCTCATACACCACCTCCGTGACGCAACCCAGACCCTTTGGAAATAGCGAGGCCGGGAGTCTGCCGTCTCTGTCGGGATTTCTGTGGCATTAGGAGGGCTTTAGGCGGGGGCCGGAGCATGGGTGGACGGTGGTTGGAGGGAGCGGCATGGAAGCTTCGGAAGTTCGCCTTCTGGCGGCGGGTACGGCGCTCCCTGGGCCGCCCGTCGGCAACGGTGACCTTGCCCGGCGGTTCGGGATGGACGAGCTGTGGGAGGAATGGGTCGAGACGTTCGTCGGGACGCGGACTCGGCATCTGTCCGTGGATCTCGCCAGCGGGGAGATCCGGACCACGCTCGCCGATCTCGCGGAGCGGGCGGCGCGCAGGGCGCTGGACTCCGCCGGGGTGGCGGCGGCCGATCTGGACGTCATCGTCATGGGGACCGCCACGCCGGACACGCTGATGCCCGCCACGGTCAACGTCGTCGCCGACCGGCTGGGCGTGGACGGGATCCCGACCTACCAGCTGCAGTCCGGGTGCACGGGCGCGGTCCAGGCACTGGAGGTGGCGCGGCTGCTCCTGGCGGGCGGCGGGCACCGGCACGCCCTGGTGATCGCGGGCGACAGCTGCGCCAAGCACTTCGACGTCGGCGCGGACCTGCGGGCGATGCCGCCCGCCGAACTCGTGAACGTGGTGGTGTTCGGGGACGGGGCGGGAGCGGCCGTCCTGTCGGCCGATCCGGTGCCGGGCGCGGTGGCGCTGCGGACGGTCCTGACCCGGTTCGTCGGGTTGGGGCGCGAGCCGGGCCAGGTGGTCGAGTGGTTCGGGCGCGCCGAGCGGGACGTGGTCCGGGCCGCCGTCGCCGAGGACTACAAGGCGATCGAGGAGCGGGTTCCGGTCATGGCCGCCGAGACGCTCCGCGCGCTGCTGGACGAGCTGGGCTGGAAGGACTCCGAGGTGGACTACCTGCTCCCGCCGCAGCTGTCCGGGCGGATGAGCGAGCGGATCGCCGCCCGGATCGCCGCCGGGTCGGAGCTGCTCGCCGAGGAGATCGGTTGTGTGGCCGAGACCGGCAACTGCGGTAACGCGCTGGCGTTCTTCCAGCTCGAACGGCTGCTGCCGGAGCTGGACCGGGGCGAGCGCGCGATCGGGATCGCCATCGAGTCCAGCAAGTGGATCAAGGCCGGGTTCGCGCTGGAGCGCGGGTGAGACCGGCCGGACTACCCCGCGGAGGGCGGCTGTGACCAGCATCGACGACTTTCTCGAACTCGTCCGCGCCGAACTCGGGCTGGAGGTCACCGCCGCCGACGCCGCCCGCAGCCTGGACGAGGTGGAGGGGTGGGACTCGCTCCTGCTGCTGACGCTGGCGGTGTCGCTGGAGAGCGCCACCGGGCGGCGGGTCCGGCTGCCCGACCTGCTGGAGGCGAGCAGCCTGGAGGGCATCTTCAAGGCGGCGGTGCGGGCGTGAGCGGCACGGCCTTCCCCCGCCAGCGGCGGCACACCCTGCACTTCCTGGAGGAGATCCGGGGGTTCTCGCCGGTGTTCCTGGACACCGAGGCGGACATGAGCCGGGTCCTCGCGCACCGGTCCGGGGCCGAGCGCCGGCGCTCGATCGTGACGTACGTGGTCTGGGCCGCCGGGCGGGTGCTGGCTCGGCATCCGGACGCGAACTCCGCCATCGCGGGCCGGTTCAGCCCGCGCGTCGCGCGGTGCGACGGCGTGCACGCCAAGATCGCGCTGGACAAGGCGCTGGGCGGCCGCCGGGTGGTGCTGTCCACCGTGCTCCGCGACGTCGAGCACGCGGGCCTGGACGACATCCAGCGGGAGATCGAGCGCTTCCGGGACGGGGACGCCGACACGATGCCGGAGTTCGCCGGGATCCGCACGCTGCAGCGGCTGCCGGTGCCGGTCGGGCGGGCGGCGTTCCGCCGCGTGGTCCGGCCGCTGCGCAACCGGCCGGACCGGTTCGGCACGTTCGCGGTCAGCTCGCTGGGGCACCGTCCGGTGGACGGCTTCCACTCGGTCGGCGGCACCACGGTCACGCTGGGGCTCGGGCAGGTGCGGGAGCGCCCGGTCGTGCGCGGCGGAGCGGTGCTCGCCGCGCCGACGCTGCGGCTCAGCCTGGCCTTCGACCACCGGGTGATCGACGGCGCGGAGGCCGCGGACGTGCTGGCGGAGATCAAGGACGCGCTGGAGTCGGTCCCCGAGCCCGCCGCGGTCGCATGAACGACATCGCCGAACTGCGGCAGTTCGTGGTGGTGCACGCGCGCGCCCAGGGCATCCCGGCGGGCGAGTACCGGCCGCTGCTGGACGCGATCACCACCGACGACGGCGACGCGCCCGGCTCCTGGGTCGCCGGGTGGACGCGCGCGGGCGAGCGGATGGAGCGCAGGGGCCGTTTCCTCGACGCCTGCCGCCGCTTCAACATGGCCCGGTTCCCCTACGTGGACGGCCCAGCCCGGCAGGAGGCGTTCGACCGGTGCCTGGCCGCGTTCGACCGCTGGCGCGCGGACACCGGCATCGAGCCGCTCGAGGTCGACCTGGACGGCGGCCGGATGCGCTGCTGGACGAGCGGCCTGTCGGCGACCGACCGCCGCCCGCTGCTGATCGTCATGGGCGGCATCGTCAGCATCAAGGAGCAGTGGGCCCCGGTGCTGGTCCAGGCCCGCCGGCTCGGGCTGGCGGGCGTGGTCGCCGAGCTGCCCGGCGTCGGGGAGAACAGCGCGCGCTACGGGACCGGCAGCACCGAGGTGATCACCGCGATCCTGGACGCGGTCGCGGGCCGAGCCGAGGCGGACCGCACGATCGCCGTGACGCTCAGCTTCAGCGGCAACCTGGCGCTGCACGTCGCGGCCGGCGACCGGCGGATCCGCGGGATCGTCACGGTGGGCGCGCCCGTCGGCGCCTTCTTCACCGACGACGCCTGGCAGCGCCGGCTCCCCCGCATCACGGTCGACACCCTCGCGCACCTGAGCCGGGTCCCGGCCGGCGCCGTCCGGGAGCGGCTCGGCGGGCTCGCGCTGGACGCCGACCGGCTCGCGGCGGTGACGGTCCCGGTCCGCTACCTGGCGAGCCGCCGGGACGAGATCATCCCCGGCTCGGACCTCGATCTGCTGCGCCGCCACGTCTCCGACCTGCGGGTGGTGGAGAACGACGACGTGCACGGCTCGCCCCGGCACTTCCGGGAGACGCGGCTGTGGATCGTCCGGTCGCTGCTGGAGCTACTCGGCACGCACGGGCCGCACCGGGCGGTGCTGGGGACGCTGATCCGGGCCGAGCGGGCCCGCACCCGCCTGGTCCGGCCCTGGTGACCTGGTTTTAGCGCTCGGGTGGTCCGGCTTTAGACCGCGGCAAGAGCGCCTTATGGGTGCGCCGCCAGCCTGGTGGCATGAACTCCGACGACCACGCCATCGCAGTCATCGGGATCGCGTGCCGGCTGCCCGGAGCGCCCGACCCGCGGGCCTTCTGGCGGCTGCTGCGGGACGGCCGCGACGCCGTGACGGAGGTGCCGCCGGATCGTTGGGGCGGGGCCGCGGACACTCCCCGGCACGGCGCGTTCCTGGACGGGGTCGACGCCTTCGACGCCGCGTTCTTCGGGATCTCCCCCCGCGAGGCCGCCGTCATGGACCCGCAGCAGCGGCTCACGCTCGAGCTCGCCTGGGAGGCGCTGGAGGACGCCGGGACGCGGCCCGGCGCGCTGCGCGACACCGGTACGGGCGTGTTCGTCGGGGCGATCTGGGACGACTACGGGGTGCTCGCCTACGGGCGCGGGCCGTCCGCGATCACGCCGCACACGATCACCGGCGTGCACCGGAGCGTCATCGCGAACCGGGTCTCCTACGCGCTCGGGCTGCGCGGCCCGAGCCTGGCGGTGGACACCGGGCAGTCGTCGGGGCTGGTCGCGGTGCACCTCGCGGTGGAGAGCCTGCGGCGCGGCGAGTCGACGCTGGCGCTGGCGGGCGGCGTCAACCTCAACCTGCTCGCCGAGAGCGCCGTGACGACGGCCCGGTTCGGCGGCATCTCCCCGGACGGCCGCTGCTACACCTTCGACGCCCGCGCCAACGGCTACGTGCGCGGCGAGGGCGGCGGGATCGTCGTCCTCAAGCCGCTGCGCGCCGCGCTGGCCGACGGCGACCCGGTGTACTGCGTCGTCCGGGGCACCGCCGTCACCAACGACGGGGCGACCGACGGGCTGACCGTGCCCGGCGTCCGGGGGCAGGAGGAGGCACTGCGGCTGGCCGTCGAGCGCGCCGAGGTCGCCCCCGAGGACGTCCAGTACGTCGAACTGCACGGGACGGGCACCCGCCGGGGCGACCCCGTGGAGGCGGCCGCGCTCGGGGCGGTGCTCGGCGCGCACCGCCCGGCGGAGTCCCCGCTGCTCGTCGGGTCCGCCAAGACGAACGTGGGGCATCTGGAGGGCGCGGCGGGGATCGTCGGGTTCATCAAGGCCGCGCTGAGCATCGACCGGCGGCTGCTGCCGCCGAGCCTCAACTTCGAACGTCCCAACCCCGGCATCCCCCTGGACGAGCTCAACCTGCGCGTCCAGACGGAGCTGACCGGCTGGCCCCGGCCGGACCGGCCGCTGGTCGCCGGTGTCAGTTCCTTCGGGATGGGCGGCACGAACTGCCATGTCGTGCTGTCGGCCCCGCCGGAGCGCGAGCGGGCGGCCACGGGCCGTCCGGCCGCCGCCGTCCCGGCGCTGCCGTTCCTGGTGTCCGCGCGGACCGCGAGCGGGCTGCGCGCGCAGGCCGCCAGGCTGCGCGGGTTCGGCGACGCGACGCCCGACCTCGATCCGGTCGCCGTCGCGCGCTCGCTGGCCACGGGCAGGACCGCGTTCCAGCACCGGGCCGCCGTCCTGGCGGCCGGCCGGGAGGCGCTGCTGGACGGTCTGGGCGCGCTCGCGGACGGGCTGCCGGCGGCCGGTGTGCTGCGCGGCGCGGCCCATGCCGGGGCGACCGCGTTCCTGTTCTCCGGGCAGGGCTCGCAGCACGGCGGCATGGGGCGCGACCTGTACGCGGCCGTGCCCGCCTTCGCCGCCGCGCTCGACGAGGTCGCCGCGCACCTCGAACCCGGACTCACCGACCTGCTCTTCGCCCCCGACGGCAGTCCCGAGGCGGCGCGGCTCGACCAGACCGCCGTGACGCAGGTCGCCCTGTTCGCGCACGAGGTCGCGCTGCACCGGCTCCTGGAGCGCTGGGGGCTGGTCCCGGACCTGCTGATCGGCCACTCGGTCGGCGAGCTCGTCGCCGCGCACGTCGGCGGGGTCCTGTCGCTGCCGGACGCGGCGGTCCTCGTCGCGGCGCGCGGTCGCCTCATGCAGGCCGCCCGGACGGGCGGGGCGATGGTCTCGATCCGCGCCGCCGAGGCGGACGTGGCCGCCGACCTGCCCGAGGGGGTGTCGGTGGCGGCGGTCAACGGCCCGGAGGCCACCGTCATCTCCGGTGCGGAGGAGGCGGTCCTCGCCGTCGCCGGGCGGTGGGCGGAGCGCGGCGTCAGGACCCGCCGCCTCCGGGTGAGCCACGCCTTCCACTCCGCGCACATGGACGACGTGCTGGAGGAGTTCGCGGCCGTCGCCGAACGCCTGGACTACCGGGCCCCGGACATCCCGATCGTGTCGAACGTGACCGGCGAGATCGCGGCCGGCGACCTGCTGGCCACGCCCGCCTACTGGGTCCGGCACATCCGCGCCGGAGTCCGGTTCCACGACGGCGTCGGCGCGCTGCGCGAGGCGGGCGCCACCCGGTTCGTCGAGGTCGGTCCGGACTCGGTGCTCGCCCCGCTCGCCCACGCGTCGCTGGACGGCGCGCACACGGTCATCGCCACCGCGCGCCGCGACCGGCCGGAGCTCGAGACGCTGCTGGACGCGGTCGTCCGGGCGCACAACAGCGGCGCCGAACCCGACTGGGACACCGTCTTCGACGATCTCACGGGCCCCGCGCCCGAGCGGGTGCGGCTGCCCGGCCACGCGTTCGAGCGCCGCCGCTTCTGGCTGGACGGCGCGCCCGAACCGGCGGCCGAGGATCCTGCGGCCGAGGACCCGCCGGCCGCCGAGGACCCGCCGGATCCGGCGGCCGCCGCGCCGCCGGAGGAGGACCGCCGGCGGCGGACGGCCGAACTGGTGCGCGCCCACGTCGCGATCGTCCTCGGCCACGACGACCCCGACGCCCTGGACGTCGCGCTGCCGTTCAAGGATCTGGGGTTCGACTCGGTCCTGGGCGTCGAGCTCAGCACCCGGCTGGCCGAGACGTTCGGCGTCCGCCTCCCGAACACCCTGGTCTATGACCACCCGAACCCCGCCGCCCTGATCGAACACCTCCTCGGCGAGGAACCGGACACCGGGGTGCCGGCCCCCGCCGTCCGGGCCGCGGACGAGCCGATCGCGATCGTCGGGATCGGCTGCCGCTACCCCGGCGGCGTCACCACGCCGGAAGAACTGTGGGACATCGTCGCCGCCGGACGCGACGTGATCGGCGACCTGCCCGCCGACCGGGGCTGGGACCTGGCGCGGTTGTACGACCCCGACTCTGAGCGTCCGGGGACCTCGTACGCGCGGCACGGCGGCTTCCTGGACGACGTGGCGGGCTTCGACGCCGCGTTCTTCGGCGTCTCCCCGCGCGAGGCCGCCGCCATGGACCCGCAGCAGCGCCTGCTGCTGGAGACCTCCTGGGAGGCCGTCGAACGCGCGGGCAT
>NZ_FZOR01000080.1 GCF_900188445.1 Actinomadura meyerae
AACGCGGTCGGCATCGCCCCATGCCGCAACCGGTCGGTGTCATCGATGCTGTCGGCTCCGGCGCACATCGCCGCCACCAGCGACATCACCTTCGCCGCCGGGGCGGCGCCGGCGCTGTTGCGCGCACCGCCGATGCGCAGCACCTCGGCCGCCAGCTCGGGCAACCCCGCCCGCTCGGCCAGCCGCACCACCGGCACCAGCCCGGCATCGGCGATCAAGTTCGGCTCGTCGAACGCGGCAGCCACCGCCGATGAGACATGAGAGGATTGCACTTACGGGATGCCTCGTTGCTTCTGCGCTGCTGGACCTTAGACAAGCCCATCATCGCAGGCCACGGGGCATCCCTTTTGTCGTTTCCGCAACCTGAACAGCAATCACCCGGTGGATCGAGGCTCAGGCGCACCTCTGCCACGTCCGGTCCAGACGATGCGAACCCGTTGGATGACCAGCATGACACCGATCATGCCACCCGGCAGACGTCGGGCGCGTATAGGCGGAAGACGTCGGTGGGTGGTCAATTGCGGGGGATGCACCGATCCGGCGGCCATCCTGCGAGAGTGGGGAACTGGCGCAGAAACCTCTCACACTGAGTAGCGAAGTCGTTGCCCGCCTCTCGAAGCCGTGTCTGCTCGATAAAGAGCCGAGGGTCATCCACCGGTGGTTGCAGCATCCGAGTCTCGTCGATGAACTCGCCACGCCCCTCGATCGCCGCGGCCAGGGCGAACCCCGCCGCGACCACCACTCCCACGCAGGTGCGGGTTGGGCTCACCGAAGCCTGCACCGGAAGATTTTCCTCGTCCTCGCCACCGTCATAGTGAAAGTCGAAGAACATGATTCCCGTTCGTTCTTCGAACCCCGTCACATCCAACTCGAAAAACCGAGCCCCAGATACCCCGTCCGGCCCAGGAGTTATGGCTTCACCGACCATCACCGTTGCAAGTTCCGCCGCCGTCATCGGGTGGCCCGGCGCGACCTGGATCCCGCGCTCATGCTTCCGGCCATCGACAACCACCAGATCAGGAAGTGAATCGGTCGCCAGTAGCATCTTCAGTACGTCACGCTCGGCTTCCAATACCTGGGCCAACGCGACTGGTCGACGGACAGTTGCGGTGAGATCCACGGACACAAGGTCAGCCTAGGCCGCAAGCGTGTCACGCCACCATATGACCGACGCACTGGCAGCTCTGTCGGCCGTCGCGCTCAAAGCCCCCCACGCGACCCAACGTCGGGGTAATGCATCCTCAGAATGGGTCGAATACCGGCGGTGCCCGCGCCGTCTACCAGTGACGTCCGGCAACGCCTGTGTCCTGGGCAGTGGTGGGTGGATCACTCGGCGTTGGAGGGGGTGAAGGCCAGGTTGAGGTGGGTGAGGCGGCGGATCATGAGGCTGGGCACGTACTGGGCGGGTGAGGTGGCGTGGAAGGCGCCTTCGTCCAGGAGGGCGCGGGTGGCCAGGACGGCTTCCAGGCGGGCCAGGTGGGCGCCGATGCAGAAGTGGATGCCGCGGCCGAACGCGGTGTGCGATTTGATCGCCGGCCGGTGCAGGTCGAGGGTGTGCGGGGTCGGGTAGGCGGCGGGGTCACGGTTGACCGCGCCCCACAGCAGCATCAGGCGAGATCGGGCGGGCAGATGCACGCCGCCGAGTTCGGTGTCGCGGGTGGTGACGCGGAAGTGGCCGCGGAAGGGGCTATGCAGGCGCAGTGTCTCCTCCACGAACGCCTCGATCTGGCCGGGGTCGTCGCGGAGCCGGTCCGCCAGGGCGGGGTCGTCGGCGAGGGCGCGGGCGGTGGCGCCCAGCAGGCTGGTGGTCGATTCGCTGCCGGCGGTGATGAGCTGGAGCGCCATCTGGACGCGTTCGTCCTGAGTGAGCGTGTGGTCTTGGGCGAGGACGTCGAGCAGGCCGCCGCAAGGGCGGGCGGCAGAGCGGGTCAGCTGCTCATCGAGGTAGTGCATCACCTGTAGGAGCTGCTCGGCCAACTGCATCATCCGGTCGGGGCCGGCCAGGCCGCTGAGCAGCTCGATCGCGGCGTCCGACCAGGCGGCGATCTGGCCGGCGTCGGATTCGGGCAGTCCGAGGATCCGGCTGATCACGAGGACGGGGACGGGCACGGCGACCTCGTCCATCCAGTCTCCGCCGCCGCGGCGCGCCAGGGCGGTCACCCTCGGATGCAGCAGGTCCTGGATCTGGCCGGTCAGCTCGGCGACCGTGCGTCTGGTGAGCGCCGGGGCGACGGTGGCGCGCTGGCCGGTGTGGCGAGGCGGGTCGGCGGTCGCCAGCACGTCGACGGCCGCGCCGCCCATGTCCATGAAGGCGGTTCCGCCGGGGCCGGCGGCCAGCAGCCCGGCGAGGTTGCTGGAGAACACCGCCGGATCCTCCAGCGCCCGCAGGACCTGCTCGTGCGCCACCACCAGGTGTAGGCCCAGCTCGGGCAGCAGATGCACCGGGCCGCGCTCCCGCAGCCGCTGGTACCGGGGGTAGGGGTCGGCCAGCGCTTCGGGGGAGAACAGGTCCTCGGAGACCACAGGAGCCTTCATATAACACGTTATAGTTCACGTTATCGTCTGCGGGAAGGCTGATCGGAGTTGGACAATCCGCTGCCGGCCGTGGAGCGCGGCCGTTCCACGCTCACCGTCAACCGGCCGCTGAAGGAGTCCGAGCGGGCCCGGCGGGAGCGGATCCTGGCCGCCGCCCGCGAGCTGGCCCGCGGCGGCGGCTACCCGGCCACCACGATCCGGGCGGTCGCGGAGCGGGCGGGCACCACCCCGGCCACGGTCTACCGGTATTTCCCCTCCAAGGACCATCTGCTGCTGCACCTGATGATCGACTGGTCGCAGCAGTCCATCGCGGGCCTGACTGCGGCCGCCTATACCGGCACCGTGCCCGAGCGCGTGGCCGCCGGGTTCGCCGACCTCGTCGACTGGGCCGCCGCCGAGCTGCCGCTGCTGTCGGCGGTGATGAGCGCCGTCAGCTCACCCGACATCAGCGGCGGCGGCCTGACGATCTGGCGCGAACTGTTCACCGCCCTCGTCCGCGCCGCCCTGAATGACCCCGCCTGGGACGACACCGAGGGGAAGGCCTTCACCCTCGGCCACGTCCTGCTCGCCTGCCTCCTGGACCTGACCACTACCCGCGCCAGCACCCAAGAGGCCCGCGACAACATCACCACCGCCGCCCGCCTCATCTTCCGCTGACACCGGCGATCAAGCGGAGCTGCCGGGGGTGCAGAAACGGTTCGGAGGCGGGGTGCGTCTTCTATCCGTTGGTGATGGTCGAGGGGGTTATGCGGGCGGCGCGACGGTCTGCGTCGGGCAGAGCCCAGAGGTAGGCCATACCGTTCGATGGGATCCGGCGTTCGGCGGCGAGGACGGCGAGGAGGGGACGTGCGCCGAGTACTTCCGTGACCTTGCGATCCGCCCGGTAGACCAAGCCCCGGTAGTGCACGATGATCACCGCGACGAAGGCCGCCGCGCTCAAGCAGACGGTCAGGTCTTGCCACCAGCGAGGGGCGTTCGCGCTCAGTGCCAGGACGACGGCCTCGCAGGCGAGGACTGCTCCCAAGCTTAGAAAGGATCGCGCGAGGTAACCGCGGCGAAGGGTGAACGTGGCCATTGCGGACGCCAGTTCCCCTTCCAGCTCGTCCGGCTCAAGGCGTTCGGAGGCAGAACCGATCACCAGCCGGAGTCTCTTTCCCCAGATCTTCGCGCGGACGCCGAGCCGCATCGACCGTGGCACCTCACCGTGGGTGACTTCCGGAGGCCGGATGGAGAACTCTGCGGCGAGGCGATCCGTCACCATCTCGATGGCCTGAAGATCCATCCGGGCATCATGGCACGTCGGAAGGAGTTTGTTGGCTTTGTTGCGGCTTGGGCTCGCTGCCTGGTGGAGGGCGGGGAGATGGCAGACGAGATGGCCGCGCGGGGCTGTGCGCGCCGCGCTAATCAGAGTTCTGCCAGACGAGGATGCCTGGGCCGTCGGCAGTGATTACGGGAACCCATGCCTCATCCAGTTCGCGAAGTCGTTCTTCATCCAGTTCCAAGTTCCGGGGACTGCTGACGTTCAGGCCTTCGGACGTGGCAGCCGATCCGTAGAAGGCGACCTTTGCGACTGCGCTGCGAAGCCGCTGGGAGGGCGTCATCCGCGGCGTCGTGTTCCGTGACGGCGCTTGGCGCGACGGCGTCCGCTACTCCCTTCTGCGCACCGACCCTCGACCGTGAACTGTTGCCGCGGTAGGTGAGTTCGGTACCTGCGGAGGTCAGGGCTCTTTGATCGGCCGGGCAAGGGCTTGGCGGGGTGCGAAGGCGCTGAGGAATGTGGCCACCGCGGATTCTGTGATGGCCTTGCGTTCGCGGCGGGGGACGTTGCGGGTGCCGAAGCGTGACCGTGCCTCCAGCGGCCCGGTCAGCAGCGCCGTGAAGTGTTCGGCGGCCAGCGCCGGGTCGGAAATGGCGATGCGGCCTTCCAGAGCCAAGCGGGCGAGCCGGTCGGCGAGCGCTTGGGTGACCGGTTCTGCGACGCCGACCTGGGTCAGTTCCAGCAGGTCGGGGAACTGCGGAGTCTCCGCGTACAGCAGGCGCCTCAGTGCCCACGACTGCGGGTCGCAGTAGCAGTCGACGAGCTGGACCCCGACGGCGGTCAGCGTGGCGGGCAGGTCGTCACCCGCCTTGGCCAGCAGTGCCACCGCGGCCAGGTTGCGGGCCAGTGCCCGCTCTGAGAGCGCGGCGATGGTCGCGCGGAGCAGCTTCTCCTTGTCGCCGAAGTGGTTGTAGACGGTGGCCTTGGCGACTCCCGCCTCCGCCGCGATCTGATCGACCCGGGCCTGCGGGTAGCCCTCGCGCGCGAACACGCTGAACGCGGCGTCCAGGATGTCGTTCCGCTTGTCGATGCGGCCCCTGCCCGGCTGTGGGGTCATGGCCGCAGCATACCCGGACGTTCACCGAACCAGACTCGCCAGGCTAGTGGTCCGCTGGGACGAGGCTATCCTGGCAAGGCTGTTCGATT
This sequence comes from Actinomadura meyerae, assembly GCF_900188445.1. GTDB lineage: Bacteria > Actinomycetota > Actinomycetes > Streptosporangiales > Streptosporangiaceae > Spirillospora > Spirillospora meyerae. The sequence goes on from NZ_FZOR01000080.1 coordinate 5,000, forward strand.
AGACTCGCGAGTCTACTTAGGAGGCGTCATGAGGACCATCGTGATCACCGGGGGCACCGACGGCATCGGCAAGGGACTGGGCCTCCACTACCTAGGCCGGGGCGACCGGGTGGTCGTCGTCGGCAGCGACCCGGACAAGGGCCGCCGGTTCCTGGAGGAGGCCGCGGCCATCGGCTCCGGCGAGCGTGCCGCCTACATCCGGGCCGATCTGAGCCTCGTGGCCGAGAACCGGCGCGTCGTGGCCGAGATCGCGCGGAGTCACCCGGTCGTGGACGCCCTGGTGCTCGCCGCGCGCTACTACCGCTCGACCCGCGGCGAGACAGCCGAGGGCATCGAGCACAACTTCGCGCTCTTCCACCTCAGCCGCCATCTGTTCAGCCATGGCCTGGCCGACCGGCTGGAGGCGGCGGAACGGCCTGTGATCCTCAACCTGGCCGGACCGGGCACCGACCTGTCCGCGATGAACTGGGACGACCCGCAGTTCACCCGCGACTACCGGCCGGACCGGGTCATGGCGCAATGCGGCAAACTCAGCGACCTCGGCGGCGTCGCATTCACCGCCGCGCACCCCGGTACCCGGATCCGTTACGTCCTCGCGCATCCCGGCCTGACCGCCACCGGATTCACCGGCGACTACAGCGAGGCGGACGCAGCGCTGGTCGCCGGAATGCACGACCGCGGCCAGCCGGTCGACGCGGCCGTGGACATGCTGCGACGCCACCTCGACGATCCCGACCCCGAACCGCTGAGCGCCTACATGCAGCACACCAAGATCGACGTGGACGGCGCGCCCTTCGACCCCGCCGCCGCGCGACGGCTGGCGGACATCACCGCGGCCGTCCTCTCCGGGATCGGCCAACCGGTTTGAGGGGCCGTCCTGCGATCTGAGGAGTGCCCAGGTCAGCGGCGTAGGGCTGACCTGGGCCGTCTACGGGCCGGCAGATCGCGCGACGGGGCATGGACGTGGTTCCCTCAGCCGCCCGAGCCTCCGCCGGCCGGGACACCGGTGATGGCCTGCATCTCCTGCCCGATCATCTCCTGCAGCGGCACGCCGTCGTTGTTGCCGAGGATGACACCGACCCAACCGGTGTACGGGTAGATGTCCCAGTTGGCGGCGACACCGGGGTTGCCGCCGGCGCGCTGGTACATCCACTGCCCGCCGACGATGGAGATCGGGATCCCGTACGCGCCGAAGGACGCCGGTCCGTGGGGGATCTTGGCGCTGGTGAGGACGTCCGCCCAGGGCCGGTCCAGCAGCGTGCCGTCGCCCAGCCCGTTCGCGAACCGGACGAGATCAGGCGCGGTGACGAAGCCGCCGTCGCCGGGAGCGTCGATGAAGGCGCGGCCCGGGTTCTTGCCGAGCACGCTCGGGTGCGGGCTGCTCTTGTCCAGGTTGCGGACGGCGTCGACCACGCTGCCGTCGGCCAGCGACATGTACGGGTGGGCGATGTGCTTGTCGGTGAGCCACTGCGGCCGCGTGTAGAACGCGGAGTCCCTCATGCCGCAGCGCTCGAAGATGTTCTCCTGGACGTAGTCCCAGTACGTCGTGCCGGCCACGGCCTCCACGATCAGCGCGGAAATGGTGACCTCCGCCTCCGCGTGCCTGGTGTTGGGGACGCCTGGCACGTCCACCAGTTTCGCTTGCCGGGCCCGAGCCTCGTAGAACTCGTGCACTTCCGTCCGGCTTTGGAAGACGCGTTCCACGTCCTCCTCCGGGCTTTCCAACCCGGAGGTGCCGGACAGCAGATGATGGACGGTCACCTGCTCGGCGATGTTGTCGGCGAAGCCCGTCAGGTGGGTGCCCACCGTGTCCGACAGTTTCAGCTTGCCCTGCTGTGCCAGTTGCAAGACGGCCACCGCGTGGAACGGTTTGCCCGCCGAGCTGAGGTTGAAGGCGATGCCCTCGTGGTTGCGGATCCCCTTCTCCTTGTCGGCCATGCCGTAGCTGCGCGACAGCACCGTCCGGCCTTTGTGAGACAGCAGCACCACGCCGGAGAACTTGCCCTCGGCGGCCAGCTTCGCCACGTACCTGTCGTAGGCCCCGCCGGGACGGGTGGCCGGTGGAATGTCGTCGGCGCCGGCCGGGCCGGGACGTCCGGTGGCTGCGGCATGCCCAGGCCGGGCGCCCATCAGCGGCACGGCGGCCGTCACCGCGCCGGTGGCCGCCAGCCCGCCGCCCCACCTGAGCAGCCGCCGCCGATTGACACCACGTACGGAATCCGCGTCCATGATCACGGAGCTGATTCCAACCTCATTCGGCCTGATGGTGAAGAGTGAGGATGGCCTGGACGATGGCGGTCAGGCGGCTGGGTGAGCAGCGGGCCTTCCGCA
>NZ_FZOR01000104.1 GCF_900188445.1 Actinomadura meyerae
GAGATGAGCCCGCGCAGGTCGCCGTAGCCGTCGTTGTTGGAGTCGGCGAATCCCCGCACCGACACCTCGTAGAACACCGCCGTCTTGAACCAGTGGGGCGTGCGCGGCGCGCCCTCGGCGAACGGGTCGGGAACCGCGCCCGCGCCGGTCCGGGCGCCCGCGGCCCCCGTGCGCGTGCGTCCTGTGCGTGTGCTTCCCCTGCCCCCGGTCCCCGTGCCCGAGCTTCCGGTGCCCGGGGTGCGTGTTCCCTCGGCCGGGCCGGTGACCTGGTCGGACGTGCTGCTGGCGGAGTCGTTCGGCTGGCCGTGCATGGGTCACCCCGGGTGTGTTGGAGACATCTAGATCAGCCCATCTAGATCAGCAATGCCCGCCACCGGCGCGGGCGACGTTCGCGACAGGCAACCATCCGCAAAAGATTCAGTACGGAGCGTGACCGGCGCGGCGGTTTCGGGAGCCCGCCGCCCCAGCCCGCCGGACGTGCGGGAGCAATGCCCGGACCAGATCGGCCGGGCCGCGCGGGACCGCCCGCCGCCCGTCCCCCCGGCCGGACGGTCATCGCCCGGCACCCGGCCGGGCACGGCCCGGGAAAGCCGCGCAAAAACCCGGCCGCCCGCGGCTCGCCGACTGGTGCTCCGGCTGTCGAAGACTTGCCGCGCGACGGTTGTGTCATGTCCGTGTTTTTAGATTCGCGGCTTTTTCTGTCGCAGGCCCCGGGTAGGTCGTTTCCAAGCTCAGAACCCGCCCCCACCGGCGGGTTCTGATCCGTTCGGGCGGTTTTCCGTCCAAAGTGATCGGAGGGACAGTGGAGCGCTGGGAGAAGTCGCCATCGGTCGTACCGACACGCGATTCGCTCGTGGCGCGGCTGCGCGTTCGCTTCGCCGACATTCCGGCTGAGAACGTGCGCCGCTGCGTCGACGACCTGTGGTGCTGCTGCACCCATCTCGGGGTGCGGCCCGAGGAAGGGACCATCGAACGCCTCGCCGCGTCCCGGCTGACCGGTGTCGTGCGGGGCGGCCGGCCGCCCTACCCGGACGGCCGGACGGTCACCAGACCGCCCGGCTCCTCCCTGACCGCTCCGCACCGGCGCGCGCCCGCGGCCGCCACAACACCGATCGGGATGTGAACCCATGAAGGACACGACCGTGCCGGGCCTGGACATCGAGACCCGGCGAGGGTTCATCGTGCTCAGCCTGCCCGCGCAGATCAGCTGGCAGAACTACGCGGGCGTCCGGGAGGGAGTCAGCAGAGCCCTGTCCATGGCGGCGGGGTCCATGGCGGCGGGGTCCGCGGCGGCGGGGTCCGTGGCGGCGGGCGGCCGCGCGCACGGGCGGCGGCGCACGGGGGTCGTCGTCGACTTCGGTGACACCGTGCTGCTGGACGCCGCCGGGCTGGTCCTGCTGGCCCGCGCCGAGACCCGCGCGCAGCTGCTCGGCTGCCCGCTGCGGGCCGTGGTGCCCGCCCTGTCCGCGCACGTGCGGCGGGCGCTGCACCTCACCGGGCTGGCGCGGCTCGTCCCGGTGTTCCCGGACGTCGCGTCGGCGACCGGCGCGCCGGTCCCGCCCGCGCCGGCGGGCCGCGCCGACACCGCGCACGTGCTGGACGCGATCCGCGCCCTGCACCCGGGGGACGCGGGACTGGCGCCGACGCCGCCCGCGCCGTCCGAGCTGATGATCACCACGACGGAGGCGGGGGACGGCGACCACACGGTCGTCCACCTGTCCGGCGTGCTGGACGAGGTGACGGTGCCCCGGCTCGGGGAGACGCTGACCACGCTGGTCGAGGGCAACCTGCGGCACCTCATGGTGCGGATGCACGAGCGGCTCGGCATCCGCTGCGACCCGCTGCCGATCCTGCTCGGCATCCGGTGGCGCGTCGCCGCCGAGGGCGGCTGCCTGGCGCTGCCCGCGCTGCCGGCCCGGCTCCGCGAGATCATCGACCGGGAGGGGCTCGGCTCGGTGTTCACCGGCTGCCGCTCCATCGAGGACCGCCTGCTCGGCGGCGCCGAGCCGGCCTGACGGCGCCGAGCCGCCCGGCGGCTCAGCTGCCGCCCGTCTGGCGCCGGCTCCGGGCGGCCCGGGACGCGGGCCGCGGTGAGGCGCCGCGCGATCGCGCGGTCGTCCCGTCCGCCCCGGCCATGCTCCCGTCCGCCCGGGCACCACTGGCCCGCACATGTCCGTCGTTCCGATCGAACGTGAGGATGTGTGCGGGCTTCGTGTGCGGGTCCAGGCGGACGTAGTTGGATTTGGTCCAGGTGTAGGTGGTGCCGTCGAGTTGGTCGGTGACGGTGTGGGGTTGGTGGGGGTTGTCGGGGAGGCCGAGGGCGG
>NZ_FZOR01000064.1 GCF_900188445.1 Actinomadura meyerae
CCCGCAACTGGCCCTGGGCCGACGCCTGGCGGCAGTTGTTCACCACCCTCCACGCCCCACCCGACAGCCGCTGACCTGCCGTTATCCACCGCCCGCCAGGGCCCGACCGGAACCGAACACGTGGAAAAGCTGGGCAGACCAGCCGATCACCCCTGCCCACAGGCGGCCGACAACTCAACCGTCCTCCCGAAAAGACCGAGAGATCGACCTCGATACACCATCGGTGGATCGAGGCTAAGGGGAGACCCGCCCGACCTGTCGCCGACAGAGGCGCCGCACACGCGGCGCCTCTGTCGGCTTGTCCAGCGGAAACCACCGCCTCGGCCTGGGAGGCCGCACAGAGCGGCGCGTTCGAGTCGCCCTCAACCGGCGGTCGATGACTGGACAGGCTTTGTAGATCCATACGCCCGGGCAGCCGGGGCCTCGTCCAGTGGGGTAAGCGAGCGCCGCGGAGCGGCTGTACTCGCGTTGCGGTGACGGCCAACTCTCCGGCGACGAGCAGGGCGGCTCCATCCTGTTCTCCCGCGAGGCACCCAACGCGCTCGAGGCGATTCTGTCGGCCATCGCCGATAGCGCGGGCAGTGGACTGGTGGTGACTGGCGTCATGGAGGACCTGGTGACCATCGGCGACATCGCCGAGAGAACCAGCAGGCCGGCCCGAGCGGTCGAGCAGTGGACGACCGGTGAACGCGGGCCCGGAGAGTTTCCTGCACCAGTCGTCCATCGCGCCGGTCGGGCTGGACTTTACTCATGGGCACAGGTTTCTCGCTGGCTGGCCGACGCCGCCCTCCGGGGAGATCGACTCAGCTGCCGTGGATGTCGCCGCCACCGCTGATATGGGTGCAGGCCGATAGCCGCCCGCCCTGCGGGCTACGGGGGAAGCCCACCTAGCTGGCGGAACAGGTGGGACGCGCTCCGCAGGGCGGGGGCCGTCTACGGGTGCGACGGGGTGCGCGGCCTGTCGACGTGAGGCAAGGGCCGGACGATAGGGCGGCCCGCCCGACGCGCAGCGTCGATCATGTATCCGTGGTCGACGGCGATCCGCGCCCACACCGCCTTACCCGCGCCCACCGTCTCAACGACGTGATCGGGGTGCGGGACAGCAAGGCCCCCGACAGCGGCCACCTCGCGCTCTCCCCACCAGACTTCGCCCACCTCGTTGCCGCTGTTAAGCGGGGACAACTGCACCCCTAACCCCACGAATATCGCGAACGACCTGATCTTTGGGCGGGGCCGTTGGCGTGTTCTGGGTGGTCTCGGGCTTTTCTGGCCTTTCTCCGTCTGGTCGTTACGGGGGCTTGCGGGAGTGTTCACTTGGGGCGGGTGGGCGCTTCACTCGGGGGGCGCCATGATCATCTGGATGGTGATCGGCGAGAGGGGCGTCCGTGCGCGGGGTCGTGGCCGGGGTGGTCGTGGGCGGGGTGGTCTTGGGGGCGGCCGTTCCGGCGGGGGCGGTGGACGGGGCCGGGTCCGGGGAGCGGGCCGATGAACGGGGGCTGCCGTCGTCCGAGGTCGGGCCGGTGCGGTTCACCTCGCTGGAGCGGACCGCGCCCGGGGTCACCTTCCGGACGTTCGAAACATCCGGGATCGGTGGGCGGGTTCTGGGTGACCTGCTGGACGTGGATCTGCGCAATCCCGGGGTCTCCGTTGGCTTGCTGCGGCCGCCCGTGGTCGCCGCGCGGCGGGCCGTTTCCGAGATGGCGGACGCGCAGAACGCCGTGGCCGGAGTGAACGGGGACTACTTCGACGTCACCTCGACGCACCCCGGGGTGGCTCCGACCGGGTCATCTTCTGGGCCGGCGGTGGACGGTGGGCGTCCGCTCAAGGGGGCCGTGCCGGACGGGCAGCGGTTCGGGCCCGCGCTGCCGCCCGGTACGTCCGCCGAGGACGTCATCGGCGTCGGCCGGGACGGGCGCGGTCACGTCGCGCGGCTCCGTCTGACCGGGGACGTCCGGTCGGGGAAGAAGTCGATCGCCCTGCGCGGGCTCAACCAGTACGCGATCCGTGTCGGCGGGGTCGGTGCGTTCGACTCGCGGTGGGGAGAGGCGTCCCGGCAGCGGGCCGTCTGCGGGACGGACGAGGTCCGCGGCGCCCCGTGCAGCACGAACACCGCCGAGGTGACCGTGCGGCGGGGCGTGGTGACGGGGGTGTCCGGCACGGTCGGCGCTGGTGCTATCCCCGATGGGACGACCGTGCTCGTCGGGCGGGAGAAGGGCGCCGACGCGCTGCGGCGGCTGCGGGCCGGTGACCGGGTGCGGGTGTCGTACCGCTTCACCGGGCCCGTCCGCTTCCGGTTCGCGGTCGGCGGGTTCCCGATCCTGCGGGACGGGCGGCCGCCGGCCGGCCTGGACCCGAACGGCCCGGCGCCGCGCACGGCGGCCGGGGTCAGCCGCGACGGCGGGCACCTGTACCTGATCGTCGCGGACGGCCGGTCGGAGCGGAGCGGCGGCCTGACGGTCGCCGAGCTCGCGTCCCTGCTGGACAGGGCCGGTGCCGACGACGCCGTCAACCTGGACGGCGGCGGCTCATCGACGTTCGTCGCGCGCGTTCCCGGCGCCGTCTCGGTGACCGTCCGCAACGTCCCGTCGGACGGTGCCGAGCGGGCCGTCGCCAACGGCATCGGCGTGTTCAGCCGCGCTTGTCCTGGTGGCGCTTGTCGCGGACGTACATGATGGCCGCTTTCCCCTCGCCGGGGCTGCGGCGCTCCAGCACGAACAAGGTCGTCGCGCTGATCAGCTCGCTGAGCTTGGGGTAGCCGTAGCTGCGGGAGTCGAACTCGGGGCGCTGCTTGGTGATGATGTGCCCGACCGACGCCAGCGGGGCCCATCCGTCCTCGTCGGAGGCCGCCTCGACGGCGTTGCGGAGCAGGTTGACGAGCGCGGTGTCCTGCTTGAGCTTCGCGGCCGGTGTCGGCGGCGCGGGCCCGAGCGCGGTCGCGGCGGGCGCGGCCGCGCCCTGGTCGTAGGCGAGGTTCTCGATGTAGATGAACTTGTCGCACGCCGCCACGAACGGTTTGGGCGTCTTGCGCTCCCCGAAGCCGTAGACGGTCAGCCCGGACTCGCGGATCCGCGCCGCCAGCCGGGTGAAGTCGCTGTCGCTCGACACGATGCAGAACCCGTCGAAGCGGTCGGAGTACAGCAGGTCCATCGCGTCGATGACCATCGCCGCGTCGGTGGCGTTCTTGCCGGAGGTGTAGGCGAACTGCTGGATCGGCTGGATCGACTGGTCGAGCAGGTGCTCCTTCCAGCCGCGCAGGTTCGTCCCGGTCCAGTCGCCGTAGGCGCGCTTGACGTGCGCGGTCCCGTACTTGGCGACCTCGGCCAGCAGCGCCTCGACGATCCCGGGCTGCGCGTTGTCGGCATCGATCAGCACCGCCAGCCGGTCGGCGTTCTCGCTCACCATCCGCCCTCGTCCACCATCCGTCGCGCCTCCCCTGGGTCACCGAAACGCTCCCAAGTACATCAGACGGCGGCGAGGATGGCGCCGAGTGCGGCTGCGCCGTCGAGGAGTGCTCTGGAGCGGGCTTCGATTCCGGCGTCCCTGGCGTCCAGCGCGTGGGCGACGTCCTCCAGCCGCCGGGCGCCGCGCAGCTCCGGCATGAGGGCGCGGAGCGGCTCGATGCGGTACCCGGCGCGGCGAAGCTGGTGAACGATCCGCGCGTCCCGCACCTGGGCCGGTGTGTAGCGGCGCGCTCCGGCGGCGGGGTCGCGGTCGGGTACGACGAGCCGCTCCCTGTCCCAGTGCCGCAGCGTCGACGGGCGGACGCCGAGCGCGGCGGCGAGTTCGGAGATGCTCATCGAGTCCGAGGCGCGCACGTCGTCCACCGGCTCACTGGCGATCGCCTGGACGGCCTCCCTGGCCAGCCGGACCTCCACGCGCTCGTTGTGGAGGCGCGCGTGCGCCGCGTCGAGAAGGGCGAGCGCGCGCGAGGCCGGGCCCTGGTGGAACGCCCGGACGATCCCCTTGGCCTCGACCGGGCCGGCGCCCGCGGCGAGGGCCCGGTAGGCCAGCGCACAGCGCGCATGCAGCTCCCCGTAGACGCGGTAGCCCGTCGCGGTGCGCGTCGCCGGCGGCAGGACGCCGTCGCGTTCGAGGTTGCGCACCTGCTGGACGGAGTACCCGGCGCGCCGTGCGACGTCGACGGTGCGCATACCGCGCGAGTTGAGACCTGACACCTAGAAACCCCTCAGTACCGGCTCGCAAGTCTCCACAAGCACTTCAATGCAACGCTAGAACACATGACGATGGATGAGATCATCGACTTCGTGGCGGGCCTCGACGGCGTCCTGACCCTCAAGCCGGGACCCGGCGACGGCTCCCCCGAGCTGAGCTGGGGCGACGCGTTCTTCTACTACTCCCCCGACGGCACCGTCCCGGCGAACGCCCAGCCCTTCGCGACGATCGTGACCAAGGACCATCCCGGCGACGACGCGTCGCGCCTGGACCGGCCGGACGCCTTCCGCGTGAACATCTCCGCGGGGAAGGAGGCGTTCACTCAGTGGACCGGGCATGCGCCCCGCGAGCGAGCCGGCGCGCACGAATCAACCGGCGCGCACGAATCAACCGGCGCGCACGAATCAACTGGCGCGCACGAATCAACCGGCACGGGTGCCGACCCCGGCACCGCCGACACCGTGATCGCGCATCCCGTCTACGGGACCCTCGGCTGGCTGGCGGTGGTGAACCCGGGCCCGCGCACCGAGGCCGCGGTCCGCGAGCTGCTGGACGCGGCCTACCGCCTCGCGCGGGCGCGCCACGAGCGGCGCGCGGGCGTGGCGGGAAGCTGAGGCGTCAGGCCGTCTTGCGGGCCACTGCGCCCCACAGGGCCGCCGGGGCGGACGCCTCCAGGTCGGAGCGCGGGCGCCACTTCGGGACCTCGACGACACCCGGCTCGATGAGCTCCAGCCCGTCGAAGAAACCGGTGATCTGCTCCCGGTCCCGCAGCGTGACCTGCTCCGCCGACTTCTCGTTCATGGCCCGCTCGAAGGCGGCCATCTCCTCGGGGAAGATGTCCTTCGCGGTGTGGGACACCACCAGGTGGCTGCCCGGGGGGACGGCGTCCATCAGCGTCTTCGTGATCCCGTAGGGGTCCGCGCTGTCGGCGACGAAATGGAGCACGGCGACGAGCATGACCGCCACGGGCTCGGAGAAGTCCAGCGTGCGGGCCGCCTCCCGGAGGATCGTGGCGGGGTCGCGCAGGTCGGCGTCGATGTAGGCGGTCGCGCCCGCGTCGCTGCTCGTCAGCAGCGCCTCGGCGTGGACCAGCACGATCGGGTCGTTGTCGACGTAGACGACGCGGGACTCCGGCGCGACCGCCTGGGCGACCTCGTGGGTGTTGTTCGCCGACGGCAGGCCCGTGCCGATGTCGAGGAACTGGCGGATCCCGGCCTCGGCGACGAGGTACTCCACCGTCCGCGCCAGGAACGCGCGGTTCGCCCGGACGGACTTCCCCGTGGACGGGAACGCCTGCAGCCCGGCCTCGGCGGCGGCGCGGTCGGCGGCGAAGTTGTCCTTGCCGCCGAGCCAGGCGTCGTACACCCGGGCGGGATGCGGGATGTTCGTGTTGACCCGGGAAAGCTTGTCCTGGCCTGGCGACTCTCCGTCCGATGCCACGGACTCCTCCTCAACCGCCGCTACCGATATCGCGCGATCAGCATATAAGCGTCCAATGGCCAGAAGCAGGTCGACCGAGGAGGGACAGGGAATCCAGGTCCCGGGCGTGGTGGGCGTGGCGGGCGGTCATGGTGCAGAACATCTCGTCGCCGCGGGGGGTGCGCTCGACGAGCATGGAGGCGCCGATGGCCATGACGATGCCGTGGAAGGTGTGGTGGCGGTAGGCGGTCCAGCAGTCGTCCCAGCTCAGGGCGACGCCGCGGGACGTCAGCGCCTCGTGGTAGCGCTGGACCAGGGCCTGCTCGTGGTCGCGGCGGATCTCGGTGGGGAGGCTGGAGCCGAGGAAGTAGGCGAGGTCGGCGAGGCCGGGCCCGTAGGCGCAGGTCTGCCAGTCCAGGACGGCGGTGCGCGGCCCGCCGAACAGCAGGTTGTCGGCGCGGAAGTCGCCGTGGGACAGGGTCAGCGGCCCCTCGCGGGCGGTCAGGTAGGACGGCAGGGAGGGCAGGAAGTCCTCGATCAGCGCGATGACGTCGGGGCCGAGGTCGGCGGCGTAGCGGTCCTTGAAGCCGGTGTAGAGGTCGGTGACCATGCCGGCGGTGAAGGCGGCGGCGTCGGCGTCGTGGCGGTTCAGCCAGGGCAGGGCGGCGAGGTCGGGGTTCTCCCAGCCCGCGGCGTGGAAGGCCGCCATCTCGGTGATCGCCGCGGCGGCGTCCTCGACGCCGATGCCCGCGAGCTGGTCGCCGGGCCGCGCCGGGGCGAGGTCCGCCAGCAGGACGGTGTACTCGTCCTCCTCGGCGGCGTACGCCGAGAAGTAGCAGGTGGGGATGCCCGCGTCGAGGCCGCGCGCGAGTTCGGAGTAGAAGCTCGCCTCGACCTCGTAGGTGCGGATGGCGCGGGCGGCGGCGCGGCTGGACGGGTCGGCCGCCGGGACCTTCGCGACCATGGTGGACGGGAGGGACGTCTCGTCCGCGTAGGTGAGGTGCAGGCGGAGGCTGTCGGAGACCTGGCCGGTGCCCACCGGCTCGGTCCGGACGGCGGTCACCTTCGTCTCCAGAGCGCCGGACAGCCAGGACGCCGTCAGCGCCCCGGCGCCGGACACCGGCGTCATTCGTCCTCCCCCGCCAGGTGGGTCCAGCCGTGGTCCTCCCAGCCGGGGGGCTGGTGCCATTCCGTCCAGCCGTGGCCGGTGCGCCCGTCCTCGGTCTCGAACCGGCACAGGGCGCGGGGGAAGCGGGCGTCCCGGCCGTCGGGGGACGTGACGGACACCGGCGCGAAGGCCACCGGCGTCACGGTCATGGGGGCGCCGGGGAAGCGGAGGTCGGAGCGGGCGGGCAGGCCGTCGTCGAACACCGTCGCGGCGGAGAAGCCGTCGCGGTGCTCGATCTCGCCGTCCGGCGGGACGGCGAAGCACGGCCACGGCAGCGGGACGCCGACGTTGGCCTGCATGCCGTGGACGAACGTGCCGTCGGAGAGGCGGCCGGACGTCCACAGCCAGGAGACCTTCCACCAGTCGCGCTCGCCCCAGCTGTGGTCGCGCTCCCCGGGCGCGTCGATGCCGATCTTCTCGCCGGCCACGCTGACCAGGCCGGAGACCGTGCACGGGATCTCGTAGCGCGGGATGTCCTTGTAGGGGTAGGCGCCGCTGACGGTGTCCCAGCGCAGGTCGAACGAGAGCCCGGCGGTGCCGGTGGCGGGCCCGGTCGGGTCGGGATGCACGGACGCGGTCCCCCGCAGCGTGATCCGGGCGGGGCCGAAGGGGTCGGGGATCTCCTGGGTGGCGGTGTAGCCGTCGCCGTCGACATCGGCCGTTCCCGGCTTGGGAAGCGGCGCGTCGTTGTCGGCGATGAGGAGGAGCGGCTGCCCGGGGCGCACCAGCGCGGCCCAGTACCAGGCGCGCTCCCAGTTCGGGTAGAGGCCGAGCCGGACGTACCCGGCGATCGAACCGTCCGGGGCGGCGAAGTCGAAGTAGTAGGACTCGTTCCACAGCTGCTCGGGGCCGGGTTCGTGCAGCCCCTCGTCCTCGGGCGTCAGGTTCCAGGTGCCGTGCTCGACGATCCTCGCCATGGACCCTCCGAAGGTTCCGAACGCGATTCTAGAGCGCCGATCCTAGCTTCGGCGGCCCACTTCGAACAGGCCCCGGCGCCGACCGGTCCGATCCAGTTCGGCGTGGCCCGATCCGCCGCGGCGCGGCCCGCCCGGCATATCCGGAGGCGAAAGGGCGGAATCGTCCAGGGACTCGCGTCCCATCCTTTTCGGGACGCGAGTCCCTTGCCTCTTCGGCGGACTGTCCCGGCCTTCCAAGGGTCAATTCCCCGTCCATTCCCGCGCTTTGCCCGCCGACCGGGTCGCATGCCTTCCGGGGCGTGCGCCGGAGCGGCCTGATCCGGCCACGGCGCGCGCCGCCACAGCCCCCGTGCCGCACCGCCGCCTGGCTGCGAAATATGCCGCCACCTGCGGCGACATGAGACGGCGGGACGGTTCCGGCGTGCCGGAACCGGCGAACGGCCCGGCATGAGCGACCAAGATCACAAGTCTGGGCGGGACGGGATTGGCAACGCGCCAATTAATATCGGTGGCGCTTGCGGCGGGGCCTGGTTCGGGGGCGGACTGCGGGGGTGTCGATACCGGGTGGAATTCTGGAGTCTGATCGGGGGCGCATTGCTCACCGGACTGGTGAGCATGATTCCGGAGGCGCTGACCGAGGAGCTGCGCACGCGGGGCGTGCTGCGACAGCAGCGTGAGGGGGCGCGGCTCAGCGAGATCGCCGACCGGCGCCGGCACGCGGCGCAGCTCGCGTACCTCGCCGAGAAGCACCGGCGGGAGGAACTGCTGGTGCGCTACCGGAGCCGGGCGGCGCGCTACCCGCTGGGCGAGGTCGGGCGGCTGCGCGACCTCACCGGCGACGACCGGCGGCCCGCCGTCCTGGTCTCGCCGCCGGTCCGGGCGGGCGACGCCGTCCGGCGGCGCATTCCGGGCCTCGTGCACGACGCGCTGCACGACGTGGACGGCTTCGTCCGCCACGCCGCGCTGCACACCGGCGCGTTCGTGAGCGACGGCGGCGTCAGCCGGGCCATCGAGGGGTCGGTCGGCGCGGCCGAGATCAGCGCGCTGGAGTTCTCCGGGCGCCCGGCGATCCTGGTGTACTTCGAGGCCGACGGCGACCGGCTCGACGCGTTCGCCTACCTCGGCTCGGTCTTCCCCACCGAGGACGGCCCCGCCGGGTTCCCGGTGCGCATCGCCGGCTTCGCCTGGGGCGGCGGGCCGACGACGCGGGCGGACGGCTCCCTGCCGACCTGGCCGCACGTCAACCTCCGCGAGCTCGACCACCCGGACGAGATGGTGATCGCCGCGCTGGTCGCCGCGTTCGTGGTGAGCTGCGTGGAGGCGTACTGGCACATGCAGGGCGTCCGCGGCCTGAGGCTGCGACCGGCTCCGGCGCCGCCCTCGCTCGCATCCGCCTCCCCCGCGCCCTCCTCCCCTGCGCCCCCCTCGCCCGCGCCCCCCTCGCCCGCGCCCTCCTCGCCCGCGCCCTCCTCGTCCGCGCCCTCCTCCCCAGCGCTGCGGGGCCGGTCGCTCATCGACAGCGTCGCCGAGGACGGCTCGGTGTTCGGCCACCGCGTCGAGACGGAGGCACTGGCGCTGCTGGACCTCGGGTTCCAGCCGATCGAGACCGTGGAGTACGGGCCGGACCGGGTGGCGCTCATCGCGTCGCGCGACGACCTCGCCGTCTCCTTCCTGCTCGACGCGGACTTCCCCGCGAGCCCGCCCGAGGTGTTCTACGTCGACGCCGGGGGCCGCGAGCACGTCGCGCTCGACCCGGCGGTCTGGTCGCCGCGGCACAGCCTGGCCGAGATCGTGGAGGCGCTCCGGTGAGCGAGCACTACATCGTCCGCGTGTACGAGTCCGAACTCGAACTGATCACCGACGAGACGTCCGGCCACCACGAACTGGAGACGGGCGGCAACCTGTTCGGCCTGTTCAGCCACGGCGGCGGCCCGACGGTGTTCCTCGCGACCAGGCCGGCGGGCAAGGTCGGCAAGTCCCCGACGTCGCTGGCGCTCGACCCGGAGGTGACGCGGCTGCTGGAGCAGCTCGCCTGGGAGCGGTTCGGCGTCCAGTCCATCGGCATGTGGCACTCCCACCACTGGATCGGGCTGATGGAGCCGAGCCGGGGCGACCGGGAGCGCACCCGCCGGTCCGCCGAGCGGTACCACCGCCCGCAGTACACCGAGATCCTCGCGAACTTCGTCGGCGTCCAGGGGACGGCGGACACGGCGGTCCAGCTCACCCCGTTCTTGTACGTGGACGCGCGGAAGCTGGTCCGCGCCGAGGCCGTCATCCAGGTGCTGCCCGGCGTGAGCCCGCTCCGCCGCGCGCTCGCCGAACTGGACGTCCGGCCGCCGCTCACCGAGGCACTGCGGCCGCCGGGCCAGGTGCCGGCGCACGCCTACCGGCTTGCGGCGTCCCAGGGAACGGCCTCCACCCGCCGCCGCCGGCGGCGGCGGCTTCCCGGCCAGGGCATCGGAGAAGAGCCCGGCGCGGGCATCGACGAGGTCGCCGACGACCGGCCGGAGGGGCCACCGCAGGGCGCGGACGCACCGCAGGGCGGGGAGGCGCCGCCCGCGGACGGGACGGCCGCTCCGGACGGGGCGGCTCTCCCGGCACCCGCCGAAGAGCGCGTGGACGCCGGACCGGAGGATGCCGGGCCGGAGGATGCCGGACCCGAAGACGCCGGACCGGAGGATGCCGGGCCGGGGCCGGTGCACCCGGGCCTGCGGCCGATTCCCGACCTCGCCGACTACGTCGTGCGGTACGTGCAGCCGGTGACAGGGCAGCTCCCCGCCGATTACCAGGTGGAGCTCGAACCGAGCGGGGAGCACGAGGTCTTCGTGATCGTCAGGCTCCGCGGCGGTCGCAGCCAGGCCGTGATACGCACCGGGTGGGACGGCCGCCGTGCCGTCGCCACGCATTGCCGGATCCAGGCCCCGCGGAGCCACGTCGACTGGCCGCCGGGCCTGCACGGGCGGACGTTCGAGCTGCACGAGCCGCTCTCCTGGAGCATCCAGCACCTCGGACGCCTGCCCTGAGGCGGGACGGGAAACGGGAAGGGGACACACTTGGCCTGGGACGGCTACCAGCAGATGCGGCTCGCCCAAGAGCGCGCGGGCCTGCGCCGGTACTGCCCTTCGTTCAGCTTCTACGACACGCTGGGCGACACGTTCGTCGCCGGGCACTGGACGAGCAACAACAACCGGTTCTACCGCATCCAGATCGACGTGCCGCCGGGGTACCCCGACGAGTGCCCGAGCACGTACATCACGGCCCCGCTCCCGCTCATGGACTGGTCCGGGACCAGGACGATCGAGTCGTACGGGAACAGCCACGCCATGCACGTCTGGCAGACCGACCGGCCCGGCTGGCCGAAGATCTGCACCTACCGGCCCGCGACCTGGTCGGCGGCGCACTCCATGCTCAAGGTCATCCGCAAGGCGGAGCTCTGGCTGTTCGCCTACGAGTGCCACCTGCAGGAGGGCCGCCCCATCCAGGACTTCCTCCTCGACGCCTGATCCCCGCGCGACGACCGCGGCCGACACCCACGGGAGCCCCCATGAGTGACAAGCACGACGACATCCGACGGTTCATGGAGGAGACGAAGCGGCAGGGCGGCACCCCGCCGGCCGGCAAGCGGCTCGTGCAGAACCCGCAGACCGGCAAGTTCGAGGTCCGCACGGTCGGCGAGCGGCTCGGCGACGACGTCCCGCAGTTCGACGCCGAGGACATGAAGGCGTTCGGACGTGGCTGAGCGCCTCCCCCGGCACCTGGTGTTCACGGGCGCCGCGATGGCCGTCGCCGCCGGCGCCGCGGCCGGGCGGGCGCCCGCCCGGCTGGCGCTCGCCCTGCGCGACGGGGGCGACCTCGGCGTGGTCGACGGGACGCCCGGCCACGACGTGCTCGTCCTGCCCGGCGAGCCCGCGGACGGCCGCCCGCCCGCCGAGCCGGGCGTGCTGGCGGTCTGCTGGCAGGACGGCTCCGGCATCCGGGCGCACCGCGTCGCGGACGCCCGAGCAGGCGCGGGCGCCCCGGACGCCCAGGCGGGTGCGGGCGACGGGCCGCTCGACGGGACGCTCGGTGAGCCGATCGGGACGACGTGCGTCCCGGCCGAGGCGGACGCGCTGGAGCGGGTCCACGGCATCCTGGAGACGGACGTGCTGAGCCGCCGGTCGGTGGCGGTGCTCGGGCTCGGTTCCGGCGGCGGCTTCATCGTCCGGGAGCTGGCGAAGGCCGGGGTGGGCCGCTTCCTGCTGCTCGACCACGACCGGCTGGAGGTCGGGAACGTCTCGCGGCACGAGTGCGGGCTCTCCGACGTCGGGCGCCTGAAGACGAACGCGATGCGGGACGTCGTCCACGACCACCATCCCGCCGCCCGCGTCCGCACCAGCGAGCTGCGGATCGGCGGCGCGACCCGGCACGAGCTGCGCGACCTGCTGCGCGCGGAGGAGACCGACCTCGTCGTCTGCGCGACCGACAACCGGGAGAGCCGGCTGCTGGTCAACCGGCTGTGCGTGCAGGAGGGGCTGCCGCTGATCCTCGGCGGCGTGCACCGGCGCGCGTACGGCGGCATCGTGCAGCGGGTGGTCCCCGGGGTGACGCCCTGCTACCAGTGCTTCGTGCAGGCGCTGCCTGCGGAGGCCGCCGACAACGAGATCGGCAGCGCGGGCGACGCGGCCCAGGTGTCCTACACCGACCGGGAGGTGGCCCCGCAGCCCGGCCTGTCGTCCGACATCGTGCCGATCGCCCTGCACATGGTGAAGCTGGCGCTGCTGGAGCTGCTCGGCGGGGAGTCGCCGACCTTCGCCTCGCTCGCCGCCGACCTCGTGGCCCCGATCCACCAGTGGATCAACCGGCGGGAGTTCGGGCACGCGGGGCTGCCGCCGATGGGGGTGTCCATCGACGAGCAGAGCGTCCTGCGCTGGTACGGCGTGCTGCTGCACCCGCTGGACGACTGCGCGGTGTGCGCGGTCCCGGCGGAGGTGAGCGAGGAGGACGCCGCCGCGTTCGGCGGCTGAGCCGGGGGCTGCGTCACCGCCGCCGGAGAACGAGCCGGAGAACGAGCTCGGGGAACGGGCCGGGGAACGGGCCCCGGTATCTCACTGGACGGGAGGTGCGGGCGGTAGCGTGCCGCGCGGGCGGTTACTCTACCAAACAGTTGTTAGAAAGAAGGTGCTCATGGATCTTGAGTTCGGGACGGCGGACGAGGCGTTCCGCGCGGAGGTGCGGGAGTGGCTGCGCGCGCACGTCCCGGCCGAGCCGCTGCCCTCGCTGGAGACCGAGGAGGGGTTCGCGGCCCACCGGGAGTGGGAGCGGACGCTCGGCGCGGCGCGCCTCGGGACGGTGTCGTGGCCGGAGGAGTACGGCGGCCGGGGCGTCTCGGTCCTGCAGTGGCTGGTCTTCGAGGAGGAGTACTACGCGGCGGGCGCGCCCGGCCGGGTCAGCCAGAACGGGATCAACCTGCTGGCGCCGACGCTGCTCAAGCACGGCACGCCGGAGCAGCTCGCGCGGATCCTGCCGCCGATGGCGGCCGGCGAGGTGATCTGGGCGCAAGCGTGGTCGGAGCCGGGCGCGGGCAGCGACCTCGCCGCGCTGCGCGCCACGGCGACGCGCACCGACGGCGGCTGGCTGCTGGACGGGCAGAAGACGTGGAGCTCCCGCGCGGCGTTCGCCGACCGGGGCTTCGGGCTGTTCCGGTCGGATCCGGAGTCGTCCCGCCACAAGGGGCTCACCTACGTGATGTTCCCGCTGGACGCCGAGGGCGTGACCGTGCGCCCGATCGGGCGGCTGGACGGCAAGCCCGCGTTCGCCGAGCTGTTCCTCGACAAGGTGTTCGTCCCGGACGAGGACGTCATCGGCGCGCCCGCCGACGGCTGGCGGGTCGCGATGGCGACCGCCGGGAACGAGCGCGGGCTGACGCTGCGCAGCCCCGGCCGGTTCACGGCGGCGGCCGAGCGGCTCGTCGAGCTGTGGCGGGAGCGCGCCGACCCGTCCGACACCGCGCTGCGGGACCGGGTCGCCGACGCCTGGATCAGGTCGCGCGCCTACCGGCTCAAGGGCTTCGAGACGATCTCGCGGAGCGACGACGTCGGCGCCGAGTCCAGCCTCAACAAGGTGTTCTGGTCGGAGCTGGACGTGGCGCTGCACGAGACGGCGCTCGACCTGCTCGGCCCGGACGGCGAGGTCGAGTCGGAGTGGCTGGAGAACTACGTGTTCTCGCTCGCCGGCCCGATCTACGCGGGCACCAACGAGATCCAGCGCAACGTGATCGCCGAGCGGCTGCTCGGCCTGCCGAGGGGTTCCCGATGAAGTTCGTTCTGGACGCCGAGCAGCGGATGTTCGGCGAGACGCTGCGCCGGCTGCTCGCCGACGCGGGCACCGCGAAGATCGCGCGGGCCTGGGCGGCCGGGGACTCCGGGCCGGGCCGGGCGCTGTGGACGGCGGTCGCGGAGGCCGGGGTGTTCGCGGTCGCGGTGCCGGAGGCGTTCGGCGGCGCCGGGCGGCTGCCGGTGGAGCTGGCCGTCGCGGCGGAGGAGCTGGGCCGCGCCGCCGCTCCCGGGCCGTACGTGGAGACCCTCGCGGCGGCCGAGCTGCTGGGCGAGTCGCCGTGGCTGCCGCGCATCGCGGAGGGCGAGGCGGTCGTGACGCTGGCCGTCCCGCACGCGCTGGACGCCGACGCCGCCGACCTCGTGCTGACCGCCGACCGGGTGGAGCGCAAGCCCGGCGAGGCGCTCGCGTCGCTCGACCCCGCACGGCGCCTGTTCCGCGTGGAGGGCGGCGGCGGGTTCACCGACTTCGGCGTGCTGCTGTGCGCGGCGCAGCAGATCGGGCTCGGGCAGGCACTGCTGGACGTGTCGGTGGAATACGCCAAGACGCGGCAGCAGTTCGGCCGCCCGATCGGCGAGTACCAGGCGATCAAGCACCACCTGGCGACCGCGATGGTGGAGCTGGAGTTCGCCCGCCCGCTGGTGTACGGGGCGGCGCTGTCGTACGGGACGCCCGACTTCGCGCGGGACGTCTCGGCCGCGAAGGTCGCCGCCTCGGAGGCGTCCTACGGGCTGGCCAAGACCGCGCTCCAGGTGCACGGCGCGATCGGCTACACCGACGAGTACGACCCGTCGCTGTGGATCCGCAAGGCGCGCGCGCTGTACTCGGCCTGGGGCTCGGTGGCCGAGCACAGGGCCCGCGTCATCGCTGCTCTGTGAGCTCCTTGAGCTCCACGCGGCGGACCTTGCCGGACGCGGTCTTCGGGAGGTCGTCCACGAAGACGACCTCCCTGGGGACCTTGAAGTTCGCGAGCCGCTCCCGGCAGTGCGCGATCAGCTCATCCGCCGTCGCGGTCCTGCCGGGGCGGAGCCGGACGAAGGCGCGCGCGACCTCGCCCATCCGCGGGTCGGGCACGCCGATGACGCCCGACTCGGCGACGGCGTCGTGGCGGGCGAGGGCGTCCTCGACCTCGGCCGGGTACACGTTGAACCCGCCGACGACGAACATCTCCTTGGTACGCCCGGTGATGGCGAGGTTGCCGCGCTCGTCCAGGCGGCCCCGGTCGCCGGTGTCGAGCCAGCGGTCGCGGATCGTCTCGGCCGTCGCCTCCGGGTCGCCGAGGTAGCCCTGCATGACGTTGTAGCCGCGGACGAGGATCTCGCCGTCGGTGCCCGGCGGGACCGGCTCGCCCTTCTCATCGACGATCTTGACCTCGACGTCGTCGATGGCCCGGCCGGACGTCGTCGCGATCGTCTCGTCGTCGTCGTCCACCGAGCAGGCGGTCACGGTGCCGGACGACTCGGTCAGCCCGTACGCGGTGACGACCTGCGGGAACAGCTCCTCCTTGATGCGCCGCACCAGCGCGACGGGCACGTCCCCCGCGCCGGTCACGGCCAGGCGCAGGGAGGAGAGGTCGCGCTCCTCCCGGCCGGGGGCGTCCAGCAGCGTGGTGTAGATGGTCGGCGGGCCGGGCAGCACGGTGATCTTCTCCTGCTCGATCAGCCGCAGCGTCTCCGGGACGTCGAAGGTGCGCTGGAGCACCATCGCGGCGCCCTTCAGCACGCACGCCAGCACGCCCGCCTTGTAGCCGAACGTGTGGAACATCGGGTTGACGATGAGGTACCGGTCACCGGCCTTCAGGCCGGTCCGGCTCGTCCATGCCGCGTACGTCCGGACGTTCTGCTCGTGGGTGATCACGACGCCCTTGGCCCGGCCGGTCGTCCCGGAGGTGAACAGGATGTCGGCGACGTCGGACGGGCGGACGGCCGCCGTCCGCGCGTCGGCCTCCGCCGCCGGTACGGCCCCGGCGGTGAACTGGTCCCAGGAGTCGACGCCCGGCCGCGCGGGTCCGTTGAACGTGACGATCCGCCGAAGGTCCGGCAGGCCGGGGACGGTGCCCGACTCGTCCAGGCCGAGCATGCCGGGGTAGTCGATGCCGAGGAAGCCGTCCTCGACGAACAGCATCACCACCTCGGCCTTGGTGAGCGGCCACCGGGCCTCGTCGCCCTTGTACCGCGTGTTCAGCGGGACGAGCGTCGCGCCCGCGCCCATGGCGCCGAGCACGGTGACGATCCAGCGCAGGCCGTTCGGCGCCCAGATCGAGACGCGGTCGCCGGCGTCCACACCGGCGCCGATGAACGCGGCCGTCGCCTCGCGCACCAGCTCGCGCAGCTCCGCGTACGTGACCCGGACGTCGCCGTCCACGACCGCCTCGGCGTCCGGGGAGTCCTGCGCGGCCCGCTCCAGCAGACCCGGAATCGTCAGCTCGCTCATAACCCTCCATGATGAGCGCGGCGGGTCCGGCCGGGCCAGGGCGTCCCGCTCACCGGTACCCGGCGAGCGCAGGCGATCGCACGCCTTCTCGCGCAACGTGAGGCTTGTTCACTTTCGTCCGGATCGGTGTTTCACTCGGGAGAGAAGCGCGGACCCCACCCCCGGTCGAGGTGCCCATGCCCTTGCGACTGTCCCTGCGACGCTCCCGCCCCCTCCCCGCCGCCCTCACCCTGCTGCCCCTCCTCGCCGCCCTGCTCACCGCCGTCCACCCCGCGGCACCCGCCCACGCCGACGCGGGCACGGGCGGGGAGGTGCGCGGCTACGTCGACGCCCACAGCCACCTGATGTCCTATGAGGCGTTCGGCGGCCAGGTGCTCTGCGGCAAGCCGTTCGACCCGCGCGGCATCCAGGAGGCGCTGCGCGACTGCCCCGACCACGCCGGCAACGGGGTGTTCGCCTGGTTCGAGAACTTCATGCGGCACGGCACCCCGTTCGGGACGCACGACCCGGACGGCTGGCCGGCCTTCAAGGACTGGCCCGCCTGGGACTCCCGCACCCACCAGCAGGTCTACTACACCTGGCTCGAACGGTCCTGGCGCGCCGGACAGCGGATCCTCGTCAACCACCTCGTCGCCAACCGGCAGCTCTGCGAGGTCTATCCGCTCAAGCGCAACGCGTGCGACGAGATGGACGTGATCCGGCTCCAGGCGAAGCGCATGCGCGAACTGGAGTCCTACATCGACGCGCGGAGCGGCGGCCCCGGCGAGGGGTGGTTCCGCATCGTCCGCGACTCGGCCGAGGCGCGCCGGGTCATCCAGGACGGCAAGCTCGCCGTCGTCCTCGGCATCGAGACCTCGGAGCCGTTCGGCTGCCGGGTCATCGCGGGCGTCCCGCAGTGCACCCGCCAGGACATCGACCGCGGCCTGGACGAGGTGAAGCGCCTCGGCGTCTCCTCGATGTTCGTCTGCCACAAGTTCGACAACGCGCTCTGCGGCGTACGGTTCGACGGCGGAACGACCGGCGCCATCGTCAACGCCGGCAACTTCCTCGGCACCGGGCGCTTCTGGCAGGCCGAGACGTGCACCGGCCCCGTCCACGACAACGCCATCGCACCGGCCGGCGCGGTGGACGACCAGGTGGCGGCGTTCCTGCGGTACCTCGGGAAGGCGGGCATCACGCTGCCGCTGTATCCGAAGGCGCCGCACTGCAACATCCTCGGACTGACCGGCCTCGGCGAGCACATGATCCGGGGCATGATGGACCGGCACATGATCGTCGAGATCGACCACATGAGCGGCAAGGCCGCGGGCCAGACCCTCGACATCCTGGAAGGCGCGCACTACTCCGGTGTGATGTCGTCCCACAGCTGGACCGACGAGCACTACATGGGCCGCATCTACGGGCTCGGCGGCATGGTCGCCGGGTACGGCAACGCGTCCGACCGGTTCGTCGCCGAATGGAACCGCAACAGGCAGTACCGCGACCCCCGCTACACGTTCGGCTACGCCTACGGGCTGGACGCCAACGGGATGGGCGCGCTGCCACCGCCCCGCGCGAACAACGCCGGGAACCCGCTGCGGTACCCGTTCCCGTCCCCGGTCGGCGGCGTCCCCCTCGACCGGCAGCGCACCGGTCAGCGCACCTGGGACGTCAACACCGACGGCGTCGCGAACTACGGGCTCGTCCCGGACTGGATCGCCGACATGCGCGGCATCAGCGGGCAGGAGGTCGTCGACGACCTGGCCCGCGGCGCCGAGGCGTACCTCCAGATGTGGCGCCGCACCGAGAGCTGGTAGCGCATCGCAACCCACACAGAGTGACCTTCCCGCGCCCGATGGTCACGGTACGTGTTTTCCCGGATACTCCATCCAGGAAAGCTGAACGCATACTGTGACCGTCCAGTCGCACTCCGTCCACAGGAGGGTTCATGAAAATCAGGAAGGCCGCCGTCGCCATGGCGGTCGCGGGCTCCGCGCTGACGGTCGCCGCGACCGCCACCCCGGCGCTCGCCGCCTCATGGCACAACACCGGCCAGACCTTCTACTGGTACTCCAGCTGCGCGGCCGCGGGCAAAGCCGGCATGCAGTCCGGCTGGCAGGCCTACGACTGCAAGGGCAGCTCCGCCCCCTGGGCCAGCTACGAGCTGTGGGGCCTGTACTGACCCGTCGCGGTCGCCGTCGTCGCCGCCTCCGCCACCTCCGGCGGAGGCGGCTTCGGCTGCCGGTCGCGTCCTGTTCTGGATGCTCCGAACGTCCCGTCCGGGCTGGGCGGTCAGGGCTGGAGCGAGCGCCAGATCCGGGGCGGCAGGACGGCGGCGGCCTCGTCCAGGTCGACGGCGTCCGGGGCGGACAGCCAGCGGCGGGCGGTCTCGGCGACCGGGCCGATGAGCAGCATCTCCATCATCGCGGGCGACAGCCGGGCGACGCGGTCGGCGGCCACGTGCGGCGCCATCCACGCGATGAGGCGGGCGATGCGCGGCGCCTTCGACTCCGCGAGCGTCGCCGCGTGCTCCGGCAGGAACGCCGCATACGCCGAGGCGTGGACGAACCGGGCGGCATCGCTGCGCTCCCGGGTGAACCGCAGGTACGCGCGCGTCACCGCCTCGACGCCGGCCTGCGCGTCGGTGATCCCGTCCAGGGCGTCCAGCAGGGCGTCGAGCAGCTCGCCCATGCAGCGCGCGTAGAGGGCTGCGGCGAGGCCGTCGAACGAGCCGAAGTGGTGGTAGAGGCTGCCGCTGCTCATCCCGGTGGCGGCGATGACGGCCTTCATCGTGAAGCCGTCGTGCCCGCGTTCGGCGTGCACCCGGAGCGCCTCGGCCAGGATCCGCGCGACGGTCTCGTCCGTGCCCTGGTGCTTAGGCGACATCGAGCGCTTTCTCCGCGTCAGCCCAGAGCCTGGCCGCCAGGGCGGCGTCGAGCGCCTTCGGCTTCAGCGGCATCTCCTTGCGCACGTGGAAGTACCGGCCCGTCCCCTCCGCGGTGATCAGGTCGGCGACGGGAGGGCCGCTCTTCGACGGGGGCTTCATCGCCCACTTGACCGCCTTAAGCAGGGCGCCAAAGACCCCCTTGCGGGCACCGAGGTCCGTCCGGAGGACGCCGGGATGCACCGCGTCGATCGTCACCCCGGCGCCCTTCCACCGCTCGGCGAACAGCGGGACCATCATCAGGTTCGCCAGCTTGGTGTTCGCGTAGGTGTGGACGGCGTGGAAGTCGTCCCCGGTGGGCGTCCTGTCCGGATCCACCCGCCCGGTGACGTACAGGCCCGCGCTGACCTGCACCACCCGGCGGAGGCGCTCCTCCAGCAGCCGGTTCAGCAGGAACGGCGCGAGATGGTTGGTGAAGAACGCCTGCTCGAAGCCGTCCTCGGTGAGCACGCGCCGGCTGGGCCAGATGCCCGCGTTGTGGACGAGCACGTCGACGTCGGGCAGCTTCCCGGCCAGCTCCCGCACGGCCCGCACGGACGACAGGTCGCCCACGACCAGGTCCGCGCCGATCTCGCGCGCGGCGTCCGCCCCCGCGTCCGGCCGCCGCGCCACGATCACCACCCGGTGCCCCCGCCGGGCGGCCTCGCCCGCCACCGCGCGACCCACACCCCGGTTCCCGCCGGTGACAGCGACCCGCAATTCGCTCATACCGGGACCCTAGCGGTTTCCAGAGACTTTCTCTAGAGACAGTCTCCAGTTCCCGGTTCACCTGCCCGGTTCACTGTCCCGGGCTCACTGTCCCGGTTCACTGTCCCGGCTTACCTCCCCGGTGGTACCGGTCGCGGCCCCCGCTGCGCCGCCCGTCGTACGCGCGAAGCCGCCGCGCACGTGACGACACCCCCGGAACCCGACCGGCATCGTCATGTCAGACCGCACGGAAAGGACCGTTGACATGGCGCTACAGGAACGCACCCGCGTCCGGCAGGACCCCCGTTTCCGCCTCGGCAGGCGCTGGCGCAAGACGACGCTGATCGTGCACATCGTGTCCGCCGGCGCGTGGATCGGGATCGACGTCATGGTGGCCGTCCTGGTACTGACCGGACGTTTCGGCACGACGGACCACGTGCGCGGCCTCGCCTACGAGGCGCTGGCGACCTTCGTCGTGTGGCCGATGCTGGCGTCCGGGCTGATCTGCCTCGTCACCGGGCTGATCCTTGGCCTCGGCACGCGCTGGGGGCTGCTGCGCTACTGGTGGGTGGCGGTCAAGCTCGTCCTCAACCTGGTCCTGTGCACCCTCATCCTGGTGCTGCTGCAACCGGGCATGGACGAGGTCGGCGACTACGGCCGGACCCTGACCGCGGGCGCGGCCGAACCGGAGTTCATCTCGAACCTGTTCTACCCGCCCGCGGTGTCGCTGACGGCGCTGACCTTCGCGACCGTCCTCGCCGTGGCCAAGCCGTGGGGCCGGATCAGCCGCCGACCTGGACGGTCGCCTGAAGCACCGCCTCGCTGAGCCCCTCGGTGCGGAAGTGCGCGACGGCCTGGAAGTCGGGGTCGGCGACCATCCGGGCGAAGACCTCCCGGGACGGGTACCGCACGAGCAGGACGGCGTCCCATGCCTGCCCGTCCTCGGCCACCAGGGCGGTCGACCCCTTGCCGTAGTAGAGGACCTCGGCGCCGTACCGGGGGAGGATGGTCTCGCCGACCACCTTCGAGTAGCGGGCGTAGCTCGCCTGGCCGCCCTCGCGGAACCGCAGCAGGTTCAGCATCACCACCGGCCCGCCGGGGTCCTCGGACAGGAACCGCTTGAGCCCCGCACCAGTCGGATCCACCGCCATCAGGCACCTCCCGCAGACGTGATTGAAGACGATTCTAGAATGACATTCGTAGCGGCGTCCGGGAAGCCGCGCGGAACCCTGAGGAGCGGAGGCCCTGACAAACTGGGCGGCATGCTGGGTGAGACCGGGATCGGACTGCTGGTCGCGTGGGCTGTGCACGACACGGAAGAGGTCGCCGCCGGCCCCGGCTGGATCCGGGCGCACGTCCCGGAGCTGCGCGAACGCTTCCCGGAGGCGCCCGAACGGCTCTGGCGGTGGATGGAGTCCGTGGACGAGCGCGAGTTCGCCGTCGCGGTCGCACTGATGGGAGCGCTCGTCACCGGGGCCGCGGTCGACGGGCGGCGCACCGGCGGACGGTCCGCGACCTACCAGACCGCGCTCGCCGGGTTCGGACTGCACGGTCTGGTCCATCTCGCTCAGGCCGCCGCACTGCGGCAGTACACGCCCGGCTCGGTCACCTCGGCGCTGGTGGTCGTCCCCTACACGGTGTGGGCCCGCGCTCGGCTGCGGCGCCGGGGCGTGCTACGTCCCGCACGGGCGTGGCACGCGGCACTGGGCCTGACGTTCGCCGCCGCCGGCGTCGCCGGGGCGCACCTGGCCGCCCGGCGCATCACCGGGCGGCGCATCTGCCGGGCGACGCGTCACGGCGCGCCTGCCACCGGGCCGCGCTAAGCCGTCAGGCTCGGGAGGAGGGCGATGAGTTCGCGGCGCTCCTCCTTGTCCTGGCGCACCTGCCGGCCGTAAACGCCGACACCCGGGATCGCGGCGTCGCCGTCGATCAGCGCGCGCAGGTCCGGGACGAGCGGGGCCGCGTCCGTGCCGAGCTCGCGCAGCATCGCCGTGAGCCACGGACCGCCGCCCAAGGTGGAGAGGTTGCGGCGGACGGCGTCCACGAGCGGGACGGAGTCGCCGGTGATGCGGCGGATCGCCAGCGCGGCGGCGGTGTCGGTGAACCAGTCGCCGAGGAGCTTGCGCAGGCGCGGGAGGAGCGGTTCGGCGTCGGGCCCGACCAGTCCGGCGAGATCGGCCGCGTCCCTGGTGTGGCGCCCCCTGTCGATCGCGTCGGCGGCGGCCTCCAGCGCGGCGGCCCTGTCGCTGTCCCCGGCCTTGTCGCCGGCGCGCAGCAGCAGCCGCGCCGCCTCCAGCCGCTGCCTGATGGCGGACGGTTCGTCTTCCGTAGCCGTGTAGGCAAGCGCGCGCAGGGCGGCGAGGACATCGTCAAGCGGCACATCGTTATCGACGGCCGTCTGCGCGGCCAGCACTGGATCGGTCGTCGCGGCTTCGGCGATGCAGGCGGCCAGTTGGGCGGTGTCGCCGGTGATCGCGACGACGGCCCGCGCGCAGTCGAGGCGCAGCCGCCAGGACGCGTCCGGGTCGTCGCGGGTCGAGGCCAGCGCGGGCACCGCCGCCGGCGCCGCGGAACCGATCGCCGCCAGGGCCCGGACCGAACACCCATTGTCGTGCGGGACGAGCCGGACGAGCTCGGGCACCGCCTCCGCCGCGTCGGGGCCCCAGCGGTGCAGCAGCCGGGTCAGGCCGTTCACCTCGTTGTGCCGGCGCATCCTGCCGAGGTAGGCGTCGTACCCGCCGGAGTCCGTGCTACCGCCGGACTCTGTGTTACCGCCGGACTCTGTGTTACCGCCGGACTCTGTGTTACCGCCGGAGTCCGCGGGCTCGCCGAGAGGGATCGCCGCCAGCCGCCGCCGTGTCGCGGCGAGGAGTTCGGTGTCGGCGGGCACACCGGTGTCGATGAGCAGCTCCATGGCGTCGGTGGTCACCGTGCCGGCGCCGAGAGCGACGAGGAACGGCTCGCGCCAGCGGGGGTCGCCGAGTTCGATCAGCGTCTCCAGGGCCGCGTCGAAGACCCGGGCTTCGGGCGAGCCGGTGTCCGCGGGCGGTCCGGCGGCGACGATCCCGGCCAGGGCGTCGGCGGTCTGCACGGCGGCCTCGCGCACGTCGCGGATCGCGGTCGCCGCCGCGACGCGGACATCGAGGTCGGGGTGCCGGAGGCCCGCCCTCAGCACCGGCACCATCTCGGCGCGGGCCCGGCGCGACCGCACGCAGCGCTGGTAGGCGGCATCGACGGCCGTCCGCGCGGAGTCGGCGGGCCCCCGGTCGAGCAGGGTGCGGGCCAGGACGACGAACGACGCGCCGTCAATGTGGTCGGCGATGTCGTCGAAGGGGTCGTCCGCCCAGATCCAGCCGTGCAGCGGCTCGCCCTCCATCCAGCACTCGGCGGCCGCCTCCGAGGCGGCGTCCGGCCAGGGAAGGTCGTTGTCGGCGATCGCCCACAGTGCTCCGGCGCGGGCGGCGGTGGAGCCTCCCGCCGCCTCGTCGGCCAGCCAGTCCGCGCTGCCCTGCGGGTCGAGGCGGCCGGCTGCGGCGAGCAGGCCCGCCACCACGCGCGGCGACCGCTCCTTCGCCCGGCGCGCCCGGAGCGCGGGCAGCACCTCGGCGGCGCACGAGTCCGGAAGGTTGCCGAGCAAGGAGGTGGCGTAGTGCCGGATGTCGTCGTTGGGGTCGTCCAGCAGCGGGATCAGCAGCGGAGCCTCGCGGGCCAGGGCGGCGCGGACGTCCGCTAGGATCTCCGGGGCCGCGTCATCGGTGTCGGCGATCGCGCTGAGCAGGCCCACCAGCTTGTGGCGCCTGCGCGTGGCGGGATCGGCGGCGAGGCGGGCGACGAACGGTATGGCCCGCGGCGTCGCCGAGTACAGCGTGCCCTGGTGGTAGATGCTGCTGAACAGGTGCTCGGTCGCCTCACCGGCCCGCTCGTCATCGTCACCGACCGCATCGCGCAGCGTCTGCGGGAAGTCATCCGCCGGCCCGTAGGCGTGACCGAGCGACGCCCAGTCGATGTCGTCCATGCCGTCAAGCCCGGTGGCCGCCATTGCTCTCCCGCCCGTCGACTGATCGCCGGTCACCCTAGCCGCGGGCGGTGACATCGCGCCCGCCGGACGTCAGGGGGCGGACGGCGGGCCGAGGCGGGTGCCCGCGTCGGCGGCCCGGCGCAGCGCGGCCTCGATCTCCGACGCGTCCTCGGCCAGTTCCTCGATCCGCTCGGTCGCGAGCTCGTGCGCGGCGGTGCGGGCCAGCAGTTCCTCGTACGCCTCGTTCCGCCGTTGCAGTTCCGCCATCTCGGCGCCGCGGTCGGGCGGCGGCAGCGTCCGGCGCCGCTGCCTCCGGTAGACGGCATCGGCCGCCGCCGTCCGCGCGGCGTACTCCTCCAGCGCCTCGATCCGTGCGGTCACCGCCGCCACGGAGCGTCGCAGGGCGTCCCGCTGCGGAGCGAACCGAGACTTCTCGAGCGGGGTCAGATCGGACTCGCGGAGGGCCCGCTGCTCCTCCCGCATCCGGGAATGGGTCACGAGCGTCTGGGCGATGTCCCATTCCTCGGCGGGGAGGGTGAGCGCGTTGTCCATGCCGTCGAGGAGCCCGGCCTTGTTCACCTCCGACTCCAGGACCGCGCCGATCGCGTCCTGCGCCCTGCAGAGGAGGATCTTGGCGTCGGGGTCGAGGTCGGCGGCCACGATGTAGCGGCCGTGCAGCCTGCGGGCGAGGCGGGCGGCGGCACCGCCGATGAGCCCGTGCAACCGGCCGGGAGGCGGACTGGTCCCCGGCGGCAGGACGTCCTGGCTCTCCCGTAGCCTCCGCCGCTCGTCCTCGGAGAGGGCCGGATCGACGGCGACCCGCGGATGCGCCGAGTCGGGCAGGTGCGACAGCGACATGCCCGGGGATTTTAGAAGTCTTGTTCTGGACGTCCCGCTCCGGCGGCCCGCCGCCCTTTCCACCGGGCGGCGGGTCGGGACGGATCAGCAGGTGCCGAGCATCGAGGTGAGGGCGCTCTTCTCGGCACTGTCGACGGTGAGGTCGTAGTACCACTTCACCTGGATCCAGGCACGGGCGTAGGTGCAACGGAACGCGGCGCGCGGCGGCTGCCACTCGGCCGGGTCCTTGTCGCTCTTGCTCTGGTTGACGTTGTCGGTCACGGCCCACAGCTCGGGGCCGCCGAGGTCGTTGGCGTAGGACTGGCGGCGGGACGTCGTCCAGGCCCAGGCACCGGACGCCCACGCCTCGGCGAGCGGCACCATGTGGTCGATGTCGAGGTCGGACGCGGCGGTCCAGGTGGCGCCGTCGTAGGGCGAGTACCAGGAGCCGGACGTCGCGGCGCAGGACGAGTTGGTGACGACGTTCGTGCCGTCCCGCTTGAGGACGGTCTCGCGGGTGTTGCACGCGCCGGAGATCGTGATCCAGTGCGGGAACAGGTCCCGGTCGTAGGTGCTCTGGTGCGACTCGGCGGCGACGGTGAGGGACGCCAGCCGGCTCGCGGCGGTGGCGGCGGACGGGATGTTGGGCGGGGTCGCGGACGCCGGCGCGTCCAGGACGGCGATCAGCGCCGCGGCCAGCACGGCCGGGAGCAGATACGGCAGGAGTCGTCGCATCGGGGGAGCCCTTCCGCGGCCGCTCCCGGCCGGGGCGGGGGGCGCCCCGAGGGGGATCGGGAACGGCGGCACTGCGACGGTGACATTTCGGGCAATTGCCTTAAATATCACGCTTTGCCCACACGCGACCCTGCCCTTGGTCGCAACCTGCCAGGGCCTCTCCGCGGCGAGCACGCGCCGACGGAGCTCCGCGCCCCGCGGGCCGCCGAGGAGCATCGCCGGCCGGAGGTGCTGCCGGAGGCTGTTCGGTGAGGCGGCGCGCACGGCCCCCACCGCATGCACATCGGCCACCCGAGAGTCACCGCGGCACCCGGCATGACGCCCTGACGAGCGGGAATTCAGAGTGAGCGGGTCTCCTGCCTGCACGATTCGGTCGTCTTGGGGCAGGAGGCCCGCCACTCCGTCATTTCAGGCGTCAGTGACGCCGCAGGATCTCCCAGAAATGGTCGATGAACATCGCCAGGGCGAAACGAACGAACTCCAGCCCGACGCGAATCCTCCAGTAACGCTCTTCTGCCGGGCAACCCTCATGTTCGCGAGGGGGACGGTCGGTCATGACGACATTTCCTTTCGTGGATCCGGGCGCTCTTCCATGCATGTGGGAGCCGGATGAACCGCGCAGCTCGAAATCATCAGAGCACCTGATTCCACTGGCCGACGACCAGCGGGACATCTCCGGCAGAACCTGGATCGACGCCTGGGCTCACCTGCGCAGCGTCTCGGCGGAACTCGTCCGTCTCTGGATCCGGACCGGTCGATTCGGCGACTTGGGCAGCGCCGTGCGCTGCGGTTCTCTACGCTTTCGGATGCACTTGGACACTCTCAGATGCGATCAGACGCGAAGGCACCGGCCATGCTCCCTCCCCCGGAAGTCCCGAACCTCCACAAAGTGAAAACTCTGAACGATTTGCGCGACAAGCTGCGGGAACTTTACGATTTGTCCGGGTTGAGCTACCACCAGATCGAGGCGAACGCCAAGAAGGCCGGAACGTACGTCCCCAGAGCCACCGCCCATGCGATGGTCAGGGGGAACAGCGCGATCAAGAAGGAGCCGCTGAGCGCGTTCGTCCTGGCTTGCGGAGTCTCCGAGAAACATCACCTTGAGTGGATCCAGGCGTGGGAGCGCGTCAAGGTGGGGGCACCGCCAGAAGAGGCCGGTTCATCGACCGGCGAAACAGAAACGAGCGAGCCGCGCCGGACCGGAAGGATCAGGTGGAAGAAGCCGGACTGGCGCTCGCGACCGGCGGCCATCGCGATCGGCGCCACGCTCATCGCCGCCGTCGTGTTCACCGTCCTGCTCCGGACGAGCGGGCATTGCGGCGACCATGAGCATCTGGAATGGACGGATCGGCAATGCGTCGGGGTCGCCGTTCCCAAGAAGTCGGCTGATCCCGGCGTCTTCGGACCCAAGCTGGAATCGGTCATGCAGCTCATCGGGGAGCAGAACGACATCGCCACCAAGGACGGGCCGGGCACCTACGCCACCGTGGCCTTCATGGCGCCCCTGACCGCCGCCGACCCCGACACCCCGCTGGACCCCCGTACGGTCCCCCAACTGCGGGGGGCCTACATGGCCCAGATCAGGGCCAACAACGACCCCGGCAAACGTCCCAAGATCCGGCTGGTGGTGGCCAACCAAGGGGCCAACGAAATCCACTGGGAGGAGGCCGTCCGCCCGCTGGAGAAGATGACGGACCCCGAGGGCACCGACCACCTGCTCGCGGTCACCGGCCTGGGTCTCAGCCAGGACGAGACCGCGAAGGCGACCCAGTGGCTGGCCAAGCGTGACATCCCCATGGTCGGCGACATCATCACCGCCGACCACTTCACCAAGATCGCCAACAGTGCCGAGGCGGGAAAGGGCATGTGCCTGGCCCGGGTGGCCATCAGCAACACCGAGCAGCTCAACGCCATCGCGAAGCAGCTGAAGCCGGCCCCGGCCACCGCGGCGCTGGTCAGCGTCAGCAACACCAGCGCCGGCACCGCCGACACCTACGCCCGCTCCCTCGCCGAGACCTTCCAGAGGCATCGCAAGCAGCAGCACCTCAAGGCGGCCAGCTACTACCCCTACGCCCCACGCGGCGGCTCCCAGGCGCTGGACACCATCGCCCAGCAACTGGGCAAGACCGAACTCGTCTACTTCAGCGGACGCGCCAAGAACCTCAAGGACTTCCTGCGCGCCCTGCACAACCGGCCCGAACGCGCCCACCCCATCACCGTCGTCACCGGGTCCGACGGCGCACTACTGCAACGCTCCGCCAGCCCCGACCTCTACAGCGGGCATCCCCCGATCCTGGGCGACCCCGCCGTCCCCATCGAAGTGGTCTACACCCCGCTCGCCGACCCCATCCAGCTGAAGGCCCACGCCGGCCAGAACCTCTACGAAGCCTTCGAGACCGCGTATACCAAGGCTCGGTTCCCGATCTCCGACCTGGACACCGGATGGGCCATCACCGCCCACGACGCCGTCCAGACGGCCGTCACCGCCATCCGCAAAGCCGTCGAGAACGTCACCACTCCCCGCGCCCTGCCCAACCTGTTCGGCGTCTGCAACCAGCTCGGCCTGCTCAAGGACACGGGGATCAACGGAGCCAGCGGCTACTTCAGCATCGACCCCACCACGGGCGACCGCATCAACCGCAACGTTCCCCCGGAACCCGTCACCCTCCCCCGCAGCCCCCTGACCTCGGGATCGGCGTCGTGAGCTTGGAGCCGTCACCTCACTCCGCACGGATCAGGCGTCCACCACACGGTCGATCTTCCACTTGCCGTCCTCGCGGACCACGGTGACCTTGAGCGCACAGGCGCCGTCCGGGGGAACGCTCGCCCCGATGCTGGACGCGCAGGCGGCGCAATCGTCCGGAACCTGTCGTCGCCGGTGGGGACCATGACCGTGGCTGGAGCCGGGTCGGGGTCTGTGACGTTGACGAACATCAGCAGCTCGGCGGAGTCGCGCTCGCGCCGGATGATCTCAGTGCGCGCGACACTGCCGTCGGCCTGGCCGCCACGGACCCCGATCCGAGCCAGCCAGGCGGAGTATCGCCGAAAGCCGTCACCGGTCAGCCGGCGACGCCGCTCTTCCGGGGTCGGGCGCCCATCACCCGCATCGGGCGGATTCCCCAGAACCACACGCATGCTGCTTGTGATCTCGCGCCTGAACAGCATGTCGTCCGTGGGCTTACCCTTACTGGACGTGAGCACGAGCCAGGTGGCGACGGAGCCCGGATACAGGTTCAAGTAGTCGAAACGCCATCCCTCTGGTGTGAGCACCATCTGAACGTCGTAGCGGCGTACGGTCGGCACCGGTGCACCGTCCCGTCCGGCGGTCGTACCACGGACCACGGCCATCGCGAACGCCCAATCAGCACCCGCGTCCCGGTCGCCCGCGCTCCGATGCCCGCGTCCGCTGGCCCTGAGCAGGAACGTGGACACCCGCGCTCCCGCCAATCTGTCCCGCGGGTGCGCCATCGAGCGCTTCTCGTCCCCGACCAAGTCGTTCCGCAGCGAGTCAGTGGCGATGGAGTCGGCGATGCGCCGAAGCTCTCCGGGCCGCGTGAGGTCCGCAGTGTTCAGGGCGAGCAGTTGACGCGTGCCCCACTCGGTGGCCCGCGCCCGCTCGTCCGAGCCGAGCCCGTGCCGGGCGGAAATGCCGCCCCCTTCCCGGGGCCGACCGAGGTCAGGGGCGAGCACCGCCAACGCAACGGAGACGGCCAGCGTCACGAGACCGGCGACCCCGGCGGCCCGCTCCCACTCGGCCATTCGCTTCCCGCGCACGCGCACGTGACGCTCCTCCTGGGTGCTCACAGGGAACGCAACCTCTCACATGACTCCATGATCCACAACTCGGTGCGCCCGCCCGTCAGGGAAGCCACAGATCCGGGCCAAGGCGCTTGAGGCGCGTGCGGCGGGCCCGATAGTCCGGCATGGCCCGCTCCACGCGCCGCCAGAACCGTTCACCGTGGTCGCGCTCGTGAAGGTGCGCCACCTCGTGCGCGAGCACGTAGTCGATCAGGTCGGGCGGCAGTTGCATCGTCGCCCAGTGGATGTTCAGGCGCCCGTCCCGCGAGCAGGAGCCCCATCGGTAGCCCAGCGGCTGCACCCTCAGCGCGGCATGCGGCGCCTGCATGCGTTCCGCCCAGGGGCGCAGGCGCCTGGGCAGCCAGTCCTGGCCGCGCCGCGTATACCAGCCGATCAGCGCCGCGGCCGGGTCATCGAGCGCGTTCCGGCGCAACTCCAGGCGCCCGTGCATCAGCCGGACGGGTGACGGCGCCGCGTCCACGATCAGGAGCCGGTGGCTGCGGCCGAGGTAGGGGAAGCCCTCCCCGGAGACGTATTCGCGCTCCGGTCTGGCCTCGCCGAGTTCCCGGCGTTCGGCGAGCTTGCCGTACAGCCAGCGCCGCCGGCTCTTGACGATCTTCACGAGTTCGGCCCGATCGACGCCGGGTGGCACGACGGCGGTGACGGCGGCATCCCGCTCCACTGTCAGCCGGACATGGCGACGCCGCTCACTCACCCGCACCTGTACGTCGAGATCACCGACCCTGACGATCTCGACGGCCGCCCGACCGTCCACGGGTCCCAGCTTGCCACCGGACGCCGACGTTCCCGCGACCGGCGCACCGGGACATCGCCGTCACGGCCGCGGGATGTCCTCCTTCCAGTGCCGGATCACGTCGACGATCTGGTCCGCCAGTTCCGGCACGAGGGTGATCTCCACGTCCTTCGCGAAGAGGCACTGCGCGACGTGGGATCGAAAGTCCCTCTGATCAGTGGGCCTGCGCCAGAAGTCGCGGCGGTGTGTCATCCGCACCGCCAGCTCGATCACCTTCGTGACGATGTCACGCAACTGCTGGTCGGTCTCCGGCTGGACGACCCCGTCCCGTGCCGTCGCCTCCAGCAGCACCCCGTAGATGGCCTGTTCGGGCGGGGACAGCGGGTCGTCGTCCTGCGCGGGACGGTCGGCGCGCAGCTCCGCCACGAGGTCGGTCAGCAGTGCGGCCTGCTGCTCCCAGTCGTCGGCGTACTCGCGCAGGATCTCTTCGAGCCGTTCGCTGAGCAGGCGGTAGCGGCGCGGGTCCCTGCCCCGGTTGACCTCGATGTGGTCGCGGACGGCGTGCTCCATCTCCGAGGCGCGGGTCCGCGCGCCGGGCAGCGCGGCGACCTTCTCCTCGAAGTCGTCGGCGGTCAGCGACACCGGTGGCAGCTTCTCGTCGATGCCGAGCGACCGCAGGTGCTCGTCGATGAGGTCGCGGACCTTCGCGCCGTAGGCGGAGGGATCGAAGTCGCCGCCGTCGACGCGGTAGCGCCGCCGGGCCCGCATGGCGATCTCCGCGTACAGCGTGGCGTCGGGCAGGTACGGGCTGACGATCGGCTCGGGGAGGATGACGTCGATTGTGGTGAGGAACCGCTTCAGCTCGGCCTCGAACCGGTCGAACCGTGCCCCCTCCTCCAGCGACAGGACGCAGTTCTCCAGGGTGCCGCCGGACGGTTCGACCCCCTTCTCGGTGAACAGGGCCCGCAGCCTGCGCCGCATGGGGTCGAGCTTGGCGACCTCTTCCCGCAGGTCGTACAGGACGCCGTCGACGTCCTCGGCCGCGTACGCCTTGAGCGCTTCGGCGAGGTGGTTGGCGACGCCGTAGTAGTCGACGACGTAGCCGCATTTCTTGCCCTCGGCCGGACGGTTGACGCGGGCGACGGCCTGGAGCAGCTCGGCCTCCTTCAGCGACCGGTCGATGTAGAGGACCTGCTCGATCGGCGCGTCGAACCCGGTGAGCAGCATCGACTTCACGAGCAGGAAGCCGATCGGCCTGTCGCCCTCGCCGAGGTCGTCCGGGAACGGCTTCTTGAACGCCTCGACGCGCTCTTCCTGGCGGCGCTTGTCGGTCCATTCGGCGAAGCGGGCCTCGTCGTCGTCCGTCCCCGGGGAGATGACCGGGACGAAGTCCATGGCGCGCAGCAGCGCGAGCTTCTTGTGGGCCTGCACCAGAACGACCTGGCGCGGGGTCAGCTCGTCCAGCGGGACGCCGAGCAGGCGGGACGGGACGTTCTCCGCCTCCGCGACGAGCCGGTCCCGCGCCTTGATCAGCGCCTCGCGGTACCGGATCGTCGCCTCCCTGCTGTTAGCGACGACCTGCGCCTTGAACCCGCCGGGCAGCACCCCGGCGACGTAGTGGCGCAGCATGTGCCGGGCCTTGGCCTCGATCAGCTCCTCCGCTTCGAGGACGTCGCCCCGGGTCGCGTACCGGCGCTGGAGCTCCTCGCGCTCCTTGTCGGTCCGCTCGGCGAACATGTCCTCGAAGACCTCGTCGAGGTCGCGGCCGTCGCGGACGGCGCCCTTGACGGTGTTGCCCTCGTAGAAGATCCGCACGACGGCGCCGTCCCGCTCGGCGTCGGCGAGCAGGTAGCGGTCGATGACCGGGCCGAAGATCTGGCTCGTCTTCTTCTTCTTGCCCATGATGATCGGCGTGCCGGTGAAGCCGATCCGGGCGCAGTTCGGCAGCGCTTCGAGCAGGTTCATGTGCAGGCGGGAGCCGTGCGACCGGTGCGCCTCGTCGATGAGCACGACGACCGACTCCGCGGTGTTCAGCTCGCCGAGTGACGGGGCCGACTCGCTCAGCTCGCCGTCGGCCTTCCGCGCGGCGACATCCTGCTGCTTCTGGATCATCACGGCGACGATGCCCGGCCCGTCCTCGGACAGCAGCCGCTTGGCCCTCTTGACGCTCTTGGCCTCCTGCACTTCCTCGCCGGTCAGCCTGAGCGTCTTGGAGAGCTGCTGCTGCAGTTGCGTCCGGTCGGTGACCAGGACGACCTTCACGTCGGCGAGTTCGTCGATCGACCGCATCCGCCGGACGAGGAACGTCATCGTGAGGCTCTTGCCCGAGCCCTGCGTGTGCCAGATGACGCCGCCGCGCTCGTCACGCTCGCCGTTCGCCGGTTTCGTCTCGCCCGTCAGCAGCCGGTCGAGGGCGCGTTCCACCGCGCGGTACTGCTGGTAGCGCGGCGCGGCCTTGATGCGGGTTCCGTCGTCGAGCGTCATGAACGTGACGTAGTCGTGGACGATCTGCAGCAGGCGTTCCGGATACAGCACCACCGCGGCCAGGCGGTTCTGCTCGGTCACGGACTTCTCATCGCATCCGAGCCCGGCCGCGATCTCCGCGTCCGTCCTCGGGTACGGGTCGTGCCACGGCATGTAGTGCTCGGGCCCGGCGGTGAACGTCCCGAGCCTCGCGCGTTCGCCGCAGGTCGCGACCGTCAACTGGACGGTGTGGAACAGCTTGCGGTTGCCCGCCGGCGTCCGGGTGTTCCGCTGCCCGGCGTAGCCGCGGATGTCCTGGACGGCCCTGGTGATCGCGTCGCCGCGGCCCGGCTTCTTGCACTCGACGACGACCAGGGGGATGCCGTTCACGAACAGCACTTCGTCGGGGACGATGTGCTTGCGTCCCTGCGTGCCGGGGACGTCCACCCGGAACTGGGAGACGACGACGAAGTCGTTGCGCCCCCAGTGCTTCCAGTCGATGAAGTGGACGCGCTGGTCACGGCCGCCGTCCCACCCGTCCACGCCGGGCACGGCCACGCCGGAGACAAGGAGGTCGGTCGCCTTCTCGTTGGCCTCCAGCAGCCCGGCCGCACCGACCCGCGTCAGCTCGGACACCGCCTGCGAGACACGCTCGTCGTCCAGCCACGGCCGCCCGTCCGGGCCCAGATTGATGTCCCGGATCGCCTCCCGCAGCCGCGCCTCCAGGAGCACCTCGGCGAACGACTCGCGTTCGGAGGCCGCCGGGTCCGTCGGCGTGAACGCCCCAGCCGGAGCCCCGGCCAGGACCGTCCAGCCCATATCGCCGAGCTGATCAAGGAGCGGCTTCTCGACCTGCAGATACTCGGGCCCGGACAACGGCGTCCCCCGTTCACGTCATCGGCGGCTCACGGTGACCCCATCATTCCGCTCCGGCGTCCCCACGGGCCACGGAAATCTCAAGCAGGCCGACATTTGCCACTAGAGGCCAAGCTCCCCGCGCTTCACGCGCACCAGCAGCCCGGCGAACGCCTCCCGCCCGAACACCAGCCGCGCCCCCTCCGGATCCTTGGAGTCCCGCACCCACACCCGGCCGACCGACTCCGCCAACTCGACACACGCAGGATCACTGTCGCCGCCGCTGTGGGAGCTCTTACGCCACTCGATCATCCACATATGCCCTCATCGTCCGTTCGATCAGGCTCCGAGAGTCGTCCTTCGACAGCGCCACAGCACCGATCTGGGCGAATCGAATCGAGAGCGCGGCGATCTCATCTCCGCCTTCGATCAGCCGTCCGCCGAGCTGGGCACCGACGTACGCCACTTCCCTGGAGCCTACTCGGAGTATCTGGATCGCCCCATCATGCCCGGGATGTCGCCCCGCCGACCGGGGAACGATACGAACGGCCGTCCTCGGCAAGCGACCGACTTCAATGAGGTAAGCGAGTTGTTCAGCCATCACCTCGGGACTGCCGACGTGGCACTCCAACACCTCTTGGTCCAGCAAGACCCAGAGGTAAGGCGGCTCATCCTTGGCGAGGATCTCCTGTCGCTTCAAGCGCGCCTCGGTCTCTGTCGCGATGTCCACCTTCGGATCGCTGTCGGCGACCAGGGCGCGCATGTACGCCTCGGTTTGCAGTAGGGCCGGGACGGTCTTGCCGTGGTAGACCTCGATGTTCGTGGCTCCGCGTTCGTACTGGAGGTACTGCTTGGTCGGGTAGCGGGGACGCATTACTGCGTCCCCGCCCCCTCAGAACCGTGCGTGCCATTCGTCACGGCACACGGCTCAAGCAGATCCAAGCG
>NZ_FZOR01000051.1 GCF_900188445.1 Actinomadura meyerae
AACGCGGTCGGCATCGCCCCGTGCCGCAACCGGTCGGTGTCATCGATGCTGTCGGCTCCGGCGCACATCGCCGCCACCAGCGACATCACCTTCGCGGCCGGGGCGGCGCCGGCGCTGTTGCGCGCACCGCCGATGCGCAGCACCTCGGCCGCCAGCTCGGGCAACCCCGCCCGCTCGGCCAGCCGCACCACCGGCACCAGCCCGGCATCGGCGATCAAGTTCGGCTCGTCGAACGCGGCAGCCACCGCCGATGAGACATGAGAGGATTGCACTTACGGGATGCCTCGTTGCTTCTGCGCTGCTGGACCTTAGACAAGCCCATCATCGCAGGCCACGGGGCATCCCTTTTGTCGTTTCCGCAACCTGAACAGCAATCACCCGGTGGATCGAGGCTTAGGGCTGCCGAGAGCAGCACATCGAACGTCTCCTCGTGGACTGCGACCTCGGCCTCGTCCTCTATGAAGACGCTCCTGTTGAACTGGTCGCTCACCGACACGGTGAGGCGCCCGGGCGGGCGCAGAGCGATGAGAAGGCACGGGGTGATGAGCCAGAGGTACTCACTTGCTGTCCTGGGGAGCACGCGCAAGTCCACATGATCGAGACGCGCTGCCTCGGCCAGTCGCCTAACCTGTGCACGCAGGATTCCGGGATCGCGGCCGATGTGGTTGTGGAGAACTGCCTCCGCGATGATCGGCACGTAGCGAGGTGAATCTGGGCGCCTCAAGACCCGTTGGCGAGATAGCCGGAAATTGACTAGCGCATTGGCGTTGTGCTTTGCGGGGCCGACGGCGATAAGTCTACGGGTGTAGTCAGGAGTCTGGAGGAGTCCGGGGACGACGCAGGGCTCGAAGTTGCGGATCACAGCGGCGTCCTCTTCCAGACTCGCCAGGTCGAGGGCATTGGCGGAGATACGTCCTTCCCATGCTCGTTCCCACTTCCCGGGCTTGTGGGTGGCGAGGTGGAGGAGGGACTCGCGGAGGGGGCCGTCCTCGATGTCGTAGAAGTCGAGGAGGTCGGCGAGTTCGTCGGGGGAGACGACCTGGAGGCCGTTCTCGACCATGCTCATCCAGCCCTGGGAGCGGCCGAAGCGGCGGGCGGCGGTGGCGACGGTCAGGTTGTGCTGGTCGCGGGCTTTGCGGAGCGCCGAGCCGATCCGGCGCTGGCGGACGGTGGGGGCGGTACCGGAAGGCATTCCTCCAGAGTGTCACTGAGCGTGGTCGCCCGTACACGGAATCGCGGCGGATTGAACGTTCAGTCGGGAAACGTTCAGGGCGGGCGACACGAGCGGTTCGGGCGGCGAATGTGGCGGGCGGTTCCGAATCGAAGGGAGGCGCGGAATGGAAGCGCCCGGGAGGACGGGGACACCGGTGGTCCGGCGCGGTGTGTCGTGGACGGCGCGGTGATGAGCGGCGGGGTGGTCCTGCTCGGCACGCTCACGCTGCCGGGTGTCGGGCGGTCGGTGGGGTTGGCGCGGCGGTTCCTGCGCGACCTGCTGCCTCCGGGGCATCCCGCGCTGGACGATCTGGTGACGGTCGGGAGCGAGACCGTCTGCAACGCCATAACCCACACGGCCTCGGGTAAGGGCGGATGGGTGACGGTCAGCCTGTTCGGCGGCGGGGACTTCTACCTGCTGGAGGTCGCCGATGATGGCGCGGGCGGCGGGCGGCCGCGGGTCAAGGGGGAGACGGGCGCCGAGGGCGGGCGCGGGCTCAGGATCGTGGCCGGCCTGGCGGAAGCCTGGGGGTTCCGGGCGGACGGCGACCGCACCATCGTGTGGGCGCGGTTCCCGTCGCCGTGCGGAATCTTGTCCGCAAACACCGACAGGGGGTTGTCGCGAGGCCCCGGGAAGCTCGTTCCAGCGTTCGAAGGAGGAGATCGATGAGCGTTCCCGCTTACAACACCGTCACGTGGTTCCAGGTCGGCACCGACGCGCCGGAGGAGGCCCGCCGCTTCTACGGCGACATGTTCGGCTGGCAGTTCACGCTCGACCCCGACGCCGACGGCTACGACCTGGTCAGGTACCCGGGGTCCGACGTGCCGAGCGGCGGCATCTCGCACGAGCCGGACGCCTCCCGCAACCACGCGATGTTCCTGGTCATGGTGGAGGACGTCGAGGCGGCCTGCGAGCGGACGGTGAAGTGCGGCGGCAAGGTCGCCATGCCCGCGCTGACCACGGTCAGCGGCCTGACGTTCGCCTACCTGGAGGACCCGTCCGGCAACACGTTCGGGGTCTTCAAGCCCCCGGCCCGCTGATGCGAAAGGGCCCCGAGGCGAACCTCGGGGCCCCTGTCCGGTCATTGCGGCCTACACCTCCGCAATCACCGCTTTCAGGCGTCGATCACGCGTCTCCGCCGGTGTTGCTCTCGGCGCTTCCCACGCCGCCTGCGAAGACGTCGCTGACCTCCGCGTTCAGGCGGTAGCGGTCGATCGCAAGGGGGAGGGTCTCCGGTTTGATGTCGCCGTGCCGGGCCAGCCTCGTGAGGACCGCGAGGACGATCGACGCGGCGTCCACGTGGAAGAAGCGGCGGGCGGCGGCGCGGGTGTCGGAGAAGCCGAACCCGTCGGTGCCGAGGGACGTGAAGTCGCCGTGCACCCACGGGGCGATCTGGTCGGGTACGGCGCGCGTGTAGTCCGATACGGCGACGATCGGCCCGGCGACGTTGTCGAGGGTCCGGGTGACGTACGGGACGCGCTGCTCGGCCTCGGGGTTGAGCAGGTTCCATTCGTCGCAGTCGCGGGCCTCGCGGGCCAGTTCGTTCCACGAGGTGGCCGACCAGACGTCCGCGGCGACGCCCCAGTCCTCGGCGAGGAGGCGCTGCGCCTCCAGGGCCCAGCGGCCGCCGACGCCGGACGCGAGGATCTGCGCGCGCGGCGCCTCGCCGGTGCCCGCCTCGGCGGCGCGGTAGCGGTACAGGCCCTTGAGCAGGCCGTCGACGTCGAGGTCCTCCGGTTCGGCGGGCTGCTGGTAGGGCTCGTTGTAGACGGTGAGGTAGTAGAAGATGTCCTCGCCGTTCGGGTGCTCCTCGGACGAGCCGTACATGCGGCGCAGGGCGTCCCGGACGATGTGGCCGAGTTCGAAGCCCCAGGTCGGGTCGTAGTGGACGCAGGCCGGGTTCGACGCCGCGAGCAGCGGTGAGTGGCCGTCGGCGTGCTGGAGGCCCTCGCCGGTGAGCGTGGTGCGGCCGGCGGTGGCGCCGAGCAGGAAGCCGCGGCCCATCTGGTCGCCGAGCGCCCACATCTGGTCGCCGGTCCGCTGGAACCCGAACATCGAGTAGAAGATGTAGACCGGGATCATGTGCTCGCCGTGCGTGGCGTAGGCGGTGCCCGCGGCGATCGTGGACGCCATCGACCCGGCCTCGCTGATGCCCTCGTGCAGCATCTGGCCGCTTTCGGCCTCCTTGTAGGAGAGGAGGAGCTTGCGGTCGACGGCCTCGTAGGTCTGCCCGTGCGGCGAGTAGATCTTGGACGTGGGGAACAGCGAGTCCATGCCGAAGGTGCGGTACTCGTCCGGGGCGATCGGGACGAACCTGGCGCCGATGTTCTCGTCCTTGATCAGGTCCTTGAGCAGCCGGACGAACGCCATGGTGGTGGC
The DNA here is from genome assembly GCF_900188445.1 of Actinomadura meyerae. Classification (GTDB taxonomy): domain Bacteria; phylum Actinomycetota; class Actinomycetes; order Streptosporangiales; family Streptosporangiaceae; genus Spirillospora; species Spirillospora meyerae. The sequence continues at coordinate 3,593 of NZ_FZOR01000051.1, forward strand.
GACGTTCTGCTTGCCGGAGCCCTTCTTCATCTCGGCGTAGACGGGGTCGCCGGGCAGCTTCAGCGGCTTGGCGCGCACGACGCGCCTCGGCAGGAACCCGCCGAGGGCGGCGCGCCGCTCGCGCATGTACTGGATCTCGTCGGAGTCCTCGCCCGGGTGGTAGTAGGGCGGCAGCGGCTGCTCCAGCGCCGAGTCGGGGATGTCCAGGTAGAGCCGGTCCCGGAACTCCTTCAGCTCGGCCTTGGTGAGCTTCTTCATCTGGTGGGTGGCGTTGCGGGCCTCGAAGTCGGAGCCGAGCGTCCAGCCCTTGATCGTGTGCGCGAGGATCACGGTCGGCTGGCCGACGTGCTCGCGGGCCGCCTTGAACGCCGCGTACACCTTGCGGTAGTCGTGCCCGCCGCGCGACAGCTTGCGCAGCTCGTCGTCCGACAGGTGCTGGACGATCTTGCGCAGCCGCGGGTCGGCGCCGAAGAACTTCTCCCGGATGTAGGCGCCGGACTCGACGCTGAACGTCTGGAACTGGCCGTCGGGCGTGGTGTTCATCTGGTTGACCAGCACGCCGTCGACGTCCTGGGCGAGCAGCGGGTCCCAGTCGCGGCCCCAGATGACCTTGATGACGTTCCAGCCGGCGCCGCGGAAGAACGACTCCAGCTCCTGGATGATCTTGCCGTTGCCGCGCACCGGGCCGTCCAGCTGCTGCAGGTTGCAGTTGACGACGAAGGTGAGGTTGTCGAGCTCCTCGCGGGCGGCGAGGCCGATGGCGCCGAGCGACTCGGGCTCGCCCATCTCGCCGTCGCCGAGGAACGCCCACACGTGCGAGCGGGACGTGTCCTTGATCTTGCGGTTGTAGAGGTAGCGGTTGAACCGCGCCTGGTAGACCGAGTCGATCGCGGTCAGGCCCATGGACACCGTGGGGAACTCCCAGAAGTCCGGCATGAGCCGCGGGTGCGGGTAGGACGACAGGCCGCCGCCCGGGTGCGAGTGCTCCTGCCGGAACCCGTCGAGCTTCGCCTCGGGCAGGCGCCCCTCGAGGAAGGCGCGGGCGTAGATGCCGGGGGCCGCGTGGCCCTGGATGAACACCTGGTCGCCGGACTCGCCGTGGTCCTTGCCGCGGAAGAAGTGGTTGAAGCCGACCTCGTAGAGGGAGGCGGCGGAGGCGTAGGTGGCGATGTGCCCGCCCACGCCGAGTTCGGGGCGGTTGGCGCGCGAGACCATGATCGCGGCGTTCCACCGGATGTAGGCGCGGATGCGCCGTTCCACGTGCTCGTCGCCGGGGAACCAGGGTTCGTGCTCCGGCGGGATGGTGTTGATGAAGTCGGTGCTGCGCAGGCCGGGCACGCCGACCTGGAGCTCGCGGGCCCGCTCCAGGAGCCGGAGCATGACGTACCGCGCCCTGCCGCGGCCCTCGGTCTTGATGACCGTGTCCAGCGACTCCAGCCACTCCCGGGTCTCGTCCGGGTTGATGTCGGGCAGCTGGCTCGGCAGACCGTCGCTGATGATGGAGAAGCGTTGACGTCCGGAAGCCACGGGGTCCCCTTTGTCCTTACCGTCGTTGCTGGTGAGACCCGTGGCCGCCGCTCGGGAGGCCACCGGTCCCCGGCAGACTGTCGGTCGCTCGTCTGGTGATCCCCATCGTCGCCGTTCAGGACGGCTAACGCATCTCTACCGACCGGTAACCATTCGTGCCGGTCAGCGGCCTGCCGGGCGGCCGATGGCGGCCCGATTTTGCTTGATTTGCCGTGGCGAGACGCGGGAATCGGGGTGAGGCGGGGAACAACGCCTTCAGGTGCCCGCCACAGGCGCGGGACGGCCTGCCCCGGCGGCGGGCGAACGAGCTTGGGGGAGAGCGATGTACGCACAGATCGGAGACCGGCTGCACGTCCACGGCAACGCCGTCGGGCACGCCGACCGGATCGGCGAGATCGTCGAGGTGCGCGGCCCGGACGGCGGCCCGCCGTACATGGTCCGCTTCCCGGACGGCCGCGAGTGCCTGGTGTACCCGGGGCCGGACGCCGTCATCGAGCGGCGCGAAGAGGTGGTCCACTAGCGGCCCGTCCGGTGGCGGCCCGTCCGCTCGCGGCGAGCCCCGTGCCGCCCCGGATGCGTCCGGGCCTGCGGATCGGGTAGACACGGGACCATGGAGAGCACCGTGGTCCGGGTGGCCACCGGTACGAGCGAGACCGTGCACGACATCACGGCCGAGTGCGAGCGGTTCGCCGCGGCCGCGGGCGGAGACGGGCTGCTGCACGTCTTCGTCCCGCACGCGACCGCGGGCGTGGCGATCCTGGAACTGGGCGCGGGCAGCGACGACGACCTGCTGGCGGCCCTGCGCGACCTGCTGCCGGCGGACGACCGCTGGCGGCACGCGCACGGCTCGCGGGGCCACGGGCGGTCGCACGTCATGCCCGCCCTCATCCCGCCGTACGCGACCCTGCCGGTCGTGGGCGGACGGCTCGCGCTCGGGACGTGGCAGTCGGTGGCCCTCGTCGACCTCAACGTGGACAACCCCGACCGCCAGGTCCGCTTGTCCTTCCTCAAGGGATGAGCCTTCCCGAGAGGATGCGCCTTCTTGAGGGGATGAGCCTTCCTGAGGGATGGGAAGGTCGCCGGGAAACGGGGAATCGGGCCATGAGGCGACCAAAAGCCCGGAAGACACTTGCGCTGGAGGCCCTCACTTGTGTGGACTGTCCCGCAAACACCGCACAGGTGCGGGCGGGCCACCCGTGACGGGGGGCCGGAGACGACAGTGCACGGCACCGTGCGGACTGACGACAATGGGAGGACTTTCGTGAGCGCGACCGCGGGTCAGGCGCAGTCTGAGCGCAGCCTGGCCGAACGGCTCGGCCTGAAGGCGGGCCAGGTGGTGCAGGAGATCGGCTTCGACGACGACGTGGACGAGGAGCTTCGTCGCTCCGTCGAAGAACTCACGGGGAACGAACTGGTCGACGAGGACTACGACGACGTGGTCGACATCGTGCTGCTGTGGTGGCGCGAGGACGACGGCGACCTGTTCGAGGGCCTGACCGACGCGATGGTCCCGCTCACCAGCGGCGGCAACATCTGGCTGCTGACGCCCAAGGCGGGCAGGGACGGCCACGTGGAGCCGAGCGACATCGGCGAGGCCGCGCAGACGGCCGGGCTCTCGCAGACCAGCAGCATCAGCGCCGCCAAGGAGTGGTCAGGCACGCGGCTGGTCGCGCCCAAGGTCCGCAAGTAGGCCGGGGGCGGTAGGACTTGGCGGTCAACGCGGGCGCGGACGGCGTCCAGGCGGGCGCTGTGGAGGTGGGCGCCGAGGCGCCCGACTTCGAGCTCGCCGACCAGCACGGCACCCCGGTGCGGCTGTCGGATTTCCGCGGCGAGAAGAACGTCGTCCTGGTGTTCTATCCGCTGGCCTTCAGCGGCGTGTGCACGGGCGAGCTGACCCGGCTGAGGGACGAGTTCAAGGACGCGGGCGACGGGGACGGCGGGAGCGGCGCCCAGTTGCTGGCCGTCTCGGTCGACTCGATGTTCGCCCTGCGGGCCTGGTCGGACCAGGAGGGCTTCTGGTTCCCGCTGCTGTCGGACTTCTGGCCGCACGGCGGCACGGCGCGGCGCTACGGCGTCTTCGACGAGGCCAAGGGCCTGGCGCTGCGCGGCACCTTCATCATCGACACCGAGGGCGTGGTCCGGTGGCGGGTCGTGAACGCGATCCCGGACGCGCGCGACATCGACGAGTACCGCGAGGCGCTCGCCGGGCTCTGAGCAGACGGACCGGTCCCGGCCCGGCCGAGCGGGCCTGGCCGGAACCGGTCCCGGCACCTCTGGAGGTGTGATGCCCTGCTACCGCTGCGGGGCGCGGCAGACCGACCCCGTGCGCGGCGCGAGCCCGTGGAAGCGGGGCGTCAGGGCCGAGCGCCAGGTGCTGGTCTGCCCCGGCTGCCAGGCCGGCCGCGACTGGGCGGGCGACCTGGACCGATGCTCGGCGTGCGGGTCGGCGGCCCTGGTGTGCCGGCTCGGCGAGATCGAGTGCCGCGACTGCGGGCACACCCGTCCCGCCGTCCGCGACGAGCCCGGGGACGCCGGGCTGGTGCGCTCGGGGGCCGACCTCGCGGGCGGTTCCGGCGCGCCGGGCGGAGGCGAGGGCGTGCCGGACGGCGGTGTATCGGACGGCGGACTGTCGGAGGAGGTCGCGGCGGCCCTGTCGCGCGTCCTGAAGCGCGGCCCGGTCAGCTGACCGCCCGGTCATCTCTGACCCGAGAACACTGGATCAAGAACGACGAGTGCCGGGAGGGCACCAGGCGCGCCCGCTCGGGCGCCCTCCCGGCGGCCGCCTGCGCGCGGCCCGGGGCACAGGTCCGAAGCCCCGGGGCCTCCCCGCGCGCACGCGGAGTCTCGCTCGCCGTCCGCCGCCGCGCCACCCTATGCCGTCCGTACGACGGCGCGGCGCGGCGCCGCGCGGCGCCGCGCGGCCGCACGCTATGCGGCCTGGCGGTGGTCGGCGTCGAGCAGGTGGTAGAGCAGCAGCAGCTGGGTGATCGCGAGCGGGTCGCTGGTCCCGGCGTCGCCGAGGCGGCCGAGCGCGTCCGGGTCGGGGAGCGCGGCGCCGGCGCGCGGCCCGAGGCGCTCCCAGATGGCCTTCTTGACGACCTGCGACTCCTCCGGCGAGACGTAGCCGTGGACGTGCAGCGCGTCGACCGGGCGGCCGTCGGTGTCGCGGTGCAGCCGCAGGTGCAGGGCGGTCTCGGTGTCGCCGGCGCCGCCGTCCAGGACGTCGGCCAGCTCGGGGTGGTCGATCGTCGGGCGCAGCAGCAGCTCGGCGGACAGCGGCGTGCCGGGCGGGTCGAGGCGCCCGGCCACGGGCGCGAACCGGACGACGATGTCGGCGTGCTTGCGCTGCGGCCGGATGTAGGCGGCGCTCTCCGGCTCGCGGCGGGCGAGCTCCGCCCTCACCTGCTCGGGGCTGTAGCCGCGCTTCTCGCAGTCGCGGCGGACCTTCCAGGAGTGGCGCAGCGGCTCGGGCGGGTCGAGGTAGACGGTGATGTCGAAGCAGGCGCGCGCCATCCGGGTGTGCAGCGGCAGCAGGCCCTCGACGATCACGAAGTCGCGGGGCTCGACCAGTTCCGGCCGGACGAGCTCGCCCGTGGCGTGGTCGTAGACCGGCTTGAGGATCGGCTCGCCCATCGACAGCAGCTGGAGGTGCTGCTCCATGATGTCGATGTGGTTGCAGTCGGGGTGCAGCGCCGTGAACGGCTTGCCGGCCCGCTCGGCGCGGTCGTAGCGGTGGTAGTCGTCCACGCAGACCGCGGTCATCCGGTCGGCCCCGAGACACTGCACAAGCCCCCTGGTCAGCGTCGTCTTGCCGGCGGCGCTGTCGCCCGCGATCGCGAGCATGACGGGGCGGCGGCCCGCTCCGCGCGCCCGGAGCATATGCACGATCCGATGGGGCACCTGGCTCCTCCGTCCTGCGGAATTCAGTTTTCGTCACAGGAGATTACGGGTCGGCGGGGCGCGGCGCGTCCCCCAATCAGGTGAGGCCGGGGGTGAAACGCCGGAGGGGGCCTCCGCAGCGGGCCCCACGAGGGCTACTGGGGAGTAGCTTCCGGTTGTTATCGTGCCGGGATGGGTGTCCCCGTACGCGTCGTCCTGGTGGACGACCACGAGATGATCCTCGCCGGGCTGCAGGCCATGCTGGCCGGTTTCTCCGGACGGGTGCGCGTCGTCGGGCAGGCGGGGACGGGGGACGAGGCGACCCGGCTGGTGACCGCGCTGCGCCCGGACGTCGTCCTGCTGGACGTGCGGCTCGGGCCGGAGAGCGGCCTGGACCTGTGCCGGCTGATCACCGGCCGCGTCCCGGAGGCGCGGGTGGTGTTCCTGTCGGTCTACGACGACGAGCAGTACGTCTTCGAGGCGCTGCGCGCGGGGGCCGGCGGCTACCTCCTCAAGCGGGTGGACGGCCCTGAGCTCGTCCGGCGGCTGGAGGAGGTCGCGCGGGGCGAGACGGTCGTCGACCCGACGCTCGCCGGGCGGATGGCGGTCACCGCCGCGCGGCTGACCCGCGGCGAGTTCTGGCCGGGCGCCAACCGCGGCCTCACCCAGCGCGAGAGCGAGGTGCTGTCGCTGCTGGTCGGCGGCCTGTCGAACAAGGCGATCGCGGCGCGGCTGGTGCTCAGCGAGGAGACCGTGAAGAGCCACCTGCGCGCCCTCTACCGCAAGCTGGAGGTGGCCGACCGGTCGGCGGCGATCGCGGTCGCGCTGCGCGAGGGCCTGTTCCGGTGACGTCGCCGCTGGAGCTGCTCGCCGGGCGCGGCGCCGACCTGCTCGTCCGCGTCGTCGCCGCGGCCTGCTCCGACCGCGAGCTGCCCCAGATGGCCGACGAGCTGGCCTGCCTGGTGGTGCGGTCGGCGCGCGCGCTGACGTTCTGCGACGTCTACGTCCTGGACGAGGAGGGCCGCGCCCTCGAATGGTCCGGCCAACCCGTCCCGCTGGGGGAGGGCGACGCGGGCTGGGTCGCCGCCCACGGCCGGACGCGCCCGCACGCCGACGGGCGCGGCGCCGCGATCCCGGTGCCGGGCGGCGACGGCGGCGTGATCGCGGTCGTGGACGTCCGGTCCGCCGGGCCCGTGCCGCCCGAGGACCTCGCGCTCGCCACCGCGCTCGCCGGGCTGTTCGCGCCGGTCCTGTCGTCGTGCCGCCGGCTGCGCAGCGCCCGCGAGCGCGAGCGCGCGGCGGAGCGGTTCGCCGAGCGGGCCGTCGAGGCGCAGGAGGCGGAGCGGTCCCGGCTCAGCCGGGAGATCCACGACGGCCTCGCGCAGCGCCTCGCCAGCCTCGGGTTCCACCTGTCGGCCGCCGAGCGGGCGCTGCCCGAGCACCATCCGGAGGGGCTGGCGCAGATCATGATGGCGCGGCGGCTGTGCGAGCTGGCCGCCGCCGAGACCCGCGCGGCGATCGGCGGGCTGCGCCCGCCCGTGCTGGACGACCTCGGCCTGTCGGCGGCGCTCGCCACCCTCGCCCGGGAGGCCGGCGACGGCCCCGGCCCGTCCCGGCCGCTCGACGTCACGGTGACGGTCGAGGGCGAGCTGGAGGACGAGCTGCCCGACCACGTGCAGACCGCGCTCTACCGGATCGCGCAGGAGGCCGTCGGGAACGTCCTGCGGCACGCGTCCGCGACCTGCGTCGACCTGCTGCTGGAGCACTCGGCCGACCGCGTCCGGCTGCGGGTCGCCGACGACGGGACGGGCTTCTCCGTGCGGGACGTGTTCGGGCAGGGCCCCGGCAAGGGGATGCGCCCGGACTGCTACGGGCTGCGCGGCATGCGCGAGCGCGCCGAGCTGCTCGGCGGGCGGGTCGCGGTGCGGAGCAGGCCGGGCGCCGGGACGGTCGTCGAGGCCGTCGTCCCGATCCCCGGCCGCGGCGTCAGCGCTCCTCGGGTGCCCGGCGCTCCTCCGGCACCCGGCGCTCCTCCAGAACCCGGAAGGTGATGCCGGCCGCGACGAGCCGGTCGATCAGCGCGTCCCCCATCGCCGCAGCCGTGGTGACCTGCCCGGACGTCGCGGGCAGGTCGTCGTGCGCCAGGCACAGCGCCGACTCGGCGAGCATCTTGGCCGTCTCGCCGTAGCCGGGGTCGCCGCCCGCGACCTCCGTGACCACGCGCCTGCCGCCGCCCTCGCCGGCGAACTTCACGCTGAACCAGTTGCGGGCGCGGCGCTGCGGCGACGGCCCCTCGCCCGGCGTCGCGAAGCGCAGCAGCGCCCGCCGGACCGGGGGGACCGAGGCCGCCGCGGCCAGGCCGCCGAAGCCGGCCGCGATCCCCGCGGCGGTCGCGAGCCGCCGGACCGCGAGGTAGTGGCCGTAGGAGAAGTTGGGACCGTAGCGGTCGAGGGCCGCCGCCGACCGGGTGACGATCTGCGGGTCGATGGTGGGCAGCGGCAGCGTCCAGCCGTCCCCGACGCGGGACTTCGGCACGGGGGAGCGCGAGATCCGCACCCGGCGCCCGGCGGGCGGCTCCTCCACCCGGCGGCGCTCGCGCTCGGCGCGCAGCATCCCGGCCGTGTCGCCGAAGATGCCGACCGCCGAGTGCACGGTGCCGCCGGACGCCGCCCCCTGCACCCGCAGGAACCCCTCGACGTGCAGCGGGACGCCCTCGGGGAGGTGCTTGACCGTGAAGTAGGCGCCGAGGTCGTGCGGGATCGAGTCGAACCCGCAGGCGTGGACGAGGCGCGCCCCGCTGTCCACCGCCTCCCGGTGGTACTTGACGTACATGCGGTCGACGAACGTGGGCTCGCCGGTGAGGTCGACGTAGTCGGTTCCGGCGCGCGCGCACGCCGCTACCAGGGGCTCGCCGTGCTTGACGTAGGGGCCGACCGTGGTGATGACGACCCGTGCCGCGGCCGCGATGGCCTCGATCGAGGCGGCGTCGGCGGTGTCGGCGTGCAGCAGCTCCAGCTCGGCGCACGCCGGGTCGATCTTCGTCAGCCGGTCGCGGACCGCCTCCAGCTTGCCCCGGTTCCGTCCGGCGAGGGCCCAGCGCGTTCCAGGCCGGGCGGTCGCGGCCAGGTACTCGGCGGTCAGCCCGCCGGTGAAGCCGGTGGCGCCGAACAGCACGATGTCGTACGGGCGCGCGGAGCCGTTCGGGCGAGCGTCGGCTGGGCTGTCGGCGGTCATGGTGGCCCCTCTCATGTTGCCGAATCCGATTCTGTCCTGTCGGGTGGCTCCCGTGTGGCGCGGACGGCCATTGTGAGCGACCGCACTCCCCTAGGGTTGCTCCGGTGACCCGGATGGTGGTGCGGTGACCGCGCTCGCCGCGGCGATGGACGTCGTCGCCGCGGGCTTCCTGGCGTCCTTCGTCTACATGCTGACGCATGCCGGCGCGGCCCCGGGCAACGAGGGCGGCCGGCCGGTCGCGATGGTGCTGCTCGCGATCAGCCTGTCCCTGCTGTCGGTGCCGCTGTGGGCGCTGCCCTAGCCGTTCACCTGGCGCCGGCCGTTCCGGCCGTTCCGGCGGGGCCGGCGGGCGTCCAGCCGGGGGCGTCCAGCAGGTGCCGGACGAACAGCATCGTCGTCGGGGTGGGCACCGCGCCCGCGACCGCGTGCCAGGGCCGGTCGAGCGGCATCCCCGGCGCGCCGACCACCGCGAGGCGGCCCGCGTCCAGATCGGCGCCGATCGCGTCCCGCGACACCAGCGCCACGCCCAGCCCGGCCGCCGCGCCCGCGATGACCGCGCCGTTCGAGCCGAGCACCAGCCGGGGCGGCGCCACCTCCCGCTCGGCCAGGTACGCCTCCGCGGTCGCCCGCGTGCCCGAGCCGGGCTCCCGCATCACCCAGGGCGTCCGGGCCAGGGCGAACCCGGCGGCGACGTCCGGAGCGCCCACCACGACCAGCTCGTTCGGGCGCGTGGCCAGCACCGTCGCCGCCACGTCGGCCGGCGGGCGGCCCGCCAGCACCAGATCGGCCTCGTGCGCGGCGAGGCTGCTCCACACCTGGCGGCGCGACCCCACCTCCAGCGCCAGCTCCACGTCCGGCCAGCGCGCCCGGAACGCGGCGAGCAGCTCGGGCAGCAGCTCGTCGGCGGCCGTCGTCACCGCCGCGAGCCGCAGCGGCCCCCGCCCCGGATCGGCCGCGCCGCGCGCCGCCGCCCGGCCCTCCTCCAGCAGCCCGAGCACCTGCCGCGCGTACCCGGCGTAGACGGCGCCGGCCGGCGTCAGCCGCACGCCCCGGCCCTCCCGCCGCACCAGCGGCACGCCGAGGTCGCGGGTCAGCGCGGCGACCGCCGCCGACACCGCCGACTCGGTCACGTACAGCCGCCGCGCCGCCGCCCGCACCGACCCGGTGTCGGCGAGAGCGACGAGGCTCCGCAGCCGCGCCTCCGTCACGTCCGGCCTCCTCACTCGGGGATGCGGGGGACCGTCCCCCCTTGGAAGTGTTCGTTCAAGCGAATGCTTGATGGTCACCGTAGAACACTTGATGGACATCGCAAGTGTCGGGCGGCCAAGCTGCGAAGCGTCACGGTTCCACGTGAACCGGGACGCGGCGCACCGCCCCGAGTCCCCTGGACATGCCGTCCTTCACCGGGGCGGGCGCCGCGTCCCGGCCGAGCGTCCAGCGGAGGAGAGCGGCGGATGAGCGCGGGCAGATGGTCGGCGGGCGTGATCCCCTACGCCGAGATGGGCTACTGGCGTCCGGACTATGAGCCGAAGGACAGCGACATCCTCGCCGCCTTCCGGATCACGCCGCAGCCGGGCGTGCCGCCGGAGGAGGCGGGTGCGGCCGTCGCGGGCGAGTCGTCCACCGCGACCTGGACCGTCGTGTGGACGGACCGGCTCACGTCCTTCGAGAACTACCAGGGCAAGTGCTACAAGGTGGAGCCGGTCCCCGGGCAGGAGAACCAGTTCATCGCCTACATCGCCTACGACCTCGACCTGTTCGAGGAGGGGTCGATCGCGAACCTGACGTCGTCCATCATCGGGAACGTCTTCGGGTTCAAGGCGCTGAAGGCCCTCCGGCTGGAGGACATGCGGATCCCGTCCCACTACGTCAAGACGTTCCAGGGCCCGGCGCACGGCATCGTCATGGAGCGCGAGTACCTCGGCAAGTTCGGCCGCCCGCTGCTCGGCGCGACCGTCAAGCCCAAGCTCGGCCTGTCGGCGCGCAACTACGGGCGCGTGGTCTACGAGGCCCTGCGCGGCGGCCTCGACTTCACCAAGGACGACGAGAACATCAACTCCCAGCCGTTCATGCGCTGGCGCGACCGCTTCCTCTACTGCATGGAGGGCGTCAACCGGGCCCAGGCCGCCACGGGCGAGGTCAAGGGCCACTACCTCAACGTCACCGCCGCCACGATGGAGGACATGTACGAGCGCGCCGAGTTCGCCAAGGAACTCGGCAGCGTCGTCGTGATGATCGACCTGACCATCGGCTACACGGCCATCCAGTCGATGGCCAAGTGGGCGCGCAGGAACGGCGTCCTGCTGCACCTGCACCGCGCGGGGCACTCCACCTACACGCGGCAGAAGACGCACGGCGTGAACTTCCGCGTCATCGCCAAATGGATGCGGCTGGCGGGCGTCGACCACATCCACGCCGGGACGGTCGTCGGAAAGCTGGAGGGCGACCCGAACAGCGTCCGCGGCTACTACGACACGCTCCGCCTGGACAAGGTCGAGGCCGACCCCGTGAAGGGCCTGTACTTCGACCAGGAGTGGGCGTCGATGCCGGGCACGATGCCCGTCGCGTCCGGCGGCATCCACGCCGGGCAGATGCACCAGCTCCTGCACTACCTCGGCGAGGACACCATCCTCCAGTTCGGCGGCGGGACGATCGGCCACCCGATGGGCATCGCCGCCGGCGCCACCGCCAACCGCGTCGCGCTCGAAGCGATGATCAAGGCGCGCAACGAGGGCCGCGACTACCTCGCCGAGGGCCCCGACATCCTGCGCGCCGCCGCCAAGCGCAGCCGCGAACTCGACATCGCCCTGTCCACCTGGGGCGACATCACCTTCACCTACGAGTCCACCGACACGCCCGACGTCGTCGAGACCCCTGTGAGCATCTGATGCGGATCACCCAAGGCGCCTTCTCGTACCTGCCCGACCTCACCGACGCCGAGATCGCTGCCCAGGTCGCCTACGCCCTCGGCCAGGGCTGGCCCTGCTCGGTCGAGTTCACCGACGACCCGCACCCGCGCAACTCCTACTGGGAGATGTGGGGCCTGCCGATGTTCGACCTCACCGACCCCGCGGGCGTCCTGTACGAGGTCAACGAATGCCGCAAGGCGTACCCGGACCACTACATCAGGCTGAACGCCTACGACGCCCGCTACGGGCGGCAGACCACCGCGCTGTCGTTCATCGTCCAGCGGCCCGCCGACGAGCCCGGCTTCCGGCTGGACCGGACCGAGACGTCCGACCGGCGCGTCCGGTACGGCCTGCACCCCTACGCCCTCGACCGGCCCGAGGGCGTCCGCTACGGAGCCGGGCGTTGAGCGGACGCCCCGGCTTCGGGATGCGCCACAACGGCTCCCCGGTGGACCCCTCCCGCGCTCCCGCCACCGGGGAGCCGTCTCCCCTCCCCGCGCCCGAGCCGCTTCCGCCGGACGCACGCGTCGACCTCGCGAAGGAGCGCGCCGACGCGGGGATCGACGCCGTCCTGGCCGCCCTCGACACCGAACTCGTCGGCCTCGCCCCGGTCAAGACCCGCATCCGGGAGATCGCGGCGCTGCTGCTCGTCGACCGCGTCCGGGCCCGGTTCGGTATCGACTCCGGCCGCCCCAACCTGCACATGTGCTTCACCGGCAGCCCCGGGACCGGCAAGACGTCCGTCGCCGTCCGGCTCGCGGAACTGCTGCACCGCCTCGGGTACGTCCGCCGCGGCCACCTCGTCTCCGTCACCCGGGACGACCTCGTCGGCCAGTACGTCGGGCACACCGCGCCCAAGACCAAGGAGGTCCTGAAACGGGCGATGGGCGGCGTGCTGTTCATCGACGAGGCGTACTACCTGTACCGGGCGGAGAACGAGCGCGACTACGGGCAGGAGGCCATCGAGATCCTCCTCCAGGTCATGGAGAACCAGCGGGACGACCTCGTCGTCGTGCTCGCCGGCTACAAGGACCGCATGGACTCCTTCTTCGCGTCCAACCCCGGCATGAGCTCCCGCATCGCCCACCACATCGACTTCCCCGACTACGACCTGGCCGAACTGGAGGCCATCGCCCGCCTGATGACCGAGCGGGAGGGCTACGCGCTCGCCCCCGAGGCCGAGCCCGTCCTGCGCGAGTACCTGTCCCGGCGCCGCGAGCAGCCGCGGTTCGCCAACGCCCGGTCCGTGCGGAACGCCATCGAGCGGGCCCGCCTCCGGCACGCCGGCCGCCTCCTCGCGCGGGGCGGCGACATCGGCCGCGACGACCTCACCACCCTCCTCCCGGAAGACTTCCGAGCCAGCCGCGTGTTTCGGTGACCCGTGTCACGTCCGAACCGGGGATGAGCCTCCGCATGTCCTAATGTTGGCCCTAAGACATGTAGAGGTGGGGGAGAAGTTGCGTAACCCAGAGGATCTGTACGAGCTCGACGCCGACCTGCCGGAGATGACGGGTCCGGTGCTGCTGCACAGCCTCGACGGCTTCGTGGACGCCGGGTCCACCGGGCAGCTCGTGCGCGAGCACCTCCTGGAATCCCTCGAGCACCGCGTGATCGCCCGCTTCGACGTCGACTCGCTGATCGACTACCGGGCCCGCCGGCCGCCGATGACGTTCGACCGGGACCACTGGGCCTCCTACGACGCCCCGGAGCTGGTCGTCCGGCTGCTGCACGACGAGGCCGGCAGCCCCTTCCTGCTGCTGTCCGGGCCGGAGCCCGACCGGCTGTGGGAGGGCTTCACCTCGGCCGTCCTGCACCTGGTGAAGAAGCTCGGCGTCGGCCTCGTCGTCGGCTTCCACGGCATCCCGATGGGCGTCCCGCACACCCGCCCGGTCGGCACCACCGCGCACGCCACCCGTCCCGAGCTGGTCACCCGCAACTCCTGGTTCGACAAGGTCCAGGTGCCCGGCAGCGCCGCCGGCCTGCTGGAGCTGCGGCTCGGCGAGGCCGGCCACGACGCCGTCGGGTTCGCCGTGCACGTCCCGCACTACCTGGCCCAGTCCGCCTACCCCGCCGCCGCCGTCGCCGCGCTGGAGGCGATCGTGTCCGTCACCGGCCTGGTCCTGCCCGCCGACCGGCTCCGCGACGCGGCCGCCGCGACCGACGCCGACATCGCCGAGCAGGTCGACGGCAACGACGAGGTCGAGAAGGTCGTCCGGGCCCTGGAGCAGCAGTACGACGCGTTCGCCGGCGCCGCCGAGCGCGACAGCCTCCTCGCCGAGTCGCAGGACATGCCGACCGCCGACGAGCTCGGCGCCCAGTTCGAGCGGTTCCTCGCCGAGCAGGACGGGCCCGACTCCGCGGGCTAGACATGCCGCCGGCTGGACATGCCGCCGGCTGGACATGCCACCGGCCGGACATGCCGCCGGCCGGACATATCCCGTCCGCCGCTGGGTAGGCGAGCGCCCGAGAGGGGAGGTTCGCTCATGGCCCAGAAGGTGAACGAGGTGATGACGCCGGTGCCGGTGGCGGTGCCCCCGGACACGTCCCTGACCGAGGTCGGGGACCTCATGCGCCAGCACGGGATCGGCGACGTCCTCGTCGTCCACGAGGGGCGGCTGCGCGGCCTGGTCACCGACCGCGACATCGTGATCCGCGCCGTCGCCGCGCAGCGCGACATGTCCGGCACGAGCGTCGCCGACATCTGCAGCACCAACCTGATCACGGTCGCGCCCGGCGAGGACGCCGACGAGGCCGTGCGGCTGATGCGCGAGCACGCCGTCCGGCGGATCCCCGTCGTGGACGGCGACCGGCCGATCGGCATGGTGTCCATCGGGGACCTCGCCGTCCAGCGGGACGAGCGCTCGGCCCTCGCCGACATCAGCGCGGAACCGCCCAACACGTGATCACGCTGAAGCTCCGGGACGCCGAACTCGACGGCGACCTGGCGATCCCGGAGGGCGCGACCGGCGTCGTCCTGTTCGCGCACGGCAGCGGCAGCTCCCGGCTCAGCCCCCGCAACCGCGCCGTCGCCGAGGGCCTCAACGCCGCGGGTCTCGGCACCCTCCTGATCGACCTGCTCACCCGGCACGAGGACGAGGTCGACCGCGTCACCGCCGCGCTCCGCTTCGACATCGAGCTGCTCACCCTGCGCCTCATCGGCGCGATCGACCGGCTCGCCGAGGGCCTGGAAGCGGCCCCGCACACCGCCGGCCTCCCCATCGGCCTGTTCGGCGCCAGCACCGGCGCCGCCGCCGCGCTCGCCGCCGCGGCGGCCCGCCCCGAGATCCGCGCGGTCGTCTCCCGGGGCGGCCGCCCCGACCTCGCCGGCCCGTCGCTGCCCCGCGTCCGGGCGCCCGTCCTGCTGATCGTCGGCGGCCGGGACCCGGAGGTCCTGAAGCTGAACGAGCAGGCGCACGAAAGGCTCGAACACTCCGAAATCCACATCGTCTCCGGCGCGACCCACCTCTTCGAGGAGCCCGGAGCCCTGGAAGAGGTGACCACCCAGGCCGCTGACTGGTTCAATCGACACCTGTGATGCGCGATGTCATCGTGGTCGGAGCGGGCCCCGCCGGGACCTCCGCCGCCTACCACCTCGCCAAGGCCGGCCTGGACGTCCTGATCCTGGAGAAGTCGTCCTTCCCGCGCGAGAAGGTCTGCGGCGACGGCCTCACGCCCCGCGCCGTCGACGAACTCCGCGCCCTGGGCCTCGACCTCTCCTCCTGGTACCGCACCGAGGGCGTCCGCCTCATCGCCTCGGGCCGCACCCTGGAGATCCCCTGGCCGTCCGGCCACGGCCTCACCCGCACCCGCACCGACCTGGACGAACTCCTGGCCCGCAACGCCGTGGCCGCGGGCGCGACCCTTGAGGAGAACACCAAGGTCACGGCCCCTCTTGAGGGCAAAGGCCGCGTGACCGGCGTCCGCACCTCCACGGGGGACCACGAAGCCCGCCTGGTGATCGCCGCGGACGGCGCCTCGTCCCGCCTCTCCGTAGCGGTGGGCCTGCACCCCCGCCGCGACCGCCCCATAGGCATCGCGGGCCGCCGCTACTACCGCAGCCCCCGCCACGACGACGCCCACCTGGAAATCTGGCTGGACCTGGCCCCCGCGGGCTACGGCTGGGTCTTCGGCATGGGCGACGGCACCTGCAACGTAGGAGTGGCCCTCCTGCGCAGCGAACACCCCGACTACCACCGCCTGCTGACCCGCTGGCTGGACCGCCTACCCGCCGCCTGGGGCTTCACCGACACCAACGCCACAGGCCCCCTGCGCGGCGCGGCCCTACCCATGGGCTACAGCCGCCGCCCCCACTACCTCCCCGGCCTCCTCCTGGCCGGCGACTCCGGCGGCATGGTCAACCCGTTCAGCGGCGAAGGCATCGCCTACTCCCTGGAGGCGGGCCGCATAGCCGCCGAGACCATCATCAAGGCCCAGCGCGCCCCCTCCCCGGACGAGATCCTCCAGACCTACCCGTCCGCCATCCGCGCCGCCAACGGCCGCCCCTTCACCCTGGCCCGAGCCTTCACCCGCGCCCTCGACAACCCCCACCTCATGCGCCTGGCGACCCGCCACGGCCTCACCCGCCCCACCGTCATGCGCCTGGCCCTGACCCTCGCGGGCGGCATGCCCCCCGCCTCCCCGCGAACCGCCACAGACCACCTGGCCGCGGCCCTGACCCGCCTCACCCCGCCCTCCTGACCTCCGATACCGTTTCGCGATTCCCCCCACGAACCGGGTACGCTTTCCCGGCAACCCGGGCGCGTAGCTCAGGGGTAGAGCACTCGCCTTACAAGCGAGGAGTCGGCGGTTCGAAACCGTCCGCGCCCACCAGCGAAAAGACCCTGTTCCCGATCATGGGAACAGGGTCTTCGTGCCATTAGCGTGCCATTAGCCGACGAGCGCGAGCCCCTAACCGCCCCGTCGTCCGGCGTCGAGGTCACAGTGCGGCGGTGCTCGGGCCGCCGGGAGTACCGTTGCGGCATGGATGCGGTGACGTTCTTGGAGGAGCTCCTGGGCCAGGGCGTCAACGCTCTCCTTCGAGTCGACGCCGAGCGCGGCACTCGTCCATGGACCTTTCACGCCAGCGGCGGTCCACTCGCTGACGGGTATGTGCGAGTAGACGCCAACAGCGCCGAGGAATGCCTGCACCGCGCTCGCAAAGCCCTGCGGAAGGCCGGTCTCGCGATGGACGACACCGTTTGAGCTGCCTACTACGCCTCCGCGGTGTCCCCGTCTGCGACGACCGTCGAATGTCGTAGGCGGTTCGTAGGGTCGCGGTGCGCGGTCGTTCGCGGGTTACGGCCGACTCGCGTGTCTTCGGTATGCCCTCGGTTTTATGAGGGGCCGTAGGTGGCGGCGATTGTTTCGGAGCTCGGCCAGCGGCTGTAGGTGGGGGACTGCGGCCAGCCCTCGGGGACGTCCTGCCATTCCTCCTGGCGCCCGTACGGGAGGATGTCGAGCAGGGCGAAGGTGTGGGTCAGTTGCTCCGTGCCTCGGCCGTTGGTGTGCCAGGTGCGGTAGACGGTGTCGCCGTCCCGTAGGAAGACGTTGACGGCGAAGCCGCCTCCAGGGGGCGCGCCCACGTCGCTGCCGAACGCGCTGTTCGCGGTGGAGTACCAGGTCATCTTGTTCCCGGTCCGCTCCTTGTAGGCGAGGGCGTCCTCGATGGGGCCCTGGGTGACGATGACGAAGCGGGCGTCGTAGGCGTCCAGGAACTCCAGGCGGGTGAACTGCGAGGTGAAGCCGGTGCAGCCCGAGCACTGCCAGGTCTCGCCGGGGAACCACATGTGGTTGTAGACGATCAGCTGGGACTTGCCCTCGAAGACGTCGGCGAGGGTCACCGGGCCCTTCTCGCCTTCCAGGGTGTACTCGGGCATCTCGACCATGGGCATCCGGCGGCGCTGGGCGGCGATCGCGTCGAGTTCGCGGGTCGCGGCCTTCTCGCGGGCGCGCAGGTCGTCCAGGTGGCGTTGCCAGGTCGCGGCGTCGACGACGTGTGGTAGCGCTGCGGCGGTCATGTTCTCCTCCGAGGTTCTCGGCTTGTGGTCTCCAGGGGTGGACCGCGCTCGGCCCCGGAACTCATCGCCGGTACTGTCGGCCAGTGCGGATTGAGCTGACCACGATCGTCGTGGACGACTACGACGAGGCCATCGAGTTCTTCACGCGCGCGCTGGGGTTCGAGCTTGCCGAGGACTCGCCTGCGGTGACCAATGACGGGCGGGCCAAGCGGTGGGTCGTCGTCCGGCCGCCGGGGGCGGAGACCGGGATCCTCTTGGCTCGCGCCGATGGGGAGCGTCAGGTGGGTGTGGTCGGCGAGCAGGTCGGTGGGCGGGTCGGGTTCTTCCTGCGCGTGGACGACTTCGATGCCGCGTACGAGCGCATGAAGGCTGCCGGGGTTGAGTTCGTGGGAGTGCCGCGCGTCGAGGAGTACGGGCGGGTCGTGGTGTTCCTGGATGTGGCCGGGAATCGGTGGGATCTGCTCGGGCCTGCGTGACGTCCCCCGTTCCGTTCGAACGGGGGACGGCCTTGGGGCTATCGGAGGTAGGGGGACGGGTGGTAGCTGGTGAAGGACGGGGCTGATGGGTGAAGGCCCTGTTCCGGGTCAGCGTCGAAGACCGTTTGGGTGGCGGAGGGAAGCTGAGCCGCCGCCTTGTTCAGTGCCGTGGGGCGCGTTGTGGGCCAGTGGCCCGTGTTGATGCGGGTCAGGAGCGTCTTGAGCGTTGTTATCTCTTCGGACGCGGTGAAGGTGCAGTGGTAGCCGCGGTCCACGTAGAGCTGCTTCAGGTTGGCGGGGTTGCCGGCCCGGTGTACCTGGGCGGCGTAGCGGCGCTGGTTCTCCGGCGGGACGCTCCCGTCCTGCGTTGAGTGCAGGGTGACCACTGGCCAGGGCGTCCTGCCGGTGGGGGTGCCGTAGCGGTTCAGGTAGGCGACGGCCTCAGGGTCGGCCTTGATGCGTGGGCCCGCGTTCAGGCGGGCCAGGTCCTTGCTCAGGCTCAGGCCCGCTTCGCGGTACGCCTTCTTGACCAGGGCCTTCTGGGACGAGCGGGCGAAGAGCACGCGGTAGTCGACGCCGGTGTTCCAGGACGGGTTGCTGCCCGCGCGGTTCTCGATGTCCGTGCGGTTCAGGCCCCAGAACGCGCCCCGGTCGTAGGCGGCGTAGAAGTACTGCTGCTGGATCTGGCCCGTGGTCGTCTCCGGTGCGGGCGCCCGGGAGGTGTAGCGGCCGGGGATGTCCGCGAGGGCGGCGGAGAGGGCGAGGCGGGCGCGGCCTTCAGGGGTGTTCAGTGCTGAGGTCAAGGCGCCCCGGGCGTTGGACGTGTTCGCCTGCGGGTCCTTGATGCGCACCAGGTCCAGGTTCGGCGCTACGAGCCTTTTGAACGCGTAGTTCGCGTCCAGGGCGCTGTTGAAGTGGCCCGTGGTGCCGCCGACCACGCCGCAGAGAGACGCGACGCCGGTGAAGCGGCCGGGGTTGCGTTCCGCCAGGAGGACCGAGGTCAGGCCGCCCGCGGACGCGCCTGCGGAGATGGTGCGTTCAGGTTTGGCCACGTTTCGGGTGAACCAGTTGAGGAGGGCGATCTGGTCCTTCAGGCCGGATTCGACCACGCCCCAGCCCTGTGCCGTCCGGTACTGGGAGGCGGCCAGCGCGTAGCCGTGGTCGAGCAGCCACTGCTCCGTGGCCGGGTGATTGGTGAGCGCGATCTCCGACGGGGGCGGGAACTCCAGGCTGTACGCGCCGTGGCTCCACAGCAGCAGCGTTCCGTTCCAGCGGCTCGGGACCTCGACGCGGTAGGGGACGCCGCCGATCTCGCCGTGCCGGACGCCGGCGTGCGCCGGCGGCGCGGCGGTGACCAGGGCGGCCAGGAGCAGGAAGGGGGCGGTGCGGCGGAACGCGCGGAGTCCGTTCATGGGCGCACCTTCCCCGGGGCGCCGACCTGGACGCAATGATTTCGGAAATGACTAAAATGTCGCATGCTGCGGCTGTGGCTCGACTACGACGATCTCACCCGGGTCCGCGTGACTCCGGGCCTTTCGCCGGTCGCCCAGACCGTTCTCAGCGCCCAGGCCCCGCGCTCGCGGCGGCGCCCGGGGCTCACCGGCCCGTCGCGGCTGCTGCTCGACCTGGTGCCGCCCGGACGCTGGGTCCCCGACTTCCTGACGCCCTACACCGATGTGCCGGGGCTCGAAGCGGAGCTCGACGCCGTCGCCTCGACGCCCGTCCGGCGGATCCGCGCCGAGCTGGAGCGGTCGTGCGGGCCGCGTCCGGCGCCGTGGCCGCGCCGGCTCGCCGCGGGGGACCGCGAGGCGATGGGGACGCTGGTCCGCGGGCTGCGCGACCTGCACCGGGTCGCGCTGGCGGACCGGTGGGCCGACCTGGGCGCGCACCTGCGCGCGGAGGCGGCGGGGTTCGCCCGGACGATGGCGCGGGACGGGGTCGGCGGCCTGCTGGGGAGCCTGCACCACGGGGTCCGCTGGACGCCGCCGGTACTGGAGATCGAGACGCTGCGCGACGGGGACGTGCACCTGCGGGGGCGGGGGCTGCTGCTCGTCCCCTCGCCGTTCGTCACGGGACCGCGCGTCCTGGTCGGCGGTAACGGTCCGGCGACCGTGGTGGTGCCCGCGGCGCCGCCGGCCGGCGGGGCGGGCTCCGACCCCCTGCCGCTGGTGTTCGGGCGGACGCGCGCGGCGGTGCTCCGGTCGGTCGCGGACGGGGAGGTCACGACGGGGGCGCTGGCCGCCCGGCTCGGGGTCAGCGCGGCGTCGGCGTCCCAGCACGCGACGGCCCTGCGCGGTGCCGGGCTCATCACCAGCGAGCGCCGGGGGAAGACGGTGCACCACGCGCTGACGCCGCTCGGCGAGCGGGTCCTGCGGGGCGGCTCGCCCTGGCCGACCGGACGGTGATCGTCCGGGAACCCGGAGAAGACCCCGGGCGGGGACGGGGTCTTCTCCGGACCGATGGTCAGGTCAGCAGAGGCCCCGCGGGTTCGAGGTGCGGCACTTGTTGCGCTTGAAGCGGTTGGTCTTGCTGCCGCTCCGGTCGACCAGGTCGTACGGCCGGTTGCCGAAGGCGGTGTTCGCCTCGACCAGGTTGAACCGGGCGGGACGGGCGGAGCCGTTCTGCGGGGCCACGCCCGGGAACAGGACGATGCCGCCGGAGTAGGGCAGCCGGCCCCGGTTGTCCTTCACGGTGTTCTTGGCGATCGAGTTGTGCTCGCCGCCGAAGAGCAGGACCCCGGTACCGCCGAACGGCGGGACGGAGCCGTGCGCGGCGCACGACCGGTTGTTCTCGACGACCTTGTTGTCCCAGACCTTGTTGTGGCCCTGCCCGCCCTTCTGGCCGTCGTCGACCAGCGCGACGCCGACGCAGTTGCGGCTGACCTCGTTGTCGCGGACCGTGACGTGGTGGGCGTGCCGGACGAGCACGCCGAGGGTGTTGCCGGACGTGTGGTTGTTCGCGACCTGGGTGCCGCGCGCGTTGGCGATGTCGCCGACGTACAGGCCGGCGTCCGCCTCGTTGTCGAGGGTCCAGTTCCAGACGAACTGGCCGCGAGTGGAGCGGAACTGCGCGATGCCGTACTCGCCGTTGTTCTTGGCGAGGACGGCCAGCACCGTCATGCGGTCGGTGTACATGCCGTGGACGCCGTTGGCCTTGAAGCCGCGGACGGTCAGGTTGCGGATCGTCGCGCCGGTGACCGGGTGCTTGGCGCGGCCGATCACGCAGATCCCCATGCCGGGCGCCTTGGCCTTGGCGCAGTTGTCGTGGCGGCCCGGCCGCAGGACGGTCTTGTTCCCCTCCCCGCGGATGGTGAGGCGCTTGCGGACGAGGACGCCGCCCGCGTAGTAGCCCGCCTTGAGCCGGATGGTGTCGCCGGGCCGGGCGCGGTCGACGGCCTTCTGGATCGAGTGGCCGGGCCGCACGACGTGCGTGCGCCCGGCCTTGCCGCCGTCCGCCTGCCCGGCCGCCGCCGGGGCGGCGAGCCCCGCGAGCACGACGGCGGTGCCGACCGAGGCCGCGAATATTTGCCTCATCCCTATTTCTCCCGTTCTGTTTTCCTTGGTAAGGAATGCGTCACGACGCATGCCGGGACGGCATTCCTCGATCATCCTGGAACGGGCGGTGCAATAGGCGGATGGGAAAACGGTAAACAGTCGGCGGGCTTTGCGGCAAACCGCCGGCCGCCGCGAAACGCCGGGAGCGGGTCGCGCGGCGCAAGGGGGCGCGGCGGAGGTGGATGTGACGAAGGTCTCCCCAGGTCACGGTGGTGTGTTACACGCCGTTCACAAACGGGCAACAGGTGCGAAATGCCCGGTTGGCACGTTTCTAGGGCCGAAGCCGTGAGGCCGGGCGAGATGAAGGGACCGATGTTGAGCTACAAGGCCGAGTACATCTGGATCGACGGCACCGAGCCGACCGCGCGGCTGCGGTCGAAGACGAGGATCCTCGCCGACGGCGCCGATCTGCCGGAGTGGGGGTTCGACGGGTCCAGCACCAACCAGGCCCCAGGCGACCGCTCGGACTGCGTGCTGAAGCCGGTCTTCTCCTGTCCCGACCCCATCCGGGGCGGTGACAACGTCCTCGTCCTGTGCGAGGTCTACCTGGTGGACGGGACGCCCCACCCGACCAACACGCGCGCCAAGCTCCGCCCCGTCGCCGAGCAGTACGCGTCGCAGGACTCCTGGTACGGGATCGAGCAGGAGTACACCTTCTTCAAGGACGGCCGCCCGCTGGGCTTCCCCGAGCGCGGCTACCCGGCCCCGCAGGGCTTCTACTACTGCGGTGTGGGCTCCGACGAGGTGTTCGGGCGCGACATCGTCGAGCGGCACCTCGACGCCTGCCTGGACGCCGGCCTGAAGATCTCCGGGATCAACGCCGAGGTCATGCCGGGCCAGTGGGAGTTCCAGATCGGCCCGGCCGGCCCCGTCGAGGTCGGCGACCACATGTGGATCGCCCGGTGGCTGCTGTACCGCATCGCCGAGGAGTTCGACGTCTCCGCGACCCTCGACCCGAAGCCGGTGGAGGGCGACTGGAACGGCGCCGGCGCGCACACGAACTTCTCGACCAAGGCCATGCGCGAGGGCTACGACGCGATCATCACGGCGTGCGAGGCGCTCGCCGAGAAGGCCGACGAGCACGTCGCGAACTACGGCGCCGACATCCAGCGCCGCCTGACCGGGATGCACGAGACGGCCGCCTGGAGCACGTTCAGCTACGGCGTGTCCGACCGCGGCGCGTCGGTGCGCATCCCGTGGCAGGTCGAGGTGGACAAGAAGGGCTACATCGAGGACCGCCGCCCGAACGCCAACGTCGACCCGTACGTGGTGACCCGGCTCATCACCGGCACGTGCTGCGCGGCGCTGGAGAAGGCCGGCCAGGTCTGACGAACGGCCGGACCGCGAGCCGGCGACACGGCGATTCCCCGGGCGCACCGCCCGGGGAATCGCCGTTTTCGCGGGCGGCGACCGCCTTTCACGCGCAATGAGCGCGCCGTTTCCGCGGTGCGCGCCGCGGCCAAACATCTGCAAATTGTGGCTCTTGGGGGAGTTGCCCCCTCGGTGCCGGGTAGCACGTCTACGTTCGCACCCGGGGGAGGGAACATGCCCGACTCGCCATCGGGGCGGTACTCCGGCGGCCTGCCCGGCAGGAGCACCGGACGCCCCGCGCCACGGCCCTGGGAACGGTCGTTCCGCTGCCCCTCGACGGCGCGGCGCCGCCCGCCCGAGGCGCCGCCGCGGCGCTACGAGGACTTCGTCGCCCTGCACGAGGAGCCCGCCTCCGGGCCGCCGCTGCGCCCGCTGTGGTGGACGGGCGTCTCCGCGTCCCTCGTCGGCGGGGGCCTGGCGTTCGCGGCGGTGATGGCGCTGCGCATGATGTTCGGCGTGGAGGTCCCGGTGTTCGCGGGCGTGCACACCCCGGCGGTACCGGCCGCGACGAGCTACGCGCTGTGCGCCGGGGCCGCGACGATCCAGGCGACCGCGCTGATGCACCTGCTCCTCGCGACGGCCGCGCGTCCCGTCCGGGCGTTCGCGTGGATCGGCGCGATCGCCGTCACCGTGCTGGCGATCCTGCCGCTGACGGTGCGCGGGCCGATGGACGCGGCGCTGGTCACCGCCGGGCTCAACCTGGCCGGCGGGGCGGCCGTGGTCGTGCTGCTGTCGGCGGTGGTCGCGGCCTCGCGGCAGTTCCCCTGGGACGCCCCGTTCCGCCGCGGCCGGCGGTGACGGTCAGGCGGTGACGGTCAGGCGGTGACGGTCAGGCGGTGAAGGTCATGCGCGGCCGATGGTGATCGTCAGCGGGTCGGGCGCGACGGAGGACGCCACCCGCGTGTGCCGGAGCCGCCGCCACACGCGCACGTCCACCGGCTCCCCGGCGGCGAGCAGCCGCAGCTCGCGGTGCATCCCGGAGAAGCCGAGGCACAGCGAGACGTCCCAGGTCCCGCGCGGCAGGGGCTCGTCGACGATCGCCCGCGTCACCGGCACGGCGGCGGTGTAGCAGAGCCGTCCGGGACGCTCCTCCAGCAGGGCGATGACCTCGAACGTGCGGTCCGAATGCCGCTCGGACAGCACCAGCGTCCCGGAGACCGGCATGTTGATCTCCCGGAGGTCGAGGTGCCCGGCGATGACGACCTCCCGGCGCGCGGCGTTCCAGTGGGTCGCGTCGGCGCGGGCCGATCCGGCGGCGTGCGGCCGGCCGCCGACGTCGACCGCCAGGATGCCGTCGCGGTCGAAGTAGGCGATGACGGCGGCGGAACCGGGCGGGAACAGCCGCTGCGGCGCCGCGTCCAGCCCCGGGCCGCGGCGGAGCGGGAGCACGGTGCGCTCCGCGGGGCCGCCGACCGCCAGCCGGACCTCCCACAGCCCGCCGGGCAGCGGGTCGCCGTTCGTGATCGCCGCGATGTCCACCCGCGCCTCGAAGGTGACGGCGTCGCCGCGGGCCGCGGCCGTGGCCGGCACCCGCACCACCGCGCCCTCCTCGCGGTCGCTCAGCACCAGCTCGACCTCGGGGACGGGGCCGCCGGGCCCGAGCCGCCCGGCGAGGAGCAGCGCCGACCCCGCCCAGCCGACCTCCGTCAGGTGCGGTTCCGGCATCGCCACCCCCGCCTCGTGCGTCCTCGGTGCCGTTCTTCTACCCGTCCCCAGCATGGCGCGGCCGAACCGGCGGGACGGGCGCGGGGGCGGCCCGCACGGGGTCCGGGCCGCCCCCGCCACGGACCGTGACCGTCATTGTCCGCGATGTCGCCGCGCCGCGCGAGATTCTCCCGAGGCCACCTCCGGCCCCGCTGTCAAGCCGAATTCACGCAGGATTAACAGCCCGATGTTCTCGGTGCGCGGTGACCAGTGTAGAAATGGCATGGACGGGAGGGGGCCGCCTTGGGCCAAAGCGCTCCGGCCGTCATCGCCGAATGCGGATGGATAATGACGAAATGATCCTTTCCCCGCGAGGTCTGCGCGACGCGACGTCCAACGCGCTCCGGCTGGCGGTGTCCGGGCGGGTCGCCGATCTGCGCCCGATGCCGGCCGAGGCGGTCGGCGACGGGCCGGGCCGGGCGGTGTCCCGGTACCGGCCGCCGGAGGGGGTGGTGCCGGCCGGGCCGCCGGTGCTGCTCGTCCCGCCGCCGGCCGCCCCGGCGCGCTGCCTCGACCTGCGCCGGGGGTGCAGCCTGGCCGAGCATGTCGTCCGCGCGGGCCGCCTCAGCTACCTGCTCGACCCCGCGGCCGCCCGCCTGGACGGCTCTGACCTGGGTGTTCGCGGCTGGGTCCGGGACGTCCTGCCGGGCGCGGTCCGCGCGGTGAGCCGGGACGCGGGCGGCCAGCCGGTCCAGATCGTCGGCTGGTGCCTGGGCGGGGTCCTCGCGCTGCTGGCCGCCGCCGACGACCCGGCGCTGCCGATCGCGTCGGTCGCGGCCGTCGCCGCGCCGGTGGACGCGGGCGCGGCCCGCCTCCCCGAGCGGTTCGCCGAGGAGTGCGCCGCGGCACCGGGCGGCGGGGGCCCGCGGGCGGCGGGCCTCGACCACTACATGCTCCGGCAGATCAGCGTGCTCACCCACCTCGACAATGCCGATTTCCTCGCGCAGATCGAGGCGATGGATCATTTCCGGCATTTGATGATCGCCCATCCCGGTGACGCCGCGCGGCGCATTTACCGGTCCCTTCTCGGTGACGGCGCGCTGCTGCGCGGCGGCGCGGTGATCGGCGGGCGGAAGGTGGAACTCGACCGGGTCGGCGTGCCGGTGCTGGCCATCGCGGGACGCGGCGACCATGCCGCGCCCGTCCAGGGCGTCCGGTACCTCGCGGGCCTGCTGAGCGGGGCGCCGCAGGTGCGGGTCGAGGTCGCGCCCGGCGGTCATCTCGGCGTGCTGACCGGCCGGGCGGCCCGGACGACGACATGGCGGCACCTCGACCGGTGGCTCGACGAGGGGATCGTCCGGCACGGGATCCGCGCGCCGCGCGCCGCCCGCACCGCCCTGACCGTCTGACCGCGTCCACTGGCTGATCCTGCTTCACCGGCTGACGGCGTCCACGGAACCGTCCACCGGGGTGCGCTTCCGCCGGATCCATCGCCCGATCGTGCGCATCGCGGGTCTTCCGCACGCCAAGGGACGTTCCAATCTCCTTTGCGGCGGCGCCATCAACACGCTCGCGGGTGTGTCGTCTCGGTGATCGAACTGTCGCCGACCGTAATGTGGCGCTCCGTTGTTTCCGCAGGGAGGACGTCGGGGGGCACTGCATGTCGGGGGGCACTGCATGACGTCGGACACGGGCGAGTACGGCGCGGCGCGGGGGGAACGGGCTCCCGTGGAGATCATCGGGATGGGCCCGTCCGGCCGTCCCGCACCGCATCTGGCCGTGGCGGTGGCGCGCGCGGGCGGGACGGGCGTCCTGGCCCTCGGCCATGACCGGGCGCCCGCGCTCGCGGCGCTGGCGGACGTCCGCCGCTGGTGGGCGGGACCGTTCGGCGTCCGCGTCCCGGAGGGCTGCCCGGTGCGTCCGGCCGACGTCCCGGCCGAGGCGGGCACCGTCGTCACCGGCGCGTCCGCGCTGCGGTCGGACGGCTGGCTCGACATCGCCGGGTTCGCCCGCGGGCGCCGCCTGCTGATCGAGGTCGCGGACCCGGCCGAGGCCGCCGAGGCCGTCCGCGTCGGCCGCGGCCTGACCGACGAGGTCGGGATCATCGCACGGGCGCCCGATGGGGCGGCCGGGCCGTCGCTCTTCACGCTGCTGCAGCGGCTGACCGCGGGCGCGGACGTCCCGGTCTTCGCCGCCGGCGGGCTCGGCCCGCACGCGGCAGCGGCGGCGGTCGCCGGGGGCGCCGCCGGCGTCGTCCTGGACGAGCAGCTCGCACTCGTGCGCGAGATGGAGCCCGCGGGCCAGGCACCCGACGGCCCCGCACACACCGAGTCCGCCCGTCCGGCCGCGGCGCTCGCGGGCCGGTACAAGACGGCCGGGGGAGTGGTCCAGGCCGTCCGCACGGAGATCGTCCGGCACATCCGGGCCGCCGTCCGTGCCGAGCCGCTCGCGCCGCGCCCGGAACCGGTCGCCGTGCAGGGGCCGATGGCGCAGGTCAGCGACGCGTCGGCGTTCGCGGGCGCGGTCGCGCAGGACGGCGGCCTGCCGTTCCTCGCGCTCGGCCCGCTGGACGGCGCGCGGACGCGGGAGCTGCTGCGCGACACCGCCGACCGGCTCGGCGGCCGGCCCTGGGGCGCCGGCGTGCTGGAGGGGACGCCGCCGGAACTGCGCGCCGAGCAGCTCGCCGCGGTCGGCGACGCCCGCGCCCCCTACGCGATCATCGGCGGCGGGACGCCGGCGGAGGCGGCCGCGCTGGAGGCCGCCGGGACCGCCGCGTACCTGCCCGTCCCGTCGCCCGAGCCGCTCGGGCGGCTCCTCGGCGAGGGCGTGCGCAGGTTCGTCTTCGCGGGGAGCGAGTGCGGCGGCCCGGCCGGCCCGCACGCGAGCCTCCGGCTGTGGGACGCGCAGGTCGAGCGGCTCCTGCACTTCGCGCGCGGAGGCGGCGACGCCGCGGAGCTGTCGCTGATGTTCGCGGGCGGCGTGCACGACGCGCGGTCCGCCGCGATGGTCGCCGCCATGGCCGGGCCGCTCGCCGAGCGGGGTGCCGACATCCGCGTCCTGATGGGCACCGCGTACCTGTTCACACCGGAGGCCGTCGCCGCGGGCGCGATCCTGCCCGGCTACCAGGACGTGGCGCTCGCCTGCGCGGAGACCGTCCTGCTGGAGACCGCCCCCGGGCAGGCGGTCCGCTGCGCCCGCACCCCGTACGCGGAGGCGTTCGAGCAGACCCGCCGCGAGCTGGAGCAGGCCGGGACACCGCCCCGGGAGTTGCGGCGCCGCCTGGAGAAGCTCAACCTCGGCCGGCTGCACCTCGCCAGCCGGGGGCTGCGGCTCGACACCCCGGTCGGCGAGGCCCGGCAGCGGGAGGAGGGCCTGTACGCGATGGGGGAGGCGGCGGTGCTGCGGTCCGAGACGGTCGGGGTCGCCGCCCTGCACGAGCAGGTCACGGCCGAGGCCACCGGCCTCCTCGCGGCGCGGGCCGCCGACCTCGGCATCGGGCCGCGCGCCGCCGCACGGCGCGCGCCGCGCCCGGCCGACATCGCCGTCATCGGCATCGGCTGCGTCTTCCCCGGCGCCCCCGACGCCGACCGGTACTGGGCGAACGTCGTCGCCGGCGCCGTCCAGGCCGGGGACGGGACGCCGTCGAAGTGGGGCGGGCTCGTCCCCGGCATCCCGTTCGACCCGGACGCCTACGGCATCGCTCCCGGCGAGATCGGCGGCATCGACCCGATGCACCTGCTGTCGGTGGAGGTCGCGGCCCGCGCGCTGCGGGACGCCGGATACGCCGACCGGCCCTTCGACCGGTCCCGGACCTCGGTGTTCTTCGCCGCCGAGGGCGGCGGCGACCTCGCCGCCGGGTACGCGCTCCGCGCCGCCCTCCCGTCCTACTTCGGCGAGCTGCCGCCCGGCC
This sequence comes from Actinomadura meyerae, assembly GCF_900188445.1. Taxonomy (GTDB): domain Bacteria; phylum Actinomycetota; class Actinomycetes; order Streptosporangiales; family Streptosporangiaceae; genus Spirillospora; species Spirillospora meyerae. The sequence goes on from NZ_FZOR01000051.1 coordinate 32,114, forward strand.
TGGACGAGCAGCTCCCGCGCCCGGCGGGCGACTCCCTCGACGGCGTCCGCACCGGCGCCGTCACCGGGTGGATCGCCGGGCGGCTCGGCCTCGGCGGGACGGCCTGCGCGGTCGGCGCGACGTCCCTCGCGGCCCTCGACGCCGCCTGCAAGGACCTCGCCGCGGGATCCAGCGCCATGGTGCTGTGCGGCGGCGCCGACCTGCGCGACGGGGTCCTCGACCGGCTGCTGCCCGAGTCCGCGGGCGGCGGGGAGGGCGTCGTGCTCGGGGAGGGCGTCGCGTGCGTCGTCCTCAAGCGACTCGCGGACGCCGAACGCGACGGCGACCGGATCTACGCCGTGGTCAAGTCGGTCGCGGGCGCCGGTGGGCGCCGCCGGGCGCTGGACCGCGCCTACGAGCGCGCGGGCGTCGCCCGGTCGTCCGTCGGTCAGGTCGCGTTCGGGTCGGTCGCGGCGCAGATCGGCCACACCAGGTGCGCGGGCGGTCTCGCCGGGCTCATCAAGACCGCGTACGCGCTGCACACCGGCGTGCTGCCCGAAGACGGAGGCGGGGCCCGGCCGTGGCCGGTCCGCCCCGGCGAGCGATGCGCCGGGGTCGGCGGGTCGGGCTCCGGCGGCGCGCACTTCCACGCCGTCCTCGCCGGTTACGAGGGCGCCCCCGAGCCCGTGTCGGGCCTCGCGGAGTGGCCCGCCGAGCTGTTCCTGATCCGGGGCGAGGACCGCGCCGCCGTCCGGGCCGCCGCCGACCGGCTGGCGCGCCTGGCCGAGGGGACGCCCCGGATGCGCGACCTGGCCCGTACCGCCGCCTCCCTCGACGGCCCGGTGCGCGCGGCGTTCGCGGCCACCGGACCGGACGACCTGCTCGCGAAGCTCGCGCTCGCCGCGGAGCTCCGCCCGGCGCCCGGCGTCCACGTCGGGGCGGGGGAGCCGGGGGAGGTCGCGTTCCTGTTCCCGGACGCCGCGGGCGCGGACACCGGAGCCGCGGACACCGCTGACGCGCCGGGGGCGATCGCCGACCTGTTCGTGGCCTTCCCCCGGTTGCAGCGCCTGCTGCGCCTCGCCGGCGGCGCTCCCGGGGCCGCCGCCGCGGTTGCCGGGCTCGCCGTCCACCGGCTGCTGACCGCCGTCGGCGTCCACCCCGACCTCGCCGCCGGGGAGGGCCGGGGCGAGCTGGCCGCGCTCTGCGCCGCCGGTGCCATCGAGGACACCGACATGGCCGAGATCGGCGCGGACCCGTCCCGCGGTGGGCTCCTCGGCCGCGACCTGCGCTCGCCCGCCTTCCCCGTCTGGGCGGCCGCGACCGGACGGCCCTACGAGACGGAGCCGTCCGAGCTGGCCGCGGTCCCGTCCCCGCCCGTGCCCGCCGCCGCGCGGATCGAGGCGATGTACGGGGCGGGCGCCCGGACGTTCGTCGCGACCGGAGGCGCCCTCGCGGGCCTCGTCACCGCCACCCTCGGCGACCGTCCGCACACTGCGGTGAGCTGCGCGGTCCCCGGCGAGAACGGCCTGGTGACGCTGCTGCGCGCGCTTGCCGAGCTGGCCGCGGCGGGCGTCCCGGTCGACCCGCTTCCGCTGTTCGCCGGACGCGGTGCCCGCCTCCTCACCGAGGTGCCCGCCGCGCCCGGCTGGATCGTCGGCGGGCACTCCGTCCGCACGGCGGAAGGCGACTACCCGGAGGGTGCGCTCCGCCCGCCCCGGCGCATCCCGGGCCCGTCCCCGGCGGACGCCGCGGTGCTGGAGTACCTGCGCACGAGCCGGGAGATCCTCGCCGCCCAGCGGGACGTCGTCCTGCGGCACCTGGCGGCCCCGGTCCCGGCGTCCCGCCCGGCCCCGGCCGACGACGCCCCGGTGCCCGCCCGGACCAGCGCCCACGTCCGCACGGCCGCCCTGTCCGGCGGCCCCGCCGCCGCACCGCAGCGAGACGAGCAACCGCAGACCACCCCGCCACCGGCCAGCCTGGACACTGCGCCGCCGGCCAGCCTGGACACTGCGCCGCCGGTCGAGCCTGACGAGGCGCCGCCGGCAGAGCCGCTGGTCCAGCCCGACGACGCGCCGCCGCCCGCTTCTTCGGAGCAGCCCGACGACGCGGCGCCGGTTGAGCCGTCTGTTCAGCCCGATTCGCTGCAGCGTTCTGTTGGGGCCGATGCGATGCCGACGCCCATGGCGCCGGTTCAGTCCGACGTGGTGCCGCCGTCCGAGGCTCCGGCTCGACGCGAGGCCGCGCCGGTGTTCGAGCCGTCCATCCGGCCTGATCTGGTCTCGCCGGAGGCGGCCGGTGGTCCGTCCCTCGACGCGGGCGTGCCGCGGATGCGGCGGGTGGACACGCAGGTGTGGCCCCGGCCCGAGGAGCGGGTCGCGCGGCAGGTGGTGCGGCGCGTGCCGCGGCTCGTGGACCTCGATCCGCTGCCGGCGCCGCCCGACTCCGGGACGGTCTTCGCCGGGCGGCGGTTCCTCATCGTGGACGACGGCTGCGGCATCGCCCTCGAACTGGGCGACCTGCTCGAACGCCACGGTGCGCAGGTGCGGACGCCGACGGACGTCGACGGGCCCTGCGACGGGCTCGTCCACCTGGCGGCGCTCCGGCCGGGCGCGGCGAGCGTGCTGCCCGGGGCGTTCGCCGGGATCCGGCGGGCCCTGGAGGGCGGGCTGCGGTGGCTCGTCCTCGCGAGCGGCGCCGGGGGGACGTTCGGGCACCGGTTCCGGGGCGGCGGCATCGGCGACCCGGCCCCGGGCGCGGGGCTGCGCGGCCTGGCCCGGACGGTCGCCCGGGAGCATCCCGAGGCGCTCGTCCGGGCGGTCGACATGGACACCAAGGAGACGCCGCGGGCGATCGCGCAGCGCGTCATGGCGGAGCTGCTGGCCGCCGAGGCGCCGGTCGTCGTGGGGCATGAGAACGGCCTGCGGCACGGGCTGGAACTGCTGCCGGCGGAGCCGCTCGGCGGCGGGCCGGCCGACCTCGGCCTCGGGCGGGACGCGGTCGTCCTGCTGACGGGCGCCGAGCACGAGCTGACCGTGCGGCTGGCCCTGGAACTCGCCCGGACGAGCGGCTGCCACATCGAGCTGGTGGGCGGCGCGGCGGAAGAGAACCTCTTGCTGGGCGACCTGCGCGAGCACGCCGCCTCCGTCCGGTACCACGCGGTGGGCGATCCGTACGCCCTGCAGAGGGTCGTCGAGGACGTCCACCACACCCACCGGCGCCTGGACGGCGTGATCCACGGCGCGGCCCTTCCCGAGGCGGCCGACTCGCACGAGCGGGCCTACCGGGCGAAGGTGGAGGCCGCGGTCGCGCTCGTCCAGGCGGTCCGGCCGGACCTCGGTTTCCTCGCGGTCCTGTGCGGGCTCGCCGGGGTGCGCGGCGAGCGCGGCCGGGCCGGTGACGCGGCGGCGGACGACGCCTGCGGCACGCTCGCGCACGTGTGGCGCGCGCGGCTGCGGGGGCGGGTGCTCGCCGCGTCCGTCGGGCCGTGGGCGGCGGGCGGCGCGGAGCCGTCCGGCGTCCCGCTGGATCCGGACGCCGCCGCGGCGGCGCTGCTGCGCGAGATCGCGCACGGGGACGAGACGCACGTCGTGCTGACCGGAGACGTCCGGTGAGCGAGGACCGGGTGCCGATCGCGATCGTCGGCGCGGGCGCGGTGTTCCCCGGCGCCGGGTCGGCCGCCGAGCTGTGGCGCAACGTGCTGGCGGGCTTCGACGCGATCACCGAGGTGCCGCCGGGCCGCTGGGACCCCGCGCTCTACTACGACCCCGGCGCCTACGCCCGCGCCCCGGAGAGCGACCGGTTCTACTGCCGGCGCGGCGGGTTCGTCGACGACGTGGCCACCTTCGACCCGGCGCGGTTCGGGATCGCGCCGGCGGCGGTGCCGGGCATGGAGCCCGACCAGCTGCTCGCGCTGCGCACCGCCGGGGACGCCATCGCGGACGCGGGCGGCGGCGACCGGCTGCCCGACCGGTCCCGGATCGGCGTGGTCGTCGGGCGCGGCGGCTACCTCGCGCCGGGCGCGGTCCGCCACGACCAGCGGGTCAGGACGTCCCACCAGGTCGCCGGGATCCTCGCCGAGCTGGTGCCCGAGCTCGGGCGGCCGCGGCTGGAGGAGATCCGCCGCGCGTTCTGCGACCGGCTCGGCCCGGACGCGCCGGACGCGTCCGCCGGGCTGGTGCCGAGCCTCGCCGCGGCCCGCGTCGCCGCCGCGTTCGACCTGCGCGGCCCCGCCTACACGCTGGACGCCGCGTGCGCGTCGGCGCTGCTGGCGGTCGAGCACGCCGTGCGGGCGCTGCGCCACGGGCAGGCCGACGCGATGCTGGCCGGGGCCGTCCACCACGCGCACGACGCCGCCGTGTGGGGCGTCTTCAGCCGGTTGCGGGCGCTGAGCCCGACCGAGACGATCCGCCCGTTCGACCGGGCCGCCGACGGGACGCTGCTGGCGGAGGGCACCGGGATGGTGCTGCTCAAGCGGCTCCCGGACGCCGTGCGGGACGGCGACCGCGTCCACGCCGTCATCCTCGGCGCCGGGTCGTCCAGCGACGGCCGCGCCGCGGTCGGCGCGAGCCCGCTGGTGGACGGGCAGGTCCTCGCGGTCGAGCGCGCCTGGCGCGACGCGGGCCTGGACCCGGCGGAGCCCGCCGCGGTCGGGCTCGTCGAGGCGCACGGCACCGGGTCCCCGGCGGCCGACGAGGCGGAGCTGGCGACGCTGCGCCGGGTGCTCGGCGCGGACGGGCCGCCGGTCGGCCTCGGCACCGTCAAGTCGATGATCGGGCACGCGATGCCCGCCGCCGGGATGGCCGGGCTGATCAAGGCGGCGTTCGCGCTGCGCGACGGGGTGCTGCCGCCGACGCTGCACGCCGACGACCCGCATCCGGCGCTGGCGGACGGCCGGCTCCGGCTCGTCCGGGAGGCCGCCGAGTGGGAGCGGCGCGGCGGGCCGCGCCGGGCCGTGGTCAACGCGTTCGGGTTCGGCGGCGCCAACGCGCACCTGGTGCTGGAGGAGCCGCCGCGGACCACCCCGCGCAGGGCCCGGCGCCGGGTCGTCGCGCCGGAGGACGGCGAGGCGGTGCTGCGCCTCGCCGCGCGCACCCCCGAGGAGCTGGCCGAGGCGCTGGACGTCCCCGACGAGGAGCTGCTCGCGCGGGCCTGCGGCGACGTCCCCGACCTGCCGTGCCGGCTCGCCATCGTCGGGCCGACGCCGCGCCGGATCGACCTGGCGCGCGCCGTCGTCCAGCGCGGGACGGCCTGGCGGGGCCGCAGCGACGTGTGGTTCTCGCCGCGGCCGCTGCTCGCGGAGGGCGGCCGGCTGGCGTTCCTGTTCCCCGGCTTCGAGCCCGCCTTCGACCCGCGCGTGGCCGACGTCGCCGGGCACTTCGGCATGCCGTCCCCGGAGCTGACCGGCCGCGGCGACCTGCTCGGCCGCGCCGCCGACGCCATGGCCGCCGGGCGGCTGCTCGCCGACGCGCTCGCCGCGCTCGGCATCGAACCGGACGTCGTCGCGGGGCACGGCCTCGGCGAGTGGGCGGCGATGGCCGCGGCCGGGGTGTGCGACGCGGGCGCGCTCGTCCGCGACCTCGACGGCACCGCCGGGCCCGACGCCGTGTACGCGGTGCTCGGCTGCGGGGCCGCGCAGGCGGAGGAGGCCGCGGCGGCGGTGCCGGGGGTCTTCGTCAGCCACGACAACTGCCCGCACCAGTCGGTGGTGTGCGGCCCGGAGGCGGCGGTCCGGGAGGTCCTCGGGCGGCTCGCGTCCGAGGGCGTGCTCGGGCAGGAGCTGCCGTTCCGGGCGGGGTTCCACACGCCGCTGGCCGAGGCGTCGGAGAAGCAGGTGCGGCACTCGCTGGAGGGCCTGGAGATCCGCGCGCCGCGCGTCCCGCTGTGGTCGGGGTGCACGGCCGCGCCGTTCCCGTGCGCGCCGGAGGAGGTCCGCGACCTCGCCGTCCGGCACCTGCGCGAACCCGTCCGGTTCGGCGAGCTGGTCGAGGAGCTGTACGGGACGGCGCACGTGCGGGCGTTCGTGCAGGTCGGGCCCGGCGGGCTGCCGGGGTTCGTCGCCGACCGGCTCGGCGACCGCGAGCATCTGGCGATGGCCGCGAACGTCCCGAAGCGGGACGGGATGGCGCAGCTGCGCCGGGTCGTCGCCGCGCTGTGGGCGGAGGGCTACGGCGCCACCGAGCCGCCCGCGCCCGCGGCCGCCGCCGGGATGCGGCTCGACCTCGGCACGCCGCTGGTCAGGCTGGACGGGGCGGTGGAGCCGATCCGCCCGGCGCCGGGCGTGCCGGCGCTGCCCGCCGGCGATCCCGTGCTGGCGGAGCTGGAGGCGCTGCTCAACGACGCGGCGACCGGGGCGCAGTCGGTCCTGGAGGCGCTCGGCGCGGGGGCGCCGGCGCCGGTCGCGGCGGGCGAGCCGTCCCCGGCGGGCGCCGAGCTGAGCGTCTCCCGGGTCTTCTCCGTCGAGGCGATGCCGTACCTCGCCGACCACTGCCTGGTCGCGCAGGCGCCCGGCTGGCCGGAGCTGTCGGACCGGCTGCCGACGGTCCCGCTGGCGACGCTGGCCGAGGTGATGGCGGGCGCCGCGCGGGAGCTGCTGCCCGACATGGTCGTCGTCGGGTTCGAGAACGTCCGCTCCGTCCGGTGGGTGGTCGCGGCGCCGCCGACGACCGCCGGCGTCCGCGCCTACCTCGCCGGCGACGGCGACCGCGTGCGCAGGGTGAAGGTCGACATCCCCGGCTACGCGGACGGGACGGTCCTGCTCGCCGAGCACTACCCGCTGGCGCCCGTCCCCGACCGCACGCCGCTCACCATCGAGGGGCCGCCCATCGTCACCGCCGAGCGGCTGTATGAGGAACGCTGGCTGTTCCAGGGGCCTCTCTACCGGGGCATCAGCGAGATAACGGCTCTGGCGGAGGACGGTGTGCGCGCCGTCCTGACCGCCCTGCCCACGCCGGGCGCGCTCCTGGACAGCGCCGGACAGCTTTGCGCCCACTGGATCCAGGTGTACGGCGACACCAACCAGACGGTGTACCCGGTGGGGATCGAACGGGTCCTGCTGTACGGGCCTATGCCGCCCCCGGGTGAACGCCTGGAGACGACCATCTGGAACCAGTCCCTCACGGACACGGCCATGCGCTGCTCGGCGGAGATGCTCCACGAGAACGGGACGGTGTGGGGACGCATCGACGGATGGACCGCGCACCGCTTCTACACCGACGAAGCCCTCTGGCGGATGAAGTTCACCCCGGAGGTGTCGGGGACGGGGGAGGCCCAGCCGGGCGGCTGGACCGTGGCCCGCAAGCGCTGGGACGGCACCGCGTCCCGCGACCTCCTCATGCGCCAGTACCTGGGCTCGGGGGAGCGCGCCGAGTACGAGGCCCTTCCGCCGGTCTCGCAGGGGCCGTGGCTGCTCGGGCGCATCGCCGCCAAGGACGCCGTCAGGGACCACCTCTGGCGCAACGGCCACGGGCCCCTGTTCCCGGCCGAACTGACCGTCCACGAGGGGCCGACCGTGACCGGCCCCTTCGAGGAACCCGTGACGGTCTCGATCGCCACGGCCGCCGAACTGGGCGTCGCCCTGGTGCGGCCCGGCCGGGCCCAGGCCGGCATCGGCGTCGCCGTCAACGAGAACAACGCGCGCGTACGCGCGGCCAAGCAGGCGGTGCTGCGGGCGATGAACTCGCAGGCGGACGGTTCCGGGCTCGCCGTGACCGTCGCGGACGCCGAACGGCTCCTCATCGCCGCCGGCGGCACGGTCACCACGGTGCAGACCCGCGAACTCGACGGGCACGTCGTCGCCTGGACGACCGCGTCCGGCGGACCCGACATGGAGGAGAGCCGAGCATGACCCAGCGCCGCGCGAGCGCCCGCCGCGTCCAGGTCCCGTCCATCCTCGGGGACCCTGGCATCCAGCGGGCGCGGACACCCGAGCGCCGCTTCCTGTTCGCGATGCCGCCGCTGGCGGGCCACACCGCCCCGGCGGCGGCGGTCGCCGCCGAACTCGGCCGCCGCGGGCACAAGGTCGCCTGGGTCGGCCACCGCCCGTCCCTGGAGGCCGTCCTGCGGCCCGGGGCCCGGATCTTCTCCGCCGCCGGGGACGAGTGCGCGGCGATGCGGGACCGCTGGCTGGAGCGGCGCGGGCCGGACGCCCTCCGCCTGCTGTGGGACGACTTCCTCGTCCCGCTCGGCGACGCGATGATGCCGGGCGTCGAGGAGGCCGCCGACCGCTTCCGCCCGGACGCGGTGGTCGCCGACCAGTTCGTCCTCGCCGCGCCGGTCGCGGCCCGGCACCGGGAGATCCCGTGGGCGACCTCCGCGGCCTCGCCCGCCGAGTTCACCCGCCCGCTCGCGGACATGCCGGAGGCCGAGGAGGAGATCCGCGACCTCATCGGGGAGTTCCAGCTCGACCACGGCATCGACGACCTCATCGACCTGCGCTTCTCCGACCACCTCACGCTGGTGTTCTCCACCTCCGCGCTCGTCGGCGACACCTCGTTCTTCCCGGACCACTTCGCGTTCGTCGGCCCCGCGCGGGGACGCTCCGCGCCGTGCGCGTTCCCGTGGGAGTGGCTGGACGGCCGGCCCGCCGTCCTGGTCACGCTCGGCCGGATCACCGGGCCGGCGGCGGCCGGGTTCCTCCGGGCCGCCGCCGAGGCCGTCCGCGGCATGGACGTCCAGGCGGTCGTCGAGGCGGCGCCGGAGAGCGTGCCCGAGCCGCCGCCGAACGTCCTCGTCCGCGAGCGGGTGCCGCGCGGCCGGCTCCTCGAACGGCTCTCCGCCGTCGTCTGCCACGGCGGGCACGCGACGGTGTGCGCGTCGCTCGCGCAGGGCCTCCCGCTGGTGGTCGCGCCCGTCCGGGGCGACCAGCCGGTCATCGCCCGCCGGGTGGAGGCCGCCGGGTCGGGTGTCGCCGTTCCGTTCGAGGACGCCGACCCGGAGGAGCTGCGGGCGGCGCTCGCGGCCGTCCTGGCGGAGGACGGCCCGCACCGCGCCGCCGCCGAGGCCGCCCGCGGCACGTTCGCCTCCACCGGGGGCGCCGCCGGGGGTGCCGCCGCGGCCGCCGACCGGCTGGAGAAGCTCGCCTGACCGACTGTGGCCGCGACGCCTGAACCGAATCGCATTCGGTTATCGTGGCGGCATGGTGGACGTCTTCGATGACCTGACCGCGGAGCTCCGGCAGCTGGACGCGATGCTGGCGGCGCTGGAACCCGGGCAGTGGGACCGCCCGTCCGGCGCCGCGGGCTGGAGCGTCGCCGACGTCGTCCTGCACCTGGCGCAGACCAACGAAGTCATCAGTGACCCGGAGGCCGGGGAGGCCACCGCCTTCCTGTCGCCCGACGCCGCCAAGACCGTGGACGGCGTCGTCGCGGACATGGTCGCCGCCGAGCGCGGCATGCCCCCGGAGGAGCTGCTGGAGCGCTGGCGCAAGGGCGCCTTCGGCGCCGCGGACTTCCTCCGCGCGCAGCCGCCGGGCACGCGGCTGTCATGGGTGCGGACGCCGCTGTCGCCGCGCACGCTCGCCACCACGAGGATCGCCGAGCACTGGGCGCACGCCCAGGACATCGCCGTCCCGCTGGGCCTCCCGTACCCCGACACGGCCCGGATCCGGCACATCGCGTGGCTCGCGCACCGCACGCTGCCCTACGCCTTCTCCGTCGAAGGTCTCCCGGACGCGCCCGTCTTCTGCGACCTCACCGCGCCCGACGGGACGCACTGGACGTTCGGCGACCCGGCCGCGCCGTCCCGCGTCACCGGCCCGGCCGCCGACTTCTGCCGCGTCGGGGCCCGCCGCCTCACCCCGGAGCGGACCGCGCTGACCGCCGAGGGCCCGCATGCCGCCGACGCCCTCCGCGTCCTGCGCAACTACGCGGCCTGAGCCCACGGGCCGCCGGAGGTCCAGGCCGGGGCGGGTTCAGTTCGCGCGGTCCAGTACGCGCGCGGGTTCAGGACGCGCGCGGGTTCAGGACGTGCGCGTCGCCCGGAGCCGCCGGGCGCTCTTCAGCGTGGCGTCGAACGAGGCTTCGGCGATGGCCTTCGTCATGAAATGGCACATCCAGGTGACCAGGAAGACCGCCAGGATCAGGACCGGCGCCCACGTCCAGGTCAGCTGCACGACGATCCGCTCGATGGCGCCGTGCGGGTCGACGACCGGCTCCCAGCTGTTCAGGCGGGCCCAGCGGCCGAGGAAGACGCCGATCGCGCAGAGCGCGTGCGCGGCCACGGTGACGCGGCCGCTCCACGCGCCGAGGCCCAGCCGCGCGAGGTGCCGCGTCGCGGCCGACAGTGCCAGGTAGTACGCGAGGAAGCCCGAGCCGATGAGCGCCGCGTAGACGGGCAGGACGGCCGTGACGACCGGCCCGCCGCGGTCGGCGAGCAGCATGTCGTTGCGGAGATGCACCAGGTCGGTGACGACGTAGGGGGCGTTCGGCAGGAACAGCACGAACAGCACGAGCCCCGCCCACCAGAGCGGTGACCGGGACATGCGGTGGCCGCGGAAGAGCAGGAGGGCCAGGCCGACGGGGATCCAGGCCAGGATCGTGTTCCAGCCCATCCATACGGCATCGCGGCGGAGGACGTCGACAAGGTTCGGCGCGACCTGCTCAAGGATCCCCATGGCTCCATGGTGCATGAACGATCTCCCGTCCGGCGGACTTCTCATCCGCCGGAGACGAACGACCCGACGATGCCGTCCGCGTTGCGCAGGCGCGATGCGGCCTCGCGCAGGCGGTCGCTCCAGTCGGGGTCAGTTCGCAGTGCCCCTACGGCGTCCTCCAGAGCCGAACCGGTGCCCCAGAGGGCGAGGGCGCGCGCGTCCAGATCGCGCTGGTCGCGTTCCCACCAGGCGGAGACGGCGCTGAGCTGCTCGGCGAGAGTGCCACCGGGGATGGTCCGCTGGTAGCGGGCCTCCCATTCGGCGTTGAGGTGGTGACGAGGGCCGTCAGGGGCGTCCTTGTGGGCTTGCTGGAGTTCTTCCAGGACGAGGCACCAGCGGTAAGGGGCCGCGAAGTAGACGGCTTCCTCGTCGGTGCACGCGGCCCCGTTCAGGGACGCCACCATGTGCTCGGCCAGCGCGCCGGGCGCGGCACGGGACGCGACGGCGGCGTCCACCGCATGGGAGACGGCGCAGTCGGCGAGGCGCCGGGGCAGGCCGTCCAGGACGGCGATGTCGAGCCCCGGCGCGCCCCAGCCCGTCAGGTGCGCGGCGGCGGACAGTTCCGCCCACAGCACCAGTTCGGGACGCTCGGCCACCGCGCGCTGAGCGGTGCGCATGTCGCGGAGCGTGCAGGGGGAGTCGTGGCAGTCCGGGCCGCACGTCCCGCTCCGGGGGGTCACCAGCACCCCGGGCGAGGCGAGCGGCGCCGGCCGCTCCGGATGCTCCAGCCCGGAACCGTCCGGGACGCGCACCAGGTGCGGGAAGTCCATGCCGTCGGTGAACACCGCGCCCTCGCCCGGCGTGAGCGTGACCAGGAACCGCGACTGCGCCTCGGTGATGTTCATCGTCGCGCCGACCGCGTCCCGGTCGTCCCGCGCGGGCAGCCGGTGCACGATCTTCACGGCGGTGTTCTTGATGACGTCCGGGACGAGCTTGGACGGGATCTGCTCCGCCACGACCAGGCCCTCCCCGTAGGCGCGGATCTCCGCCAGGAGGCTCGCGAACGTCTCCACGGCGTGCGCCGCCGGGCCCGCGGTCCCGCCGCGCCGCAGCAGCCGGTGCGCCTCCTCGAACACCGTCAGGTGCCGCAGCCCCGCCGGACCGCCCGCGCCCTGCCGCAGCCGCAGGTGCTCCACCAGCCGGACCAGGACGGTGCCCATCAGGAACGCCTTGTCGCGGTCGTCGCCGACGTCCTCGATCTCGAAGACGGCGTTGCGGGCGAGCAGCGCGTCGAAGTCGATCGGATGGCCGCCCTCCAGGAACCGCCCGGTCGTCCCGAGCCGCAGGCTGGACAGCCGCACCCGGATGAACCCGCGCACGTTGTCGGTGATCTCCTGGCCGTAGCCGATGTCGGTCACGACCTGCTCGGCGGCGGCCTGGAGGTCGCCGAGCGTCGGGTAGCGCGGACGCGGTGCCCGCCGCGCATAGGCGGCGCCGAGGGGTTCGCCGAGCGCGAGGTCCCAGCCGAGGCGCTCGTAGCAGCGGGTCAGCGCCGCCGACAGCACCTGCGGGAACGGCTCGTCGGCCTCGAACGCGGCGAGGAACAGCGCCCGGACGAGATCGGCGTGGGTCTGCAGCGGGAACGGCCGCCCGTCCGGGCCGCGGGCCGGTTCGAGCGGGTTGATCCCGGCCGCGACCGCCGCCGCGTCGCCCGGCCGGATCGCGACGACCTCCGCGCCCGGCACTCCCGCCGCCGCCAGCCGGGACGCCATCGCCCGGTACTCCGCCTTCGCGGGCTCGACCACCAGCCAGGGCAGCCCGGCCGCCGAGGCGGCGGTCAGCAGCGACCGGATCGTCTGCGACTTGCCGGCGCCGGTCGCGCCGCACACGAACGTGTGCCGGTTCAGGCTCCCGAGGGGCAGGGACAGCGACCCGACCTCGCGCCGGTCGCGGTCCAGGACCCGTCCCAGCGGGACGCCCTCGCCGCCCTCGCCGCCCTCGCCCGCCGGCTCGGGCGTCACGTCGAACTCCGGCCGCAGCACGAACCGGACCCCGGCGACCTCCCGGGCGGGCGGGCGCGCCAGCGCCGCCACGAGCCGCGTGCTCGCCTCGAAGGGGCCGTCCGCGCCCGGGACCAGCGTGTACGGGAGGCCGGTCAGGTCCGCCGACGCGCACACCAGCGCCGCCACCCGCGCGGCCGCCGCAGGGGTCGCCGCCCCCGCCGCGAGGTGCACCCGCCATAGCCCCGACGTCGCGGCCCGCCGCAGTTCGCGGTGCCGGTGCTCCATCCGGGCGGCGGCCACCGACTCCTCAGGCGACAGGTCCGCCATCGACCGGGCGCGCCGCTGCCGGTCGGCGAGGTCGTCGGCGAGGCCCGCGGCCTCGGACGCGTCCACCGGTTCGGCCAGCAGCAGCCAGGCGAACGGCTGCGCCCACACCGAGAGCAGGCCGTCTTCGAGGGACGGCCTGGCGGGCTCCTCGCGGGCGGCCGGGTCGTCGTTGAGCAGATCGTCGGCGAGCAGGCCGTCCGCGATGCCGCCGATGCCGACCCAGTGCGGCATCTCGGCGGCGGCCGCCCCGTCCGGCAGCAGCACGCCGCGTCCGCCCGCCGGCAGGCTCAGCGCCGCCGCGCTCCCGTCCAGGCCGGCGACGAGCCCGGAGCCGCCGACGAGCACCTCCGTGGGCCCGGACGCCGCCGCCCGCCGCCAGCCGACCAGCACCGGCTCGCCGCCCGCGTGGTACGCCGACACCAGTGCCGCGAGCCGCTGGTCGCGCCCCTCGTCCCGGCCGTCGTCGCGGTCCGGGCGCGGCATCTCCAGCAGCCTGCACACCGGCAGGCCGCGCACCGCGTCCAAGATCTCCGCCCCCGCCATGGGCAGTCAGGCTATTGAGCAAGACCCTCGTTGGGAAGGCCGGTTCGCGACGGGGGGCCTGACAAGTTCCGTGTCAATCTGCTTGGGTTGTTCGCGCATCACCGTGCTCACCACCCTCACCCGGTGCGCGGTGGCCGAGCCGGTACCCGAGGAGAGCGGGGGGTCAGCGTCGTGAGGGGTCGACCGGCCGATCACGAAGGACCGCTGTCGCGCCGCGAACGGCTGTTCAGTCCCGACCCCCGCATCGGATGGGTGTTCCGGGACCGCTGGTGGTTCCTCACCCCCTTCCCCGAGGCGCCGCCGCGGCAGCAGGCGCTGCCGGACTACCTGGCGCGCCGCGTGGCCGAGACCGAGGCCGCCGCCCGCCGCCGGATGGGCCGGACGCTCCCGGGCAGCGCCGGCATGGCGGCCGTTCTGGTCGTGCTCGCCGCCCTCGCCGCCGGACTGTCCACGAGCTTCACCGTCGGCCTGCTGCTCCTCGCCGTCATCGCGGTAACGCCGGGCGCCGTGCTGACCTGGTGGGCCCTCCGGCAGCGGGAGGGCGCGCGCAGGGCACACGAACTGGCACAGAAGCAGGTCACCGGCGGCTATCACGAGCAGGCGCAGCAATGGCAGGCGCGCAAGCAGGCCCACGAGGCCGCAGAGCGCGCGCGGCTCGACCAACTGCCCGAGTGGGGCGCCGCTCCGCGCCCCGGCCGCCGCCTGGACGTGTTCGGCGGGACGCTGTGGGCATGGGAGGCGCTGCTGACCACCTATGGGACGTCCACCCTCGCCGTCCAGCCGCTGCTGGTGCTCGACCTGTCGCGGGAGGTCGTCAGTCGCGAACTGGCCGAGCTGTCCCGCGCCGCCGGGATGGAGGTGGACGAGCAGCTGCTGCCCAGCCGCCAGGCGTCGTCCACCTTGCTCACCGACATGTCGCCGCAGGAACTCGTCGACGCGATCGTGGAGTCCATGCACGGCGGCGGGCCCGACACGACCCGCGCCGAACGCAGCATGGACGACCGCATCCTCAGCAAGGTGTGCGGCGCCCTCGGCGGCGACATCACCCTCGCCCGCATCGCCGCGGCCCTCCGCGTCCTGATGGGCGAGCCCGAGGAAGGCGACGCCCTGACCCGCGACGAGCGGCGGCGCGTCGGCACCGAGCTGTTCACGGTCGAATACCGCCGCCAGGCCCACGCGAACCTGTCGCGGATCGAGTCCTACGTCCACCCGCTGGAAGACCTCGGCACTCGGCCGTCCGGGACGGGTCCGGGGTACCTGACCTGCATCGCGCTGGACAGCCAGGCCCGCAACGTCCGGTCGGAGCTGCTCACCGACCTGATCGTCCAGTGGGTCACGCACCGGATCACCGCGTCCTCGGCGGCGACGCCCGCCCTCGTGGTCGCCGGGGCGGACGAGCTGGCCCGCCGCCACCTGGAGCGGCTCTCGGACGCCTGCGAGCGGCGCGGCGTCCCGCTGACCCTGCTGTTCCGGCGGCTGCGCGAGACGTCCGCCGAGCTGATCGGCGGCGGCGCCGTCGCGTTCATGCGGCTCGGCAACCACGAGGACGCCGCGCGGGCCGCCGACTTCATCGGCCGCGACCACCGGTTCGTCCTGTCGCAGATCACCAGGAACGTCGGCGGGACCGAGTCGCACACGACGACCGACACCCGCGGCGAGGGCGACTCGGAGACCCGCAGCACCAGCCGCACGACCGGTTCGTCCCGCACGTGGGGGACGAGCAGCTCCGGCGGCGTCTCCCACTCGGGCGGCGAGATGTTCGGGCTGTTCCCCGACCGCTCGACGTCCAGCCAGCGCGGCCGGAACCGGGGCGGCTCCGACAGCCGCAGCGCCACCGAGGGGACCGCCGTCGCCACCACGCGGAACTGGTCGGCCGCCTCCTCCTACGCCGAGGGCACCAACTGGAGCGACGCGGACAGCAGCCAGCGCGTGTACGAGTACGTCGTCGAACCCGTCACCCTCCAGCACCTCCCGGACCACGCGCTGCTGCTCGTCCAGTCGGCGCCCGGCGGCGGCCGCACGGTCACCCCGGTCGAGTGCGACCCGGCGATCGTCACGCTGGACCGCGTCACCACCGGCCCCCTCCCGGACCCGCCCGCCCCGCGCGCCGTCCCCGGCCCCACCGCCCCGGCCGGGCAGCAGTCCCCGCAGTGGACCGCCCCGCCTCCGCGGTGGGCGGCGCCTCCGGCCCCGCCGCCTCCGCGAGCGCCCCTCACCCCCGACCCGGGCCGCCCGGCGGGCCGCGACCAGGGCCCGCCGCCCCTGTTCGGCGGCCGGGCCTGATCAGGCCCCGCCTGATCACCCGTCCGGTTTGGCCACCCTCCGGGGCCGCTCAGCCGAGCCGTCGCCGCAGACCCTGTGCCCGCCGGACGAGGGGGAGCGGCAGCCTGTCCGGGGCCTTCTCGATGCGCTCCTCCACCACCGCGACCAGTTCGGCGCCGAACCCGAGCCGCACCGCCACCGCGTCCGCCCGCGCCTCCCCGCGTGCGGCCGGGAGCCGCGCGCCCAGCGCCGCCGCCCGCGCGGCCCCCGCCGGCAGCGCCACCACCGCCGTGACCGCCGTGGCCAGCACCCCCAGTACGAGGACCAGCACGAAACCGATCGGCCGGTGCCACGCCACGGCCCGCTTCCACATCGGCCCGATCGGCGACCACACCTTGCGCAGCGTCCACAGCAGCGCCCGGCTCGGCATCGTGACCTGCGCGTGCACGAACGCCGGGACCGTCCGCCACCCCAGCAGATGGCCCAGCTCATGCGCCAGCACGGCCTCCAGCCGCCCAGGCGGCAGCGAACGCGCCGACGCCGACGTCACCGCCACCGTCCGGCCGAACGGCACGCAGGCGTTCAACCCGTCCGACTCGACGACCACGACCCGGTAGCCGCCGACCCCGGCACGCCGCTGGACGTTCCGCCACGCCTGCTCCACCCGCTCGTCCGGGCGCGGCTCCCGGTACCCGTGCACGCGCCGCGCGCCGAGGGGCGCCAGCAGCATCAGCCCCCACACGGCGACGACGACGACCGCGCCCCAGACCGTCCACACCAGGTGCGCCCCGACCGCCACCGCCGCGACGAGGACGCCTTCAACCCCGACGATGGCCGCAACCGGAACCCCGCCCCGCCCGGCCGGCTCCTGACCGGGCGGCAGGTAGCGCGGAGTCTCGGGAACGTGCCATCCCTGCTGCCCGCCGGCGCCCGGCACCACCGGCGCCTGGGCGCCGACCGGCACGTCCGAGACGCGCCGGGTCCCGTACCGGGGCTCCGGCACGGACCGCGTTGCCGGGGGCTGCTCGGCCCGTTGCGGCACGGCGGGCGGCCGCACCGCCATGAGCGGCTCCTGCGGCGTCGTGGACGCGCTGAGCGGCGACACACCCGCCTCGGTCGGGGCCGAGCCTCCGTGACGGGGTGCGGGAGCTTCGGAAGGCCGCGAGGGCGCCGCAGAAGGCCGCGCCGGGGGCGCGGGAGGCTCGGGCGCAGGCGGGTCCTGGCGGCGGCGGGTGCGGGGTTCGTAGCGGCGCGACCGGTCGGTCCAGGTCTGGCCGTCCCAGTAGCGCTCGCGGCCCATCCACTCCGGATCTGGGTACCACCCAGGTGGTGTGCTCACCCGAACCCGCCTCCCCGTCAGCAACAGAGCACAGGCTTGCGCACCCTCCGACAGGGAGTCAACGGGATCGTCACAGCTTGGGGGTGAAGGGGCGCCGGTGGGCCGGATCGTCGGGGTCGGCGAGGCCGCGCAGGGCCGTCTCGACGAGTTCCACGGCGCGCAGGACGGCGACGAGGCGGGCGCCCTCGCGGCGGTAGGCCTCCAGGACCGACTCGACGCCGTGCGGCGGGACGAGGTCGCCGAGGTCGACGCGGGCGGTGCGGAACCCCTCGCGGGCCGCCTCGACGGACGCGGCCACGTGCTGGCGGGCCATCCGGGCGAGCGTGATCGGGTAGCGGCGCAGGACGCCGTAGCGGCGGTACTCGGGCGGGACGAGCTCGAGCAGCCAGCCGAGGGCGGTGTCCTCGAAGCGGTCGGTGCCCGGTGGATGCACCTGCGAGGGCCAGCCGGGCGGGACGTAGGTGCTCACGAGGGCAGGATAACCCGTATTCGAACCTACGTTCGAGACAAAACGGACACTATTCGGGCGGCGGGGTGCGCCGGATGCGGATCTTGCCGGAGTCGAGGTCGTCGCGGGTGCGGCCCGAGCCGGTCTGCTCGTGGTCGTCCTGCCGCATGACCTTCTGCCGCTCCTGCTCCTCCATCTTGACCTTCTTGGAGCCCTCGAAGGCGGAGGCGAGGTCCTCGAACATGCCGCCGCCGAACCCGGCGCCGGTCTCGCCGTCGCCGCGGATGGCGCCCATCAGGGACGACTTGCCCGTCCCCTCGCGGGGCCACTCGACGGTCTCCGGCTCGGCCGCCTCCGGGCGGTTGCCCATCGGACGGCCCTTGACGCGCTTGCGGCGTCGAAAGGGTGACTTCACACAGACTCCAACGCGATGAGTCTCCAGATTGATCCCAGCGGACGTTCAGATTGGACATTCAGCTTGGAAACGACCACCGGGTGGGAGAACCGGTGAAATCTCCCTGGCGGAGCCCGAACACCGACTGTGGGCGCACCGCGACGGTGGCGTTCACCTCCGGGTCCAGGAAATCGACACGATAGCGGGTCGCGTACTTGGAGTTGACCAGGTCGATGAACCGCTGGAGGTCCTTCTGCTCGGTGAGGATCTCCGCCCGCCCCTCGATGACGACCGGGTTCTCGGCCTCCTCGGTGGTGACCACGACCCGCGGGTTCGCCCGCAGGTTCACCATCTTGCGGGACGGGACGGCGCTGCTGAACAGCAGGGCCTCGCCCGACCAGGCGCCCCACACCGGCATCGCGTGCGGGCGTCCGTCCGGCCGGACCGTGCACACCCAGAAGTTGCGCGCCGCGCGCAGCCGCTCCTCGGCCCACGACCAGGGCAGCAGGCCGCTTCCCTCGTCCGGCCCCTGGATGCCGTAGCCGGGCATGTACGGACGTTCCGCGATGGGCTCCGGTTCCGCGGCGCCGGCATCCGACATGGCGTTCTCCTTCCCTCGTGCACTGTCCCGTTCATATCGTTACAGACGGCGGCACCTCGCGGTGACGCTCGGTGGCTCGTTGGGAGCGGCTCGGCGCGGTAGCCTGCGGGACGTGCGCCTATCCCATGTCATCACGGTTCTGGAGGAGCTTTACCCGCCGGCGTGGGCGGAGTCCTGGGACGCCGTCGGGCTGGTCTGCGGAGACCCCGACCAGGAGGTCGCCCGGGTCCTGTTCGCGGTCGACCCCGTCGCCGCCGTGATCGACGAGGCGCTGGAGTGGGACGCCGACCTGGTGGTCACCCACCACCCCCTGCTGCTGCGCGGTGTCCACTCGGTCGCCGCCACCACGCCCAAGGGCCGGCTGATCCACCGGATGATCACCAACGGGGTCGCGCTGTACACCGCGCACACCAACGCCGACCGCGCCGATCCGGGCGTGTCGGACGCGCTGGCGCGGGCCGTGGGCCTGACCGGCGGGCTGCGGCCGATGGTCCCCGCCGAGGACGACCCGCGCCGCGGCCTCGGCCGGATCGGGGAGCTGGCCGCGCCCGTCCCGCTGCGGGAGTTCACCCGCCGGGCCGCGGCCGGGCTGCCGACCACCGCCTGGGGCGTCCGCGCGTCCGGCGACCCGGACGCGCTCGTGCGCACCGTCGCCGTCTGCGGCGGCGCCGGCGACTCCCTCCTCGACACCGCGCGCGCCGCCGGTGTCGACGC
This sequence comes from Actinomadura meyerae, assembly GCF_900188445.1. Classification (GTDB taxonomy): domain Bacteria; phylum Actinomycetota; class Actinomycetes; order Streptosporangiales; family Streptosporangiaceae; genus Spirillospora; species Spirillospora meyerae. Next base: position 51,312 of record NZ_FZOR01000051.1, read on the forward strand.
CTACCTCACCGCCGACCTGCGGCACCACCCCGCGTCGGAGTTCGCCGAGCACGGCGGGCCCGCCCTCGTGGACGCCGCGCACTGGGCGACCGAATGGCCGTGGCTGGCCGACGCCGAGCGCCTGCTCGGCGCGTCCTCCCCCGAAGCGGGCAAGTTGGAGACCAGGGTGTCCACGCTCGTCACCGACGCGTGGCGCCTTCACGAAGAAGGAGCACTGTGAAAGCCGCACCGCAAGCCCAGCTTCGACTGCTCGACCTGCAGGAGCTCGACAGCTCGCTGGACCGGCTGGCGCACCGCCGCCGGACGCTGCCCGAGCTGGCGGAGATCGAGCGGCTGGAGGGGCGACTCACCGAGCTGCGCGACGCGATCGTCGCGGCCGAGACCGAGCTCGGCGACCTGCAGCGGGAGCAGAGGAAGGCCGAGCAGGACGTCGACCAGGTCCGCACCCGCGCCGACCGCGACCAGAAGCGGCTCGACTCCGGCCAGGTGACCTCCGCCAAGGACCTCAGCAGCCTGCAGGCGGAGATCGAGTCGCTGCACCGCCGCCAGTCCGACCTGGAGGAGGTCGTGCTGGAGATCATGGAGCGGACGGAGGAGGCCGAGGGGCGCGTCGCCGCGCTCCGCGCCGACCAGGCCGCCGCCCAGGAGGAGCTGGCCGGGCTCAGCGAGCGGCGCGACGCCGCGCAGCGCGAGATCGACGAGGAGGCGGGGACGACCAGTACCGCGCGCACCGCCGTCGCCAAGGACATCCCGGACGACCTGCTCGCCCTCTACGAGAAGCTGCGCGGCCAGTTCGGCGGCGTGGGCGCGGCCAAGCTGTTCCGCGGCGCCTGCCAGGGCTGCCACCTGGCCCTGAACACCGTCGACCTGAACAACATCAGGGCCGCCGCCGAGGACGAGGTCGTCCGCTGCGAGGAGTGCCGCCGCATCCTCATCCGCACCCCCGAGTCGGGCCTGTGAGCGCAGCCGCGGGAGGGCGCGGGGCCGCGGGCTCGCGCAAGCTGGTCGTCGAGGCGGACGGGGGCTCGCGCGGCAACCCGGGCCCCGCCGGGTACGGGGCCCTCGTCCGGGACGCGCTGACCGGCGAGGTCCTCGCCGAGGTGGCCGAGTCGATCGGGCACGCCACCAACAACGTCGCCGAGTACCGGGGCCTGATCGCCGGGCTGGCGGCGGCGGCGGACCTCGACCCGTCCGCCCGCGTCGAGGTCCGGATGGACTCCAAGCTCGTCGTGGAGCAGATGTCCGGCCGCTGGAAGATCAAGCACCCGGACATGGTGCCGCTGGCGCTGCGCGCGAAGGAGCTGGCCGCCGGGCTCGGCTCGGTGTCCTACGGCTGGATCCCGCGCAACCGCAACGCGCACGCCGACCGGCTGGCGAACGAGGCGATGGACGCCGCCGCCCGCGGCGAGCACTGGGTCCGCAAGGTCGAGGAGTCGCCGGGGGCGCCGGAGCCGCCGCCGCGGCGCCCGTCGTCCGCCCCGACGACCACGGTCCTGCTGCGCCACGGCGAGACGCCGCTGTCGGTGGAGAAGCGCTTCGCCGGCACCGGCGACGTCCCGCTCACCCCGAACGGCCTCGCCCAGGCCCGCTCCGCCGCCCTCGCCCTCAAGGACCGCGGGCTCGACGCGATCGTCACCTCGCCCCTGGCCCGCTGCCGCGACACGGCCGCCGAGGTCGCCGCCGTCACCGGGCTGGACGTCCGGGTCGAGGACGGCTTCCGGGAGACCGACTTCGGCGAGTGGGAGGGCCTCACGTTCGCCGAGGCGGGCAAGGGGTGGCCCGCCGAGATGAAGGCGTGGCTGGCCGACCCCGAGGCGGCGCCGCCGGGCGGGGAGAGCTTCGCCCAGGTGTCCCGCCGCGTCCGGACCGCCCTGGACAAGCTCAAGGTCCGCTACCGCGAGCAGACGGTCCTGGTGGTCTCGCACGTCACCCCCATCAAGCTCCTGGTGAAGGACGCCCTGGGCGCCCCCATGGCGTCCCTCTACCGCATGCACCTGGACGTGGCGGCCCTGTCGACCGTCGACTGGTACGCCGACGGCCCCGCGACCCTCCGCGCGTTCAACGACGTCCACCACCTCCCCTCCTGAGCCGGGGAACAAGGGGTTCGCGTGAACCGCTAACCTTGGTGGGACGGCGGACGAGCCGGCCGGACGGCCGCGTCGGGGAGCGATCCCCGTCGAGGAAAGTCCGGGCTCCACAGGGCAGGGTGGTCGGTAACGCCGACCCGGGGTGACCCGCGGGACAGTGCCACAGAGAACAGACCGCCACCGGTCCGCCGGTGGTAAGGGTGAAACGGTGAGGTAAGAGCTCACCAGCGCCCACGGTGACGTGGGCGGCTCGGTAAACCCCACCCGGAGCAAGGTCAAGAAGGGGCCCCGCAAGAGGCCCCGCGCAGGTGCCTGAGGGCGGCCCGCCCGAGCCTGCGGGTAGACCGCTGGAGGCCGCCGGCAACGGCGGTCCGAGATGGATGGCCGTCACCCGCCGCCCCGCAAGGGACGGCGGGCACAGAACCCGGCTTACAGGCCGACTCGTCCGCCGCTACCTCTCTCACCTGTGGTTCCGCCATCACGACTCGGCGGAGTTCCGCTGTGGTTCCGTCCGCGCTTCGTCGAGCAGGCTCTCTATCGCCCCGCGGCCAATCTCTTCGTCGTCCGGGAACAAGTGGCCGTAGGTGTCCCACGTCTCGGCCATCGTGGCGTGCCCCAGGCGGGACTGGACGACCTTCGGGTTCAGGTTCGCTCGGATGAGCCCGGACGCGTAGAAGTGGCGCAAGTCGTGGAACCGCGTCCCCTCCGGCAGGCCGGCCGCCGCGACCGCCTCGCGCCAACAGGTGTTGAACGACTTGCGCTGAGCGATGCGGCCGCACCGGTTCGTCACGAGCACGTCCTCTGGCCCGGCCCGCCACCCCGGCCGCTGCATGTGTCGCGTGATCTCGGCGAGGATCAGGTCGTCGGCGGGGACGCGGCGCCGGGACGCCTTCGTCTTGAGCTCGACCAGCTGCCCGCCCTGGGCCTGCTGCTCGATGCGGACGACGCGCCGCAGGAAGTCGATGCGCGGCACCGTGAGGCCGAGCGCCTCGCCCTCGCGCAGGCCGAGCCCGGCGCCGAGCCACACCGTGACGCGGTACCGCTCGGTGATGGCGTCCGCCAGGGCGAGGACGTCGGCCGCCGCCATCGGCACGACGACGCGCGGCTCTACGCGCGGCAGCGGCACCCGCGCGCACGGGTTCGACGGGATCATCCCGTCATCGACGGCCGATTGCAGGAGGGACCGGAGGACGGCGAACACGGTGTGCACGGTGGACGGCGCCAGCTTGTCGGCAAGCAGGCCGACGAACGCCTTCATGTCGGAGCGCTGCAACTCGCCGAGCCGGCGTCCGCCGAACATCGGGAGTATGTGCGTCCGCAGATGGCTGCCGTAGGTGTCGGCCGAGTTGGGCCGTAGGTGCACCTGGGCGGGCAGCCATTTGCCGGTGGCGTAGTCCTCCAGCGTCACCCGGCCGCGCTTCTGGTCGACGTACACGCCGCGCAGCCGGTCGGCCTCCTGAGCGGTCGCGTGCGCCTGTGCGTGCGCCTTGACCCTGAACGCCTTCGTCTCCTCCTTGCCGGACGACCCCACCCAGCACGCGAGCCACCGGGCCGCCCGCGGGTTCCCGCCGTTGTCCGGGTGCCGCTTCGTCTTGCGCTTCGGCTCACCGGACGTCCACCAGAGATCCCGGACGCGCGCCACGGTCAGCCGTCCTCTGCCTGGACGGGCACCTCGTCCGGGTGCTGTAGCCAGCCCTCGGCGCGCATGAGGTCGAGCCACTGGGGCGGGACGGCCGGCGGCACGATGCCAGCCGACACCATGGCATCGATGACGCGCGCCAGCTCCCGCACGGACGCGTTGAACGGCGCTGGGTCGGCGCTGATCTCTCGACGTGCCGCCTCGCGGAAGTAGGTGAAGAACGCGCGGTGCTGCTGAACGGGACCGACCGTCTCGCGCCACCGGCGGCGCCGCTCGCGGTCGGTCGGCTCGTCCTCTCCCGAGACCCAGAGCAGGGCTTCCCACGAGCGCATCGTGAGCTTGGGCGTGATCTCCAGGTCGGTGTGTCCGTCGAGCGGGATGAACAGCAGGACCGGCGGGACGTCGAGCGCGCGGGCGAGGACGAGCAGCTCCTCGACCGTGACCATGCCTCGCCGGCCGTTCTCCAGGTTGGTGATGGCCTGCCGCTTAAGGTCCGGCATCCCCAGCTCGGCGCACCGGTCCGCGAGGGCCTGCGCGCTCATCTCGCGCCGTGCCCGTAGTTCCCGCAGCCGTCTGCTGATCACCTGTGTGGGCGTGAGTTGTTCCATAGCCGCACAGCTTAAGCGATGAATTGACAAGCGACCACGGATGTCGGCAGTCTGGGGATGTCGATCTCGCGCACTACTTGTGCATGAGATGAACAGGAGTGATCGTGTCCGAGAAGCACCTGAGCCCCCAGGAGTTCGCCGACCGTGAGGGCGTGCCCCTGGAGACCGTCTACCAGTGGAACAGCCGCGGCACCGGTCCGCGGTACATGAAGATCGGCCGCCACGTCCGCTACAAGCTGGCCGACGTGATCGCGTGGGAGAACGCCCGGTACGCCGAGACGGGCGGGACGGCCGCCTGATGACGACCAACGAGAGCGCCCCCGGCTGCGGGACCGGGGGCGCTGGGGACGAGCAGGCGGCGGGCCGGGTCGTCGGTGCCAGCATACGCCGCTACCCCGTGGCGTACGCGTCGCTCTACGCCCCGGCCGGCCGCCGCCGCTGCTGGTGGTTCGCCATCCGGTGCCCGCACTGCAACGCCGGTCACTTCGGCCGCCTGCGGGACCGTGACGCGCTCGACGGCGTCCGCCGCGCCGGGTGCGGCCGACTCGTGTGGGTCGTGGTCGCCCGCACCTACGGAACGGAGCGCGCCGCGTGACGGCTCTTGAGAAGGTGCTCGACGCGCTGCGCGAAGCCGGGCACCCGGTCACCCGGTCCGGCGACGGCTGGCGCTCGACCTGCCCCGCGCACGACGGCGAGAACCGGACCGCCCTCGCGATCGACCCCGGCCGCGATGGGGTCCTGATGTTCTGCCACGCGGACATCACGTGCAAGCCCGAGGTGATCGCGAGGGCTCTCGGCCTCACCGTGCGAGACCTGTTCGACCAGCCGAAGACCGGCGACCCCCGCCGCGCCGAGCTCGTCGCGACGTACGACTACGTCGACGAGAACGGCGAACTGCTCTACCAGGTGTGCCGGTACAGCCCGAAGACCTTCCGGCAGCGTCGGCCGGACGGTCCCGGCCGCTGGACATGGAGCGTCAAGGGCGTGCGGCAGATCCTCTACCGGCTGCCCGCCGTCCTCCAGGCCGCCGCCGCCGGGCAGACCGTCTACGTCGTCGAGGGCGAGAAGGACGTCCACGCGGTCGAGAAGGCGGGCGCCGTCGCCACGTGCAACGCGGGAGGTGCGGGGAAGTGGCGTGCCAAGTACGCCGGGCCCCTGACCGGCGCGCACGTCGTCATCGTCGCCGACAAGGACGCCCCCGGCCGTACGCACGCACGGCAGGTCAAGGCCAGTCTCGACGGCCGCGCCGCCTCCGTGCGCGTCGTCCAGGCCGTCGTCGGCAAGGACGTCGCCGACCACCTGGCCGCCGGGCGCACCCTCGACGAGTTGGCGCCGCTCGACGACGGGCAGGCCGTGCCGGACGAGCAGGACACGCCGGGCGCCCGGCGTGTCCGGTCTCAGCCCCTCACGCAGATCACCCGGCGTCGCCGTCAGTACCTGTGGGAGCACCGCCTTCCGCTCGGTGAGGTCACGCTCTGGGTCGGGCACGCGGGCATCGGCAAGTCACAGGCGGCCGTCTGGCTCGCCGCGCGAGTCTCCCGCGGGGAACTGCCCGGAGAGCTGTACGGGACGCCTACCCCCGTCCTGTACCTCGGCACAGAGGACTCCTGGGAGTACACCCTCGCGCCCCGGTTCGACGCGGCCGGCGCCGACTCCGAGCGGGTCTTCCGGCTGTACGTCGAGAACGAGCACGGGGACGAGGAGATCGTCAGTCTCGCCGTCGACCTGGACACCCTGCGCGAGGAGATCCGGGCGACGGGCGCGCGGCTGGTTGTCCTGGACGCGCTGCTGTCGACGTTCGGGAGCGCCAAGCTCACCGAGCAGGGCACCGTACGGCGTCACCTGGAACCGCTGGCCCGGCTCGCCCAGGAGTTGGGGATCGCCGTCGTGGGAGTCGCCCACTTCCGCAAGGCGAGCGACTCCAACCCGCTGCACATGATCGCCGGGTCGTCGGAGTTCGGTCAGGTCGTCCGCTCCGCCATCGGGTTCGCCCCCGACAAGGACGCCGATGACGGGTCGTGCATCCTCTCCCTGATCAAGACCAACCTCGCGCCGTCCAGCCTGCCGAGCCTGCGGTACATCGTCGAGCCGTGCGGCGTCCAGACCGACGAGGGACTCACCGACGTGGGCCGGTTCGTGCTCCTGGGCGAGACCGAGCAGAGCATCGAGGACGTGCTCAACCGGGAGCACACCACGGCCGAGCAGCGCAGCGAAGTCGAGCAGGCCGCCGAGTGGCTGCTGAGCTTCCTGGAGTCCCAGAAGGACGGTTGGGAGGCGCCGCGCGCCGAGGTGGTCAAGGCCGCAGGCAAGGAAGGCTTCACGCTCCCCACGCTGAACCGTGCGAAGGTCCGCGCGAAGGTCCGCCACAAGTCCGGCGGCTTCCCCAAGACGACCATCTGGATCCACCCCGAATTCGCTACCGATAGTGACGATGCCCAGTCATCTCACCCCCGTGAGACGACTGCTGAGACGACTGGGGGTGAGACGACTGGAGACGACTGGACTGACCAGCAGAAACAGCCCGACGAAGAGTCATCGGCCCCTCAGTCGTCTCAGAGACACGTGTCTGAGACGACTGAGGGCGCGAGCGACGGGCCCACCGGAGAGCCCATTACGCACAGTGACAAGTGTGCCGTGCCCGACTGCCCCGCCGCACCCCGCCGTTCGTGCTGGACGTGCGCCGACCACATGGCCCGCGAGGACGAGTTCACGGAGGCGGCATGACGTCCGGCGACCGCGCGTCCGCCGACCTGCGCGAGGCCGTCGAGCGGCGCCTCGCCGAGCGGATCGAGCGGGCTCGCGAGCGACGTGCGGCGCGGGGGCGTGCACGTCGCGAGAAGCAAGCACGCCGAGACGCCGGGCTGCGGGCCCGGCACCGCCGGAAGCTGAACCGAGAGAGGAACTGACGATGACCGCCCAGACCGAGCGCAGCTCGATGTCCACGCACTGCGCGGACTGCAAGCGCCCACTGCTGCTGCGCCGCCCCGGCCGGACGCACTGCGAAGCGTGCCGGCCCACGATGCTCGCCTCAGCGGAGGCCTTGTACCGCAGACTCTCCACCACCCAGGAGGACCGGACATGACCGACCCGAACCCCTACTACAAGCTGATCGACGGTGAGCCGATGATCAGCCCGGCCGGGCTGGCGCTGCTGCTCGATCTGCCCCTTGACGACGTCCTCGCCGAGTACGAGCGGCAGACGCGGGGTGCGGCCAACGGCGTCATGCAGATGCCCGCCGAGTGGCGCAAGCGGGGCGTGCGCGTCCGCAAGGAGACGCAGGCCGCGCTCGGCTACGAAGCCGGGATGAAGGAGTGCATCGACTACCTGGCGAGCAAGGCGTGAGCGATGACCTGCGGGCCGCCCTCGCGCGGCTGACGGCCGGGGAACGGCAGACGCTCGCCGTCCGGTGGCAGCAGAACTCCGACCACTGGGAGCCGGTGAACCGGCCGCTGGGGCGCGTGTGGCAGGTCATGACCTCGCTCGTCCTGGAAGTCGACCGGATGGAGGCGATGCGGGCGGCGGGCGCCGAGCCGCACACGATGCGCGGGGCGCG
>NZ_FZOR01000067.1 GCF_900188445.1 Actinomadura meyerae
ATCCGATGCCTCAAACGCTACGTCGCCCGCGAGCTCTACCAGATCATCACCACAAACGATCTTAGACTCGCCGCTTGACATCCATAAGAGCATCCGGCGCGACCGCCCGCTTCCACCCGGCCGCGGCGGCTCCGGCCCCGGGTCCGGTGAGCGCGCCGGATACGATCGATCCCGGTTTCGGATGGTCGAGCGAGGGGCGGGGTGGAGCGGAGGCGGGCGGTCGACGTGCCGCCGCGCGCGGCGCGGGCGGTGGCGGTCGCGGTCCTGGTCGCGCTGGTCGGCGTCCTCATGGTGGGCGCGATCGGGCGGCCGGTCGACGCGGTCGCCGCCGTTCCCGTGGCGGCCGGGATCCTGGTGGTGCAGTTCCGGTTCGTGCTGGCGTCCCTGCGCCGTCTCCAGACCTGTGCCTGGACGGCGGCGCAGGGCGTCCTGTCCTTCGTCGCGGTGCTGGGCCTGGGCTTCTCGGTGACGATCCTGGGGGTCTGGATCGGCGGGCTCCTGCTCGCCCGCCACCGCGTGGCGGCCGCGGTGGCGGCGGCCGCGGTACCCGTCCTCGCTGCCGTGCGCGAGGACACCGCCGGCGGCGCGGTCGACATCGTGATCACGGCGGGGCTGATGACGACGGTCGTGTTCGGGCTGTCGCGCCTCGTCGGGCGGATCGAGGAGGTGTTCGCGGCACGGCTCTCGCTGTCGGTGGCGGCCGTCGAGGAGGAGCGGCTGCGGGTGGCCGCCGAGCTGAACGAGGGGGTCGGCCGCGGGCTGGACGCGATCGCGGCGGCGCGCGGCATCGCGGACCTCGACCGGGTGTCGGAGGTCGCGCGCCGGTCGCTGACCGCCGCCCGGACGGCCGCCGTGGACCTGCGGAGCCTCTCGCTCACCCCGGAGATCGCCGCGGCGCGCGGGATGCTCGCGGCGGCCGACATCGAGGTGACCGTGCGGGTGGGCCACCGCGAGCCGCTCGGCCGGGCGGGAGCGCTGCTGGCGAGCGTGCTGCGGGAGGCCGTCACCGACGTGGTGCGGCGCCGCCGGGCGCGGCACTGCGCGATCGAGACCCTGGAGCGCGGCGGGCTGCTCGTCCTGCGGGTCACCGACGACGGCGCCGCCGCGGCGGGGTGGGCCGCCGAGGCCCTGGCGCCGCTCGCCGCGCAAGTCGAGCGGGTCGGCGGGCATCTGCGCACGACGCTGGAGCCGGACGGCCGCTGCGTCGTCGAGGCGGCGGTGCGGGCGGTCCGGCAGCCGTCGGCCGAGGTCGCCAGCGCCGAGCACCGGCTGTCGGTGGGGCTGCTGGCGACGGTGCTCACCGTTTTCTGCGTCAAGGGCCTGCTGCTGCTGGGGTCGCCGGTGGACCTGCTGACCGCGGTGCCGTGCCTGGTGGCCGTGTCCGCGTTGCAGCTCCGCTGGGTGCGCCGCCCGGAGCGGTCGTGGTGGGCGCCTCCGGCGCAGGCGGTGCTGTGTTTCGCGCCGCTGCTGTGGCTCGGCGAGGCGTGGCTGGGCGCGCCCGGCTTCCTGGTGGGGACGCTGCTGATCGCGCTGCCCGCCGCCGCGTCCTGGCCGCTGACCGGCGCGGTCATGGCCGCCGTGGGCGTGGTCGCGTGGCGGCTGGGCCAGGACGCCGACGTGGCGGTCAACTCGGTGATCAGCGTGCTGGTGACCGGGCTGGTGGTCTGGGGATTGGTCCGGCTGGCCCAGCTCGCGGACGAGCTGCGGGAGGCGGCGGCCGGGCTCGCGCGGGCGGCGGTCGTCCAGGAGCGGCTGCGCGCCGCCCGGGACCTGCACGACCTGCTCGGGCACAGCCTCGCGGCCGTCCAGCTGAAGGCCGAGATCGCGCGCAGGCTGCTGGCCTCGGACCCGGACCGGGCGCGGACGGAGTTCGACGACCTGGTCCGCATCGCCGAGCACGCGCGCCGCGACATGGTGATGGTGACCGGTGCGGCCGGGCGCCTGGAGCTCGAACCGGAACTGGAGTCGGCGCGGTCGGTGCTCGCCGCGGCCGGGATCGAGGTGCGGATCGTCCGCGAGGGCACCCCGCCGCCCGGCGCCGAAGGGGTGCTGAGCACCGTGCTGCGGGAGGCGGTCACCAACATCCTGCGGCACAGCGCGGCCCGCACGTGCGAGATCGTCGTCGGGGCGGACCGGCTGGTGGTGGTGAACGACGGCCGCCCGGACGAGGTCACCCCGCCGGGCGCCGGGATCGGCAACCTCGCCACCCGGCTCGCCGAGGCGGGCGGAAGGCTGGAGGCCCGCCCGGCCGCGGGCGGCCGGTTCCGGCTCGCCGCGCGGCTAGATCCAGCCGGCCTCGCGGGCGATGCGGACGGCGTCGGTGCGCCCGCGGGCGTCGAGCTTCGCGACGACCGCGGTGAGATGGTTGCGGACGGTCCCGGCCGACAGGTGTAGCCGCGCCGCGATCTCCGGGACCTCGGCGCCGCCCGCCAGCAGCCGCAGCACGTCCTTCTCGCGCGGCGTGAGCGGGTCGTCGGCGAGGTCCCAGGCGGTCACCGCGAGGCTCGCGTCCAGGACCCGCTCGCCCGCGTGGACCTTGCGGATCGCGTCGATCACCTGGTCCGGCGGCGCGGACTTGAGGATGAAGCCGTCCACCTTCTCGCCCAGGGCGCGGCGCAGCAGCCCCGGCTTGCCGTGCCCCGTGAGCATGAGGGTGCGGCACGACGGCAGCTTCGTGCGCAGCAGGCCCGCGGCGGTCAGCCCGTCCGTTCCGGGCATGTCGATGTCGAGGACGGCCACGTCGGGCAGGTGCACCAGCGCCGCCGGGACGACGGCGTCGCCGGCGCCGACGTCGGCGACCACCCGCAGGTCGGGCTCCAGACCGAGCAGCGTCGCCAGCGCGGTCCGGATCACGTGCTGATCCTCGGCGATGAGCACCCTGATCACATGCCCGAGCCTACCCATGACGATCTCATGGGTGATCGATGACGCCTGCTCTGTCGAGCGGAACCGCAGGTCAGCAGAGTGGTGTCCATGGACGAAGCAGTGGACGAAGCAGTGGTGATGGACGCCGTGAGCAGGGTGTACGGGAAGGGCGCGGGTGCGGTCGCGGCCCTCCGGCAGGTGTCGGTCTCGCTGCCGAAGGGCGGCTTCACCGCCGTGATGGGCCCGTCCGGGTCGGGCAAGAGCACGTTCCTGCAGTGCGCGGCCGGGCTGGACCGGCCCACGGCCGGGTCGGTGCGGCTGGGCGGCACGGAGCTGACCGGCATGAACGAGACGGAGCTGACGATCCTGCGGCGCGAGCGGGTCGGGTTCGTCTTCCAGGCGTTCAACCTGCTCCCGTCCCTCACGGTGGAGCAGAACGTGACGCTGCCGCTGCGGCTGGCCGGGCGCCGCGCCGACCGCGCCCGGCTGGCGGAGATCCTGGAGCGGGTCGGGCTGGCCGACCGGGCGCGGCACCGCCCCGCCGAGCTGTCGGGCGGGCAGCAGCAGCGCGTCGCGATCGCCAGGGCCCTGATCGCGCGGCCGGACGTGGTGTTCGGCGACGAGCCGACCGGTGCGCTGGACACGATGACCGCCAAGGACGTCCTGGTCACGTTCCGGCAGCTCGTGGACGACCTCGGCCAGACGGTGGTCATGGTCACCCACGACCCGGTGGCCGCGTCCTACGCCGACAGCGTCCTGTTCCTGGCGGACGGGCAGATCGTCGACTCGCTCACCGCGCCCACCGCGGGCGACATCGCCGAGCGGATGACGCGGCTGGGGGCCTACGTCTGATGTTCTCTCTCTCCTTGAGCACCCTGCGGCACCGGCGTGCCGCCTTCGCCGGCGGTTTCGTCGCGCTGTTCTTCGCCGCCGCGCTGCTCACCGCGTGCGGCATGCTGATGGACACCGGCCTGCGCGGCCACGTCGCCCCCGAGCGCTACGCGTCCGCCCCGATCATCGTGTCGGGCGACCCGGACGCGCATCTCGTCAAGGACGCCCGCAAGCGCAAGATCAAGACCAAGCCCAACACGGCGCGGGCCCGGATCGACGCGTCGCTCACCGGCCGGGTGCGGGCGGTGCCGGGCGTCCGCACGGCGGTGCCCGAGGTCACCGTCCCCGCGGTCATCGGCGGACGCCCCGTCGACGGGCTCGGCTGGGAGTCGGCCCCGCTGGCCCGTGCCACCCTCGTGGCGGGCCGGGCGCCCGCCGCCGCGGGAGAGATCGTCGTGCCGTCCTCCGCCGGCGCCGCCGTCGGCACCGACGTGACCGTCCTGCACCCGCTCGGATCGGGCACGTACCGCGTCGTCGGCGTCACCGGGCGGACGCCCGGGAACCCGGCCGCCTTCTTCGGCTCGGGGGAGGCCCACCGCCTGACCGCCGCGCGTCCCGGCCTCACCGCGATCGGTGTCTGGCCCGCGCCCGGCGCGTCCGTCGCCGGCACCGCCGAGGCGGTGCGCGCGGCCGTGCGCGGGACCGGCGCCACCGTCCACACCGGCACCGACCGCGGACGCGCCGAGTTCCCCGGCAGCGGCAGCGCCCGCACCAAGCTCCTCAGCATGGGCGCCGCGCTCGGCGGCACCTCGCTGATCGTGGCGGTGCTGGCCGTCGCCGGCACCTTCGGGCTGATGCTCCAGCAGCGCGAGCGGGAGCTCGCCATGCTGCGCGCCGTCGCCGCGACGCCCCGGCAGCTGCGCCGGATGATCGGCCGGGAGGCCGTCCTGCTCGGCCTCGCCGCGACGCTCCCGGGTGCCGCCGCGGGCCTGGTCCTCGGCTCCCGGCTGCACGCCGCCTTCGCCGACCTGGACGCCATCCCCGCCAACCTGCCGCTGGTCACCGGCCCGTTCCCGCCGATCGTCGCGGTCGCCGGCACCGTGCTGGCCGGCTGGCTGGCCGCCCGGCTCGCGGCCCGCCGCATCACCCGGCTCCGCCCGGTCGAGGCCCTCGGCGAGGCCGCGCTGGAGCCGCCCCGCGTCCCGTGGTTCCGGCTCGTCGCCGGGCTTGCCGTCCTGGCGGGCGCCGTGGTGCTCGCCGTCGTGCTGTCGTCCATCCACTCCGAGCCCGGCTCGGGGCCCCTCACGCCCCTGACCGCGCTGGCGTTCGCGGCCGCCGTCGGGCTCCTCGGGCCGGTCGCGGCACGGCTGACGATCCTTCCGGTCATCCTGCCGATGCGGCACGCCGGTGCGGTCGCCGGCCTGGCCGCCGCGAACCTCCGCGCCGGAGCGCGCCGCCTCGCCGCCGTCATCGCCCCGCTCACCCTGATGGTCGCGCTCAGCTCGACCCTGCTGTTCGCCGAGACGACCCTCGACGAGGCCGCCGCGTCCCAGGCCGGCGCGGGCAACGTCGCCGACTACGTCGCGGGCCCCGCCGTACCCGGTCCGGCGGCCGACGCCCTGCGGAAGGTGCCCGGTGTCCGGACGGTCACCGAGGTCCTGCACACCCGCGTCCGCGCGGCCAAGACCCCCTACAGCGCCCAGGGCGTCACCCCGGCCGGGCTCGCGCAGACCATGGACCTCGACGTGCGCGCGGGTTCCCTGGACGACCTCGGCGATGGCACCATGGCCGTCCGCGAGGGCATCGGCATGGACGTCGGTGACAAGGCGACCTTCGCGATGGCCGACGGAACCGTCGTGACGCTCCGCGTCGTCGCCGTCTACCACCGCGGCCTGGGGTTCGGTGACCTGACCCTGCCGCACTCCCTGGTGGCCGCCCACGTCGACGTCCCGATGGGCACCGCGCTCATCGCCGCTCCCGGAGTCGGAGCCGACGCGCTGAAGAGCGCGGTGGCGGCGTATCCCGGCCTCGGCCTGCACGCCCGGACGGACGCCCCCTCCCGGTCGGGCGGCAGCGCGGTCAACTACCTGGCCCTCAGCATGATCGTCGCCTTCGCCGCCATCTCCGCCGCCAACACCCTGGCCATGGCGACCGCCGGCCGCGTCCGCGAGATGGCCATGTTCCGGCTCGCGGGCGGCACCCGCCGTCAGGTGCTGCGGATGCTCCGCTGGGAGACCCTGACCGCCGTCCTGGTCGCGGCCGTCCTCGGCACCGCGATCGCCTACGCGACGCTGACCGCCTTCAACACCGGGATGGTCGGGTCCGGCGGGCCGCACATCCCGCTCACCGGGCTCGTCGCCATCGTCGGCGCCATGGGAGCCCTGGCCGTCCTGGCCACCACCCTCCCGGCCCGCCTGGCCATGCGCCGCCCGCCCGCCGACGCCCTCGGCGCCCGCGAGTGACCACCCCGGCGCGCCGCGGCCGCGCCGCCGAACGACCCATGCAGGTCACCGCCCGTGTCCTAGTGCGCAGGCACTAGGACACGGGCGCCGGGCGGTCCCTGTGCATCAGGGGAAGACGGTGGCGGGAGACGATGTCCGCCGAGACACCGGCGGGGAGTGTTGAAGGCGCGCGAATTCCGCGCTTTTCCCTTTCCCACGGTGTCTGGAGTGACCAACAGGTGGCTAGATTTCTTTACCGGGTCGGACGGTGGGCTTTCCGGCGGCGCAGGCTCGTCGGTTTCCTCTGGCTGGGCATGCTGGTCCTGGCCGGGGTCGCCGCGGCCGTGGCGCCGGCGGCGCAGGACGAGGGGCTGTCCATGCCCGGCACCGAGTCGCAGAAGGCGTTCGACCTGCTGGACGAGCGCTTCCCCCAGAGCAACTCCCAGGGCGCCGAGGCGCGCCTGGTGTTCCAAGCCCCGGACGGGCAGCGGGTGACGGCCACCGAGAACCGGGCGGCCGTCGAGAACGCGATCGCCTCGCTGGACGAGGGCGGCCAGGTCGCCTCGACCACCGACCCCTACGAGACCGGCGCGGTCAGCGAGGACGGCACCATCGCCTACTCGACGATCAGCTACTCCGCCGACGCCGTCGACCTGACCGCGCCGACGAAGAGCGCCCTGGAGGACGCCGCGCAGCGGGCCCGGGACGCGGGCCTGACCGTGGAGATCGGCGGCTCCGCACTGGACGTGGAGGAGGCGCCCGGCGGCACGACGGAGATCGTCGGCGTGGCGGTGGCGGCGGTGGTCCTCGTCCTCGCGCTCGGGTCGCTGGTCGCGGCCGGGCTGTCGCTGCTGACCGCCTTCTGGGGCGTGGCCATCGCCTTCGGCCTGGTCTCCGCGCTGGCGGAGCCGCTGGGCCTGACGTCCACGGTCGCGATCCTGACGCTGATGCTGGGGCTGGCGGTCGGCATCGACTACGCGCTGTTCATCACCTCACGCTTCCGCGACGAGCGCGTCCGGGGCGTCGACCCGGAGGAGGCCGCGGGCCGGGCGGTCGGCACCGCCGGATCCGCCGTCGTCTTCGCCGGCGCGACCGTCTTCATCGCCCTCGTCGGCCTGGGGGTCGTCGGGATCCCCGAGCTCACCAAGATGGGCATGGGCGGCGCCGGCGCCGTGGCGCTCGCCGTGCTCGTCGCGCTCACCCTCGTCCCCGCGCTGTTCGGCTTCTTCGGCCGGCGGATACTGCCGCGCGCCGTCCGCAAGGCCGCCCGGAGGGGAGAGCCGCATGCCGTCTCCACGGAGGACCGGCCGGGGCTCGCCACACGCTGGGCGCGGTTCGTGCTGCGGCGGCCGGTGGCCGTGCTGATGGTCGCCGGGATCGGTCTCGGGGCCGTCGCCCTTCCGGCGCTGAGCCTCGAACTCGGGCTTCCGGGAGACGAGTCCAAGTCGGTGGAGACCACCCAGCGCCGCGCCTACGACCTGCTGTCGGACGGCTTCGGCCCCGGCTTCAACGGCCCGCTGACCGTGGTCGTCGACCTGGAGGACTCCCCGGACGCAAGCGCCGCCGCGGACCGGGTCGCCGCGACCGTCCGAGGGCTCGACGGGGTCGCGTCGGTCGGCGACCCGGTGCTCAGCCGGGCCGGGGACACGGCCGTCCTGACCGCCGTCCCGCGGACCGCGCCGAGCAGTGCCGAGACCAAGGACCTGGTGCACGCGATCCGGGACGCGGCCTCCGCCGTCGAGGCCGACACGGGCGCCGCCGTCCTGGTGACCGGCACCACCGCGCTGAACATCGACATCTCCGAGGCCATGTCGGACGCCCTCCTCCCGTACCTGACCGTGGTCATCGGCCTCGCGGTGCTCCTGCTGGCGGTGGTGTTCCGCTCGGTCCTGGTCCCGGTCAAGGCCGCCCTCGGCTTCCTGCTGTCGGTGGGCGCCGCCTTCGGCGTCCTCGTCGCCGTCTTCCAGTGGGGCTGGGCGGCCGGGCTGATCGGCATCGAGCAGACCGGGCCGGTCATGTCGCTGATGCCGATCCTCATCATCGGCATCGTGTTCGGCCTCGCCATGGACTACGAGGTCTTCCTGCTCAGCCGGATGCGGGAGGCGTACGTCCACGGCGCGTCCCCCGGCGAGGCGATCGTGCGCGGCTTCCGGCACAGCGGGCGCGTGGTGGCCGCCGCGGCGATCATCATGACCAGCGTGTTCGCCGGCTTCATCGGGATGAGCAGCCCGACCATCCAGACGATGGGCGTCGGCCTGGCCTCCGCCGTCCTGTTCGACGCCTTCGTGGTCCGGATGGCGATCGCGCCCGCGGTCCTGGCGCTGCTCGGCCGCCGGGCGTGGTGGCTGCCGCGTACGCTGGACCGCGTGCTGCCGAACGTGGACATCGAGGGCGAGGCACTCAGCGCTCATGTGCCGGGCACGCATGTCCCGGATGCGCATGCCCCGGCCTCCGCGACCAGGCCGGACGCGGCGGCCCCGCTCCGTCCCGCCGGACGGCGCTGAGCCCGCGATGACCGGTACGGGCGGCGGCCCTCCACGACCGCGCACCACATGGCGGCGGGAGGCGGCGGTCACGGCGGCCGCGTTCGCCATCTGCCTGCTGGGCGGGGCGCTGGCGGTCGACGACGAGTCACTGGCGTGGCCGCCCGCCGGCGCGTACCTCGTCGCCGTCGTGTCCAGCGGGGTGCTCCCGCTGCGGCACCGCTCACCCGTGGCCGCCCTGGTGGCGGCGACCCTGGGCGGCGGGCTCGCGCCGCCGCTCGGGCTCCTGCTGACGCCGCTGATCATGGCGCCCGCCCTGGTCGCCGCCTACTCGCTCGCCGTGCGCACCGAGCTGCGCGCGGCGGGCGCGGCGCTGTTCGGCTCGGCGGGGCTGCTGGTCGCGTCCAACGTCGTGTTCGAGTTCGGGACGCTCTCCTGGCAGGACGCGAGCAGGATCGGGGCGGTGGCGGCGTTCCCGCCGCTGGCCGGCGTCCTCGGCCACTCGACGCGGAACCGGCGCGCCTACCTCGCGGCCGTGGAGGAGCGGGCCCGCCGGGCCGAGAAGAGCCGGGAGACCGAGGCGCGCCGCAGGGTGGCGGAGGAGCGGCTGCGCATCGCCCGCGAGCTGCACGACCTCGTCGCCCACCAGATCACCCTGGCCAACGCGCAGGCCGCGGTCGCCGCCCACCTCTTCGACACCCGGCCGGAGCAGACCCGCAGGAGCCTGCGGGAGCTAGAAGAGACGACCCGCAACGCACTCGACGATCTGCGGGCCACGGTCGGCCTGCTCCGCGAGTCCGAGGACGCGTCCGGGCCCGCGGAACCGGCGCCCGGCCTGTCCCGGCTCCCCACGCTCATCGAGTCCTTCCGCCGCGCGGGGCTGGAGGTGTCGGTGCACGAGGACGGCACGTCCAGGCCGCTGCCTCCGGGAGCGGACCTCACCGCCTACCGCATCATCCAGGAGGCATTGACCAACGTGACCAAACATGCCGGTACCGGTACCGCCCAGGTGCGCCTCTCCTGGAACCGCGATCGCGTGACCATCACCGTCGCCGACGACGGAGGCGGTGAGCGGACGGCGCAGGCCGCGTCCACGGGCCCCGGATACGGCCTGATCGGGATGCGCGAGCGCGCCACCGCGGTCGGCGGGCGGCTCTCCGCGGGCAGCCGTCCGGAGGGCGGCTTCCTCGTCTCCACCGAACTGCCCCTCCCGCCCGCCAGGGACGCGACGTGACGCTCCGGGTGCTGCTCGCCGACGACCAGGCGCTGCTGCGCGGCGCCTTCCGGATGCTCCTGGAGAGCGCCGACGACATCGCCGTGGTCGGCGAGGCCGCCGACGGCGCGGAGGCGGTGCGGCTCACCCGAGAGCTGCGGCCGGACGTCGTGGTCATGGACATCCGCATGCCCGAGGTGGACGGCCTGGCCGCCACCTCGCGGATCTGCGCGGACCCGGATCTGCGCTCCACCCGCATCCTGATCCTGACCACGTACGAGACCGACGAGTACGTGGCGCAGGCGCTGCGCGCGGGGGCCGGCGGCTTCATCGGCAAGGGCATCGGCGCCGACGAGCTGCTGGACGCCGTGCGCACGATCGCCGACGGCGACACCCTGCTGTCGCCCGCCGCGACCCGCTCCCTGGTCGCCCGCTTCCTCGCCACCCCGGAGGACGCTCCGGCGAACCGGTCCGAACGGCTCGCCGTCCTCACCCCGCGCGAGCGGGAGATGGTGGCCCTGGTCGCGACCGGCCTGTCCAACCAGGAGATCGCCGACCGGATGTTCCTCAGCCCGTTCACCGTCCGCGCCCACGTCCAGCGCGCCATGACGAAGCTGGAGGCCCGCGACCGGGCGCAACTCGTCGTCATCGCCTACCAGACGGGCCTCGTCCAGGTCACCCCGGACGGCGGCACGGACCGCCCGCGGTAGGGAGAGGCCGCCGCGGCCGGAGCAGGGGCGGGGCGAGGGCGAGCAGGGCGACGGCGAGGGCCGCGACCGCGACCATGGCGCCGCGGAGCCCCGCCGTCTCGGCCCACAGCCCGACGTAGACCGGGCCGACGAGGAACCCGAGATACGACACGGCCGTCACGAGCGATGTCGCGCGGCCCCGGTGGGACTCTTCGACGCTCCTCGACACGATGCCGAGCAGGGTCGGGAACAGCACGGCGGTTCCGGCGGCGGCCGTCGCGAGCCCCAGCCCGGCGACGGGCAGTGCCGGCGCGGCGGCGATGATGAGCGCGCCGGACGCGGCGGCCGACGCGCCGACGAGGAGAACGGTGCGAGCGCGGACGGCCTTGATGCCGCCCATGGAGAACCGCGTGACCGCGACCGTTGCGGCGAACACGGCGGGCGCGACGGCGCTCAGCCCTCCACCTGATCGCAGCTCTTCGTGGGCGAAGACCGCGCTCCAACTCTGGTGCGCGTTCTCACTGGCGAACGCGAGCGCGCCCAGTACTCCGATGAGCAGCAGCGGGACGGCCGCGCGTCGGCCGAGCGGTGCCGAGGCGGGGACGCGGCCGGGTTGCTCGGCGACCGCACTGGAAGGCGGCGTCGTGCGCAGGGAGGCGCCCGCCAGCAGGCAGAGCACGGCGACGGCCATGAACGGGACCGCGAGCGGCAGGGACGCGGCCGACGCAAGCCCGGTGACGAGGCTGGCAAGGACGACCAGACCGGAGAAAACGCCGTGGGCGCGGGTGAGGACGGGCAGCCCGGTGGTCTTCTCGGCCCGTCCGGCGAGGGCGTTCATGGTCACGTCCGCGGCCCCGCTGGCGGCGCCGACCAGGGCCAGCCCGGCGCACAGGCTCGCCGAGCCCGCCGCCGTCACCGACAATCCGGCACCGGCGACGCCGAGCGCGCCGATGGCCGCGGCCGCGACCGGCGGCCCCCAGCGGTCGAGCGCCCTGCCGGCCAGCAGCATCGCGGGGAGAGCGCCCGCGCCCACGAACAGCAGCGCGAACCCGAGCCGCCCGTCGCCGATGCCGGCCTGCTGCTGGACCCGCGGCACGGACGCGCCCCACACCCCCCAGAACGCGCCGAACGCGGCGAAGGCCACGTACGCCGGGACGGTCGCCGGGTGCGGGGGACGGGGAGCTCTCACCATGTGTGTAACGATACACAGCAGGCTAGGGTGGACCCGTGGAAGCGTCCGCGGGCTCGAAGCGGGTGACCCTCGCGCAGGTCGCCGAGCTGGCCGGCGTGTCGGTCATGACCGCCTCGTACACCTACAACCGGCCCGAGCGCGTGTCGGAGCAGGCGCGGGCGAAGGTCCACGCGGCGGCGGCCCGGCTCGGCTACGCCGGGCCCGACCCGAGCGCCCGCTCACTGCGCCGGGGCAGGACCCAGACGCTCGGCGTCGTGATGGGCGAGCATCTCAGCTACGCGTTCGACGACCCGGAAGCGGTGTCCTTCCTCGCCGGAATCGCCGACGTCTGCGCCGACCGCGGATACGGCATGACGATCCTGCCGATCACCGGTGCCGCCGATGACGTCCCGCGCGTCACCGCCGCCGCCGTGGACGGGTTCATCGTCTGGACCACGTCCGACGACGATCCGGTCTTGGCGGCCGTCCAGGCGGTGAAGCGTCCGGCGGTCGTCCATGGCGGGCCGGAGGTGCGCGGAATGGGGCTGGTGAGCATCGACAACCGCGCGGCCGCAACCGCAGTGGGGGCCCTGGCCTTCGCAGGCGCGCGGCGCCCCGCGATAGTGAGCTTTCCGCTCTCCCGAGACCGGACCAGCACCGTCATCAGCGGGGAGGACGTCACCGACGTCCTGTTCCCGGTGACGCGGGAGCGGCTGGAGGGTTACCGGCGCGCGGTCGAGGACGCCGGCATCGCCTGGCGGGACGTCACCGTCGCGGTGTGCGCGCGCAATGACGCCGCTGAAGCCGAGCGGATCGCCGCGTCCCTGCTCGCCTCGGACGAGCCGCCCGACGCGATCGCGGCGATGAGCGATCAGCAGGCGGCCGGAGTCGTCCACGCCGCGCGCGCCGCCGGCCGCTCCATCCCGGGCGACCTGGCGGTGACGGGATGGGACGACGCGGCAGTGGCGGTGCAGCTCGGCTTGACGACGGTCGCCCAGTCGCTGCGCGAACAGGGCGCCGCGTGCGCGCGCGCCGCACTCGGCCAGCGACTCGACCCCCGAACCGCGTCGTGGTCTATCGTCCGCAGAGCCAGCACCCGCCGGTGACGGCCCCGGTCAGGGGAGTTGCAGGGGGAAGGCCGCCGCGCGGGCGTAGAGCTTGTAGAGCTTGAACGGCTCGGCGAAGGGCAGCCCGCAGGCGTTGTTGAGCATGCTCGTCGCGTGCTGGGCGGTCAGCGTCGTGCCGCGCGCCCCCGGATGGTCGATCTGGCCGCCCATGAACACCGCCATCTTGCCCAGCATGTGGTTGCGCTGGTCTGCCGTCATCTCCTTCCAGGAGTGGCAGGTCATCGCGGCGAGCCTCGCGTCGTCGAGTTCGCTGGTCTCGGGGTGCTCGTGACCGTCGGCGGGTGCCGTCCTGAACGCGGCCGGGGCGGCGGGAGCCTGGGGAGTCGTGAACCAGGGGCACGGGCCGCCGGGCTTCAGGTTGGCCATGCAGGTGAGCAGTTCGAGCTCGTTGCCGATGTTGCCGAACCCGAAGCTGAGGAACGGCGCCTTGCCGTTCAGGCAGTCCGGCAGGTTGCCGGGCGAGGTGGTGACGGTGCCGTTGCCGTACCAGCAGTTGCCGGTGTTGCCGGGGAAGGCGTCCCACCAGAAGTCCAGGCCGTTGCCCGTCATCCGGTTGCCGTAGAAGTGGTTGCGGTGCGAGGTCGACAGCTTGAACGGGTCGCAGCCCGTCATCGGCTGGTCGGAGCAGACGAACGCGTCCGGGACGGCGAAGAGCATGGCCCCGCGCCGGTGGTTGTTCCGGAACGTGTTGTTCCGGACGACGTTGTCGTCACCGCCGGCGATCCACATCCCGCTCCCCACCGGGACGGGCACGGTCGGCACGACGTCGCTGCCCTCCAGGTACGGGTTGAAGTTGTTGTCGAAGAAGTCGTTGTGCTCGACGAGGTCGCCCTGCTGCGGGAAACCGGGGTGCCCGGCGGCGGTGAACACGTCGGTGGTGAAGCCGAGGGCGTTGTCGTAGAAGTTGTTGTGGTGCACCCAGGTGGCGCTGCCGTCGGTGCCGGAGTAGCCGCTGGTGTTGTGGTGCGAGTCGCAGTAGCGGATCTGCTGGCTGTAGCGGGCGTCCGGGTAGACGCGCTCGTCGCGTCCGGCGCCGGTCTTCGCGCCCGACCCCGGATACAGCCCGGAGTCGCCGTTGCCCGCCGCCTCGCAGTTCTGGATCACGCCGTGGTCCTCGACGAAGGTGAGCACGCCGTACTCGCCCGCGTAGAAGGTCTTGAACCTGTCCAGCAGGTACCCGTTGGTCTCCAGGACGTAGACGTCGTGCTCCTCGGCGTGCCGGACGGTCACGTTCCGCAGCACGAACCCGTCGGCCCGGTCGGCGCGGATGCCCACGTCCTTCGCGGAGTTGCGCGGGCCCCCGTTGCCGGACGAGGGGTCGCCCGCCTCCACGATCACGTCGTCGGCGCTCACCCCCGATCCTTCGAGCTGGAGGTTGCAGCGGACGCACGCGCCCAGGTTGGGGACGCCGTGCCGGTCGACGAGCGGCGGGTCCGGGTCCTGGCCGCCGCCGGGGGCGCGCCCGAGCACGGCGATCAGGTTGGCGTCGTTCTGGCAGTTGTACTCGCCGAGGTAGGAGTACGCGCCGGTGCTCAGCTTGTACTGGTCGCACGCGGGGTCGTGCGTCGGCTTCTGGCGCGCCGTGGGCTCGGTGTAGAGGCCCGGCAGCACCACGACCCGGTCGTTGTTCCGCGAGTCGGTCACCGCGGGCTGGATCTCGCTGTACCGGCACTGCTCGAACAGCGCCCGGTTGATGCGCTTCAGCTCGCGCGCCTCGGCGGCGCTGAGCGTCCGGTGGTCGTGCGGGCGGATGTCGTAGCCCGACTTCAAAGCTCGTGCGATCGAGGCGTCCAACCGCTTCAGCGAATCCGGCTGGCACACCACGCGCGTCGTGCTCCCCGGGACGGTCTCAAGGGCCGACGCCAGGCTCCGCGCCGTCGGCACCTTCCCGCCCGCGCACGGGCTGATGGAGCAGTCGGGGCCGGGGAGCGGCCAGTACGACGGCCGCTCGATGTGCGCCCGCGCGGGCTGCAGCAGGCCGGCGACCAGCACGGCCGCGGCCGCCAGGGGTACCAGCAATCTCCGGAGAAACCGCGAGCCCATCCGGTACTCCCTCGCTCGGCGCCGCGCGTGCGTCCCAAACGCTTGCTCGGTCCTCATGGAACCACGGATCACAAATCCGAGGAAGTCTCGCAACCTGCCCGCATCCGGCCGCCCCGGCGGCGTCCGGCCCCGGCGCGTCGCCCGCGGGGATAGCCCGTACGGGACGTCGTGCTCTACGGGGCGATGCCGTCGAGGAGGTTGGAGACCAGCCCGGTGATGAAGTCGTCGGTGACGGGCTCGTCCGGGATGAGGAGCCGGTGGTACACGGCCCCCCAGAGCTGGTCCACGATGATCTGCACGTCCACCTCGGGGCGGATCTGGCCCGCCTCCTGCGCGCGCCGGAGGCGTTCGGCGGCGATGCGGCGCCGGTGGGACGAGTACAGCCGGCGGAAGGCGGCGGCCAGCTCCTCGTCGGTTTGGGAATGGCCGATCAGCTCGGTCAGCACCCGGCCGCCGGGAGTCGTCGTCATGATCTTGCTGAAGGCGCGGAGCTGGCTGAGGAGATCGGCGCGGACGTCCCCGGTGTCGGGGAAGGCGAGCGTTTCCTCGACGGCGTGGAAATAGCCGTCGAGCGCGAGTGCGCCTTTGGACGGCCACCATTTGTAGAGGGTCGTCTTGCTCACTCCCGCAAGGCGGGCCACCCGCTCGAAGGTGAGGTCCGCGCTGCCCTCGCCCAGGAGGAGCTCACCGACGGTCCGCAGGACGTCGGCGCGCACCTCCTCGGCGGGGCGGCGGCCGCGGCCACGGCTCGCGGGGGGACGAGTCGCGGACGCCATCAGCTGATCCGCAGCTCGGCGATCAGCCCGTCCCGCAGGACGAAGGCCAGGGGGCTCGTGCCGTTGAAGCCCTGGCCGGTGACCTGCATGGTGACGACGTAGGAGTCCGGCGCGCCACCGGGCTCGATGCCGAGGACCTCGAAATGCGACTGCTTGCCGATGTTGTCGGTGCGGTCCCAGTCGCGGACGCCGCCGCGGCCGTGGAACTCGCGTCCCCAGTCGTTCAGGTACGCGTCGTCGGTGAACGCGGCGGCGAACCGTTCGGAGTCGCCCTGGTTCGTCGCGTCGACGAACTCGCGGATCGCTTCGGGAAGGACGGCTTCGGTCATGGTCGTGATCTCCCAGTTCTCTCGAGGAAGTGGGCCGGTTCGGAAATGGGCCGGGTCAGGCGATGCCGCCGTTGGTGAAGACGACCTGCCCGTTGATCCAGCGGGACGGCCCGGCGAGGAAGGCGGCCACCTCGGCGATGTCCTCGGGGGTGCCGAGGCGCTCCAGCGGCGGAAGCTGCGCCAGGCGGTCGACGGTCTCCTGGTCCTTGCCGTCCAGGAAGAGCGGTGTGGCGGTCGGGCCCGGCGCGATCGCGTTGACGGTGATGTCCCTGCCGCGCAGCTCGCGGGCCAGGACGAGCGTCAGGCCCTCGACCGCGGCCTTGCTCGCCGCGTACGGGGCGTACGTCGGGTGCTGGAGCCGGGTCTGGCTGGTCGAGACGCTGATCAGGGCGCCGCCGCGGCGGAGCCGGTTGGCGGCGAGCTTGGAGACGACGAACGCGCCCCGGATGTTGGTGCGGTGCATGCGGTCCAGGTCGGCCAGGTCCAGGCTCGCGACCGGCGCGAGGATCATGATCCCCGCGGTGTTGACGACGACGTCGACGCCGCCGAACTCGGCCTCCACCGCGTCGAAGACCCCGGTCATCGCGTCCTCGTCGGCGACGTCCCCGCCGACCGCGATCGCCCGGCCCCCGCCGGCGGTGACCGCGTCGGCGATCTCCCGCGCCCGTCCCGCGTTGCCGAGGTAGTGGACGGCGACCGCGAAGCCGTCGCGGGCCAGCCGCTCGGCCACGGCCCGGCCGATGCCGCCGGACCCGCCGGTCACGATCGCGACGCGTGCGGTGCCGGTGCCGCTCGTGCCGGTGCTGCTCATGTCGGTGCTGCTCACGAGATGCCCCCATCGACAGATGTGAACGATGCGTCCATATAACCACAATATGAACGGAGCGTCCACAAAGCGTCCGCGCCGTGCGGCGGCTCGGACGTTAAGCGTCTCCGCTCGAACGCCAGGAATCAGCCAGCGGGGGGCTAAGAGTCCGTTAGCACCCCGACCGGCGAGCAGGGTCGCCGTCGCCCCGCCCATTGGGTGGCAAGTGCCATAGTGATATGGCTATTCCTGCTGCATCTGCGAGGTTAAAGTGGCGGCCATGGTGGCATACCGGATGGACGAGTCCAAGGAGTCGCTGTGCTGCTCAGACGACTGACGGCGGGGATCGCCGGCCTCGTCCTGCTCGCGACGGCCGTCGGCGGCTGCGGCGACATCGACGACGACTCGGGCGGCTCCGGCGGAGGCGGCAGGACGGTGACGGTGTTCGCCGCCGCGTCGCTGACCGAGACCTTCAGCACGCTCGGCAGGACCTTCGAGAGCGCGCATCCGGGGGTCAAGGTCCGCTTCAACTTCGGCGGCAGCTCCAGCCTGGCCCAGCAGATCACGCAGGGCGCGCCGGTGGACGTGTTCGCCTCCGCCAGCCCCGCCACCATGAAGACGGTCACCGGCGCGGGCCTGGCCGACGGGCAGCCGACGACCTTCGTCCGCAACCGGCTCCAGATCGCCACCCCGGCCGACAACCCGGGCAAGGTCACCGGCCTGGACGATCTGACCGACTCCAAGGTCAAGGTGGTGCTGTGCGCCGAGCAGGTCCCATGCGGGGCCGCCGCAGCCAAGGCATTGTCCGCGGCGGGCGTTACCGTCAAGCCGGTGTCGCTGGAGCAGGACGTCAAGGGTGCCCTCAACAAGGTCTCGCTCGGTGAGGCCGATGCCGCGCTCGTCTACCGCACCGACGTCCGGGCCGCCGGATCCAGGGTGCACGGCATCGATTTCCCCGAGTCCGCGAAGGCCATCAACGACTACCCGATCGTCGCCCTGACCGAGGCGCCCCAGCCCGCCCTGGCCAAGGAGTTCGTCCAGCTCGTGCTGTCGTCCCAGGGGAAGAGCGTGCTGTCCGCGGCCGGGTTCGAAGCACCCTGAGCCCTCGCGGGTTTCGCGCACTCGGCCGCGGTCCGTGGTACGCCTGAACCACCCACAGGATCTGGTCGGCCACCTCACCCCCGGAGGTCTGCGATGGCACCCCTGCGGACGATGGCGAAGAATCCCTTGATGACGGCAGGAGTGACATCGGCGCTGTGCGGGGTGGCGGTAGCCGTTGTCGCCAGCATCCCCGGAGACGGGGTCAACGAGAACCAGCGCACCGGGCGGCGTCCGGACGACCCGGAAAGCTGGTCCACTTGGCTGGCTCTGGGATTGACGCTGGCCTGCCTGTTATGGCTGTGGACCCTTTGGTCCACCCGCCCCAGTTCGCGGACCGGTCGCGGACGTCGAGCACGGGGTGTCGCGAGTTCGGTATTAGCCGCTGCATGTGTAGCCGCGTTACTCGTGGTGGTACTGCGGATGCCGTCGCCGGGCCCGTCCGGTGGAGTGGACCTGAGCCTGCCGCTGATGCTGCTGGCCTTCACTCTGGCGGCCATCGGCGCCCTCGCGACGGCGATGGGCAGCCTGCGGCGGCCGGGCGCCGTCGCCGTGGACGGGACCACCCCGCGGCGCGGCCTGCGGCTGGCCGCAAGCATCGCGCCGGTCGCAGCCGTGCCGCTGCTCACCGTGGCCGTTGCGGTCGGCGTGGTGCCGTCGTGGGTGGTCGCGGTGAACACCGAGGGAGTGACGACGGACCGTCCGGCCCCGGCTGCCGCAGCCCCGGCGCTGACCGGCGCGGTGGCGTGGTCCACGCCGCTGCGCGGTGAGGGGTCGGCCGGCTCCGCAAAGGGCCTGTCCGTGATCGGCACGGCCGGCGGCCTGGCGGTGCTGGAGTCACGCGGTCTGCGGATGCTGGATCCGGCGAGCGGTACCCGGCGCTGGGCGCTCCACCGGTGGGACGTCCGGTTGCTCGGCCCGCGGCACCGGCCCAACCGGGTGGACACCGGCAGCACGGCGGTGAGTCCGGATGGACGGCTGCTCGCGACGACCGTCTTCGTCGACACGCCGCGGACATCGTTCATCGACGGGTTGCGCGCCGCCACCCGTGTATGGGTGTTCGACACGGTCTCCGGCGTGCTGCGGGCGGATTTCGCGGTTCCGGAGACCGCGCGCATCGTCGCGGTCGGCGAAGGCCGCGTGACCATCGACCTGCGGCGGGCCCGCGACGAACCCGGCGCCGGTGCCCTCGGCATGTTCACCTTCGGGGGCGAGACGGCGTGGCGGTTCCCCATGGACGAGGGCTGCCGACCCACCGAGGTCGTCCCGGTCGGCGGCGACGTGCTGACGATCGTCTCCTGCTACAGCGACGAGGAGCGCGTCGACCCGCATCATCGGCTGGTGCGACTCAGCGGTGGCGACGGTCGGCCACTATGGTCCCGGCAGGTCACGCGGGACGGCGGTAAGCCAGGCGCCCAAGAGCGGTTCGAGCAGGTGTCGTTGGCAGTCACCGACGGCGTGGCGGTCGTCGACGCTCGTGAGATCCAGCGGGGAGCCGGTGAGGAAGTGACGGTGACGCACAACCTGACCGGGATCCGGGTTGCCGACGGCCGGCCGCAGTGGTGGCTGCCGGACGCGGACCGCACCCGGTTGAGGTCAGGGGAAGCGGGCGAGCGCGGGCCTTTGCACGCAGCCGCCGGCAGGGCGGTCTTCGCCGAGAACGTCCGCACCGGGACGGGCGAAGAAGCGCGCTACTCCACGGCCCTGCACGCCTTCGATGTCCGGACCGGCCGGAAGTCGTGGTCCCACACCGTCCCCGACATCGAGGCCCGAGACCTGAACGACGCTCCCGGCCCCCTGGCCCTTCTCCGGGACGGCCGTCTGTTCGTCGCATACCGCGAGTCGACCGCGGCGGGCCGGTTCAAGGGCTGTGCGATGGCCGCCTGGGACATCACCACCGGCCAACGGCACGGCCCGTTCCAGCCGACCGCTGTCCCGCGCGAGGAGTGGTGCCTGACCAGCTCTCTAGAGGCGGTGGAGATCCCCGGTGGTGTGGCGGTGCACCTGGAGGGAGGTTCCGGAGCGGTCTTCGTCCTCGACTAGCGGCGGCGTCGGCGGAGATGACCGTCACACCGCCAGGGCCGGGCCGGTATTACTCGGGTGGTGGCGTCGTCGCCCGTCCCGCGCTCCCGGCCTCTTCCCGCGGATCCGTCTCCGTCTGCCAGCCGCCCGACTCCAGCGCCCGCAGCAGCGCCTCGACCATGACCGGGTCGAACTGGCTCCCCGAGCAGCGCCGCAGCTCGCGCACCGCCTCCTCGACCGGACGGGCCGCGCGGTACGGGCGCGTGGACGTCATCACGTCGAACGCGTCCGCCACCCCGATCACCCGCGCGAACTCGGGGATCTCGTCCCCGGCCAGCCCCAGCGGGTAGCCGCGGCCGTCGACGCGCTCGTGGTGGTGCATGATCCCGGCGAGCGCCTCGTCCAGGAAGCCGATCTCCCGGACGATCTCCAGCCCGCGCACCGGGTGCAGCCGGATGGCGGCGTACTCCTCGTCGGTGAGCGGCCCGTCCTTGGTGAGGATCCTGGTCGGGACGCCGATCTTGCCGACGTCGTGCAGCATCCCCGTGTACCGCAGGGTCTCCACGCGCTCCGGGCTCATCCGCAGCTGGCGGGCGATCATCACCGCGGCGCGCGAGACCCGCCCGCAGTGCCCGCGGGTGAACGGGTCCTTCGTCTCCACCGCCTGGCACAGCGCGGCCAGCGTCGCGTCATGGGCCTGCCGCTGCGCGAACGCCTGCTCCATCGCCCACCGCGCCACCAGCAGCGGGAGCAGTACCAGCAGCGCCACGAGCGGGCCGAGCCGGTCCCAGAGACCCGCGATCAGCAGCCCGAACATGCCGTACCCGACGCAGCCCGCGGCGACCGGGCCGCTCGCCCGGACCAGTTCCCCGGGCGCGTCCCGCCCGCTCAGCACCAGGATCCCGGCGGTCAGCCCGAGGTTGACCGCCACGAAGCCGACCAGGGCGACCACGAAGGGCGGCACCACGTCCGCGACCCAGCCGGTCCGGCCGGGATCGATCCCGCCGCAGCCGACCAGGGCGAAGACCGTCCCGGCGGCGTAGCCGCTCAGCGCGAACTGCGCCCCGTTGAACAGCCGCTTGACCGGCGCGACCTTCCGCTGCCCGGTCGCCACGGCGCTCGCCCCCACCAGCGCCGCACCGGCCGGGCCGAGCAGCACCACCGACGCCAGGCTCGCCGCGAACCCCAGCGAGACCCGCGCCCCCTCGACGTTCAGCCGCGCGGGCAGCGAGTCGCAGAGGACGAACAGCACGGCCAGCGCGACCAGCGTCCGCCAGTCCATGCCCGTGAAGGACCCGTCGAGGTACGAGGCCGCGAGGACGGCGGCGGCGGACAGGACCACGGCAGTGAGGTAGAGCCTGGCGACGGCAGGAAGTCCGAACATGTCTCACCCAGGAACTCGGTACAGCACCAAATGGGAGAAAACGCCGCGAAAGAGCTCGCCGCCGGGGCGGGGAGCGAGGAGGACGCGCTCCGCGCCGTGGCGCAGCCGAGCGAACACACTCCGTCACTCTACCTTTCCCGCCCCCATCCCGGCGGCGGGATGCGGTCCGCCGAGCGCGGCACCGGACGACCGACCTCGGGGGCCTACCGCTCGAAGAACAGGTGGTTTCCGTCGCCGGCGACAACGGTGTACTTGTTCGTGACGGAACCGGGCTTCCTCGTGTAGCACCGGTACTCGGTCTTCGTGCCGGTGAGCGGGAGGACGTCGGCACCACCGGGGATGGTGTCGCACCGCAGGACGGAGCCGTCCTTCTTGTCTTTCTGGCGGCTCTCCCAGAACGCCTCGTTCAGCCGGCGCTGAGAGAGGAAGCGGTTCCTGGGGTGCAGCGTGTACTCGCACAGCCTCTCGCCGATGCTCGGCATGGAGGTGCACGATCCGCGCTGGACGGCGATGGCGATCGTTTTCCCCTTGTAGGCGGCGCTGCAATCGGAGTTCGGGTCGCACTCGACCTTGACATCGAGATCGCAGGCCATGGGGACGGCCTTCCGCATGGCGCTGTACTCGAGCTGGGCCTTGACATCGAGCCGCCGCGACTCGGGCGGCTTCGCGATCTTCTGTTCGAGCAGAGCGCAGTTCTCGGCGGGGGCCGTCACCTCCTGCGTCGTGGCCTCGTCGTACTCGACCGGGGGCTCCCAGCGCGTGAAGCCCCGGACCAGCGCGACCGCGCCCCAGACGAGCGCCGCGACGACCGCGATGCCCACCATGATCATTACCAGCCCGCAACCGGCCCGCGCCCTGCTCGTCCTCCCCGTCGGCTCCTCGGTCCTGGTCTCTCCCACGGAACATGATCTTCTTCCGCGCCGGCGGCCCCCGTCCAGCGATTTGCCTCCCGATCCCGATCATCCCGGCCGTCCGGTCACCCGGTGACTGGGGGAGTGGCCTTCTGTTACGCCTCCCTTCCGTGACAGATAGTAGTCATCTGTGTGATTTCCGTTACGTTGGGTGTGTCACCCCCCGAAACAGGAGGATCGAATGCCGGCAGATCTGGGGCGCGAACTCGCCCTGCCGTTCGAGCAGATCATCGGCGGCCCGTTGCAGGGCGTCATCAAGGGCAGCGTGCTGTCCAGCAGCGCCACCGCCGAGTTCATCGAGAAAGTCGGCCTGGTCGAGAAGAACGGGAAGAGGGTCCCGGTGATGGTGGACTTCACCATCGACCGCTGGACACAGGCGGAACCGGGCAAAGAGGCCATCCCGGAGCATCTGAACATCCAGGTACCGCTGCTGACGCTGGTGCCGGTGCCGTTCCTGCGGCTGGCCCAGACGACGCTGGACTTCGAGGTGAAGATCCAGTCCACGACGGTGGAGAAGGAGGACAAGGCGCTCTCCGCCGAGGCGTCGGTGAGCGCGAGCTTCTGGGGAGTCTCGGCCTCCTTCAAGGGGTCCTACGAGAGCAAGAGCACCCGGGAGGACACCACCAACCGGTCGGCGACGCTCAGCGTCCACGTCGAGGCCGTCCAGGAGGAAATGCCCAAGGGCATGGAACGGATGCTGTCGCTGCTGGAGTCCGCCATCTACGACACGGCCAGCCCGATGACGGCCGACGACCACAAGAAGCTCGAACAGGAGAGGGCCGCCAGGGAAGCGGAGCGCAAGGCGAAATCGAGGCAGCCCTCGACGTGACGGTGGGGGAGCTGGTCGCGGTCCTCACCGCGGCGGCGGAGCGGGCCGGGCGGCAGGTGCGCGCCCGGTCCGGTGCGGCGGGATTCGTGGTGGCCGAGGTGGAGTTCGAGGTCACCTACGTCCGCACCCGCCGGCCGCCCGCCGGCACCCCGGCCGACGACTCGGCGGTCATCGCGGTGGACAGCGCGACGGTGCTGGCCGCTCCCGAGAAGGAACGCGAGCGGCTGCGATTCAGCGTCTTCCCCGCCGACCGCGCTGTGCCCGTGCAGTAGCAGCGCCATAGACGACGCCAGTGGAGGCTCACTGCCATGACCGATCCGAACCGATCAACCGGGGACCCGGTCGAAAGCGGCCTGGCCGTCCTGCGGGTGGAGGCGCTGCTGGGCGCGGCGTACGCGGCGGTGGTCCGCGCCCAGGCTCAAGCGGCGCTGGAAGCCGTCGCCGTCATCGACCGCGTCGGGTTCGCCACCGGAGCCGACGGCTCCAAGACCGCCCGCGTCTTCGAGTTCGCCTTCCACCGCCACGAGCTGGACCCCGAGGCCATCACCGCGGACAGCGCCCACGGTTCGCCCGCCAGGACCTCGCAGGTCGAGGTGTCGGTTCCGCTGCTGTCCCTGATCACGCCGCCAAGCTTGATCATCGACGAGGCGGAGATCGACCTGGCCCTGGAAGTGGTGGGGCACGACCAGCCGCCGCACGACACCGGCACGGAGGACACTTCGACGCCGCCCGCCGTCATCCACGCGCGGGTCGCGGCCGGCGACGACGCCACGCTGAAGGTGAGGTCCCGCCTCAAGCAGGTGCCCGCGGGCGGCACCGCGCGCATCCACCAGCTGCTGGACACCGCCGTCAGCGACCTCGGACACCTCGACCAGGCCAACCAGATCGCCCACTACCGCGACCAGGCCGCCCGGCTGCTGCAGCGACTGTCCGCGCTGGTCGGCCCGCTGTCTTCCCAGCGCAATCCCGGCCCCCGTGAGTGGACCGCGATGGACGGCCTCCTGGAGGACATCAGCGAGGCGCTGGAATTCGGCGCCCCCGGCGAGGTGCTCCGCGCCCAGACCGAAGAGCTGGACGCTGAACTGCGCCGGATGGGGGACGAGGACGACCCGCTCGTACAGCAGTTCCGCGCAGCGCTGGACGCGTTGCGTGCCGTCGTCGAGCGACTCGCGCCGTTCATGACCGAAGACCGTCCCGCACAGCCTGAGTAGGCCCCCCGACGCCGGCGCCCACGCCGGTACCGATTCGAACCCGAACCCACCCGAGGAAGTGACGATGTACGGCTCACTGGAAGAATTCTCGGCGGCCGCCACCGCCGCCAAGCCCCGCTACGAGCGGGCCGGGCTCCCCCGTCTCGACCAGGCGTTCTCCCCCGAGGGCCTGAACGTGGCCTGGTGCGTCTACCACGCCGCCGCGCTCGCCTCACGCCAGGACGACGACCGCGGCCTGATCATCGGACGGCTGGCCGACCCCGAGCGGCAGGGCGCCGTCATCGACCAGCGCGTCAAGGACAACTTCCGGACGATGAACGAAGCCACCAAGGACAGCGGGCAGGGTGCGGTGCTCGACTCGCCCAACTGGACGTTCCTGGTCAACGACGCCTGGGTACTGGGCGGCCTGCACCTCGGAGCCCCCTTCTACCTGGCGTCCCCGCGCAGCGTGGTCAACATCTACGACCTGGACAGGCGGCACCTCACCGTGTTCGGCCGCGAACTGTGCGCCCTGACCTCCTTCGGCTACGCCTTCGAAAGCCCCTGGCCCCAACTCGGCGAAGTCGCCGCCTACCAGGGCGGGCCGCACTGCGAGAGCGCGGACTTCGCGCAACTCCAGGACCACGCGTACCGCCTCGAACAGGACGGCCGCTGGAACGTCCTGGTCGACCAGCGAACCTGACCGATCCGCGGATCCCCGACTGCGGGGAAGGGCGCGGGCCCGGCCCGGGGAGGCGCTCCCACAGCCGCACGACCGCCGGTTGTGGGAGCGCCGACGGCATTGGGGCCACCGCGAACGGACCACGGCCGGCTGGGGCGGCCTCACCCGAACCGAGCAGCGGGTCTCCTGGCTCGTCGCCCAAGGGCTCACCAACCGGCGCATCGCCGATCAGTTGTTCATCAGCGTCACGCCGGACTTGACCCACGGCTCGGACGCGCCGCCGACCGGCGACGACCCGTCAACCCTGAGGATGTGACCGACCGGCCGGCCGGGCAGCGTCGTAGGCAGGGAACGTCCCGAATGAGAGGAGCAGACCATGGCACTGCCCAGCATCCGCCGTCCCGGAGACACCATGCTCACCTCGCGGCCGCAGCCGTTCGACCCCTTCTACGAGCAGATGGAGCAGTTGGTGAACGCGGCTTTCGCGGGCACCGCCACGGATATGCCCTGGGCGCCCGCGGCGGACGTGAGCGAGACCGACGACGCCTATGTGATCGAAGCGGAACTTCCCGGCCTGAAGAAGGACGAGATCGACGTATCACTGCACGATCGGGAACTGGCCATCACGGGAGAGGTCAAGGAGCGGGAGAGCCGCGGGCTGCGTCATCGCAAGCAGCGGCGCAGCGGCCGGTTCGAGTGCCGCGTGTACCTGCCCGGTGACATCGACGCCGACCGGGTCGACGCGAGCCTCACCGACGGCGTGCTCACCGTGACGGCCCCCAAGGCCACGACCGAGAAGGACCGCCACATCGAGGTCAAGGGCTGACCTTCACCAAGAGCTGCCCCGTGACGGCATCACGGGGCAGTCCCCGACGACGGGCCGTTCGTCGTGGTCTGCCGAATCGTGGGGGCCGGCCCACCGGCGCGTTCGTCCGGGGAGTGGTCGGACTCAGGTCTTCGCGTGGTTCACGACGTTGGTCATCGTGTACAGGAGTTCGGAGGCGGTGACGTCGTCGAGGTCGGCGAACGTGGCCTTCGACTTGCTGAGGCCGTAGTCGACCTCCCCGTTGACGCCTATCCAGAGCCCTCGCAGGGTCTGCGCTTCGTAGGCCGCCGGTGACGTGGCGGGGAACCCCGGGTGCGTGCTGAGGACGATCGTGTGTCCGCTCGGCGTGTCGAACTCCATCGAACTCTGCATGCCCGCGTCCTCGGCGGGGCCGCGGCGCCAGCCCCGGCGTTCCAGCTTCAGCAGCGCTCCGACGCCGACCTCCGTGCCGGTGAAGCGGTCGATGCGGTTGCTCGCACGCTCCTCGTCGGTGAGCGCGCCGACCGGCCTGCCGAGCTGGGGGAACGGTTGGAGGATCTCGTAGTCGGCGAACAGTTCGCTCCACGCGGCCGTGGCCTTCCCCAGCCGGAGGGGATGCGCGACCAGGACGGTGCCGGAGTCGGGCAGGGTGAGGGCGTCATCGTCCGCGTCGGCGAAGGAGCGGTCCTCGGCAACGCGGAAGGCCGTGGTCGCGCCGCCGTCTTCCTCGTGCAGCCAGACCAGCCGCCGGACGAGGTGGCACACCAGCGGGTGCTCCACGAACAGCAGACGGAAGTCACCTGTGCTCCAGCGGCGCTGCCGCACCATCGC
This sequence comes from Actinomadura meyerae, assembly GCF_900188445.1. GTDB lineage: Bacteria > Actinomycetota > Actinomycetes > Streptosporangiales > Streptosporangiaceae > Spirillospora > Spirillospora meyerae. The sequence goes on from NZ_FZOR01000067.1 coordinate 26,526, forward strand.
CCGTTCCATCCGCCCGACCAGATCGGACGCCGCACCACGGACGTCCTTCTTCAACCCGCTGAAAGCCCGGTAGGCGGCTGGCGCGAGTTCCGGGTCGTCCAACGCTCCCGGCTTGGGCAGGGATTTGCGGAGTGCGCCCTTGTCGTCGTACACGGCCGGCCGGAGTTGTTCATCGAAGCCCACCCGGAAGGTACGCGAGCCGTAGTCGAGCGTCATGCCGCCTGCGTCGTCCAGTCCGAAGTCGGGGACGATGCGGTCGGCGAGCTGGTCCGGCGTGAGACCGCGGGCCTGCGCCACCTGGGCGAGCAGCTTGTCCGCTCTTTTCTTCAGCCGCTTGGGCCGGGCCTTCCCGGCGACGAGGCCCAGTTGCAGGACGGCCACGTCCGAACCGGACGCGGCGAGCACGTCGAGGCCGTGCAGCAACATCTTGATGTGGGATTGCCCGGTGGCTGCGCGCGCCGCCGCGCCGAGGCGGCGCATGGTCTCGTCGTCGCCGGTCCAGCAGAGCTGTGCCCAGACGCCCCGGGACTCCTCGCCGACCGATCGGCCGTGTTCGAACAGTGCCCAGCCGAACTGTGCGAGGGACACCGGGTCGAGCGCGTCCAGTGCCTCCCTCAGGGGTGCGGCCGGGGCACGCTTCGGGCTCGCCTTGCCGAGGGCCGCGAGCAGGTTCGCGGTCGCGGCCTCCGGAAGCGCGTGATCACGTCCGCGCATCAGGATCTGCGGAAGCAGGGCCGGTGGAGCCCATCCCGGAGCGCCGCCTTTCGCGGCCTTCACGAGCGCCTTCGGGACGGCATCGCCGGAGGCCTCCGGCAGACGCGCCGCCTCCACGGCCTCGACCGCCGCATGTGCCGCGCCGTCCAGCTCCGCCAGTCGCGCCCTCAGCTCGGGATGGGCCCGCAGGTGCGCGGAGAGCAGACGCGCCGCCAGTTCGGAGCCTCCGCTTCGCCCGGCGAGGAAGCGGAGGGCCCGCGCCGGGAAGCGTTCGATCATCGCCGTCAGAGCGGCCAGCGCACCCGGCTGGTCGAGGTGGCCGGCCACGATGGCGAACGCCTCGTCGCTCGGCAGCAGCGACAGCACCTGGAGGAGCGCCTCGCGCGCGGAAGCGGCGGAACCGTTCCCGTAGATCACGTCGAGCCGATCGCTCGCGGTGTCCTCGAGCGGCGGCGCCAGGTGCCGGGCGACGGCCGGGCCGATCCCCTCCGCCGCGGTGAGCAGGACGTCCAGGCGCACCTCGCCGTCGCCGAAGTGCGCCCAGTTCGCGCCGCGCAACCGGGCGAGCTGCCGGTTCGACCCGAGGGAGCACCAGAGCAGCTTCGACGCGTCGGTCCCGGGTTCGGGACGTTCCCGGACGCACTCGTCCACCCATTCCTGCTCCGACGGGACCAGGAAGGAGACCACCCAGCGCTGCTCCCGCGTCCCGCGATACCGGGCGAGCCCCTCGACGGCCTCGGCGTAGTCGGATTCGTCCGCGACCGCCAGCAACGCGCGCATCCGCTTCCCGGCGGGTCCTGTCGCCCAGGGCAGCCGCTTCTCCGACCAGGCGTCGGCCTTCAGGACGAGATCCCGGTGACGTGGGCCTCCCGGCGTGTTCCTGGCGATGGTGAGGCCGTCCGCCTCCGCGCCGGCGCGAGCCGCGAACGCCAGCCCGTGCTGGACGGCCCACGCGTCGACCCAGGGCACGGCGTTCTCGTCGGCCCACGCCGGGTTCCAGTGGTTGGACTCCTCGTCCCGGAACACGTGCGTCTCGATGAGGGCGACGGCGGCCGCACCGCGCGGGTCCGGTTCGCCGTCCAGATACGCCCGTGCCGCCTTCACCGAGCTGGGATCGCTCTCCGGATGACCCAGCAGCCGTTCGACGGCCGTGCGGCTCGACTCCAGCCGCTCACGCACCCGCTGGGCGGCGGACGGGTCGATCTCCGGCGGCGGATTCGGCACCGCCCCGCCACGGCGGAGCAGGAGTTCTCCGCGCAGAGCTTCGGGCACGATGACGGCGGGACGAGCACTCACCCGGGCCAGAGTAGACGGGCCTCCCGACACCGGAACGCCACCGGCCGACATGCCGCAAAGGGGGCGGCCGCGCAACGGACCGGCACCGAGTCCCCGAACTCGAGGCGCTGCTCGTCTGACGACGATCTGCTGTCGGTGCCTGGAACGCGGTGCAAGGCGCCCTTCCGATGTCCCAGGGGCGGGCGACACACTCATGGTGCCGAGCCGGGACCGCTACGGCCGTCTCACACTTGGGAGGACGCCGTGGAAGAAGCGACGCAGACGATCACCCTTGCCGGTGGCCCGGTGGAGTATCGGCTGGAGCGGCGCGGCCCGGGCGTGGTGCTGATGGAGGCGCACAGATCGCCGCTCTCCTGTCTGTTGATTCGACGTGTTCCCCTGGAAGGTGGGCGACGTTGTCAGTCAAGTACTCTGTCCGGTTCGAGGAAAGTGACACATACATTCCCGTCGGTGATCTGGAAGGGTTTTTTGTCGGGCGCTACAGCGACGACGACTTCGGTGCGTTGCTTGACGAAGAGACCGCTCGGGTCGACTTCAGGCTTGTGCGGCCGATTCTGGATGGGCCGATCGAGACGCTCAGGGGGGACATCGAGGTCCTGGTCCTCGACACCGAAGGCCGGCCCATGGGGCGCTACGGGCTGTGGGCCGCCAAGGTGTTAGCCGGAGATACGCCGGAAGATCTAGTCGTCACGGCACGAACGGGGGTGGCGCCGCATGCCGAGGCCCGCAGGCTGTGGGACAGGTTCCGCGTTTCCGAGCCGCGGCTTGGAGAATGGCGCACGCTTCAGGTCGGAGCCCGCGAAGCGTGGCTGGAAGTAGCCGTTCTCAGGCACTCCGAATCTGCCTTGAAGTGGGAATCTTCAACTCCCTCTAGGGAAATCTTCATGGAGGGTGATGACATCAAGGATGTCGCGAGTTTCTTCTGTGCTATCGGCGAGGCTTTCCGTGGCCCGGGAGGGTATATCGGATGTAGTTTTTCCGACTTGGACGAGTGTCTTGTGGATTATCTCAAAGGCGCTCCAGTCCGGTTGACCTGGCGGAACATTTCTGTTGCGCGCTCCTCCCTGTCCGCGGTGCTGGATTTTGCCGACGGGCCGATTTCCAAATTCGACTTGATTCTCGATATCCTCTCGCAGAACAATGTCGAAGTCATTTCCGACGGGGCATAGCCTGGGGCGCCGCGTCGGAGCAGGCTGCTGGTACGCCCCTCGCCCACCGTCGGCACGCCGCCCTGCCCGGACCGAAACGGCAGGGACGACCGCCGTGGCCGCGCCGACCTTGTGGGCGAGCCGAAGTACCCCGAACTGTTCGACTCCTTCGTGCTGCCTGAGGTCGCGCACGCCGCCGCGGAGAAGAGTGCCGCGTACCTGTTCCGCAGCCGGTGTGGTGCCGGGCGCCTGTCCGTCGACCTGCGAAGGGACTCACCGCATACCGGAGGCGTGGCGACCGCGAGCGGATCGGCGCGGGGCCGTGGCCTCCGTCGGGATGGGGACGGGCGTGGGGGGCCCCAGGGGGCTCAGGGCGACCCGAGCATGATCACCGGTAGCCACGGCGGCGTGCGTTCGCCCTGGTCAAGCTGGGTGGGTCGCGTGGGACTCGAACCCACAACCTACGGATTAAAAGTCCGAAATTTTCATATCAGTGCGGTGCTCTGGGTGGCATTCTGTGCCAGCCTGTCCGCATCGAGTCCCTTTTTCATGTCGGCCAATGCCGCCGCGTGCTGATCCGTATCGGAACCGCCGAGCAGACAACGAGCCGACATGGCCCATGGCAACGGCAGCAGGAGCGGGAAAACCTTGAGGGACTAGGTCAACGGTCAGCTTTCGGTAAGGAAAGAGAAGTTGGATGGTGCTGGTGGCTTTGTGGCGGCGAGCGGGGCGGGGAGGACTCCAGCATCGTTGAGGTCGCTGGTGCTGATCAGTGGGCCTGTGCAGATTTCGTCCAGGAGTCGTTCTTGCTTCGGGTGTAGAAGCAAACATCCTGTTAGGACGGAGAGAAGTGCTAGGAATTCCAACGTGAAATCACGGCTCCAGGTGGTTGGCGTGATGTCGTCGAGTTCCGACGATCTGCGCTTGTTCCGGGGCCGGGTGGTCCGGTCGTTCAACCAGCGCCACACCACGCGTCGGCCGGAGACGGTGTAGTCAATGACTTCCTGTCGTACGGGTGCGAAGGCTCCGCTGCCGACGTGAAGCGTTCGGGCGTCGGGTTCATAGTAGAGGCGTTCGGGAAGCTGCTCGGGGAGTGATCTTACGGGAGCCAAACATTTGATGCCGAAGCGCTCGATGACGGCGCGCTCTGAGCGCTTGCGCGTCATTACGGGGTCAGTAACGCGGCTGCCGTACGTGTGGAGCCAGAGGACCTCGTGGCCGATGGTCAATGCGTCGTTCCACAACGTCGGGTCTGCGGTGATCGGTACTCGGACGCCTGGCTGTCGCAACTCTTGCTTGAACCGGTGGGTGTATCCGGGATGTGCGGTCACAGCCGCGATGTAGGCCAGCACATCCGGCGCGGAGACGGAGAGTCCCAATACGCTCCTGAGATGGTTGAGCAACTTGCCGGTCATGTTGGGAACGTTGCCTGCGGGGTCGCGCCAGAGTGGGCGCACCCCGCCGCCGCCCCAGCCGCAGAAGTGGTGGAGGTCTGGTATGAGGCCGGTGAACGTCAATGCCGGACCGTCCTCGATCTGGTGGGCATCTTGTTCGGAGAGATAAATCTGACGCTCGGATCGGACCTGCCAGAGTGGAGGACGGGCCATGACCAGGAGCCGGTTGTCGGGAATGATCCACTGTCGGTCGAAGGAGCGGTAGGCCACTTGGATCGGCTCGGGACAGTCACTGAACTCTTCTGCCAGCGGTCGAGCGGCTCGTGAGAACCCGGGGAGCGGCTTCACTTTGCTGTGCAAAGTTCGGTCTCGGCTTTCCCGGAAGAGTTCGCGACGCTCACTCACCGGCGCCGCGATAAACGCACGCCACCGGTCTTGTAGCAGGTCGGCCGTGGGAGCGTAGACCCAGGTCCGGCCGGGGGTGATCCCCCTAGGGCGTGTCTCAAAGGCAGGTCAGCCAGTCGTTGATGACGGCGATGTGGAGGACGGCCTCGTAGCGGACGGCGAGCTTGTCATACCGCGTGG
>NZ_FZOR01000002.1 GCF_900188445.1 Actinomadura meyerae
GAGGCTTCAATCGCTTTCACGAACTCCACATGGACCTGCGACGCCTGTGGATATGTGGATAACACCCTGACGGTCAGGCTAATTTAACGGCATTGCATCATGGAGGACAGGATCATCTGGTTCAGCAACTGCTCCACTGCCTCCGTCTCGGTCGCCGGGCCAAGGATTCTTTGATCAGGGCTGTCCGCCAGTCTCTTCGCCGCGACATCGGTCAGTTTTCCGGTCATCGCCAGGATGGTGGCCTCCGCTGCCTTTCCCGCGCCGGGGATTCGCTCCGCCACGAGCGTCGGGGCGATCGGCACGAGGCCGACGGCGGTGCCGACGTACTTGCGCATGCGGTTGAGGTCTTCGGCGAGTCGTGTCTCCTCCGCGCCGATCGCCTGGTGGCGGGCCTCCAGCAGGTGGCCGAACATCCAGCCTTCGCGCGCGATGACGTCGGACAGGTCACCGTGCTCGGCGACCGCCCGGTCGATCGCGAGCTTCGAATGGGCGATCTGGCCCATCAGGAGGCGCTCGTAGGCGGCGGCGTCCCGGGTCACGTCCAGGAGGAGGTAGTCCAGGTCTTCGCCAGTGAGCTGGGTGGGCCCCGCCTTCTTCGTGTACTCGGAGAGTTGGACGATGCCGTGCAGTTTCTCCAGGTGTGCGACGAGGATGTTGGCCATGGCCGGACGCAGGCCGGAGAGTTCGTCGTAGTGCTTCGGGCGGGCGATCGCATCGCCCAGGTCGCCGTGTGAGAGGGCGTCGAAGGGGCCTCGCTCGGGGATCTGCAGGATGCCGCCCTTGACGACGAAGTTCTTGCGGGCGTCGGCTATGAGGATCTTGGCGGCGGCGAAGGCCAGGGTGGTGGACTGGTCGTCTTGGCCCGTGGTGGCGGTCTGGAGGGCCTGGCCTAGGGCGGTGCCGTGGTCGGTGGCGGCCCAGACGGGGCGGCGGTCGTGGAGGAGGTACTGGAGGGTCGAGCCCCCGAAGCCCGGTTCGGTGCCCTGCTCGAACGGGCCCATGTGGACGTGCGTCAGCAGGGCTTGGGAGGCTTCCCGGCCGGAGTTGGCGGCGGCGGTGAAGAGGGCCGCCAGGAAGTCGGTCTTGTTGTCGTTCGGGACGACCTTGGTCGTCGCCGGGTCGAGGGCGTTGCCCAGGCCCGCCTTGCCGGCGAGGGTGGGGAGCGGTTCCTCGCCGAGGGTTTTCCGCAGGCGGCCGTCGTAGGCGATCATGTCGCTGCCGACGATGTCGATGAAGCGGGTGGAGAAGCGGGTGTCGCCGGCGGCAACGAGGAGGGCGGAGAGGGCTTGGTAGCCCACCGTGCCGTGCGGGGGTGCGCTGAGGGGCGGGAAGTTCGCGCGGCCGGCGCGGGTGAGGTTGCGCAGGTAGTCGTCGCCCAGGTAGGCGGCGGTGCCGGGACGGGTGGACAGGGCGAGGCTGCGGCCCAGCATGGCCAGGATCGCGCGGGTCTCGGCGGCGCGCGCGTCGATGCCTTCGCGGTCGTGGCGGACGTCGGCGGTGAGAGGGACGGTCAGGTCCATCGGGAGTTTGAGCAGGGCTTCGGGGCCGAGGGCCTCGAGGAGGCCCTTGGCGAACATCGGGGTGATGTCGCCCGGACGGAGGGCGCGCAGGGCCGCCCTGGCGGCCGGGTCGCCCGATGCCGCGCGGCGGAACAGGTCGGCGCTGCGGCGGCCGGACGCGTAGGCGACCTGGTCGGTGTAGCGGTCGGGGAGCTTCAGGTAGTCGCCGTCCGGGCGGCAGATCGTGAACGCGAGCTTCTGGCGGTCGAGGTCGTGCGCGAGCCGGTTGCGGCGGCGCAGGTCGGAGGCGGCGCGGTCGGCCCAGGCGGCGATGCGTTTGATCTCCATCGCGGGGGCCGTGCTGACCTGGGCGGCGTGCAGCGCCTGCCACAGTTCGTCGGCCAGCTCGGCCAGTTTGGGGGCGGCCTGGGTGAGCTGGCGGGTCATCGCCTCGAACTCGGCCAGCTTCACGCCGCAGGTGTCGGGGTCGAGCCAGGTCATGGGCGGTTCAGTTCGTCTCGGACGAGCTGGAGCGCCTTGCGCAGTTCGGCGTGCAGGGCGGCGTCGCTCTGGTCAAGCTTGCGGGCGAAGGCGCGCGAGGCGGTGCCGCCGACCCAGGCGTGGTCGTCCATCGCCCGGCGCGACGCGGTGAACAGGTGCCAGTGCTCGTCGGACAGGACCTGGATGCGGCCGAGGAGGAACTGCAGTTGCAGCGGCGATGGTTTGCTCACGTGGATCCCTCTGGCGTGGGTCCGGCCGCGGGGTCGCCGGGAGCAGGAGCGGGAAGCGGGGAGCTGAATGCGGGTCCCGACCTCGGGGGGATGGGCCGGGACCCGCGGCTCAGGGGGAGGTCAGCGGGTGGCGGCCTCGATGTTCTGCTGGGACTTGCGGATGTCCTGGCTGCCCTGCTCCAGGGCCAGCGCCATCTTGTCGAAGGCGGTCTTGGCCTCGGCCCAGGCGGCGCGGAAGCGGTCGGCGCCGGGCCCCCACCAGGCGGCGCTGCTGCTCACCGTGCGGCCGTTGAGGTCCTTGATCAGAGCGTCCAGGTTGCGGGAGTGCTTGCTGAAGATACGGGACAGTTCCTCGAGTTCGCCGAGGTTGGCTCCGCGCTTGTCGCCCATCGCTCCGGCCCTTTCGTCGCTGATCGCCGAACGTTTTGCCGTCTGGTGCGGAAAGAATGGCGTCAGCTTACGCCCCATCGATCACGTCAATCCAGCCGCACCTCCCCCGAAACGGCCATATACCTGCCATCTCGGGATGTCCGGATGTGGCCACCACGGGCTTGTGACGCGCATACTTACTGTCCGTCAAGGAAATTTCAGATCGGATCGAAAGGCGCTCAGCGGTCCGCGGTGAGGGGGTCGTTGACCGGGCGGGCGGCCGGGTCCAGGACGCGCTCGGCCACCATGGTGATCTGCTCCCCGGCGGTCCGGAACTCGAACCGGCGGCGCACCGACTGGGTGAGCTTCCCGCCGCCGTACCTCACCTCGGTGTGCTCGACCGCCTCCAGGGTGATGCGGTTCCCGTCGCGGACGGCGCGGCTCGCGTCGAGGCGGGTGCGGGCGCCGGTGTAGGCGGGGCCGCCCGCCACGGGCGCGCGGTTCCGGGTCTCCAGTTCGCGGACGGCCTGCTCCTGTGCGCGCGCCAGGCTCGGGGAGATGCGCACGCCCTGGACCTCGGTCGGCATGGCGCGGCGGTCCTGCGCGTGGACGAGGGCCTGGGAGCGGCGAGCCAGGAAGGCCCGCGCCGCGACGGTCAGCTGCTCGGTGAGGTAGTCCTCGACGGCGGGGGGCTCCCGGTGGACGGCGGACGACGGCGCCGCCAGGCAGGCGGCCAGCACCACCGCCAGGCCGGCCCGGCGCCAGGGGCGCACCATCGGCGGCTCCGGTGATCATGTGCGGGCGGATTCGAGCCGAGGGTACACCGGGTCGAGGCGCCCTTTCGCGGCGAAGCCCGCGCCCCCGGAGCGGGGGGCGCGGGCATTTCCGGGTAATGGCAGGTCAGCTCGCTTCGCTCTGCAGCGCGGCGACGCGGGAACGGGCCTGCGCCATCGCCTCGTGATAGCGCTCCTCCCATTCCGCGTCGCCGTCCGGTATCTCGGCGACCGTCTGGCGGCCCAGTTCGGCGAGTAGGTCCCCGGCGTCGTCGCGGGTGACCTGCCGGACGACGACCGCGGTGACGCCGCCGGACGACTCGGTGTGGGTCTCCCAGCGCGCGCCGCGCTCCAGCGCCGCCCGGCCGGCGGCGGAGCGGTCGGCGGCGGAGCGGTCGGCGGCGGAGCGGTCGGCGAACGCGTACAGCAGCAGGACGACGACGGCGGCCGCGACCGCCAGCGCCACCAGCACGATCAGGAACCGCATGACCGCCTCCCCGTCACTGGCCCCGCAGGAGCGACCCGTTCGGGTTGCCGGGCGCGTACACCGTGATGCCCTGCGGGAGCGCCTTCAGTTCCTCGATCTTCGCGCAGGTCGGGCACTTGTTGTAGCCGTCCTGCCGGGCCTTGTTGGCGGCCGCCTCCGCCTTGGCCGTGGCGACCTTCGCCTGCGCCTCGCTCACCTGCGCGAACGCGGCCTGGGCGCGGTCCACCGCGTCCTGCACCTTCTCCGGCAGGGTGATCCGGACGAGGTTGAAGTGGATGTTGGTGACGAACTTGCCGCCGAGCGTCTGCTCCAGGTCGGCCGCGAGGCTGGTGTTGATCGCGTTCTGCACCTTGGCGATGTTGGCGTTGTTGCTCTGCGCCTTCGCCCCGACGGGCTGGACGGGCCGCGGCTGCGCGGAGGAGTTCTGCACGAGCGCGCAGGAGGAGACGAGCTCGGCGCACCGGAAGCTGTTGATCTGGCTGCGCAGGTCGTTGTCGATCACCGGCCGGACGATCTGGTCGAGGAACGCCGACCAGCCCTTGTCGCCGTCGTAGACGTTGTACATCTCACCGCCGGCGCTGCGGAACTTGCGGGTGCCGTACTTGTCGTCGAACTCCCTGATCACGGAGTGGTCCTGGTTGAGGGTGAAGTACAGCGTCCCCTCGATGCCCATGTTGACGCCGTCGGAGCTCGGCACGGTGACGACGTCCACGCCGGTCTCGTCGCCCTTCCTGGCGTCCGACGTGATCGTGTAGAAGCGCTGCTGCGCGGGGTACTTGTGGACCTGGGAGTACAGGCCGATCCAGACCCGGCCCGAGCCCGGGTCGATCACCTGGCGGATCTTGTTGTTGTCGAAGAACCCGCCGTTGCGGACGACGGCGATCTCGCCGCCGGTCGTCCGCTCGAAGCCGCCGAACAGCGCGCTGAGGACCGGCCAGCCGACGACGACCAGCAGCACCGCGGTGATGACGGCGGTGCGCCGGCGGGGTCTGCTCAGCCCCGACAACCTGCTGCCGGCTCCGGACCGGTTCTTGCCGGACGACTCCTTGTTGGCCACGACCACTCCTCTCGCGCCCGCCCCGTCGGTGTGCGGGTCGCCGATCAGACGGTGGCGGGCGCGGGACGGCTCCCCCGGTCACCAGACCGTTATCTCGCGAAACCTCCCGCTATCCGGGACATGCAGCCCTATAAGGAGGGCCTTACGAAAGGCTGGATCGGCCGTTATCTAGACTGCCTGCGAGGTTAGGGAGGAGACCCACGTGCGCAAGGTCCTGATCGCCAACCGCGGGGAGATCGCGGTACGTATAGCCCGCGCCTGCCGCGACGCGGGGCTGGTGAGTGTGGCGGTGTACGCCGAACCCGATCTGGAGGCGCTGCACGTTCGGGTCGCCGACGAGGCGTTCGCCCTGGGCGGGCAGACCGCCGCCGAGAGCTATCTGAACATCGAGAAGCTGCTGAAGATCGCCGCCGACTCGGGCGCGGACGCCGTCCATCCCGGGTACGGGTTCCTGGCGGAGAACGCCGATTTCGCGGCCGCGGTGGAGAACGCCGGGCTGATCTGGATCGGTCCGCCGCCCGCCGCGATCACCGCGCTGGGCGACAAGGTGCAGGCCCGGCACATCGCGCAGAAGGTCGGCGCGCCGCTGGTGGCCGGCACCAAGGACCCGGTGTCGGGGGCGGACGAGGTCGTCGCGTTCGCCGAGGAGCACGGGCTGCCCATCGCGATCAAGGCCGCGTTCGGCGGCGGCGGCCGCGGGCTGAAGGTGGCGCGGAAGCTGGACGAGGTCGCCGAGCTGTACGAGTCCGCCGTCCGCGAGGCGGTGGGCGCGTTCGGGCGGGGCGAGTGCTTCGTCGAGCGGTACCTCGACAAGCCCCGGCACGTGGAGACCCAGTGCCTCGCCGACAAGCACGGCAACGTGGTCGTGGTATCCACCCGCGACTGCTCGCTCCAGCGCCGGCACCAGAAGCTCGTCGAGGAGGCCCCGGCCCCCTACCTGTCGGACGAGCAGCTCGAACTGCTGTACACCTCGTCCAAGGCCATCCTGAAGGAGGCCGGGTACGTCGGCGCGGGCACCTGCGAGTTCCTCGTCGGCCAGGACGGCACGATCTCGTTCCTGGAGGTCAACACCCGGCTGCAGGTCGAGCACCCGGTCACCGAGGAGGTCACCGGGGTCGACCTGGTCCGCGAGATGTTCCGCATCGCCGACGGCGAGGAGCTCGGCTACGGCGACCCCGAGCTGCGCGGCCACTCGATCGAGTTCCGGCTGAACGCCGAGGACGCGGGCCGCGGGTTCCTGCCGGCGGTCGGCACGCTGACCGCGTGGGAGCCGCCGACCGGCCCCGGCGTCCGCCTGGACGCGGGGTACGGCGCCGGGCAGACCGTCCCGCAGGCGTTCGACTCGCTGATCGCCAAGCTGATCGTGACGGGCGCGACGCGGCGGCAGGCCGTCGAGCGGTCCCGCCGGGCGCTGGCCGAGTTCGTCATCGACGGCATGCCGACGGTGCTGCCGTTCCATCAGGCGGTGCTGGACGACCCGGCGTTCGTGCCGGAGGACGACGAGACGCCGTTCTCCGTCCACACCCGGTGGATCGAGACCGAGTTCGACAACACGATCCCGCCGTTCGACCATGCGCCCGTCGGCGAGGACGAGGCGGCGGACGGCGAGCGGGAGCGCGTCACCGTCGAGGTCGGCGGCCGTCGGATCGAGGTCGTGCTGCCCGCCGGGCTCGGCGCGTCCGCGGCCCCCGCGGCCGGGAAGGCGCAGCCCGCCAAGCGGCGCGGCGGCAAGAAGGGCGGCGGCGCGCAGGCGTCCGGCGACTCCCTGGTCAGCCCGATGCAGGGCACCATCGTCAAGATCGTCGTCGAGGACGGCGCGACCGTCGAGGCCGGGGACACCATCGTGGTCCTGGAGGCCATGAAAATGGAGCAGCCGCTCACCGCGCACAAGGCCGGGACGCTCACCGGCCTGTCCGCCGAGGTCGGGCAGACGGTCTCGGCCGGCGCCGTGATCTGCGAGATCAAGGACAGCTGACGCGCGGCCCGCTCCGCCCGGCCCGCCGGGTGGAGCGGGCCGGGCGTGCTCGCCGGGGCCCGGGGAACGGCGCATGGGTGGTGTGCCCCATGGCGAACCGTCGCAAATCCGTCCAACGGAGGAGGCATCAGGGCGCCTACGTGGGCAGATAGTAGGTATGAGCACCGAGAACCGGGCCATCCGAGCGGCACGCCGGGGCGCCGTCTCGGCGATGATCGGCGCCGTCGCGGTACCGGCGTTCGCCTTCTCCGCCCCCGCGTCCGCCGCCACCCCGGCCGAGCCCGCCGCCGCCCAGGCACAGGCCGTCCGAGCCGTCCAGACCGTCCAGCCCCAGAGCGCCCAGCTCCAGTCCTCCCGGCTCCAGGCCGTCCAGCCCGCGCAGCTGCGGGCCGATACGGTCGGGCAGATCGCGAACGCCCTCGTCGGCTCCCGCCTGTACGTGACGAGCGAGGCCGGGAACGTGCTGTCGGCGGCCGACCAGAACCAGGTCAAGCAGTCCCTCGCCGGGGACCGCGACGCCGACATCCGCGCCGTGGTGATCAGCGACGACGTCACCGCGAGCCAGGTCAGGCAGCTGCTCCCGGCCGTCGCCGAGCGGGTCGGCAAGGGCGAGACGTTCGTCGCCGTGACCGCCGACGGCAGCCGCATGGCGGCGATCTCCAAGAAGCTGGACGCGCGCGAGATCAACCAGATCGTGACGCGCTCGAACGGCATGCCGCTCAAGCAGCGGCTGATCGACTTCGGGGACCGCGCGGAGACGAAGGTCGACGAGAACGCCCGGTCGAGCGCGACCGTCGGGTACGTCGCCCTCGGCCTGGTCGTGCTGCTCGTGGCGGCGGTGACGGCCGCGCTCCTCACCGCCCGCAAGCGCCGCCAGGCCCGCGAGGCGAAGGAGATGGAGGACCTCAAGAAGGGCGTCCAGGAGGACGTCACCCTGCTCGGCGAGGACATCGCCCGCCTCGACCTCGACGTCATGGACAAGAGCCTCGACCCGGCGATCCGCGCGGACTACGAGCACGCCATGAACTCCTACGACCAGGCGAAGTCGGCGACGGAGCGCGCGGCCAGGCCGCAGGACATGGCGGCCGTGACGACGGCGCTGGAGGACGGCCGCTACTTCATGACCGCGACCCGCGCCCGGCTGTCCGGGGATCCCGTACCGGAGCGGCGCGCGCCCTGCTTCTTCAACCCGCAGCACGGGCCGTCCGCCCGGGACGTCATGTGGGCGCCGCCCGGCGGCAGCCTGCGCACCGTCCCGGCGTGCGCGGCCGACGCCGAGGCCGTCGAGCACGGCGGCGACCCCGACGTCCGGATGGTCCCGTACCGGGGCGCGCGGCAGCCGTACTGGAACGCGGGGCCCGCGTACGCGCCCTACGCCGGCGGCTACTACTACGGCTACGGCGGGTTCGACCTGCTCGGCGGGCTATTGATCGGTACCACGCTCGGCTCGCTGATGGGTCCCGGCCTCGGCTGGGGCGGCATGGGCTACGGCGGCATGGACGGCGGGTTCGGCGACGGCGGCGGAGACATCGGCGGCGGCTGGGACTTCGGCGGCGGCGACTTCGGCGGGGGCGGCGACTTCGGCGGCTTCTGACCGCCGCCCTGGCGGTCAGGCGGAGGGCAGGCGCGGCGGGACCACGGTGCTTCCGAGGGCGGCCGCCCTGCCGCCGGCGGAGCGGACCGGGACCGTCGCGTCGGTGATGGAGACGAGGCTCGCGGCCACTCCCCATGGCCGGACCGCCTCGGCGACGCGCCGGACCAGCTCCGGGTCGTCCCCGCCCGCCAGCAGGGACGGCAGGTCCGCCAGGTCCCGGTCCGCTATCAGACCGCGCAGCGCGACCTCGGTCATCGCCTGCGCGGCGGAGGACGGCGCGCCCGAGGTGTCCGCGGCCGCGGCGTACCTGACGGGGTCGTCGGCTCCCATCAGGGCGTGCGCCTTGAGCCGCACGGGCACGCCGTCCCTGGTCATCGCCCGGAACCACAGGTCGTGCGGCCGCGGGCCCGCCGGGACGCGCACGCCGCTGTCGGCGAGCGGCAGCAGGTAGCGCAGCCCGGGGCCGCGGACCCCGCGCGTCCTGCCGAAGCGCCGGACGACGAGCCGTTCGGACGGCCCGACGTGCCGGAGCCCGGAGAGGACGGCCACGGCGACCGCCAGTCCGAGGACGATCAGGAACGCGGTGGACGGGGGAAGCGGGCTCTCTCGTGCGGCGAGCGGGACCATGCGACCTCCTCCACCTGTTCTCACCATCCACCGTCGGCGAAGGGGCGGGGACCCGCCATCGGGTCCGATGCCCATATGGGAGGGGGACGGACATGCAGGTGGGCGGGGGTGGCGCCCCACATGGACAAAGGGGCGTCCCATGCGATGACGTGGTCCTATGAGCAGGACACCCGTCTCGGCACTGTACTGGCGCATCCTCGGCATCAACGGGCTGATCTTCGCGATCGGCACGGCGCTGCTCGCGGTCGCGCCCGTCACCATATCCTCGCCGATCCTGCTGCGGGAACTCCCCGTCCTGGTGGTCGGGCTCGTGGTGATGATGGCGGCGAACGCGCTGCTGCTGCGCGCCAGCCTGTCCCCGCTGGACGGGCTCACCGCGCTGATCTCGCGGCTGGACTCGCTGCGCTCCCGCGACCGGCTCTCCGCCACCGGCAACGGCGACCTGTTCCACCTCGTCGACGAGTTCAACGCGATGCTGGACCGGCTGGAGGCCGACCGCAGCATCAGCACCGCCGTGGTGCTGGACGCGCAGGAGGCCGAGCGGCGCCGCATCGCGCAGGAACTGCACGACGAGATCGGGCAGTCCCTCACGGTGGTGCTGCTGGAGCTGAAGTCGGTGGCGGACCGGGCGCCCGGCGAGGTGGCGGAAGAGCTGCGGAGCGTCCAGGAGGTCGTCCGGTCGAGCCTGGACGAGGTGCGGCGCGTCGCGCGGCGGCTGCGTCCCGGCGTCCTGGACGACCTCGGCCTGACCAGCGCGCTCACCGCGCTCGCCGGGGACTTCTCCGGCACCGGCGGGCCGCGGGTGACGCGCCGCGTCCAGGCGGGACTGGAGGGCCTCGGCCCGGACGCCGAGCTGGTCATCTACCGGATCGCGCAGGAGGGCCTCACGAACGTGTGGCGGCACTCGGGCGCGCGCAACGCCGAGCTGTCGCTCACGCAGGAGGAGGACGGCTCCGTCGTGCTCCGGGTCGTCGACGACGGTTCGGGGCCTCCCACCGAGGACGGCTCCGGCATCCACGGCATGCGGGAGCGCGCGATGCTCATCGGGGCGCGGCTCACGATCGGACCGGCCGAAGGCGGCGGCACCGAGGTGAGGCTGGAGATCCCGCCCGAGGGCGCCCGCCCCCGCGGCGTAGCGGGCACGTCCTAGCCGCGCCCCCCGGAAGGGCCTGGCCGGACGGCCCGCGGGGTGGCGAGCCATGCCTTCCAGCCGCCGTGGGCGGTGATGTCCAGGCCCGAGGCGGCCGCGTCGGCGGCTGCGCCGAACCCGACGACCCAGCGTCCGTCGGAGAGTTCGACCCGGCCGAGCGTCATCGGGGCGGGAAGCGCCGCGAGGAACCGGCCGAGCGCACCGGTGGAGAGCTGCCACACCTCCCCGGCGATCGCCGCCCCGCCCGCCCCCACGCGGGTCATCCCGGGTTTGGGGGGCGCCGTGTCCAGTGCCGCGAGTCGATACGCCGCCGCGGTCGTGGCCTCGCCCGCCCAGCGGGCGCCGAGGGCCCGCAGTTCGCCTTCGAGGGGCTGCCCGCGCAGATGTGCGCCGACGACGAACAGGTCCACGGCCTGGAGCCCGCCGTCGCCGATCGCGGCGGGCCACGGCACCGGCGGAGCGTCCGCACACGCGCCGAGGTCGGCGCCCGGGAACGTCTCGGCGGGGGCCTCGCCCGGCACCATGATGCGCGCGGCGAGGTCGAGGGCGACGGCGTCGTGGAAGGGCCGGGCGACGACGGTCGCGCCGAACTGCGCGACACCGGCCGCGCCCTCGTCGACGGTCCCGGACGGGACGGCGACGGCGCAGAGGTCGAAGAGGTTGCAGAAGTTGGTGTAGACGCCGACGCGGGAGTTGGCGCCCACCGGGTCGGCGGCGACCTCGTCCATCGTCGGGTGGAAGGGCGCGGTGGGCACAAGGAGGGCGTCGAACCCGTCGAGGAGGTCCATGCACTCCCGGCGCAGGTCGGCGAGGCGGGCCTGGTCGCGGGACAGGTCGGAGCCCGTCACGGAACCCGCCCGGTGGATGATCGCCGCGACCGTGGGGTCGAGCCGAGCTGCGGCGTCGTTCAGGTGGGTGTCGACGAACTCGCCGACCGCGGCGTGCCGTTCGGCGACGAGCGCACCGTCGTACAGCAGGCGCGCGGCGGTCAGGAAGGAGGCGAAGGGGATCGCCTCGACCGCGCAGCCGTCCGCCCGCAGCCGGTCGGCCGCGGCGGTGAACGCCTCGGCCCAGCCGGGGGCCATGGCGGGCAGTTCGTCCGGCACGGCCACGCGGGCCGCCGCCGGGGCGGCCAGCGGCGCGTCGGCGGGCCAGGCGCGCGTCCCGGGACCGCCCGCCATCACCGACATCGCCAGGGACGCGGTGCCGAGGTCGCGGGCGAAGATCGTCACCGCGTCGTAGGAGCGGCATGCCGGGACGACGCCGGCGGTGGAGACGGCGCCGAGGGTGGGCTTGACGCCGACGATCCCGTTGTACGCGGCCGGGACGCGACCGGACCCGGCGGTGTCGGTGCCGATCGCGATGTCGGCCTCGCCGGTGGCGACGGCGACGGCCGACCCGGACGACGACCCGCCGGACACGTGCGCGGCCCGGTGGGCGGAGCGCACCCGCCCGTAGGGGCTGCGCTGCCCGACCAGGCCGGTGGCGAACTGGTCGAGGTTCGTGGCCCCGACCAGCGTGGCCCCGGCGGCGCGCAGCCGGGCCACGGCGGGAGCGTCCGCCTCGGCCGGCGCGGCGGAGAATCCGGGGCACCCGGCCGTCGTCGGGACGCCTTCGACGTCGACGTTGTTCTTGACCGCGAGGCGCAGCCCGGCCAGCGGGCCGGAGGCGGCCCCAACGGAGGCGGCGACCTCGGCCTCCGGACGCCGCCAGATCCAGGCCTCCGGACGCGGGGACCCGGCGTCCGCGGCGTGCCGCTGCCCCTCCGTGACGAACCGCCCGGTCGTCATGCCGACGCCTCCCCGCTCGGGCCCAGCACGACAAGGGCCTCCCCGGGAGTCACCTGGTCTCCGGCTCCCGCCAGAACCGCCTCGACGACACCCGCACACGGCGCGGTGACAGGGGCTTCCATCTTCATGGCCTCCAGAGTGAGCAGGGTCTGCCCGGCCTGGACGATGTCGCCGGGAGCGACGTCGACCTTCCAGACTCCCGCGACGAACGGCGCGTCCACGCGGGTGCCGCCCTCGGGTACCGGGACGTCCACCGGCTCCGGCACGGCGGCCTCGGCGGCGGCCGCCCGCTCGAACTCGCCCGCCGCCTCCCACGCGTCGCGCTCGGCGCCGAACGCGGCGGCCTGCGCCGCGCGGAACTCGGCGATCGGCGCGGCGTTCTCCGCCAGGAACCGCTCGTGCTCGGCCAGCGAGAACGTGCCCTCGGCGGCCTCCAGCGCGCGGCGCCCGGCGGCGACGTCGGCGCGAATGTCGAGGAGTTCCTCGGCGGAGACGGGATACCAGGAGATCCGGTCGAAGAACCTCAGCAGCCACGGGTCCTCGCCGTCCTCGGGGTGCCTGCGCCAGACCTGGTGGGTGCGGCCGACGAACTGGTAGCCGCCGGGGCCCTCCATCCCGTAGACGCACAGGTAGGCGCCGCCGATGCCGACGGAGTTCTCCGCGGTCCAGGTGCGGGCCGGGTTGTACTTGGTCGTGACGAGGCGGTGGCGGGGGTCCAGCGGGGTCGCGACGGGCGCCCCCAGGTAGACGTCACCGAGGCCCAGCACCAGGTAGGACGCGTCGAAGACGGTCGCGTAGACGTCGTCCACGGACGGCAGCCCGTTGATCCGGCGGATGAACTCGATGTTCCAGGGGCACCAGGGCGCGTCGTCGCGGACACCGGCCATGTAGCGCTCGATGGCCTCGCGGGTGGCGGGGTCGTCCCAGCTCAGCGGCATGCGGACGGTGCGCGAGGGCACGACGAGCTCGGACACGGACGGCAGCGACCGCTCGATCTCCACCAGCAGCCCGAGCAGTGCGCGCACCGGCAGGACGGACGGGTCCACGTGCACCTGGAGGGAGCGGATCCCCGGCGTCACGTCCAGGACGCCGCGCTCACCACGCTCCTCCAGCGCTGTGTGCAGCGCGTGCACGCGGGCGCGCAGCCGCAGGTCGAGGACCATGTCGCCATACTCCACCAGGACGGAGTCGTCGCCCTGGCGCCGGTAGGTCACCGCGGGCCCCGAGGTCTCGCCGTCGCCGAGGCGGCGCAGCACGCCATCGTCGCCGTCCCCGCCCGCGACCGGCACGACGAGGTCGAGAGCGCGGGGCGCGGGCGCGGTCTCCTGCCGCATCGGGACGAACCGCACGGTGTCCCCCGGACGGAGCTGGCCGAGCTTCCAGCGGTCGGCGGACACGACGGTGACCGGGCAGACGAAGCCGCCGAGGCTGGGCCCGTCCGGGCCGAGCAGGATGGGGGTGTCGCCGGTGAAGTCCAGGGCGCCCACCGAGTAGGGGGTGTCGTGGATGTTGGACGGGTGCAGGCCCGCCTCTCCCCCGTCGGGCCGCGCCCACGCTGGCTTGGGCCCCACCAGCCGCACACCCGTGCGCGCGGAGTTGAAGTGGACCTCGTATTGGGTGGCGTAGAGCTGGTCGATGTCCTCGCGGGTGAAGAACTCCGGGGCCGCGTGCGGGCCCTCGGTGACGGTCAGCTCCCAGTGCCTGCCGAACTCGGGGCGGCGGGACGGGGCGACGGGACGCGGATCAGCGCGGTCCGAGCCCTCAAGACCCGTCCGCAGCACGTCTCCTGGACGCAGCGCACGACCGCCGTGACCGCCGAACCCGCCCAGGGTGAACGTGGCCGCCGAGCCCAGGTAGGCGGGGACGTCCAGGCCGCCCGCGAAGGCGATGTAGGTGCGAAGGCCGGCCGAGGGGGCCCCGACGTCCAGCGTGGCTCCGGCGGGGACGGGCACCGGCTCCCACATCGGCACCGGGGTCCCGTCAACGGTCACGGGGGCCGGGGCGCCGGTCACGCAGACGATGGTGTCGTGGGTGAAGGTGAGTTCGGGGCCGCCCGCGGTGCACTCCAGTCCGGCGGCGTTCTCCGCGTTGCCGAGGGCGAGGTTGGCCAGGCGCAGTGAGCGGTCGTCCATGGCGCCCGACGGCGGCACTCCGACCTGCCAGTACCCCAGGCGTCCGTCGGCGTCCTGCACGGTGGTCATCAGCCCGGCGCGCGCGACGGTGATGCGCGGTTCCGGGTCTCCCAGGCCGGCCAGGGTGGACGTGGTGTGCCCGGCCGCCTGGAACTCCGGTAGCCGCACGGCGGCGCGCAGCATCCCCAGGTTGACCTCGATGCCGTCGACGCGGCTCTCGGTGAGCGCATCCCCGAGGCGGCCCAGCGCGTCGGCGCGGTCGGCGCCGGTGGCGATGACCTTGGCGAGCAGGGGGTCGTAGGCGGTGGTGACCTCGATCCCGGTGGTGACCCACGCGTCGACGCGAACGCCGTCGCCCTCGGGCAGTTCCACACGGGTGAGAGGGCCCGCGGACGGGCGGAAGTCGTTGGCCGGGTCCTCGGCATACACGCGCGCCTCGACGGCGTGTCCGCGCAAGGGAACGGCTCCCGTCTCCGCATACGGGCGCATAAAGGTGGAGTCGCCCCCGGCCAGGCGCAGCATCCAGGCGACGAGGTCGATGCCCGTGACCTGCTCGGTCACGGGATGCTCGACCTGGAGGCGGGCATTGACCTCCAGGAACGATGCCTCCCGCCGCTCGGGGTCGTAGACGAACTCGACGGTCCCCGCCGAGCGGTAGCCGACGCCGGCGCCCAGCGCCCGGGACGAGTCGTGCAGCCTCCGCCGCACGTCCTCGGGCAGGGCCGGGGCGGGCGCTTCCTCGATCACCTTCTGGTTGCGGCGCTGAAGCGAGCAGTCGCGGTCCCCGAGGGTGACGACGTTTCCCGCGCCGTCGCCGAAGACCTGCACCTCGACGTGGCGGGCTCCGGCGACGTACCGCTCGGCGAACACCCCGCCGGAGCCGAAGGACCGCTCGGCCAGGGACGTGACGCGGGCGTAGGCGGCGCGCAGCTCGGCGGCGTCCCGGCAGACGCTCATGCCGATCCCGCCGCCCCCGTTGGTGGCCTTGAGCATCACCGGATAGCCGATGCGCTCGACCTCGGCCACCGCGTGGT
Source organism: Actinomadura meyerae (assembly GCF_900188445.1). Taxonomy (GTDB): domain Bacteria; phylum Actinomycetota; class Actinomycetes; order Streptosporangiales; family Streptosporangiaceae; genus Spirillospora; species Spirillospora meyerae. The sequence goes on from NZ_FZOR01000002.1 coordinate 15,219, forward strand.
CGGCGTCCGCGAGCAGGCCGGTGCTGGGGAAGACGGGCACGCCCGCCGCGACGGCGGCGGCGCGCGCGGTGTGCTTGTCGCCGAAGGTGCGCAACTGCGCGGGGGTGGGGCCGACGAAGGCCAGCCCGGCCCCCTCGACCGCCTCGGCGAAGTCGGCGTCCTCGGACAGGAAGCCGTATCCGGGGTGGACAGCGCCGGCACCGGTCTCCTTGGCCGCCCGCAGGACGGCCTCGGCGTTCAGGTAGGACTGCCCGGGGGGCGTGGGGCCGAGCAGGACGGCCTCGTCCGCGGCGAGGACGTGGGCCGCGCCGCGGTCCCCCTCGGAGAAGACGGCGACCGTGCGCAGCCCGAGGGCCTTGGCGGAGCGGATGACACGGCAGGCGATCTCGCCGCGGTTGGCGACCAGAACGGTGGACACCCCGGGCCCGCCGGAAGGAAGGTCAGCCACGGTGGACCACCATCTCCACGCGGGACGGGTCGAACCCGTTGCACGGGTTGTTGATCTGCGGGCAGTTCGACACCATCGCGAGGGTGTCGCGCTCGGCGCGCAGCGACAGCGACAGGCCGGGCGCGGAGATGCCGTCGACGATGCCGAGCGCGCCGTCCGGGTCGACCGGAACGTTCATGAACCAGTTGATGTTCGACACCTGGTCGCGCTTGCCCATGCCGTACCTGGACAGCTCGTTGATGAAGTTGTCCGCGCAGGCGTGCTGCGCGTAGGTGTGGTGCCCGTAGCGCAGCGTGTTGGACTCCCGCGAGCAGGCGCCGCCGAGGGTGTCGTGGTGTCCCACGGCGTCGGCGACGACGCTCAGCAGGGCCTCGCCCTCGTTGTCGCGCAGGACGGAGCCGGTGGTCAGGAAGACGGAGTCCTGCTCCTGCAAGGTGGCCTGCACGCTGTACGCGCGCGTGTGGTCGTGGGCGTCGTAGGCGAGGAAGTCGACGGCCTGGTTGCCGTCCAGGTCCACGATGGTCAGGACCTCGCCCGCCGTCAGGACGCGGGACCACGGAGCGCGCGGCCCCACCGTCTCGCGGTGGACGATCTCACCGAACCGCTCCACGGCCGCGGCGATGGCGGCCTCGGCGGCGGGGTCGCCCGGCGTCTTGGTTCCGAGGTAGGTGACCTGGGCGGCGGGGGGCGTGGTGGTGGTCATCGAGGGCTCCGTCCTGCACGGTGGTCGGCGGTGTTCTCGAAGGCGCGGCGCCCCTCGGGGGTCGCCGCCCACTGCGGGTCGCCGGGACCGGTCACGCGGTCGCGCCAGGCGAGGATCTCCAGCTCGCCGCACGTGTACCGCTCTCGCGGGTCCAGCGGATGGGCGGCATTGGCCACGAGCAGGACGACCGGCAGCTCGGTGCGGAGGGTGACGTACGCACCCGGGCCCGCCGAGCCCTGCCACACCGGACGTCCGCCGTCATCGATCCGCACGCCCTGGAAGAGCGAGACTGCCGGGGGGACGTCCCGCCGCCCCAGGCCGTTCTTGAGCGCGCCGTTGACCAGAAGCTCGCGCCCGGCCGGGCTGGGGCCGTGCACGGAGCCGTCCCCGTAGCGGCGCTCGTTGCGGGCCCGGGTGGAGGCGCCGTAGATGGTGTCGTGGTGGCCGGAGGCGTCCTCGACGATCGTCGCGAGCACCCGGGCCTGGTCGCTGAGCAGCAGGTAGCCCTCGTGCGGGTACACCTGCCACTGGATCTTCGCGGTGTCCGCGGTGTTCAGCCGCTCCCACGGCATGTCCGCGTGGTACAGGACGACCTGCGCGCAGGCGTCGCCGGTGAGGTCCGTCAGGCGCACGCGCATCCCGGCGGCCAGCACGCGGTGGGCGTAGCCGCCCCCCGGCAGGCGGTCGCTCCACACGACGTCCTCCGGCGCGACGCCCTCCGGAACGGCGGTCTGGGACGAGGCCGGGACGGTGGGCGCGGCGTGGACCACCGTCCCCTCCTGGGCGCGAGCATGCTCCCTGGCCCCTGCGGTCGTGGCGGTTGCTGCGGGCACGGCTACCTCCTGCACCTTTTCTGTCGAACAACAGAAATTGAAACGAGCGCCGTCGCGCGCCGGATCTCAGGCACGTGAACGGCGTGTAAATTGGCGCGGCTGCTAGGTTCCACGGGTGGCTGGACGCGGACGACCCCGGACCAAGGGCCCCTCCATCTCGGGCAGTACCGAGCAGGACATCCTGAACGCCGGGGCGGATCTCTTCTGCACGGTCGGGTTCGGCTCCGTGAGCACCTACAAGCTGGCCCAGACCGCGGGCATCTCCCAGGCCACGCTGTACCACTACTTCTCCGCCAAGCACGAGGTCCTGCTCGCGCTGCTGCTCCAGACGGTCCGCCCCTCGATCGTCATGGCCGAGCGGCTCGTCCGGGAGGACGGGCTGTCCGCCCGGGACAGGCTGCGCCGCCTGTGCGCCTACGACGCCGACCTCCTCGCCACCACCCCCCGCAACCTCGGTGCCCTCTACCTGCTGCCCGAGGTCGCCGACGAGCGCCTGTCCCCCTTCCGCGCCGAGCGCGACCGCCTGCTCGGCGCCTACCGCGCGCTGGTCGAGCAGTGCCTGCCGGACGCGGACGAGCCCGAGCACGGGGCCGTCGCCGACCTCGTGTTCGGGCTCGTGGAGAGCGTGATCCTGCGCCGCCAGCGCGCCGGCGGCGCCCCGCTGCCGCCCGACACCGGCGAGCGCATCGCCGCGGCCGCGCTGCGGATCATCGGGCCCGGGTGAGGACCGCCCCCCGTCTCACGCCCCGCCGACGGGGACGCCCTCCGGCGGACGCGGATCCGGCACGGCCTCCGCGGCCCCGGCCGCCGCGCGGTGGTCCAGGAACCGCAGATCGCGCTCCTCCTCCGCACGCGACCGGCTGCACAGGGAGACGGCGACGAACGCACTGATGCCGATCGCTCCGGCCAGCAGGGTCGCCCACCCGTCGAACCCCTCTCCCAGCAGGCCGTTGTCGATGTACAGGAGGTCGTTCGGCACGCCGTACAGGGTCGGGGTCAGCACGAGGAAGGCCAGGCGGACGACCAGCCCCGCACCGATGCTCACCAGCGCGGCCGCCGTCGTGGCCCGCCGCCAGTAGAGCCCGAGGACGAACGGGGCGACGAGGCAGGCGAGCATGAGGTCGAACGCGAGCGTCAGCAGGATGCCCGTCTGCGAGACCCGCACGGCCAGGATCGCGGCGCACACGGCGACGGGCAGCATCGCGATGCGCACCCACCGCAGCAGGGGGTCCTTGTGCCCCGGCGCGACGGCGCGCTTGAGCCCGGCGACGTTGCGCACCGTCACCGCGGACGTGGCCAGCACCGCGCCCGACCCGGTCGAGAAGGACGCGGCCACGACGCCCGACAGCACCAGGACGGCGAGCACGGCGGGCGCGCCGCCGTCGAGCAGCTTGTAGACGACGGGCCCGCCGTCGGCCGTCAGGCCGAGCTCGGCGGCACCGGTCAGAGCGATCAGCGACCAGACCACGCCCACGGCCGCCGTGACGCCCGCGCCGACGAAGCAGGCACGGCGCGCCGCCTCGGGGGTGCGGGCGCCGAAGACGCGCTGCATGAAGTCGATGGCGACCAGGTCGCCGATGCCCAGCGAGACCAGCGTCGCCCAGTTGATGGCGGCGCCCTGGGAGGGATCGGTCAGCTGCCCCATGTCGAAGGGCCCGGCCCCGTCCGGGACGCTGATCCCGTGCTCGGAGGCCACCCAGACGAACAGCGCGAGGGTGGCGCCGACCGTGATGACGGCCTGGATGACGGCGGTGTACACGTCCGAGAACAGCCCGCCGCCGACGGTGTAGGCGAGGATCAGCGCGACGGCGACGATGACGCCCAGCTCGTACGGGACGCCGGCGAAGTGCTCCAGCAGGAACCCGAGGGCGACCAGGTTCCCGGCCAGCAGCACGGTGAAGGACACGACCATGAGCACGCCCGCGATGACCTCGACGCGGCGCGTGTACCGGCGCGCGAAGAAGTCCGCGAGGGTCATCAGGCCCATCCGGTTCATCGGTTTCGCCAGGAAGGCCCCCGCCAGCAGCAGGCAGATCGCCAGCCCCAGGGCCAGCGAGGCGCCCGCCCAGAAGCCGAGGCCGGCCGACAGGTCGGTGTTGCCGATGGTCGCGTTGGAGTCGACGGCGGCGGTGGTCAGCGCGACCGCCACCAGCGGGACCCCGAGCTGCCGCCCGGCGACGAGATAGTTCGTGGAGTCGCCGTCGACCATGCGGGCCACCGCGATGCCGACCACGAGCACGAGCAGGACCGTGAGCCCCACCCCGGCGATGATCATGGTTCCTCCTGGACGCACCAATTTCTGTCGAGCGACAGATAAGGCGTCCAGTAAGACGTCCGGGTGTTACGGGCGGACGGGCCCAATGAAACAGGCGGGTAAAGCGATCCTCTCCGGGGCGGCTACGGCTCGACGAGCCCGATCCTGATCGCGTACTTCGTCAGCTCGAGCCGGTCGCGCATGCCGAGCTTGCCGAGGATGTTGGCGCGGTGCCGGTCGACCGTCTTCACGCTGATCGTCAGGGTCTCGGCGATCCGCTTGGACGAGTACCCCTCCGCGATCAGCTTGATGATCTCCTCCTCGCGCGGGGTGAGGATGCCGTCGGGGCCGTCGCCGTCCCGCTCCCGGCCGAGGTACTCGCGGATCAGCGCCGTCACCGCCCCCGGGTACAGGAACGGCTCGCCGCGCATCGCGGCGCGGCAGGCGTGCAGCAGGTCGCGGTCGGCGACGGACTTCAGCACGTACCCGGACGCGCCCGCCTTCAGGGCCTCGAACAGGTACTGCTCGTTGTCGTACATCGACAGGATCAGCGTCCGCACGGTGGGGAAGCGCCGGGAGATCTCCCGCGCCGCTTGCAGCCCGGTCATGCGCGGCATCGCGATGTCGAGGATCGCAAGATCGACGCCGCCGGCGGCGAGCGCGTCGATCGCCTCCGCCCCGTCCGCCGCCTCCGCGACCACGGTGAGGTCGGGCTCGGCGTCCAGGATCAGCCGCAGCCCGCGGCGCACCAGCGCGTGATCGTCGGCCAGCAGTATCCGGGTGGCGGACTCGCGAGTGTGCACCCGATCACCTCCGGTCTCGCGTCCATCCTAGGCTCGCCCCCGAGGACAGATTCTCCTCCACCTGGGGATACATGCTCCATGGCGCCGATATGGGTGTCAGACCCGATGAGGTGCGGGGCCGCCGCCGCAAAGACTGGACAGCGTACGCGAAAGGGGCGGACACATGGCACAGCGAACGACCGGCGGGCACCGTCACCCGCCGAAGGCGGCGCGGCGGCCGTCCTGCGAAGGGAGCGCCCCCGGCGTTAGGAGGAGGAATCCATCAATCCGAAGAGCCAGGCTTTCCGGAAGCCGAAAGGAAGCAATGCAAGCGCGGGACATCGCCATAAAGGTGCCGACCGTGACGCGGGACGACTCGATCGCCCACGCGATACAGCTCATGGCGCTCGGCCGGCTGCCGGGCCTGATCGTCGTGGACGGGGAGCAGCGCCCCCGGGTCGTCCTTCCCGGCACGCAGGTGCTGCGGCTGGCGGTCCCCGCCGCCTACCAGGAGGACCCGGCGCTGACCCGGGTCGTGGACGAGACGCACGCGGACGTCTTCTGGCACGAGATCCGCGACAGGACTGTGGGCGACTGCCTCGGCACGCACACTCCCCGCCCGGTCATCGTGAAGGCGTCCGCGACGCTGCTGGAACTCGCCGCGCTCATGGCCCGGCAGCGCAGCCCCATCGTGGCGGTCGTGGACGACGCCGGCCTGCTCACCGGCGCGGTGATCCTCGATCGGCTGCTGTCGGCGCTGGCGCTCAGCCAGCCCGACGACTGACCCTCCGGCGGCGTCCCGCTGATCCGCCGCCGGGGCGCCGGGCCGATCCGCCGCCGAGGCGGCCCGATGCTCCGCCGCCACGGAGCGCCGCACGGCCGGGGAGTCCGCGATGACGGCGGTGGCGGCGCTCGCCATCTTCGTCGTCGCGTTCTTCTTCATCGCCACGGAGAAGGCCGACAAGGTCAAGGTCGTCCTCATCGCGGCCGGGGCCATGACGGTGCTGGGGCTCACTCCCGGCGCCGGGGTCTTCTTCTCCGAGCACGACGGGATCGACTGGAACGTCATCTTCCTGCTGCTCGGCATGATGATCATCGTCGGGGTCGTCAAGGGCACCGGGCTGTTCGACTACCTGGCGATCTGGGCGGCCAAACGCTCCAAGGGGCGGCCGTACCGGCTGATGGTCATGCTGATGGCGATCACCGCGGTGGCCTCCCCGTTCCTGGACAACGTCACCACGATCATGCTGGTGGCGCCGGTGACGGTGGTGGTCTGCAAGCGGCTGCGCATCCCCGCGCACCCGTACCTCATCGCCGAGGTGCTGGCGTCCAACATCGGCGGCGCCTCGACCCTCATCGGGGACCCGCCGAACATCATCATCGCCAGCCGGGCGGGGTTGACGTTCAACGACTTCCTCGTCCACATGGCGCCGATCGTGGTGGCCGTCTTCGTCGCGTTCGTGCTGCTCTCGTGGGTGCTGTTCCGCAAGGAGTTCCACTACGACGAGCGGTACGTCGCGGAGGTGATGTCGCTGGACGAGCGGAAGGCGATCACCGACTCGGCACTGCTCGTCCGGTGCCTGGTGGTGCTGGGCCTCGTCATCGTCGGGTTCATGCTGCACTCGGTGGTGCACACGGAGCCGTCGATCATCGCGCTCGTCGGCGCGGGCGTGATGCTGCTGGTGGCGCGGGTGGACGTCGGGGAGGTCCTGGACGAGGTCGAGTGGCCCGTCCTGGTGTTCTTCGCCGGCCTGTTCGTGATGGTGGCGGGCCTCGGGCACACCGGCGTCATCGAGAAGATCGGGGTCTGGGCCGCGGACGCGGTCGGCGACAACTACTTCGTCGCCGCGACCAGCCTGCTGTTCGGGTCCGCCGTGCTCGGCGCGTTCTTCGACAACATCCCCTACGCGGCGACGATGGCGCCGATCGTGGAGGGGATGGCGGCGGGCGCCCCCGACCAGTCGACCGCCGACGCGCTGTGGTGGTCGTTCGCGCTGGGCGCCGACTTCGGCGGCAACGGCACCGCCGTCGCGGCGAGCGCCAACGTCGTCGCGATCGGGATCGCCGCCCGCACCGGGAACCCGATCAGTTTCTGGCAGTTCACCCGCTACGGCATCATCGTCACCGTGCTCAGCACGCTGATGGCCTGGGTGTACGTCGCCTTGCGCTACTTCTAGCGCTCCTGGCGCCTCTGGCGCCGGCCAGGGGGCTGGGGCCGGGCACGTCCTCTAGTAGGCGTGCTCGGCCATCAGCCGCCGGGACGCCTCGGTGATGCTGCCCGACAGCGACGGGTACACCGCGAACGTCTGGGCGACCTGGTCGACGGTCAGGTGCTGCTGGACGGCCACCGACACCGCCAGGATCAGCTCGCTGGCCCGCGGCGCCACGATGACCCCGCCGAGCACGATCCCCGTGGACGGGCGGCAGAACACCTTGACGAAACCGTCCTCGAAGCCCTGCATCTTGGCGCGCGCGTTGGTGAACAGCGGCAGCATGACCGTCCGGGCGTTGACGTCGCCTGAGTCGACCATCTGCTGCGTCACGCCGACCGACGCGACCTCGGGGTCGGTGAAGATGTTGGACGCGACCCAGCCGAGCTTGAGCGGCTGCACCGCCTCGCCCAGCGCGTGCCACATCGCGATGCGGCCCTGCATGCCCGCGACGGACGCGAGCATGAGCACGCCCGTGCAGTCGCCCGACGCGTAGATGTGCGGGACGGACGTCCGCGACACCTTGTCGACCTCGACGAAGCCGCGCGCGTCGCAGCGCACGCCGACCTCCTCCAGGCCGATGCCCGAGGTGTTCGGGACCATCCCGACCGTCATCAGGCAGTGCGAGCCCTCGATCTTCGTCCCGTCCTCCAGGGTGACGATCACGCCGTCGCCCGAGCGCTCCACCCCGGCGGCCCGCGACCGCGACATGACCTTCATCCCGCGCCGCAGGAACACGTCCTGCAGGACGGACGCGGCGTCGGCGTCCTCGGTCGGGAGGATCCGGTCGCGCGAGGAGACCAGCGTGACCTTCGAGCCGAGCGACAGGTACGCGCCCGCCAGCTCCGCGCCCGTCACGCCGGACCCGACGACGATCAGGTCCTCGGGGAGCTCCGGCAGGTCGTAGAGCTGGCGCCAGTTCAGGATGCGCTCGCCGTCCGGCTCGGCGCCGGGCAGCACGCGCGGCGTCGCGCCCGTCGCGATGAGCACGATGTCGGCCCGGATGCGCCGGTCGCCGACCGCGACGACGTGCGGCTCCACCAGCCGCGCCTCACCGCGGACGATCTTCACCTCCTCGTAGGCGAGCCGTTCGGCGACGTCGAACGACTGGGCCCGCGCGAGGTCCTTCACGCGCTTGTTCACCTCGGCCATGTCGGCCTCCAGGGCGCCGACGATGCCGTCCGGACCGCCGTTGAAGCGCAGCCCGAGGCCCGCCGACTCCGACATGACCGCCATACGGGTCGAGGTGGCGATGAGCGTCTTGGAGGGCACGCAGTCGGTGAGCACGCAGGCGCCGCCGGGACCGTCGCGCTCGATGACGGTCACGTCCGCGCCGAGCTGGGCCGCGACGAGCGCGGCCTCGTAACCGCCCGGGCCTCCTCCGATGATCACGATCCGGGTCACATCTTCCATTGTTTCCTACTTCCGGCAGTGAAAAGTCCGGCTTGGCGCCCACCCCGGCGCGACCTGCCCACCCCCACCCCACCCGTGGCGTAGCCTTGGCCAACGTGGCACTGTACGCGGCGTACGCCTCCAACATGGATCCCGAGCAGATGGCGAGCCGGGCTCCGCATTCGCCCATGCGCGGCACCGGCTGGCTGGCCGGGTGGCGGCTCACCTTCGGCGGGCAGGACAAGGGCTGGGACGGCGCCCTCGCGACGGTCGTCGAGGACGAGTCCGAGCAGGTCTTCGTCGTCATGTACGACGTGCCCGCCTGGGACGAGAAGGAACTCGACGCCTGGGAGGGGGCCGCGCTCGACGTCTACCGCAAGATCCGGGTCCGGGTGCAGACCCTCGACGGCGACGCGCTGTGCTGGATCTACGTCCTGGACGACTACGAGGGCGGGCTGCCGTCCGCGCGGTACCTCGGCATCCTCGCCGACGCGGCGGAGAAGGCCGGCGCGCCCGACGACTACGTCAAGGACCTGCGGACACGTCCCTGCAAGTCGCTGGGCGACTGACCCCGGCCGCCCCGGGCGGAGGCCGCGGCGGAGGCCGATCGTCCCACCGGGGACCCGGCGGTAGTGTCGGCGATGTGAGCAACGACGCTTTTGCACTGGCACGGGCCTCCGCGGACGCGCTGCGCGACCGCACGTCCATCGACGCGTTCGACGTCGCCCTCGTGATGGGCTCGGGCTGGGTCCCGGCCGCCGACCGGCTGGGCGAGCCCGTCACCGAGCTGACCGTCACCGAGCTGCCCGGGTTCGCGCCCCCGGCGGTGGAGGGGCACGCGGGGAAGATCCGCGTCGTCGAGGTGGGCGGGCGCCGGGCGCTGGTGTTCCTCGGCCGGACGCACCTGTACGAGGGCCGCGGCGTCGACGCCGTGGTGCACCCCGTCAGGACGGCGCTGGCCGCCGGGGTGAAGACGGTGGTGCTGACCAACGCGGCGGGCGGGCTGCGGCCCGAGCACCAGCGCGTCGGCGACCCGGTGCTGATCTCCGACCACCTGAACCTGTCGGGCGCGAACCCGCTCACCGGCGCGACGTTCCTGGACCTCACCGAGGCGTACTCGGGGCGGCTGCGCGCCCTCGCCAAGGAGGTCGACCCGACCCTGTCGGAGGGCGTGTACGCGGCGTTCCGCGGCCCCACCTACGAGACGCCCGCCGAGATCCGGATGCTGCGCGCCCTGGGCGCCGACCTCATCGGCATGTCGACGGTGCTGGAGACGATCGCGGCGCGGCAGGGCGGCGCCGACGTCCTCGGGATCTCGCTGGTCACCAACATCGCGGCCGGGCTGTCGGACGAGCCTCTCGACCACGAGGAGGTCCTCGCGGCGGGACGCGCCTCGGCCGGGCGGATGGGCACGCTGCTCGCGACCGTCCTGGCGAAGCTGTGAGCGACCTCCGCGCGCGCGCCAAGGAATGGCTCACGCAGGACCCGGACCCGGAAACCCGCGCCGAGCTGCGCGAGATCCTGGACAGGGGCGACGACGCGGCGCTCGCTTCCCGGTTCGGGTCCCGCCTGGAGTTCGGGACGGCGGGCCTGCGCGGCGAGCTGGGCGCCGGCCCGAACCGGATGAACCGCGTCACGGTCATGCGCGCCGCCGCCGGGCTCGCCGCCTGCCTGCCGCCGGGCGGCCGCGTCATCATCGGCTTCGACGCGCGGCACGGCTCGCGCCGGTTCGCCGACGACACGGCGGCCGTGCTCAGCGGCGCGGGGCTGCGCCCGGAGGTGTTCGCCGAGCCCGTCCCGACGCCCGTCCTGGCGCACTTCACCCGGTCGTTCGACGACATCGTGGCGGGCGTGATGGTGACGGCCAGCCACAACCCGCCGCGCGACAACGGCTACAAGGTGTACTGGTCGGACGGCGCGCAGATCGTCCCGCCGCGCGACAGCGAGATCTCCGCCGCGATCGACGCGGTCGGCCGGGTGGACGAGCTGCCGCTCGGCTCCGGCTGGCCCGTCCACGCCGACACCGCCCTGTACCTGGACGCGGTGTCGTCACTCCGGCTCGGCGACGACCGGGACATCTCGATCGTCTACACGCCGCTGCACGGCGTCGGCCGGGACGTGCTGCTCGCGGCGTTCGATCGGGCGGGCTTCCCCGCCCCGGCCGTCGTCCCCGAGCAGGCGGAGCCGGACCCGGACTTCCCGACCGTCGCGTTCCCGAACCCGGAGGAGCCCGGCGCCCTCGACCTCGCCCTGGCCCTGGCCGAGGCCCGGGACGCCGACCTGGTGATCGCCAACGACCCGGACGCGGACCGCTGCGCCGTCGCCGTCCCCTCCCCGTCCGGATGGCGGACGCTGACCGGGGACGAGGTCGGCGGGCTGCTCGCCGAGCACGTCCTGCGGCACACCGCCGGCGATGACCGCCTGGTCGTCACCACGATCGTGTCGTCGTCGCTGCTCCGCTCGGTCGCCGCCGCGCACGGGGTGCGGTTCGCCGAGTCGCTCACCGGCTTCAAATGGATCATGAAGGCGGGCGGGTCCGGCCCGGACGGGCGGCCCGGCCGGCTCGTGTTCGGCTACGAGGAGGCGCTCGGCTACAGCGTCGGCGACGACCGCGGCGTCCTCGTCAGCGACAAGGACGGCATCGGCGCGGCGCTCGCCGTCGCGGCCCTGGCCGCCGCCGCGAAGCGGGACGGCCGCACCCTGCTGGACCTGCTCGACGACCAGGCCCGCGAGTACGGCCTGCACGCCACGTCGCAGCTGTCGATCAGGGTGGACGACCTGTCCCTGATCACCGCCGTCATGGCCCGGCTGCGCACCGCTCCCCCGGCGGAGCTGGCCGGGCGTCCGGTCGAGTCGTTCGACGATCTCGCCCGTCCCACCGACGGCCTGCCGCCGACCGACGGTTTGCGCTTCCGGCTGTCCGGCGGTGCCCGCGTGGTCGTCCGGCCCTCCGGCACGGAACCGAAGCTCAAGTGCTACCTGGAGGTCGTCCTCCCGGTAGAGGACGACGTCGCCGCGACTCGCGCGCGCGCCGACGCCGAACTGGAAGCACTCCGCGAGGCCCTCGCCACCGCCCTCGCGTAGGCGGAGGTCAACTGGCCGGCGGAGGTCAACTGGCCAGCGAGATGGCCAGGGCGACGATGACGGCGGCCAGGGGAACCGCCAGGGCGACCACGGCCGGGACCGACCAGGCGACCGTGCCCCTGGCGGTCTCGGCCTGCTTCGCCGCCGCGGCCCGGTCGGGGGCGCCCGACTTGGTCCGCGGGCGGTGCCGGTCGCGCAGCTCGTTGAGCTGACGGGCCGCGAACCCCGTCGGCGTCCGGCCCCGCAGGTCGATGGCCGCGCCCTGGTTCTTGCGCGCCTCCTTCTCGGCGCGGGCCTCCGCCTTGGCCTGGGCGCGCGGGGACGTCTGGTGCACCCAGGCGCGGGTCTCCAGGTCAGTCCCGTCCGGGCCGGTGAAGCGCACGGTCACCGCGTTCCTGCCCTCGATGTTGCGGACCGCCGCCCACGGCGCGCGCGCGTCCCGCAGCGGGTTGCGGACGGTGAGCCCCTCCTCGTCGGCGACGATCGCCGGGCGCAGCCCGACCGTGTAGGCGATCCCGCAGCCGAGCAGCAGCAGGAACGCGATCGTGAACGTCGTCAGCGAGTAGTCGGGGTCACCGGTGATGCCGACGAACAGGTCCACGAAGTTGAGCAGGGCGAACACGAGCCACGCGTACGCGGCGACCTGCCCGCCGGTGGAGCGAATGGTCATGGCTCGATCATGCCAGTGGCCGGGCACCGCTCCACTTGAGCTGCGCGAAGCCGGGCTTGATCACCCCGTTGATCAGTTCGAGCCGCTCGTTGAACGGCGCGAACGCCGACTTCATCGCGTTCACCGTGAACCACTGCAGGTCGTCCCATCCGTAGCCGAACGCCTCGGTGAGCTTGGCGAACTCCTGCGACAGCGACGTCCCGCCCATCAGCCGGTTGTCGGTGTTCACCGTGACGCGGAAGCTGAGCCGGCGCAGCAGCCCGATCGGGTGCTCGGCGATCGACTTCGCCGCGCCCGTCTGGATGTTGGAGGTCGGGCACATCTCCAGCGGGATCCGCTTGTCCCGGACGTAGTCGGCGAGCCGCCCGAGCCGCGCGTCGGAGCCCTCCACCTCGATGTCGTCGATGATCCGCACGCCGTGGCCGAGCCGGTCCGCGCCGCACCACTGGATCGCCTGCCAGATCGACGGCAGCCCGAACCCCTCGCCGGCGTGGATGGTGAAGTGCGCGTTCTCCCGCTGGAGGTACTCGAACGCGTCCAGGTGCCGGGTGGGCGGGTAGCCCGCCTCGGCGCCCGCGATGTCGAACCCGACGACGCCGAGGTCCCGGTAGCGGACGGCCAGCTCGGCGATCTCCATGCTGCGCGCCTGGTGCCGCATCGCCGTGACCAGCGTCCCGACCCGGATGCCGAAGTCGCGGCGGGCCCGCGCGAACCCGTCCAGGACGGCCTCGACGACCTGCTCCAGTGTCAGCCCCCGGCCGAGATGCTGCTCGGGCGCGTACCGGACCTCCGCGTAGACGATGCCGTCGGCCGCGAGGTCCTCCGCGCACTCGTAGGCGACCCGGGTGAGCGCCTCGGCGGTCTGCATCACGCCCACCGTGTGGGAGAAGGTCTCCAGGTAGCGCTCCAGCGACCCCGAGTTGGACGCCTCCTCGAACCACGTCCGCAGCTCGTCGGGATCGGTGGCGGGCAGGTCGGCGTAGCCCGTGTCGCGGGCCAGTTCGATGATGGTCGCGGGCCGGACCCCGCCGTCCAGGTGGTCGTGCAGCAGCACCTTCGGCGCGCGCCGGATGTCCTCAAGAGTCGGCCGCTCGTTCATCTCTCGAACCTACCCGGCCGCACCCGCTCCCACGTCGTCAATACTCGCCATGCGCGGCGCCGCGACCTCGGCCGTTCCGGGGGATGGCGCGGCCGGTGGGCGGGGATGGCGCGGCCGGTGGGCGGGGATGGCGCGGCCGGTGGGCGAACCCACCGGCCCCTGTCGCGGCGCGCCGGTCAGCGCGCCTTGGCGTAGTCGCCGATGTTTCCGGCGAAGTCGAACACGACGCACGGCTCGTCGCCGACGACCCACGCGTCGTGGCCGGGCTCGACGACGAACACGTCACCCGGGCCGACCTCGCTCTCGGCGCCGTCGCTCATCTGGACGCGCATCCGGCCCTGCTCCACGTAGCAGTTGTGGTGCACCATGCACAGGTCGGTGCCGGCGATGTCCTTCACCGACTCCGTCCAGCGCCAGCCGGGCTCGAACGTGGCCTTGCCGAACGTGAGACCGCTCAGGTTGACGACCTCAAGGTGCCCCCTGGGGAAGTCGCGCCGGTCATCCGGCTTCTCGATGCTCTTGACCTCGGTCATGATGGGTCCCCCTTTCACCATCACTTTCCACGCTCGCACTGCCTCTGACCTGGGTCAAGACGTGCCACCGGACGGATCTGCCCCGGTGCTGCCAACGCGCTGGAGGCCGCTGCCGGGTCCGGGTTCCGGGCCGTCCGCGCTACCGGACGGACGTCTCGGCGGCGTAGACGATGACGTTGTCGCGGTAGCCGCCCGCCGCCCGGTCGAACCGGCCCCCGCAGGTGACGAGCCTCAGCGCGGGTCGGTCGACGGGGCCGTAGACGCGCCGCGTGGGGAACCGGTCCTTGGCGACCCGCTCCACGGACTCGACGGTGAACACGGCCACGCGGCCGTCCGCCCGGGTCACCTCGACGCGGTGTCCGGGCCGGAGGCGGCCGAGATCGTAGAAGACGGCCGCCCCCTCGGCCGAGTCGACGTGGCCGAGGAGGACGGCGGCGCCGCGCTCGCCGGGGGCCGGCCCCAGGTCGTACCAGCCGGCCTCGCCCGGACGGTCGGCCCGCGGCACCTGGACGGAGCCGTCGGTGTCGAGCCCCAGCCCGACCAGCGGGGCGCGGACCCCGATCGCCGGGACGGCCACCTGCACGGGGACCGAGCGCGGCAGCACCGGCCCGGTCTCGTCGGCCGGGCGGGCGGACGCCGCCCAGGCGGGCGGCCGCGGTGGGCCGCCGACGCCGGGGCCGCGCATCCCCAGCGCGATCATCGCCAGGCCGGCCGCCAGCAGCCCCGCAGCCGCCAGGGCCAGCAGGCCGGCCTTTCCGCGCATCACCGATCACCCACTCGAAAATGATCTGCTATTCGCCGTGGCCCGCGGCCGCGTGCAATTTCCAGCACGGTTCTCCGCGGGTCTTGGAAAATGCGTCAGGCGTTCGCGCCGCCGCGGCGGCGGACGGCGGCGGCGCCGAGCCCGAACGCGCCCAGCAGCAGGACGCCGCCGGCGGCCAGCGGCGCGGCGCCCGTCCCGCCCGCGCCGCCGCCGAAGCCCGTCTTGGCGCCGCCGCTCGGGGTGGGGTGGGTGGTGCTCATGGGCTTCGTCCCGGCCTTCACGACCGTGAGGAGGCCGACCGACTTGTGGGCGCCGCACCGCACCTGCACGGTGTACTCGCCGGGGACGGTGTCGGGCTTGATCGTGGCCAGCCCGGCGCGGCCGTCGACCTCCTCGGCCCCGTTCAGCGGGACGGCCCCGCCCACGAACGCCAGCGAGCCGGCCTCCCCGTCCACCGTGCACTGCTTCCCGACGACGGTGACCTGCCCGCCGGGGCGGGCCTGGCTCGGCTGGAGGACGACGTCGCCGCCCTCCGCCATCGCGGGCGCGGCAAGCCCGACGGTCACCGCGCCGGTGACGAGACCGAGAACGGTCGCCTTTCCAAGTCGCATCTTCTGCTCCATTGCGACACGGCGGCTTACTCGACTTTCGGCCCCGGCACCGTGCCCCCTTATGCACTCGTATGATGGGCCGGACCCCGCGTTGGTTCGCGCCTTTTTCCGGCCGGTCGGAATTGACCTTGATCAGGAATTGCGGCCGGAGGTTGGTGTGAAAGCCATCACATTGCGGGGTGGCGGACGGCTCGGACGACCACGTCGTCGAGGGATGCCTCGGCGCCGCCGCGGCCCGTGATCGTGCGGTGCTCTTCCTTGGCGGTGACGATCTCCCAGACCGTCTCGTCCAGGCGTGCCTTGATGGCCGCTGCGGTGACCGATGCCTCGGCAGGCGGGCCGTGCTCATGGCCGTGCCCGTGCCCGTGGCCCTGTCCGTGCCCCTGTCCGTGGCCGACTATCAACAGGGTGCCGCCGGGTACCACCCATCCGGCGACGCGGTCGTAGAACTCCAGTTGCGGCATCGCCGGGTGGGCGTAGTGGGTGGTGACCAGGTCGAACCGTTCGTCCGGGGTCCAGGTGCTCAGGTCGGCCTCCACCCACCGCAGGTTCTTCGACGCGTCTGGCGTCGCGCGCTCCGCGGCGCGGCTGAGGGCCTCGGACGAGATGTCGACCGCCGTCACCTGCCAGCCGTGCGTTGCGAGCCAGATCGCTTCGGCTCCCGCGCCGCATCCCGCGTCCAGTGCCGTCCCGGGCGTCAGGCCCTCTGTCTCGCGGGCGAGATACGGGTTCGGCGGGTTCCCGCCCATGGACCCGGCGCCACCCTCCCGCCAGTGCCGCTCCCAGTAGTCCCTGTCGAACTCGTGCGCCATCGGCCGTCCTCTCCCAGTGCCCTCACCAGCTACGACGATCGTGCCCGGAGCCGTGGCGAACCAGCGAAGCCCGTTGCCGATCGGCAAGATGGACGGATGGACGAGGCGATGGAGCGCACCCTCGACGGCTTCGGGCCGAGGCTGAAGCGGTTCCGGCAGCGACGGGGGAGCACCCTGGCCGGGCTCGCGGAGGAGACGGGGATCTCCGCCAGCACGCTGTCCCGGCTGGAGTCCGGGCTGCGGCGGCCCACGCTCGAACAGCTCCTGCCGCTCGCGCGCGCCTTCCGGGTCACGCTCGACGAGCTCGTCGACGCGCCGCCCACCGGCGACCCGCGCGTCAACCTGCGTCCGGTCGCGGCCGGGGACGGGACGACCGTCGTACCGCTCACCCGCAGGCCCGGAGGCATCCAGGCGTACAAGTTCGTCCTCCCGGCAGGGGACGGCGGTGCCGAGCCCGACCTGCGGACCCATGAGGGATACGACTGGGTCTACGTCCTCAACGGCACGTTGCGGTTGGTGCTGGGCGAGCACGACCTCGTCCTGGAACCCGGTGAGGCAGCGGAGTTCGACACCCGAATCCCGCACTGGTTCGGTGCGGCCGGCGGCGGGCCCGTCGAGTTCCTCAGCCTCATCGGGAGGCAGGGTGAGCGCGCGCACGTCCGCGCGGCCCCGAGGACCGGCTCGCCCTGAGATCCGGCCCGCCCGCAATACGGGCCGTACATTTGCTAATAATCGGACAAAAATGGGTGATGTACCGCAAATTACCGGAAGCCGGACGGGCCTCCCGGTAATCTCAGCAATCCACGCTTGCCCGAACGAGTGGTGTGTCAGCCTAGATACGGACTGTACCGGTAAGAGTACGTCTTACTCAGTAATGTGACCCCGTGCCGTGCCGCCGACCGCGCTGAGGACGTCCGATGCCCGTTTACTCCGAACCCGCCGCCGACAGCGAGCGCCAGGATTACCGGCGGCACGGTAGACCGCCGGCGCGCGGAACGCGTCGCCAGAGCAGCGCACGCTCCTTTCACCTGTGCATTTCCGTCCTTCCCGCGGCCGTTATCGGGATCCTCGGGGTGGCCGTCGCGGCGGTGCTCTACAACGGCGAGGACGTGACCCGGCGCGCGCAGATCGTGCTGGCCGCGGCCGCCGTGGCGGCCGTCCTCACGCTGGGCGCCGCGGTGTTCGGGGCGGACGCGGCGACCCGCAGGTTCGAGCGCGTCGGGCGGCCCGTCCCGCCGCCCGACCGCGGCCAGAGCCCGGAGGACGTGCAGCGGCGGCTCGGCGAGCTGTGGTTCACCATCGCGCGCGGCCGCAAGGGCCTCCAGGAGCTCACCGAGCGGGTCAAGGCGGGCGAGACCGCGCCGCGCAGCGAGGACGTCCAGCCCATCGAGTCCGGCGACCCGTTCGTCCGGCTCGCCTACGAGCTGCGGCAGGCGCAGGGCGAGGCGTGGAACGCCGTGCTGGACGTCGCCGAGAGCCGCGCCCCGAGCAGCGGGCCGGACCAGCGGGTCGACGTCTTCGTGAACCTCGCCCGGCGCATGCAGTCGCTCGCCCACCGCGCCATCAAGGGGCTCGACGAGCTGGAGAACCAGGTCGAGGACCCGGACCTGCTCAAGGGCCTGTTCCGGGTCGACCACCTCAGCACCCGGATGCGCCGCCAGGCCGAGAGCCTCGCGGTGATCGGCGGCGCCGCGTCCCGCCGCCAGTGGAGCCGGCCGGTGACCGTCTACGAGGTGTTGCGCTCGGCGATCGCCGAGGTCGAGCACTACAACCGGGTCAAGGTCGTCCCGCCCGTCGAGGGCACCCTGGACGGCAGCGCGGTCGCCGACGTCGTGCACCTGCTCGCCGAGCTGATCGAGAACGCCACCCGGTTCGCCCCGCCGCACACGCAGGTGCTGGTCCGGGTGGACGCCGTCACCGCCGGGCTCGCCATCGAGGTCGAGGACCGCGGCCTCGGCATCCCCCGCGACAGCCAGCGGCGGCTGAACGACCTGCTCGCCGACCCCGAGCGGGCCGGCGCCGAGGAGCTGCTGCAGGAGGGCCGCATCGGGCTGCTCGTCGTCGCCGCGCTCGCCCGGCGGCACGGCGTCCGCGTCGCGCTCCGCGACAACCTCTACGGCGGGGTCCAGGCCACCGTCGTCGTGCCGGGCGAGCTGGTCGGCGCCGAACCGGAGGAGGCCGAGGCCGTGCCGCAGGCGCAGCCCGCGCACGCCGAGCCCGTCCCGGTGCCGGCGGGCGCCCCGGCCGCCGTGCCCGCCGCGCGGGAGGCCGTCCCGGCGTCCGCGCGCTCCATCCCGGCGGAGGGCTACGCCGGTCCGGCGGAGGGCTACGCCGGTCCGGCGGAGGGCTACGCCGTGCCGGCGGAGGGCTACGCCCCGGCCGACCGCTTCGTGGCCGTGGACGACCCGGGCCGGCACGCGAATTCCGCTCCCGCGGCGAATTCCGGTCCGGCCGCAAATACCGGTGCGGCTGCGCAATCCGATGCCGCCGGCGTTGTCGACAATGTGGTGGACAACGTGATGGACAATACTGAACGGCCGGCGCTGCCACGCCGCCGGGTTCAGGCGAATATGGCGCCCGAACTGGTGAATCCTCCCACCCCCCAGCATGTGCAGGACGACACCGAGGTCACGCACAATCCCGGTCTCATGGCGGCGTTCCAGAGAGGCGTGCGCGGCGCCGAGGAGAACGACAGCACGACGGACGGCGCCGGTGGCACGGACTGACGAATCATCACGAGGGATAAGGAGCGTCCATTGAGTGCTGTCTCCCCGAACCAGGCTCAGGATCTTGCTTGGCTGCTGCGGGGGCTGGGCGAGGAGGTTCCCGTCATCCGCGGCAGCGTGCTGCTGTCGGCCGACGGCATGCTGAAGGCGTCCGACGGCTTCGACCGCGCGAGCGCCGAGCAGCTCGCCGCGCTCGCCTCGGGCCTGTTCTCCATCGCCCGGAGCGCGGGGACGAAGTTCGACGGCAGCAACGAGGTCCGGCAGGTCGTGACCGAGCTCAAGTCGAGCCAGCTGTTCATCTCGTGGGCCGGGTACAACTCCGTGCTGGCCGTGCTGGCGAGGGGCGAGGCCGACCCGGCCGTCGTCGGCTTCGAGATGGCCCGGCTGATCAAGTCCGTCCGCCCCTTCCTCGGCACCGCGACGCGGTCGGCGGCGGCGCCGCGCAATCCGACGCCCTCATCATGACGGCCGGCGAGGACGAGCTCTGGCTCGACGACGACGCCGGGCCGCTGGTGCGCCCCTACACGGTGACCGCCGGGCGCACCCGGCCGGCCATGCGGCTGGACATGCTGTCGCTGGTGGTGGCGACCGGTGAGGTGCCGGCGAACCTCGATCCGGAGCACCGGCGGGCGCTCGGCCTGTGCCGCACGCCGACCTCGGTCGCCGAGGTCGCGGCGCACCTGCGGCTGCCCGTCGCGGTCACCAAGGTCCTCCTCGCCGACCTCGTGAACTGGCGGGCCATGTCCACCCGAGCGCCGCGTCCCGCGGCGGAGCTCACCGACCGAGACCTCCTGGAGAAGCTGCTCGATGGCCTACAACGAGCCTGAGATGTTCCCCACTCAGGTCAAGATCCTGATCGCGGGTGGGTTCGGGGTCGGCAAGACGACGTTCGTCGGCGCGGCGAGCGAGATCGAACCGCTCAACACCGAAGAGCTGATCACCACCGCGAGCGCCGGCACCGACGACCTCGGCGGGGTGGAGGGCAAGACCACGACCACCGTGGCGCTCGACTTCGGCCGCATCACGATCGAGCAGCACGGCATCGTGCTGTACCTGTTCGGCACGCCCGGCCAGCAGCGCTTCTGGTTCCTGTGGGACGAGCTGTGCGCCGGAGCGCTCGGCGCCGTCGTGCTCGCCGACACCCGCCGCCTGGACGCCTGCTTCGAGGCCGTCGACTTCTTCGAGAACCGGGGGACGCGGTTCCTCGTGGCGGTGAACGAGTTCGACGGCGCGTTCCGCTACGAGCCCGACGAGGTGCGGGCCGCGCTCGAACTGGACCCGGCCGTGCCGATCGTGCTGTGCGACGCGCGGGACGGCCGCTCCACCACCGCCGTGCTGCGCGCCCTGATCCGCCACCTCATCGCCACCGTCCCCGCCCCCGATCCCGATCCCGACCGCCTCACCACTCCGACCGCCTGACCGCTCCGACCGCCACCCGCCGCCGACTCCGGCCCCCTGCCAGCCCGTCCGTCCGACCCGGACGCCCGCCCGCATCTGGAGACCTCCCGTGACACAAGAGCCGCTGTACGAGCCCCCCGGCCACCTGCTGACCCCCGTCGACCCCGAGGTGCCGCGGCGCGTGGCGCGGCTGCGCGAGCTCGGGCTCGGGCAGGAGGCCGACCCCGAGTTCGACGCGTTCGCCCGCGACCTCGCCGAGACCGCCCGGCGCCTCGTCGGCACCGGGCTGCCCCCGTTCGCGATGGTCAACTTCGTCACCGACCGGCAGTACCTGTCCGGCCTGTACTCACCGCAGGACCCGGCCGACCCGTCCGGCGGCGTCGAGCTCGGCCGGGAGGTGCCGCTCGACCACGGCTACTGCCCGCACGTCGTCGTCCGGCGCAAGGCGCTCGTCCTCGACGACGTGTGCGACTACCCGCGCTTCGCCGGAAACCCGGTCGTCGACAAGCTCGGCATCCGCACCTACGTCGGCGCGCCGCTCATCGACCACACGGGCACGACCCTCGGCACGATCTGCATCATCGACCGCGAGCCGCGCCCGTGGGGGCATCCCGGGCTGAACCTCATCAAGGAGCGCGCGGCGGAACTCGTCCAGCTGATCCGCCGCCGCGAGGAGATGCTGGGCTGACCCGGCGCCGGGTCACGCCTCGGCCGGCAGCGGCACCGAGCGGGAGAACAGCGCGCCCGGCGAGGGCGGGACGGTGCCGTCCTCGATGCCGAGCACCCCGGTGGACAGCAGCCCGAACTCCGTGGCGACGCCCGCGATGTCGGCCTTGAGGAACTCGATCGCCGCCCGGGCGCGGCCGGCGTCGTTGCCGGGCTTCGCCCCCCACCGCATGACCTGGCCGATCGCGAACGCGTACGCGATGGCGCGGCCCGCGAGGACCAGGTGCTCCTGGCGGAGGTCCCGGTCGAGGAAGCCGAGGTCCAGCCCCTGCGAGGTGATCGCGGACGCCGTGAGCGGCCAGTCGGCCAGGAACTTGCTGAGCGGCAGGCCGTCCGTCCGGGCGAGGCAGTACTCGGTGAGCTGCTGGCTGAGCAGGTCGTTGGTGCCGTCGAAGATGGTGTACACGCGGGCGTCGAGGAACGCCTGCGCGGAGATGTTCGTCGGCGACCCGCACCGGTACCCCTCGCCGCCGGCGAGCTGCTGGTAGTGGTGCGCGGCGCTGAGCATCCGCTCCGTGGCGACCGTCTTGATGGCCTGGACGGCGGGGAACGCGCCGATCATGTCGGACTTCATGTCCAGCGATGTCTGCAGGTAGTCGTTGAGCGCCGCGCAGACGGTGTAGGACGTGTCGATCGCCGCGAGCCGGTACCGGACGAACCGGATCGCCGACTGCGGCCCCGGGCCGATCCGGCGCGCGTCCGCGTACGCGTGCGCCTCCCGGCTGATGCGGCGCAGGAACCCGGCGCCCATCGCCGCCATCATCGCCCGCGACGCCATGAGCATCTCCACCATGGGCCGCAGGTTCCGCCCCTCCGCCCGGATGCGCCGGTGCCGCGGGACGACCACGTCGATCTCGTTGAGCCCGTAGTCGATCACCTTGAGGCCGAGCGGGTCGTAGGGCTCCAGGGTCCGAAAGCCCTCGCTGCGCTTGACGATGAAGTAGCCGTACTCGCGTCCCCGGTCGTCGTTCTTCGCGCTGACCACCCACCAGTGCGCGCTGGAGCTGAACGCCTGCCAGTGCTTGCGGCCGCGGATCCGGTAGCCGTCCGGGACCTCCTCGAACGTGGTCGTCATGCCGGACATCGCGGAGCCGCAGCCGGGCTCGGTGGAGGCGAACCCGCAGACCATGGGGTCGCCGCCGGCGTACTGCGGCAGGACCTCCCGCTTGGCCTCCTCGTCCGCCCACAGCGCGATGGGCCGCAGCGCGACCCCGGTGATGACCGTGGCGTACATGCCGAGCGGAAGGTTCCATTCCGACAGCGCCTCGACGACGCGGCACATCTCGACGTGGCTGTCGCGCCCGCCGAACTCGCGCGGCAGCGTCGGCAGCAGCACGCCGGCCCGGGTCAGCAGCGTCCAGTCGTCGGCCGGGAGGTTCTGCTGCGGGTAGGTGGCGGTGTCGAATCGGGGGGCGATCGCCTCGATACCGGCGATGAAGTCGTTCGTGGACAGGGACAGTAGAGCATTCGTCATGGTGTCCGCTCTCACGGGTCGGCGCGTCAATGCAGGGGAAGTCGCCGGAAAACCGGCCGTCAAAGAAACACGCTTCTGCCCGGCCGGCCATTGCGCCGGCCGCGCGAACCTCCTCGCCAATCGCTCGTCTGAGACTCTCACGCCATGGTTAAACGACCGATCACCAGACGCAAGGCTCCTCTGGCTGACCGTAATCAGCCAACGACGATTCGAGCCTGGAGGCCATGGTGCGGCCGTGCCCGCAGCCCTCGGCTGATCACTTTGGGATTGATGAGTTTAATGTGCAACTAGCGTCCATTGCGATAGTTGAGAGAGATTCTCACCTCTGAGACCACGCCTCGGCCGCCCGTCGCCCGGCACTCCGGCGCCCGCCGCCGCAGCCGCCCCAGAGGTTCCCAAGATCCGGTGAAGCCGCAGCTCAGCGCCCAATCGCCAGGTAGTGCGGGCGGTAGCGAACAAGCCCCCTCCGGGTTAGTTGACAGCGATGCCGGACCGTGCGTAAAGCATCTGTCTGATGACGTTGATCACGAAATGATCGATTTCGGACGAATGCCGCAATCAACCCGGATGCCCGCCTCGCCGATCCGATACAGATCCCTAGCCTGAAGGTCATTGCGGCCAGCGCCCGGGGATTAACGCCCATCGAGTAACGATTTCCGGTGGGCCGGTAATGGCTTGAGTCAATGCCCGTGGCCACTCCCGGGCAGCCCGGCGACGACGAGTTCGCTCAGGCGTCCGCGCACCGACCTGAGTACACAGCTTCGCACGGAAACGGCCACTTCTCTGCCGTTCTATTTCCGTTTTCCAGGCCGCCCGGAATCAGCCCTGAATAGCAAGCGTGCAGCTCAGGGCGTTTCCCTTGAGCGGCGCGCGACGGCCCGTCCGCCCGCTGCGGATGCCCCCGGCCCGGGCGCCGTCCGGTAGAAAGACGGCATGGCAGTCATCTACGAGACGACCATGACCCCCGGGAAGCTGGAGCTGCTCACCGCGTGGCTCCCGGCGCAGCCCTGGTACGCCGGTCCGGGATCGGCACCGGAACTGGCCAAGGCGGGCGGTTTCCGGCTGGACGACCCGGACGGCGAGGTCGGCATGGAGTTCATGGTGGTCACCGACACCTCCGGCGACCGGCCGCTCACCTACCACGTGCCGCTCAGCTACCGCGGGGCCCCGCTGGACGGGGCGGAGGACGGGCTCGTCGGCACGTCCGAGCACGGCGTCCTGGGACGGCGATGGGTCTACGACGGAACCCACGACCCGGTACTCGCCGGCCAGCTCCTCGCCCTCCTCCAGGGGCGCGCGGAGCCACAGCACCAGACCACCGGCGGCACCCCGGACCCGTCCGTCCAGGCGCACTTCACCGGAACCACCGCCGCGACCCTGGCCGCGATCACGGCGGTCGAGCACGGCCCGGACGGCACCGGCATCACCGTGACGACCGAGTCGGGCGACGCCCTGACGATCGGCGTGACGCGCGTCCTGCCCTCGGACGACACCGGCGCCGGCGCTCAGGCCCGCGTCACCGCTCCTTGGCGGGCGCCGGACGGCACCGAGCAGCGGGCGTCGTTCGCCGTCCTCCGCTGACGCCTCGGGTCAGCCAAGGACGAACGGGAGCCGCGCGGCCAGATCCCCGAGCGCGGCCCTGTCGGCGTCCGTCGGGGCACGGCGGCCGGTGCCGATCAGCAGCGCGTCCGTGTCGGAGAACGAGGCCGGGAACCGGGCCCCGGCGATCCGCTCCAGCGACGCGCGCGAGGCGGCGAGGGTCTCAGCGGGCGGCCCGGCGGCCCGGGGCACGTCCGCGATCAGGTCGAGGTGGTGCAGCGTCCACTCCATGACGTACGCCGACAGGTAGTCCCCCGCGGTCAGCACCATGTCCTGGGTGGCGACGCGAAGCTCCGGGTCGGCGAGTTCGGCGGCGCGCCCGGCGGCGGAGCCGACGTCGTCGAGGTGGAACTTCAGCAGGTCCGGGTCGCCGTAGGCGACGGCCAGCCGCGGGATGAGCGCGTCCAGCGGGTCGTCGCCGGTCGGCGGGTCGACGAGCTTCCAGTAGGTGTCCGCGTCCGCGGTCGGCTCGGCGTCGGCGGGCGTGACCAGCGTGATCAGCACGTCCTGGGCGTCGATGACCAGATGGCACACCAGGTCCCGGACGAGCCACCCCGCACAACCGGACGGCCGCTCGAAGTCCGGGCCGGGCAGGTCCCCGACCGCCGCGAGCAGTGCACTCCACGAGCGAGAGAAGTGATCCACTCCGGCAAACTACAGCGCCCATCCGCCACGAGTCAGGCCGGTTTCACCGACACCACCGGCCACCCGGTCACCCCTCCGTGTCGAACTCCCCCGCCTTCACCCGGCCCGCGAACGCCCGCCACTCACCGACCCCGAACACCAGCCGGACACCACCCGGATCCTTGGAGTCACGGACCCCGACCGTGGAAGCGAGGGCGGCGACCTCCACGCATTCGCCGCCCTGGTGCCCGCTGTGACTGCTCTTCCGCCATTGGACGCCCGACACGCCTGAGGTGGTCATAGCTGCTCCATCGCCTCTTGGACCATGGCCAACGACTCCCGAGTGGAGGGCTGTGCCCTTGGATCAAGACCTCACGCTACGACTTGCAGCGCGACCTGTCTCGCTGCTTCAGCGGCATGCCTCGCCGGATGATGGCGTGCGGCGGGCATGTGGGCGGGCTGGGCGGCTAGGTGTCAGGCGATGCGGTCGATGAGCAGGGGCTGGACGGACGGGGGGCCGTTGGGCTCGATCTCGTAGGCGCCGTCCAGGGACTCCAGGGCGCGGGGGACGCGGGTCTCGTCGTCGGTGTGCAGGGTCAGGAGCGGCTGGCCCTCGGTGACCGTGTCGCCCGGCTTGGCGTGGCAGATCACACCCGCGCCGAACGAGACCGGGTCCTCCTTGCGGGCGCGGCCGGCGCCGAGGCGCCATGCCGCGACGCCCACCCCGTAGGCGTCCAGGCGGGTCAGGACGCCCGTGGCCGGGGCCGTGACCGTGTGGGTCTCGCGGGCGGACGGCAGCGGCGCGTCCGGGTCGCCGCCCTGGGCGGTGATCATGCGGCGCCAGACGTCCATGGCGGAGCCGTCCTTCAGCGCGTCCGCCGGGTCCTTGCCGGTGATGCCGGCGGCGTCGAGCATCTCGCGGGCCAGGGTCAGGGTCAGCTCGACCACGTCGGACGGGCCGCCGCCCGCGAGGACCTCCACGGACTCGGCGACCTCGACGGCGTTGCCGACCGCGTTGCCGAGCGGGCGGTCCATGGCGGTGAGCAGCGCGACCGTGCGCAGGCCGTGGTCGGTGCCGATCGCGACCATCGTCTCGGCCAGCTCTCGGGCGTTCTCCACCGTCTTCATGAAGGCGCCGGAGCCGACCTTGACGTCCAGGACGAGCGCGCCCGTCCCCTCCGCGATCTTCTTCGACATGATCGAGGACGCGATCAGCGGGATCGACTCCACCGTGCCGGTCACGTCGCGCAGCGCGTACAGCTTGCGGTCGGCGGGGGCGAGCCCGGTGCCCGCCGCGCAGATCACCGCGCCCGCCGAGCGCAGCACGTCCAGCATCTCGGCGTTCGACAGCGACGCCCGCCAGCCGGGGATCGACTCCAGCTTGTCGAGGGTCCCGCCGGTGTGGCCGAGGCCGCGGCCGGACAGCTGCGGGACGGCCGCGCCGCACGCCGCCACCAGCGGTGCCAGCGGCAGCGTGATCTTGTCGCCGACGCCGCCGGTGGAGTGCTTGTCGGTGGTCGGGCGGTCCAGGGACGACCAGTCCATCCGCTCGCCGGAGCGGATCATCGCCTCCGTCCACCGGGCCACCTCGGCCCGGGTCATGCCGTTCAGCAGGATCGCCATCGCGAGCGCCGACATCTGCTCCTCGGCGATCGCGCCGCGGGTGTAGGCGTCCACCGCCCAGTCGATCTGCTCGGGGCTCAGCGCCCCGCCGTCGCGCTTGGCGCGGATGACGTCGATGGCATCCATGGAATCAGGCTCTCTCGATCAGGTCGTCGGGTCCGAACGCGTCCGGCAGGACGTCCGACATGGGCAGGATGCCGCGGACGGTCTCCAGCAGCATCGGGGCGCCGCCGTGCTCCCACAGGAGCTGGCGGCAGCGCCCGCACGGCATCACCGGGTCGCCGTGCTTGTCGACGACCGCCACCGCGACGAGGCGGGGCCGCTCCCCCTTGCCGGGGCCGTGCAGCGCCGACACCAGCGAGCACTCGGCGCAGAGCCCGACCCCGTACGAGGCGTTCTCCACGTTGCACCCGGTGATGATCCGGCCGTCGTCCACCAGTGCGGCGGCGCCGACCGGGAACCCGGAGTACGGGCAGTACGCGCGCGTCATCGCCTCCCGCGCGGCGGTGCGCAGGGCGGGCCAGTCGATCTCCATACCCCTACCTTTCTGGGGGGACGACTCCCCAAACCCCCGGCAGGCCGGTCACCGTGCCTCGCCCCGCCGGTAGCGCAGCCCGTTGGCGGCGGGCATGCGCAGCCGCTGGCTGGCCAGGGCCAGGACGAGCAGCGTCGTCAGGTGCGGCGTGAAGGAGACCAGCTCGCCCGGGACGATCTCGCTCAGCAGGAACCAGACCAGCAGCCCGGCCGCCGCCACCAGCGACAGCACGGCGCCGAGGTAGGCGTTGCGGACCTCGCGGCGGCCGAGGTCGGTGACCACCTGGCCGCGCAGCCGGTTCGCCCGCAGCGCCTGCCACACCGCGACGCCGATCAGCAGGATCGCGACGAACAGCAGCAGCGCGTGGACGGCCTGCCCGCCGCCGCGCACGTTCATCGCGTCGGTGTAGCCGAACAGCAGCGAGCCCGCGGCGAGCCCGCCCGGCCGCCAGTTGCCGAAGATCATGGCGGCGAGGCCGATGAAGCCGCGGCCGTTGGTCTGGCCGTCCTGGTACAGCGGGGCGGCGACGGTGACGAGGAACGCGCCGGCGAGGCCGGAGAACGCGCCCGAGATCACCACGGCGGCGTACTTCATCCGGTACACCTGCACGCCGAGCGACTCGGCCGCGTACGGGTCCTCGCCGCAGGAGCGGATGCGCAGGCCGAACGGGGTCCGCCACAGGATCACGAAGCTGAGCGGGACGAGCAGCAGCGACACCAGCGTCAGCAGCGACATGTCGCTGGTCAGCCCGCGGGCGATGCCGGCGATGTCCGACAGCAGGAACCAGTGGCGGCCCTCCAGCGAGCCGAGCCAGTCGGGGCTCTGCCAGCCGCCGATCTTGCCGCCGGACAGCACCGGCAGCGTCAAGGTCTGGATCGGATCGACCGGCGGGGACTGCCGGGGGCCGCCGCCGAGCGCCTTCGCCTCCCCGGTGTCGAAGATCAGCCCGGCCAGGAACTGGGTCAGCCCCAGCCCGAGGATGTTGATCGCGACACCGGACACGATGTGGTCGACGCCGAACGACACGGTCGCGATGGCGTGCAGCAGCCCGCCGAGCGCGCCGCCGATGATCCCGGCGAGGACGCCGATCCACGGGCCCCACTGGTAGCCGGCCCAGGCGCCCGTCCAGGTGCCGAGGATCATCATGCCCTCGAGGCCGATGTTGATCACGCCGGACCGCTCGGACCAGAGCCCGCCGAGCCCGGCCAGGAAGATCGGCACGGCGAGGCGCAGCGCGGCGCTGACCGTCCCGCTGGAGGTCACCGGGTCGGCGTCATCGATGACGCGGACCAGCGACAGCAGCACCAGCATCCCGGAGGCGATCAGCAGGTAGTGCGGCCAGCGCAGCCTGATCTTGCCCTTGGCGGCCTTCGCTGCGGCCACCGTCTCGGTCGCGGCGCTCATGAGGCACTCCCCGCGGCCCCGCGGGCCAGGTCGTGGCCGGTGGCCAGTTCGGCGGCGACGGCCCGCTGCTGGAGCCGGATCTCCCAGCGCCGGACGAGCTCGTACACGATGACGACGGTCAGCACGACCACGCCCTGCATGACCCCGACGATCTCCTTCGGCACGTCGACCTCCTGGAGCACGTCGGAGGTCTGGTCGAGGAACGCGAACAGCAGCGCGGCGAGCGCGATGCCGGCCGGATGGTTGCGGCCGAGCAGCGCCACCGTGATGCCGGTGAAGCCGAGCCCGGCCGGGAAGTTCAGCGAGTACTCGTAGGACGCGCCGAGCAGCTCCGGCATGCCGATCAGGCCGGCCACCACGCCGGACGCGACCATCGTGTAGACGATCATGCGGCGGGCGTTGACGCCGCTGGCCTGCGCGGCGGACGCCGACAGCCCCGACACCTTCAGGTCGAAGCCGAACCGGGTGTAGTTGATCACGACCCAGAACACGATCCCGACGATGATCGCGAGCGGCAGCAGCCCGTACACGTCGCCGGGCAGGTCGAGGCCGAGCGAGGACAGGAAGCCGTTCAGCGACCCGACCCGCCCCGACTCGGGGATCTGCGCGGTCGCGACGTTGTTGCTGCCCGGCCGCACCTCGGCGAGCCGCTTGTCGTTCAGCAGGTAGGCGATGACGCCGGTCGCGATCGCGTTCAGCATGATCGTGGACAGCACCTCGCTGACCCCGCGGGTCACCTTCAGCACGCCCGCGATCGCGGCCCACAGCCCGCCGACGACCATCGCGGCGACGATCACCAGGAGCTGCCCGAACGGGGCGGGCAGGGTGATCGCGCCGCCGAGCGCGGCGGCGAGGAACGCGGCGATCCGGTACTGGCCGTCGACGCCGATGTTCAGCAGCGCCATCCGGAACCCGATCGCCACCGCGACCGCCGACAGGTAGTACCGGGTCGCGCGGTTGACGATGTCGACCAGCGAGTTCTCGGTGGTGCCGTAGTCGATCATGCTCTGGATCGAGCTGATCGGGTCGGCGCCGGTGACCCGCAGCAGGATCATCGTGATGCCGAGCGAGATCAGCAGCGCCAGCACCGGCGCGCCGATCTTCAGGCCCAGGCCGGTCGGGCCCATCCCCCGCAGGATCGCCTTCCACGCCGGAACCGGCTCCGGGACGTCCTTCGGGGCGTCCTCGGGGGGTTCGCCGCCGCCCGGCGGCGTGGGGTCCTTCGGATCGCTCATGACTCGCCGCCCGCGCCGGTCATGGCGGAGCCGAGCTCCTCGGGGGTGACGGTCCGCGGATCGACCTCCGCGACCAGCCGTCCCCGCAGGATCACGTGCAGGGTGTCGGACATACCGATGAGTTCCTCAAGATCGGCGCTGATCAGCAGCACGGCCAGCCCGTCCGCGCGGGCCTGCCGCAGGTAGTCCCAGATGGCGGCCTGGGCGCCGACGTCGATGCCGCGGGTCGGGTGCGCGGCGATCAGCAGGTGCGGGTCGCCGGACATCTCCCGGCCGACGATGAGCTTCTGCTGGTTGCCGCCCGACAGCGCGGCGGCGGGCACCTCGATGCCCGGCGTCCGGACGTCGTACTCGCGGACGATCCGGGTGGTGTCGCGGCGGGCGCCGCGGCGGTCGGTCCAGGGGCCGCGGACGTTCGGCCGCCGGGTCTGGTGGCCGAGCATCCGGTTCTCCCAGAGCGTCCCCTCCAGGATGAGGCCGTGCCGGTGCCGGTCCTCGGGGATGTAGGCGATGCCGGCCTCGCGGCGCCGCCGCGTCGGCCAGTGCGCGATGTCGTCGCCGCCGTACACGATCGTCCCGGCGTCCGCGTGCCGGATGCCCATGATCGCTTCGATCAGCTCGGTCTGCCCGTTGCCCTCGACCCCGGCCAGCCCGACGATCTCGCCGCGCCGGATGCGCAGCGACACGTCGTCCACCACGGGACGGCCCTCGGGGGTCAGCACCGTCAGCCCGCCGATGTCCAGCTGGACGTCCTCGGTGACGGTCGACTCGCGCAGCTCGGGGGTGGGCAGCTCGGACCCGACCATCAGCTCGGCGAGCCGCCGGGAGGTGACCTCGGCGGGGTCGAGCCGGGTCGCGACGGTGGTGCCGCGCCGGATCACCGAGATGGTGTCGGCGACGGCGAGCACCTCGTCCAGCTTGTGCGAGATGAACAGCACGGTGAGGCCCTCGGCGCGCAGCTCCCGCAGGTTGCCGAACAGCTCGTCGACCTCCTGCGGGACGAGCACCGCGGTCGGCTCGTCCAGGATCAGCACGCGGGCGCCCCGGTACAGCACCTTGAGGATCTCCACGCGCTGCCGCTCGCCGACGCCGAGGTCCTCGACCAGGGTGTCGGGGTCGACGCGCAGCCCGTAGGCGCGCGCCATCTCCTTGATCTTGGCGCGAGCGGCGGCGAAGTCGATCCGGCCGCGCCGCCATCCCTTCGCCCGGGGCTCGGCGCCGAGCACCACGTTCTCCAGCACGGTCAGGTTGTCGGCCAGCTTGAAGTGCTGGTGGACCATGCCGATGCCGCGGCCGATCGCGTCGGCCGGGGTCCGGAAGGAGACATGCTCGCCGCCGACCTCGATGGTGCCCTCGTCCGGTCGCTGCATCCCGTAGAGGATTTTCATCAGCGTGGACTTGCCGGCGCCGTTCTCACCGCAGAGCGCGTGCACCTCGCCGCGCTCGATGGTGAGGTTGATGTCGCGGTTGGCCACCACTCCGGGGAACCGCTTGGTGATCGATGTCAGCCGCACGGCCGGCACCTGGTCAGGCACGAGTGCCCCTCCTCCTGCCTCGAACGTGCTCGGACGGCGCCGCGGGACGGGGCCGGGGACACGCCGCCGCACCGGGGGCCGCCCGCCTGGACGGCCCCCGGTGCGCGGTCGCCACCGGGTGGCGCGGTCTCACGCCGCCACCGTGCGGGGACGCCGCCCCGCTCGCCCCGATCGCCGGCTCACGCCTTGGTCGGGACCTTGATCTCGCCGCTGACGATCTTGGCCTTGAGCTCGTCCAGCTTGGCCTTGATGTCGTCGACGTTGCCGCCGGTCGTGGAGTAGCCGACCCCGTCGTTCTTGAGGTCGTACGTGGTCGTGCCGGCCTTGAAGGTGTTCTTGGCGACGCTCTCGACGAAGTCGAACACCGAGAGGTCGACGTGCTTCACCATCGAGGTGAGGATGTGCTGCTTCACCCCGGCGACCGCGGGCTGGTTGTACTGGTCGGAGTCGACGCCGATGGCCCACTTGCCGGCCGCGCCGACCGTCTTGATGACGCCGATGCCGGCGCCGCCCGCGGCGTGGTAGATGACGTCCGCGCCCTGGTCGAGCTGGCCCTTGGCGGCCTCGTTGCCGAGGCTGGTGTCCTTGAAGCCGTTGAAGTTCGGCGGCTGCGTCAGGTACTTCGCCGGCAGGATCTTGATGTCCGGCTTGGCCGCCTTGGCGCCCGCCTCGTACCCGGCCTGGAACTTGTGGATCAGCGGCACGTTGACGCCGCCGATGAAGCCGATCGTGCCGGTCTTGGACTTCAGCGCGGCGGCCGCGCCGACCAGGAAGGAGCCCTGCTCCTCGGCGAAGCAGGCGCCGCTGACGTTCTCGCCCTCGACCTTGCACTGGTCGGCGTCGACGACGAGGAACTTGGTGTTCGGGAAGTCCTTGGCGACCTTGACGATCGAGGTGGTGTAGGCGAACCCGACACCGATGATCGGGTTGTAGCCCTTGTTGGCCAGCAGCCGCAGGCGGGACTCCTTGTCGGAGTCCGGCTCGTCCGGCTTGGCCGAGATCTCCTCGGTCTCGAGCTTCAGGTCCTGCTTGGCCTTGTCGAGGCCCGCGGCGGCCGAGTCGTTGAAGGACTGGTCGCCCCGGCCGCCGATGTCGAAGGCGAGACCGATCTTGAGGGTCTTCTTGCCGTCGCCGTCACCGCCACCGGTGTCCGCCTTCTTGCCGCCGCACGCGGAAGCGCTGAGCAGCAGCGCCGCACCCGTCACGGTGACGAGCGAAGTCTTGAGTCCACGGCGCAAGGTAGCGCTCCTTCCGTTCCCCACCCACGGTCCGGTGACCGATGCGGTCACCGAAATCGATGGGACGCTACCTCGCGAACAAGGGCAAACCTCCCGCCTGCACCGATTCGCAATAGGTCCGTTACCAATGCGTACGCATATCGCCACAGGTCAGCGGCGCATCGGGGCCCTGAGCGGGACGGGGAGCGCGCCGCGGCGGCGCTCACCATCGAAGGGAGCGACGGTCACGGAGCGTGACCGGACGGCGGGATCAGGCCAGCGCGGCACCCTCGACCGGCTCGGCGTCGCCGGGCCGGCCGCCCTCCCACAGCGCGGTCAGCGCGGTCGCGCTCAGCACCCGCAGGCCGACCGCGATGCACCGCTCGTCGACGTCGAAGTCGCCCCGGTGCAGGTCGTACTCGCCGGGCGAGCCGGGGGTGCGGACGCCGAGCCGGGCCAGCGCGCCGGGGATCGACTCCAGGTACCAGCCGAAGTCCTCGCCGCCGAGGCTCTGCGGGGTCGGCACGACGCCGTCCTCGTCCATGACCTGCGCGGCCGCGTCGCGGAACATCTGCACGCTCGCCGCCTCGTTCACGGTCGGCGGGACGCCCCGGACGTACTCCAGCGACGCCTCCACGTCGTAGGCGGCGGCGACCGACTGGAGCAGCGCCTTCATCATCTCCGGCGCGCGGTGCCACGCCTCGTCGTCCAGGCAGCGGACGGTGCCCTCGGCGATGCCGTCGTCCGGGATCGCGTTCGCCACGGACCCGGCCGACACCCGCCCCCACACCAGCGACAGGCTGGAGCGCGGGTCGACGCGCCGCGACAGCGCGGACGGCAGCTCGGTGACGATCTTGGCGAGCGCGTACACCAGGTCGGCGGTCAGGTGCGGCCGGGCGGTGTGCCCGCCGGGCCCGGTGACCTTGACGTACACCTTGTCGCAGGCCGCGGTGATCGGGCCGCTGCGCAGCCCGAGCTGGCCGACCTCGATGCGCGGGTCGCAGTGCAGCGCGAACGCCCGGTCGACGCCCGCGATGCCGCCGGCCGCCATCACGTCCAGCGCCCCGCCCGGGATCTCCTCGGCGGGCTGGAACAGCAGCCGGACGCGGCCCGGCAGCAGCCCGGCCGCGGCCTGCTGCGCGAGGAACAGGCCGGCGCCCAGCACCATCACGGTGTGGACGTCGTGGCCGCACGCGTGCGCGACGCCGGGGACGGTCGACCGGTAGGGGACGCCCTCCTTCTCGTCCTCCAGCGGGAGCGCGTCGATGTCGGCCCGCAGCGCGACCGTGGTGCCGTCGGCGGGGCCGATGTCGCAGAACAGGCCGGTGCCCTTCGGCAGGATCACCGGGTCGAGGCCGGCGGCGCGCAGCCGCTCGGCGATCTTCGCGGTCGTGCGGTGCTCGGCGTAGCCCAGCTCGGGGTGCGCGTGCAGGTCGCGGCGGAAGGCGATCAGCTCGGCCTCGTGCGCGGCGAGGAAGGCGTCGAGCTCCGGCTGCAGGACGGCGCCGCCGAGGGGCACGGGCGCCGGGCGGGCAGCGTCGCCCGGCGCGGCGGCGCCGGGCAGGGCGGACGCGTCGGCGGACGCGGGCGCCGCGTCGCCGGGTGCCGCGGGCCCGGCCGGGCGGGCGGCGGCGCCGGCCTCCCGGTCTCCGTGGTCCGCGGCGGTGCGTGGTTCAAGGCCGGGCATCACCCCGGGTCCCGGATGTGTCATGTGCGCCCCCTGCGCGACG
Source organism: Actinomadura meyerae (assembly GCF_900188445.1). Taxonomy (GTDB): domain Bacteria; phylum Actinomycetota; class Actinomycetes; order Streptosporangiales; family Streptosporangiaceae; genus Spirillospora; species Spirillospora meyerae. Next base: position 49,239 of record NZ_FZOR01000002.1, read on the forward strand.
GCGGGGCCGAACGGCGCCCGCCCAGTGGTGCTCCCGTTCTCGGGAACGTTCTCTGCCTTCTCTTCGCTCTTCGGCGGCTTCGCGTTCACCGGGCCGGACGGGTTCGCGGGTCCGGTCCGGCCGGTGCGGCCCGGGGGGTTCGCCGGCCCGACCCGCTCGGCGGGGCGGGCCGTCCGCTGCGGCCTGTCAGGCTCCGGCATGTACGACCTCCCCCAGTGTGACGAACCGGTCCTCCGCGAGCTCGGTGATCGCCGCGTCGACGATGTTCTCCAGCGTCCCGCCGCCGGCGCGGATCGCGCGCTGCCGCTCGTACGGGGCGCCGTGCTCCAGTACCTCGCCGGCGACCTTGAGCTCCTCGGCGCAGCCGAGCCGGTCGGCGACGGGCTCCAGCTCGCGGATCAGCTCGTACAGCTCGTCCCGCAGCGGCGCGGTGCTGCCGCGGTCGTCGGTGATGACGATCGCGTCCAGCCCGTACCGGGTCGCGCGCCACTTGTTGTCGCGGACCACCCAGGCGGCGGGGCGGGGCAGCGTGTAGCCCCGGTCGAGCTGCTGGTCGAACAGCGCGACCAGGCTCTGGCACAGCGCCGCCGCCATCCCCACCTCGCGCATGGTGGGGATGCCGTCGAACATCCTGATCTCGATGGTGCCGAAGTCGGGATGCGGGCGGATGTCCCACCAGACCTCTTTGATGCTCCTTATGGTTCCCGAACGCATCAGCGTGGCCATGTAATCCTCGAAGGCCGCCCAGTCGTCTAGCAGGTGGGGCGGTCCGGCCGTCGGCATCTGGCCGAAGACGACCGCCCGGCAGGACGCGAGGCCGGTGTCCCCGGCGCTCCAGAACGGGCTGGACGCCGTCAGGGCCAGGAAGTGCGGAAGGTAGGACGAGAGCGCGTTGATGATCGGAATGGCCTTGGCGCCGTCGGAGACGCCGACGTGGACGTGAACGCCGAAGGTCTGGATGCGGCGGGCCAGCCACTGCATCTCCTCGATCAGCTGGGCGTAGCGGCCCATGGGCGCCATGACGGCGTCCCGCCAGTCGCTGATCGGGTGGGTGCCGGTGCACGCCAGCGCGATGCCGCGCTCGGCGGCGGCGCCCCGCAGCGCGGTGAGGGTGGCGGAGAGGTCGGCCTTGGCCTCGCCCACGGTGTCGCAGATTCCGGTCACGACCTCGACCATCGACTCCATCAGCTCGTGACGGATCCGGGGGTTGTCGCCCTCGAGGCTCAGCGCGGGCAGGGCGGCGAGCACCTCGCGTGCGTCCTGCCGCAGGTGCCTGGTCTCCGCATCGACCAGCTGGATCTCCCACTCGACGCCGAGCGTCGCGCCGTTCGATGCGTTGAAGTCAATGGCCACGGCCAACCTCCGTCCACAATCCTTGCAGGTCGTTGCGTGGCACGTGGCGCAATTCAGCCAGCGGGTCCCTAAGCCTGGACAAACGCCGGTCCAGGTCACGTGTTCGTTCCATGATGGCGCCCGTGCCCGCCACCCTGCCGGATGTCCATGCCCTTTGCGGATCAATTGACTCATGCGGGCGGGGGGCGGACCTCCATGGGTCCTACTTTCCGGTCATTGATCTTGTCCGGGACATCACTAGATCGGACTAGTCAGTCCGTCCAAAACTACCTTTTGTGACGGACGGTAACCGATGCGGGCTGTCCCTTACGTACCGTCATATCACGTTTGCACCATGCGTCGCTTCCGTACCTTGCTTGCCGCGTTCGCGGTCGGGTACCCCTTCGCCGGATAGGTCGCCTACTCTTCGGGGGAAGTCATGGGCGTTGGCCGCCTGCGCGCCGGGAGCGACCGCGCTCCCACGGGACGAAGGAGCGTCGGGAGCTTGCGAGCTGAGCGACGAGGGCCGGCCGGCGTGCGCCGCGCCCTGACGGTGACCGTGATCCCGCTCGCGGCGGCCTCCGTCGCCGCCGCCCCTGTGCTGACCGCGGCCCCCGCCACGGCGGCCCAGGCCACGGCCCGGGCCGCGGGTTCACCGCCGCTCACCGCCGCGCCCGCCACCCCCGCGCCCTCGGCGGGGACGGTCGGCGGGCCGAAGCTGGCCTCCCGCGGCATCGTCGCGAACGCGGCCCCCGGCGTCCCCGCCCCGCCCAAGATCAAGGCGGCGTCCTACCTGATCGCGGACGCCGACACCGGCGAGGTCCTCGCCGCCAAGGACCCGCACGGCCGCTACCTCCCGGCCAGCACGATCAAGACGCTGACCGCGCTCGCGCTGATCCCCCGGCTGGACGCGAACCGGCTCGTCCGCCCGTCGCAGAAGGCGTGCGACGTGGAGGGCACCAAGGTCGGAATGACCCCCAAGATGCAGTACAAGGTCTCCGAGCTGTTCCACGCGATGCTGATGATGTCCGCCAACGACGCGGCGTACACGCTCGCCGAGGCGGACGGCGGGGTGCGGCAGACCCTCGCCCACATGAACGCCGAGGCGAAGCGGATCAACGCCCTCGACACCCTCGCCGGGTCGCCGAACGGGCTCGACCGCGACCTCGGGCTGGACGTCCGCAGCCAGCACACCTCGGCCTACGACCTGGCGCTGATCCTGCGGGAGGGCATGAAGAACCCCGCCTTCCGCGCCTACATGCAGGCCATCGACTTCAAGTTCCCCGCGCCGCCGACCAAGAAGGAGCGCAAGAAGGGCAAGAAGGTCGGCGGGTACCCGATCCACACCCACAACCACATGCTCCCGGGCGAGCGCTCGGCCTACCAGGGCATGATCGGCGGCAAGAACGGCTACACGATCGCCGCCCGGCAGACGTTCGTCGCGGCGGCGCGGCGCGGCGGGCACACGATCGTGATCTCGCTGATGCGGGCGGACCAGCCGCCGTCCCCGTACGCGGCCAAGCTCCTGAACTGGGGGTTCGCGGCGCGCGGCAAGGTGGAGCCGGTGGGCGCGCTCGTCCCGCCCGGCAAGATCGGGGAGGCCCGCAAGGACACCGGTTCGAGCGGCGTGCTGCCGGACGGCCCGCTCGCCTCGGACGACTCGTCCCGCCGCTGGCTGCTGTTCGGCGGCGGCACGGCGGGCGCCCTGCTCGCGATCGCGGTGCTGTTCGTGGTGCTGCGGCGCCGGCGCCGGCTGGAGGCCCGCGCCTACTCCCGCGACACCGGCCGGTAGGTCAGCGGCCCAGCCGCGCGGCCGACGCGCCCGGCTCCCGGACTCCCGTGTCCCCCGCCTCCCGGTCGCCGTCCTCTCCGGGCTCGTCCGCGCCGTCCTCGGCCTTCGCGGCGCGGTCCCGCGCCTCCTCGGCGTCCTCGGCGTCCTCGGCGGCGGCGCTGTTCTCCGGGTCCTCTGCGTCGGCGGTGAGGACGACCCGGCGGGTCGCCGTCCACGCGGCGGTGAACAGCGCGAACCGGGACACGATGTTGATCCACACCATCAGCCCGACCAGCACGGCGAACGTGCCGTAGACGGGGTTCTGCGTCGTCCGGCCGATGAGGATCGTCGCGATCTGCTTGAGCGCCTCGAAGCCGACGGCGCCGAACAGGGCGCCGCGGATGATCCGCCGCCACGGCGCCCGGGTGCCCGACAGGCGGCTGAGCAGCACCAGGAACACCACGGTGTCGAACAGGATCGCGCAGGCCACCGACAGCAGCCGCAGCGCGGTCCCGGCGCCGGTGACGTCGTCCAGGGCCATCCACCGTAGGACGGTGCCGGTGGCCGACGTCGTGACCGTCGTGACCGCCATGCCGCAGACGAGGATCAGGCCGAGGAACACCAGCACGGCGCCGTCCCACAGCTTCCTGAGGAAGAAGTTGCCGCCGCCGCCCGGTTCGTTGCCCCAGATGTCGCGCAGCGACTCGCGCAGCACCTGCACCCAGCCGAGCCCGGTGAACAGCAGCGCGACCAGGCCGAGGATCCCGACGGCGGTCTTGGACTGGGCGATCTGCTCGACCTGGAGCCGGCCCCCGAGGCCGGGCAGCTGCGAGTCGATCGCCCGGACGAAGTAGTCGCGGGCTTCGTCGCTGACCCCGACGAGGTAGCCGAGCAGCGAGTAGGCGAGCGCGAGCAGCGGGAAGAACGACAGGAACGCGTAGCAGGTGAGGGCGGCGGCGAGCCGGTCGCCCCGCCGGTCCTGGTAGCGCTCGAACGCGCGGGCCTGGTGGTCGAACCACGGCGAGCGGTCGCGCGCGCCGCGCAGCAGGTCCTTCCCCTTACCGAACAGGGACTCGATCCGGCCCTGCACGTTATTGATCACCTGCCGCATGTACGCACCGTACCCACTCCGGGCCGCCCGATACCGCGTACGGTAATCGGCCGATAAACGCAGAGTTCAGGGACGTCCACGTACGTCCACGCCGACGCGCCCCCCGACCTGCCGTGAAACGGCGCGTTCAGCCGCGGCGGCCGGGGGCGGGGACCATCCCGTCGCCGAAGACGAAGTCGCAGTGGCGGCGCCACACGCCGTCCAGCCCGTGCTCGTACAGCGAGAACCCCCAGACCTCGAAGTCGGCGGCGTAGCCCGCGAGCTCCTTGAAGGCGCGGTCCATGACGTCGTCGGGCAGGTGGTGGGCGATCGTCACGTGCGGGTGGTACGGGAACGGCAGCGGGCGCGCGAGCGGACCCGACAGAACCTTCGCCTGGACGCGCTCGCAGCCGCCGATTCCTTCGGCCAGTGCCACGAACACGACCGGGGACACCGGTCGGAACGTTCCGCTGCCCCGCAACCGGATGGGGAAGGGGCGCTCGGTGCGGGCGACGTTCAGCAGATGCCGCCGGATGCCGTCCATCGCGGCGTCCTCCACCTCGGTCGGCGGCAGCAGCGTGATGTGCGTCGGGATCGCGTGCGCCAGCGGGTCGCCGAACGAGGCCCGCCGGGACTGCAGGTAGGAGCCGTGCGGGTCGGGGATCGGGATCGCGACGCCGATCGCGCGGCGGCCCGGCGCCGGGACCGCCAGGCCGCCGGTCATCGTGGTCTCCGCCGCGGAGGGACCCTCCCCGGGGCCCTGCGCGGCGCCGCCGAGCCCGGCGCGGTCAGCGACCACGTCCCACGAATCCCACCCGTTCGCGCACGGTCTCCATCGTCCGCACGGCGACCGCGGAGGCGCGCTCGGCGCCCCGGGCGAGCAGCCGGTCGAGGTGCTCCTCGTCGTCCAGCAGCTTCAGGGTGCGCTCCCGGATCGGCGTGAACGTGTCGAGGACGACCTGCGCGAGGTCCTTCTTGAACTGCCCGTACCCCGAGCCCGCGTACCGGGCCTCCAGGTCGGGGACGGACGTGCCCTCCAGCGCGGAGTAGATCCGCAGCAGGTTGGTGACGCCGGCCTTCTTCTCCTCGTCGTAGACGACCTCGGACCCGGTGTCGGTCACCGCGCGCATGATCTTCTTGCGCATGGGCCCCGGCTCCTCCAGCACGTCGATGATGCCCTGCGGGGAGGACGCCGACTTGCTCATCTTCGCGCCCGGCTCCTGCAGGTCGGTGATCTTCGCGGCGCCCTCGGGAATGTGGGCGTCCGGCAGGACGAACGTCTCCCCGAAGCGGTGGTTGAAACGCTGCGCGAGGGTCCGGGTGAGTTCCAGGTGCTGGCGCTGGTCCTCGCCGACGGGGACGCGCAGGGCCCGGCCCGCGTCCGGTTCGGGCGTGTAGAGCAGGATGTCGGCGGCCTGGAGGATCGGGTAGGTGAACAGCCCGACGCTCGTCCCGCTGGTGCCCTGCTTGGCCGACTTGTCCTTGAACTGGGTCATGCGGCTCGCCTCGCCGAACCCGGTGAGGCAGCTCAGCACCCAGGCCAGCTCGGCGTGCTCGGGGACGTGGCTCTGCACGAACACGGCGGAGCGGTCGGGGTCGATGCCCATCGCGAGCAGCTGCGCGGCGGCGACCTTCGTGCGGCGGCGCAGCAGCGCCGGGTCGTGCTCGACGGTGATCGCGTGCAGGTCGACCACGCAGTAGAACGCCTCGTGCGTGTCCTGCATGGCGACCCATTGCCGCAGCGCGCCCAGGTAGTTGCCGAGGTGGAACGAGTCGGCGGTGGGCTGGATGCCGGACAGCACGCGCGGCTGGGCCGCGGCGGTTCCGGCGTCGGACGCTTCGGGATTGGGCGCTTCGGGCATCTGCACGGACCGATTCTCTCAGGTGTCATCGGAGGCGCCGCCGCCGGTCGCCGGCCCGCGGGAGGGGCCGCCGGCGGCGTCGCCGGCCACCGCCCGCGGGGTCGCGGACGGCGTGCCGGGCGGCGCGGGCACGGCCTGCGGCGCCGCGCGCGGCATGACGCGCACGCGCGCCACCCGCCGGCCGTCCATCCGGGCCACCGCGAGGCGGCGGCCCCCGGCCTCCACCGAGTCGCCCTCGGCGGGCACCCGGCGCAGCACCGCCATGATGTGCCCGGCGACCGTCTCGTACGGCCCGTCCGGCAGCCGGATCCCGGTCTCGGCGGCGAAGTCGTCCAGGTTGAGCAGGCCGTCCACCTCGACCACCCCGCCGTGCAGGCGCCGTGCCTGCGCGTCCTGCACATCATATTCGTCGCGGATGTCCCCGATGAGTTCCTCCAGGAGGTCCTCCATCGTGACGATTCCGGCGACCCCGCCGTACTCGTCGGTGACGATCGCCAGGTGGCAGCCCTCCCGGCGCATCTCCGACAGCGCGGGCAGCACCCGCTTCGACGGCGGCAGGAACTTCACCGGGCGGACGAGATCGCCCACCGGGACGTCCCCGCTCCCGGCCGGGCCGGGGCCGTCCGCGGTGTCCGGCGCGTCCGGGACGAGCAGGTCGCGGATGTGCACGAAGCCGATCACCTCGTCGTGGGAGTCGCGGCAGACGGGGAAGCGGGAGTGCGGGCTGCGCGCGGCGAGGCGGGCGGCGGCGGTGAGGGTGATCTCCGCGTCCAGGAAGACCACCTCGGTGCGCGGGACGAGGACCTCGCGGAGCGGCCGCTCGCCCGCCGCGAACACCTCCCCGATGAGGGTGCGCTCGTCGGCGGTGAGCTGGGTGTTCCCCGCCACCAGGGCCCGCATCCGCTCCGCGGTGATCTCCTCGCGCAACACGCCCGGGTCGCCGCCCGACAGCCGCACCACGAGATCGGCGGAGCGCGACAGCAGCCACACCAGGGGGCGTGCGGGCCCCGCGGGCGGGCGCGGGGGCGTCCCGGGCGGCGTCCGGTCCATGGGTTCAGCCTTCCCCGTTCGGCGTTGCGGATAGCCTGGTCCGACCCCGCCGTCCGTGACTTTCCTGGAGGTTCGTCAGTGAAGCTGCTCGTCACCGGAGGCGCCGGCTACATCGGCAGCGTCGTCTCCGCTCTGCTCCTGGAGGCGGGGCACGAGGTCGTCGTCCTGGACGACCTGTCCACCGGGCACGAGGACGCGGTGCCGGACGGCGCCCGGCTGGTGCGGGGCACGCTGCGCGACACCGCCGCCGACGTCCTCGCGGGCGCGGGCTTCGAGGCGGTGCTGCACTTCGCCGCGAAGTCGCTGGTCGGCGAGTCGGTGCAGAAGCCCGGCCTGTACTGGGACAAGAACCTCGGCGAGTCGCTGGCGCTGCTGGACGCGATGCGCGTCGCGGGCGTGCCCCGGATCGTGTTCTCCTCCACGGCGGCGACCTACGGGGAGCCGGAGTCGACGCCGATCCTGGAGACCGACCCGACCCGCCCGACGAACCCCTACGGCGCGTCCAAGCTGGCGATCGACACGACGCTCACCGAGTACGCGCGGCTGCACGGCATCGGCGCGGTGTCGCTGCGGTACTTCAACGTGGCGGGCGCCTACGGGCGGCACGGCGAGCGGCACACCGTCGAGACCCACCTGATCCCCAACGTGCTGAAGATCGCGCAGGGCGACGGGGACGCCGTGAAGATCTTCGGCGACGACTACCCGACGGCGGACGGCACCTGCGTCCGCGACTACATCCACGTGATCGACCTCGGCCGCGCGCACCTGCTGGCGCTGGACGCCTGCGAGCCCGGTGCCCACCAGATCTTCAACCTGGGCAGCGGCACCGGCAACTCCGTCCGGGAGGTCCTGGACGTGTGCCGGGAGGTCACCGGCCGCGAGATCCCGGCCGAGACGGCGCCGCGCCGCCCCGGCGACCCGGCGGTGCTGATCGCGTCGTCCGACAAGATCCAGGCCCAGCTCGGCTGGAAGCCCGAGCGGGACCTGCGGACGATGGTCGACGACGCGTGGACCTTCCTGCGGTCCCGATGACCGGAGGCTCGGCCGAGGCGTTCGGCGCGGAGGTCGGCGCGGAGATGGGCACGGAGATGGGCGCGGAGATCGGCGAGGCGTTCGGCGCGGCGTTCGGCCGGGCGCCGGACGGCGTGTGGCACGCCCCCGGCAGGGTCAACCTCATCGGCGAGCACACCGACTACAACGACGGCCTCGTGCTGCCGTTCGCGCTGTCGCGCGGCGTGACGGTGGCGGCGGCGCGGCGCGACGACGGCGTGATCGACGTCCGGTCGCGGCAGGCGCCCACCGCCGTGACCGCCCCCGTGGACGGCCCGCCGGTCGTCTCCGAGGGCTGGCCCGCCGACCGCGCCTGGGCCGCGTACCCGGTCGGCGTGGCGCGGGTGCTGCGCGAGCACGGGACGGGCGGCGCGTCCCTGCTGATCGACTCCGACCTCCCGCAGGGCGCCGGGCTGTCGTCGTCGGCGGCGCTGGAGTGCGCGACGGCGCTCGCGCTGTGCGACCTGCACGGCGTCGAGATCGACCGCCCCGCGCTGGCGCGGCTCGCGCAGCGCGCCGAGAACGAGCAGGCCGGCATCCCGTGCGGGCTGATGGACCAGTCGGCGTCGCTGCTCTGCACGGCCGGGCACGCGCTGATGCTCGACTGCCGCAGCGGGCTGTCGTCGCAGGTCCCATTCGACCCGGCGGCCGCCGGGCTGACGCTCCTGGTGGTCGACACGCGGGCCTCCCACGCCCTGGGCGGCGGCGAGTACGGCCGCCGCCGCGCCGAATGCGAGGAGGCCGCGTCGCTGCTCGGCGTGGACGCGCTCCGCGACGTCAAGGACCTGGCCGCCGCGCTGGGGTCGCTGAAGGACCCGGTGCTGCGGCGCCGCGTCCAGCACGTCGTCACCGAGAACCACCGCGTGGAGGCCACCGTCGGCCTGCTGCGGGCCGGGGCCCTCCCCGAGTTCGGCGCGATGCTGAACGCCTCCCACCTGTCGCTGCGCGATCAGTTCGAGGTGTCGTGGCCGGAGGCCGACGCCACCGTGGACGCCGCGCTGCGGGCGGGCGCCCGCGGCGGGCGGATGATCGGCGGCGGCTTCGGCGGCTCCGTCATCGTGCTGGCGCCCGCCGCCCGCGCGGAGCGGGTCGGCGAGGCCGTCACGGCGGCCTACGAGAAGCGCGGCTGGACGCCGCCGCGCTTCCTGGAGGCCGTTCCCTCCGACGGGGCGCGCCGGCTCGGCTGAGCCGGCCGCCGAAGGTCCGGGCCGCGCGCGTCAGCCGCGCGCGGCCTTGATGTCCTCCAGCAGGCGGACGGCGTCCCGGGCGGCGTCGTGCTGGTCGACGGCGGTGAAGCCGTCCGCGGCGGCGGACGCGTGCCCGGCCGCCTCGTCCAGGCGTCCCAGCCGGGCCAGGAGGCGGGCCTGCTCGAAGGAGGTCAGCGCGGTCTCCCAGACGCGGGCGGGCTCGTTGTCGGGCGGCAGGTCCGCCAGCGCGGCGCGGGCCGTCTCCATCGCGGTCGCCGCCTGCTCCGCCTCGCCGCTCCACAGCAGGCACATCGCGGCGCGGCGGCGGGCGCGGACCACCCCGTAGGGGTCGCCGGCCTTCTCATACGCCTCGGCGGCCTGCGCGTACCGCTCGGCTGCCTGCGCGTCGACGTCGAGGTTGGTCAGGACGTCGCCGGCCTCGTTCAGGAAGTGCGCGACGGCGTCGTGCTGCCCCTCCCGCGCGGCGTCCTCGGCGAGGCCCGCGAACAGGCCGGCGGCGTCCTCCTCGCCGAGCTGCTTCTGCGCGTGCGCGAGGATCAGCCGGCAGCGGCGCCCGTTGTCGGCGTCGAGGTTCGGCAGCGCCTCCTCGGCGGCCTCGGCGGCCTCCAGGGCGCGGTCCGTGGACAGGTAGGCGGCGGCGAGGTCGACCCGCAGGAGGACGGCCTGCGGGTCCAGCCCCTCGGCCGTCCAGCCCGCGATGGCCTCCACCAGGTCGGGGACGGCGTCGGCGGGACGGTCGGCGTTGAGGTAGGCGAGGCCGCGCTCGGTGTACGCGGCGGCGCGCATCGCCGACGGCTCGCGCAGCGTCTCGATCACCTCGTCGAGCAGGGAGAACGCCTCGCGGTCGGGGCCCTCCGCGCTCCGGGACAGGATGCGGCCGAGCAGCAGCGCGGGCGAGGCGATGTGCTCGGGGTCGCTGGACCGCCGCGCCGCCTCCAGCGAGCGGCGCAGCGCCGCCACCGCCTCCTCGCCCCGGTCGGTCATCAGCAGCCCCTGCCCGCGCAGGAACCACAGCTCGCCCTCGTGGTCGCCGTCCGGCGCGACCCGGTCGAGCGCGGCGAGGGCCTCGGCCGGACGGTCGGCGTTGATGTGCGCGGTCGCGAGGCGCAGCACGGCGGACGCGGCGTCGCCGTCCTCGCCCGGATGCGCGGTGAAGTGCTCCGCGGAGGCGGCGACCTGCTCCATCCCGCCCTCGTCGCCGAGTTCGAGGCGGACCATGCCGAGCCGGCCGAGCGTGCGGTACCGGCGGGTCTCGTCGCCCAGCTCGCCGAACCGCCGGGCCGCCTCCGCCCAGCACTCGGCCGCCCGCTCGCCCTCGCCGTCGACGGCGTGCTCGACGCCCCGCCCGTCCAGCCGGCGGGCCTCCTGCAGCGGCGTCGGCTCGGCGCCGGCGGCGACCTCGTCGAACCGCCGCCACGCCGCCCGCATCCGGGGGACGTCGCTCTTCCTGCGGTGCCGGTCGGCGATGTCGAGCAGCTCGTCGAGATCGGTCACGTCGGCAAGGTCATTGGCTTCGGCGAGGTCAGTGGCGGCGGGAGCGTCGGCCGCGGCGTCAGGCCGGGCGGGCGCCGGCGCCGGGGCGGGCCGCCGGTGGTGGGCGGCCAGCGGGACGAACTCGGCGACCGGCTCGGCGGTCAGCGTGCCGCGCACCTTGTCGCCCTGGCAGGACGTGCCGTTGCGGGCGTCGAACCGTGCCGCCAGGTCCGTCGCGCGGCCCGCCAGCTCGGCGCGCAGCTCGTCCAGCGCGACGTCGGCGGCGGGGCGCGCGTCGGCCGCGGGGCGGCGCACCGTGGCGCCGCCGTGCCCGGCGGCGGCGAGCCGGCCGAGCAGCAGGGCCGCGGCGGCGGAGAACTCCATGTCGGCGTGCGCGCTCGGCGCCCGGTCCAGCCAGCCGAGGTGCCGCTGCAGGATCTCCAGGCCGCGCGCCTCGTTGCCGGTGACCGCGCAGAACTCCAGGTGCTCGGCGATGTCGCTGAGGTCGGCGAGCCGCGCCCGGTGCACCCGGTAGGCGCGGCGGTGCGCGTCGGCGGCCTGCTCTGGGCGGCCCATCCGCAGGTGGACCGGCATCAGCGCGGTCTGGATCGACTGCGGCTGCTCGTTGCAGTTCAGCTGCGCGTTCAGCACCGGCGCGGCGACCTCGAACGCCTCCTCGTGCCGGCCCGCCTCGACCAGGTGCCGGGCCATGCCGGTGGGGTCGCAGCCCTCGCAGTCCGACAGCTCGTCGCGCTCGGCGGCGCGCCACTTCACGTACCACTCGTCGGCCGACCCGTCGCCGACGTGCCGGGCGACGACGTTGCGGTAGTGGTACACCGCCTGGAGGCTGTGCCCGCCCGCCTTGTAGCGGCGCTCCATGTCGTCCAGCACGGCGTAGGTGCGGTCCAGCGGGATCTCAGGGAAGAGGGTGAGCGAGCTGACGATGGCCTTCATCTGCCAGAGCAGCCCGTGGGTGTCGTCGAACCGGCCCGGGTCGCGGTCGTGGTCGGCCAGCGTCCGGCTGAAGGTCGCGAACGCCTTCGCGGGCTCGCCCCCGTACCGGTAGGCGTCGGTCAGCCGGACCCTCACGTGGAAGGCCAGCACGTCGTCACCGGCCGCCTCCGCGCGGCGCAGCGCGTCCTCGACGAGCACGGTGCGGGCCTCGCCGTAGGGCAGCTCCTGCGACCGCGCCATCAGCGAGTAGACGTCATCTGTCATTCGGGGGCCTCCGGGGAGTGGACGGCCCACTCCAGCAGGCCGATGAAGGAACGGTTCAGCACCGCCGTGTCGGCGGGCCGCAGCGGATGGTGGCCGAGGAGCAGAGCCTGCCCGTACAGGGCCTGGACGGCCGGTTCGACCGGCCCCCCGTCGCCCAGCGCGGTGACCCGCCGCACGAGCGGGTTGCGGTAGTTCAGCACCAGTTGCGGGCGCTCGATGCCGGCGGAGGCGTTGACGGCGCCGAGGACGTCCGCCCACAGCTCACCGGCCTCCTCCCGCGCCCGCGTCAGCTCCTCCCGGAACTGCGCGTCCCTGCTGGTCAGGTAGAGCGCGGGCAGGGACGCCGGGTCGAAGTCGCGGACCACCACCTCGCACCCGAGCCGCTCGACGGCCCGCTGCGCCGCCGCGAGGAACGGCCGCAGCGCCAGCTCGGCGCCCGGATCGAGCACGCCGAAGGTGGTCGTCAGCTCGGCCGCGTCCAGCCGGGAGAGCCGGATGTCGGGATCGAGGTCCGGGAGCCGCTCGATGATCTCCGTGTCGTGCACGTAGCCGCCGTTGACGAGCCCGACGCCCTGCGCGCCCGCGACCGCCGACAGCCGCCGGAACTCGTCCACGCTCGCGGTGAACCGGCCGTCCGGATGCCGGCGCCGGAACTCGTGCAGCGTCATCGGCCCGGCGGAGGTCTCGTAGTCCAGCCAGCGGTCGACGATCCGCAGCATGTCGTCGTCGTGCAGCGCCATCGCCTTCACGCCGAGCTGGTGCAGCCGCAGGAACGCGCGCAGCCGCGCCGGGTCGGTCTCGGACAGCTTCACCAGCCACTGGCGCAGGACGTCCCCGAGCCCGAGCCGCGTCGACTCCAGCAGCTCGTCCTCGTACAGGGCCTCGCGGCTGGCGGTGGGCCGCAGCTCCCCCGCGTCCACGACGCACCGCGCGAAGAACGCCCACTCGGGCAGCAGCCCCTCGACGTTCTCGGCGAGCAGCATGCGCTTCAGGTAGACCCTGTGCGACGCCCGCGCGGTCGGCGACACGGGCGCGGGCAGGATGAACGCGACCCCTGTCAGCCCCGCCTCGGGCACGTCGAGGTCGACGACGTCGAACGGCGTGAACCCGTACAGCTCCTCGCAGTACGCCTCCAGCGCCCGCCGCCGCCTGGAGGGGTCACGGTAGGCGGCCCCCCACGGCGGCTCCCCGGTGACCTCGACGCCGTCGACGACCAGGTCGACGGGCAGCAGCGACCCGTAGGTGCGCGCCAGCTCCGCCACGACCTCCGGGCTGAGCAGCTCCCCCGCCCCCGGCCGGGCCCGCAGGGTGACGGTCGTGCCCGGCTCGTCCCGCTTCCCGGCCTCGACCCGGTAGCTGCCCTCGGAGCGCCCCGTCCACCGGACCGCGTCCCCGCCCTTCGCGGACCGCGTCACGACCTCGATCTCGTCGGCGACGAGGAAGGCCGACAGCAGCCCGATGCCGAACTGCCCCAGGAAGTCGTGCCGCGCGAACCCGAGCTCGTCCCGCTTGGACGACCGCCCGATCGTCGCGAGCAGCGTGTGGACCTCGTCCTCGGTCAGCCCGACGCCGTCGTCACGGACCCGGAGCACCCCGCCCCCGGTCTCGATCTCGACGCGGCCGCCGCTCCCCCGCGCGGTGATCGCGTCCACCGCGTTCTGCAGCAGTTCCCGCAGGTAGACGCGCGGACTCGCGTAGAGATGGCGGCTGAGCAGATCCACCACACCACGCAGATCGACCTGAAACGCCTGCTCCGCCACCGTCCGCCTCCCCGATCACTTTCCGAGCGATCACACCCTAGCGACCGATGCCGACGTCTCCGGATGATTTCCGGTCGCTACGGTGCGAACCAGCACAACGCACCCTGGAGGACGCCTTGCCCGCCACCGTTTCCGCCCTGTGGCGCGGAGCCCGAACACTCGGCATCGCTCTCCTGTGCCTGAGCGTGACCTCGTTCGCCTACCTGCGATGGGGCGTGGCGTCCGCCGCGCTGACCGCCATCATCGGCTACCTCTGCACGGCCGTGGCCCTGGGCATCATGTACGGAACGCGGCGCCCGCTGCGCTTCAAGGCCGTGCCTCTGTCACTCGGTTACCTGGCCCTGCTGGTCCTCAACGCGGTCGGCGTCATCGCCGTCCGGGACGCCACCATGGCCGCGGTCGGCACCGATGCCGATGTGGTGGTGGCCAAGACCTGGACGACCGGCAACACCAAGGGCAAGCCGCAACACCACTGCACACTGCGCCAGAGCGACGGCACGCCGCTCCCCCGCGAACTGGCCACGAGCTGCAAAGGCCGCTCGGTCGGCGACACCATCCCGGTCGTGCTCGACCCGCAGGAACGCTTCGCCCCGATCGGAGGCCCGAAGGAGGACATGTCCACGACGGGCGAGCTCCAGATAACGGCGGCCGCCGGGCTCGTGCTCCTGATCTCGATCGCCGTCGGAAGCCCGCCGAGGCAGGCCTCCGCACAGGTCCCGCGGGTCGCCGGGAAGCGGAAGGGCGTGACCGGAACCAACTGGTAGTTGGGGTACGGCTTCCTCTCAGCCGTCCCGGCCCGGGGTAGGAGACGGGGAGTGGCGATGCCGTTCCAAGCCCAGGAGGGGTCGTGTCAACGGATACCGCGCGGCAGGAGGAGTTCACCGGGTTCGTGGTCGACGTGCTCAACAAGGGCGCGCTGGCCCTTCTCGTGAGCGTCGGCCATCAGACCGGGCTGTTCGACACCATGAGCACGCTGCCGCCGTCCACGAGCCGGGAGATCGCCGAGGCGGCGCACCTCGACGAGCGGTATGTGCGCGAATGGCTGGGCGGCATGGTCGTCGGAGGCGTCCTGGAGTACGAGCCCGGCGCGGACACCTACACGCTGCCGCCCGAGCACGCCGCCTCGCTCACCAACTCCGCCGGGGTCGACAACCTCGCCGGGATGATGCAGTACATCGCGCTGATGGGCGAGGTCGAGCAGCAGATCGTCGAATGCTTCCGCAACGGCGGTGGGGTTCCGTACTCCGCGTATCCCCGTTTCCAGGCCCTGCAGGCGGAGGAGACGGCCCGTGTCTACGACGCGGCCCTCGTCGACACGATCGTCCCGCTGGCGCCGGGCCTCACCGAGCGGCTGCGCGACGGCATCGACGTCCTGGACGTGGGGACCGGACAGGGGCACGCACCCATCGTTCTGGCCCAGGCCTTCCCGCGCAGCCGCTTCCTCGGCCTCGACCAGTCGGAGGACGGCATCGCGGCCGCCCGCGCCGAGGCCGACCGGCTCTCCCTGGACAACGTCCGCTTCACGACCGGTGACGCGTCGAAGATCGACGGGCGCTACGACCTGGTCACCGCCTTCGACGTCATCCACGACCTGGCCCGGCCGCAGGAGGTCCTGAACGCGATCGCCGCGTCCCTCCGCGACGGCGGCACGTTCCTGATGGGCGACATCGCGGCGTCCAGCAGGCTGGAGGAGAACGTCGGGCACCCCTTCGGGCCCGCGCTCTTCGGCTTCTCGGTGTTCTACTGCATGACCACCTCGCTGAGCACCGGCGGCGCCGGCCTCGGGACGGTCTGGGGCGAGCAGACCGCCCGGCGGATGCTCCAGGACGCCGGCTTCACCGACGCCCAGGTCCGGTCGGTCGAAGGCGACCCGGTGAACGCCTACTACGTGGCGACGCAGCCCTGACCATCGCACCCCGCCCAGGCCCCCGACTGAACGAGCCGACGGACGGCCCCAGCGGCTTGGAATACGCGGTAGCGCGGTGCCATCGACCCGTCCAACAACCGAGTTCACAGATCAGGTGATCAATTAATCGATCAGGTGCGTACCGTCGTGATGGCGCACCGCAGGCGGCGTTGATGGTGGTGCCATCGCATCCAGGACACGAACGGCGAACGCTTCAGTAGCCAAGGCTCTTACCTCCCCGGCTGTCATCCAGCGGAGATCTTGAGCCTCACTGGTTTCTTGAGCATTCCCACCAGCGAGCCTGCACCGAAACACCAGCGCAATGATCCCACGCTTCATATTTTTATAAATTCCCGTCAGGTCATCCACATGGACCTGAAGCCCCGTCTCTTCGAGCACTTCCCGTTTAATTCCCGTCCGGATGTCCTCGTCAAGTTCCAGGACGCCACCGGGAGCTTCCCAATGGCCATTATCGCGGCGCTGGATAAGCAGGGCGCGGCCGGCATCGTCCAAGATGACACCCGCGACGCTCACCGAGTGCCGGTTGCCCTCATCCATCGGTCTCCCATCGAGTGACTCCCTGAGCAAGGTCACTCGTCTAAATACCGACCAGCGCTGTATGAATGTGGTCATCGAGATCCGCCACAAAGGACTCTCGCCGCCACGTGCGCAACTCCAGACGCGCACGCCGCAACCGTTGAGCCGCCACTCGGCCTCGGGTTGCCGCTATGAGGTCGACGCACTCGTGCAACAGTTCGGCGGCAGACTGGGGAGCCCCTGCGCCGGACGCGCGCAGCCGCGCAAGCGCGCGGTCAGTCAGGACGATCGCACGTTGGACGCTCTCACGTGACTGCTTGAGAGCCTCGGCTGACTCGGCCAGCCGGCGTTCGGCGCCCTCCGCCTCACCCAGGAAGATCCCGCAGACGCCCTCGAAACCGCGCAGCCGTCCCTTACTGAACGAACCCGCCATGGGGTCGTCGCTCGTGTCGCCGTCAAGGTCGTGCCAGGCCAGATGCAAGGCCGCCTCCGCATCGCGCCGTCGCACAGGCTCGCCCCGCACGGCCATCTCGGCCTGTAGCGCGTGCGCCCGCGCCCGCATGAGACGGCTTTCACCGCGGCGCGCGTCCTGGACGGCGGCGTCGGCGATACGCCGCGCGCGTCCGAGATCACCGGTGGAGTAGTAGACGACCATCGTCTGGCTGGAGCGGATCAGCGCCCGCTCCGACGGATCCGCCTCGCCCGCGGCCTCAACCGCCTGGGCATACAGGTTCAGCGCGGCCACATCGTCATGCGTCTCGAACGCCAGACGAGCGGCCAATGCGAAGGAACATGCGGCGACCGACCACAGCCGGGATCTGAACTGCGCAGGATGCTCACCGACCAGCAGATGCCGACATGCCTCAACAGCGGCCGCCTGGACTAGATACAGCCGCACGAAGGGTACTGTGCCGATCCGCTGGTCAACCGACCGGCTCAACTCGGCCAGCGCGTCAAGCAAGGAGAGGCTCAGGGACTCCGGCCGGGCAAGCGCGCCGGCCAGTTCGTTACGCACCGGCGCGCCGAGAAAGGCGAGCAAGTGCGTGCCCGAGTCGGTGACGGCGGCACTGACCGTGCCCGCGATCTCGTCGAGCCGCTCGGGAAGCGCCCCCAGCAAAGCAAGCGTCTCCAGCAATTGCCGGAAGTCCGAGCCGGGTCCGAGGGCCACCGATCCGGTGGACGTACGGGCGTAGACGTACGCGAGGAGCAGTTGGTACTGCTCGTCCGGGACGCTGGCAGCCGACTCCCAGCGGCCGATGGTACGCCGGATGCTGCTCAACTGCGCGGCGCCGATGCGCTGGATATGCAGCGTCCGGGCGTGCAGACGCAATTGCGTGGCCAGTTCGGTCCAGGACCAGCCCCTCGCGGTTCGCAGCCTGCGCAGAGAACGCGCCCCGGTTTTGCGCTGCCCGTCCATTCCACCAGTACACCACGCGGACCTTACACCGGCATCACCAATCGCGGTTTGTCATAATTTGCCGCATAGTCGAGTGTGTACCAAGTACCGCTGGTATTCGTGCCTCGTCGCGGGAACCCGATGACGAAACTACTGCGGTCGACCATCCAGCGGTTGCGGGCGAAGTAGCCCGCCCTCTGGCGCGGCCCACCGAGTTCGACCAGCCCGGCAAGACGGCCCGATCGCCGGACAGCCGCGATCGCATCACGGGCGTCGGCCGGCTGATCGGCGAGCTTGGCCGGGACGGCGACTACGAGTTCCGCTTCGGTCTCATCAGCCAGCCAAAGCAGGGCAAGTGAGTCTATGCCGGACGCCCCACCAAGATGGAAGCGAACGTTGGGCAGCGCGAACGGGCCGACATATTCCTCGAACAACGTCCGATATTCGGCGACAGCGCGGTGCGCCGTCGAGCGCGTGCCGGTGATCGTCACCGCCTGCGGCATGTCCGTCCCATTGTCACCAGATGTCATCTCCCCTCGCAGTCACAAGCCCGGTTCACTCGGTCGCATGGAAGGACTCGCCAGCTTGCCATATGCGGGCCGCAGTGGGACACGGTGCAGTCCTCCGTCCCAAGAGGCAGAGGAGAGCGGCCCCGGACGGCACTGCAACGCCGCTCCCCGGGCCCTTAGCCCGACGATGGAGGTCGGACTTATGAGAGACGCTACGGGCAGGCCGCCGGAGGAGTTGGCGCGGGAACTCGCGGCGCAGGAATGCCGGACGGAGGGGTACGGGAGGACGCTCGCCGTTTCGCTGGGGACGCCCAGTGAGCAGAAGATCGCGTGCGACGGGCGGCGGTTCCGGTGGGGCGGGGAGCGTGGACACGTGCTCGGCGAGGTCGGCGCCGAGCCGGCTTTGGTGGAGCGGACGGTGCTCATGCTCGGGCAGATCGTGCGGTGGGCCTGATGGGCGGCTGCGTGGGCAGCGTGAACGCGGGGACGTTCGACGTCACCTTTCGGGCGGCGCCGTCGGTTCCGGCGCGGGTGCGCTCGCTGGTGGAGCTGCGCCTTGCGGAGGCGGGGCTGGCCGGGATCAGTGACGACTTGACGCTGATCGCCAGTGAACTCGTTGCGAACGCGGTGCAGTACGCACCGGAACCGGAGATCCGGGTGCGCCTCACCCGCGAGCCCGGCGCGGTAGTGCTGGCCGTGTGGGACTCCTCGGACACCGAGCCCACGCCCAAGCGCGCGTTGGAACCGACCGCGGAGGACGTGGCCCCCGACGCCGAGGCGCTGGATCCGGACCATGACGCCGGTACGGGTGGGCGCGGCTTGCCCATCGTCGCGGCCATGGCCGACTCCTACGGGGTCACACCGACCGAGCCGCGTGGGAAGTGGGTGTGGGCGCGGTACGCCACGGCCACGGTTCCGTCCGCGCGCGTGTCTTCACCGAGGTAGAGCCATGCTGGACGGCACGGAACTTGCACGGTGGGCCGAGGGCAACCATCCAGGCTGGGCCGTGGTGTGGGGTGCGTACAACCGGAAGTTCACCGCTTGGACGTTGTGGAGCGGCGAGTTGCTCGTGGTGGCCGCTCCGGACACCCATTCGCTGTCCATAGCCGTCCGCAATGCCGAGCAACGCGCCATTGAAACCATGCCGCGCACGTCCGTCGGCACCTGGCGAAGCGGGCCGTTTCATTGCCTGCCGTCACTTGGACCCCACGGCCCCGGGGCCTCTGGTCACGCACCTCCGAAACCCCCTGCGGAGGACGATCCCCCAGGACAGGACGTCCCGGGGCCGTGGTCTGTACCGGCCCGACTCGACCTGGTCGCGGCCGTCCGCACATAAGGCTCCAAGAGCCACCGATCGGCGGCCGAAGCGCCGCCAGGAAGGGAAGTCGATGACCGCACAGACGCTCGACCTCGTGACGCATTCGCCGGACGGTGAGTCGCGCGGGCTGGCATTCCGGGTCGGGGACATCTTCCCTATGGACCCGGGGCTGGACCAGGCGTCCCAGATCGACACCGCCGCGACCGAGGCTCGTCCGTGGGGGCTGCGGTTCCTGGTGGTGCCGCGCGCGGGCAAGCACGACAAGGGGACCTCCGAATACACCACCGGCGGTCAGGGCGACTCCCAGCATCCCGAAGACAAGGGGACGGACTGACGATGACGGTGCTGATGCTGGCGCGCGACGGCGACAAGGTGGCCGAACGGGTCGCCGGCGAACTGCGCGGACGTGGAACCAGCGCGGTGCAGGTGAACCCGTCGAGTTTCCCCGCCCGGCTGTCCATGGGCGCCCGCCTGGACGGTTCGGGCTCCTGGGCTGGACGCCTGCGTGGCCGGGACGGCCTTGACGTCGAACTCGCCGGCATCAGCGCCGTATGGCAGCGAGGAACCACTCCGTTCGTGATGGACGAACGCATGTCGTCCCCCGAGCGCGCGTTCGCCTACGGGGAGGCCAGGCGTGGGTTCGGAGGCGTACTGACCGCGCTCGGAAGCTGCCTGTGGGTCAACGACCCGGTGGCGGCGGCGCGCGCCGAGTACAAGCCGCTCCAACTCGCCGAGGCGGCGCGGGTCGGGTTGGCGGTGCCTGAGACCCTCATCACCTCAGATGCGCGGACGGCCTACGACTGGGCGCAGGAACTCGGGCGTCCGATCGTGTACAAGCCCATGGACGGGGTCGTCCATGCCGACGAGGGGCGTGTGCGCATCCTCTACACCGCCCCGGTCACCGACCCGGAGAGCCTCCTCGATCCGGCGTTCGGCCGCACTGCTCAGATGCTTCAGGAGCGCGTCCAGAAAGCATTCGAGGCGCGCGTGACCGTGGTCGGCACTGAGGTGTTCGCGGTCCGGATCGACGCCAGGAGCACTGCGGCCCAGGAGGATTGGCGGGCGGACTACGACGGCCTGGAGTACAGCATCATCCATCTGCCGTTCGAGCTTCGGGCCAAGCTGCTACGTCTGATGGCGCGGCTCGGCCTCGTCTACGGGGCGTTCGACCTGATTCATGACGTCTCAGGCCGGTGGGTGTTCCTGGAGGTGAACCAGCGCGGCGAGTTCGGATGGATCGCCGACACGACTGGTCTCGGCATCTACTCGGCCATGGCCGATCTCCTGGAGAGGGGCTCATGAATAACAACGAGGAACTGGCCGCTTCGCTCGACGTCGGAGAGAAGTGGCTGGAGGCAATGCGGGCCGTACCCCGCGAGCTCTTCGTCCCGGACGTCGGCCTGGCCTGCCCTGAAGGCGGTGCCGGCTACCCGATCGGCCGCCAGGCTCGTCCTGAAGAATGGCTGCGCGCCGTTTACTCCGACGCTGCGATCATCACCCAGCGCGAGGACGGCAAGGGCGACCCGCTGAAGGTCTCGGACGGATTGGCATCCAGCTCGATCTCTGCACCCGGCATCGCCTTTCGATGCCTGGAGCTGCTCGCTCCGCGCGACCACGACCGCGTCCTCGAAGTCGGTACGGGAACCGGATACACCGCCGCCGTCCTGTCAGCACGTGTCGGCGAGAAGAACGTCACCACCGTGGAGGTGGACGCCGGGATCGCCAGGCAGGCAGCAGCCAACCTCGCAGGAGCCGGCTTCGCACCGACTCTGATCGTGGGAGACGGCCGGGCCGGGTTCTCGGACAACGCGCCATACGACCGTGTGCACGTGACCGCAGCCGTTGCCGAGGTGCCCTTCACCTGGGTGGAGCAGACCCGCCCCGGCGGCGTCATCGTGGCACCGTGGCAGCCGCTTCGCGCGCACGGCCTGCTCACTCGGCTGACCACGACCCGCGACGGCGCGTACGGGCGGTTCCACGGGCCCGCCGGGTACATGATGTTGCGTTCTCATCGCGCCGAGCTGGTCTGGCGGTTCCGCGACGAGGACGACGCCGACGTGACGGCGACCACGCTGGATCCCCGTACCGTCTTCGCGGCCGGGCCGGGTCTCCAACTCGCCACCGTGGCTCTCTCACCGGGCCTGGCGTATTGGGAGAAGCACTTCGACGACGGGTCCTTCTCATTGCTGTTGTTCATGGTCGGCGATCCGGAAGGGCCGTGGGCCGTCTGCGACTGGGAGCCCGGACACGACCATTACGAAGTCACTCAGTACGGCGAACGACGGCTCTGGGACGAGTTGGAGGACGCCTTCGAGTGGTGGGTCCGGCACGACGGACCCGGCGTCGACCGGTTCGGGCTGACCGTCGCGCCCGAAGGCGACAGGCTGTGGTTGGACGAGCCGACCCGCTTGGTCTGAGGAGGTCAGCGGCCGGTCGAGCCGTCGATGGGCTCGCGGAGGATGTCGGTGTGGCCCGCGCGGCTGCCGGTCGTGGACGAGCCCCGGGCCTGTGCGGTCCCGGGGCTCGTTCGCGCGGAAGGTCAGATGAGGCCGAGCTTGCGGACGGCGTCGCGCTCCTCCGCCAGCTCGTTCACCGAGGCGTCGATCCGGGCGCGGGAGAAGTCGTCGATCTCCAGGCCCTGGACGATCTCCCACGTGCCGTCCTTGGTGGTGACCGGGAAGGACGAGATGAGCCCCTCGGGGACGCCGTAGGAGCCGTCCGACACGACGGCCATGGACGTCCAGTCGCCGGGGGCGGTGCCGTTCACCCAGGTGTGGACGTGGTCGATCGCGGCGGACGCGGCGGACGCCGCCGAGGACGCGCCGCGGGCCTCGATGATCGCGGCGCCGCGCTTGGCGACGGTCGGGATGAAGTCGTTCTCCAGCCACGCCTGGTCGTTGACCGTCGCGGCGGCGTTCTTGCCGGAGATCTCGGCGTGGAAGATGTCCGGGTACTGGGTGGCGGAGTGGTTGCCCCAGATCGTCATCTTGGTGATGTCGGCCACGGAGACGCCGGCCTTCTTGGCGAGCTGGGCGAGCGCGCGGTTGTGGTCGAGGCGCGTCATCGCGGTGAAGCGCTCGGCGGGGACGTCGGGGGCGTGCTGCTGCGCGATCAGGGCGTTGGTGTTGGCCGGGTTGCCCACCACCAGGACCTTCACGTCGTCGGCGGCGCCCGCGTTGATGGCCTCGCCCTGCGGCTTGAAGATGCCGCCGTTGGCCTCCAGCAGGTCGCCGCGCTCCATGCCCTTCGTGCGCGGGCGGGCGCCGACGAGCAGGGCGACGTTCGTCCCCTCGAAGGCCTTGGCCGCGTCGTCGAAGATGTCGATGCCGGACAGCAGCGGGAACGCGCAGTCGTCCAGCTCCATCGCGGTGCCCTCGGCGGCCTTCACCGCCTGCGGGATCTCCAGCAGGCGCAGGCGCACGGGGACGTCCGCGCCGAGGAGGTGCCCGGACGCGATGCGGAACAGCAGCGCATAGCCGATCTGGCCCGCGGCGCCGGTTACGGTGACGGTGACTGGGGTGCGCGTCATTGTCCTTCTTCTCCTGCAGTGACCTGACGGGGCTCAGGCGGCCATCCTTCGTACCCGACCGCCGAAGAGCCGCGCCGCCGCGGTTTCTCTCGCTGTCGAGATATTTCCGGCCTCAGGCTATCGCGCGTCCCCTACCCGTCGGCGCGCAGGTGCACCCACCGGCATGCCGCCCACGCGGAAGGCCGCCCCGGACGGGTCCGGGACGGCCTTCACGACCGCATGCGCGGGCGGCGTTCGGTCGGGCGTCAGCCGCCGATCTTCTTCTGGAGGTTGGTGTCGAGCGCCTCCAGGAAGCCCTGCGTCGTCAGCCACGGCGTCTCGCCGCCGACCAGGAGCGCCAGATCCTTGGTCATCTGGCCGGACTCGACGGTCTCGACGCAGACCGCCTCCAGCTTGCGGGCGAAGTCGATGACCTCGGGCTGGCCGTCGAGCTTGCCGCGGTGCTCGAGGCCGCGGGTCCAGGCGAAGATGGACGCGATCGGGTTGGTCGACGTCGGCTTGCCCTGCTGGTGCTGGCGGTAGTGCCGGGTCACCGTGCCGTGCGCGGCCTCGGCCTCGACGGTCTTGCCGTCGGGGGTCATGAGGACGGACGTCATGAGGCCGAGGGAGCCGAAGCCCTGGGCCAGGGTGTCGGACTGGACGTCGCCGTCGTAGTTCTTGGCGGCCCAGACGAACCCGCCCTCCCACTTGAGCGCCGCGGCGACCATGTCGTCGATGAGGCGGTGCTCGTAGGTGAGGCCCTTGGCCTCGAACTCGGCCTTGAACTCGGTCTCGTAGATCTCCTGGAAGAGGTCCTTGAACCGGCCGTCGTAGGCCTTGAGGATCGTGTTCTTCGTGGACATGTACAGCGGCATCTCGCGGCTGAGCGCGTACCGCATGCTCGTCCGGGCGAAGTCGCGGATCGAGTCGTCGTAGTTGTACATGCCCATGGCGACGCCGCCGCCGGTGAAGTCGGCGACCTCGAACTCCATCGGCTCGCCCTCGCCGGACGGGGTGTAGGTGATCGTCACCTTGCCGGGGCCGGGGACGACGAAGTCGGTGGCCTTGTACTGGTCGCCGTGCGCGTGGCGGCCGATGATGATCGGCTTGGTCCAGCCGGGCACCAGGCGCGGGATGTTGGAGACCACGATCGGCTCGCGGAAGATCACGCCGCCCAGGATGTTGCGGATCGTCCCGTTCGGGGACCGCCACATCTTCTTCAGGCCGAACTCCTCGACGCGCGCCTCGTCGGGGGTGATGGTGGCGCACTTGACGCCGACGCCGTGCTCCTTGATGGCGTTCGCGGCGTCGATGGTGACCTGGTCGTCCGTGGCGTCACGGTGCTCGATCCCCAGGTCGTAGTACTTCAGGTCCACATCGAGGTAGGGCAGGATCAGCTGGTCCTTGATGAATTTCCAGATGATCCGCGTCATTTCGTCGCCGTCGAGTTCGACGACCGGGCCCGCTACTTTGATCTTGGGCATGCTGTTGCTGTCCCTTTCCTACACCTGGCCAGCTGGCGAGGCCTTCCCATCCTCGGCGGGCATGGCGGTGTCTCGGGCCGCCGGGATCGCCGGACGAAAAGGACTCAAGTCCTTGTAAGGCTCAACTGGCTAGGCTAGCCGAGCCGGTCATGCGGTCTAGACCTGGCCTGGCCCGGAGGGCCTGGACCTGCGCGGACGCGTCAGGACGGCGGCACGTTTCCGGGCGGACCGCTTCCCGGCGCACCGGCCGCGGGCGGGCCGGATGCGGACGCGCGGCCGGAACCGGACGCACCGGCGGCTCCCGGTGCACCGGGAGCGCCGGGAGCGCCGGGGGCACCGGACGCGGCGCGGCGCCCGGCGATGAGCAGGCGCAGGCCGCGGGCCGCGGCGGTGAGCGCGATCACGATGCCGAACGCGCCCGCGAGGGACAGCCCGGTCTTGTTCATCGGCGGGACGCTCAGCGAGACGAACGCCACCATCTCCCCCATGATCACCAGCGTCCAGCAGTCGACGGAGCGGCTGCGGACGGCGAGCGGGCCGAGCTGCGACTCCGGCAGCAGCAGCCGGGCGAGGGCGCCGATGAGGAGGGCGGCGGCCATCAGGCCGGAGCCCTTTCGGAAGTAGTTGAAGGCGCACAGCGTCAGGCCGGCGCCGACCCCGCTGAGCACGAGCAGGTAGGGCAGCTGCGCCAGCCAGTGCGGCGCGGCGCCCCCGCGGCGCGGCGCGCGCCGCCTGCGCCGGTGCACCTGAGTGCTCATGGCCCTCACGGTATCGCCGATCCCGCCCCCGGACGACATCGCACGGAGAACCGCATCCCCCTCGGACGGCCCCGCGGTGGAACGGTCCGGCTTGTCGTCCGAAGCCCGGATAAGGGATGGGACGGAAGGTGCCCGGGTGATGCCCGAGTAGCCGGAATCCCTTGCGCCATCGGTGCTACTCGCCAGTAGGAGGGTGTGACGGCACGGCGCCCGGGTAACCCGGCAGACAGGGGTCGCTAACTAGCTGGGAGGACTGCCGTGGAGGGGCCGTTCATGCGGATCGAGGACAGCGGGCTGGTGATGCCGCTGCGCCCCGACGTTACGACGGTCGGGAGAGGGAGAGGAGTCGACGTACGCCTCGACGACCCGAGTGTGTCCCGTTTGCACGCAGAAATCGTCCGACGCGGTCCGTACGTCTACGTGGTGGACATGGGCCTGTCCCGCAACGGGACGCGCGTCAACGGCCGGCCGATCGCCCGCCGTGTGCTGGAGGACGGTGACGTCGTGAGCTTCGGCACGGCGCGCTGCCGGTTGGGGGGCATCCCCCGTGAGGAGGTCGACCCGGACGTCGAACTGCGGCGCGCCGTCGCGCCCGAGCTCACCCGCCGCGAGGTCGACGTGCTGACCTCGCTGTGCCGACCCGCCCTGTCCGATGAGGCGTTCGTGGCCCCCGCCACGGCGCGCGACATCGCCGGCGAGCTGGTCGTCACGGAGGCGGCCGTCAAGCAGCACCTGCTGCGCCTCTACCAGAAGTTCCGCATCCCCGAGGGTGCCAACCGGCGCACGCGGCTCGCCAACGAGGTCATCGCGATGGGCCTCGTCCGCCCGCTGCCGCCGGTGCACGTCCCGCACCAGGGGCGTCCGCCGATGGACGGCCGGGTCCCCGGCGTCCGCGCCACCGGGGAGACGCGCCGGCCGGGCGCGCCGGGGCACGGCCACGGGCCGGGCCGTCCGGCGCCCAGCACGGCGGGACGGAGGGCCAGTTGAGCTGAGCCCGCGGTCGCCCTCCCGGCAGCGCGAAACCTGAGGGCGATCGCTTGACCCCCTGCCGGGCCGCGCAGGTGACGGCGCGGCCCCGGTCAGGGAACGTGCACGGCGAACGAACGTGCGGGGCCGCCGCCTCGGTGCTGGGGCGGCGGCCCTTACGGTGCCCGGGGACACCGTGCCCGGGAGACGCCGGGCCGGAGTCCGCTAGAGGCTCTGCTCGGCGGCCTCGACGACGTTGGCGAGCAGCATGGCGCGGGTCATCGGGCCGACGCCGCCGGGGTTCGGCGCGATCCAGCCGGCGACGTCGCGGACGTCGGCGGCGACGTCCCCGGCGAGCTTGCCGTCCACCCGGGAGACGCCCACGTCGAGGACGGCCGCGCCGGGCTTGACCATGTCGGCGGTGATCAGGCCGGGCACCCCGGCGGCGGCCACGACGATGTCGGCCGCGCGGGTGTGCGCGGCGAGGTCGCGCGTCGCGGTGTGGCAGAGCGTCACGGTCGCGTTCTCGGTGCGGCGGGTCAGCAGCAGGCCGAGCGACCGCCCGACGGTGATGCCGCGCCCGACGACGGTGACCTCGGCGCCCTTGATCGGGACGTCGAAGCGGCGCAGCAGCTCGATGATGCCCTTCGGCGTGCAGGGCAGCGGGCCCGGCTGCATCAGCACGAGCCGCCCGAGGTTCGTCGGGTGCAGGCCGTCGGCGTCCTTGGCGGGGTCGATGCGCTCCAGCACGCGCTGCTCGTCCAGGCCCTTCGGCAGCGGGAGCTGGACGATGTAGCCGGTGCAGGACGGGTCGGCGTTCAGCTCGGCGACGGCGCGCTCGACGTCGTCCTGGGTGGCGGTGGCGGGCAGGTCGCGGCGGATGCTCTCGATGCCGACCTCGGCGCAGTCGCGGTGCTTCATGTTGACGTAGGAGTGGCTGCCGGGGTCGTCGCCGACCAGCACCGTGCCGAGCCCGACGGACACGCCGCGGTCGCGCAGCGCCTCCACGCGCACCTTGAGGTTCGAGCGGATCTCGGCGGCCGTGGCCTTGCCGTCCAGAATCTGTGCCGTCATGCGTTCCTCCGCGTGGATCTCGCCGTAAGGCCCGCGGGACCGGGCCCGGCTCACGGTCCCGTCCACCCAGGCGCGCGGTGTCCGGACTGTCGTTCGCTCCCCGGTGGTGATCCACCTTGACTGCGCCAGTCGCGTGAAAACCCATGGTAACCGTCGAGTGGCACCTGGAAATCGGCGCCGAGTGGCCCTGCCGGTGGCCGTTCCCCTCCTCCTACCGTCGTGCCCATGAGCGACGCATGGTTCGAACGGCCCGTCCTGACCGGGCGCCACGTGCGGCTGGAGCCGCTGTCCCCCGCGCACGCCGAGGGGCTGTTCGAGGCGTCCAAGGACCCGGACGTGTGGGCCTGGCTGTCCGAGCGGCAGCCGGCGACGGCCGGCGAGATGAGCGCGCTCGTCGACCGGGCACTGGCCGACTGCGAGCGCCGCGTGCGGCTCCCCTGGGTCCAGATCGACGCCGTGACGGGGGAGGTCGCGGGGACGACGTCGTACTACGAGGTCGCCCCGTCCCACCGGGGGCTGTGCATCGGGCACACCTGGCTCGGCGCGCGCTGGCAGCGGACGGGCCTCAACACGGAGGCGAAGCTGCTCCTGCTCGGACGGGCGTTCGAGTCCCTGGGCGCGATCAGGGTCGGCTGGCACACGCACGTCCGGAACGCGCGGTCGCGGGCGGCGATCGAGCGGCTCGGCGCGGCGTTCGAGGGCGTCCACCGCAAGCACCGCATCCGGGCGGACGGCTCGATCCGCGACACCGCCGCGTACGGGATGACGGACGACGAGTGGCCGGCCGCCGCGGCCGCGCTCAGGGCACGGCTGCGCTAGCCGTGCACGGCTGCGCAGCCGATGCGCGGACCGCCGGAGGCTAGTCCTCCGAGCGCTGGCGCCAGGCCAGGAGGCGGTCGGTGCCGTGCCAGCCCAGCTGGGCGGCCAGGAGGGCGGCCAGGAACGCGGCGACCAGCCCGATCACCTGCCGGGAGTCCATCAGCAGCGAGTCGACCAGGTAGACCGAGCGCAGCATCACGGCGAGCAGCACGTCCATCGCGCCTCCAAGACGGAACGCCCGCGCCCGGGTGGGAGGGTCGTGCGGGAAGGGCGCGGTCCCGGCCAGAGGCTACCCGCCCGAAAAAGTGAAGACGACGGCGCTAAACCCGGTGCGGCACGTGTTCCGCGCCACACCGGGCCCACCGCTCGTCAGTGGTAGAAGTGCCGGACGCCGGTGAAGTACAGGCTGATGCCGGCCTTCCGCGCCGCCTCGATGACCTTGTCGTCGTTGACGGACCCGCCCGGCTCGACGATCGCCTTCACGCCCGCCTCCGTCAGCACCTCCAGGCCGTCCGGGAACGGGAAGAAGGCGTCGGACGCGCCCACGGCGGACGCGGCGCGCTCCGCGCCCGCCCGCGCGACCGCGAGCTTGGCGGAGTCGACCCGGTTGACCTGGCCCATGCCGACGCCGACGGTCGCGCCGTCCGCGGCCAGCAGGATCGCGTTGGACTTCACCGAGCGGATCGCCCGCCACGCGAACGCCAGGTCGCGCAGCGTCGCCTCGTCCACGGCCTCGCCGGTCTTCAGCTCCCAGGCGGACGGGTCGTCGCCGGGGGCATCCACGGCGTCGACGCCCTGCACCAGGAGGCCGCCGTCGATGCGCCGGTGCTCGACCGCGCCCGCGGGGGCGTCCGGGCAGACCAGCAGCCGGACGTTCTTGAACCGGTCCTTCAGCACGGTGACGGCCTCGTCGTCGAAGGACGGGGCGATCACGACCTCGGCGAAGCTCTCGGTGACCTGCCGGGCCATGGCGGCGGTGACCGGGCGGTTCGCCGCGATCACGCCGCCGTAGGCGGACACGGGGTCGCACGCGTGCGCCTTGCGGTGCGCCTCGGCGATGTCGGCGCCGACCGCGATGCCGCACGGGTTGGCGTGCTTGATGATCGCGACGCAGGGCTCGGTGAAGTCGTAGGCGGCGCGGCGGGCGGCGTCGGTGTCCACGTAGTTGTTGTAGGACATCTCCTTGCCGTACAGCTGCTCCGCGCCCGCCAGCCCGGTCTCGCCCGGCGAGCGGTACAGGGCGGCGCGCTGGTGCGGGTTCTCGCCGTACCGGAGGGTGTTCGACCGCTCCCAGGTGGCGCCGAGGAAGTCGGGCCAGCCGGACTCGGCGGCGGCCTCGTCGGGCGCGTAGGCGCTCGCGAACCAGGACGCCACGGCAACGTCGTAGGACGCGGTGTGCGCGAAGGCCCGCGCGGCGAGGCGGCGCCGCTCCTCCAGGGTGAAGCCGCCGGCCTTCACCGCGTCCAGGACCGTGCCGTAGGCGGACGGGTCGACGACGACGGAGACGCTCGCGTGGTTCTTCGCGGCGGCGCGCACCATGGTCGGGCCGCCGATGTCGATCTGCTCGACGCACTCGTCCGGCTTGGCGCCCGAGTCGACGGTGTCGGCGAACGGGTAGAGGTTCACGACCACCAGGTCGAACGGCTCCACCGCGAGGTCGTCGAGCTGCTGGAGGTGGTCCTCCTTGCGGCGGTCCGCGAGCAGCCCGGCGTGGATCTTGGGGTGCAGGGTCTTGACCCGGCCGTCCAGGCACTCGGGGAACCCGGTGAGCTTCTCCACCTTCATCACCGGGACGCCGGCGGCGGAGATCCGGCCGGCCGTCGACCCGGTCGAGACGATCTCCACCCCCGCCTCGTGGAGGCCGCGGGCCAGCTCCTCCAGCCCGGTCTTGTCGTACACGCTGATCAGCGCGCGCTTAATCGCCACCCGACTCACCGGCCGAGCTCCCCTCATGGTCGTCGGAAGATTCACCACAGGTCCTGCACTTCATCGAGACCCGCCTGCCGCGCGTGGTCCAGCCGTCGCGGGCGAGGCGTCCGACGACGTCGACGAGGAGCCGGCGCTCCACCCGCTTGATGCGCTCGTGCAGGGAGTCTTCGTCGTCATGCCAGCCCACGGGGACGGTCTCCTGGGCGATGACGGGTCCGGTGTCCACGCCTTCGTCGACGAAGTGAACCGTACAGCCCGTGACCTTCACGCCGTAGGCCAGGGCGTCCCGTACGGCGTGCGCGCCGGGGAACGCGGGCAGCAGCGCGGGATGGGTGTTGACCGTCCGGCCGCCGAAGCGGGCGAGGAACCGGGGGCCGAGGATCTTCATGAAGCCGGCGGAGACGACGAGGTCGGGTTCGTGCTTCGCGACGGCCTCGGTGAGCGCGGCGTCCCACTCCTCGCGGGACGGGAAATCCGGAACGCAGACCGTGAAAGTGGGCAAACCCACATGCTCCGCGCGCTCGGTTCCGGCGATACCGGGGCGGTCCGCCCCCACGGCCACGACTTCGGCCCCGTAGGCTGGATCCGCGCACGCGTCGAGCAGCGCTTGTAGGTTGGTCCCCGCGCCGGAGACGAGGACGACGAGCCGGGCGGACACCATGACTCCCCGGTGGACGTTGACGGGATGTGCGGCCACCACGCAGCCTATCGGGCCGCTTCGGCGCCGCTTCACCGCAGATCCGGCCGGGTCGGCCGGCGGATCCCCCCACGGCCAGGAGGAGACGGACAGTGACCGAGCAGCAGGGCCGCGAGGCCCGTCCCGAGGACCGCCCGGACGGGCGGCCGGCGGGAGAGCCGCCCGCGGGGCCCTCGCAGGCGCGGCAGGCCGGCGTGCGGGCCCTGTGGCTCGGCGGCATCGCGCTGCTGACCGCGCTGTTCTTCTACCCGCTCGGCCTCGTGCTCGGCGTCGCGGCGATCGTCATCGGGCTCAGGGCCCGCCGGCAGGCCCGCGCGGCCCGCGAGACCGTACCGGGCGCCCTCCCCGGCATCGTGATGGGCGCCGTCGGCCTCGGCATGTCGCTGGTGATGGTCGCGATGGCGGTGTTCCTGCGGACGGAGTTCAGCGGCTACTGGGACTGCGTCAACGCCGCCAACACCCACACCGACCGGCAGGCGTGCCAGGACGAGTACTACCCGAAGATCGAGAAGAAGCTCGACCTGCCGCCCGGCTGGATGGACCAGTACGGCCACCTGCTCTGACCGCCCGTTCCCGGACCGCCCGACCCCGCGCCTGACCGGGGCGCGGCTACTCGTCCCGCTCCGGCTCCTCGCGCAGGACGTAGATCGCGCCGCCCCGGTTCTCGGTGCGGTTCGGGTCCGCGCGGGGCGGCGGGACGGGGCGGCGCGGCTCGGCCGGCTCGGGTTCGGGCTCGTCCACGAGATGGCCCTCGACGACGATCGTGCCGTCGCCCGGCGAATGCGCCAGCGGGGGCGCCGGGTCGGAGGCCGGCGCGGGCGCGGGCCGCTCCGGGGCCAGGTCGGGCAGCGGATCGGTGCCCGCTCCGGCCGCCCCGCGCCGCCGGGGCCGCCGCGGCGCGAGGACGGGCTCGGCCTCCTCGAACTCCAGCGGCCCGGGCGCGTGCGGTGCCCGCGGCGCCTCCTCCGCGGGCCGCGCGGGCAGGTCGTAGTCGCCGGGAACGGGCGCCGACAGCGGCACCGGCAGCGGCGCCGCGCCCGGCTCGGGCCGGACGGCGGGCTTCGCCGCCCGCCTCCCGGCCTTCCCCGCCTTCTTCCCGGCCTTCCCCGCCTTCTCGGCCTTCCCCGCCCTCGCGGCCTTCTTCGCGGCCTTCCGCGAGGTCTTCTCGGGGGCGCGCGCGGGACGGCGCAGCACCATCCAGTTCGCCACCCACGCGGCGATCGCGGCCGAGATGCCCACCTCCAGCGCCGCCAGCAGCCCCACCTGCCAGGCGGACGGCCCCACGGTCGCCATCCGGCCGCCGCCTAGCGGCCCGCCCGACAGCGCGCTCAGCAGCGCCGCCACGGCCCCGGTCAGCGCCCCGGACAGGAACCCCCACAGCGGCGCGCCCTCCGCGACCGGGCTCGGCATCGACCGGATCGTGAGGGTGCCGCCGACCGCGCCCGCGACGAACGGCGCGGCCAGCGCGAGCAGCGACAGGGCGGGCGCCGGGCCCGGCTGCGGCAGCGCCGCGAGCGGCGGGAAGGCGGGCACCGCGTCCAGGAAGACGCCGGTCGGGGAGACGCTCGTCCCCGCGCCGACCGAGAAGCCCGGCCCGACCGCGTACGCCATCCCCCAGATCACCGCGTTCGGCAGGAACGCCAGCTCGACCAGCAGCAGCAGGACGCCGCCGACGACTCCCGGGGCGAGCATGCCGTACAGGTCGTCGGCCGCGGCGATGTTCATGGCGAGCGCCACGGCGACGAGCACCGCGCCCGAGGCGAGCAGCACGCCGAGCGCGCCCGCGACCCCGATCACCAGCGAGCGGGGCCGCTCCGGCAGCAGCCGCAGCAGCGCGCCCAGGCCCGACCTGACCCGCCGTCCGCGCGCCTCCGCCGCGACCTGCGCGGCGACGACCGCGCGGGCGGCGCCGAGGCCGCCCGCGATGACGGCGACGAGCAGGCAGCCGGCGAGCGCCTGCCACGCCGACGAGCGCACCTCGTCCGAGGAGGCCGCGAGCGCGAGCAGGACGCCCAGCGCCGCGTAGGGCACGGCCAGCGCCGCCGCGACGTGCACGACCGCGATGCGGGGGCGGCGCCGCAGCCCGGCGACGCGGATCATCCATCCGCCGCCCCGGTACAGCAGGACGCCGGGCAGGACGAGCACGCCGAGCGGCAGCAGCCCGACCCGCCCCTGCCCGTAGGAGAAGCCCGCGTGGTGGGCGACCAGCCAGAAGTTCACGGCCGTCCGGAACACCCCGGACATCCCGTTGCCCATCGCGGTCTTCGGCGCCGCGATCCAGCCGATGAGCGTGATCGTGGTGAGCACCGCCAGGCCGATGCCGACGCACCACAGCGCCGCGACCAGTCCCGTCACGTACAGCGGGCGGGCGGCCTCGGGCGGCGCGGCGGGCGCGGCTTCGGCGCCGGCGCGGCCGGTCTCGCTCTTGGCCGGCGGGTCCGTCGCCGGCCGCCGCTGCGGGCGCCGCCCGGGGGTCTTGTCGCTCACCGCTCCATGCTGGCACCCCCGCCGGCCCGCGCCCGGTCCGCGCGCCCGGCGTGTCGCCTTTGTCATCGGGGCTCCCGTCTCCGGAGCCCGCGCGACCGGCGCCCGCGGCCGGAGGGGCGGATGCGAAAGGACGCCCGGGCCGCCGGGGCGGCTCGGGCGTCCTTTCGGTGGTCCCGCGCGGGGTCAGAGGTTCTGCATGATCTCCCGCATGAGGACGGCGGTCTCGCTCGGGGTCTTGCCGACCCGGACGCCGACCTTCTCCAGGGCCTCCTTCTTCGCCTGCGCGGTGCCGGCGGAGCCGGACACGATCGCGCCCGCGTGGCCCATGGTCTTGCCCTCCGGGGCGGTGAACCCGGCGACGTAGCCGACGACCGGCTTGGTCACGTGCTGCTCGATGTAGGCGGCGGCGCGCTCCTCGGCGTCGCCCCCGATCTCACCGATCATCACGATCGCGTCGGTGTCCGGGTCGTCCTGGAACGCCTGGAGGGCATCGATGTGGGTGGTCCCGATGACGGGGTCGCCGCCGATGCCGACGCACGTCGTGAAGCCGATGTCGCGCAGCTCGTACATCATCTGGTACGTCAGCGTCCCGGACTTGGACACGAGGCCGATGCGGCCGGGCGTGGTGATGTCGGCCGGGATGATGCCGGCGTTCGACTTGCCGGGGGACGCGATGCCGGGGCAGTTCGGCCCGATGATGCGGGTCTTGTTGCCCTTCCGCTCGGCGTACGCCCAGAAGTGCGCGGTGTCGTGCACCGGGATGCCCTCGGTGATGACGACGCACAGCGGGATCTCGGCGTCGATCGCCTCGACGACGGCGTCCTTGGTGAACTTCGGCGGGACGAACACGACCGACACGTCCGCGCCGGTCTGCTCCATGGCCTCCTTGACGGTGCCGAACACCGGGAGGGAGGTGCCGTCGAAGTCGACCGACTGGCCGGCCTTGCGGGCGTTCACGCCGCCGACGACCTGGGCGCCGGACGCGAGCATCCGGCGGCCGTGCTTGGTGCCCTCGGAGCCGGTGATGCCCTGCACGATGATCTTGCTGTTCTCGGTGAGCCAGATGGCCATGCTCATGCACCTGCCGCTGCGAGTTCGGCGGCGCGCTCGGCCGCCGCGTCCATGGTGTCGACCTGCTGGACGCCGGGCAGCGCCGCGTCGCTGAGGATCTTGCGGCCGAGCTCGGCGTTGTTGCCGTCGAGCCGGACGACGAGGGGCCGGTCCACGGCCTCGCCGCGGTCGGCCAGGAGCTGGTAGGCGGAGACGATGCCGTTGGCCACGGCGTCGCAGGCCGTGATGCCGCCGAAGACGTTCACGAAGACCGACTTCACGGCCGCGTCGGACAGGACGATCTCCAGCCCGTTCGCCATGACCTCGGCGGACGCGCCGCCGCCGATGTCGAGGAAGTTCGCCGGCTTCTGCCCGCCGAACCGCTCGCCCGCGTAGGCGACCACGTCCAGGGTGGACATGACCAGGCCCGCGCCGTTGCCGATGATGCCGACGCTGCCGTTCAGCTTGACGTAGTTGAGGTCCTTGGCCTTGGCCGCGGCCTCCAGCGGGTCGGCGGCGGCCTTGTCCTCGTACTTCTCGTGGTCCTGGCGGAACCCGGCGTTGTCGTCCAGGGTGACCTTGCCGTCGAGCGCCTTCACCTGGCCGTCGGCGGTGAGGATCATCGGGTTCACCTCGACGAGGGAGGCGTCCTCGTCGGTGAACACGGCCCACAGCCGCTCGATCAGCTCGGCGGCGCCGTCCAGGGCCTGCTCGGGCAGCCGGCCCTGCTCGGCGATGGCGCGGGCCTTGGCCCGGTCGACGCCGTCCAGCGGGGAGACCGGGACCATCG
Source organism: Actinomadura meyerae (assembly GCF_900188445.1). Lineage (GTDB taxonomy): Bacteria > Actinomycetota > Actinomycetes > Streptosporangiales > Streptosporangiaceae > Spirillospora > Spirillospora meyerae. The sequence goes on from NZ_FZOR01000002.1 coordinate 84,281, forward strand.
CCAGCCGGTCGTGCGGCACCTCCTCGATCTCCACGCCGCCCTCGACGGAGCAGATGGACAGGAAGGTGCGGTTGGCGCGGTCGAGCAGGAAGGAGAAGTAGTACTCCTGCGCGATCGCGCTGCCCTCCTCGACCAGGACCTTGTGGACCGTGTGGCCCTTGATGTCCATGCCGAGGATCTGGCCGGCGAGCGCCTCCGCCTCGTCGGCGTCGTCGGCCAGCTTCACACCGCCGGCCTTGCCGCGGCCGCCGGTCTTCACCTGCGCCTTGACCACGACCTTCTTGCTGCCCGCGGAGAAGAGCTCTTCCGCGATGGCGCGCGCTTCCTGGGGAGTATGGGCGACCTTGCCGGTGGGCACCGGTACCCCGTACTCGGCGAAGAGTTCCTTCGCCTGATGTTCGAACAGGTCCACGAGGGCGTCCTTAACGGATCGACAGCCAAAGACCACACGAGTCGGCGATCTACACGGGTTTCCGTGCGGCCGGCACTCTGCGGTCCGCTCCGTCGATGCAGCCTAGTCAACCCGCCCTCATGGTGAGGCCGCCGGGTCCATATGTCACCGGTAGTTCTCCCTCGCGGCAGGTGCGGGCGGACCCCAGGTGTCTCATCCTGAGGGGTGGGCACGTAGTGGCTCGTGAGGAGGATGAACCAATTGACGTAGTTTGATGTACTTATTCGCTGCGGCGGGGTGTGGCGAAGGGGGCGAACGGATGGCGATGGCGGAGGAACGGGACGCGTCCCTCACGGCCTCCGTCCGCGCTCGGCCCGACACCGGCGCGACCGCGGTGCCGCCCGCGCGGCGCGGGCCCGAAGGCCGCGGCGCCGGACCCGGAAGCCCCGGCACTCGCGGCCGAGGCCCGCGGTTCGGCTCCCGCAGGCGGTCGGGGGCCCGCAAGGTCCGCCGCGCGACCGCCCTGCTGCTCGCCGCCGCGCTCATCGCGACCGGCGGCGCCACGGCGCCCGAACCCACGGCCGGCTCCGGCTGGGCGAGTCCCGGCCTCGTCGGCGGGGGCGGCTGGCCGTTCTCCGCCGTCCCGCTCTCCCCCGACCAGGCCGAAGGGGCCGCCTACCTGGCGGACAGCTCCGTCGTGCGGCTCGCGGACGGGCGGGTCCGGCTGATCCCGTCCGGCGGCGACACGCCCATCACGGTGGACGCGTCCGATCCGCGCGTTGCCAGAGCCGTCCGGTCCGACAACGCCTGGCTCTCGCAGGGCACCATCCCCACTGGCGGGCAGGGCCAGACCTACCGCGACATGGCGGCGCGCGCGCTGCTCGATCTGCGGCTCCTGACCCGCCCGAACGGGGCGTCTCTCGCCTCCTGGTACAGCAAGTGGCGGTACTCCTGGCCGCGCGACTCGGCGTTCACCGTTGCCGCGTTCACCGTCACCGGGCATCCGTCGGAAGCCCGCCGCGTCCTGCGCTTCCTCGCGCGCGCGCAGAACGACAGCGGTATGTGGGCCGCGCGCTACCACGCCGACGGGACGGCGGTCGCCGACGGCCGCGTCCCGCAGCTCGACTCGCTCGGCTGGGTGCTGTGGGCGGCCTGGTTCTACCGGGTGCAGGCCGGCGCCTCCGACGAGCTGCCCGAGCTGTGGCCGATGGTGCGGCGCGCCGCCGACCACCTGGCCCGCTCGCTAGACGCCGAGGGCCTGCCGCCCGCCTCGTCCGACTACTGGGAGCGCGACCCGGGCCGCGAGCAGGACCCGCGCCGCCCCACGCTCGGCGTCGTCGGCCCCGTGCTGGCGGGCCTGCGGGCCGCCGCCGACCTCGCGGTGATGCGCGGCGAGACCGTCAGGGCCGGCGAGTGGCGGAGCGCGGCGCAGCGGGTCTCCGACGCCGTGGCCAGGCAGTTCGCGCCCTACGGCTACCCGCGCTCGCCCGTCCCCGGCGGCCTGATGGACACCTCGGTGACGTTCCTCGCTCCGCCGTTCGCGCCCGGCGAGCCCGGGATCACCGCCGCGATCGGCGACGCCGCCCGCAAGCAGGCGCTGCCGAACGGGGGCGTGCTGCCGGGCGAGCGCTGGTCCGGCACCCCGGACGTCGCCTGGACCCCGGAGACGGCCCTGTTCGGGCTGAACGCCGCCGCGTCCGGCCGGACGGAGGAGGCGCTGTCCCGGCTGAGCTGGCTCGCGGCGCACCGCACGTCCCTCGGCGTCCTGCCGGAGAAGGTCGGCCCGGCCGGCAGGCCCGCCGGCCCGGCGCCGCTCGGCTGGACGGCGTCGCTCGTCCTGCTCAGCCTGTCGGCACTGGAGCACCCGCTGCCCGTCCCGTAGCCGGGCCGCCGGCCCCTGGCCGAACTGCTCGCCCTAGCCGAACTGCTCGTAGGCGAGTTTCGCGACGAGCACCGCGACCACGCACAGCAGGATGACGCGGATGAACCCGGCGCCGCGCTTGATCGCCATGCGGGCGCCGAGCTGCGCGCCGGCCGCGTTGCCCGCGGCCATGCCCAGCCCGACCGCCCACAGCACGTGCCCCTGCGCCGCGAAGACGAGCAGCGCCCCCAGGTTCGTGCACGCGTTGATGATCTTGGACGTGGCGGACGCGTCGACGAAGTCCATGCCGAGCAGCGCGGTGAACGCCACGACCAGGAACGTCCCGGTGCCGGGGCCGACGAGCCCGTCGTAGAAGGCGATGGCGACGCCGGGGACGAGCACCGCGGCGGCGACCCGGCGGCGGGTCCGCAGCACCGGCCGCGGCGCCCGGCCGAGATCGGGCTTCAGCACCACGATCGCGGCCACCGACAGCAGCACGACCATGATGACCGGCTTGAGGACCTCCGAGGAGATCACCGTCGCGCACAGCGCCCCGCCCGCCGCGCAGCACACCGCGAGGACCCCCGCCGGGACGGCGACGCGGACGTCCGGCTTGGCCCTGCGCGCGTAGGCGACGGCGGCCGACGCCGTGCCCGCGATCGAGCCGAGCTTGTTGGTGGCGAGCGCCGCGGCGACCGGCTGGCCCGGGTTGGCCAGCAGCAGCGCGGGCAGCTGGATCAGCCCGCCCCCGCCCACCACCGCGTCGACCCAGCCGGCCGCGACGGCGGCGGCCAGCAGCATGAGGACCTGCTCGGCGTGCACGGGGACTCCCGGGGGTAAGGAGTGAACTTGAGATCACTCGTTACCCTAGCGGTGCGCCCGGACGCGTCACGAAGCCCGGTCACCGGAGCCGGTCACGACGCAGGCCACTCGTCGGCGAGGACGGCCCAGACCTGGACGTCCCTGCGCTCACCGCCCAGCGTGAACGCCTGGCGACGCACCCCCTCGCAGGTCATGCCGAGGCGCTCCGCGACCGCCGCGCTCGCGGTGTTGCGCGGATCGCACAGCCACTCGGCCCGGTGCAGGCCCCGCACACCGAACGCCCAGTCGATCATGTGGCGGACGGCCGTGGTGACCAGCCCCCGCCCGCGCGCCCCGGCCGCGAGCCAGACGCCCACCTCGCAGGTGCCCTGGACGGCGTCGAACGTCCGGAAGAGCGTCCCGCCCTGGAGGGCGCCGCCGACCCAGATGCCGTAGATGCGCCCTCGATCGGCGGCCTGCTTGTCCGCGTACGCCTGGAGGAAATCCCGGGCCGTCTCGTCGTCCACGACCGTCCGCGCCCACGGGATGTACTCGGCGATGTCGGCGCGGACGTCCCGCGCGTGCTCGGCGAACTCCGCCGCCTGCCACGGTTCCAGCGGGCGGAGCTCGGCGCCGTCGGCGAGCGTGAGGGCGAACATCGGGCCTCCAGGGAGTACATACCGAACGTTTGTTATGTACCCTACGGGAATGCCCGCCCGAGGTGACCACGACGCCCGCCGCCGGGACGTGTCCGAGGCCGTCTGGCGCGTCCTCGCCGAGCACGGCTTCGGCGGGCTGACCCTGCGCGCCGTCGCGGCCGAGATGGGCGCCTCCACCGGCCTGCTCACGCACTACTTCCCGAACAAGAGGGCGCTCGTCGCGCACGCGCTCGACGTGGCGGACGAGCGCACCGCGAACCGCCCCTTGCACACCGCCCGGCCGGGCCTGCCCGCCCTGCGCGCCGCCCTTCTGGACGTCCTGTGCCTCACCCCCGCCGCCACGGCCATGAACCGGGTGTGGGTCAGCTCCTGGGACGCCTCGCTCGCCGACCCCGACCTCGCGGCCCGCCAGAAGGACCGCTACGACGCCTGGCGCCGCCGCCTCCGCCCGCACGTCGCGGAGGCGATGGCGCGCGGCGAACTGCCCGCCTCCCGCGACGCGGACGAGGTCGTCGCGTCCGCCGCCGCCTTCGCGCACGGGCTCGTCGTGCACGCCCTGTTCGACCCGGCCGCCTTCCCGCCCGACCGCCAGACCGCCATGCTCGACGCCTTCCTGGCGTCCCTGGCACCGCCCTCCCCGGCGGGCTGAGGACGCGCGATGCTGGAGGCATGACGATCACCACGCGGGCCCTCGGCGCCGACTTCCCCACCCCGATCGACGACCGCTACTTCGAGGACTACAAGGAGGGCTCGGTCTACGAGTACGGCCACGTCACCCTGGACGAGGACGAGATCATCGAGTTCGCCCGCCGGTTCGACCGGCAGCCGATCCACATCGACCCGGAGTTCGCCGCGACCGGCCCGTTCGGCGGCATCATCGCCAGCGGCTGGCACACCGGCTCGATCATGATGCGGCTGTTCGCCGACCACTTCCTGTCCAGCGTCGCGAGCCTCGCCTCCCCCGGCGTGGACGAGCTGCGCTGGCCGGCGCCCGTCCGCCCCGGCGACTCCCTCCGGCTGCGCGTCGCCGTGCTGGAGGCGCGCCCGTCCCGCTCCAAGCCGGACCGCGGCATCGTCCGCACCCGCGCCGAACTGCTCAACCAGGACGACCAGGTCGTCCTGGACACCCTCCCGATGAACCTGCTGCGCCGCCGCCCCGCCTGACGCTCAGAGCTTCTCGATGGTGGCGAAGCGGAGGACGAGCGTGCGGACGCCGTACTCGCCGCCGAAGTCGATGCTGGCCTTCTCCCCGCGGTCGTAGACCGAGACGACGGTGCCGAGGCCGAACGCGTCGTGGGTGACCTTGTCGCCCGGGGAGAGGGACGGCACCGGCCGGTTCCCCGGCGAGCGGGTCCCGGGCCGCTCCGCCATGCGCGACATCGCCGGGCTGGACGCCGAGGACGACTCGCGCTCCCACTCGACGAGGCTCTTCGGGACCTCGCCGAGGAACCGGGACGGCGGGTTCACCTGCGGCGCGCCCCACGAGCTGCGCATCGCCGCGCGGGAGACGTAGAGGCGCTGCCGGGCGCGGGTGATGCCCACGTAGGCGAGGCGGCGCTCCTCTTCGAGCTCCTTGGGGTTGCTCATGGCGCGCAGGTGCGGGAAGACGCCGTCCTCCATCCCGGTGAGGAACACCACCGGGAATTCGAGGCCCTTCGCGGTGTGCAGGGTCATCAGGGTGACGACGCCGTGCTCGTTCTCCTCGGGCTGCTCGCCGGGCGGGACGGGCCCGCCCTTGGCGCCGCCGGGGATGGAGTCGGCGTCGGCGACCAGCGCGACCTGCTCCAGGAACTCGGGGAGGCGGCCCTCGGCGGACTCGCCGTCGAGGCGCTCCTCGAACTCTCGGGCGACGGCCTCCAGCTCCTGGAGGTTCTCGACGCGGGTCTCGTCCTGCGGGTCCTTGGAGTTCTGCAACTCCTCCAGGTAGCCGCTGGCCTTGAGGACCTCGGCGATCAGGTCGGCGGGGGTGAGCGACTCGGCGGCGGCGCGCAGCTCGTCCAGCAGGGTGACGAACTCGCGGACGGCGTTGATCGAGCGGGTCGCCATGCCGGGGACGTCCTCGGGCACGCGGAGCGCCTGCCAGAACGAGATGCGCTCGCGGGACGCGTACGCCTCCACGCAGGCTTCGGCGCGGTCGCCGATGCCGCGCTTCGGCACGTTCAGGATGCGGCGCAGGGAGACGGTGTCCTCGGGGTTGGCGAGGCAGCGCAGGTAGGCGAGCGCGTCGCGGATCTCCTTGCGCTCGTAGAACCGGACGCCGCCGACGACCTTGTACGGCAGCCCGACCCGGATGAACACCTCTTCGAAGACGCGGGACTGGGCGTTGGTGCGGTAGAACACGGCGACGTCGCCGGGACGGGCGTCGCCCTCGTCGGTGAGCCGGTCGACCTCGTGGGCGACGAACGCGGCCTCGTCGTGCTCGTTGTCGGCCACATAGCCGGTGATCTTGTGGCCCTCGCCCTGGTCGGACCACAGCTTCTTGGGCTTGCGGTCGGCGTTGCGCTCGATCACCGCGTTGGCCGCGGACAGGATCGTCTGCGTGGAGCGGTAGTTCTGCTCCAGCAGGATCGTGGTGGCGTCCGGGTAGTCGCGCTCGAACTCCAGGATGTTGCGGATCGTCGCGCCGCGGAACGCGTAGATCGACTGGTCGGCGTCGCCGACGACGCACAGCTCCGCCGCGCCGAGCCCCTCGCCGTCGCCGTACCCATCGCCGCCGCCGTCGGCCGGGCCGCCGGAGATGGGCGCGGTCAGCTCGCGGACCAGCTCGTACTGCGCGTGGTTGGTGTCCTGGTACTCGTCGACGAGGACGTGCCGGAACCGGCGCCGGTAGTGCTCGGCGGCCTCCGGGAACACCTGGAGCAGGTTGACCGTCATCATGATCAGGTCGTCGAAGTCCATGGCGCCGGCCTGCTGGAGCCGCGCCTGGTACATCTCGTACGCCTCGGCGAGCGTCTGCTCCATGTGCGTGGAGGCGCGGTCCTTGAACGTCTCGTAGTCGATCAGCTCGTTCTTCAGGTTGGAGACCTGGGCGCTGAACGACTTCGGCGGGTACCGCTTCGGGTCGAGGTCGAGCTCGCGGCAGACCAGCGCCATCAGCCGGTTCGCGTCGGCCTGGTCGTAGATCGAGAAGCTCGTGGGGAAGCCGAGGCGCTTGGCCTCGCGGCGCAGGATCCGCACGCACGCGGAGTGGAACGTCATCACCCACATGGCGCGCGAGCGCGGCCCGACGAGGGCGTCGACGCGCTCCTTCATCTCGGCGGCGGCCTTGTTGGTGAAGGTGATCGCGAGGATCTGGCCGGGGTGCACGTCCCGCTCGGCGAGCAGGTGCGCGATGCGGTGGGTGAGCACCCGGGTCTTGCCCGAGCCGGCGCCCGCGACGATCAGCAGGGGGCCGCCGGAGTGCACGACGGCGGCGCGCTGCTGCGGGTTGAGGCCATCGAGCAAGGGGTGAGCTTCGGTCTTCGACATCACGTGCGAGTCTACGGCGCGGCGCCGACGGTTTCGGCGCGTCCGCGACACCGGCCGCGGCGGGCCGCAGGCCGCGCCGCGTCCCGCCACGGCCCGGGTCGGGACGTTCCGCGGGTCAGGACGTCTTGCGGTGGTCGCGGGCGGACTCGGCGGCGGCGTGGACGGCGGCGAGGTCCGCGCCCGTCGCGGCCATGGACGCGGCGGCGACCGCGCCCTCGACCAGGGGCGCGTCGGCGAGCAGGACGTCGTCGCCGCCGGCGTCCTCGATGAGCATCTTGGCGGTGAGGACGGAGCTGCCGAGGTCGGCGAGCAGCACCACGCCGTCGCCGTCGTTCGCGGTGGCGACGGCCTGCTCGACCAGGTCGATGCTGGTCCCGAGGCGGCCCTCGGCGTCGCCGCCGGCGGGTTCGACGACGGCCTTCCCGACGCCCATCGCGCGGGCGACCTCGGCGGCGCCCTCGGCGAGCGTCGCGCTGTGCGAGATGAGCACGATGCCGACCATTCAGCCCTCCCCCGTCACATCGGCGAGCGCCCCGAGCAGGAGCGCGGTGGACGCGGCGCCCGGGTCCATGTGCCCGACGCTGCGCTCGCCCAGGTAGCTCGCGCGGCCCTTGCGGGCCCGCATCGGGACGGTGTCCTCCGCGCCCGTGACGGCCGCATCGGCGGCGGCGCGCACGCACCCGGCGAGATCGGCCCCGTCCGCGAGCGCCGCCTCGTAGGCCGCGACCGCCGGGGCGAGCGCGTCGACCATGGTCTTGTCGCCGTCGGCGGCCTTGCCGAGGTCGCGGACGCCGTCCAGCGCGGCCCGCAGCGCCCCGCCGAGCGCGGCGGCGTCCACGTCGGCGGCGTCGCCGAGGGACTTGCCCGCGCGGCGCAGCGCCGTCCCGTAGAGGGGACCGGACGCCCCGCCGGTCTTGGACACGATGGCCCGCCCGGCGGCGATCAGCACCTTGCCGGGCGGCGCGCCGTCCGGGAGGGCCTCGACGGCCGCACGGAAGCCGCGGTCGAGGTTGTGGCCGTGGTCGCCGTCGCCGATGGCGGCGTCCAGCCGGGTGAGCCGCTCGGCGTCGGCGGCGACCCGTTCGGCGGCGTGCCGGATCCAGGAGGCGAGGCCGTCCGCGTCCAGCGAGACCCCGTCCGCCGGGCCGGAGTCCGTCGAGCCCGCGTTCACCGGCCCCACCGGAGCCCGGGGGTCTCGACGGGCGCGTCCCAGAGGCGGGTCAGCTCGGGCGTCATCCGGCAGACGCTGATCATGCAGCCGGCCATCTCCAGGCTCGTGACGTACGGGCCGACCAGGCGCCGAACGACGGTCGCGCCGTGCCCCTCCAGCCACTCGGCCGCCGCCGCGTAGGCGATGTACTGCTCGATCAGCGGGGTGCCGCCCATCCCGTTCACCAGCACCAGGACCTCGGACCCCGACAGCGGCATGTCCGCGTCGATCGCGGTGAGCGAGGCGGCCGTGATCTCCGCGGCCGTGCCGATCTCGGCGCGCTCCCGGCCGGGCTCGCCGTGGATGCCGATGCCGAGCTCCATCTCGTCCTCGCCGAGCTCGAACGTGGGCGTCCCGGCGGCGGGCACCGTGCAGGGCGAGATCGCGACGCCGAACGACCGGCTGCGCTCGTTCACCTCCCGCGCGACCCCCGCGACCGCGTCCAGCGCCGCGCCCTCCTCGGCGAGCGCGCCGGCGATCTTCTCCACGAACAGGGTCGCGCCGGTGCCGCGCCGCCCGGCGGTGAACGTGCTGTCCTCGACGGCGACGTCGTCGTTGATGATGACCGAATCGACCTCGATGTCCTCGTCCTCGGCGAGTTCGGCCGCGAGCTGGAAGTTCATGACGTCGCCGGTGTAGTTCTTCACCAGGTGCACCACCCCGGCGCCGCCGTCCACGGCCATCGTCGCCGCGATGATCTGGTCGGGGACGGGTGAGGTGAACACCTCGCCGCAGCAGGCCGCGTCCAGCATGCCGTGGCCGACGAAACCGGCGTGCAGCGGCTCGTGGCCGGACCCCCCGCCCGACACCAGGGCGACCTTTCCGGACCGGGGCGCGTCCGCCCGCACGACCGTGCCGTTCTCCGGATCGACGTTCAGCGAAGGATGCGCGGCGGCGAGGCCGCGCAGCGCGTCGGAGACCACGTCCGCCGGGGCGTTGATGAGTTTGCGCATGTCTCTTGCTCTACCCCGGTGCGGCGCCGCGTCCCAGGCCCAATCGCCGGACGGTCCGCGATCTTCGGCGTCCGGCCGCGCCTGGAGGGCGTACGGGTTCGCGTATAGGTTTCGGTCGTGACCAAGAGACCCGCGATCCTCTACGACTGCGACACCGGCATCGACGACGCGATGACGCTGCTCTACCTGGCCTCGCTGGTCCGGGCAGGCGAGGCGGAGCTGGCGGCGGTCGGCACGGTGCACGGCAACATCGACCCGCTGACCGGGGCGCTGAACACGCTGCGCGTGCTGGAGGCGGCCGGGATCACCGAGGGCGTCCCGGTCGCGGTGGGCGCGGACCGGCCGATGGCGCAGGACGTCCACTACGCGCTGGACTGGCACGGGACGGACGGTCTCGGCGACACCCACCTGCCCGAGCCTGCCGGGCGGCCGGTCGCCGAGCCCGCCCCGGCGCAGATCGTCCGGCTGGCGCGCGAGCGGCCCGGCGAGCTGACGCTGCTGGCGACCGGCCCGCTGACGAACCTCGGCGCCGCCCTGCTGCTGGACCGCGAGCTGCCCTCGCTCGTCCGCGAGGTCGTCGTCATGGGCGGCGCGTTCGACCACCCGGGCAACATCACCACGCACGCCGAGGCGAACATCTGGCACGACCCGGAGGCCGCCGACCTGGTGTTCGCGGCGGACTGGCCGGTCGTGCTGGTGCCGCTGGACGCCACGCACCCGACCGCCGTCCACGACGACTGGCTCGACCGGCTCGCCGCGCACGACGGCGAGGTCGCCGCCTTCGCCGCGCGCATCCTGAAGTTCTACGAGGTCGCCTACACGCCGACGCTGAAGCGCCGGGGCGCGGTCATCCACGACGCCCTCGCCGCGATGCTGGCCGTGGACCCGGACCTCGGCGAGTACGCGCACCGGCCCGTCCGCGTGGAGCTGCGGGGCGAGCTGACGCGCGGCACGACCGTGTGGGACGCGCGGTCGCTGCCCGCCGAGGACACCCGCCGGCCGGTGAAGGTCGCCGTCGGCAGCGACGTGGCGGCGTTCCAGGAACGCCTTCTCGCGGCGCTGACCTCGTTCTGAACCCCCGAGCGCGCGGAAGTCCGATCTCCGGGCGTGCCCGGACGGTTCGCGGACCTTATTGTTGAATCCGTGACCAACGTTCTGGACGACAATGAGCCGAGCGGAGCTCGTCCGTTGAATGGCGGCGGGCGGGGGCTGGAGGACGGGCTGCAGCGAGTCCTCGCCGTGATGGCGCACCCCGACGACGTCGACTTCGGCGCGGCCGGGACCGTGGCGGGCTGGACGGACCGGGGCATCGAGGTCGTCTACCTCATGGTGACCGACGGCGACGCGGGCGGCTTCGACGACGCGGTCTCCCGGGCGGACATGGCGGCGCTGCGCCGGGAGGAGCAGCGCGCGGCGGCCAAGTGCGTCGGGGTGACCGACGTCCGGTTCCTCGGCTACCCGGACGGGCGGGTCGAGGCCACCCTGGACCTGCGCCGCGACATCGCCCGGGTGATCCGGCAGGTGCGGCCGGACCGGGTGCTGATGCCGAGCCCGGAGCGCAACTACGAGCGGATCTACCCGAGCCACCCCGACCACCGGGCGGTCGGCTCGGCCGCGCTCGACGCCGTCTACCCCGATGCCCGCAACCCGTACGCGTTCCCGGAGCTGCTCGCCGAGGAGGGCCTGGAGGCGTGGACGGCGCGGGAGGTGTGGATCACCGGCGGCCCCGTCGTGAACCACTACGTCGACATCACCGACCGCTTCGAGCGCAAGGTGAACGCGCTGCGGGCGCACGCGAGCCAGACCGCGCACATGGGCGACGGGCTGCCGGAGATGCTGCGCGGCTGGCTGGGAGCCAACGCCGCGGCGGCGGGCCTGCCGGAGGGCCGGCTGGCCGAGTCCTTCCAGGTCGTCGACACCGCCTGAACGCACCCCCAAATTTTGGTCACGCTATAAATCCGGCTCATCACAAGCCGTAATTAGCCGCAGATCGGGCATGTACCCCACGTGACGGAACACGGGGGGTTGTCATGCCGCATGAGATCGAGGCCACCGCCAGGTCCACCGCCGAACCGGAAGTGATCTTCAAGCACCTGTGCCTCGCCGAGGCGTGGGGCGAGTGGGGCGGCTTCTGGCTCCGCGCGCGGCGCGAGGCCGACGGGACCGAGCACCCGAACGGGATCGGGGCCGTCCGGTCCGTCCCGCCCTGGCGCGAGGAGGTCGTGGCCTGGGACCCGCCGCGGCACTACGGCTACGTCGCCCGCACCGGCCCGCCGCGCCGCCGCGCGCTCGTCGACGTGACCCTGGAGCCGCAGCACGGCGGAACGCTGATCCGCTGGCGCGGCGAGGTCGAGGGCTTCCCGGGGACCGGCCCGTTCACGCGGGCGGCCCTGCGCCGCCGGTTCGGGACGTACGCGCGCCGCGTCGCCCGGCACGCCGAGCGCTGCGAACCCGGCTGCCCTGCCCGGCTGCCCGGCGTGCTCTAGGCACTCCGCACCATCACCCGGCGCACTCCGCGCCGCCCGGCGCACCGCGCGCCGTCCAGCGCACTGCGCACACCATCCGCGCACTGCGCACCATCACCGGTCGCACGAATTCGGGGGGATCGATGCGACGCCACATCATCGTGCTCGCCCTGGCCGCGGGCGCCACCGGGGCGGGGCTCACCGCCCACTGGCTCGTCGCGGACGCACCGCAGCGCAAGAGCGGCGCGACCGTCGGCGCCAAGGAAGCGGTCGAGCCCGGACGGGAGGCCGCCGTGGCGAACGAGCGGCGGACCCGCCCGTTCGACCGGACGGCGCTGACCTTCGCCGTCCGCGACTACCTCGGCACCCGTCCGGGCAGGGCGGGGATCATGGCCACCGACCTGCGCACCGGGCTGTCGTTCGGGCAGAACGAGAACGGCCGGTTCGTCAGCGCCAGCGTCATGAAGGTCGACATCCTGTCCAGCCTCGTCCTGCGGCACCAGCGCGGGCGCGACGCGCTGACGCGGGGGCAGCGGGACCTCGCCGGGCAGATGATCCGGGAGAGCGACAACTCGGCGGCGGACGCGCTGTACTCCGCGGCCGGCGGCAGCGGCGGCGTCAGGAAGGCCAACCGGAGCCTCGGCCTGAAGAACACGACGCCGTTCGCCGGGTCATGGGGATCGTCGCTGACGACACCGGCCGACCAGGTGCGCCTGCTGCGGACCCTCGTGTCGGACAGCAGCCCCATCAAGCCGGCGAACCGCCGGTACATCCTGGGGCTGATGGGCTCGGTGGTGAAGGAGCAGGCGTGGGGCGTCAGCGCGGCGGCCCGTCCGGGCGAGAAGGTGGCGCTGAAGAACGGATGGACGCCGGTCCGCCGTCAGGGGCACGGCTGGACGGTGAACAGCGTCGGCCGCATCACCGGACGCGACCACGACTTCCTGGTCGCGGTGTGCAGCGGGGAGAGCCCGACGATGGAGAAGGGCGTGGCCACGGTCGAGCAGGTGGCCGAGATGGTCGTGAGCACGATGCGGGACTCGCATCCGTGAGCCGGCGGGGTTCGCGCGGGGCCTCCGGAGCGGTCACGGGGGTCCCGCGGGCCCGGGCGGCGGGCCGGCCGCCCGGCGGACGCCGGGTACGTCAGGGCCGTACCGGCCGGGTGAGCTTCACGCCCTCGCTCGCCGCGACGATCACGCAGGTGACGGTGCGGTCGCCCTGCCGCCACGACTCGTCCGTGGGGTAGTAGTAGGAGTTCCCGAGGCGGCTCCCCGCGGGGTCGCGGTCGATGCGCGCCCGGGTGCGGATCTTGCAGCCGTCCGACGCCCGGCGCTGCAGCTCCGACTCCGGCGGCATGATCGAGCCGGTCAGCCGGAAGACGGCCGCCACCTCGCCGTCGTGCGGCCCGGTGCACGGCACGATCTTCACGCTCTCGACCTCGACCGGCTCGGCGCCGGCCGGGTTGGACGCGGTCGCGGCGTCGTTGATGCAGTCGCCGACCTTCATCTTCTGCGCGTCCACCGTCTGCGTCCTGCTCTGCGTCGGCCGCGGCAGGGCGCCGCCGTCGGACGATGAGTCGCTGGCGGCGGCCGCGATGCCGATGACGACGGCGCTGACGAGCCAGAGCGAGGACAGGACGATGCCGCCGATCGCGAGCCCGCGGCCGCGGCCGCCGTTGCGGCCGATCTGGCTCAGCGCGATCGCCCCGAGGATGATCCCGAGGACGCCGAGGCAGCCGAGCAGGCCGGTGATGAAGGCCGCGACCGCGAGCCCGTTGGTGGACTCGTTGCGGTACGGGGAGCCGCCGTACCCGGGCGGCCCGGGAGGCGCCGGAGGAGGCTGGAAAGGGGGTTGGGGACCCGGGTACCCGGACCCGGGGGGAGGATATGTCATGACCAGCGACTGTATCGGGCACCAAGACACGTTTGCGGCGAAATGATCACCGCGCGGACGGCGGCCCCCGGTGGTCAGACGAGGCGGTGGTCAGACGAGGCGGCGATCAGACGAGGCGGCGGGCGGCGGCCCAGCGCGACAGCTCGTGCCGGTTCGACAGCTGGAGCTTGCGCAGCACGCTGCTCACGTGCGTCTCGACCGTCTTCACCGAGATGAACAGCTCCTTGGCGATCTCCTTGTAGGCGTAGCCGCGCGCGATCAGCCGCAGCACGTCCCGCTCCCGCTGGGTGATCTGGTCGAGCTCGGGGTCCACCGCCGGGACGTCGGACGCGGCGAACGCGTCCAGCACGAACCCGGCCAGCCGCGGCGAGAACACGGCGTCGCCCTCGGCGACCCGGCCGATCGCGTCCGTCAGCTCCGGGCCCGAGATCGTCTTGGTGACGTAGCCGCGCGCCCCGCCGCGCACGACCCCGATCACGTCCTCCGCCGCGTCCGACACCGACAGCGCGAGGAACTTGGACGGGACGGCGCCGTGCAGCCGGCGCAGCACCTCGATCCCGCCGCCGCCCGGCAGGTGGACGTCCAGCAGGACCACGTCCGGCCGCGCCTCGCGGATCACCGCCACCGCCTCGTCGACGTCGCCCGCCTCCCCGACGATCTCGACGCCCCCGCCCAGCTCGGCCTTCACGCCGGTCCGGAACATCTGGTGGTCGTCCACGAGGACGACCCGCTTCAGAGCCTCAGTCATGGTTTCTTGATCTCCAGCCGAACCTCGGTGCCCTCACCGGGAGCGGTGCGGACGGTCGCCTTGCCGCCGTTGCGCTCCATACGTCCGATGATGGACCCTCGGACGCCCATCCGGTCCGCCGGGACCGCGTCGAGGTCGAAACCCTTGCCCCGGTCGCGGACGAAGATGGCGATCTCGTCCCCCGCCACCTCCGCGTACACCGACACCGACGGCGCCTCCGCGTACTTCGCGGCGTTCACCATCGCCTCCCGCGCGGCCTGCAGCGCCGCGCCGAGCCGCTCGTCCAGCGAGGCGTCGCCCACGCAGACGACCTCGATGGGCACGCCGTGGTCGTCCTCGACCTCGCCGGCGGCCTCCCTGATCGCCGCGGCGAACGTCAGGTCGGGGTCGGCGCGCGGCTCGTAGAGCCAGGTCCGCAGCGTCCGCTCCTGGGACCGGGCGAGCCGCTGCACCTCGCGCGTGTCGTGCGCGTTCCGCTGGATCAGCGTCAGCGTGTGCAGCACCGAGTCGTGGATGTGCGCGGCCAGCTCGGCGCGCTCCTGGGAGCGGATGCGCTCGTGCCGCTCGGAGTCCAGGTCCTGCCAGAGCCGCACCACCCACGGGGTCACGATCACCGCGACCCCGGTCAGGATGATCAGCATGGCGACGATCACGGACCGCGCCTGCGCGGCGTCCACGTTCTGCACGACGACGCCGCCGATGCCGCCGACGACCAGCAGCAGCCCGAGCAGGCTGCGCAGCCACCGCTGGCGCAGCGGCAGCGTCCACCGCTGCCGCTGGTCGCGGTCGGCCTGCTGCCACAGGATCGCGGCGCCGATCCCGCCGACGGCGAACGGCCACAGCGCCCACTGGACGACCCCGGCCGCGCTCCACGGCAGCAGCGACAGCCCCAGCGTGACGGCCGTGTAGGCGAGCAGCTGGCCCCAGTCGCGGCCGCGCCGCCCCCCGGCGGGCACGGCCGCCGTGGCGCCGTCCGCCGGCGGCTTCTCGGCCACCGGCACCAGGATCCAGAACGCGGCGTACGCGGCGACTCCGAGGCCGCTCGCCACCGTCAGCAGCACGAACGCGCCCCGGACGAGCACCACGTCGAGGCCGAGGTGCGAGGCCAGCCCCCGGCACACCCCGGCCAGCAGCCTGCCCTCGGCCGCGCGCTCCAGGCGCGGGACCGGCACCGGCGCGGGGTCCGGGCGCCCGGCCGCCTCCGCGTCCACCGCTTCCCGGCTCACCGCCGCCCTTCCCTCGGAACTCCCACGTCACCGATCGTCACACGCCGCGGGCCGGAGCGCATCAGGGACGTACCCCGGTCCCGGGTCAGGGTCGGATCAGGGACGTCCCCGATACCCCGCGCGGCGGGCGGAGGGCCACCATATGGGCATGGGCATGGCAGGCATGGACAGTGACCGGGCGACGCGGGAGCGGACGGAACCGGGCTATCCGCGGCTGGCGCGGGTCGCCGACCGGCGGCTCCTCGCCGGTGTGTGCACCGGCCTCGGCCGCCACACCGGCATCGACCCGGTCGTCTTCCGGGTGGGCTTCGCGATCCTCGTGCTGGCGCACGGGCAGGGGGTCCTCCTCTACATCGTGGCGGCGCTGCTGATGCCCGCGAGCCCCGGCGAGTCGTCGCTGGCGGAGCAGCTGTTCCGGCGGTGGTTCGACGCGCAGGCCGTCCTGGCGGTCCTCGGCGCGCTGCTGTGCGTCGGCGTCGCGTTCAGCCTGTTCGGCGGGGCCTACACCGACACGATCGCCGTCCTGGTGGTGTTCGGGCTGGTGCTGCTGGTGGCGCACTCGCGGGGCACGGACCTGGTCGCCGTCGCGCGGTCGGTCCCCGAGCGGCTCGCCGGGCACCCGCCGGAGCCGTCCGCGGCGTGGGAGCGGCCGGGGCCGGGCGGCGTACCGCCGGGCACGGGCGTGTCGCTCGACAAGGACGCCTCCGGGGAGCGGTGGACGGGCGGCGGGCTGCCCGCGGGCATGATCGACCTGGCCGAGTACTCCGCCGCCCACGCCGACGCGGCCGCCGGGGACGTGCCCGCGGCGGAGGCCGGGCGGGAGGCGTCCCGGAAGCAGGGATGCGGCCGGTCGCCCGCGGCGACGATCACGCTGCTGGCCGCGATGGCGGCGGGCGCGGCGCTGATCCCCGTCGCCGGCGGGTATCCGGCGCCCGACTCGTGGCTGATCGTCATGGCGCCCGCGCTCGCGGCCATCGGGCTCGGCCTGGTCGCCGGCGGCTGGTTCCGCACGCGCGGCCTCGCCACGGCGGGCACCCTGCTGACCTTGAGCATGCTGACCACGACCGTGGCGGGGGACATGCCGCGAAACGCCGAGTACGGGAGCGTGGGCTGGCGCCCCACCGACGTGTCGCAGACGGACCACACCTACAAGATCGGCCTCGGCCAGGGCGACCTGGACCTCACCGCGCTGCCGATCGCGCCCGGCCAGCGCGTCACCATCGACGCGCAGGTGCTCGTCGGCGCGCTGGCGGTCACCCTGCCGCCCTCGGCCCGGATCGACCTGGACGCGCGGATCGCGCTCGGCGACCTGCGCGTGCAGAACCGGACGACGAGCGGGCCCAACGCCAAGCTCACCGAGGTGCTCGAACCGGAGACGAAGGGCGGGAACCCGCCGGTGATCGAACTGCGGATACGCGGGAAGGTCGGAGACGTGGACGTGCACCGTGGCTGAGCGGCGGGAAGCCGGACAGGGGAAGGGCGACGTGCGGCGGTACCGGTTCGATCCGGCGGGCCCGGTGACGGGGGTGTTCTTCCTCGCCCTCGCGGGGCTGTTCCTCGCCGAGGGGCTCTCGGACGAGCGGATCCTGCCCGGGACCGTGCTGGCACCGGTGATCCTCATCGGCCTCGGCCTCGTCGGGACCGTCCGGGTCCTGACCCGCGGGCGCCGCCGGCACCTGCGCTGATCCGCCGCCGAGGATCGCGAAGTAGGGTGATCCCCAAGGCAGGCGAGCGAGCGGATCTGCGGGGAGCGGGTTTCGATGACGGGGCAGACCGGGGCGCCCGACGCGGGCTGCGCGGACGTGCTGCCCGGGTCGCGGTCCGCGCTCGACCCCGACCGCGCCATCAAGCCCGGACGGCACGGCCTCTCCCCCGAGACCGTCGCCGGGATCCAGCGGGGACGGCTGATCGACGCGTTCGTCCAGGTCGTCTCCGAGCGCGGGTTCGCGCACACCACGATCAGCCGGGTCACCGAGGCCGCCGGCGTCACGAAGAAGACGTTCTACGCGCACTTCACCGACCTGGACGAGTGCTTCCTCGCCGCCTACCGGCGCGGCATGGACATCCTGCTCGGCCGCATGACGCAGGCGTACGAGGCGGCGCCGAGCCGGCCGGACGGCATCCACGCTGCGCTGCGCACCCTGCTCACCGCGCTGGCCCGCGAGCCCCGGTTCGCGCGGGCGTCGCTGGTGGAGGCGAACGCGGCGGGCCCGCAGGTCCGGCAGGCGCGGCTGGAGGACCTCGCCCGGTTCCGCGCGTTCTTCACCGGCCCGTCGCTGCCGCCCGTCCCGGTCGCGGTGGTCGACGCGATCGTCGGCGGCGTCTACAGCGCGATCCACGTCCAGATGGAGACGGGCGACCCGGCGGAGCTGCCGTCGCTGCTGCCGTCGCTGACCTACTTCGCGCTGCTGCCGCTCATCGGCCGGGAGGCGGCGTCCCGCTACCTCACCGACCGGCCGCGCTGAGGCGGGGCGTCCGGCCCGGCGGTCTCAGGGGATCTCGGGAGCCTCCGCGGCGGCGTGCAGGCTGACGGCGAAGGCCGGGCCGGGGTTCGTCAGCGCCTGCGGCCCGCCGTGCACCCGCACCCGGTTGGCGCGCAGCGGCCGCTCGGTGACGCCGCGCTCGGTCATCGTGACGGCGGCCAGCTCGCCCGCGACGAGGGTGCTGACGCCGCCGCGGACGGTACCGCCGTGGCCGGGCGGCCAGGTCGTCAGCCAGACGCCGCCGCCCAGCGGGACGTCCCGCGGGCGGCCCGCGTCGAACCGGGCGAGCCCCCACCACTCGTCGGGGCGTCCCGCCAGGTCCCGGACGCGGGCGGCGAGCTGCCCGGCGGTCGGCGGGCGGACGGCGACGGTACGGCCGTGCGGGTCGTCCTGGCCTCGCATGGTGATGTCGGGAACCACGGAGAGGTCCATGGGAAGAAGGGTCCTTCGTGTATGTGCGCGTGACTGCGCGCGTGTGCGGATGCCGGGCCGGTGCGAACGGTTCAGCGACAACAACACGAAGGACACGGCGCACAGGCCGCGCGGCGCGGGGCCGCGGGGCTGCTGGTCGACACCTGGGTCGACGGGCGCTCGGTCACGAGCACAAGGAGACACTCGGTCACCGGCCGTTGTCAAACCGATCACCGCGTGTCCGCACACTTCCCGCGGGTCGGCGGCCGATGAGCGGCCGGCGGCGGCTGATGAGCGCTCGGCGGCCGATGAGCCCTCAGCGGCTGATGAGCACGTAGACGATCCCGCTGAGCACCAGCGTCACGGCCAGCGAACCGAGGCAGCCAAGGCGAGACGAGGAGAAGAGGAACATAACGGCCCCTTACCCCGAAGGTTCCGTTTCGCGTGCGATAACGACCATCGTTGCATCAGACGTCGGTAAATAAGCGATGCCGGGGTCTAGTACGGAATTCAACCGCGGCATAGGTTCGGAGCGTCGCCTTCCACGGAGGTGGCCCCGATGACGTGGCCCGACCAGCGCGCCCCGCCCTGGGGATCGTTCTCCATGTCCACCCCGAGACGTCCCTGGGAGAGAAACGCATGCCACGTATCCGTGTCGAGGTCGACGGGACGACGTACGAGGACGACGTCGAACCGCGCCTCCTTCTGGTCCACTATCTGCGCGAACGGCTGGGAAAGGTCGGGACCCCGATCGGGTGCGACACCAGCAACTGCGGAGCCTGCACCGTCCTGATGGACGGACTGAGCGTCAAGAGCTGCTCCGTGCTGGCCGTCCAGGCGGACGGCCGCGACGTCACGACCGTCGAGGGCCTCGGCCTGGACGGTGAGACGCACCCGATGCAGCGGGCCTTCCACGAGGAGCACGCGCTCCAGTGCGGCTACTGCACGCCGGGCATGATCATGGCGTCGCTCGATCTGCTGCGGGAGAACCCCGACCCGTCCGAGGAGGAGGTCCGGGAGGGGCTCGAGGGCAACCTGTGCCGGTGCACGGGGTACCAGAACATCGTCAAGGCGGTGCGGCGGGCGGCGAGCGAGATGCGCGAGCCCGCCGGACGGGAGGTGACGCCGTGACCGTGCAGGAGGTCGGCAGCCCGCGCAAGCGGTCGGAGGACGCCCGGCTCATCACGGGGCGCACCCGGTGGACCGACAACATGACCCCCGCGGGCACGCTGCACGTGGCGTTCCTGCGCAGCCCGATCGCGCACGCGCGGATCTCGGCCGTCGACACGTCCCAGGCGAGGAAGAGCCCCGGCGTGGTCGCCGTGTTCAGCGGGCGCGACCTCGCCGAGGAGCAGGGGTCGCTGCCGTGCGCGTGGGTCGTCACCGAGGACATGAAGCACCCGGACCATCCGCCCATGGCGGTGAGCGAGGTGCGCTACGTCGGTGAGCCCGTGGCGTGCGTCGTCGCCCGCGACAAGGCCGCCGCCGTGGACGCCCTGGAAGAGATCGACGTCGACTACGAGCCGCTGCCCCCGGTGGTGGACATGGAGGCCGCACTGGCCGACGGCGCCGACCTCGTCCACGACGACCTCGGGACGAACAAGTCCTACACGTGGGTGTTCGAGAACGGGGACCTCGACGCCGCGATGAGGGACGCCCCGGTCGTCATCGAGCGCCGCTACGTCCAGCAGAGGCTCATCCCCACGGCGATGGAGCCGCGGTCGGTGCTGTGCGTCCCGGAGGGTGACGAGTTCACGCTGTACTCGGCGACGCAGATCCCGCACATCCTGCGGCTGATGCTGGCCACGGTCACCGGCATCCCCGAGCACCGGATCCGGGTCGTCGCGCCGGACGTCGGCGGCGGCTTCGGCTCCAAGCTCCAGGTGTACGGGGAGGAGGTCCTCGCGCTGCTGCTGGCCCGCAGGCTCGGCCGGCCCGTCAAGTGGACGGAGACGCGCAGCGAGGGCAACATGACCGTCCACCACGGGCGCGACCAGATCCAGCGGCTCACGCTCGCGGCCGACCGGGACGGCCGCATCCGCGGCCTGAAGGTGGACCTGCTGGCCGACATGGGCGCGTACCTGATGCTGGTCACGCCGGGCATCCCGCTGCTGGGCGCGTTCATGTTCAACGGCATCTACAAGATGGACGCGCTGTCGTTCACCTGCACGGGCGTCTTCACGACGAAGATGCCCACGGACGCGTACCGGGGGGCTGGCCGTCCCGAGGCCACGTACGCGATCGAGCGGCTGATGGACGAGCTGGCCAACGAACTGGGCATGGACCCCATCGAGGTGCGGCGCCGCAACTGGATCAAGCACGAGGAGTTCCCGTACGAGACGATCGCGGGCCTCACCTACGACTCGGGCAACTACGAGGCGGCGACGGACAAGGCGCTGGAGCTGTTCGAGTACGACAAGCTGCGCGCCGAGCAGGCCGACCGGCGGGACCGGCAGGACCCCGTCCAGCTCGGCATCGGGGTGTCGACGTTCACCGAGATGTGCGGGCTCGCGCCCTCGCGCGTGCTGGGGTCCCTCTCCTACGGTGCGGGCGGCTGGGAGCACGCGGCGGTGCGCGTTCTGCCGTCCGGCAAGGTCGAGGTGGTCACGGGTTCGTCCGCGCATGGGCAGGGCCATGAGACGGCCTGGGCGCAGATCACCGCGGACAGGCTCGGCGTCCCGTTCGAGGACGTGAAGGTCCTGCACGGCGACACGGCGATCTCGCACAAGGGCATGGACACCTACGGGTCCCGTTCGCTGGCCGTGGGCGGGGTCGCGCTGTTCTCCGCCTGCGAGAAGGTCGTCGACAAGGCCCGCAAGGTCGCCGCGCACCTGCTGGAGGCGTCCGAGCAGGACCTGGAGTTCAGCGGCGGACGCTTCAGCGTGCGCGGCGTCCAGCAGGAGGGCAAGACGCTGCAGGAGGTCGCGCTGGCCGCGTTCGCCGCGCACGACCTGCCGGACGGCATCGAACCCTCCCTCGACTCCGACGCCACGTTCGACCCGGACAACTTCTCCTTCCCGCACGGCACGCACCTGTGCGCGGCGGAGGTCGACACCGAGACCGGCATGGTGAAGATCCGCAAGTACGTGGCCGTCGACGACGTCGGCAAGGTCGTCAACCCGCTCATCGTGGAGGGCCAGGTCCACGGAGGGCTCGCGCAGGGCATCGCGCAGGCGCTCTACGAGGAGGCCGTGTACGACGACGAGGGCAACCTGACGACGACCACCATGGCCGACTACCTCATCCCGTCGGCGATGGACCTGCCGACGTTCACGACCGACCGCACGGAGACGGCGGCCACGTCCAACCCGATGGGCGTGAAGGGCGTCGGGGAGGCGGGCACGATCGCCTCCACCCCGGCCGTCGTCAACGCGATCGTGGACGCGCTGCGCCCGCACGGCGTCCACGACGTGCCGATGCCGTGCACACCCGAACGCGTCTGGCGCGCGCTGCGCGCCGAAGCCACGCCCGCGGCCGCCGAACCGGGCCCCGGCGGCGGCCTCGGCTCGGCCGGAGGTGACCTGTGATCCCCGCGACGTTCGACTACGCGCGGCCCGCCACGGTCGACGACGCCGTCAGGGCGCTGTCGGACGCGGGCGAGGACGCGAAGGTGCTGGCCGGCGGGCAGAGCCTGATGCCGCTGCTGCGGATGCGGCTCGCCATCCCGGACGCGCTGGTCGACCTGGACCGGCTCGACGGGCTGCGCGAGATCCGCGACGCCGGCGACGCGATCGTCATCGGCGCGATGGCGACGCACCACCAGGTGATGCGCGACCCGCTGGTCCGCGAGCACGCCCCGCTGATCGCCGTGACGACGGAGACGGTCGCCGACCCGGCGGTGCGGCACCGCGGCACGTTCGGCGGGTCGCTCGCCCACGCCGACTCGGCGGCCGACCTGCCCGCGGTCGCGCTGGCGCTGGACGCGGTGCTGCTCGTCCGGTCCGTGCGCGGCGAGCGGGAGATCCCCGCCGCCGAGTTCTTCGTCGACTGGATGACGACGGCGATGGAGCCGGACGAGCTGCTCGTCGGCGTGCGCGTGCCGAAGCTCGGCGCGGGCTGGGGCGTGCACTACGAGAAGTTCCACCGGACGGCGCAGGCGTGGGCGATCGTCGGCGTCGCGTGCGCCGTCCACCGCGACGGCGGCGGCATCGCGGACGCGCGGGTCGCGCTGAGCAGCATGGGTCCGGTGCCCGTGCGGGCGAGCGCGGTCGAGACCGCCGTCCGGGGCGGGCCCGCGTCCGAGGACGCGTACCGCACCGCCGCCGCGCAGGCCGCGGCCGGCACCGAGCCGCCCACCGACCTGCACGGGTCGTCGGAGTACCGGGCGCATCTGGCGACCGTGCTCACCGCGCGGGCGCTGGCGGCCGCCGCCGGCTGACCGGCGCCGGCCGCCCGGAGCCGCGAGCATGCGGCCGGGTCCCGTCGCCCCGGGACCCGGCCGCATGATCGCCCCCGCACCGGGTACCGGCGCCGCATGGCGGACCGCCCGCCGGCCGGCCCCACTGGCGACGCGGCGGATCGCCGCCGTAGGGTCGCGGACAAGTTCTCCGGACGATAAGGACTTTGCTCATGGAGCTCGACCACGAATTCACCGTCCCCGTACCGGTGGATCAGGCCTGGTCGGTGCTGCTCGACGTGGAGCGGGTCGCGGCCTGCATGCCCGGCGCGACGCTCGACTCGGTCGACGGCGAGGAGTACTCGGGCCGGATGAAGGTGAAGGTCGGCGCGATGACCATCACCTACCGCGGGACCGCGCGGATCGTCTCGGCGGACGAGTCCGGCCGCGTCGTGACGCTGGAGGCCGCCGCGAAGGAGGCGCGCGGCTCCGGCACGGCGTCGGCGACCGTCCAGGCGCGGCTGCACGCCGAGGACGGCACCACGCGGGTGACCGTGCACACCAAGCTGAACGTGACCGGGCGGCCCGCGCAGTTCGGCCGCAACATCCTGTCCGAGGTCGGCTCGAAGATCATCTCCCGGTTCGCCAAGGCGCTGGCGGCCGAGCTGGAGTCGTCCGGCGAGGCGGGCGGGGCCCCCGCCGCCGAGGCCCCCGCCCCCGGAGCCCCCGCCGCCGAGGCTCCGGCCGCCGAGGCCCCGGCCGCGGCGGCGATCGGTGAGGCGCCCGCCAAGCCCGTCGCGGTGCCGGAGCCGGAGTCCGAACCCGAGGCGCCCGCGGAGCCGGCCGACAAGCCCGGCCCGGTGAAGGCCACGGAAGAGGCCGTCGCAAGGGCCGAGGAGGCCGTCCCCGCCGCCGCGCCGGAGCGTCCCCAGCGCCGCCCGCTGCACGTGGCGGACGAGAACGACGCGATCGACCTGCTAGAGGTCGCGGGGCCCTCGGTCGCCAAGCGGGCCGTCCCGGCGGTCGGCGGGCTCGTCGCGCTGCTGCTCGCGATCCGGTTCCTGGTGCGGCGGCGCCGCAAGCGCTGACCCCTCGGGCGCGGGGCCGAGCGCAGGGGCGGGGTCAAGCGCGGGTCAACGATCCGCCCGCGTACGGCGACGACGGTGGAACGGGCCGCCGCCGATGCCGTCGGCTTGTCCCGTGGACACGATCGAGCTCCGGCGGGTCGCGCGGATCGAGAACGACAACTGGTGGTACCGCGAGCGGCGGGACGTGCTGACCGCGGAGCTGCTGCGGTTCAGCATGCCGGGGACGGCCGTCGACATCGGCTGCGCGTCCGGCGCGGCCTGCCGGGTCCTCGCCGAGCACGGCTGGCGGGCGACCGGCATCGACCTGAGCCCGGACGCGGTGTCGCTGGCGCGCGCGCACGGCGCCGAGGCGTACGAGGGCGACGCGCGCTACCTGCCGCTGCCGCCGTCCGAGTACGACCTGGCGCTGGCGCTGGACGTCCTGGAGCACGTCGAGGACGACGCGCGCGCGGCGGCGGAGATCGCCCGGGTGCTGCGGCCCGGCGGCGTCGCGCTGGTGTCCGCGCCGTGCGACATGGCGCTGTGGTCGGCGCATGACGTGGCGGCCGGCCGCGTCCGCCGCTACAGCCGCCAGGCGCTCGCCGAGCTGATCGAGGGCGCCGGGCTGGTGCTGGAGGGGCTGTGGAGCCGGGGCGTGCTGCTCCGGCCGCTGCTGCGCCGGCTCAGGCACCGGACGGCCCGCCGCGAGGACCTCGCCCCGCTGCATCCGCTCGCGAACGAGGCGCTGCGGCTGTCCGCCGCGGTGGAGCGGCGGCTGCCGCTGGGCGGCTGCCCCGGGACGTGGCTGTTCGCGCGGGCCCGGCGGCCGGGCTGACGCACCGGCCGCCCGTTACGCGTCGCCTTCGCCGAAGAGGCGGTCGACGACCCTGGCCGCCGCCTTCCCGTCGTCGTGCGGGCAGTACTTCACGAAGAAGCGGTCGTAGGCGTCGGCGTACCGGTCCTCGCCGCCGGGCGCGGCCTTGACCGCCTCGGCGACCTCGGCCGGCGTCCTCACGAGCGGCCCCGGCGCCTCCGCCTCCAGGTCGATGTAGAGGCCGCGCAGCTGGTCGCGGTACCACTCCAGGTCGTAGGTGTAGAAGACGATGGGGCGGCCCAGGACGGCGTAGTCGACCATGGCGGACGAGTAGTCCGTGACGAGCACGTCGGCCGCCATGTAGAGCTCGGCCACGTCGGGGTAGCGGGTGACGTCGATGGCGAAGTCGTCCGTCCCGGGGACGGCCTTGTCGGTGACGGAGTGGTGGGCCCGCACGAGGAGGACGTAGTCGTCGCCCAGGGTGCCGCGCAGGGTCTCCAGGTCGAGTTCGAGGGAGAAGCCCTGCTTGCCGGGGGCGTGGCGCCGGTCGTCCCGCCAGGTCGGCGCGTACAGGACGACCTTCTTCCCGTCGGGTATCTCCAGGCGCTTGCGTATGCCCGTCCCGACGCTCTCCCACTCGGGGGTGCTGAGGATGTCGTTGCGCGGGGAGCCCGACTCCGTGACCTCGCCGTCGTACTTGAACGCCCGCCGCATGACCTCGGTGGCGTACGGGCTCGGGGACAGCAGCAGGTCCCAGCGCGGCACCTCCCAGTTCAGCCAGGTCCGGCGCTCGGTGCGCTGGTAGGGGACGTCCTGGAGGTCATGGCCGATCCGCTTCAGCGGGGTCCCGTGCCAGGTCTGGACGTAGGTCTGGCCCTCGCGCTTGACGTACCAGGCCGGGAGCCGGTGGTTGGTGATGATGTGCCGTGCGCGCGCGAGCACGCGGTAGTGCTCGCGGGTTCCCGCCAGCACCGTCCTGGTGTTGGCGTCCTCCGGGGCGTCGACGGAGAACTGGCCGTCCCGGGTGACCCACACGCACTCCACGTCGGTGTTGCGGCGTGCGAGCTCCTCGTAGATGGCCCTGGGGTTGCAGCTGTACTGAGCCCCGTCGTAGCTGGAGAAGACGGCGATGTCCGCCAGGGGGCTGCGCAGGTAGACGGGGTAGTCGCGCTGCCAGAGCTGTGCTTGTGCGTGGCCGCCCTGCTCGTCCTCGCCGAGGGCGGGGCGGCTGTGCAGCACCAGCGCATCGGTCTGGTGGACGCCGACCTCAAACTCGTGCGTGCCCGCGCGGCGCCAGGCGGGCAGGGCCGGAATCGCCTCGCGCTCGACGACGACCGCCACCTCCCCGTCGATGGAGTGCGTCCCGTCGGTGGAGTGCGCGCGCGCCAGCACGTCCCACGTTCCGCTGCTCAACGGCAGATCCGTCCCGAAGACGGCCAGGGCGGCAGGCGTGAAGGCCACTGTGAAGCGGTCGTCGTCCCAGGTGACCGGGACGCGGTGCTCATCGCCCGACCTGCGCCGCCGGAGCACGAAGTGGCCGGGGCGGCCTTCGGGGTCGGCGGAGTCGCCGCACAGCGTGAGCTGCCCGTCGTCGTCCCATTCGGCCGTCCGGACGACCGGGCGGGCGCTGCGCTCGACGCCGCGCAGGTTGCCGAACGCCGTCCGCGTGAGCGCGAACTCCCTGCGCGGCCCGGCGGCGCCCTCGGGCTGTTCAGGCGCGGGCTGGTCGGGCGCGGGCAGTTCGGGCGCGGGCAGTTCGGGCACGGGCAGGAGGCACCGCATGGGCTTGACGTTGCTCGCGACCGTGAGGCGCAGCGGGCCGCCCTCGCCGGTCAGCCGGATGTCCCAGTCGATGGCGTCCCGCAGGTGCGCCTGGCAGGGCGCGGGGCCGTTCCGGTACGAGGTCAGGAACTCCAGCGGGAGCCGCGCGGTGAAGTCGAAGCCGGTGCCCTCCGCCATCCGCAGGACCGACGACTGGCGCAGCGTCACCTCCCCGCGGACCTCCTCTCCCCCGTGCCGGCGGGCCGCGACCATGGCGGCGCCGGCGCCGAGGGCGCGCCGCGTCCAGCCGGACAGTTCGAGCACGTCCCCGTCGACGCGGATGCGGGTGAGGACGGCCTTGGCCCGCTTGACGTGGACGACGAACACGTCGTCGTCACCGGCGGCGGGCTGGACGGCCACGTGCTCGTCCACCTGCCGCGCCGCCGTCCAGCGCACCGCCGGGGCGGTCGCGGTGAGCCGCTGCACCGCCCTGCGGCCCGCCATGGAGACCTCGGCGAACAGCTCGTAGGTGGCCGTCCGCCACTCGTCGCCGTCCAGCAGGTACTCGGGCTCCACCCGCGCGGTGAAGCCCGACCAGTCGTAGGACACCGCGGCCTGGCCGGACTTCGCGGTGACGTCCGGGCGCCGGACCCGCTCCACCGGCAGCCGGATCTCCCGGCCCGTCTTGGCGTCCCGCATCCACAGCCGGATGCGGGAGTCCGCGGCGGACGACACGTCGAACCGGTCGAAGTGGGCGTGGCCTTCGACGATGAGGGTGTCGACGTCCCATTCGACGCGGTCGACGTCCGCCCACAGGCCGATCTCGTCCGTGACGTCGTACACGGCCTCGGGGACGCGGCGCTCCTCGTCCCCGAAGAACGGGTAGCGGGCGTACCAGCGCGGGCGCAGGCGCCCCTTGAGCACGACCGGCGCGTCCTGGAGGCCGCCCTCCTCGAAGCGGAGCACGTCGAGCAGCTCGGGCAGCATGCGCTCGCCGAGCAGGTGCAGTTCCAGGCGCCGGATCGCCTCCAGCCCGGCGGCGGCCGAGCGGTCGGCGTCGGCGACGACCTCGGCGCCGAGCTTCACCAGGCTCTCGCGCTCCTCGCCGGTGGCGCCGGGCAGGGCGAGCATCAGCTCGCGCACGTCGAGGTCCAGCGCGTACATGTCGTGGACGGCGAGGAGCTCGGGTGCGTGGTCGTGGACGTAGTTCCGGACGGCCGTGAGGGTCGCCATCCGGTGGGTGATGTGGGCCGAGTCGGGGCGCACCCGCGTGGCCGTTCCCGGGCGGTCGCGCCAGTAGTAGACGGTGGTGTCGAGCACGTCCACGAGGGACGCCAGGAGCTGGGTCTGGACGGCGACCAGGGCGTCCTGGTCCGTGCCCAGTTCGAGGTTGTGGGTGTCCCAGAACGAGCGGCGGTAGACCTTGTTCCAGAGGGTGCGGTCCTGGAGGAGGGCGGGGTGCCGCGTCACGTGCGTCGACAGCATCGTCTTCGCGTAGGGCTCGGCGTGCAGCGGGGACTGCCAGACGTGTTCCTCGTCCAGGCACATGACGTTGCCGCCCGCGATGTCCGATCCGGTGGAGTCGAGGGTGCCGACGAGCAGTTCGTACGCGTAGGGCGGCAGCGCGTCCTCGCCGTCCGCGAACGCCAGGTACCTGCCCTCGGCCCGCTCGACGCCGGCGTCGCCGGCGGCGGTGGCGGGGTCCGGCCGGAGCAGCGTGAAGCGGTCGTCGCGCCCGGCGAACTCCTCGGCGACGGCGGCCTCGCCGGCGGCGGCCGCGTCGTCCACCATGACCACCTCGATGTCGCGCAGCGTCTGCGCGGCGAGCGACTCCAGGCACTCGGCGAGGCGGCCGCCGGTGCTGCGGAACGGGACGACGATGCTGACTTGCGGGGACACGAGCGGCTCCGAGATGGGGTGGGCGGGGTGGTGTGGTCCGGGTGGTGGGCGGGGCGGTGAACGAGGTGGTGGGCGGGGCGGTGGTCCGGGTGGATCAGCGCAGGACGCGGTCGAGGACGCGGGCGGCGGCCTGGCCGTCGTCGTGCGGGCAGTACCGGGCGGCGAACGCGGCGCGCGCCTCCCGGAACCCGGCGTCGAGCGCGGCCGGGTCGCGCAGCGCCTCGACGACCTCCCGCGACGTCCGCAGCAGCGGCCCGGGGGCCTCCGCGTCGAAGTCGAAGTAGAAGCCGCGCACGTGGTCGCGGTAGCGCTCCAGGTCGTAGGCGAAGAAGACCATCGGCCGGCCGGTGACGGCGAAGTCGAACATGGACGACGAGTAGTCCGTGACGAGCACATCGCAGATCAAGAAAAGTTCGGAGATGTCGGGATAGACGGACACGTCCATCACGCAGTCGCCCGGCCGCAGCTTCGGCCGGTCGGTGACGAGGTAGTGCGTGCGCAGCAGCAGGACGTGGTCGCGGCCCAGCGCGGCGCGGAACTCGTCGAGGTCGAGTTCGAGGCTGAACGCGCGCTTGCCGATGGCGTGGTGGAAGTCGTCCCGCCACGTCGGCGCGTACAGGACGACCCGCTTGTGGGCGGGGATGCCGAGCCGCCGCCTGACCGCCGCCGCGATCTCGCCGCGGTGCGGGCTGTTCAGGATGTCGTTGCGGGGATAGCCGCTCTGGAAGACGTCGCCGTTGTAGCGGAACGCCCGCCGGAACAGCGGCACGGAGAACGCGTTCTGCGCGAGGAGCAGATCCCACTGGGGGACGTCGTACTCCATCCAGTCGACGCCCTCGGTGCGCTTGAAGGGCATCTCCTTGACGTCGTAGCCCAGTTTCTTCAGCGGCGTCCCGTGCCAGCACTGCACGTACATCTGGTCGTCGCGCTTGACGAACCAGTCCTTCTGCGACCAGTTGCCGAAGACGTAGCGCGCGCGGGCGAGCGCCTCGTAGTGCTCCCGCGTGCCGACGAGGACGGTGCGGGCCCCGGCGGGACGGCCGAACTGGCCGTTCTCGGTGACCCACACGCATTCCAGGTCTGCTCCGCGCCGCCGCAGCTCGTCGTAGATGCCCCGCGGGTTGCACGAGTACTGGCGTCCCCGGTACGCGTCGAACACCGCGAGGTCGCGCACGGGCAGGTTGAGGTGGCGCCTGTAGTGCCCGGACCGTATCCGGCTCTGCGCATAGGCTCCGCGCTCGTCGTCGTCCAGCGCGGTCTCCACCCGCAGCAGCATCTGGTCGGTGTTCTGGACGCGGACGGTGATGCGGTGCAGGCCCGCCTCGAAGGGCTCCGGCAGGGTGCGCAGGCTGTGGCGCCTGATGACGACCGGCTGCTCCTGCCCGCCGACGGTCGTGAGGACGTCCCAGCGGCCGGTCACCAGCGGGCGGGACAGCCCGAACACCGGCATGCGCGCGGGTGAGAACCGCGCGGTGAAGCGGTCGCCGTCCCAGACGAGCCCGATGACGTGCTCCTCCGCGGAGCGCCGCCGCCGCAGCGTCAGGGAGTCGGGCCGCCCGACGCGGTCGGTGCACGTCCCCGCGAGGTGCAGGGCGCCCTCGGGCGACCAGGACACCTCCTCGACGATGAGGGCGCGGCCGCGCACGACGATCCGCAGCGTGCCGCGCCGCGTCCTGGCGATCTCCAGCTCGCCGCCGGGGACGGGCAGGCCGGTCCCGGCGACGTCGGCGTCCAGGTACGGCCGGACGCCGCCCGGCAGGCCGATCTCCCAGTTCCCCTCCCGGCGGGCGAGCCCGGCGACGGGCAGCCGGGCCCGGAACCCCTCGCCGCCCACGCGCTCGACCGGGCCGGTCACGGTGGCCCGGCCCGCCTTCGGCGTCGCGATGACCCGCGGCTCGTCGCCGAGCGGGGCGCGGCTCCAGCCGTCCAGGCACAGCTCGCCGCCCTCCAGATGGCAGCCGACGACCGCGGCGCGCGTCCGCCGCACCTGCACGGTGAACTTGTGCCGCCCGGCGACCCCCTGGACGCGGACGCCCGGCGCGCACTCGCGGTCGTCCGGCCACTGCCGGGCGGGCAGGCGCGGGTTGCCGAGCGTGGCACGGCGCCGCAGCCCCCGGTTGACGATCTCCACGCACGGCACCCAGTCGACGTCCCGCCAGCGCCCGAACATGCGCAGCGCCGCCGGGTCGATCTCGGCGGCGAAGCCGGACCAGTCGTAGGACACCGCCGACTGCCGCGAGCGGGCGGTCACGTCCGGCCTGCGGACCCGGGTGACCGGTACGCGCATCAGGCCGCGCTTGTTCGCCGCCAGCAGCCACAGCCGGATCCGGGAGCCGTCCTCGGTGGAGGAGTCCAGGTGCCGGATGTAGGCGTGGCCCTCGATGCGGAGCCGGCCGTCCACCCAGTCCGCGCGGTCGACCGCGGCGACCGGGGTCAGCTCGTCGGTGACGTCGTAGACGTGCGCGGGGACGCCGCGCTCCTCGTCCTCGAAGAACGGGAACTCGGCGTACCAGCGGTGCCGCAGGCCGCGCCGGACGCGCGGCGCGTCCGGCACCCGGCGGAGCCGGACGAACCGCAGCACCTCCAGCAGTTCCGGCAGCATCCGGCGGCAGAGCAGGTGCAGTTGCAGGCGCATGATCGCGGGCTGCCGCTTCAGCACGCGGGGCCCGATCCGCCGGGCCAGCGCGGCGCCCGTGGCAACGAGTTCCTCGCGGTCCTCGTCCCGCGCCCTGGGGAGGGCCTCCAGGAGGATACGAAGGTCGATCTCGATGAGGGAGTGCTCGTCGTAGGCGTTCAGGAGCTGGGGCGCGTACTCGGCCATCGCCTCCCGCAGCGCGGACGCGGACACGAAACGCTGCCGGATGTTCTCCAGGTCATGGCGGTCGCCGGTGATGGACCCCGGCCGCTTGCGCCAGTAGTAGACCGTCTCGCTGAGGACGTCCACGGAACGGGCCAGCGCGTGCGCGCGCGCCATGACGGGAGGGTCCTCGTAGAAGCCGGTGGGGAACTCCAGGCCGGCCTTCTCCCAGAAGTCGCGCCGGTACACCTTGTTCCACGGCGTGCGGTCGCGCATGAGGACCGGCTTGGACGACACATGCGTCCGCGAGCAGGACTCCGTGAACACACCGTCGTGCAGAGGCGACTGCCACGTGCGCTCCTCGTCCATGCGCTGGACGTTGCCGCCCGCCATGTCGGAACCCGTCCGCTCCAGGGACGCGACCAGCCGCGAATAGGCGTCCCGGACGACCACGTCGTCGGCGTCGGCGAAGGACAGGTACTCGCCCCGCGCCTGCCGCACCCCGGCGTTGCGGGCGGGCCCGGGGCCCTCCTGCTCCCGCATGAACAGGCGGAACCGGGGGTCGCGGGCGCACATCTCCTTGGCGATGACGGCGCTGCCGTCGGTGGACCCGTCGTCCACCAGGATCACCTCGATGTCGCGCAGCGTCTGGCCGGCCAGCGACTCCAGGCACTCCTGGAAGTACTCCTCGATGTTGTGGAACGGCACGACGACGCTGAGCTTCGGGGACATGGGGCCTCCTCCTCGCCCCACAGAGCATGGTGACGTCACGCCATCGCATGAACGCGCATCGCCATTGCCGTCCCGTCCCCTGACGCAGACTTGACCTCGCCTGGGCGCGGTTTACCGCAGCCTTACGCTTCGGCGCTTGCCCCGCAGGGACGCACTCCGTCCGCCACACCGGAGTCGGCGACGGCGGCGCGGATGCTCTCCGCGAGCGCCTCGAACTCTTCCGCGCGCGGCGACGTCGACCGGTAGCCGAGCCCGATCCGGCGGAACGGCGCCGGCGCCGCGAACCGGTGCAGGCCGAGGTTCGGCGCCCGGCGGGTCTCCACCGGCAGCGCCGTCTCCGGGACGAGCGTCACGCCGAACCCGCCCGACACGAGCTGGACCAGCGTCGCCAGGCTCGTCGCGTACGTCGCGGCGGCGGCGCGCGCGCCGACGTCCCGGCAGATGTCGAGGGCCTGGTCGCGCATGCAGTGGCCCTTGTTGAGCAGCAGGACGTCGAGGTCGTTCAGCGCCTCGCGCGGGACCTCCTCGTCGCCCAGCTCGAACCCGGGCGGCGCGACGAGCACGAAGTCCTCGTCGTACAGGACGATCTCCGCGACGCCCTCCGTCGCGACGGGCAGCGCCAGCAGCACCACGTCGAGGCGTCCGGCGAGCAGCTCGGCGACGATGTGCTCGGTCTGCTCCTCGTGGACCGACAGCTCCAGGTCGGGGAACTCTTTGGCGAGCCTTGGCAGGACCAGGGGCAGCAGGTACGGCGCGACGGTCGGGATGACCCCGACTCTGAGCGGCCCCACCAGCGTCCCCTGGACGGCCTTGACCTCGTCCATCAGGCGGTCCAGTTCCGCTAGGACGACCTCCGCCCGCCGTGCCACCCGCTCCCCGGCGGGGGTCAGCAGGACCTTCCGGGTCGTCCGTTCGACCAGCCTGGTTCCGAGGGTGCTCTCCAGCGCGGCCACGGCCCCGGAGAGCGCGGGCTGGCTCATGCGCAGCGCGGCGGCGGCGTCCCGGAAGTGCAGATGCTCGGCGAGCGCAAGGAACGCCCGCAACTGCGCCACCGTCGGTCTGCTCGTCGCCATCTCGATCGAACGGTATCGAACCGTTGTCACGGAACGTGATGCACCCCTGGTCAAGCCGCCGTGGTGTTGACCACAGCGGCCGGGTCGTCACCTCACCGGGAGCCGGTCGGGGTGCGGAATGGGGGCGCCGGGGTCGGCGACACGGCTCGTGAAGGTGCCGTGGAAACCGAACGGAAGATGGTGCTTCAACTGGAGCGTGGCGACGCTCTCCAGGCCGCGGGCGTCCAGGATGGTGAGCTGGGAGCGGTGTTCTGCGGCGAGGTACACCACGGCCAGCACCCACCCGTCGTCCTCGGCCGCGTCGGGCGAACGGGGCACGAAGATGGGCTCCCCCACGTACGCGTGGGACCCGACCTCGTGAGTCTCTGTACGGCCGGTGTCGTTGTCCACCTTCAGGATGCAGTCGTACTGACCGGCGGACCCGGTGCGTCCGGCCATGTAGGTGTACTTGTGGCGGCGGGTGGAGAGGCGCCAGTCGAACTGCGGGAACTCGCCGATCACGTCGGCGAGGCGGCTCTCGATGACCCGTCCCGACGGGGTGATCCGGTACCGCATCAGCCGGCTGGACGGCAGCCCGGGGAAGCTCGTGCGGAACCCGGCCAGGTCGCGCCTGATCGCCTCGTAGTCGTCGAACCGCACCAGGTCGATGACGGTGTCGGTGCCGTCGTCGAAGGCGTTGGCGACGTGGAGGTGCACGAGCGTCTCGTGCTCCACGACCCGCGCCGGGCCGCCGTCGCGCGGCACGAGCACGAACCGCGTCCCCTTCTCCGGGCGGTGCCGGATCGCGTCGAAGATCGGACCGCCGCGCAGCATCGTCCGCAGGTCGAACATGTACGGGTCCAGGACGAAGACCAGGTGGCGCTGGGTCAGCGCCATGTCGTGGTTCCACGGCATGTCGAGCATGCGCAGGGACGCGAGCCGCCGCAGCCGGCCCCGCCGATCCGCCTTGTAGCAGTTCAGCGAGGGGAACGGCGCGAAGTCCTGGCCGAAGTTGAACATCTCCCCGGTCGCCGGGTCCCACTTCGGGTGGGCCGAGAACGCCTTGAGCATGCCCCGGAGCCGGCCGCCGAAGTTCTCGAGGCCGAGCGTCTCCAGGGTGTCGGGGTCGAGCCGGTGGGGCGGCCCGCCCTCCCAGAGGGCCAGCAGCCGCTCGGCGTGCACGGCGACCCCGGTGTTGGCGGCGTTCGCCGGGCCCTTCGCCTTCGCGAAGTTCGTCCAGAACCCGCCCGGGAGCGCGGTCCCGACGCCGGGCTTCCTGGCCCGCCCGGCGACCATGCCGTCCCGGAACTGCGGCGTCCGGACGTAGCGGTTGCGGAACCGCACCGACCGCCCGTCGAAGACGAACTGCGACACCATCCCGTCACCGTCGAACAGGTGGTGCATCAGGGTGCGGCCGACCTCCCACTTGCCGGGGCCGATCCGGTACAGCGTCCCGGTGAGCCCGGACGGCAGCGCCCCGTCGATCTCGTCGACGGCGTAGTCGTGCTCGTGCATCAGCGGGGTGAAGATCTTCCCCATGTCCGGTGCGGTGGT
The DNA here is from genome assembly GCF_900188445.1 of Actinomadura meyerae. GTDB lineage: Bacteria > Actinomycetota > Actinomycetes > Streptosporangiales > Streptosporangiaceae > Spirillospora > Spirillospora meyerae. Next base: position 118,859 of record NZ_FZOR01000002.1, read on the forward strand.
CAGGGACATGGCAGGGGCCTCCCCATCTGGCTACAGCCGTTTCCAGAAACCTAGGATCTGGCAACGGCTGTGTCAAGATTGCGGGGTGAGTTCCCGCACCTACGGCGGCGTCACAGCCGAGCGCCGCCGCGCCGACCGCCGCGCGGCGCTCCTGGAGGCCGCGCTCGACCTGCTCGGCACCGAGGGCCTGGCCGCGACCTCGGTGCGCGCCGTCTGCGCGCGCGCCGGGCTCAACCCGCGCTACTTCTACGAGAACTTCACCGACCTGGACGCGCTGCTGAGCGAGGTCTACGACGGCATCATCACCGAGATCACCGACGCCGCCGCGCGAGGCGTCGCCGCCGCCGGACCCGGCGCCGGGCTCCGCGCGACCGTCCGCTCCGCCGCCGTGGAGACCCTCGCGGTGGGCGCCGCCGACCCCCGCAAGATCCGGGTGGCGCTGATCGAGGCGCCCGCCAGCCCCGTCCTGCGCGCCCACCAGCGCGCCGCCCTGCGCCGCAACGCGCGCCAGGTCATCGACTACGCGCGGGCGTTCTACGACATCCCCTCCTCGGCGGACGCGCAAGTGCGCTTCACCGCCACGATGCTCGTGGCGGGCTGGAGCGAGAACCTCATCGCCTGGCTGGACGGCGAACTCGACGCCACCCCGGCCGGCCTCGCCGACATGTTCGCCGACGCCGCCGAAGCCCTGGCCCACCACGCGGCGACCCGCGCCGCCGGACGCGCCCGCTGAGTGGAGCGCGCCGTCAGCCGGGCGCGTCGGCGATGCGGTCGAGCCACTCCCGCATGAGGCCGCGCTCACCCTCGCTCAGCGCGCCGGCCCGCGGAAGCGCGGCGCGCAGGGCGACCGCGGCGGCCACCGGGCCGGCCTCCGCCGGCGCCGGAGCGTCCGTCGTGATCGCCGCGATGACGGCCTCCCGGGCCAGCACCGACAGCTCCATGTCGCGCTCGCCCTCGGGCATCGCGATCAGCGCGATGGTCGTGCCGGAGCCGGCCGCGTGGACGAGCCGGACGGCCCGGTCCTCGGCGACGCGCAGCCGGCCGGCCGCAGCGATCCGCCGGACGCGGGCGGCGAGGATCTCGATCCCGGCGAGCGCGGCCGGCGGGGCCGCGCCGGGGCGGGGCTCGCACATCAGCAGGTAGAGGGCCGGGTTGGCCAGGCCGAACGCGAGGTGCTCGTCCCAGCCGGCGCGCAGGTCGTCCACCGGGTCGGCGGCGGGCTCGGGGGCGCTCTTGCCGCTCAGGTAGGCCGCGAAGCCCGCCGCGGCGACGGCGTCGAGCAGGCCCTGCTTGTCGCCGAAGAGCCGGTAGATGGTGGGCGCCTGGACGCCGGCGGCCGCCGCGATCGCGCGCGTCGAGACGGCCTCGCGCCCGCCCTCGGCGAGGAGATCGGCGGTGGCCGCGAGGATGCGCTCCCGCGGCCCGTCCCCGGCCGCCATGTCGTCGACCTGCATGCTAATGACGATAACAGAACACTGTTAGCGCTGATCTCCTATCGATGCTAACGTGACGGCGTTAGCACTGATTCAGACGTCGGTGGCGCGGCGCATCCGCATGCCGCCGGCACGCCGCGGACCAGGGAGAACGCTGTGATCATCGTTACCGGAGCGACCGGGAAGCTCGGCCGCGCGACCGTCGAGCGGCTGCTCGACCGCGTCCCCGCGGACCGGGTCGGCGCGAGCGTCCGGAACCCGGAGAAGGCCGCCGATCTCGCCGAGCGGGGCGTCCGCGTCCGGCGGGGCGACTTCGCCGACCCCGCGAGTCTCGCCCGCGCGTTCGAGGGCGCGTCGCAGGTCATGATCATCTCAGCCGACGGCATCGGCGAGGAGACGCTGCGCCTGCACCGCACCGCGATCGGCGCGGCCAAGGCCGCCGGTGCCCGCCGGATCCTCTACACCGGCCACATGGGGGCGAGCGCGGCGTCCGCCTTCCCGCCCATGCGCGACCACGCGGCCACGGAGGAGGCGCTGCGGGCGTCGGGCGTCCCCTTCACCGTGCTGCGCAACGGCTTCTACGCGTCCACGACGGCGGCCGTCCTCGGCGCCGCGCTGCGGACCGGCGAACTGGCCGTGCCGGAGGACGGCCCGGTGTCCTGGACGGCCCACGCCGATCTCGCCGAGGCGGCCGCGGCCGTCCTGGCCGGGGAGACCTTCGACGGCCCGACACCGGCGCTGACGGCGGGCGAGGCCCTCGGCATGTCCGAGGTCGCGGCCCTGGCCGCGGAGATCACCGGGCGTCCGATCCGGCACGTGGTCGTCCCGGACGCCGAGTACCGGGCGGGCCTGACCGCGCACGGCGTCCCCGAGTTCGCCGCGGACATGCTGACCGCCATGTTCACCGCGAGCCGCCGGGGCGAGTTCGCCGGGGTCGACCCCGCCCTCGGCCGCCTGCTGGGCCGCCCGCCGACGCCGCTCCGGGACGTCCTCCGGGCGGCCCTGCCGCAGGCGGAACATCACGGACGGTAGCGCCCCCGCCGGGGTGACCCATTGGTCACCTGTTGTGCACGGAAAGCCGAACGCCCTAAACTTGCGCACTACGCAGGGTTAGGCCCGATTTGTCGTGAGTCTATGTGATTTACGTCTACCGATCACTCGGGCGGGCCGCCAGGGGCGCATCATCTTCGCTGGTCACCGCGCTGCTCGCGGGATTGATAGGCGGCGCCTATCGCATTCGTGGGATTCATCGATTTCTCTTTTCGATCGAGCGGCGGCACGCTGAGTGACATCGGCCGCCGAGGCGGAGACCCCGCGGCCCTCCTGCGCCTCCTCATGCGGAGGCGACCCACTCTCATGACGAAGGAGCATGCGTGCTTACTGTCGGTGACCAGTTCCCCGAGTACGAGCTCACCGCCTGCGTCTCGCTGGACGCCGAGAACGCGTTCGAGACGATCAACCACAAGTCCTACGAGGGCAAGTGGCGCGTCGTGTTCTTCTGGCCGAAGGACTTCACCTTCGTGTGCCCGACCGAGATCGCCGAGTTCGGCCGCCTCAACGAGGACTTCGCCGACCGCGACGCCCAGGTGCTCGGCGCGTCCGTCGACAACGAGTTCGTCCACTTCGCGTGGCGCAAGGACCACCCGGACCTGCGCGAGATCCCGTTCCCGATGATGTCGGACCTCAAGCGCGAGCTGAGCGAGGCCCTCGGCATCCTCACCGCGGACGGCGTGGCGCAGCGCGCGACCTTCATCGTCGACCCGAACAACGAGATCCAGTTCGCGATGGTGACCGCCGGGTCCGTCGGCCGCAACGTCAAGGAGGTCCTGCGGGTCCTCGACGCGCTGCAGAGCGACGAGCTGTGCCCCTGCAACTGGAACAAGGGCGAGGAGACCCTCGACGCCGCCAAGCTGCTGGCCGGCGCCTGATCCCGCCCCGCCCGTTCCCGGCCGGCCGCGTCGCGCGGCCGGCCGTTCGCTTGGAAAGGACACTTGATCATGAGCGTTGACGCGCTGAAGGGCGCCCTCCCCGGCTACGCCAAGGACACCAAGCTCAACCTCGGCTCGCTGACCTCCACCTCGCAGCTCACCGAGCAGCAGCTGTGGGGGACGGTCCTGGCCTGCGCCCTCGCCACCCGGAGCGCCGTCGTCATCCGCGAGCTGGCCGAGGAGGCGGGCGACTACCTGTCCGCCGAGGCGTTCGAGGCGGCCAAGGGCGCCGCGTCGATCATGGCGATGAACAACGTGTACTACCGCGCCACCCACCTCATCGGGGACGAGACCTACGCGACGCTGCCCGCCAAGCTGCGGATGTCCATCATCGGCAAGCCGGGCGTCGACAAGGTCGACTTCGAGCTGTGGTGCCTCGCCGTGTCGGCGATCAACGGCTGCGGGCGCTGCCTGGAGTCGCACGAGAAGGTCGTCCGCGAGGCCGGCCTGTCCCGCGAGCTCGTCCAGGAGGCGCTGCGGATCGCCGCCGTCGTCAACGCGGCGGCCGCGACCCTGGACGCCGAGGCCGCGCTGGCCCCGGCGACCGCCGCCGTCTGACACGGCGGACCCGCTCTTCGAACGGCGGAAGGCCCGGACGGTTTCCCCGTCCGGGCCTTCCGCCGTTCACGCGGCCCTACCGCTCATGGGGCCCGGCCGCTCACTCCCACTCGATGGTGCCCGGGGGCTTGGAGGTGATGTCGACCGTGACGCGGTTGATCTCGCGGACCTCGTTGGTGATGCGGGTGGAGATCCGCTGCAGGAGGTCGTAGGGCAGCTTCGCCCAGTCGGCCGTCATGGCGTCCTCGCTGGTGACGGGACGCAGCACGATCGGGTGGCCGTAGGTGCGGCTGTCGCCCTGCACGCCGACGGAGCGGACGTCGGCCAGCAGCACCACCGGGAACTGCCAGATGTCGCGGTCGAGGCCGGCGCGGGTCAGCTCCTCGCGGGCGATGGCGTCGGCGTCGCGGAGGATGTCGAGGCGCTCGCGCGTGACGGCGCCGATGATCCGGATGCCGAGGCCGGGGCCGGGGAACGGCTGCCGCCAGACGATCTCGGTCGGCAGGCCGAGCTGCTCGCCCAGCGCGCGGACCTCGTCCTTGAACAGCGTGCGCAGCGGCTCGATCAGCTCGAACTGCAGGTCGTCGGGGAGCCCGCCGACGTTGTGGTGCGACTTGATGTTCGCGGCGCCGGTGCCGCCGCCCGACTCGACCACGTCCGGGTAGAGGGTCCCCTGGACGAGGAACTCGACCGGCTCGTCGGCGTCCTCGCCGACGATCTCCCGGGCGGCCGCCTCGAACACCCGGATGAACTCGCGGCCGATGATCTTGCGCTTCTGCTCGGGGTCGGCGACGCCGTCCAGCGCGGCGAGGAACCGGTCCTGGGCGTCGACGACGTGCAGGTTCACGCCGGTGGCGGCGACGAAGTCCTTCTCGACTTGCTCGGGCTCGCCCTTGCGCAGCAGCCCGTGGTCGACGAACACGCAGGTCAGCTGGTCGCCGATGGCCCGCTGGACGAGCGCGGCGGCGACCGCGGAGTCCACCCCGCCCGACAGCGCGCAGATCGCCCGGCGCCCGCCGACCTGCCGCCGGACGGCCTCGATCGACTCCTCGGCGATGTTGACCATCGTCCAGTTCGGACGGCATCCGGCGCCTTCGTACAGGAAGCGACGCAGGATCTCCATTCCGTGCTCGGTGTGCAGAACCTCCGGATGGAACTGGACGCCGAAGAAGCCGCGCTCGCGGTCCTCCATGCCGGCGACCGGCGTGACGTCGGTGCTCGCCGTCACCGTGAAGCCGGACGGGGCGCTGCTGACGAAGTCGCGGTGCGACATCCACACCGCCTGCTCGTGCGGCAGCCCCGCGAACAGCATGCCCGGGGACGTGACGGCCACGGTCGCGCCGCCGTACTCGGCGACGTCGGAGTTCTCCACCGTCCCGCCGAGGGCCTGCGCCATCACCTGGTGGCCGTAGCAGATGCCGAGCGTGGGGACGCCGATCTCGAACAGCCCCTCGGGCGCCACCGGCGCGCCCTCCGCGTACACCGACGCCGGTCCGCCGGACAGGATGATCGCCTTCGGCCGCCTGGCCAGCATCTCCTCCGCCGGCATGGTCGACGGGACGATCTCGCTGAACACATGGCACTCGCGGACGCGCCGCGCGATCAGCTGCGCGTACTGCGCGCCGAAGTCGACGACGAGAACGGTGTCAAAGGACTGGTCTGCGGCCACCAACTGAGCCTTTCGCACGGCCGGAAGGGGCTCCCAGTCTACGGGCCCGCTGCCTGCGCCTATGCCCCCGCACCCCCATCACGGCCCTCACATGGCGCGACTGTCCGGTAACGGTCGGCATCCGTTTACCTTGATCACACTCAACGGACCGCCGCGTTCTGATACGAGTTAATGACGCCCTGTAGTCGAACGCGCATGCCTGCATGGCTCCCGTCCGCAAGCGACCTCCCTAGGAGTGCCGTGAAGCTGCTCGCCGCCACCGCCCTGCTCGCCGCGCTCGTCCCGGCAGCGCCGTCCATGCCGTCCGGGCCGCGCCCCGCCGCGCCCGCGCATCCCGCCGCCTCCGCGCGCACGGCCGGCGGCGACTGCGCGCACCCGCAGGCGCACCCGCAGGCGCGCCTGCGGACGGGCGCCCACGGCCGGGAGCGCAACGACCTGACGCCGGCGCAGGCCGCCACCGTGGAGGAGCGGCTCAACCGCCTCCTGGACCGGCTCGGCGCGGGGCCGGCCGACCGGTCCGGCGGCCAGTCGCACGCCCGCGACCTCCGCTCGGCGCCGCGGCTCACGATCCCGGTGTTCTTCCACGTGATCCACGACGGGCAGCAGGGCAACGTCTCCAAGGCCGCGATCGACCGGCAGATCGCCACCTTGAACGCCTCCTACGGGGGGCGCAACGGCGGCGCGGACACGCGCGTCTCCTTCGCGCTCCACGGGGTCAGCCGATCCGACAGCGCGGCCTGGTTCCGCGACCCGGAGCGCTACGAGGGCATGTACAAGCCGATGCTGCACCAGGGCGGCAAGGGCACGCTGAACCTCTACAGCACCAACATCGGCGGGAACCTGCTCGGCTGGTCGACGTTCCCGTGGAAGTACCAGGCCGACCCCAAGATGGACGGGGTGACCATCCACTACGGCAGCATGCCGGGCGGGTCCATCCAGCACTTCAACAAGGGCTTCAGCGCCACCCACGAGGTGGGGCACTGGCTGGGGCTGTACCACACGTTCCAGGACGGCTGCGGCGGCCAGGGCGACCGGGTCGCCGACACCCCGGCCGAGCGCGACCCGTCGAACGGCTGCCCGACCGGCAAGGACACCTGCCCCGCCCCGGGCGCCGACCCGATCCACAACTACATGGACTACAGCTACGACACCTGCATGACGTCGTTCACCGCGGGCCAGGGCGCCCGTATGCACCAGGTGTGGACGGCCTACCGCGCCGAGACCCCCAAGAAGTCCAAGAACGCCTGACCCCGTCCGGAGCGCCGCGGCGCGGCTCAGGAGGGCCGCTCGCGGAGCCGGGCGGCCTCCTCCGCGGGCAGCCGCCGGACGGCCTCGCGCAGCGTCACGCCCGAGATGGCGCCGAGGCGGGGCTCGACCCACTCCACCACCCAGGACGGGTCCTTCTTGGAGAGTTCCCGGAGGACCCATCCCAGGGCCTTCCGGATGAAGAACTCGCGCTCGTCCAGCAGCGCGTCCCCGTACCGGCTGATCCGCTCAAGGTCCGGGTCTCCCGTCCGGACGCCCGGCAGTAACGCCAGGACGGCCGTACGCCGTATCCACATGTAGGGGTCGGCGACCCAGGCGTCCAGTACCGGTGCCAGGTCCGGGTGCCGCATGACCAGGCCGCCGACGACCTTCTCCGCGAGGTGGTCGACGTACACCCAGCTGGCCGAGTCGCGGATGAACTCCTCGGCCGTCTCCATGTCGCGGGGCTCCAGCAGAGCCGCACGCTTGACGAGCACTTCGATCGCCGCCATGCGGGCCTCGTGGACGGGCTGCCCGTCGTCGGTGACGTCCCACAGGAGCCGGGCCAGCGACAGCACCTCGTCCCGCGTGGGCTTGCCCTTGACCGTCGAAAGGGCCACTTTGCGAAGCGCGGGCACGGTCACGCCGATGTGAACGAACTCGCTCTTCAGATACCTCTTTTCGCTCTGCGCGCGCGCCGGATCCCCCAAGGCGCGCAACTCTGCCAAAACCCGCGCGGCCTCCGCCTTAACGTCCATGCGGGCAACGCTACGCCGCCGCGCTATGGCGCCGTATTCAGCGTTGTCCTTTCTGATTCGTCCAGGTTTGCCAAAGACGTGATGTTTGTTCGCATTCACCCTTGTTCCAGCGATGACTCCGCTCCCCCCGCGCGCGCTCCCCCGCTCGCGCCGCCCCCAAGGAGTTCCATGAAACGCGCCGGAATCGCCACCGTCCTCGGCCTGGCCGCCGCCTTCACGGCGTACGCGCCCGCCGCCCCCGCCACCCTCGCCGCCCCCACGACCACCACGTCCACCACCAACGCCTGCGTGGAGCAACCCGCGCAGGCCCGCGTCCGCGCGGGCGCCCACGCCACCGAGCGGAACCAGCCGAGCGCGGCCAAGGTCGCCGCGATGGAGCGGGACTTCCAGAACCGGGTCGGCAAGCTCAAGGGGATGCGCACGGCCGCGGCCATCACGGTCAGGGTGCACTTCCAGGTCGTCTACGGCAGCGCGGGCAACGTCTCCGACACGACCCTGCGGCAGCAGCTCGACGTCCTCAACGACGCCTACTCGGACAGCGGCGTCTCGTTCACCCTGGCGGAGATCAGGCGCACGAACAACGCGTCCTGGTTCTCCAACCCGGAGGGCTACGAGCGGCAGATGAAGAACGCCCTGCACACGGGCAACGCGCAGGACCTCAACATCTACACCGCCGACCTCGGCTCCAGCCTCCTCGGCTGGGCGACGTTCCCGAGCAGCTACCGGTCCCAGCCCTCGATGGACGGCGTCGTCATCCACTACCAGAGCCTGCCGGGCGGCGCCATCGGCAACTACAACGAGGGTGACACCGCCACCCACGAGGTGGGCCACTGGATGGGGCTCTACCACACGTTCCAGGGCGGATGCAGCGGCCAGGGAGACCAGGTCTCCGACACCCCCGCCGAGCGGAGCCCCGCCTCGGGCTGCCCGACCGGCCGCGACACCTGCTCCTCCACGGGCGTGGACCCCATCCACAACTTCATGGACTACAGCTACGACTCGTGCATGTACGAGTTCACGCCGGGCCAGAACGCGCGCATGCAGTCCCAGTGGGCTGCCTACCGCGCATGACCTGAACACCCTGCCAGCCCCAACGCGAGCCCACCGCGAGCACTCTCGCGGTGGGCTCCGCCATGCGGCGGGACGATCAGGTGATGTCGACGATGGGCAGCTGCAAGGCCGCCGGAGCCGTGGCGGGAACGACCGGGTTCTTCGGCAGGACGGGGCTTATGCGGCGGTAGCCCTCGCCCAGTGCGGGGCGCGGGTCGTCCTCGGCGCGGTTGGGCCAGAACGACATGGCGCGCTCAGCCTGGGCCGTGATGGTCAGCGACGGGTTCACGCCCAGGTTGGCCGATACGGCGGAGCCGTCCACGATGTGCAGCCCCGGGTGCCCGTAGACGCGGTGGTAGGGGTCGATGACGCCGGACTCCGGCGAGTCGCCGATCGCGCAGCCGCCGAGGAAGTGCGCGGTCATCGGGACGTCGAACAGGTCGCCCCACGTGCCGCCCGCGATGCCGCCGATCTCGTCGGCGATCAGCCGCGTCGCCTCGTGCCCCTCCGGGATCCAGGTCGGGTTCGGCTCGCCGTGCCCGGCGGTCGCGCGGACGTCCCAGCCGAAGGGCCCCCTCTTCGGCCGCAGCGTGATCGAGTTGTCCCGGGTCTGCATGACCAGCGCGATCACCGTCCGCTCCGACCAGCGCCGCACGTCGAAGAGCTGGACGAGGTCGCGCGGCCGCCGCACCGCCTCGCGGGCGAACTTGCGGATCCGGGGCGTGTGCCGCTCACCGGGCCGGTCCCCGTCGACGAGCAGGGTCTGCAACCCGGCGAGGAGGTTGGAGCCCCGCCCGTACCGGACGGGCTCGACGTGCGTGTCCGGCGCCGGGTGGAACGAGGACGTGATGGCCACGCCCTCGGAGAAGTCCGGGCCCGGCTTGCCGTTGCGGCGCCCGCCGCCGAGGATCGCCTCGGAGTTCGTGCGGGTCAGCGCGCCGAGCCGGTCCGACAGGCGCGGCAGCGCGCCGGTCGCCTTGAGCTTGTGCAGCAGCTTCTGCGTCCCGTAGGTGCCCGCGGCGAACACCACCTGCTCGGTCGTGAACGTCTTGCGGTCGCGTCCGAACGAGCCCGTCCGGACGATCTCGACCCGGTACCCCCCGCCGGGCAGCGGCCGGACCGAGGTGACGCGGCTGAGCGGCATCACCCGCGCGCCGGCCTTCTCCGCGAGGTAGAGGTAGTTCTCCGTGAGCATGTTCTTCGCGCCGTGGCGGCAGCCCACCATGCACTCGCCGCACTCCATGCAGCCGCGGCGGCGCGGGCCCGCCCCGCCGAAGTACGGGTCGGCGCTCTCGATCCCGGCCCCGCGCCCGAAGTAGACGCCGACCGGGGTCTTCACGAACGTGTCGCCCTTGCCCATCCGGTCGGCGACCCGCTTCATGACCTTGTCGGCCGCGGTCGTCGTGGGGTTCTGGACGACGCCCAGCATGCGCTTGGCCTGCTCGTAGTAGGGCGCCAGCTCGTCCCGCCAGTCGGTGATGTGCGCCCACTGCCGGTCCTTGAAGAACGGCTCCGGCGGGACGTACAGCGTGTTGGCGTAGTTCAGCGACCCGCCGCCCACGCCCGCGCCCGCGAGCACCATCACGCGGCTCGACTTCGCGCCGCGGATGAGGTGCATCCGCTGGATGCCGGTGAGGCCGAGCGCGGGCGCCCACAGGTAGCGCGCGATCCGCCAGTTGGTCTTGGGCAGTTCGGGGTACCGGGCCCCCGGAGCACCGGACGGGTTCGTGTCGAAGCGGCGGCCCGCCTCGATCACGCCGACCTTGTACCCCTTCTCGGTCAGCCGCAGCGCGGAGACGCTGCCGCCGAACCCCGACCCGACCACCAGCACGTCGAAGTCATGCTTCACGGGCGTTCCCTACTTGATCCGCAGCTTCTTCATGAGCCTGATGCCGTTCGCCATGTATCCGGCGAACGTGTCGTAGCCGATGCCGGACGGGGGTTCGAGGTCCATGATGTGCTGGCTCGCGACGGTCTGCACCTCGGTGAACTTCAGCAGGCCCTCGGACCCGTGGCGGCGCCCGACGCCCGACTGCTTCATCCCGCCCATCGGCGAGTCGTAGGACGCGTAGGCGGCGCCGTAGCCGTCGTTGATGTTGACCGTCCCCGCCTGGATGCGGGCGGCCAGCCGGCGGGCCCGCGCCGGGGACTTGGTCCACACCGACGCGTTCAGGCCGTAGTCGGTGTCGTTGGCGCGGGCGACGACCTCGTCCTCGTCCCGGTACTTGTAGACGGAGACGACGGGCCCGAACGTCTCGTTGGCGCACAGGTCCATGTCGCCGTTCACGTCCGCGAGGACGGTCGGCTCGTAGAACAGCGGGCCGATGTCGGGACGCGCCTTGCCGCCCGCGAGGACGGTCGCGCCCTCCTTGACGGCCTGGTCGACGTGCCGGGTCACCGCGTCGAGCTGGCGGGCGTGGGTCAGCGAGCCCATCTCGGCCTCGAAGTCGAGGCCGGTGCCGAGCTTCATGCCCTGCACCAGCTCGACGAACCGGGGCACGAACCGGTCGTAGACGTCCTCGTGGACGTACATCCGCTCGATCGAGATGCACAGCTGCCCGGCGTTGGTGAAGCACGCCCGGACGGCGCCGCGCGCGGCCCGCTCCACGTCGGCGTCCGCCATGACGATCATCGGGTTCTTGCCGCCGAGCTCCAGCGAGTAGCCGATCAGCCGGGGCGCGACCTTGGCCGCGATCGCCTTGCCGCCGCGCGTCGAGCCGGTGAAGGAGACGTAGTCGGCCTCCTCCAGCAGCGGGTCGCCGATCTCCGCGGGGTCGCCGACGACGATCTGCCAGACGTCGCGGGGCAGCCCGAGCGAGACCAGCAGGTCCAGCACCCACAGGCTGGACAGGCACGTCTGGGTGTCCGGCTTGTGGATCACCGCGTTGCCCGCCATCAGCGCGGGCGCGATGTCGCTGGCGCCCAGCGCGAACGGGTAGTTCCAGGGGGCGATCAGCGCCACGACGCCCTTCGGGTGCCGCAGCTCCCGCACCCGCGTGAGCCCCGGCATCATGCCCTGGCGGCGCTTGGGCTTCAGCAGCCCCGGAGCCCGCCGGGCGTAGTACAGCGAGCACAGCGCCACGTCGAGGAACTCCTCCAGCGCGTGGCGGCGGGCCTTGCCCGTCTCCAGCTGGATGACGTCGAGGATCTCCTCGCGCCGGGCGACCAGCGCGTCCGCCAGCCGCAGGAACGGCTTGACCCGCTCGCTCGCCGGCAGCGCCGCCCAGGCCCGCTGCGCCTCCCTGGCGCGCGCGTAGGCCGCGCGGACGTCGTCGGCACCGGAGATCGGGACGGTCGCGAGGGGCTCACCGGTGAACGGGCTGGGAATCGTCGTGCTCTCGGCGCCGCCCGAGGCGACGTGGGAGGCCAGCCGGTCGATCAGGGTCTGGGGGAGCGTGTGCTCTGCCGCGCCTTTGGCAGGGACCGTCGGGGATGCCATGCAGGCAGCGTATGACCACCCGCCCATTTTGGCTACCCGCAAGTAACGCGCTACTTGCAGTGATATGCCCCACCTCATCGGGTTACGTCCGCCTCTGCCTGACAAGCGGCACCGAACGGAGCGTTCCAAGCTCCCGGACTTGCGCATCCGGGAGATTGACCATGCCCGGCCGGTGTATCCCCGAGGGAGAGAATCTCGCGCGCGCACCGCGGACGGAGGACCGTGGCCGCGCGCACGGGGAGCGGGTCTCGACACGGAGGGAACAGCGAATGACGGACGCCCACGGCGACCATCGGCCAGCGGCGGGGGCGGCCGGGCGGCCGCCGTCCGGCGGCGGTCCCCGCTCGCGCCGGGACCGGCGCGAGCAGACCCGCGCCGCCCTGCTCGCCGCCGCCGAGCGCCTCTGGGCCGAGCGCGGCATCCACGGCGCCTCGCTGGACGACATCGCGGCGGCCGCGGGCCTCACCAAGGGCGCCGTCTACTCCAACTTCGCGGGCAAGACCGACCTGCTGCTGGCCCTGATGGAGCGCATCACCAGCGACTGCGCCGGGCCGGAGGTCTGCGACGAGCTCCGCGCCGCCGAGCGGGACGCCGCGCGCGACGCCGCCCGGGAGGCCGCCCTCACCGGCCGCCCGTCCCGCCACGGCGCCTCCGCCGCCACCGACCGCCCCCGCAGGATCGCCCTGCTGCTGGTCGAGTTCTGGCTGTACGGCATGCGCGACTACGCCGCCGGCTGGCGCATCGCCGACTGGTACGCCGAGCGCCGCGACCGGCTGGCCCGCGAGCTCGAACCCGCCGACGGCGACGGCGGCACCGACGGGGGCACCGACGGGGGCACCGACGGGGGCACCGACCACCCGGCGGCCCGCATCGCGCCCGCCGACCGGGCCGCCCTGACCATGGCCCTCGACTTCGGGCTGGCGTTCCAGCACCTCCTGGACCCGGCCCGCGTCCCCGCCGACCTCTACGCGACCGGCAAGTCGCTGGTCCAGGCGCCCCGCCCCCGCCGCCCCGCCTGAGCGCGGGGCCGGCCGGGGGCGGCCGGGGTCACGGGGTCGCCACGGGGACGATGTCCGGAGCGCCGCGGCGGTGGGCGTTGGCCTCCTGGTCGTCCTCCTGCGTCTGCGACGCGCGCTCGGCCTCCACCCGCTTGCGGTAGTACTCGATCTCGCGGTCGCGCTGCTTCTTCGACCAGCCGAGCACCGGGGCCAGCAGGTCGGCGGCCTCCTGGGCGACGCCGACGCCGCGATCCCAGGTCTCTATCGAGATGCGGGTGCGGCGGGCGAGGACGTCGTTGAGGTGCCGGGCGCCCTCGTGCGTGGCGGCGTAGACGACCTCGGCGCGCAGGTAGTCGTCGGCGCCGGTGAGCGGCTTGGCCAGGTCCGGCTTGTCGGCGATCAGGCCGAGCAGGTCGTCCAGCAGGGTGCCGTAGCGGCGCAGGAGGTGCTCGATGCGGGCGACGTGCAGCCCGGAGCGGGACGCCAGCCGGTGGCGCGCGTTCCACATCGCCTGGAAGCCGTCGCCGCCGACGAGCGGGATGCGGTCCGTGCACGACTCGGCGACCTTGCCGTCCAGGCCGTGGGCGACCGCGTCGATGGCGTCCTTGGCCATGACCCGGTACGTGGTGTACTTGCCGCCCGCCACCAGGACGAGGCCGGGCACGGGGTGCGCGACCACGTGCTCGCGGGACAGCTTGGACGTCTCGTCGGTCTCGCCCGTGAGAAGGGGGCGCAGGCCCGCGTAGACGCCCTCCACGTCGTCGTGCGTGAGCGGCGTGGAGAGCACCGCGTTGACGTGGTCGAGGACGTAGTCGATGTCGGCCTTCGACGCGGCCGGATGCGCCCGGTCGAGGTCCCACGCGGTGTCGGTGGTGCCGATGATCCAGTGCCGCCCCCACGGGATCACGAACAGCACGGACTTCTCCGTGCGCAGGATGATCCCCGTCGAGGAGTGGATGCGGTCCTTGGGGACGACCAGGTGGATGCCCTTGGACGCCTTCACGTGGATCTGGCCGCGCCCGCCGACGAGCTCCTGGATGTCGTCCGTCCAGACGCCGGTGGCGTTCACGACCTGCTTCGCGCGGACCTCGCTGGTCGTGTTGCCCTCCAGGTCGCGGATGCGCAGCCCGGTGACGCGCTCGCCCTCGCGCAGGAAGCCGAGGCACTGGGTGCGGGACGCGACCTGCGCGCCGTACTGCGCCGCCGTCCGCAGCAGCATCATCACGAAGCGGGCGTCGTCGACCTGCGCGTCCCAGTACTGGATCGCGCCGACGAAGGCGTCCTTGCGCAGGGACGGCGCCAGCCGCAGCGCCCCGCGCCGGGTCAGGTGCCGGTGGTGCGGGACGCCGCGCGTGCTGCCCATCTGGAACGCGAGCGCGTCGTACAGCGCCACGCCCGCACCGAGGTACGCCCGCTCCCACACGCGGTGCGTCGTCGGCAGCAGGAACGGGACGGGCTTGACCAGGTGCGGCGCGATCGTCTGGAGCAGCAGGCTCCGCTCGGTCAGCGCCTCCCGGACGAGGTCGAAGTTGTACTGCTCCAGGTAGCGCAGGCCCCCGTGGATCAGCTTGGAGGAGCGCGACGAGGTGCCGGACGCGAAGTCGCGGGCCTCGACCACCGCGACCGACAGGCCGCGGGTGGCCGCGTCGAGTGCCGCGCCCGCGCCGACGATGCCGCCGCCCACGACGACCACATCGAACTCTTCGCGGGCCATCCGGTCGAGCGCCGCGGCGCGTTCGGCCGGACCCAGCCGGGAGCTTCCGAGGCCCGTCACCGGTGATGCCGTCATCGCTTATCCCCCCACAGCGTTCGGTTTCCGAGCAGTACCTACCCACTAGTAAGGACGGGTCCACCACGGAAATTTCCCCAATGGGGGGTGGGGTCGGTCTCAGTCGGTGGACATGCGGGGGGCCACGACGACCTGTACCCGCTGGAACTCCTTCAACTCCGTGTACCCGGCGGTGGCCATCGCGCGGCGCAGCGCCCCGATGAGGTTCATCGAGCCGTCCGCGACATGGGACGGGCCGTGCAGGATCTGCTCCATCGTCCCGATCGTGCCGAGGTCGAGGCGGGTGCCGCGCGGGACGTCGCCGTGGTGCGCCTCGCTGCCCCAGTGGTAGCCGCGGCCCGGGGCCTCGGTCGAGCGGGCGAACGGGGAGCCGACCATCACCGCGTCGGAGCCGCACGCGAACGCCTTGGCGATGTCGCCGCTGTTGACCATGCCGCCGTCGGCGATGACGTGCACGTACCGGCCGCCGGACTCGTCCATGTAGTCGCGGCGGGCGGCGGCCACGTCCGCGACCGCGGTCGCCATCGGGACGGCGACGCCGAGGACGGTCCGCGTGGTGTGCCCGGAGCCGCCGCCGAACCCGACCAGCACCCCGGCCGCGCCGGTGCGCATCAGGTGCAGCGCGGCCGTGTAGGTGGAGCAGCCGCCGACGATCACCGGGACGTCGAGGTCGTAGATGAACTGCTTGAGGTTCAGCGGCTCGGCGCGGCCGGACACGTGCTCGGCGGACACGGTCGTCCCGCGGATCACGAACAGGTCGACGCCCGCGTCGATCACGGCCTTGTGGAACTGCGCGGTGCGCTGCGGGGACAGCCGCGCCGCGACGGTGACGCCCGCCTCCCGGACCTCCTCGATCCGGCGGCCGATCAGCTCCTCCTTGATCGGCTCGGTGTAGATCTCCTGGAGCCGCTGGGTGGCGCGCACGTCGTCCAGCGAGGCGATCTCGGCGAGCAGCGGCTCGGGATTCTCGTAGCGCGTCCACAGCCCTTCGAGGTCGAGCACGGCGAGGCCGCCGAGCCGGCCGACGGCGATCGCGGTGGCCGGGCTGACGACGCTGTCCATCGGCGCGACGACCAGCGGCATCTCGAACCGGTAGGCGTCGATCTGCCAGGCGACGCTGACCTCCTCGGGGTCGCGCGTCCGGCGGGACGGCACGATGCCGATGTCGTCGAAGGCGTACGCCCGGCGGCCGCTCTTGCCCCGGCCGATCTCCACCTCAGCAGCCACTCTGTTCCTTTCATCGCCCTCGGCGTCAGGTGCTGGAGCACCTTCCTTCGGCGGGCGACGCGGCGATCGCTGCATCGCTCCGACTCGCCCAGGGGGCTCGCTGCGCGATCAGGCTCTCGCAAGCTCGAACCTGGCTTCGCACGCGATCGCGACGTTTCGGTTGTTTCAGGTTTGGGTTCCTACCCTGGGAATTCTAACGGCCTTGGTAATTCGGGGCCTCGACGGTCATCTGGATGTCGTGGGGGTGGCTCTCCCGGAGCCCGGCGACGCTGATCCGCATGAGCTGGCCGCGCTCCTGCAGCTCGGGGATCGTCCGGGTGCCCGCGTACCACATGGACTGGTGCAGGCCGCCGACGAGCTGGTGCGCGACGTTGGCGAGCGGGCCGCGGTAGGGCACCTGGCCCTCGACGCCCTCGGGGATCAGCTTCTCCTCGGCGCTGACGTCGGCCTGGGCGTAGCGGTCCTTGGAGTAGGACGCGCCGCGCTCGCGGTTGCGCATCGCGCCGAGCGACCCCATGCCGCGGTAGGACTTGTACTGCTTGCCGTGCACGAAGATCAGCTCGCCCGGGGACTCCTCGACCCCGGCGAGCAGGCTGCCGAGCATGACGGTATCGGCGCCCGCGACCAGCGCCTTGGCGATGTCGCCGGAGTACTGCAGGCCGCCGTCCCCGATCACCGGGACCCCGGCCGGCCGCGCCGCGCGGGCCGCTTCGGAGATCGCGGTGATCTGCGGGACGCCGACGCCGGCGACGATCCGGGTGGTGCAGATGGAGCCCGGCCCGACCCCGACCTTGATCGCGTCGGCGCCCGCGTCCACCAGCAGCTGCGCGCCGGCCTCGGTGGCGACGTTGCCGCCGACGACCTGCACGCCCGAGTTGCCCTTGATCGAGGCGACCGTGTCGGCGACGCCCTTGGAGTGGCCGTGCGCGGTGTCCACGATGATCACGTCGGTGCCGGCCTCGATCAGCGCCTTCGCGCGGCGGATCGCGTCCTCGCCGACGCCGACGGCCGCGGCGACCAGCAGCCGCCCGTCGGCGTCCTTGGTCGCGGCCGGGTACTGCTCGCTCTTGGTGAAGTCCTTGGTGGTGATGAGGCCCTTGAGCCGGCCGTCGGCGTCCACGAGCGGGAGCTTCTCGACCTTGTTGCCCGCCAGCAGCCGGAACGCCTCGTCCCGCGACACCCCCACCGGCGCCGTCACCAGCGGCATCGGGGTCATCACCTCGCGGACCGGGCGGGACAGGTCCGACTCGAAGCGCATGTCGCGGTTGGTCACGATGCCGACCAGCACGCCGCGCACGTCCGTCACCGGCACGCCGGAGATCCGGTAGCGGGAGCACAGCTCCTCGACGTCGGCGAGCGTGGCGTCCGGCAGGCAGGTGACCGGGTTGGTGATCATCCCGGACTCGGACCGCTTGACCCGGTCGGCCTCCTCGGCCTGGTCCTCGATCGACATGTTGCGGTGCAGCACGCCGATGCCGCCCTGCCGCGCCATGGCGACCGCCGTGCGCGCCTCGGTGACCGTGTCCATCGCCGCCGAGACGAGCGGGATCCGCAGCGAGATCTCGCGGGTGAGCCGGGTCGTGGTGTCGGCCTCGCCGGGCTGGAGGTCGGAGTAGCCCGGGAGCAGGAGCACATCGTCGAAGGTCAGGCCCTGCGGAAGGAACTTGTCGGGCTCGGCGGCGGGGTTCATGACAACCTTCCCGTATCGGTTGCGGCATCGGGCCAGGTCACAAGGACCCTGTCCCCATGGTAGGGCGTCCGCCCGCACCGGCGCGGGCTGTTGCGGGCCGCGGCCGCGTGGCCTTGGTGACATCAGGGAACACGCCGGACACCCCTGAGCATTCCCCCACCGGACGGACACGCCACGTGATTGTTCGCGCACAGAGGAGACCGGGGGGTGCACCTTTCGGGGGCCGCGGCAGTAGCGTGGGAGTGTGCACGACGACGCACCGCTCGACCCGTTCGCCGGGGACCCGGAGGATCCGGCGGCGGCGCTCGGCGACCCAGGCGACGAGGCCGCTCCGCTCAGCGTGACGGAGCGGGAGGACGTGCTGGCCGACCTCGCCGACCTGGAGGTCTTCCGCGCGCTGCTGGAGCCGCTCGGCGTGCGCGGCCTCACGGTCGACTGCGGCGACTGCGGCAAGCTGCACTACATCGACTGGGAGCTGCTGCACGGCAACCTGCGCCACCTGCTGGACGCCGGGCTGCCGCGCGTCCACGAGCCCGCGCTGTCCCCCGACCCCGTCGACTACGTGAGCTGGGAGTACGCCCGCGGCTACGTCGACGGCGTGATCGACAGCGAAGAGGGCCGGGACGAGAACTAGCGCGCCCGGGCGCCGGGCTCGGGCTCAGTCGGCCGGGCTCAGTCGTCCCAGCGCGGTGACCGGTAGCGGTCGTCGGTGCGGCGCTGCGCCTCCCGGCGCAGGGCGTCCAGGTCCAGGACGGGCTCCTCGTCGCCGGGCCCGGCCTCCGGGCGCTCCGACGGCATCGAGCGCGTGATCCGGACGGGCTCCTCCGGGCGGCGGTCGCGGTGCCGGAGCGGGAACAGGTCGTCCAGGCGGCGCTTGAGGCGCCTGAGGTCCTCGCGCTCGCGGCCGCGGGACGGCCGGTGCGTCCGCGTCGGTTCGGGCGTGGGCACCGGCGCGGCGGACGGCTCCCGCGGGGCGGCCTTCGTCGCGGTGTCGGTGTCGCCCGCGGCGGGCACGGAGCCCGGGGCGGCGTGCCCGGACGCGCTCGGCGCCGGAGCGGCGGACGCGGCCCGGTCGGCGGTGCCGCCGCCGGCCGCGGCGACGCCGGTGCTGGCGAGGACCGCGCCCGCCACGCCGAGGGCCACGATCGTGCGGGGCCCGCGGCGGCGGGGGCCGGGGCCGGACGGCGCCGGCGGGGCCGGGTCGGTGGTCTGGTCGTCCACGTCGATGATCAGCGCGTGCAGCAGCCGCACCGCCGGGTCGGAATCGTCGCCCGCGCCTCCCGGGGAGGCCGGGGCGGCGGGGGGCGCGGGCAGGCGGCGCGCCGCCAGCGACTCGATCAGGGCGTCGGTGCGGCGGACGTCCGCCAGGTCCGCGGCCGGCGGGCCGGCCGCCTGGGCACCCGCGGCGCGAGCCGGTGCCGGTCCGGACGCCGGTCCCGGTGACGGTGCCCGTCCAGCGGTCGGTCCGGACGCCGGTCCGGGGGCCGGGGCATCACCGGAGTGCGAGGGCTCGGCCGGATTCGGGGCGCCCCCGATGCCGGTGAGGGGGCCTCGCTCCGTCAAGCGATCGACTCCTCTCTCGCCATCGCCCGGAGCCGGGCCAGGGCACGGTGCTGCGCGACCCGCACCGCGCCGGCCGACATGCCGAGCACGTTGCCGGTCTCCTCGGCCGACAGGCCCGCGACGACCCGCAGCAGCACCAGTTCGCGCTGGTGCTCGGGCAGCCGCGTGAGCAGGTCGCGGGCGCGCTGCGCCTCGATGTACCGGACGACCGTCTCCTCGGGGCCGGGCCGGTCGTCCGGGCCGTCCGGGAGGTCCTCGGTGGGCACGGCGGCGCGCACCGCGCTGCGCAGCGCGTCGGCGATCTTGTGCGCGGCGATGCCGAACACGAACGAGGCGAAGGGGCGGCCCATGTCCCGGTAGCGGGGCAGGGCCGACAGCACCGCGATGCAGACCTCCTGGGCCACGTCGTCGGCGATGTGGTACTGCCCGGACACCCGGCCGAGCCGGGCCCGGCAGTACCGCACGATCATGGGACGCACCTCGGCGATGAGCCCCTCGATGGCGCCCGGATCGCCCTGCACGGCGCGGTTCGTCAGTTCCTTGAGGTCGCCGTCGGCGGCGTCGGCCGCGCGCAGCGCCCGCGTCCCGCGGCCGCCGTCGCGAGGTTGCGGCGGGGCCGCACCTCCCGAGGGGTCGGCAGCGCGCGCGGTCACGGTCCCGGCGAAGCATCCCTCGGTCACGTCAAGCATGATGCCCAGCGCCGCCGGGCGTGTCTGCCCCGTCGTAGACAACGGAATGGTCACAGTGCGGGAACGAACCTGGGAAAACTACGTCATGCGATCAATTCACTGCCACGCGTCACGAAACTTTGAACCGCCCATCGGTCAAAGAACGTCCCATATAGGCATATAACGACGACCCCCGTCCATCGCGTGGACGGGGGTCGTCGTGCCGGCCGGACCGGCACGGGCCGTTCCCGGCGGCCGGGGCGGGCTGCCCCGGCCGGGTGCGGAAAGGGTCAGTGGCCGTGCCCGTGCCCGTGGCCGTGGCCGCCGCCGGCGGCCTCCTCGGGCTCCTCCGGCTTGTCGACGACGAGCGCCTCGGTGGTGAGCAGCATGCCCGCGATCGAGGCGGCGTTGGTGACCGCGGAGCGGGTGACCTTCACCGGGTCGATGACGCCCTGGGCGATCAGGTCGCCGTACTCGTCCGTCGCGGCGTTGTAGCCGTGGCCGGTCTGCAGCGCCTGCACCTTGGAGACGACGACGTAGCCCTCCTGGCCGGCGTTCTCGGAGATCCAGCGCAGCGGCTCGGTGAGCGCGCGGCGGACCGCCTCGGCGCCGGTGGCCTCGTCGCCGGACAGGCCGAGGGCCTCGAAGCCCTCCTTGGCCACGTGCACCAGCGCGCTGCCGCCGCCGGAGACGATGCCCTCCTCGATCGCCGCGCGGGTCGCCGAGATGGCGTCCTCCAGGCGGTGCTTCTTCTCCTTCAGCTCCACCTCGGTGGCGGCGCCGACGCGCAGCACGCAGACGCCGCCGGCCAGCTTGGCCAGCCGCTCCTGCAGCTTCTCGCGGTCCCAGTCGGAGTCGGAGTTCTCGATCTCGACCTTGATCTGGTTGACCCGCGCGTTGATCTCGTCCGCGGAGCCCTCGCCGTCGACGATGGTGGTGGCGTCCTTGGTGACGGTGATCCGGCGGGCGCGGCCGAGGTCCTCCAGCCCGATCGAGTCGAGCTTGAGGCCGATGGCCTCGCTGACGACCTGGCCGCCGGTGAGCGTGGCCATGTCGCCGAGCATCGCCTTGCGGCGGTCGCCGAAGCCCGGCGCCTTGACCGCGACGGAGGTGAAGGTGCCGCGGATCTTGTTGGCGACGAGCAGCGCCAGGGCCTCGCCCTCGACGTCCTCGGCCACCACGAGCAGCGGCTTCTTGGTCTGCGCGACCTTCTCGGCCAGCGGCAGGAACTCCTGCACGTTGGAGATCTTGCCGTCCACGATGAGCACGTAGGCGTCCTCCAGGACGGCCTCCATGCGCTCGTGGTCGGTGACCATGTGCGGCGACAGGTAGCCCTTGTCGAACTGGAGGCCCTCGGTGAACTCCAGCTCGAGGCCCATGGTGTGGGCCTCCTCGACGGTGATGACGCCGTCCTTGCCGACCTTCTCGAACGCCTCCGCGATCAGCTCGCCGATCTGCGCGTCCTGCGCGGAGATGGTCGCGACGTGCGCGATCTCGTGCTTCTCGACGATCTCGCGGGCCGACTTCAGCAGCTGGTCGGACACGTGCTGGGCGGCGGCGTCGATGCCGCGCTTGAGCGCGAGCGGGGACGCGCCGGCGGCCACGTTGCGGGTGCCCTCCCGGACCAGCGCCTGCGCGAGGACGGTCGCCGTGGTGGTGCCGTCGCCGGCGATGTCGTTGGTCTTGGTCGCCACTTCCTTGGCGAGCTGGGCCCCGAGGTTCTCGTAGGGGTCCTCAAGCTCGACCTCGCGGGCGATGGTGACGCCGTCGTTGGTGATGGTCGGCGCACCGAACTTCTTGTCGATGACGACGTTGCGGCCGCGCGGGCCGATCGTCACCTTGACGGCGTCCGCGAGAGCGTTGACGCCGCGCTCAAGAGCCCGGCGAGCGTCCTCCTCGAACTCCAGGATCTTCGCCATGCGGATACTCCTCTATTACGCGATCCGCCCCGGCAGCCCCGCCGAAGGCGGCGCCGACCGGGGCGGGTGCATCACGTCTCGGTGATTACTTCTCGATGACCGCGAGCACGTCGCGGGCCGAGAGGACGAGGTACTCCTCGCCGTTGTACTTGACCTCGGTGCCGCCGTACTTGCTGTAGAGCACGACCTCGCCGACCTTGACGTCGACCGGGACGCGCTCGCCCTTGTCGTCGACGCGCCCCGGGCCAACGGCAAGGACGGTGCCCTCCTGGGGCTTCTCCTTGGCGGTGTCCGGGATCACCAGGCCCGACGCGGTGGTGGTCTCGGCCTCAAGCGGCTGGACGACGATGCGGTCCTCAAGCGGCTTGAGAACAACCTTGGTGGCGGTCGTCACGATCTGACCTCCCCTTCGATTGGTCCTCGGCCGGCCACGGATGACCGGCCAGCACATGTGACAGAAGAGGCGACCCTGGACCGGCCTGCCGTCGCGGGTGCCAGACCGACCTTGTCGCTGTGGTTTGGCACTCTCAGTACGAGAGTGCCAGTCATGGAGACTATTCCGTGGCCGTGAGCCCGTCAACACGGACACGGAGGCACCGGGAGCCGTTGACCGGGCGCTAACTTCGCTGCATGGACATCGCGTCGTTCCGGGCCCTGCGCACGCCCTCCGGCCAGGCGCTCCTCGGCGAGGCGTCGGCGGCGGACGTCGGCGAGGACGGGCTGCTCGCCACGGCGACGCGGCTGCGCGAGCGGCACGATCCCGCGCTGGTCGCGGCGGCGCTCACGCAGGTGCGGCTCCGGGAGCGGGCGCGGCCCAAGTTCGGTCCGGACGCCGACCGCATGTACTTCACCCAGGCGGGCCTTGAGCAGAGCACCCGCGCGAGCGTGGCGGCGCATCGTGCGCGGCGGTTCGCCGACCGGCTGAACGGCGCGCGCGTACTGGACATGGGCTGCGGGATAGGTGCCGACCTCATCGCGCGGGGGCGTGCGGGGCTCACCGGGGAGGGCGTGGAGCTCGACCCGCTGACGGCTGAGGTGGCCCAGGCGAACGTGACCGAATTCGGTCTCGACGCGTCCGTGCGCACCGGCGACGCGACCGAGGCGGCACTGGACGGCTTCGACGCGGTGTTCGCCGACCCCGGACGCCGCACCGCACGCGGCAGGGTCTTCGACCCTCGTTCCTATGAGCCGCCGCTCGACATCGTCCTGGACAGGGCGCAGAAGGTCCCTGCGGCGTGCGTCAAGGTGGCACCCGGCATCCCGCATGAGGCCGTCCCGGGCGGCGCAGAAGCCGAGTGGGTGTCGGTCCACGGCGACGTCAAGGAGGCGGCCCTCTGGCTGGGGGCCCTCGCAGGGGACGTGGGGCGCCGGGCCACGCTGCTGTCGTCCGACACCGACCCGCATGTCTCGACACTGACCCCGCACGTGTCGGACGACCCGGACGTCCGCCCGTGGGGGCGTTACCTATACGAGCCTGACGGAGCGGTGATACGCGCCCACCTGGTGGGCGAGGTGGCGGAGCTGGTCGGCGGCGGGCTCGCCGACCCGCGGATCGCGTACATCACGTCCGACCGGCTCAGCCCGACGCCGTTCGCGTCCGCCTACGAGATCGAGGACGTCATGCCGTTCTCGGTGAAGCGCCTGCGCGCGGAGCTGCGCCGCCGCGACGTCGGCGTGCTGACCGTCAAGAAGCGCGGCTCGGCCGTCGACGTCGACCGGCTGCGCCGCGACCTCGGCTTCGCCGGGCGCCGACCGGGCCGCGGCGGCGCGGCGGCGACGCTCGTGGTCACCAGGGTGGGCCGCGATCCGGTCGCGCTGCTCACCCGCCCCGCCCCGGCCGGCGCGGCCGGCTGACCCGCCCGGGGCGGGGGGCCGGCCGGCAACCGTGCCCAAAGATCTTCCGCGCGGCCGGGCAACACCAAGCGGGTTCGGGCGACGCGCCACGGCGGTGCAAATCATCGGCGTTTTCCGGCATCGCGTCCACCAGGGATTGCGGGCGCCCGGCAACGCGGCGGCTCCGGCCGCGAATCGGCGCGGCGAGATCAACGCACCCGGAAACACCAAGGCAGGTTCATCGGCCGGGACTCCGGTGCCGCGGAATACCCTCCGAAATAGGGCCTGATTCCGTCCGGCACCGCCGTGACACGGCAGCCGCGCCCCGGCGCGACGCTCCCGCGTCCGGTTCGGGAACTGCCGATGTTGGACGAGATGTACGGACACGGCGGCGCCCCCGGCCACCGTGCATCACCACCGCACCACCACGATCACGGCGATTGCCGCGAAGGGGTGATCAAGCCCGCGCCCGGCCAATTCTCACTTTCCACCCCAGCCGGATAACAGGCGCATTCCACAGAACTCGCAATCTTCTCTGCTACCCGTTTTAGCGGTCCCCCGCACGCACTACAGTGGCCACCTCAGAGATTCATTTGCCGTGCGTCATTTCGTCGCGCCGGCACACGAAGGAGCATCGGGTGGAAACGAATCACAACTTCCTGCAGACGGGAGGTCAACCGGTCTCGGATCGGATGCGGGAGTTGCTCGCCCGTGCGGCGCAGGACCACGTCTATGAACAGCGCTCACAGGGTCAGGTCCTGGACGAGATTCGCCAGCGGCTGGAAGGCATGGAGTGGCTGCTCCGCGAGGTCCGGGAGCGCGAGCTCACCGGGCTGACCGGGCAGATCGAGAGCGTCCGCGGGCAGGTCGACGAACTGTCCGGCAAGCCCCCGGAATGGGCCGAAGGACTGGCCGAGCACATCGAGTCGTTCGGCGAGCGGGTCAAGCCCGTCGCCGAGTTGCCGGCGCTGTGGGCCGACGTCGGCGTCGTCGCCGAGAACGTCGACGAGGGCCTGACCCGCATCCAGGCCGTCCTCGACTCCGCGCAGCACATCACGGACGCCACGCAGCAGGCGTCCCAGCGCATGGACGAGATGACCAAGCGGCTCGACAAGCTCCAGGGCAGCATGGAGGCCGCGTCCGTCCGGTTCAACCGGCTGGACAAGTCGCTCGCCGAGCTGGGCCACCGGTCCGAGCGGCTGGAACACTCGATCAACGGGGTCACGGCACGGGTCGACCAGGCGCTCGGCGAGATGGCCGAGCGGATGGAGCAGGGGCTGGAGGCCGTCAACGGCCGGGTCGAGGGCGTCGGCGGCCGGCTCGACGGGCTGGACGGGCGGCTGGACGGCGTCGACGGCCGGCTGGAGGGCCTGTCGGGCAAGCTGGAGGGCCTGGACGGCCGGTTCGAGAGCCTCGACGGCCGGCTGGACGGGGTCGGCGAGCGGATCGGGCGGCTCCCCGCCACGCTGGAGATCGCCGAGCTGCACCGGCTGCTGGCCGAGATCGCGCAGCGTCCGGCGGCCGAGTACGGCGACCGCTTCGACGCGCTGGAGAAGCACCTCGCCGAGGCGGTCGACCCGCTGATCGAGGAGCTGCGCGCGCGCCCGGACCGCGACGAGGTCAAGGCGACCATGTCGCAGATCGCCGAGACCGCCTACAGCGACGTCGCCAAGCGGATGGACGAGTTCTCCCGCCGCTTCGAGGACGTGCACGAGGACGTCCGCAAGCGCATCGAGAACATCCACGAGGAGGTCGCCAAGCGGGTCGACGGCGCGCTGGAGGAGTTCACCGCCCAGGTCGACCTCGTCTCCCGCCGGGTGGAGTCGGTGCACGCCGACGTCGCCAAGCAGGTCGAGTCCGTGCACACCGAGGTGACGCGGCAGGTCAGCGGCGTCCACGACGACTTCGGCAAGCGGATCGGCGACATCCACGAGGACGTCACCCGCCAGGTCGGCAGCATCCACGAGGACGTCGCCAAGCAGGTCGGCAACATGCAGGAGGACGTGGCCCGGCAGGTCGGCGGCGTGCACGCCGAGTTCGCCCGGCGCGTGGAGAGCATGCAGGACGAGGCCGGGCGGCGGGCCGAGGCCGCGCAGGCCGAGTTCGCCAAGCGGTTCCTGCACGTCGAGGACGAGGTGGGCCGCAAGGTCGACGGCGTCCACGACGAGGTCTCCAAGCAGGTCAACGCGGTGCACGAGGACGTGCTGAAGCGGCTGTCCACGCTGGAGGAGACGATGCTCGCGCTCGCCGAGGCCCTGCTCCGGCCCCGCCGCGAGCCGAAGGACTGACCGGCGCGGCCATCGGGTGGGGCCCGGCCGCGGGCCCCACCCGTACCGCATTCGGATACCGGACGGGATACGCGGAGTTTGTCCGGCAACCGCCCGCGACGACCGCAGATGCTTCCTTGATCGACCCCGCTGACGTGCAATTTGTTACGTTCCGTCTTCGCAAAATCACTCCCCATACCCTTCGGAATCCGTTTTCATGGATCAGGTGACTCGCACACCGGCTGCCTTCCTGCCGACCGGCGCCCCACCCGGCCACCCCACCCTGCGCTGGGTCGAGGAGTGCCTCGGCCAGGGCGCCGAGGTCCGCATGGTGCGGCCGCTCACCGGCGGGACCTCGCACGCCAACCACGCCCTGCTCGTCGAGAGCGGCTCCGGCAGCGCCCACCGCCTCGTCCTGCGCCGCTGGACGGGCCGCCCCGCCGACGCCCGCGGCGCCCGCCGCTACGCCGACGCCGACTTCTCCCCCGAACGCGAGATCGCCGCGCTCGCCCTCCTCGCCGGCTGCGAGCTCCCCACCCCGGAACTCGTCGCCGCCGACCCCGCGGGCGCCTACTGCGACGTCCCCGCCCTGCTCATCACCCGGCTCAGCGGCCACCCGCCCCGGCCGTCCCCCGACGACCTGCCCGAATACCTCATCCAGCTCGCCGCCGCGCTGCTGTCGGTGCACGCCCTCAACGGCGCGTCCACGATGCCCCCGTACATCCCCTACAACCGGCTCGACGTCCGGCGCCCGCCGAAGCACGCCCTCCGCCCCGCCCTGTGGGAGCGCGCCTTCGAGATCGCCGAACGCCCCGCCCCCGACGCGCCCACCCGCTTCATCCACCGCGACTACCACGCCGACAACACGCTCTGGTCCTACGGCAAGCTCACCGGCGTCGTCGACTGGTCGGACGCCTCGTCCGGCCCCGTCTCGGTCGACATCGCCCGCATGCGCCGCGGCCTGGCGCTCCGCTACGGCACCTCCGTCGCCGACCACTTCCGCTCCACCTTCGACCAGGTCTCCGGCGGCCACGCCCACGACCCCTACTGGGACGTCCGCAGCCTCCTGGACCTCCTCCCCGAAGACGACGACCGCACCATGGACGAGGCCAAGGTCCCGCTATACGAGGACTACCTGTCGAAGCTGCTCAGGGAGTGCTGAGCGCCTTACAGCTTTATGGTCTCGATGGGGAGGCTGGAGTCGGCGGGTAGTTCCAGGTCGGAGGCGGGGCGGCCGAGGGACGCCAGTTCGGAGCCCAGGGCGGCGACCATCGCGCCGTTGTCGGTGCAGAGCTTCGGGCGCGGGACGCGGAGGCGGACGCCCGCGGCCTCGCAGCGTTCGGCGGCGAGGGCGCGGAGGCGGGAGTTCGCGGCGACGCCGCCGCCGATCAGCAGGTCGCCGACGCCGTTGTCCTTGCAGACCTTCAGCGCCTTCTGCGTCAGGACGTCCACCACGGCCTCCTGGAAGGACGCGGCCACGTCCGCGACCGGGACCGGCTCGCCGGCCCGCTCCTTCGCCTCGACCCAGCGGGCCACCGCCGTCTTCAGGCCGGAGAAGGAGAAGTCGTAGGTGCCGTCCTTGTACTTGCCGCGCGGGAACGCGATCGCGGCGGGGTCGCCCTCGCGGGCCATGCGGTCGATCACCGGGCCGCCCGGGAAGCCCAGGTCCAGGACCCGCGCGACCTTGTCGAACGCCTCGCCCGCCGCGTCGTCGACCGTGCTGCCCAGCGAATGCACCTCGTTCGTCACGTCCGGGACGAGGAGGATCGAGGAGTGGCCGCCCGACACCAGCAGCGCCACGCACGGCTTGGGCAGCGGGCCGTGTTCGAGCTGGTCGACGCAGACGTGCGCGGCCAGGTGGTTGACGCCGTACAGCGGCTTGCCCAGCGACAGCGCGTACGCCTTGGCGGCGGCGACGCCGACCATCAGCGCGCCCGGCAGGCCCGGCCCGGCGGTGACGGCGAACGCGTCCACGTCGGCGAACGTGACCCCGGCCTCGGCGAGGGCGCGCTCCACGGTCGGCCCCATCGCCTCCAGGTGCGCGCGCGAGGCGACCTCCGGCACGACGCCGCCGAACCGGGCGTGCTGGTCGACGCTGGAGGCGATGGCGTCCGCCAGCAGCGTGTGCCCGCGCACGATCCCGATCCCGGTCTCGTCGCAGGAGGTCTCGATGCCGAGCACCAGCGGCTCGTCCCGAATCATCAGTTCTCCCGGTTGAAGCCCATGGGGGGACGGCGGGTGAGCGGGCGGCTCATGACGATCGCGTCCACGTCGGAGGGCTGGTAGTAGCGCTTGCGGAGGCCGACCCTGACGAAGCCGAACCGCTCGTAGAGGCGGTGCGCGGCGTCGTTGTCGGCGCGGACCTCCAGGAAGATCGCCTCGCTGTTGCGGCGGACGGCCTCGTTCAGCAGCGCGGTGAGCAGCGCCGCGCCGATGCCGTGCTTGCGCCGGTCGGCGCGCACCCCGATGGTCTGCACGTCGGCCTGCCCGCCCGCCGCGGCGAGGCCCGCGTACCCGACGAGCTCGCCGCCGGGCTCCTCGGCGACGACGTAGTGGCGGGTGCGGGGCTGCTCGGCGAGCTCGCCGCGGAGCATCTCCTCGCTCCAGGCGTCCTCGGGGAACAGGGCCTGCTCCAGCCGGTGGACGGCCGGGAGGTCGGCTTCGGTCATCGGCCGCAGCGCGACATCGGTCATGCCGGGGTCACCTTCTTGCGGGGGCCCGGCTCCTTCGCGTCGGGGCGGCGCAGGTAGAGCGGCTCTGGCGGGAGGAGCTCGGGGACTTTCTGCCCGGCCAGGCGGGCGACGGTCAGTTCCGCGAGGGCTCTGGCGGACGGCAGCAGGGGCTCGTGATCGGATTCGCCGAGGGCCTCGGGGTAGAGGGCGGCACCCTCGCCGACCACGGGCAGCCCTTCGGGAACGTCCGACGGTGGGCCCACGGCCGGTTCGGTGGCGCGCGCGCGTGCCGAGTCGTAGCGCGCCCAGTAGACCTCTTTGCGGCGGGCGTCGGTGGCGACGATGAACGGTTCGTCCCGTCCGGTGGCCCAGGCGATGATGTCAAGCGTGCAGACGCCGTGCACGGGGATGCTCAGGGCCTCCCCCATGGCGCGGGCGGTGACCAGCCCGACGCGCAGCCCCGTGTAGGGGCCGGGCCCTACGCCGACGGCGATCGCGCTGAGGTCGTCGGGGACCGCTCCGGCCTCCGCCATCACCCGCGCGATGGACGGCGTGAGCAGTTCCGTGTGCGCGCGCCGGTCGACGGCCTCGGCGACGCCGCGCGGTACGGCGCCCTCACCCGGGATCCACTCGTACAGCGCCACGGTGACCGCGGCGGTCGCGGTATCGAAAGCCAAGACCAGCACGGGTTGTAAGCCTACCGGTCAGGCGGCGGGCCGTGGCCTCGGCCGGTTCAGCCCTGTTCGAGCGCCTGCACCACGGCCTTGGCGGTCTCGGTGGCCCCGTTGTTGGCCGTCCCGGACGAGATCGGGTCGCCTTCGTCGGAACCCACGTAGTGGATCGTGATGAGGACGTTCGCGAGCCGGAAGTTGCCGACGGCCTCGCCGGACCCCTGCCCCTTGTCCACGCTGTAGACGATGTAGCCGTCGTCGCCGACGTCCTTGGTCCGGCTCTTGGCGGTGAGCTTCTGCCCGGGCAGCAGCGCCTTGCCGGACTCGTCCGCGGTGCGCTCGGAGATCAGCGTCTTGTTCGCGGCGTCGGTGGGCGTCTGGCTCGCGTCCCCGGCGATCGCGCGGAGCTCGACGGTGAGCTGGCGCTTGGTCTCGCCCGCGTAGGCGCCCCACACGCACTGGTTCTGCCGCTCGCTGCTCTGGTAGGTGTCGGCCTGGGTGCGCTCGGAGCCCGGCGCGAGCCGGTCGATGAGGTCCTGGGCGACGATCGTGCAGGCGTCGGGGACGACGCTGCGCTCGCCCTTCGCCGTCGGCGAGCTCTCGGCGGCGCCGCTGCCGACGATCTGGCCGCCCTCCTTGTCGCCGCTCGCGCCGACGCCGGTCAGGATGACGACCACCGCGAGGACGCAGATGGCGACGCCGGCGCCGACGCCCCCGAGGATCGCGGCCCAGCGGCGCCCGCCGCGGCCGTCGCGCGCCACCCGGTGGCTGCCGGTGCGGTATCCGCCGCTGCCGGAGCGGTAGCCGCCCGTGTCGGAGCGGTAGCCTCCGCTGCCCGTGCGGTAGCCGCCGGTGTCGCGCCGGTCGGACGTGCGGTACCCGCCGGTGTCCGTGCGATAGCCGCCGGTGTCGGAGCGGTACCCGCCGCTGCCGGTCTCGTAGGGGCCGGTCTCGCGCTGGTAGGGACCGCTGTCCCGCTGATAGGGGTCGCTGTCCCGCTGGTAGGGGCCGCTACCTGATCGTCCTGATCCGTAGGCACCGGACTCGTGGCTGCCGGAGCCCGCCGCGCCGTACCCGCTCGTGCCGTACCCGCTCGTCCCGTAACCGCCCGTGCCGTATCCACCGCCGTCCGGCCGGTAACCGCCGCCTGCCCCCTGGCCACCGCCCGAACCGCGGTAGCTGTCGCGGTCACTACCGCTGCGATGGCTACCACTCACCGGTTCCCACTCCCGTTGAGAATCGATATGTCGTAAGTGAGGCTTGTTCCGGCAAAGAGTACGACATGTGGCCGTAAAGTGGACCACCCCGGTTGGCAAAAACCGGAGAAGTTGCCCTCAGGTGGTCATCCGGCGTCCAGTTCCAGGTCGGACCAGCGCTGACCGACCCCGACGATCCTTACTTCGCGTTCCTCCCCGGGGCCGTCCCCGCGGGAAATGATCACTTCCAGCCGGTCCTCGGCAAGGCCCTCCGCGAGCCCTTCTCCCCATTCCACGATCGTCACCGATTCCGCCATCGACGCGTCAAGATCGAGATCGTCGAGTTCCGCGAAACCGCCCAGCCGGTAGGCGTCCACGTGCACCAGCGACGGCCCACCCGCGAGCGACGGATGCACCCGCGCGATGACGAACGTCGGCGAGGTGACCGGGCCCCGCACCTTCAGGCCCTCGCCGATCCCCTGCGTGAGCGTCGTCTTGCCGGCGCCGAGATGCCCCGTCATCACCAGCAGGTCGCCCGCCCGGAGCCGCGCGGCGAGCCGCAGCCCCAGCCCGTGCATGTCCGCCGCGGTCGGGACGGTCACGGTGATCGCGTTCACGCGGTCTGCTCCTCCTGCTCGGGACGCTCCTCCGGGCGGACCCGGGCGATCAGCCGCCGCAGCCCGCCCGTCACCACGCCGGGGTACTCCAGCGGCAGCACGTGCCCCGCCTCCTCGACCTCCACCAGCTCCGCGTCCGGCAGCTCCGCGGCGATGCGGCGGGAGTGCTCGGCCGGGGTCAGCCGGTCCCGCCCGGCGGCCAGCACCAGCACCGGCACCCCGCCGAGGACGCCGAGGCAGCTCGTCTTGTCGTGGCCGATCAGCGCCGGATAGAACTCCGCGATCACGTCGATCGGCGTCGCCCTGATCATCTGCTCCAGGAAGTCGACGACGGACGGGCTGACGTACTTGTCGGCGAACGCCATCTTCCGGGTGACGACGAACGCCAGGTCCGCGCCGAGCCCGCGGGCCCGCTCCACCAGTTCGGCGCGCCGGCCGAGGCCGCGCAGCGCACCGGGCGCCAGCGGCCGGACGGCCTTGGCCAGCACCAGCGGCAGCCCGAGCGTCATCTCCGCCAGCTCGCCGCAGGAGGTGTTGACGAGCGCGACCCCCGCGACCCGCCGTTCGAACACCTCCGGATGCCGCTCCGCCAGCGCCATGATCGACATGCCGCCCATGGAGTGCCCGGCGAGGACGACCCGCTCGTCCCGGCCGGTCGTCGCCTCCAGCACCGCGAGCAGGTCGTCGCCGGTCTGCTCGATCGTCGCGCGCGACGGCGCGCTGCGCCCCGACCGGCCGTGGCTGCGCTGGTCCCAGAAGACCATCCGCACCAGGCCCCGCAGGTCGCGGCGCTGGTAGTGCCACGAGTCCTGGTTGAGGGTGTAGCCGTGGCAGAAGACGATGGTGAGGTCCGCGTCGTCGGGGCCGTCCACCTCGACGTGCAGCGGGACGCCGTCGTCCGCCTCGACGGTCAACTCCCGGCCGCGCAGCTCGCCGAACGGCTCGCCCGCGTCCGGGTCGGGCCGCAGCCGCACCCGGCCCACGGCGAAGTGCCGCAGCCCCACGGCCGCGCCCACCCCCGCCGCTCCGGCTCCCGCGATGACCCCCGCGAGGCCGATCCTGCGTCTGCTCCTGCCGTCCATGCACGCGCCCCCTACAGCGCCCGTCCCGGATACGCCCTCGGCACCCGGGACCCGATGCGGGTGACGATCTCGTAGGAGATCGTGCCCAGTGCGTCCGCCCACTCCTGCGCGGTCGGCTCGCCGCGGTCGCCAGGCCCGAACAGGACGATCTCGTCGCCCGCCGCGAGCCGGTCGTCGCCGAGGTCGATGACGAACTGGTCCATGCAGACCCGCCCGGCGATCCTCCTGCGGCGCCCACCCGCGAGGACCTCCAGGAGGTTGGAGCCGTGCCGCGGTATCCCATCGCCGTAGCCGACGGGCACCACGGCCAGGTTGGCGGCCGCTCGCGTGGTGTACGTGTGACCGTATGACACTCCGCGGCCTGCCGGGACCCGCTTGACCAGCGCCGCGTCCGCCACCAGCGTCATCGCGGGCCGCAGCCCGAACGTGCCGGCCTGGGGCACCGGCGTCAGCCCGTAGGTCGCGATCCCGGGGCGGACGAGGTCGAACCGCGCCTCCGGGACGGTCAGCGCGGCGGCCGAGTTCGCGATGTGCCGGACCTCGAACCGCGCCCCCGCCTTCTCCGCGAGCGCCGTCATCTCGGTGAACGCGGCGAGCTGCGCCGCGATGGACGGGTGGCCCGGCTCGTCCGCGCACGCGAAGTGCGACATCACGCCCGCGACCCGCACATGCCCGGCGGCCTCCGCCTTCAGCGCCGCGTCCACCAGCGCCTCCCAGTCGGCGCCGCTCGCGCCGCCCCGCGTCATCCCGGTGTCGGCCTTCAGATGGATCCGCGCCTGCCGCCCCGCCCGCTCCGCCGCCCGGACGACCTCGTCCAGCAGCCAGACCGCCCCCACGGTCAGGTCGATGTCGCGCGCCACCGCCTCCGCGTACGGCTCCCCGGGCACACCGATGCACACCAGCGTCCGGACGGTCACGCCCGCGTCCCGCAGCCGCAGCGCCTCGGCCAGCTTCGCGACCCCGAGCCACGACGCGCCGCCCGCCAGCGCCGCCCCCGCCGCCTCGACCAGCCCGTGCCCGTACGCCTCGGCCTTCACCATGGCCATCACCTCGGCGCCCCCGGCCCGCTCGCGCAGCAGCCCGATGTTGTCGCCGATGGCACCGAGATCGACGCGCGCCTCCGCAGGAACCTTCATGCCATCAAGTGTGGCCTACTCATCGCTTCGCCCTCGGCGGTCGGCGCTGGCGAGCCCTCCTTCAACGGGCGAAGCGCGATCACCTTTCGGTGAGTCTTCGGTTACCGAGTGTGCGTGGCGATGGTGCGGAAGGCCGCCGGGAGGGCCTTGATCACGTCGTGGGCGCTGATCGGGGACTCGGCGCCGGGGGTGGGGGCCGCGGCCAGGCGGGCGGCCAGGCCGTGCAGGTAGGCGCCCGCCGCGGCCGCGTCCAGCGCGGGGAGGCCGCCCGCCAGCAGGGCGCCGATCAGGCCGGAGAGGACGTCGCCCGTACCGGCGGTGGCCAGGCGGGGGGTGCCCGTGGGGTTCACCCGGACCGGGCGGTCGGCCTCCGCCACCAGGGTCGTCGAGCCCTTGAGCAGGACGGTCGCGGAGAGTTCGGCGGCGGCCCGGCGGACGTGGTCGAGCCGGGCCGCCTCGATCGCGGCGCGGTCGGCGGCGATCAGGCGGGACAGCTCGCCCGCGTGCGGGGTGAGGACGGTCGGCGCGGCGCGGGCCAGGAGGTCGCGGCGGCGGGCGAGGACGGTGAGGCCGTCGGCGTCGACGAGCACGGGCAGGTCGGTGGACAGGACCGCCTCGATCAGGGACTCGGCGGCGTCGCCGGTGCCGAGGCCGGGGCCGACCACCCAGGACTGGACGCGGCCGATGCGCTGCAGGACCTTGGCGTCGTGGCGCCCCGGCTCGATGACCGTGGTGACGGCCTCGGGCCAGCGGTGCCGGACGAGCTCCACCGGGTGGGCGACGGAGGCGAACCGGACCATGCCCGCGCCGCCGTGGACGGCGCCGCCGGCGCACAGCACGGCGGCTCCGGTGAATTCGTCGCCGCCCGCGAGGATCCCGACGACGCCGCGCCGGTACTTGTCGGACTCGGCGGCGGGCTCGGGCGGCTGGACGTCGGCCGGGCGCGGCGCGACGACGTCCGGGTCGGGCAGGTCGGGGCCGAGGCCGATGTCGACCAGCTCGACGACTCCGCAGCGGGACGCGCCGGGGTCGATGAGGAGGCCCGGCTTGTACGTCCCGAAGGTGACGGTGACGTCGGCGTGCACGGCGGCGCCGTCGACGCGGCCCGTGCTCGCGTCCACGCCGCTCGGGACGTCACAGGCGACGACGAGGGCGGTGGACTCGGCGGCGAGCGCGGCGTACCGGGCGTGCGGTTCGCGGAGCCCGCCGGTGCCGCCGATGCCGGTGAGGCCGTCGATGACCAGGTCGGCGCCGGCGATGGCGGCCTCCGCGCCGCCCGGCAGGAGGCGGCCGCCCGCGGCGAGCAGGTCGGCCAGCCCCGCCTCGTGGATCTTGGAGCCGGCCTGGACGGCGTGCACCCGGGCGCCGCGCCGGGCGAGCCGCGCGCCCGCGTAGAGGGCGTCGCCGCCGTTGTCGCCGCCGCCGACCAGCAGGACGACGCGCGACCCGTACACGGCGGGCAGGAGGCGGGCGCAGACCGAGGCGAGGCCCGCGGCGGCGCGCTGCATGAGGGCGCCGTCCGGCAGCCGGGCCATCAGGGCCCGCTCGGCCGCCCGGACCTTGCCGACCTCGTGCGCGTACCTCATCTCCGGCTCCCCGGCTCGGTCATACGGACAAGGGTGCCATGCGGGACCCGCCCCGGCCATTTGTACCTTGCGCTGCAAGTTTCGGTGTCATGTGCGTTAAAGAATCATCGGCCGTAGAATCTTCCCCATCCGCTCCGATGTATTCGCACTGCGGCACTCAGGTGCGGCAGAATGCGCCATGATCAGTCCGCCGGGACTGGAGAGGCCCGAGCAATGAGCACTTCCCGAGGTCCCTCCGTCCGGCAGCGCCGGCTGGCCGCCGAGCTCCGGCGGCTGCGCGAGCGCAGGGGGCTCACCGGGGACGAGGTCGCCGAGCGGCTCTCCTGGTCCACCGCGAAGGTGAGCCGGCTGGAGAACGCGCGGACCGGAGCGAAGATCGCCGACGTGCGGCGGCTGCTGGAGCTGTACGAGGTCGACGGCCCCCGGCACGCCGACCTCATCTCCCTCGCGCACGACGCGGCGCAGCGCGGCTGGTGGGAGGAGTACCGCGACCTGCCGAGCCCGCTCGCCGACTTCATCGCCCTGGAGTCCGAGGCCACGGCGGCCAAGGAATGGGGCAGCACCGTCTTTCCCGGCCTGCTGCAGACCGAGGACTACGCGCGGCACGTCATCGGCGGCTGGAGCGACCTCGCCACGCTGCCGCCGCAGGAACTCGAACGCCGGGTGGACGTGCGAATGCGGCGCCGCGCGCTGCTGGACGGCCCGAACCCGCTGCAACTCTCGGCGGTGCTGGACGAGTCGGTTCTGCAGCGCCGGATCGGTGACCCAAAGGTCATGCGCGAGCAGCTCGAACATCTGTGCCGGATGACCGAGTCGCCGAACGTGACCGTGCAGATCCTGCCCTTGGGTATCGCACACTCGGTGTTGGCTGAATCGTTTATCCTTCTGGAATTCTCACCGGTGCATGACATCGTTTTCCCTGATATCGTGCACGTGGAATCCCTGACAATCAGCCACTTTGCGGATGAGGCTGTTACCTATATGTACAGGCTCGCCTATTCAAGCCTGGCGGGCCAGGCGCTGGACGCCGACGAATCCCGGCGGCGCATCGCCGCGGCCAAAGACGCCTGGTGACGGGTCCGCTAAGGGGCTCAATCCTTGTGAAAGGCACCGAGTGTCCCCTTTCGCCACTCCTGCTCCGCAATGGAGGAGAAGCGCCCACTGCGGGGCGAGTAACACGTGCGTCGAGATCGCCGCACTGGTCGATTCGTCCCCTTTCATCGGGGCGCGCGACGCCAAGCACGGCACGCAGAGTCCGGTCCTGTCGTTCTCGCCCGGAGAGTGGCGAGACTTCGTTGAACGAGCCAAGAAGGGCGAATTCGACCTGGGCCGATGAGGCGGCGCTGAACCGCCGCTGAGCCGCCTTCCGCCGCCTCACGAGGGCCCGCGGAGGGACACGCCGCACGGGCCGGGTCCACGCTAGACCCGGCCTGTCGCCACCCCGCCCGACACTCTGGTCCTACCTCGCAACGCCGGCCGCACGGGTACCGCGCCACCCGTCCGTGGTCAGGCGTTTTTTGCGATCTTGTTACCGTGTGCTTGATGTACCGGCAGCGCGGCCGCGGTCAATGCAACTTTCGATGCAGGGAGCCGGAATGAGTTTCCGTGGGACAGCCCCCGCCCAGTGGAGGAGAAGCACCCGGTGCGGTGCCAGCAACGGCTGTGTCGAGGTGGCCCGACTCGACGAGGAGGCGATATCCGTGCGCGACACCGAGGACACCGCGACGACCCTGAGGTTCGGCCCCGGTGAATGGCGCAGGTTCACCGAGCACGTGCGGGCGGGCCGTTACGACCGCCCCTGAAAGAAACTCTGCAACTTGCATCCTGGCTGAGAATTTCACCGGCCCGGAGAATTCCATTCGGCGCTTTCCGCGGTGATCAGCCGCACGGCGTTATCACGCGATCCGGACGCCCCTCGGCACCCGGTGGAGGGGCGTCCGGAGCCGCGACGCGGTAAGGGCGACGGCGCCCGCCGCGAGCGCCAGGTCGAAGGCCAGCCCCCACGGCCACACCGCGGCTCCCCTGCCCTCGTCGTGCCGATGGGGGCCCTTGCCCTTGCGGGCGTCGCGGACACCGCGGCTCATCTCGCCCAGCGGGTCGGACGACGGCGGCCGGCGGAACACCTCGTCGCCCACGACGACCTCGCGTTCGGGCAGCCGCGGCGCCGCGTCGGCGAGCACGACGACCGGGTTCGGCGACAGCAGCCACCAGACGCGCTCGCTGTGCTCGACGGTGTAGCCGTCGTACGGGAGGGTCCGGCGCTCGGCGGTGAACTGGAGGGCGATCGAGTACAGCACCGGCGTGCCGGCCAGGAGGACGAACACCGTGATGTAGGACATCAGCACCGAGGTGATGCTCCGGGCGAGGAGCGCCGACCATGCCTGGCTGATCGCGCAGACCACGCCGATGAGCAGCGCCGTGACGCTGAGGACGACCTGCGCCCGCAGCGGGCTGATCGCGCCCTCGGCGACCGGGACCAGCAGGACCGGCAGCGTGAGCAGCAGGGCGGCCAGGCCCGTCCCCCACGCGGCGGCGAGCTTGCCGAGCACGATCTCACCGGGCGTGAGCCGGGTGAGCTGGAGGGTGGCGAGCGTCCCGCGCTCCCGGTCCCCGTTGATCGACTGGCCGCCGAGCGCGGGGGTGACGAGCAGCAGGAGCACCAGCACCGCGAGCAGCACCCCGCCGAACATCGGGATGCCGGGCTCGTCGTCCGCGGAGCCGCCGCCGGACCCCAGCGCCAGCCGGAACAGCAGGCCGAGCCCGTTGACGATGACGAACCAGGCGGCGAGCAGCGCCTTCCAGCGGCCGGTCCGCAGCCGGGTCCTGATCTCCTGCCGTGCCACCAGGCCGACTCCGCGCGCGGTCATCGCCGGTCACCTCCGGTCTCGGTCATCGCCAGGTAGGCCGATTCGAGCGCGCCGGCCGCGGGAGCCAGCCCGCAGACGGGCACCCCGGCCCGGACCAGCTCGGCCAGCAGCGCGGCGGCCTCGGCCTCGGTCAGCGGGCCGACCTCGGCGCCGCCCGGCGACTCGGCGGCCCGGAGTTCCGGCAGCCCGTCGAGCGGGCCCGCGAGGGCCGCGCTCAGCCGCCCTGGATCGAGGGAGCGGATCCGCCACCGGACTCGGGACGAGCTGCCGGCGAGCTCCGCCATCGCGTGCTCGCCCACCGTCCGGCCGCGGTCGACCAGGACGACCCGGTCGGCGATCTCCTCCAGCTCGCTGAGGATGTGGCTGGACACCAGCACCGCGACGCCGTCCGCCGCCAGGGACCGCAGGAGGTCACGCAGTTCGACGCGCGAGCGCGGGTCGAGGCCGGAGGCGGGCTCGTCCAGCAGCAGGACGCGCGGCCGGTGCACGAGGGCCCGCGCCATCCCGAGCCGCTGCTTCTGCCCGCGCGACAGCGCGTGCACGGGCCGCCCGACGTGGTCGTCCAGGCGGACGAGGGCGAGCAGGGCCGTGACGCGGCGCTGCCGCTCCGCCTTCGGCAGCCCGTGGGCGTCCGCGAAGAACGCCAGGTACTCGTCCACCGTGAGCTGGTCGTACACGCCGAAGGCGTCCGGCATCCAGCCGACGGACTCCCGGGCCCGCGCGGGGCTCGCCAGCGCGTCGCGGCCCGCGATCCGCACCGTGCCCGAGTCGGGCGCGAGGAGCGTCGCGAGGATCAGCAGCAGCGTCGTCTTGCCCGCGCCGTTGGCCCCGACGAGCGCCGTGACCTGCCCGTACGGGACGGTGATGTCGAGCCCGCGGACCGCCTCCACCGGCCCGAACCGCCGCGTGACCCCGTACGCCTCGACGCCGAGGCCGCCGTCCTCCGCCACCCGTCACCTCCGGTCTCGTCCCGGCATTGGACGCGACCCGGAAACGGCGGGTTCCGGCGGATCTACTCCACGGTGACGGACTTGGCGAGGTTGCGGGGCTGGTCGACGTCGTGGCCCTTGGCGGTGGCCAGCTCGCAGGCGAAGACCTGCAGCGGGACGGTCGTGACCAGCGGCTGGAGCAGCGTCGGGACGGCCGGGACGCGGATCAGCGTGTCCGCGTACGGCTCCACCGACTCGTCGCCCTCCTCGGCGATGACGATCGTCCGGGCGCCCCGGGCGCGGATCTCCTGGATGTTCGACACGATCTTGTCGTGCAGGACGTCCCGCGCGCGCGGCGGCACCACGACCACCACCGGCAGGTTCTCCTCGATCAGCGCGATCGGGCCGTGCTTCAGCTCGCCCGCGGCGAAGCCCTCGGCGTGCATGTAGGCGAGTTCCTTGAGCTTCAGCGCGCCCTCCAGGGCGACGGGGAAGCCGACGTGGCGGCCGAGGAACAGCACGCAGTGCTCGCCCGACAGGGACCGGGCCAGCTCGCGGACCGGCTCCATGGTCTCCAGGACCTTGTCGACCTTCTCCGGCATCCGCTCCAGGAGCTGCACCATGGCGAACACCTCGTCGCCCCACTTGGTGCCCCGCACCTGCGCGAGGTAGAGGGCGATGAGGTAGACGGCGACGAGCTGGGTGAGGAACGCCTTGGTGGACGCGACGGCGATCTCCGGCCCGGCGTGGGTGTAGAGGACGCCGTCGCACTCGCGCGGCAGCGTGGAGCCGTTGACGTTGCAGATGCCGAGCAGCTTGGCCTTCTGCTCGCGGGCGTGCCGGACGGCCATCAGCGCGTCCATCGTCTCGCCCGACTGGGAGATCGCGATGACCAGCGTCGTCGGCGACAGGATCGGGTCGCGGTAGCGGAACTCGCTGGCCAGCTCCACCTCGCAGGGCAGCCCGGCCCAGTGCTCGATGGCGTACTTGGCGATCAGGCCCGCGTGGTAGGACGTCCCGCACGCGACGATGATGATCTTGTCGACCTCGCGCAGCTCCCGGTCGGACATGCGCATCTCGTCCAGGTGCAGCCGCCCGTCGGAGCCGATCCGGCCGAGCAGCGTGTCGGCGACGGCGCGCGGCTGCTCGGCGATCTCCTTGAGCATGAAGTAGTCGTAACCGCCTTTTTCCGCGGCCGAGACGTCCCAGTCGACGTGGTACGCCTTGGTCTCGGCGGGACGGCCCTCGAAGTCGGTGACGGTGACCCCGTCGGCGCGCAGCTCGACGATCTGGTCCTGGCCCAGCTCGATCGCGTCGCGGGTGTGCGCGATGAAGGCGGCGACGTCGCTGGCGAGGAAGTTCTCCCCCTCGCCGACGCCGACGACCAGCGGCGAGTTGCGGCGCGCCCCGACGACCAGGTCCGGGTTGCCGGTGTGCACGGCGACCAGCGTGAAGGCGCCCTCCAGCCGGCTGCAGACGCGGCGCATGGCGTCGGCGAGGCCGCCGCCGGACTTCAGCTCCTCCTCCAGCAGGTGCGCGACGGCCTCGGTGTCGGTGTCGGACGCCAGCCCGTGCCCGCCCTCCTCCAGCTCGGCGCGCAGCGCGGCGAAGTTCTCGATGATCCCGTTGTGGATGACGGCGACGGAGCCGGTGCAGTCGACGTGCGGGTGGGCGTTCCGGTCGTTCGGCGGCCCGTGCGTCGCCCACCGGGTGTGCCCCATGCCCAGCGTCCCCGCGGGCGGCGGCTGCTCCTCCAGGGCGGCCCGGAGGTTCCCGAGCTTGCCCGCCCGCTTCGCCGTCGCCAGCTTCCCGTCGGCCAGCACGGCCACCCCGGCCGAGTCGTAGCCGCGGTACTCCAGCCGCGCCAGGCCCTCGACGACGACGTCGAGCGCGGGCCGGCCCCCTACGTACCCCACGATTCCGCACATGGCGGCAACTCTATTCGGTGTCCCGGCGGGGACCTACCCGCGGACGGCACGGACCGCTCCGCTAACGTGAACCGCCGGTGAAAACCCGGTGACCGGCTGACCAGCCCGGTTAATGTTCAGCCATGACGAGCGGATGGGACAGCGTGCCGAGCCCCTACGTGGAACTCTCCCGCGACGCCTGGCGGGCCCTGCGCGAGAGCACCCCGCTGCCGCTCACGCCCGGCGAGCTGGACGCCCTGCGCGGCCTGAAGGACCCGATCGACATCACCGAGGTCGAGGAGGTCTACCTGCCGCTGTCCCGGCTGCTGAACCTGTTCTTCCTCGGCGACTGGCGGCTGCGCGACACCGTCAGCGGGTTCCTCGGCGACGAGGTGCCGCCCACCCCGTTCATCATCGGCGTGGCGGGCAGCGTCGCGGTCGGCAAGTCCACGACGTCCCGGCTGCTGCGCACGCTGCTCGCCCGCTGGCCGGAGCACCCGACCGTGGAGCTGGTGACGACCGACAGCTTCCTCTACCCGAACGCCGTGCTGTCCGAGCGCGGGATCATGGACCGCAAGGGCTTCCCCGAGTCCTACGACCGGCGGGCGCTCGTCCGGTTCGTCTCGGAGATCAAGGCGGGCGCGGCCGAGGCGTCGATCCCGGTGTACTCGCACCTGGAGTACGACATCGTGCCGGACGCGGTGCAGACCGTCCGGCGGCCCGACATCCTGATCGTCGAGGGGCTGAACGTGCTGCAGGCGCCGCCGCCCGGTGCCCTCGGCGTGTCCGACTTCTTCGATTTCTCCATCTATGTGGATGCGCGGGTCGAGGACATCCGGCAGTGGTACATCGACCGGCTGTTCGCGCTGCGCCGCACCGCCTTCACCGACCCGCGCTCCTACTTCCACAAGTACGCGCACGAGCTGGACGAGGACGAGACGGCCGCGTTCGCGCAGCGCGTGTGGCGGGACGTCAACGAGATCAACCTCGTCTCCAACATCCTGCCGACACGCGCGCGCGCCACGCTCGTCCTGCACAAGGACCGCGACCACGCCGTCCAGCGCGTCCGGCTCCGCCGCATCTGACCGGGGGCCTCCTAGCGCCAGGGGCCGGTGACCGCGAACGTCGTGCCCGGCTCGTAGACGTTGACGAACATCGTCCGCCGGTCGGGGGAGAACGTGACCCCGGCGAACTCGCCCCATGCGGGCTCGTCCTTCGTGCCGGTGTTCTGCCTGTTCCGCGCCATCGCGTAGACCGTCCGGCTGCGGGACACGCCGAACACGTGCTGGGCGCCGTCGCCGTCCTCGCAGACCATGAGGCCGCCCTGCGGCGCCAGGCAGATGTTGTCGGGCGACTCGCCGGGCTTCTGGACGTCCGTGCCGGGGCCGAACACGATGACGAGGGTGAGCCGACGGTGCCGCGGCTCGTACGACCACACTTGCCCGAAGTGGTCGGCGCGGGAGCCGTCCGCCGTCTTGGCGAAGCTCGACACGAAGTAGACGCGGTCGCCGCCCCAGTAGCAGCCCTCCAGCTTCTGGGCGTGGGTGATGCCGCCGGAGCCGAAGTCCTGGAACCGGATCGGCGTCTCCTTGGCCAGCGGGTCGGGCACCTTCTTCCACTCGACATGCTCGAACACGGTGCCGGGCTCCTGCACGACCGACAGGTCCGGGACGCCGGGGACGCTCAGCGCCTCCAGCCGCCCGCCGGCCCGCAGGCTGCCGAACCCGCCGCCCGGCCGCTTCGGCAGGAACCGGTAGAACAGCCCGAACGGCTTCTCGAACGCGTCCTCGGTCTCGTAGACGGTGCCGTCGCGCGGGTCGACGGCGATCGCCTCGTGCTGGAAGCGCCCCATGGCCGCCAGCGGCTCCGGGACCGTCCGGTCCCGCCGGTACGGGTCGACCTCGAAGATGAACCCGTGGTCCTTGGTGTAGCCGTTGGTGCCGGCCTTGTCCTCGGTCTCCTCGCAGGTCAGCCAGGTGTGCCACGGGGTCGGACCGCCCGCGCAGTTGACGGCCGTCCCGGCGATGGCGACGCGCTCGGTGTGCACCCGCCCCGCGCCGTCGACCTCCAGCGCGGTGCATCCGCCGAGGCCCTCGGGGTCGTAGGTGACGCCCTCGACCGGCGGCACCCGGTGCGCGGCGTCCGGCCGGTTCTCGTGGTTGCGGACGAGCCACGTCCGGCCGCGTCCGGGGAAGGCGGCCATGCCGTCGCAGTGGCTCGGCACCGGGCCCTCCCCCGAGCGCAGCGGCTCGCCCTCCCGGGACAGGACGGTGTAGCGGAACCCGCGCGGCAGGTCGAGCAGGCCGCGCGGGTCGGGCACGAGCGGCCCGTAGCCGTCGTGGCGGCCCGGGGGCGCGGCGGCGGCGCTCCCGGCGAACAGCTGCTCCACGGCTCCGGTGAAGGCGATCCCCGCCCCCACCGCGCCCGTTCCCGCCAGGAGGCGGCGGCGCGTGACTGACATGGATGCACACTCCCTCTCGAACGGTCGGCTCGGCTCGAACGACCGGCTGATCTCGATCAATGGGCTGATCTCGGACGATCGGCCGGTCTGGCACGATCAA
This sequence comes from Actinomadura meyerae, assembly GCF_900188445.1. Lineage (GTDB taxonomy): Bacteria > Actinomycetota > Actinomycetes > Streptosporangiales > Streptosporangiaceae > Spirillospora > Spirillospora meyerae. The sequence goes on from NZ_FZOR01000002.1 coordinate 162,177, forward strand.
GAACCCTCCGCTCCGTTGTAACACGCGTCACACGGGACGGATATGGCACACCTCGACAGGGCGTGTCCGGCGCGGCGGGCGCGGCGCGCCGTCCCGCCGGTGATCGGAATTGTCCGTCGTGGCCGCGAATATTGAGCGATGACCGACACTCCCCGCGTCGAAGACGCCGCCGAGAGCGACCTGCCCCGCCTGCTCGTCGAACCGCCGTGGACCCGCCGGACGGCCCGGAGCACGGAGCCGATCGTCATCACGGGCCTGAAGCGGCCCAAGACCCCGGCCGCCGAGTCATGGCCTCCCGGGCTGCGCGAGGAGTGGCTCAACGCGGCGGACGGCTACCAGCAGTCGTACGCGCCGCTCCCGGCCGACACCGACTGGGCGGCGGTGGCCGAGCACTACCGCAGCGGAGCCGCCCTGGAGGAGCGGCGAGGCGGGGACCGGGCCCGCAGGTACTACCGGCTGGTGATGGACGGTCCCGGCGACCTCGCCGAGGAGCTGCTCGCCGACGAGCGCTACTACGGCGACTGGTCCGGCTGGGTGTACCTGCTCCGGCTCAAGCACTTCGCCGCCCGGCGCGGTCTCGCCGCCCGCCGGCTGATCCTGCGGGCGACCAAGAAGCACCTCTCGGCCGCGGAGGCCCTCATCCCGTTCGTGGACGACGCCACCGCGCAGGTGATGATCAACGCGCTCGGCCAGGTCGACGAGGCCGCGCGGTTCTGGTTCGGGTGGCACGGCCCGGCGGCGGCGCCATTCGTCGTCCCGGAGGCGCTGCGCAAGCCGGGGCCCAAGCGCACGAAGGCCGAGCAGGCCCTCGCACTGATCGCCCGGGAGCACGGCGGCGACCGCGTCATCGAGGCGGCGCGCGCCTACGGCGAGCAGACCGCCGAGGCGATCGCGGCGCTGGGCGTGGACCCGCTCGACCAGTACCCCGACGAGCTGCCGGAATGGGACGAGGACCGGGTCCGCGAGCAGCTCCCCCGGCTGCTGCTGCGCGGCCGGGAGCGGGCGCTGCCCGTGTCCGCCGCCCGGCACTTCGTCACGATGCTGCTGATCTCCACGCCGAAGGACCCGTATCCGGGCTGCGAGCAGGTCATCGAGATCTGCGATCCCGGCTCCCTCGCCGAGTTCGCCTGGGCGCTCTGGGCGGCCGAGCGCGGCGGCGGGCTGTGGGCCGCGCCCGGCGCCCAGTACGCGCTGCGGCGGCTCGGCGACGCCGGAACGGCCGCGCGCCTCGCGGGCCGGATGGCCCGCTGGGACAACTACTTCACCTGGACGTTCAAGGGCTTCCAGGCGCTCGACGTGCTCATGGAGATCGACGCGCCCGCCGACGACAAGCTCCGGCACCTCGACCGCATCGTCCGCCGCGGCGCCGACGCCAAGCACCTGGGGCCGCGGGCGCAGAGGCTGCTGAACCGCGCCGCCGAGGAGCGCGGGCTGTCGCCCGAGCAGCTCGCCGACCGGCTCGTCCCCGACCTCGGCCTGGACGCGGACGGCTCGCTCGTCCTCGACTACGGCCGGCGCCGGTTCCGCGTCGGGTTCGACGAGCAGCTCAAGCCCTACGTCACCGACGAGGACGGCAAGCCGCGCAGGACGCTGCCGAAGCCGGGCGCCAAGGACGACGAGGCGCTCGCCCCCGCCGCGTACGCGCGCTTCGCCGAGCTGAAGAAGGAGGCCCGCGCCACCGCCGCCGACCAGATCAGGCGGCTGGAGGCGGCGATGGTGGCCGGACGGTCCTGGTCGGCGGAGGAGTTCGGCTCCCTCCTCGCCGGGCACCCGCTGCTGCGGCACATCGTCCGCCGCCTGGTGTGGTCGGCGGGCGAGGACGCGTTCCGGGTCGCCGAGGACGGCACGCTCGCCGACGTCCACGACGACGCGTACGTCCTGCCGCCGGAGGCCCGCGTGACGCTGCCGCATCCCGTCCGGCTCGGTGAGAAGCCCGTCGCGGCATGGGCGGAGGTGTTCGCCGACTACGAGATCCTGCAGCCGTTCCCGCAGCTCGGCCGTACCGTCCACACCCTTGCGGACGACGAGCGCACCGCGAGCCGCCTCACCCGTTTCGAGGGGTGCACCGCACATTTCGGCAGGTTCATCGACATGACGTCGCGCGGCTGGAAGCTGGGCGAGAAGGAGACCGGCGGGTTCCGCCGGCAGGTGAACCTCATGACCCCGGAGGGCCGGCACCTCATGGTCGCGATCGAGCCCGGCATCCGCGTCGTCACCCCCGAGGAGTTCGCGGAGCAGACGATCGAGCGGGTCATGCTCTTGACCGGGCCCTACTCGGGCTCGCAGGTCCCGTTCGGCGAGCTCGACCCGGTCACCGTGTCGGAGGCGCTGGCCGAACTGACCCGCCTCACCGGCTGACCCTGCTCACCGGCCGGACCCCGCTCACCGGCCGGACCCTGCTCACCGGCCGGACCCTGCTCACCTGCTCGGGCCGGGCCACCTGCCGGTCGAGCGGCTCACCCTGCCGTCCACCGATCGGTGGACGGCAGGTTCAACCGGTCGAGGCTCATGCGGGAGGGGGTACCTCGACCAGGCTCTTTCCCATGACAGATCTCCCTGTACGCATGGCCCGGTGGAGCGCCGGGCACCCGTGGCGCGGCATCGCCGCCTGGTTCCTGTTCGTGGCGCTGTGCCTCGGCGCCGGAGCCTCGATCGGCGGGCACGCCGCGACGACCGAGGACTTCTGGATCGGCGAGGCCGGACGGGCGGAGGCCATGGCCACCGAGGGCGGGCTCCAGCAGCGGCCCGTCGAGCACGTCCTGATCACCGGCCGGGGGCCGGCGGCCGACGCGGCGGCGCGGGACGCCGCCGCGCGGATGAGGGCGCTGCCCGAGGTCGCGTCGGTGTCCGCGCCCGTGCGCTCGGCCGACGGCGCGGCGGTCCGGGTCGACGTGACCTTGAAGGGCCCCGAGCTCGAAGGCAAGGAGCACGTCGAACCGCTGCTCGCGCAGACGGCCGCGGTGCGGGCCGCCCACCCCGGGGTGAGGGTGGAGGAGGCGGGCGGGCCGTCCATCAGCAAGGGCGTCGGCGAGCTGCGGAGCGACGACCTCGCCCGCACGGAGGTGATCGCCATTCCGATCACGCTGCTCACGCTGCTGGTGGTGTTCGGCTCCTTCGCGGTCGCCGTGGTGCCCGTGGTGCTCGCGCTGTCCTCGATCGCGGCGGCGATCGGCCTGTCGATGCTCGCCTCGCACGCCTTCCCGGACGCCGGGATCGGCGCCAGCATCATCCTGCTGATCGGCATGGCCGTCGGCGTCGACTACACGCTGTTCTACCTGAAGCGCGAGCGTGAGGAGCGGGCGCGCTCGGGCGGCCGGCTCAGCGCGCGGGCGACGGTGGAGCTCGCGGCGGCGACGTCCGGGCGCGCCGTGGTGGTGTCGGGGCTGGCGGTCGCCGTGTCCAGCGCGACGCTGTACCTGGCGGACGACGTCATCTTCTCCTCCATCGCGACCGCCGCGATCGTGGTCACGCTGGTCGCGGTGGTCAGCTCGCTGACCGTCCTGCCCGCGGTGCTGGCGAAGCTCGGCGCCTGGGCGGAGCGCCGGGCGGTGCGGCGCGGACGCGCGCCGAAGGCACCGAAGATCGGCACCGGCCGGATCACCAGGGCGATGCTGCGCCCCACGGGCCGGCACCCCGCCGCCACGCTGGCCGTGTCGGTGCTCGCCATGCTCGCGCTGGCCGCACCGCTGCTGACCCTCGACCTGACCGACATGGGCCGCGACAGCCATCCCCGCGAGATCGCCGCCATGCGCGTCTACGACCGGCTCAACGCGGCCTTTCCCGAGCTGAAGGCCACCCACCAGATCGTCGTGAAGACCGGGGCGGGACGCACCGCCGAGGCGCGGGCGGCCCTGGCCGACCTGGCGCGGCGCGCCGAGCGCGACCCGCTGCTCGCCGGGACGTCCGAGCTGCGCACCTCGCCGGACGGGCGGATCAGCGTCCTCGAACTGGCGGTCCCGCACCACGCGAGCACCCGCGAGGCGCAGCGCTCCCTGGAGCGCGTGCGGGACGAGTACGTCCCGGCGGCGACCGGGCGGCTGGACGCCGAGACCGCCGTGACCGGCGACGTGGCCCGCTACGCCGACTACCCGGAGCACCAGAAGCACAAGCTGCCGCTCATCATCGGGGCCCTGCTGCTCGTCACCTTCGCGATGACGGTGTGGGCGTTCCGCTCGGTGGTCCTCGGCCTGGTCGGCGTGCTGCTGAACCTGCTGTCGGCGGGAGCGGCGCTCGGCCTGCTCACCGCGGTCTTCCAGGGGACGTGGGCCGAGGGGCTGCTCGGCTTCACCTCCACCGGCTCGATCGGCTCCCGCGTCCCGCTGCTGCTGCTCGTCATCCTGTTCGGCCTGTCGATGGACTACCAGGTGTTCGTGATCAGCCGGATCCGCGAGGCCGTGCTGCGCGGCGTCCCGACCCGGCAGGCCGTGCTGGACGGGATCGGAGGCTCCGCGAGCGTCGTGACCAGCGCCGCGTTCGTCATGGTGACGGTGTTCGCCAGCTTCGTCCCGCTGCACATCATGGAGATGAAGCAGATGGGTTTCGCGCTCGCGGTCGCCGTCCTGCTCGACGCCGCCGTCATCCGCATCATGGTGCTGCCCGCGCTGATGCTGCTGCTCGGGGACCGCTGCTGGTGGCCCGCGCGGGGCCCCCGGCGGGCCCGGGACGGCGGCGCCGAGCGGATCCCGCAGGCCATAGGCTGACCGGCATGCCGATGCCGCAACCCGGCGAAAGCCCCCAGGTGCGCGCGCTCCGCCGCTGGTACGTCGCCGCCTGGGTGCTCCTCGGACTGGTCCCGCCCGGCATCGCCGTGTGGGACCAGCCCGACGGGACGCGGTCCGCGACGCTGGCGCTGCTGTCGGTGCTGGCGCTGTGCTACCCCGTCACCGGGACGTTCCCCGGCGACCCCGTCCTGCGCCGGACCGCGTTCCTCGGCGCGCTCATCGCCGGGATCGGCGCCGTCTCCTACGCGATGGGCGGCGCCGCATCCCTGCTCATCGCGTCGCTCCCGCACTTCTGGATCTTCGCGGGGAGCCCGCGCCGCGCGGTCGTCCTCAGCGGCGCCGCCACGGCGGCCGCGGTGGCGGGCGGCGCCGCCCGGTCGGTCCCGGACGGCCCGCCGCTGACCGGCAACGCGGTCGCCGCCCTCATCGGGTACGCGGCGGGCGTCCTGCTCGGGCTGTGGATGCACCGGGTCGTGGGGCGGCACGACGAGCGCGCCCGCGCCCTCGCCGCCGACCTGGCCGACGCCGAGCGGCGGCTCGCCGAGGCGCAGCGCCGGCAGGGCGCCGCCGACGAGCGGGAGCGCCTCGCCCGCGAGATCCACGACACGCTCGCGCAGGGCCTGGCGTCCATCGTCGTGCTGGCGGAGGCGGCCCGGGACGGCCTCGCCACCGACCCGGCCGGGAGCGCCCGGCAGCTCACCTCCATCGAGCGGACCGCGCGGGAGAACCTCGCCGAGGCGCGCGTCCTCGTCGGGGCGGCGGCGCGGGGCGAGGTGGCCCCCGCGTCCATCGCCCGGACGCTGCGCCGCACCCTCGACCGGTTCGCCGAGGACACCGGGCTCGCCGTCACCGCCGAGCTCCCGGACGTCGACTGCGACCAGACCACCCGCATCGCGCTGCTGCGCTGCACCCAGGAGTCGCTCGCCAACGTCCGCAAGCACGCCGCCGCGTCCGCGGTCGGGGTCGTCCTGGAGCGGCGCCCGCACGGCGTCGAACTGGAGATCACCGACGACGGGCGCGGGTTCGCGGTCGGCGCGGCCCGCGGCTTCGGCCTGGACGGCATGCGCCGCCGGCTCGCCGAGCTCGGCGGCGAGCTCACCGTCACCAGCTCCCCCGGCGACGGCACCCGCGTCTTCGCCACGATCCCCCTGAAGGCATGACATGACCGGCAGGCTGCGCGTCATCGTGGTAGACGACCATACGGTCATGCGCGCGGGAGTGGTCGCGCTGCTGGCCGCCGAGCCCACCATCGAGATCGTCGGCGAGGCCGGCGACGGCCGCGAGGCGGTCGCGCTCGCCGAGCGGCTGCGGCCCGACGTCGCCCTGCTCGACCTGCGGATGCCGGTGCTGGACGGCGTCGCCGCCACCGCCGGGATCATCCGGTCCGGTACCCGGGTCCTCGTCCTCACCACCTACGACACCGACACCGAGATCGAGCGGGCGATCGAGGCCGGCGCCATCGGCTACCTGCTGAAGGACACCACCCGGGAGCAGCTCGTCGACGCGGTCCGCGCCGCCGCGCGGGGCGAGACGGTGCTCGCCCCGCGCGTCGCGGAGAAGCTCGTCGCCCGGATGCGCCGCCCCGAGCCGGCCGCGCTGACCGCCCGGGAGATCGACGTGCTGCGGGCGGTCGCCGACGGCCTGTCCAACGCCGAGATCGGCAGGCGGCTCGTCATCGCCGAGGCGACGGTCAAGACCCACCTCCTGCGCGTCTTCGCGAAGCTGGACGTCGGCGACCGCACCCGCGCCGTCGTGGTCGCGATGGAGCGCGGCCTCCTCGGGGACGCCCGCTAGCGGCGCACCCTGGCTGACGCTCGCTAGTCGGCGCTGGCCACCGCGAGGGTGCGCAGGCGGAACGTCGCGAGCAGCGTCCCCGCGGCGGTCACCGCGACCAGCAGCCCGATCGCCACCGGGAGGTCGACCGTCGAGGTCACCGGCGAGGCGTCCGTCAGCGCGTCGGTGATCGACAGGCACCACTGCTGGATGGACGCCGACTTCGCGCCCGGCGCGAAGCTGCCGAGCAGCGACTCCCACACCAGCGCGTACAGCAGGCCGATCGTGACCGCGTTGCGGCTGGCGACGGCGAGCGCGACGAACACCGCGCTGTAGGCCACCCCGCCGATCAGCACGCCGACCGCGAACGCCGGCGTCAGCTGCGCGGTCGTCCCGCTGAGGACCAGGCCCGCGAGCAGCGTCGGGACGGTCGCGAACGCCGTCACCAGGATGATCGCCACGACGAGCTTCGTCAGCACGATCACCTCGCGCGGGATCGGCTTGGTCAGCACGTACATGATCTGGCCGTCGTCGATCTCCGGCCCGATCACCCCGGTGCCGGCGATCAGCGCGAGCAGCGGCAGCAGCGTCGCGAGCCCGAACTGCTGGAGCACGCCCGCGGAGACGTCCAGGTCGTCCTGCCCGGCCCAGCGCAGCACGACCGCCAGGATCAGCATGATGAGCGGCAGCCCCAGCAGGAGCAGCGCGCGCTTGCGCCCGAGCATCGCCCGGAACGTGATCATCGCAATGGTCGGGTTCATCGGGCCACCAGGTAGGAGAAGACACTTTCGAGGGACTCGTCCGCCGGGGAGACCTCCCAGAGCCGCACATCGGCGTCGCGGGCGACCTGCGGCAGCAGCAGGGTGAAGCGCTGGAAGTCGACCGCCTCCACCCGCAGGCCCTTGTCGGTGAGCTGGACGCTGCGGGCCGAGCCGTCGGCGATGACCGCGGCGGCGAGGCCGCGGTCGTCGGACGAGCGGACGAGGAAGATGTGCGGCCGGTCGGTCATCAGCCGCCGGATCTTGCGGAAGTCGCCGGACGCGGCGTGCCGGCCCGCGACGATCACCTCGATGTGGCTGGCGAGCCGCTCGACCTCCTCCAGGATGTGCGAGGAGAACAGGATCGTGCGGCCCTCGTCGGCCATCCGCTGGATGAGGTCCATCAGCTGGAGGCGCTGCCGCGGGTCCATGCCGTTGAACGGCTCGTCCAGCAGCAGGACGGGCGGGTCGTGCACCAGCGCCGACGCCATCTTGATGCGCTGCTTCATGCCCTTGGAGTAGTTGCCGATCGGGCGCCCGGCGGCGTAGTCCATCTCGACGAGGCCGATGGCCCGCCGCGCGGCGGCGTCCGGATCGGGCAGCCTGTGCAGCTTCGCCATCGCCGTGATGAACTGCTCGCCGGTGAGGAAGTCGTACGCCGACTCCCGCTCGGGGACGAGCCCGAGGCTGCGGTAGGCGGACGGGTTCCGCCAGATCGGCGCCCCGTCCAGCGTGACGCTCCCCGACGACGGCGCGAGGAACCCGCCCATCATGTGGATGAGCGTCGACTTGCCGGCGCCGTTCGGGCCGAGCAGCCCGGTCACCCCGGGCCCGACCTTCATCGACACGCCGTTGACGGCGACGACGTTCCCGTACCAGCGGGACACGTTCTCCAGAATCAACTCGCTCATACCTTTTGTGGGGGGACGACCCCCCACACCCCCCGCCTCGCTTCGCTCACTCACGACAGCCCCGCCTTCCGGAACCGGCGGTACAGAACCCCGATCGAGCCGACGACGATAACGACGCACAAGGCCAGTGCCACGACGCCGCCGGTGACGCCGGGCGCGATGCCCGGCGAGGACGACTGCGCGCCGAGCAGCCTGACCTGGACGATGTCGACCAGGTTGAACGGGGTGGCCAGCCCGATCCAGCCCTGGAGGGTGAAGTTGGTCTGCGCCTCGGCGATGCCCTGCACGGCCCCGACGAACGCGGCGCTGATCATGTAGACGGCGATGACCGCGGCGACGCCGAAGCCGCGGCGCGGCGTGAACGCCGCGACGACCATCCCGATCGCGGCGAGCACCAGCGCGTACAGCAGGCAGCCGACGAGGGCGCCGAGGTACTTCAGCAGCTGCTCGCCGGAGTCGGGCATCTTGGTGATCAGCCCGCCGGCGTACAGGACGGTGACCGGCACCGCCATCAGCGCCAGCAGCGCGGTGGTCAGCGCGGCGCCCTTCGCCAGCACGAAGTCGAGATGGCCGACCGGCCGGGAGAAGTACAGCGGGATGACGTGGAACCGGACCTCGCGGGAGGCCAGCACCGGCGCCTGCGTGGCCAGGAAGATCGCCACGATGACCTGCATGATGTTCGCGTAGGACGCGTAGCGGATCAGCGCGTCCGGCTCCTTGCTGAACGCGAACGCCGCGACCGACCCGGACGCCGGCAGCAGCATGATCGCCGCCAGCAGGAACGGCATCACCTTGGCCCGCGCGGGGCGGCCGAGACCGAACGCGGCGCGCAGGTTGTGCACGTACAGCGACCGCAGCACGTACGCGCGGCCGTTGCGGCGGCCCTCGTAGTGGCGGTAGCCGATGTCGTGGATGGTGCTCGTGCTCATCGGGGGGCTCCCTGCTGGACGGGTCCGGCGGGCGGCGGGACGGCTCCGGCGGGGGCGGGCGGCGCGGGCGGCCCGGCCTGGAAGACCTCCTCGATGTGGTGGCGGCGCTGCTCCATCCGGATCAGCCGCAGCCCGAGGTCGGCGACGCCGTCGCGGATGAGGTCGTAGGTCGCCTCGCCGGCGATGTCGACGATGAGGAACCGGCCCTCCGGCCGGACGGACACGCCCTGGTCGTGCAGGTGCCGCCCGAGCACGTCGCGCCCCTCGTCGACCTCCACGGTCAGCACCCCGCTCGCGGCGGTGTACGCCTCGACGGCCTGGGACCGCAGCAGCTTCCCGCCGTCGATGATGACGACGTGGTCGCAGACCCGCTCCAACTCGCCCAGCAGGTGCGAGGTGACGAGGACGCTGATCCCGAACTCGGCGCCGATGCGCCGGATCAGGTCGAGCATCTCGTCGCGGCCGGCCGGGTCGAGGCCGTTGGTGGGCTCGTCCAGGAACACGAGCTTCGGGTCGTGGACGAGGGCCTGCGCGAGCTTCACCCGCTGGCGCATCCCGGTGGAGTAGCCGCCGATGGGGCGGTACCGCTCCTCGTAGAGGCCCACGTGCCGGAGCGTGTCGGCGGCCCGTTCGCGGGCGGCGGTCGGGGGCAGCCCGCACATGCGGGCCATGTGCACGACGAACTCGGTCGCGGACACGTCCGGCGGCAGGCAGTCGTACTCGGGCATGAACCCGACGCTCTCCCGGATCCGCAGGCCCTCGCGCGCGATGTCGAGCCCCAGCACGGTCGCGGTGCCGGAGGTCGGCGGCAGCAGCCCGAGCAGGATCTTGATGAGCGTCGACTTGCCGGCGCCGTTCGCGCCCACCAGCCCGACGACGCCCGGTTCGACGGCCACGGTGAGCTCGTCCAAGGCGGTCACCCGGGGGAACCTCATCGTCAGGCCCTGGGTGGCAATGATCGGCATGTTTCGAACCTAGCGGCTGCCAAGGTGGGGCACGTCACCCTCAAGGGCGATGCGGGGGCAGCCTTTCGTCCGATGCGGCGTAGACCTAAGTCCGCCGCCGGAGCGCCGGACGTCGACCGTCCCGCGGGACCATCCCCCCACAGCGCCTTCTGGGCTCGCGGATGCAGCACGGGCCGATGCTGCCGCGAACGGCGGGTCCGTGTGCCCGCGGCACCAGCCCATACGGTTTGATCGGTTATTTGCACGGCTTTTGGTGAAAAACAACGACAGCTACCCCCAGGGCGGTGACGGTATGGCGCTGCGTGGCCCGATGCCGCATGACCGGATGCGGCGTGAGCGGAGGCGGTTCGACCGGAGGCGGTTCGACCGGAGGCGGCGGGAACCGGGCCGGAGGCTGCTGGTCGCGGGCGCGCTCGCGCTCGGCCTCGCGGCGGCGACCGGCTGCGAGGCGACGCTGAGCGCGGGCGACCCGTCCGGCTCGCCCGGCGCGGGCGCGCCCGCCGCCGGTGACGGCCGCGCCGTCAGCCCGCTGGACAACCCAGACGGCACCAAGCCGGGCCTCGCCGCCATCACCTCCGCCGGCGACCGCGCCGAGGCCCGCAAGATCATCGCGAAGGTCGCCACCAAGGGCCGCGGCCCGAAGACCGGGTACGAGCGCGACAAGTTCGGCTACGCGTGGATGGACAACGCGCCCGACGTCCCGTTCGCCCGCAACGGCTGCGACACCCGCAACGACCTGCTGAAGCGCGACGGCACCGAGGTCCGCCACCGGTCCGGCTCCGACTGCGTGGTCATCTCCCTCACGCTGGCCGACCCGTACTCGGGAAAGACGATCGAGTGGCGGAAGGCGAAGGCCACCGCCGTCCAGATCGACCACGTGATCCCGCTGTCGTACGGCTGGCAGATGGGCGCGTCGCGCTGGCCTAAGGGCAAGCGCCAGTCCCTCGCCAACGACCCGCTGAACCTCATCCCGGTGGACGGCCCGCTCAACGGCGCCAAGAGCGACTCCGGACCGGCGTCGTGGCTGCCGCCGAACAAGCGCATCCGCTGCTCCTACGGCGTCCGCTTCGCGCAAGTGGCGCTGAAGTACGACCTGCCGGTCACCGCGCCCGACAAGGAGGTCATGCTCGGCCTGTGCGGCGGATGACCGGCGCGGGCCGCGCACTGCGGCACCCCGGTCGCGGGACGGCCGAATATGCTCGTCCGATGAGCAACGAACCCGACGGCACGAAGGACGGCGAGACCGACGAGACCGGCGCGACCGGCGCAACGCCGCGCGTCCGCACCGAACGGGGGGTCGGCGCCCGCGCGACCGGGGCCGAGGTGACCGGGGCGTCCGCGACCGGGCTCTCGGTGCGGCTCGGCAACGGGCTCGGCTCGCTCGCGATCGGGTCAATGGCGCTCGGCGCGCTCGCGGTCGGCGCCGTCGCGATCGGCAAGCTCGTCGTGAAGCGCGCCGTCATCGCCCATCTGGAGGCCGGCACGGTCGAGATCAGGCACCTCAAGGTGGGGCGCCTGGAGATCGACGAGCGCTAGCCGAGGACGGTCCGCACGACGCCGGCGAGGTGCTCGGCGACGGACTGGGCCTCGTCGTGCGACGCCGCCTCGACCATCACCCGGACCATCGGCTCGGTGCCGCTCGGGCGGATCAGCACGCGGCCGGTCTCGCCGAGCCCCGCCTCGGCGGCCGCGACCGCCTCCGCCAGCTCCGGTGAGGTCTTCGCGCGCGCCTTGTCGACGTCCTTGACGTTGATGAGCACCTGCGGCAGCCGGGTCATGACCTTCGCCAGCTCGTCCAGCGGCCGGCCCCGCCGGGCCATCGCGGCGGCCAGTTGCAGGCCGGTCAGGACGCCGTCGCCGGTCGTGGCGTGCTCCAGCATGATGACGTGGCCGGACTGCTCGCCGCCGAACCCGAAGCCGCCCTCCTTCATCGCCTCCAGGACGTACCGGTCGCCGACCGCGGTCTCCACCACGGTGATCCCGGCCTCCCGCATCGCGAGCTTGAAGCCGAGGTTCGACATCACGGTCGCGACGACGGTGTCGGACGGCAGCGCGCCCGCCTCGCGCAGGTCGAGCGCCAGGATCGCCATGATCTGGTCGCCGTCCACGACCTCACCGGCCGCGGTCACCGCCAGGCAGCGGTCGGCGTCGCCGTCGTTGGCGATGCCGACGTCCGCGCCGTGCTCCCGCACGGCCTTCCGCAGCGCCTCCAGGTGCGTCGAGCCGCAGCCGGAGTTGATGTTCAGGCCGTCCGGCGCCGTCCCGATCGTGAAGACCTCCGCGCCGGCCCGGCGCAGCGCCTCCGGGGCCACCTCGCAGGACGCGCCGTTCGCGCAGTCGACCACGACGCGCAGGCCGTCCAGCGACACCTCGACCGTCGACACCAGGTGCGCGACGTACTGCTCGACGGCGCCGTGCGCCTCCCGGACCCGGCCGACGCCGGCGCCGGTCGGCGGCTCCCACGCCTCGCCGAGCCGCGCCTCGATCCGGTCCTCGATCTCGTCCGGGAGCTTGTAGCCGCTGCGGTCGAAGAACTTGATGCCGTTGTCGGGGGCCGGGTTGTGCGACGCCGACAGCATCACGCCGAGGTCGGCGTCCAGCGCGTGCGTCAGGTACGCCACCGCCGGGGTCGGCAGGACGCCGAGGCGCAGCACGTCCACCCCGGCGCTGGCCAGGCCCGCCACGACGGCCGCCTCCAGGAACTCGCCGGACGCCCGCGGGTCGCGGCCGACCACGGCGAGCGGGCGATGGCCCCGGAACGTGCCCTGCTCGCCCAGCACCCGCGCCGCGGAGACCGACAGGTCCATGGCGAGCGGAGCGGTCAGATCGCGGTTGGCGAGCCCGCGCACGCCGTCGGTCCCGAACAGACGAGCCACAGTTCAACTCCCGATGAGACTGGATGACCCCGGAAAAGCGGACGAGCCGCCGCACCCGCCGCGCCTCCCCCACGGACCTGCCGCGTGGGAGCACGGGGTGCGACGGCTCGTACCGTCGATCAACGCTTGCTGTACTGCGGAGCCTTGCGGGCCTTCTTGAGACCGGCCTTCTTGCGCTCCGGCACCCGCGCGTCGCGGGTGAGGAAGCCGGCCTTCTTCAGCGCCGGGCGGTGCTCGATGTTCGCGAACTGCAGCGCGCGGGAGATGCCGAGGCGCAGCGCGCCGGCCTGGCCGGTGGTGCCGCCGCCGTTGACGCGGGCGAGCACGTCGAACTGGCCCTCCAGGCCCAGCAGCACGAACGGCTCGTTCACGATCTGCTGGTGCACCTTGTTCGGGAAGTACTGGTCCAGGGTGCGGCCGTTGATCTTCCACTGGCCGCTGCCGGGGACGATGCGGACCCGCGCGATGGCCTGCTTGCGGCGGCCGGTGCCGGCCGCGGGGCCGGTCGCGACCGGCTGGCCGAGGTAGCCCTCGCCGGGCGCCTCGGGGGTCTCGGTGCTGTACTCGGACGGCGCGTCCTCGTACGAGTCGAGCTCGACGCCCTCGGCGCCGGTGGTGTCGTCCACGGTTCTCCTCAGGGTGTTCTAGCCAGGGCGGCGGGCCCGTCCATCGGGTGCCCCGGCGGCCTCATGTCTTCGCGATGCCTTCGCTCGGCGTTCTCGCGTGCGCCCGGCCGGGCGCGGGTGTCACTTCGCGGGCTGGCTGATCTGGGTGATCTCGAACGGGACCGGCTTCTGCGCCTGGTGCGGGTGGTCCGGCCCGGCGTAGACCTTCACCTTGCCGAACATCTTCCGGCCGAGGGAGTTCTTGGGCAGCATGCCCTTGATCGCCTTCTCGACCGCCCGCTCCGGGTTCTTGGCCAGCAGCTCGGTGTAGGTGACCGAGCGGAGACCGCCCGGGTAGCCCGAGTGCCGGTAGGCCTTCTTGCGCTCCGCCTTGTTGCCCGACAGCGACACCTTGTCGGCGTTCACGATGACCACGAAGTCACCGGTGTCGAGGTGCGGCGCGTAGATCGGCTTGTGCTTGCCCCGAAGCAGCTGCGCGACCTGACTGGCGAGACGGCCAAGCACGACATCGGTCGCGTCGATGACGTACCACTGACGCTGGACGTCAGCGGGCTTAGGGGTGTACGTGCGCACGGTCGTCAGCCTTCGTTTCTCGTCGACTTTCAGCGGTTTCGATCCTCCGCTCCCCCTCGCGGGCGAGCGCCACATGTCAGCGGAAATCCTGCTCGCGCCGATCAGAGGATCATCCGACCCGGCGCTCCGGGAGGCCGGGGCCCCCACATCCGCGGCAGTTGACGCGAACACTCCGGGACGCACCGGCTCGCTGGTGCGTCGCCCCACCCGGAGGGCAGGCGTCACGCACACAACAAATAGGCAGGATACACGAGCCGCGGGGAAGGGGCGCAATCCGCGGTGCGGAGCGGCCTCAGCGACGCCGCAGAGCCCTTCCGCAGGGGACGTTCGGCAGCGTCATCGTGACCACGGGTAGCGCTTTCGATCTTTCTTAACGGATATCCGTAACACGGGGTGTATATGGGGATAAGGTGCCGGGCAACCGAGTCCACGCCGGCTCGCGCCGGCCCGCACCCGGGAGCCCTCGCTGTCCACTCCCCGCAGACCCGGCGACTCCGCCGGAGGCCGCCAGCCCAGGCACGACGGGCGGGGCGGCCGCGAGCCCCACTTCCGCGTCTCCCCTCCCCGCGACGAGCTCGTCGCGGGCGGTCCGCGGCGCCGCACGTCCCGCTCCGCGCCCCCGCCGGGCACTCACCGGGCGGACGGCGGCCGGGGCCAGGGCGGACCGGGCCGGGGAGGCCCGGGCCAGAGCGACCGAAACCAGAGCGGCCGAGGGCAGGGCGGCAAGAAGCGCGGCCGGTCCCGGCTGCGGAGCGCGTCCGGGCTGATGGCCGTCGTCACCGCGTCCGGGCTCGCCATCGGCATCGGCGTCACGATCGACCGGCTCGTCCTGCCCGAGCTGCGCTCGGACCGGACCACCGCGTCCGGTCCGGAGGCGGGCTCCCCCACCGGGACCCTGCCGGGCCCGCAGAGCGACATCCCGCCGAGCGCCCCCGCGTCCGGGACGCCGAAGAGCGGCACACCGGGCGCACCGAGCGCCACGCCCACGCCGGCGGCCACGGAGTCCGCGCCGCCGCTGAAGCCGATCCACCCCCGCAAGACCGCCTCGGCCGAGCCCTCGAAGTCAGCGGAGGCTCCCGCGCCCGGCGGTGCGCCACGGACGACGACGTCCGGCGGAGGGGGCGGGGGCGGCTCCACGGGCGGGTCGTCCGGGGGCTCGTCGTCCGAGGCCGCCGTCGTGTCGCTGACCAACGCCGAGCGCGCCAAGCAGGGCTGCAAGCCGCTGCGCATCGACCAGCGGCTCGTCACCGCGGCCCGCAGGCACTCCGCGGACATGGCGGCCAACGGTTACTTCGACCACACCTCGCGCAACGGCGACAGCCCGTGGAAGCGGATGGAGGACGCCGGCTACACGAGCCCCGGCGCGGAGAACATCGCCAAGGGCTACCCGACGGCCGCCGCCGTGGTGAAGGGCTGGATGAACAGCCCCGGCCACCGGGCCAACATCCTGAACTGCGGCCTGCGCGCCATCGGCGTCGGCCGGGCGTCCGGGCCCGGCGGACCGCTGTGGACGCAGGACTTCGGCTGGACGTGACGCACCCGCTCCTCCGAGCGCGACCTTAGGGGAATCACCGGCGTCCGGTTCGCCCCCATGTCATGGTGGGTGTCCGAACGTGAAGACCCCTGAATGAGGAACGGTAAGGTCCAACCCATGGGTTATCCGGGCGATCAAGGCAAACCCGGCGACTGGCCTCCCCGGCAGCCGCCCCGCGCGCCGTACGGACCCGGAGCCGGAGCGCCGCCGTACGGCCACGACGACGACGAGGCCCCCTTCGCACCGCGCGGGCGGGACGACGACCCCGCCGCGTGGAACGACGCGCCCACCGCCTCCTGGGACGAGCAGCCCACGGCCTCCTGGGACGAGCAGCCCGCCGGGGCCCGGAGCGAGCACCCGGCCCCGCCGTGGGACGACCGGCCCGTCGCGGGCGGCGCGTTCACCGGCGACGACTCCTTCGGCCCGCCCGAGGGGATGCCGCCGGGCCCGCCCGGCGCGTCCGGCGGCGGGCCCACCCCGCCCGAGCGGCGCCGCAACCTGCCGCTGATCATCGGCGGCTCGGCGGTCGCCGGGATCCTGCTCATCGGCGGCGGCGTCGGGATCTCCTCCATGCTCAAGGACGACGACGCGAAGCCCGCGAAGGCGGCGCCGTCGCAGGCCGCGCCCGCGCCGGAGCAGCCGACCCCGACCCCCACCGAGCCCGTCCTCACGCCGGTGAAGCTGAAGACCCGCACCACCGACCCGAAGCCGCTGACCCTCAAGGAGGTCTTCGGCAAGGCGAAGTTCACCGCCGGCGACCACAAGTACGTACGGACGGCCGTGAGCGCGCAGAAGAGCTGCACCGGCGTCGTCGGCGGCGCGAGCCTGGAGAAGGCCCTCAAGAAGGGCGACTGCACGCAGGCGCTCCGGGCCACCTACGCGCTCAGCAGCGGCTCCCTCATCGGCACCGTCGGCGTGTTCAACCTCAAGAGCGAGACCGCCGCCAAGGCGGCCGTGAAGGCCGCCGGCGGCAAGGACGCCTTCCTGCAGGCCCTGCCCGGCAAGGGCGTATCCAAGACCAACGGCAAGGGCGAGGCCTTCGGCACGTCGCAGGCGCGCGGCCACTACGTCATCATGACGTGGGTGCAGCGGCCGGACGGCAAGAAGATCGCGAGCAAGTACCATGCCGCCGTCCAGGTCTTCGGCACCCAGATGGTCAAGGGCAGCAACCTCGCCCTCGCCCTGCACTACAGGGAAACCGAAGGCAAGCCCCTCCAAAAGTGACCCCTCCGAATACCCTCACTGCTTATGTCTGGACCTGAAGACACTCGGGAGACCGCCGCGTCGGCGGGGACGTCAGGCGTCCCCGCCGATCCGGCGCCGCCCAGTTTCGGCGGGGGCGACGGCGAGAGCACCACCGGGACCGCCTCCGGCGGACCTGCCGCCGAACCCGCCCCGCTCCGGCTGCCCGCGTTCGGCCTCCAGGCGCCCTGGTGGGCCGCCGAGTCCGAGGCCGACGCCGCACCCGAGCCCGCGGCCGCCCCCGCGCCGACGGTCGACGCGCCCGCGCCCGCGGCCAAGACCGCCGCCCCCGAGCCGGAGGCCCCCGCCCCCGAGCCGGAGGCCGAGGCCGCCACCGAGACCGCTCCCCCCGAGGTCGCCCCCACCGAGCCGGCCCCCGCCGGCGCCTCGCCCGGGACGCTCGTCGCCGGCGCGGGAGTCCCGTCGGTCGACTCCCGCGGCGCCGTTCCCGCCGAGCCGCTCGTCAAGCCCCCCGTCTCGACCGACGACACCGACCCCGACGGCTTCACCGCCGTCCGTCCGGAGGGCGCAGCCCCCGAGGACGACACCGCTAAGGACGACACCACCGTGGACAACCCCGCCGTCAACGAGGCCGCGGAGGGCGGTCCCGCGTCGCTCTCCGCCTTCGAGAAGGCGAAGGAGGCCGAGAGCGCGGCGTCCGCGCAGACGGCCGTGCTGGTTCCCGACGCGATCCTGCCGCCCGGCGTGGTCCCGCCCACCGGCAGCGGACCGTTCCCGCACACCGAGACCGCCGACGGCGCCACGGCCGCCGACGGCCAGATCCCCGTGATCGCGCCGGTCTACCACACCGAGGGCGGCGTCCCGCTCGACACGCCGCCGCCTCCCGGCACGCCGCCGGCGCCGCCGAAGGGCGCGTCCGGCGGCGCGAACAAGCGCCGCACGGTGCTGATCGGCGGCGGCGCGGCGCTCGTCCTCGCGGCCGGAGCCGCGCTGTTCGCCCTGGGCGGGACGGGGTCGTCGGACGACAAGGGCAAGGCCCCCGAGCCGGCCCGGCCGTCCGCCGCCGCCCCGGCGCCGTCGTCCGCCGCCCCGGCACCGCCCAGCCCGACCCCGACCACCGCCGCGCTGACCATCGACAACGAGAAGAGCGACACCAAGGACCTCGCCTTCCGCGACGTGTTCCCGCAGGAGACGCTGAAGCTCGGCGGCCGGACCTACATCCGCGACCGCTGGTCCCTGAACCGCGACGTCAAGTACGCCGCCCGGGGCGCGATGCTCACCGCCCTGCAGCAGTACCAGTGCCGCAAGATCGTCCGCGCGACGTTCATCGACCGGAAGAACAAGCTCGCCGTCACCTCCGGGATCGCGGTGATGCCGACGAAGGACGCCGCGATCGCGGTGAGCCGGGCCGGCGACCCCGCCAAGTACGAGTGGTTCCGCGGCATGGCCGGCAAGCACTCCCCGGACATCGACCGCGCGGGCGGCTACGCGGCGGCGACCGTCCGCGGCCGGTACGTGGCCTACGCCTACGTCCAGTGGGCGAACGGCAAGAAGGCCGAACCCGGCGACCCCGTGATCAAGCAGGCCGCCCAGCGGTTCCTCGACTACGACCTGCGCCCGATCATGGCCCGCGCCCGCGGCTGACCGGACCTCTCACGGCCGCGCGCCCCACCGCGGGGTGCGCGGCCGTTCCGCGTCCAGACCGTGCCGTGTCTGGACCCTGCCGCGTCCAGGCCGTGCGGCGTCTGGACCGTTCCGTGTCTAGGCCGTACCGGGCTCGGACGAGGCGGGCTGCTGCTCGGCGGCGGCATTGGCGGCGGCGGTCGCGTTGAGCGTCCGGACCCGGCGGGTCTCCTGGGCGCGCCTCGCCAGGGCGTCGTCACCGGGGTAGCGGATCTCCTCCAGCGACAGCCCGTGCGCGGGCGCCACGTTCACGCCGGAGTCGCGGACGCGGGCCGCGAGCACCTCGGCGGGCCACTCCACGTCGCGCCGCCCGTCCCCGACCATCAGCAGCGCGCCGACGAGCGCCCGCACCATCGAGTGGCAGAAGGCGTCGGCCTCGACGGTCGCGAGCACCAGATGCGGGTCGCGGTCGTCGCGGGCCCACTCGTAGCGCAGCAGCTCCCGGATCGTCGTCGCGCCCTCCCGCTTGCGGCAGTACGCGGCGAAGTCGGCCTCCCCCACCAGGCGCCGCGCGGCGTCGTTCATCCGGCCCAGGTCGAGCGGGCGCGGATGCCACAGCACGTCGTGGCGGCGCAGCGGGTCGACCCCCACCGGGTTGTCGCACACCCGGTACACGTAGCGCCGCGACAGCGCGGAGAACCGGGCGTCGAACCCCTCCGGCGCGACCGACACGCGCCACACCCGGACGTCCGGCGGGAGCAGCCCGGCGAGGCGGCGCGGCATCGTGCCGTTGATCGCCGAGTACGCCGCCACCGGCACCACCAGGTGCGCGACCTGGCCGCTCGCGTGGACGCCCGCGTCGGTGCGGCCGGCGACGGTGAGCATGGGCGGCGGATCGAGCCGCAGCATCCGCGCCAGCGCGTCCTCGATGACGCCCTGCACGGTCCGCTGGTTCGGCTGCCGCGCCCAGCCCGCGAAGTCCGACCCGTCGTAACCGATGTCGAGCCGGAGTCGTACCAGTGCGGTCATGTCAGCCGATTGATCCTTCTGCAACGTTGCCGTTCCGATCCCTTGCGTGTGCGCGCCGCCGCTCCCCTGACCTGACCATGCGTCAAGTCTGGCAAAGAACAGGGCCCACCGCCCGATGTGGACGGTGGGCCCTGACGAATGTCGAGCAAACGCTCGGCCAGTTCGCGCGGCGGACTACTCCTTGCCGTCCTCCGCCTTGGCCTCCGCCGCCTCGTCCGCGGCCTTGGCCTCGGGCTCGGCGTCGGTGTCGGCGGCCTTGCTGAGGGTGACCTCGCCCTCGGCGGGCAGGTCCTCCTCGGCGACCTTCGCCGTCCTGCCGGTGGCGGCCGGCATCGGCTCGGTCACCAGCTCGATGACCGCCATGGGCGCGTTGTCGCCCTTGCGCGGACCGATCTTGGTGATGCGGGTGTAGCCGCCGGGACGGTTCTCGAAGCTCGGCGCGATCTCGGTGAAGAGCGCGTGGACGACGCCCTTGTCGCGGATCGTGCGGGCCACCAGGCGACGGTTGTGCAGGTCGCCCTTCTTGGCCTTGGTGATCAGCTTCTCCGCCAGCGGGCGCACCCGCCGGGCCTTGGCCTCGGTGGTGGTGATGCGGCCGTGCTCGAACAGCGCCGTCGCCAGGTTCGCCAGGATCAGCTTCTGGTGGGCGGCGCTCCCGCCGAGGCGGGCGCCCTTGGTGGGCTGAGGCATCGTGCTTCCTTCCTGCACCGGCCGTGTCAGGTACCGGTGTCAGCTGGTTCCGGTACGGCCGGGGCTCGCGCCCCGGCCGCCCGGCATCGGATTGTCTAGTACTGCTCGGTCTCGGCGTAGCTCTGGTCGTCGTCGCTGTAGTTGTCGGCCGCCGCGCTCGGGTCGAACCCGGGCGGGGAGTCCTTCAGCGACAGGCCCATGTCGTTGAGCTTCTGCTTGACCTCTTCGATCGACTTGGCGCCGAAGTTGCGGATGTCGAGCAGGTCCTGCTCGGAGCGGGCCACGAGCTCGCCCACCGAGTGGATGCCCTCGCGCTTCAGGCAGTTGTAGGAGCGGACCGTGAGGTTCAGCTCCTCGATCGGCAGGGCCAGGTCCGCGGCGAGCGCGGCGTCCGTCGGGGACGGGCCCATGTCGATGCCCTCGGCCTCGACGTTGAGCTCCCGGGCCAGGCCGAACAGCTCGACGAGGGTCTTGCCGGCGGAGGCGACCGCGTCGCGCGGCAGCATCGCCTGCTTGGTCTCCACGTCCAGGATGAGGCGGTCGAAGTCGGTGCGCTGCTCGACTCGGGTCGCCTCGACCTTGTAGGTGACCTTCAGCACGGGCGAGTAGATGGAGTCGATCGGGATCCGGCCGATCTCCTGGCCCGGCTGCTTGTTCTGCGCGGCGGAGACGTAGCCGCGGCCGCGCTCGACCGTGAGCTCCATCTCCAGCTTGGCCTTGTTGTTCAGCGTGGCGATGTGCAGGTCCGGGTTGTGGACCTCGACGCCCGCCGGCGGCGCGATGTCGGCCGCGGTCACCTCACCGGGGCCCTGCTTGCGCAGGTACATGACCACGGGCTCGTCGTGCTCGGAGGAGACGACGAGCTCCTTCAGGTTCAGGATGATGTCGGTGACATCCTCCTTCACCCCGGGAACCGTGGAGAACTCGTGGAGGACGCCCTCGATCCGGATGCTGGTGACGGCCGCACCGGGGATGGACGAGAGCAGGGTGCGGCGCAGCGAGTTGCCGATCGTGTAGCCGAAGCCCGGCTCCAGCGGCTCGATGGTGAACCGCGACCGGTACTCGTCGACCTGCTCTTCGGTGAGAGTGGGACGCTGAGCGATGAGCATGGTGGTGCCTTCTTTCCGCGGTGCCCGCTATTTGACGACCGCGTTCTGGAGTGTTCCCCGATCCGCCGGGGCCCCGTCGGGACCCCGGCGGACGCCTGAGCCCTACCCCGTTCCTACTTGGAGTAGAGCTCGACGATCAGCTGCTCCTGGACGGGAGCTTCGATCTGCTGCCGGACGGGCAGCGAGTGCACGAGGATCCGCATCTTCTCGCCGTCGACCCCGAGCCACGCCGGGACGGGGCGCTCGCCGATCTCGGCCTTGGCGACCTGGAACGGCGTCGTCTCCAGCGACTTGGGCTTGACGTCGATGATGTCGGCCTCGTTCACCAGGGCCGACGGGATGTTGACCTTCTTGCCGTTGACCCGGATGTGGCCGTGCCGGATGAGCTGGCGGGCCATGTCGCGGGACTTGGCGAAGCCGCCCCGGTAGACGACGTTGTCGAGCCGGCGCTCCAGGAGGGCGAGCAGGTTGTCGCCCGTCTTGCCCTGCTGGCGGTTCGCCTCGACGTAGTAGTTGTGGAACTGCCGCTCCAGGACGCCGTAGATGCGGCGCGCCTTCTGCTTCTCGCGGAGCTGGAGCAGGTACTCGGTCTCCTTCGGCCGACCGCGCCCGTGCTCACCCGGCGGGTAGGGACGGATCTCGATCGGGCACTTGGGGCCCATGCACTTGCTGCCCTTGAGGAACAGCTTCATCTTCTCGCGGCGGCAGAGCTTGCAGTCCGCACCGGTGTAACGAGCCATTGTTCTAGATCTCCCCTGCCTCAGACCCGGCGACGCTTCGGCGGGCGGCAGCCGTTGTGCGGAACGGGCGTGACGTCCTGGATCGAGCCCACCTCGAGGCCGGTCGCCTGCAGCGAGCGGATGGCGGTCTCGCGGCCCGAGCCCGGGCCCTTCACGAAGACGTCGACCTTGCGCATGCCGTGCTCCATCGCGCGCCGGGCGGCGGCCTCGGCGGCCTGCTGCGCGGCGAACGGGGTGGACTTGCGCGAGCCCTTGAAACCGACGTGGCCCGAGGAGGCCCAGGAGATCACGTTCCCGTTGGGGTCGGTGATCGAGACGATCGTGTTGTTGAACGTGCTCTTGATGTGGGCGTGCCCGTGAGCGACGTTCTTCTTCTCCTTGCGGCGCACCTTCTTGGCGCCGACACGGCTCTTAGGAGGCATGTGCTCTCTCTACTCTTGAGGTCATCGATCCGGAGGACCGACTCCGGACTGCTACTTCTTGCCGGCCTTCTTCTTGCCGGCCACGGTCTTCTTCTTGCCCTTGCGGGTGCGCGCGTTGGTCTGCGTGCGCTGACCGTGCACCGGAAGCCCGCGACGGTGCCGGATGCCCTGGTAGCACCCGATCTCGATCTTGCGGCGGATGTCGGCCTGGACCTCGCGGCGAAGGTCGCCCTCGGTCTTGTAGTTCGCCTCGATCCAGTCGCGGAGCTTGACCAGCTCGTCGTCGCCGAGCTGGTGCACCCGCAGGTCGCCGCTGATGCCGGTACCCGCCAGGGTCTCCAGCGCCCGCGTCCGGCCGATGCCGAAGATGTAGGTGAGAGCGACCTCCAAGCGCTTGTCGCGCGGGAGGTCGACGCCGAGGAGGCGTGCCATGTGGGCAGTTCCCTTCATAGTGCGGAGGTATGGACGCACCGCGTCCGCACACACCCTGCCCGGGTGGCGGCCCCGGCCTCCGGCGGTCCGAGGGTGGTCCTCACACGCGGCTGCCGTACGAACCGATCACCGGTTCGTACGGCGGCGTGTGAAGGCTGCGGTGCGCTTGTCGGTTGTGGCGTCAGCCCTGACGCTGCTTGTGGCGCGGGTCGGAGCAGATGACCATGACCCGGCCGTGCCGGCGGATGACGCGGCACTTGTTGCAGATCTTCTTGACGCTCGGCTTGACCTTCACTGGGTCTCCTAGGAGTAAGGGTCACCCCTGTGCCGCCACACACAGGGAAGGCAACCCCAGTGGGTGTTACTTGTAGCGGTAGACGATCCGACCGCGCGTGAGGTCGTAGGGGCTCAGCTCCACAACGACGCGGTCGTCCGGCAGGATCCGGATGTAGTGCATCCGCATCTTGCCGCTGATGTGGGCGAGCACCTTGTGCCCGTTCTCCAGCTCCACCCGGAACATGGCGTTCGGGAGGGACTCGATGACGGTGCCCTCGATCTCGATGGCCCCTTCTTTCTTGGGCATGTCCTCCGCGCTTCACTGATCGGCTCATTGGACGCGGCCCGGGTCTCCGGTGGAGAATCGACCGCAACCCACCACGACGCGCGTGCGTCGGAAACGGGGAATCAGGCGGCCGGCGACGGACCGACAAAGGAGTCTACGTCAACCGGACGCAGAACGTGAAATCGGCGCACGCCACGAGTCCGGAGACTGCTCCCGACACAAGCATACATCGCGTGCGCGTTGTACCTTTCAGGAGAGAGACGTCAGAGGAGGATCAGCATGCCGAGCTATGACTTCGCGCTGATCCTCAGCCGTCCCCTGTACGAGGACGAACTGGATCCGCTCTTCGACCGCACCCACGGCGCGGTCACGGTCTCGATCATCAGCGAGCCGCAGCACGCGGAGCGGCCCGGCAACGCGTCCTGCTCGTGGTCCGGCGCCACCCTCGCCGCCGCGATCATGGAGGTGGTCGAGCACGTCGAGGAGAGCGCGCCCGGCCTGCACGTGCTCCAGGTCGAGGCCGATCCGCTGCTGACGATCCGCGACATCGCCGAGCGCGTCGGCCGCTCGCTGGACTCCGTCCGGCACGCGATCACCGGCGCCCGCGGCGCCACCGGCTTCCCCTCCTCGGAGATGTCGACCGCCGGCCACCGGCTGTGGCGCTGGTCGAAGGTCGCCGCCTGGTACGGCCTGGACGACCCGCAGCTCGTCGAGGCCAAGCCCACCGTCCAGGCCATCAACGGCTGGCTGGCCCTGCGCGACGTCGTCCCCGACGTGGCCCCGCCCGCCGAAGAGGTCACCACGGCCCTGTCCCTGGTGATCCCCCACGTCGCCTAGCGACCGCGCCCGCCCGGCCGCGGGGCGGGCCTTCACCGGGTGGATCGGCAGCGGACCGGATCCGGTTCCACGCTCGCGAACCACCGGGACGGGATGACCCGGCCGTCGGAGAGGCGATGCGTCTCCGGGCCCGGCGCCGGGTCGAGCCCGGCCCGCCACAGCGAGCGGACGCTCGCGGCGTTCTCGGGCTCGGCGCCCGCCCGGACCTCCCGGAAGCCCAGATGGCGGTGGGCGAGCGCGAGGCCGGCGGTGAACAGCTCGGCGCCGAGGCCGCGGCCCCGGTAGCCGGGGGCCAGGCTGCCGCCCAGCTCGCAGCCGTCGCCGGACAGCGGCGTCAGGGAGAGCGACCCGGCGGTCGTGCCCCGGTCCGGATCGATGGCGATCATGCTCAGGCCGAGACGGGGGCTCGGCAGCCCGAACCGGCCGCGCCCCCGGCCCGCGGGGGCGGCCAGGAGGCCGGCGCGCTCCCGCTCGGGCACCAGGATCCCCGGCTCCCAGCCCAGCCACCGCTGCGCCTCGGCGTCGCTGGCGGCCGCCCGGATGCGCCGCGCGTCCGACCACGTCGCGGTGCGGAGGAACAGCCGGGGCGTCACGATCTCGTGGCGGCCGCCGGAGCAGCCCCGGACCCGTAAGGCGGACCGCTGACGCGTCCCCATGGCCGCACCTCCGGTGTGATCTATCGCCGAGCAAGGTAGCGGGTGGAGGCTGGTAACGGAAGGCGCCCGTAATGTCGTTGTGCACGGGGCGGAGTCGACAGTGCGGGCGGGCGAGGGCGAAGATCGTCCGGGGGGCGCGGCCCGGGGGTGGTGCGGAGACGGGCCCGGTCATGTGTTCAGGGCAAGGGGAGTGGATCGATGGCGATCATCGCGCAGCTGAGCGATATCCATCTGGCGGCCGGGCGCGACGGCGAGGTGGACGACGGCTCGGGCCCCGTGCGGGCGCTGCGGGCCGCCGTGTCGAGCCTGCTGTCGCTGCCGGCCCGTCCGGACGCGGTGGTCCTCACCGGCGACCTCGCCGACGCCGGGCGCCCCGCCGAGTACGCGCGGCTGCACGCGCTGCTGTCACCGCTGCCGATGGCCGTCTACCCGCTGTGCGGCATCCACGACGACCGCGACGAGATACGCAGGGCGTTCGCCGACCATCCGGCGGTGGCGGCGACCGGCACCTCCCCCAAGGCGCCCGTCCAGTACGCCGTGGACGTCGCGGGCGTGCGGCTGATCTGCTGCGACACGACCGTGGACGGCCACTCCCACGGCCACATGAGCGAGGACCGCCTCCGCTGGCTCGACGGCGTGCTGAAGGACGCCCCCGACACGCCGACGGTCGTCGCCACCCACCATCCGCCGTACCCGATCGGCATGCGGTTCATCGACGACCTGCGGTTCGTCGACCCGGCCGGTTTCGCGGCGGTGCTGGCCCGGCACCCGCAGGTGGTGCGGGTGATCTCCGGGCACGTCCACCGGGCGTCCGTCGGGTCGCTCGCGGGGCGGGTCTGCACCACCTGCCCGAGCACCTACCGGCAGCTGTTCCTCGACCTCACCAAGCAGGGCCGCGCGGCCGTCACCGGCGAGCCCGCCGGGTTCGCGCTGCACCTCATCGGCGCGGACGGCACCGCCACCACGCACTTCGCCCCGACCGGCAACTACCGGCCGCTGATGGACGTGGAGTGACCCCGGGCCGCGCCCGGGCGTCAGCCGTGGCCGGAGCGGCCCCCGAAGATCGTCCGCATCAGCAGGATGGCGCCCCACGGGCCCGCCACCCAGATCCACCACGGGTACACCGCGCCGGTGGTCACCAGCAGGATCAGCCACACGGTGAAGTTGATCGCGCTGACCGTGGCCCACGCACCCCACATCGCCCACGTCCCCCGCGACGCGAGGTCACCGGAGGAGGGCTTCGCCACCGAGGCGGTGCTCTTGGGCTGGGCGGCCGGGACGGGCAGCTGGTACAGGTCCTCCTCTGGCAGGTCGGAGGTCACCTCCTGCAGCTCCCCGAACGTCCTGGCCGCGTAGACGCTCTCCAGCCGCTCCTGGAGCTCGTCCATCGTGATGCGGCCGAGCGCGCAGTGCTCCCGCAGGCTCGACGCCACGCGGTCGCGGTCGGCGTCCGACGCCCGGATGTCAGGGTTCGGCGCCATCGTTCCTCCGCTTCTCAGGACGAGCTGTCAGTCCCATTCTGCGCGGTCGCACCGAGCTTCTGGAACCACCCGCGGCCCTCGTCGAGCGCGGTCAGCACGCGCGGGCCGTCCGCGGTGACCGCGAACGTGTGCTCGAAGTGCGCCGAGTACCGCCCGTCGGTGGTGACGACCGTCCAGCCGTCGTCCAGCTCGCGGGTCTCCTTGGTGCCGAGGTTCACCATCGGCTCGACCGCGAAGCACATGCCCGGCTCCAGCACGGGGCCGTGCCCGGCCTCGCCGTGGTTGGGGATCAGCGGGTCCATGTGCATCTCGGTCCCGATGCCGTGCCCGCCGTAGCCCTCGACGATGCCGTAGCGGCCCTGAGAGCGAATGTAAGCCTCGATCGCGTGCGACATGTCCGTGAGCCGTGCCCCGGCCCTTCCGGCCGCCAGACCGTGCCACAGGGACGTCTCGGTGACCTCCAGGAGCCGCCGCAGCTCGTCGGTGATCTCGCCGACGGGCACCGTGATCGCCGCGTCGCCGTGCCAGCCCTCGACGATCGCGCCGCAGTCGATCGAGATGACGTCGCCGTCGCGCAGCGTCTTGCCGGCGCGCGGGATGCCGTGCACGATCTCCTCGTTGATGGACGCGCAGATCGTCCCGGTGAAGCCGTGGTAGCCCTTGAAGGACGGGATGCCGCCGTTGTCGCGGATGTGCTGCTCGGCGAGCGTGTCCAGGTCGAGCGTGGTGATCCCCGGCTCGACCGCGCCGCGCAGCAGCTCCAGCGTCCGGCCGACGAGCAGCCCCGCCGCCCGCATCAGCTCGACCTGCTCCGGGGTCTTCATCTGGATGGTCGGCCTGCGCCGCTTGAACATCATTCCCCCTGCACGGGTTCGGCCGCCGACGGAAGGGGCGCGGAGCCCGCGGCTCCGCGCCCGTCCGTCACTTCTCGGGAGGGCCCGCCATCTCTCCGGCGGGGCCCGTTCACTTCTCCGGCGGGCGCGTCACTTCTCCAGCGGACGCAGCGCGGCCAGGGCGCGCTTCGTGACCTCTTCGACCGGGCCCGTGGCGTCGATGCCGACGAGGATGTTCTCGTCGGCGTAGAACTGCACCAGCGGCGCCGTGTCGTGCCGGTACACCTCCAGGCGGTGCATGACGACCTCTTCCTTGTCGTCGTCGCGCTGGAACAGGTGACCGCCGCAGTCGTCGCAGATGTCGTCCTGCTTGTCGTCGAAGTCGACGTGCCAGATCCGGCCGCACCGGTCGCAGGTGCGCCGGCCCGACAGCCGCCGGACGACCTCGTCCTCGTCGACGACGAGCTCCAGGACGATGTCCAGGCGCGCGTCCCACTCGGCGAGGATCTTCTTGAGCGTCTCCGCCTGGGGGACGTTGCGCGGGAACCCGTCCAGCAGGAACCCGTCGCGGGCGTCCTCCTCGCCCAGCCGGTCGCGCACCATCGCGATGGTGATCTCGTCGGGGACGAGGTCGCCGCGGTCCATGTACTGCTTGGCCTGCAGGCCGAGTTCGGTCCCGCCGCTCACGTTCGCGCGGAAGATGTCACCTGTCGAGATCTTCGGGACCGACAGATGAGATGCGATGAACTGGGCCTGCGTCCCCTTGCCCGCTCCCGGGGGGCCCACCAGCACGATACGCACTACCGGAGGAAGCCCTCGTAGTTGCGCTGCTGCAGCTGACTCTCGATCTGCTTCACGGTATCCAGTCCGACGCCGACGACGATGAGGATGCTCGCGCCACCGAAGGGGAAGTCCTGGGTCGCGTTCAGGAGTGCGAACGCCACCATCGGGATCAGGGACACGAGCCCCAGGTACAGCGCACCGGGTGTGGTGATCCGGGTCAGCACGAAGTCGAGGTATTCGGCGGTCGGCCGACCAGGACGGATACCTGGGATGAATCCACCATACTTCTTCATGTTGTCGGCGACTTCAGTGGGGTTGAAGGTGATCGCCACGTAGAAGTACGTGAAGAAGATGATGAAGACGAAGAAGATCCCCATGTGCCAGGCGTTGTCCTGCCGCAGGTACGGCTGGATCTTCTGCAGCCACTGCGTGTTGGGCCACAGCTGCGTCGCCAGGATCGGCAGGTAGAGCAGCGAGGACGCGAAGATGATCGGGATGATGCCGGCCTGGTTCACCTTCAGCGGGATGTAGGTCGACGTCCCGCCGTACATGCGCCGGCCCACCATCCGCTTGGCGTACTGGACGGGGATGCGCCGCTGCGCCTGCTCGACGAACACGACGCCCGCCATGATGGCGAGGCCGACCAGGATCACGACCGCGAAGACGAAGCCGTTCTTGGCCTTGTAGATGCCCCAGAACTGGGCGGGGAAGACCGCCACCACCTGGGTGAAGATCAGGATCGACATGCCGTTGCCGACGCCGCGGTCGGTGACCAGCTCGCCCAGCCACATGATCACGGTCGTGCCGGCGACCATGCAGATCACCATGGTGATGATCGGGAAGACGCCGGTGTCGTACAGGATGTCGTCGCTGCCCGCGGCGTTCTGGAACAGCTGCCCGGTGCTCGCCATCGCGACGATGCCGGTGGCCTGCAGGATCGCCAGGCCCACCGTCAGGTACCGGGTGTACTGGGTGATCTTCGTCGTGCCGGCCTGGCCCTCCTTCTTGAGGGCCTCCAGCCGGGGGATCACGACCGTCAGCAGCTGCAGGATGATGCTCGCCGTGATGTACGGCATGATCCCCAGCGCGAAGACCGACAGCTTCAGCAGCGCGCCGCCGCTGAACAGGTCGATGAGACCGTAGAGCTGGCTGTTCTTCTTGGCCGCGTCCGCGGTCTCCTTCAGGACCTCCACGTTCACGTTCGGTGTCGGCAGGATCGAGCCGATCCGGAACACCAAGATCATGAACAGCGTGAACAGAAGTTTCTTACGCAGGTCAGGCGTACGGAAAGCCCGAGCGAACGCGGTCAGCACCATTCCTCCTGCGCGACTGGCGGGTTCACGGCCACCGAGCGGCCGGTTACAGCATGAGAACGGGCGGAGGATACCCGAGGAGACGTGCAAGTGCGCAATCTCACGCGAGTCGCCTTCGCCCGTAGGACTCTAACAGCAGATGACGCCGGGGCCGCCCCGCCATTCCCGGAGCCTTCACGGCCCCGGGCGCTCGGCGAGTACGGCCCCGGCATCGGACGTCGTCCTTCTTACAGCTCGTCGGTGGATCCGCCGGCCGCGGCGATCTTCTCCTTGGCGGCGCCGGAGAAGGCGTGCGCCTTCACCTGGACCGCCACGGAGATCTCGCCCGTGCCGAGGACCTTGACCGGACGGCCG
Source organism: Actinomadura meyerae (assembly GCF_900188445.1). Taxonomy (GTDB): domain Bacteria; phylum Actinomycetota; class Actinomycetes; order Streptosporangiales; family Streptosporangiaceae; genus Spirillospora; species Spirillospora meyerae. Next base: position 191,910 of record NZ_FZOR01000002.1, read on the forward strand.
CGGCGCACCGCGCCCTTGGCCGCCAGGTCCTCCGCCGTGACCTCGCCGCCCTCGGGGTAGAGCGCGGCGAGCTTGTCCAGGTTCACGACCTGGAACTCGACCCGGTTCGGGTTCTTGAAGCCCTTCAGCTTCGGCACCCGGCGGATCAGCGGCATCTGGCCGCCCTCGAACCCGACGGGGACGGTGCTGCGGGCCTTGGTGCCCTTGGTGCCGCGGCCCGCGGTCTTGCCCTTGGACGCCTCGCCGCGGCCCTTGCGGGTCTTGGCCTTGTTGGCGCCGGGGGCCGGACGCAGGTCGTGGACCTTGAGCGGGGTGCCCTCGGAGGTGTCCTTACCGAGATCAGCCGCCATGTCAGTCGACCTCCTCGACGGTGACCAGGTGCGCCACCGTCCGGATCATGCCGAGCACCTCGGGGCGGTCCTCGCGGACCACGCTCTGCCCGATCTTCTTCAGGCCGAGGGTGCGCAGCGTGTCACGCTGGTTCTGCTTCTCGCTGATCACGGACTTGGTCTGCGTGATCTTCAGGTTGGTCATGACGACGCGGCCTCCGCCCTGGGCTCGCTGCCCGCCGCGCGGGCGCGCAGCATGGCCGCCGGGGCGACGTCCTCGATCGGCAGGCCGCGCTTGGCCGCGATCTCCTCCGGACGCTTCAACGACTTCAGCCCCGCGATCGTGGCGTGCACGATGTTGATGGCGTTGTCGCTGCCCAGCGACTTGCTCAGCACGTCGTGGATGCCGGCGGCCTCCAGGACGGCGCGCACCGGGCCACCGGCGATGACGCCGGTACCGGGGCTGGCCGGACGCAGCAGGACCTCGCCCGCCGCGTCCCGCGCCTGCACCAGGTGCGGGATCGTGCCCTGGATCCGGGGCACCTTGAAGAAGTGCTTCTTGGCCTCTTCGACGCCCTTGGCGATCGCCGCGGGCACCTCCTTGGCCTTGCCGTAGCCGACACCGACGGTGCCGTTGCCGTCACCGACGATCACCAGGGCGGTGAAGCTGAAGCGACGCCCGCCCTTGACGACCTTGGCGACACGGTTGATCGCCACGACCTTCTCGATGTACGACTGGCCCTTGTCGGCGCCACCGCGGCGGTCGTCGCGGCGATCGCGACGGTCGCCACCCTGACCGCCGCCACGCCTCTGCGCTGCCATCAGTGGTTCCTTCCCTTAACGGTGGTGGGTGGGGGCTGGAGCACGGTCATCAGAGCTCGAGGCCCCCCTCGCGCGCACCGTCCGCGACAGCGGCGATGCGGCCGTGGTACTTGTGGCCACCGCGGTCGAACACGACCGAGTGGACACCGGCGTCCTGGGCCCGCCGGGCGACGAGCTCGCCGACCTTGCGGGACTTGGCCGTCTTGTCGCCGGAGTCGGCGCGCAGGTCGGCCTCCATGGTCGACGCGCTGGCCAGCGTGTGGCCCTTGTCGTCGTCGATGACCTGGACGAACACGTGGCGGCTGGAGCGGGTCACGACCAGGCGGGGCCGCGCGGCGGTGCCCACGACCTTCTTCCGGACCCGCAGGTGCCGGCGCTTGCGGGACTTGGCCCGCGCCGACGTGGCCCCGGCGGCCAGGGTCTTGGTGCCTGCCATGACTACTTACCAGCCTTTCCGACCTTGCGGCGGATCTGCTCACCTTCGTAGCGCACGCCCTTGCCCTTGTACGGGTCCGGCTTGCGCAGCTTGCGGATGCGGGCGGCGATCTCGCCGACGAGCTGCTTGTCGATGCCCTCGACGGTCAGCTGCGTCGGCTTCTCGACCGTGAACTTGATGCCCTCGGGCGCCTCGAACGGGATCGGGTGGCTGTAGCCGAGGGAGAACTCCACGTTCTGGCCCTTGGCCACCACCCGGTAGCCGACGCCCTGGATGACCAGGGTCTTCTTGTAGCCCTCGGTCACCCCGACGACCATGTTGTTGATCAGCGTCCGGGTGAGCCCGTGCAGCCCGCGGACCTTGTTCACGTCGTTCGGCCGGGTGACGACGATCCTGCCGTCCTCCTGGCTGACCTCGATGGGCTCCGCCACGGTGTGCGACAGCGTGCCCTTCGGCCCCTTGACGGTGACCTCCCGGCCGTCGAGGCTCACCTCGACACCGCTGGGCACGGAGATGGGAAGACGTCCAATACGAGACATTGTTCGGTACCTCCCCTCACCAGACGTAGGCGAGGACTTCCCCGCCCACGCCGCGCTTGCCCGCCTGCCGGTCGGTCATCAGGCCGGAGGACGTCGAGATGATCGCGACGCCCAGTCCGCCCAGGACCTTCGGCAGGTTGTCCTTCTTCGCGTACACGCGCAGACCCGGCTTCGAGACGCGCTTGATGCCGGCGATCGAACGCTCCCGGGTCGGGCCGAACTTGAGCTCGATCACGAGCTCCTTGCCCACCTTGGCGTCCTGCACGTTCCAGCCCGAGATGTAGCCCTCCTGCTGGAGGATCTCGGCGATGTGCGCCTTGATCTTCGAGTACGGCATCGCCACCGAGTCGTGGTACGCCGAATTCGCGTTGCGCAGACGCGTCAGCATGTCTGCGATCGGGTCGGTCATCGTCATGGCCTACTGGCCCTCCCTCGCCACGGTTTCCTCGGGGTGATGCGTCCCGTGGACCTTTGGCGCGGTCGTGGACGCCCTCTCGGGCGCCCGGTTGGTCATTACAGGCCGGCGTCCGCCCCCCGGGGCGCGTGCCCCGGGGGAGGCGGTCACCAGCTGGACTTCGTGATGCCGGGCAGCTCGCCGCGGTGGGCCATCTCCCGGAAGCACACCCGGCAGAGGCCGAACTTCCGGTAGACGGAGCGCGGGCGCCCGCAGCGCGAGCACCGAGTGTACGCGCGCACCCCGAACTTCGGCTTCCGCGCCGCCTTGGCGATCAGCGACTTCTTCGCCATGCTCAGCTCTCCTTGAAGGGGAAGCCCAGGAGCTTGAGCAGCGCCCGGCCCTCGTCGTCGGTCTTCGCGGTCGTCACGACCGTGATGTCCATGCCCCGCTGCCGGTCGACCTTGTCCGGGTCGACCTCGTGGAACATGACCTGCTCGGTCAGCCCGAAGGTGTAGTTGCCGTTGCCGTCGAACTGCTTCGGCGACAGGCCGCGGAAGTCGCGGATGCGGGGCAGCGCGGTGGCGAGCAGCCGGTCCAGGAACTCCCACATGCGGTCGCCGCGCAGCGTGGCGTGCGCGCCGATCGGCATGCCCTCGCGCAGCTTGAACTGCGCGATGGACTTGCGGGCCCGGTTGACCGCCGGCCGCTGGCCGGTGATCACCGACAGGTCGCGGATCGCGCCCTCGATCAGCTTGGCGTCCTTGGCCGCGTCGCCGACGCCCATGTTGACCACGATCTTGGTCAGCGTGGGGATCTGCATGACGTTGGCGTAGCCGAACTGCTCGCGCATCTGCCCCGCGATCTCCTCGCGGTAGCGGACCTTGAGCCTCGGCGTCGGCACGGGACGCTCGGTGACGGTCTCGGTCATCGGTCTCAGATCTCCTTACCGCTACGGCGCGAGATCCGAACCTTCGTGCCGTCGTCGTTGATGCGGTAACCGACCCGTACCGGCTTGCCGTCCTCGACGATGGCGACGTTGCTGACGTGCAGCGGCGCCTCCACCGTGACGCGGCCGCTCTCCTTGCCGGCACGCTGCTGGTCGGCCTTGATGTTCTTGGTGATGAGGTTGACGCCCTCGACGACGACGCGCTCGGCGCGCGGGTCGACGCGCAGGACCTTGCCCGTCGCGCCCTTGTCCTTGCCGGCGAGGACGATGACCTCGTCGCCCTTGCGGATCTTCATCAGAGCACCTCCGGCGCGAGCGAGATGATGCGCATGAACTTCTTCTCGCGCAGTTCGCGGCCCACCGGGCCGAAGATACGGGTGCCGCGGGGGTCGCCGCCGTCCCGGATCAGGACGGCGGCGTTCTCGTCGAAGCGGATGTAGGAGCCGTCCGGGCGCCGGCGCTCCTTGCGGGTGCGCACGACGACCGCCTTGACGACGTCACCCTTCTTCACGCCCGCGCCGGGAAGGGCGTCCTTCACCGTCGCGACGATGATGTCGCCGACTCCCGCGTAGCGCCGACCCGAGCCGCCGAGAACCCGGATGCAAAGGATCTCCTTCGCACCCGTGTTGTCGGCGACCTTGAGTCGCGACTCCTGCTGGATCACGTCAACTCCTGTTCGTCACACCGGTTCTGCACCGGATCTCGTCCGGCCCAGCCTGGTGGAACCAGTCATGTACAAGTGCGGGACTCGCGCCCCGCGGGCCTACTTGGCCTTCTCGAGGATCTCCACCACGCGCCACCGCTTGGTGGCCGACAGCGGGCGGGTCTCCATGAGACGGACGCGGTCGCCCACGCCGCACTCGTTGCCCTCGTCGTGCGCCTTGTAGTTCTTCGTGCGGCGGATCACCTTGTGGTACCGGCGGTGGGTCACGCGGTCCTCGACGGACACGACCACGGTCTTGTCCATCTTGTCGCTGACCACGAGGCCCTCCAGGACCTTGCGGGTAGTCCGCTGCTGCGTCTGCTCGGTCATTCGTTGCCCTCCGCGGCGTCGTCCTCGGCGACCGTGACGATGCCGAGCTCGCGCTCCCGCATCACGGTGTAGATGCGGGCGATCTCGCGCTTGACGGTGCGCAGCCGCCCGTGGCTCTCAAGCTGGCCGGTCGCGGCCTGGAAGCGGAGGTTGAACAGCTCCTCCTTGGCCTCCTTGAGCTTGGTGACCAGGACGTCCTCGGGCTCGGTCCGCAGGTCGTCGGCGGTAAGACCCTTGGCCATCAGGACTCACCCACCTCTCGCTTAACGATCTTGCACTTCATCGGAAGCTTGTGGATCGCGCGGGTGAGCGCCTCCCGAGCGATCTGCTCGTTCGGGTAGGAGATCTCGAAGAGCACGCGGCCCGGCTTCACGTTGGCCACCCACCACTCCACGGAGCCCTTGCCGGAGCCCATGCGGGTCTCGGCGGGCTTCTTGGTCAGCGGGCGGTCCGGGAAGATGTTGATCCAGACCTTGCCGCCGCGCTTGATGTGGCGGGTCATCGCGATACGAGCGGCCTCGATCTGCCGGTTCGTCACGTACGCGGCCTCGACGGCCTGGATGCCGTACTCGCCGAACGTCACCCTCGTGCCGCCCTTGGCCATGCCACGGCGCTTCGGGTGGTGCTGCTTGCGGTGCTTGACCTTGCGAGGGATCAGCATCGGTTACTCAGCTCCCCTCACCCTGCGGAGCAGCCTCGGCCGCCGGGGCCGGCTGCTCGGAAACCTGCTGCTGCTGCTTCTGCTCGCCGCCGCGGGCGCCGCCGCGCTCGCCGCCGGCACCGCCGCGGCCACCGCGGCCACCGCGGCCGCCGCCACGGCGGTCACCGCGGCGCTCACGGCCGCCACCGCCGCCGGCGGCGCGCTGCTGCGCGGCCTGCTGCTCGCGCTCGGCGCGGGTCTGCGCGGCCTCGCCCTTGTAGATCCACACCTTGACGCCGATGCGGCCGAACGTCGTCCGGGCCTCGTAGAAGCCATAGTCGATGTCGGCGCGCAGCGTGTGCAGCGGGACCTGGCCCTCGCGGTAGAACTCCGACCGCGACATCTCGGCGCCGCCGAGGCGGCCGCCGCACTGCACCTTGATGCCCTTGGCGCCGGACTTCATCGCGGACTGGATCGCCTTGCGCATGGCGCGGCGGAACGCGACCCGGCTGGACAGCTGCTCGGCCACGCCCTGCGCGACGAGCTGCGCGTCGATCTCGGGGTTCTTCACCTCGAGGATGTTCAGCCGGACCTGCTTGCCGGTCAGCTTCTCCAGGTCGCCGCGCAGCCGCTCGGCCTCCGCGCCGCGGCGGCCGATGACGATGCCCGGCCGGGCGGTGTGGATGTTGACCTCGACGCGGTCACGGGTCCGCTCGATCTCCACCTTGGAGATGCCCGCCCGGTCCATGCCCTTCTGCAGCATGCGCCGGATCTGGACGTCTTCCTTCACGTAGTCCTTGTAGAGCTTGTCGGCGAACCACACGGACTTGTGGTCGGTCGTGATGCCGAGCCGGAACCCGTGCGGGTTGATCTTCTGACCCACTACCGGGCCCTCCTCGTCTTCTTACCGCCGCCCGAGGCGCTGGACGCCTCTTCGCGCGACTCCACGACCACCGTGATGTGGCTCGTGCGCTTGTTGATGCGGTAAGCCCGGCCCTGGGCGCGGGGACGGAAACGCTTGAGCGTCGGCCCCTCGTCCACCCACGCACGGCTCACGACGAGCGTGTCCGAGTCGAGCTTGAAGTTGTGCTCGGCGTTGGCGATGGCACTCGCCAGCACCTTGCCCACCGGCTCACTCGCAGCCTGGGGGGCGAACCGCAGCACCGCCTGAGCCTCCGCGGCAGGCAGGCCGCGGATGAGGTCCACCACGCGGCGGGCCTTCCTGGGCGTGACGCGGATGTACCGCGCCTGGGCCCTGGCTTCCATCGCTGTTCCCTCTCTCCTACGTGCGTACTGCTCTGCCTGCTCAGCCTCGGCGGCTGCGGCGGTCTTCCTTGACGTGGCTGCGGAACGTGCGCGTCGGCGCGAACTCGCCGAGCTTGTGCCCCACCATGGCGTCGGTGATGAACACCGGGACGTGCTTGCGGCCGTCGTGCACGGCGATCGTGTGACCGATCATGTCCGGCACGATCATGGAGCGCCGCGACCACGTCTTGATGACGTTCTTGGTGCCCTTCTCGTTCTGGGCGTCCACCTTCTTCATCAGGTGGTCGTCCACGAACGGGCCCTTCTTAAGGCTACGTGGCATGACGAGCGACTCCTACCGCTTCTTCTTGCTGCGACGACGGACGATCAGCCGGTCGCTCGACTTGTTCGCCTGGCGAGTGCGGCCTTCCTTCTTACCGGCGGGGTTCACCGGGTGGCGGCCGCCGGAGGTCTTGCCCTCACCACCGCCGTGCGGGTGGTCGATCGGGTTCATGGCGACACCGCGCACGGTGGGGCGCTTGCCCTTCCACCGCATGCGGCCGGCCTTGCCCCAGTTGATGTTCGACTGCTCGGCGTTGCCGACCTCGCCGACCGTCGCGCGGCAGCGCACGTCCACCATCCGCATCTCGCCGGAGGGCATGCGCAGCGTGGCGTACTTGCCCTCCTTGGCCAGCAGCTGGACGCCGGCGCCCGCGCTGCGGGCGATCTTGGCGCCGCCGCCGGGGCGGAGCTCGATGGCGTGCACGACCGTACCGGTCGGGATGTTGCGCAGCGGCAGGCAGTTGCCCGGCTTGATGTCCGCGCCCGGCCCGTTCTCCACCCGGTCGCCCTGCTTGAGGCCGCGGGGCGCGAGGATGTAGCGCTTCTCGCCGTCCACGTAGTGCAGGAGCGCGATCCGCGCGGTGCGGTTCGGGTCGTACTCGATGTGCGCGACCTTGGCCGGCACGCCGTCCTTGTCGTGCCGGCGGAAGTCGATCAGGCGGTAGGCGCGCTTGTGCCCGCCGCCCTGGTGCCGGGTCGTGATGCGGCCGTGGTTGTTGCGGCCGCCCTTCTTGGGGAGCGGACGCAGCAGCGACTTCTCCGGCTCGTCGCGCGTGATCTCGACGAAGTCGGCCACGCTGGAGCCGCGACGCCCCGGAGTCGTCGGCTTGTAGTTACGGATGCCCATCTTTTTCGTTCATCCCTTGTCTGCTTCGGGACCTCGGCCGTTTAGGCCGGGCCGCCGAAGATGTCGATCCGCTCGCCCTCAGCCAGGCTGACGATGGCGCGCTTGGTGTCCTTGCGCTTGCCGTAGCCGAACCGGGTCCGCTTGCGCTTCCCCGGGCGGTTGAGCGTGTTCACGTTCGTCACCTTGACGCCGAACACGGCCTCGACGGCCTGCTTGATCTGCGTCTTGTTGGCGTCCGGGCGGACGACGAAGGTGTACTTGTTCTCGTCGAGCAGCCCGTAGCTCTTCTCCGAGACGACCGGCGCGATGATGACGTCGCGGGGGTCAGCGATCTTGTTCATGTGCGACCCTCCTTACTTCTTCGCCGCGCGCGAGATGAACTCGTCGTACGCCGCCTTCGTGAAGACGACGTCATCGTTCACCAGCACGTCGTAGGTGTTGAGCTGGTCGGAGACGAGCACGTGCACGCTGGGCTCGTTGCGCAGGCTCTTCCAGGTCAGCTCGTCCTCGCGGTCCAGGACCAGGAGGACGCGCTTGGCCTCGGTGACCTCGCGCAGGGCCTTGAGCGCCGTCTTCGTCTTCGGGGTGTCGCCCTCGATGAGGCCGTCCACGACGTGCACCCGGCCGTACCGGGCGCGGTCGGACAGGGCGCCGCGCAGCGCGGCGGCCTTCATCTTCTTGGGCGTCTTCTGCGAGTAGTCCCGCGGCTGCGGGCCGTGCACGGTGCCGCCGCCGGCGAACTGGGGCGCGCGGGTCGAGCCCTGGCGGGCGCGGCCGGTGCCCTTCTGCCGGTACGGCTTCTTGCCGCCGCCGCGGACGTCGCCGCGGGTCTTGGTGGCGTGCGTGCCCTGGCGCGCGGCGGCCAGCTGCGCCACCACGACCTGGTGGATCAGCGGCACGCTGGTCTTCGCGTCGAAGACCTCGGCGGGCAGGTCGATGTCGAGCTTGGAGGTCACTTGCCCGTCCCCTTCACTGCGTCGCGGACCAGCACCACGCCGCCGTTGGGACCGGGAACCGCGCCCTTGATGAGGAGCAGGTTCTTCTCCGCGTCGACGGCGTGGACGGTCAGGTTCTGCACGGTGGTACGGGCGTTGCCGTGCCGCCCCGCCATGCGGAGGCCCTTGAAGACGCGACCCGGGGTCGCGCAGCCGCCGATCGAGCCCGGCGAGCGGTGCTTGCGCTGGGTGCCGTGCGAGGCGCCGAGGCCCTTGAAGCCGTGGCGCTTCATGACACCGGCGGTGCCCTTGCCCTTGCTCGTGCCGGTAACGTCGATCTTCTGGCCGGCCTCGAAGACGCTGGCGGTGATCTCCTGGCCGAGTTCGTACTCGGTGGTGTCGTCAGCCCGCAGTTCGACGAGGTAGCGGCGCGGCGTGACGCCGGCCTTCTCGAAGTGGCCCGTGCGCGGCTTGTTCACCTTGCGCGGGTCGATCTGCCCGTACCCGATCTGGACGGCGGCGTAGCCGTCCTTCTCCTGGGTCTTGAGCTGGGTGACGACACACGGCCCGGCCTGGACGACGGTCACCGGAACGATCCGGCCCTCATCGTCGAAGACCTGGGTCATGCCGAGCTTCTCGCCCAGGACGCCCTTCCTCTGCGTACTCATCTCTCGGTGCGTCCCTTAGAGCTTGATCTCGATGTCAACGCCGGCCGGAAGGTCGAGCCGCATCAGCGAGTCGACCGTCTTGGGCGTCGGGTCGATGATGTCGATCAACCGCTTGTGCGTGCGCATCTCGAAGTGCTCGCGGCTGTCCTTGTACTTGTGCGGCGAGCGGATGACGCAGTACACGTTCTTCTCGGTCGGCAGCGGCACCGGGCCCGCGACCTTGGCGCCCGTCCGCGTCACCGTCTCAACGATCTTCTTCGCGGAGGTGTCGATGACCTCGTGGTCGTAGGCCTTGAGCCGGATGCGGATCTTCTGTCCCGCCATGGTGGCCTCGGTGTCCTTTGCTGTAGTGCCGCTGTTTACTTCAGAGTCGTGACGCGGCGGCCCGGCGTGGGAGGTCCCAGCGGCCGGGCCGCCGCGTGACGAGGGGTGTTACTTGATGACCTTGGTGACGCGACCGGCGCCGACCGTCCGGCCACCCTCGCGGATGGCGAACTTCAGGCCCTCCTCCATGGCGACGGGCTGGATCAGCTCGACGCGCATCTCGGTGTTGTCGCCCGGCATGACCATCTCGGTGCCCTCGGGGAGGTTCACCACGCCGGTGACGTCCGTGGTCCGGAAGTAGAACTGCGGACGGTAGTTGTTGAAGAACGGCGTGTGGCGGCCGCCCTCGTCCTTGGACAGGATGTAGACCTGCGCCTCGAACTCGGTGTGCGGGGTGTTGGTGCCCGGCTTGATGACGCACTGGCCGCGCTCCACCTCCTCGCGCTTGATGCCGCGCAGGAGCAGGCCGACGTTGTCGCCCGCCTGGCCCTGGTCGAGGAGCTTGCGGAACATCTCGACACCGGTGACGGTGGTCGAGGTGGACTCCGGCTTGATGCCGATGATGTCGACGGTCTCGTTGACGTTGACGACACCGCGCTCGATGCGGCCGGTCACCACGGTGCCGCGGCCGGTGATCGAGAAGACGTCCTCGATCGGCATCAGGAACGGCTTGTCGGTGTCGCGCACCGGCTCCGGCACGTTCTCGTCGACGGCGTTCATCAGCTCGACGATCGACTCGGCCCACTTCTCGTCGCCCTGCAGCGCCTGGAAGGCGGACACGCGCACGACCGGGACGTCGTCGCCCGGGAACTCGTACTCGGAGAGCAGCTCGCGGACCTCGAGCTCGACGAGCTCCAGGATCTCCTCGTCGTCCACCATGTCGCACTTGTTCAGCGCGACGACGATGTAGGGGACGCCGACCTGGCGGGCCAGGAGCACGTGCTCCTTGGTCTGCGGCATCGGGCCGTCGGTGGCGGCCACCACCAGGATGGCGCCGTCCATCTGCGCCGCACCGGTGATCATGTTCTTGATGTAGTCGGCGTGCCCCGGGCAGTCGACGTGCGCGTAGTGCCGGGCCTCGGTCTGGTACTCGACGTGCGCGATCGAGATGGTGATGCCGCGCTCGCGCTCCTCCGGCGCCTTGTCGATGTCCTCGAACGGCGTGAAGGGGTTGAGGTCCGGGTACTTGTCGTGGAGCACCTTGGTGATCGCCGCGGTAAGCGTGGTCTTACCGTGGTCGATGTGTCCAATGGTGCCGATGTTCACGTGCGGCTTCGTCCGCTCGAACTTGGCCTTCGCCACTGGTTGCTCCTTGTTGCGATCCTCGGCCGTCTAGACGACCGCTTCGATGTACGTCCTGGTGATCTGTGGGCAGGCCCGGGTGCTTACTCGCCCCGCGCCTTGGCGATGATCTCCTGCGCCACGTTCGTGGGAACCTCGGCGTAGGAGTCGAACTGCATGGTGAAAACAGCCCGGCCCTGGGTCTTGCTGCGCAGATCACCCACGTAGCCGAACATCTCCGACAGGGGCACGAGCGCCTTGATGACGCGCATGCCGTGCCGCTCGTCCATGGACTGGACCTGACCGCGGCGGCTGTTGAGGTCGCCGATCACGTCGCCCATGTTCTCCTCGGGCGTGGTGACCTCGACCGCCATCATCGGCTCCAGCAGCGTGGGGGACGCCTTGCGGGCGGCCTCCTTGAACGCCATGGAACCGGCGACCTTGAACGCCATCTCCGAGGAGTCGACCTCGTGGTAGGCGCCGTCCTGCAGGGTGACCTTGACGCCCACCATCGGGTAGCCGGCGAGGACACCGAACTCGGCGGCCTCCTGGCAGCCCGCGTCGACCGACGGGATGTACTCCCGCGGGATGCGGCCACCGGTGACCTTGTTCTCGAACTCGTAGCCGTCGGACCCGCCGCCCAGCGGCTCCAGGTCGATGATCACGCGGCCGAACTGGCCCGAGCCGCCCGTCTGCTTCTTGTGGGTGTACTCGACCTTCTCGACCTTGCGGGTGATCGTCTCGCGGTAGGCGACCTGCGGCTTGCCGACGTTGGCGTCGACCTTGAACTCCCGCTTCATCCGGTCGACGAGGATCTCCAGGTGGAGCTCGCCCATGCCGGAGATGACGGTCTGCCCGGTCTCCTCCTCGGTGCGGACCTGGAAGGAGGGGTCCTCCTCGGCGAGCCGCTGGATCGCGGTGCCCAGCTTCTGCTGGTCGGCCTTGGTCTTCGGCTCGATGGCGACGTGGATGACCGGCGCCGGGAAGTTCATCGACTCCAGGACGATCGGGTCCTTGTCGTCGCACAGCGTCTCACCGGTGGTGGTCTGCTTGAGGCCCATCACCGCGACGATGTCGCCGGCGCCCGCGCGCTCGATCTCGGTGCGCTTGTTGGCGTGCATCCGGTAGATCTTGCCGATGCGCTCCTTGCGCTCCTTGACGGAGTTCATGACGTTCGCCCCGGCCTCCATGACGCCGGAGTAGACGCGCACGAAGGTGAGCTTGCCCAGGTGCGGGTCGCTCATGATCTTGAACGCGAGCGCGGAGAACGGCTCCTCCTCGCTCGGCTTGCGCGAGAGCACCTTCTCCTCGTCGCGGACGGCGTGGCCCTCGATGGCCTCGACGTCCAGCGGGGAGGGCAGGTAGCGGACGATCGCGTCCAGCAGCGGCTGCACGCCCTTGTTCTTGAAGGCGGTGCCGCACAGCACCGGGGTGAGCTTCGCGGCGATCGTCGCGCGGCGGATGCCCGCGTAGAGCTGCTCGACCGAGGGCTCCTCGCCCTCCAGGTACAGCTCCATGACCTCGTCGTCGTTCTCGGCGAGGGTCTCGATCAGCTTGTCGCGCCACTCGCGGGCCGTCTCGGCGTGCGAGTCGGGGATGTCGACCGTGTCGTACATCTCGCCGAGCTTGGCCTCCTCGTTCCACACGAGGGCCTTCATCGTGACGAGGTCGATCACGCCCTTGAAGTCGGCCTCGGCGCCGATCGGCAGCTGCAGCGGCAGCGGCGTCGCGTTGAGCCGGTTCTCGATCATGTCGACGCAGCGGTGGAACTCCGCGCCGACCCGGTCGAGCTTGTTGACGAAGCACATCCGCGGCACGCCGTACCGGTCGGCCTGGCGCCACACGGTCTCGGACTGGGGCTCCACGCCGGCGACGCCGTCGAACACCGCGACCGCACCGTCGAGCACCCGCAGGTTGCGCTCCACCTCGACGGTGAAGTCGACGTGGCCCGGGGTGTCGATGATGTTGATCGTGTGATCGGCTTCGTCCACGGACCAGTGGCAGGTGGTCGCGGCGGAGGTGATGGTGATCCCCCGCTCCTGCTCCTGCTCCATCCAGTCCATGGTGGCCGCACCGTCGTGGACTTCGCCGATCTTGTAGCTCATCCCCGTGTAGAACAGGATGCGCTCGGTCGTCGTGGTCTTGCCCGCGTCGATATGGGCCATGATCCCGATGTTGCGGACCTTGGCCAGGTCTACACCGGTTTTGGTAGCCACTGTCGTCCTCGCGTCGTCTCGTCGTTGCAGTTCCGCCGGGGTTACCAGCGGTAGTGGGCGAAGGCCTTGTTGGACTCCGCCATCTTGTGCGTGTCCTCGCGCTTCTTGACAGACGCGCCAAGACCGTTGCTGGCGTCGAGCAGCTCGTTCATCAGCCGCTCGGTCATGGTCTTCTCGCGGCGCTGCCGGGCGTAGAGCACCAGCCAGCGCAGGGCGAGGGTGGTGCTGCGGGCCGGCCGCACCTCGACGGGGACCTGGTAGGTCGCGCCGCCGACGCGCCGGCTGCGCACCTCCAGGGTGGGCTTGACGTTGTCGAGCGCGCGCTTCAGCGTGACGACCGGGTCGTTGCCGGTCTTCTCGCGCGCGCCCTCGAGGGCGTCGTACACGATGCTCTGCGCGATCGAGCGCTTGCCGTCCAGGAGAACCTTGTTGATGAGCGCGGTGACCAGCGGCGAGTTGTACACCGGGTCAGCGATCAGCTGGCGCTTGCCAGCAGGGCCCTTGCGCGGCATCAGCTCTTCTCCTTCTTCGCGCCGTAGTGGCTGCGCCCTTGCTTGCGGTTCCGGACGCCCTGGGTGTCGAGGGCACCACGGATGATCTTGTACCGAACGCCCGGGAGGTCCTTCACACGGCCGCCGCGCACGAGCACGATCGAGTGCTCCTGCAGGTTGTGACCGACGCCGGGGATGTAGGCCGTGACCTCGATCCCACTCGTCAGGCGGACACGGGCCACCTTGCGAAGCGCGGAGTTCGGCTTCTTGGGCGTCGTCGTGTAGACGCGCGTGCAGACACCCCGGCGCTGGGGGCTGCCCTTGAGCGCGGGCGTCTTGTTCTTGGTCACCTTGTCCTGGCGGCCCTTCCGGACCAGCTGCTGGATCGTGGGCACCGCGTCTCCGTCTTCCTCGTACCGAGCCGGTAAGTCTTATTGCTGCAATCACCACCTCAGGCGAGGCTGTGACCTGCCGGTTTCCCGACCTCTCCGACCCACGCGGTCGGGCGTGTCGCCGCCTCACGGAAATACACCCGCGCGAAACCGACACAGACCGCCCGGCCCCTGAAAGGGCCGAATCAAGCCGGGGAGTAGATGCGGCGCTGGGGCTGGCCGACCGGCCTCGCCGACGCGCACGCACAGTGGCCCGCAGAGCGGGCGCAAGTGAAGAGGTTACCTATCGCCGGGCCAAAGTGCAAAGCGAGCGCGCACTACCGTGCGCGCCCCTGCGACGCAAGCCGCGGGACGGTCAGGGAGCCTTCTCCCTGTGACGGTAAACGACGAAATGCCGACGGATGTTCCCCACCCTGAGCGTGTCCGCCCGGGGTGGGCACCCGTCGGCATTCTGTCTCACGTCCCCCCGGTTGGGGAAGATGTGGCCGAGGCTTTACCTGCGTTCTCGCGTCCTGCTAGAGGACGAACGCGACGACCAGGACGACGAGGATCACCACGACGGCGACCGCGCCGACGACGATCCACAGCATGTTCTTGCCGCCGCCCTTGCCCTCGCCGGCCGCGCCGCCGTAGCCGGCGGGCTGCTGGCCGTACTGGCCCGGCTGCCCGAACTGCGCCTGCTGGCCGAACTGGTCGGGCTGGCCGTACTGCTCGGGCTGGCCGAAGCCCTGCTGGCCGTACTGCTGCTGCTCGCCGGGCTGGCCGAACTGCTGGCCCTGCTGCCCCTGCTGGTACGGCTGGCCCTGCTGCTGGTACGGCTGGCCGTACTGCTGCTGCTGTTGCTCGCCCGGCTGCTGGCCCGGCTGCTGGCCGAAGCCCTGCTGCTGCCCGAACTGCTGGCCGCCGGCCTGCTGCTGGGGCTGCTGGCCCCACTGCTGCTGGCCGATGTCGAGCCGGGTGGCGTCGCCCAGGCCGCCCGCCTGCTCGGGGGCGGGGGCGGCATGCCGGCCCTGCGACGCGGCGGACGGGTCGAACGCCTCGGTGGCGCGCGCGTCCTCGACGCCGCTCTCCCCGGGCGGCCGGTACAGCTCGTCCACCGAGGGCGAGGGGCCGGACGTCGTCGAGCCGGCGCCGAAGCCGGACTCGGGCGGCGGCACCATCATCGTCCGCTCGTGGTCGGCCTGCTCCCCGCGGCCCTGGCCCGGCTGCGGCGCCTCCGGCGACCAGGGCTCCGGCGTGGACGGCGGGGCCGGCGCCTGCCACGGCTCGGCCGGCGGCTCCTGCCGCCGCTCGGGACCGGTGGCGACGGGGACGTCGGTACCGGGCGACCAGTGCAGGGTCGCCTGGTCGTCGATCGGGGGCCGCTGCGGCTGCTCGGGCTGCGGCTGCTCGGGCTGCGGCGCGCCCGTGCCGGGACCGGGGACGATCACCGTGCGGTCGCCGATGCCCTCCTGCGGCTGCTCCGCGGGCGTGGGCTGCGTCGGCTGCGCGGGCGGCGCGGCGGGCGGCTCGGGCGGCGGGAACCCGCCGGGCTGGCCGAACTGCTGCCCGTACTGCTGCTGCTCCTGCGGCGCGCCGTGCATCGGCTGCTGCGGGTACCCGGACTGCTGCTGCGGAGGCTGCTGCCCGTAGCCGGGCTGCGGCTGGCCGTACTGCTGCGGCTCGCCCGGCGGGACGTACTGCTGCGGGTCCTGCGGGGGCGTGAAGCCGCCGGGGCCGCCGGGGCCGCCGTAGGCGGGCGGCTGCCCGTACTGGGGCTGCTGCTCCTGGGGGGCGCCGTAGGGCTGCGGGGGCGGCGGCGGAGGCTGCTCGCCGAACTGCGGCATCGGCTGCTCGACCATGGTCGGCGGAGGCGGCGCGGGCCGCTCGTCCTCGCGCTGCTCGGGCGGCGGTGCGGGCGGGCCGGCCTGGCCGCCGAGCTGCGGGGCGCCGAACACCACGGTGCGGTCCCCGAGGGGGCGGGCGGGCGGCTCCTGCCGCTCCTGCGCGGGCTGACCCTCGTCCTCCGGCAACGGCCTCTGCGGTCCCTGCGTGCCGTCGTTCTCGGTCATCGTCGGGCTCCTTCAGCGCCGTCGGTCCGGGGCTCCTCAGCTCCCGGGTGCCCGGAGGCGGACGGCGCTTGTCGCCGCCTCCGAACCTTCACCCATGTCACCACGCGGCGGTCTCGCCGAGCGTGGGCGTTCTCGTCCACAGCCTGCCCCGATCGCCCGCAGGATCGCAAATCACCACCCCTGATAGACGCCGCCCGTCCCCGGCCAGTTCCCGGCCCGGGGACGGGTCCGTCCCACCTCGTCAGGAGTGCCCTGAAATCGCGTGCGGACGGTACGGGGCCTCCAGTCGCGCGACTTCCTTCTCGTCCAGTTCGAGGCGCTCCGCGGCGATCGCGTCGTCCATATGAGTGAGTTTCGTCGCTCCCACGATCGGTGCGGTCACCCCGGGCCGTCCGAGCAGCCACGCGAGCGCCACCTGCGCGGCCGGGACGCCCCTCTCGCCCGCGACCTCGCGCACGGCGTCGACCACGTCGAAGTCGTCGTCGGTGTAGAGGCCGTCACCGAAGGCGTCGTTCTGGGACCGGACGGTCTTGCGCTCGCCGCCCCGCTCCCGGTTCCCGGCGAGCATGCCGCGCGCCAGCGGGCTCCACGGGATGAGGCCCACCCCCTGGTCGAGGCAGAGCGGGTTCATCTCGCGCTCCTCCTCTCTATAGAGGAGGTTGTAGTGGTTCTGCATCGCGACGAACTTCGTCCAGCCGCGCAGCTCGGCGGTGTACTGCGCCTTGGCGAACTGCCACGCGTACATGCTGGACGCCCCGATGTAGCGGGCCTTGCCCGCCCGGACCACGTCGTGCAGGGCTTCCATGGTCTCTTCGATGGGCGTCCCGTAGTCCCAGCGGTGGATCTGGTACAGGTCGACGTACTCGGTGCCCAGCCGCCTGAGCGAGGCGTCGATGCCGTCCAGGATGTGCTTGCGGGACAGGCCGCGGTCGTTGGGCCCGTCCCCCATGGGCATGCAGACCTTGGTGGCGAGCACGTAGTCCTCCCGCCGCGCGAAGAACTTCGGCAGCAGGCGCCCGGTGATCTCCTCGCTGGCGCCCTGGGAGTAGACGTCGGCGGTGTCGAAGAACGTCACGCCGCCATCGACGGCCCGCCGGACGATCGGCTCCGCCTCGTCCTGCCGTAGGGCCCACTTGCGCAGCGCCGGGTCACCGTAGCTCATCATCCCCAGGCAGACCCGCGACACCTTCAGCCCGCTCTTACCGAGCCGCACCTGTTCCATGTCCAACTCCTTTCAGCCTTATCCACGGTGCATCGTCAGACCGCCGACCACCAGATCCAGACCGGCCCGGTTTCAGCCGGGTCAGCTCGCCGTAGTGGGCGGTCTCGACGGCGAGATCGACCTTGCGCACCCTGCCGGCTACCGGGACCACACCTATCTGCTGTCGGGCACCCTGCGTTGGGACGGCGACTCCACGGCTGGAAGCTCTGCAACACACCTCCTTGTGTCCGCCCCCGAGGCGGGCACTCCTGCAGCTCACCACCGCAAGTTGGCGGCTCCGCTTCCGAGCTGGCGGGCGGCGCTGGACCAGGTCAAGATTTCGTACGTGTCCACGGAGTGCGGATCCTTCGATGACGTCCCACTGCATGCACTGTTTCCGCAGAGCGAAGCCGTGGACGCGGAACTGATGCGCAGTGCTGCCAGAGCGGTGGACGCGAGGCGTCCCTCGTCTCACCGGCCGTTGTGGGAGTGGGCTCTACAACACGCCGTATTTCCGGGGACACGGGTTCCCGGCACTCCGGTGATCCTGCTTGCGGCCATCACCATCTCGGCCCGAGACGCCGACTGGCTTGAGTTCGAGCTCGGCGTCTCATGGACACGGGAAGGCCTGCTCTGCGCGTCCGCTGCCGTGAGCGTGGCCTGCTGGTGCGACCTGGACCACGGGACTCACTACATCCACCCTTTCACCCTGGTCGTCGGTGATGGCCTTGTGCGATCCGGGTCAGTTCAGATCCGCCTTGCTGAAGGAGGTGGCGCCCTGGAGGGTGAGCCCGAAATCACTGCCCGGGAAGACGAGGACGTGGCCCTGCCCCTCGCCGTAGTGGGCGGTCTCGACGGAGAGATCGTCCTTGCCGTCGCCGTTCAGGTCGGTGAGGGACGCGTTGGCGCCGAAGGCCCGCAGATCGGTTCCGGGCGGGACGGGCACGCTGGGCGCCGCCCTATCGATGCGCCGCGCCGCGACGGGATCGAGGCCGTGCTCGCCTCCGGACAGGGCGGTGATGAGGGTGGGGAGGCCGATGGCCGTCAGGTCCGCGTCGCCGTCGCCGTCGGTGTCGCCGATGGTCAGCCGCCTGACGCCGTCCCTGGCCGGAAACGTGATCTGCTTCGCGGGCCGGAGCCCGTGGGCGGTGCCGAGGAAGGCGGCGTAGGTACCGGTTCCGGGGGCCGCGGTGATCACGTCGGTTTTGCCGTCGCCGTTCACGTCACCGGCGACGGGAGCGCCGATGTCGTCGAGAACCTTGTCGTTGCCGAAGCCGACCGCCTTCGTGCTGAGCCCGTCGGCGGTGCCCAGGCGCAGTTCGGCGTTCCAGAAGTCCTCGCCCTCTTCACCGTCCGCGGCCGGGGTCGCGACGATCAGCACGAGATCCGAACGGCCGTCGCCGTTGACGTCGGCGGTGACCGACCTGCGGGCCGCCGCGACCTCGCCCGGTCCGATCCCGTTACGGGTGACCTCGGCTCCGACACGGCCCGTCACGGGCACCTGGACGGGGGTGACGGGCTCGGTGGTGACGTCGCGGTAGACCCAGCAGTCCCCTCTGCCGGTGACGACCAGGTCCTTGCCGCCCTTCCCGTCGAAGTCGCCGACCGCCAGCCCGTCGAAGGAGCGGGCATCGGAATGCTGGAGCAGCACCGTCCGGCCGCCGAGGCCCGTTGCCGAGCCGTAGAAGATCACGAGCGAGGACGTGTTGCGCGCTTCGAGCGTATGAACCACGAGGTCGGCGTAGCCATCGCGGTCGAAGTCGGCGGCATCGGTCGTCGACACGCCGTACGTGCCGGCGGGAAGGCCGGGGGTGGACGGGCCGAAGCTCTGGCGGCGGCCGGGGGCCGGCCCCTGCGGGCTGCCGTAGACGACGTCGATCAGGCTGAGCTTCTTCTTCGGGTCCTTCACGTCCGTGCGGCCCGAGACGACGAGGTCGCCGTAGCCGTCGCCGTTGAAATCGGCGGCCTTGGCGGGCTTGGTGAACGTGGCGGGTTGCGCGGGCGTGACGGGCCGCAAGGGCCCGGCCGGGCTTCGAGCGGGTGAAGGAACGGCGTTCGGGCGCCGGTCGTCGTCCAAGGTCGTCGCGGCCGCGGCACCGAGGCCGGCGATGAGGACGGCGCCGACCGCGATCAGTGAACGTCTCTGCACGGGTCCTCCCGACGCTGATGATCATGGACGCTACCACCCGTCCACGGCGGCGGCCGTCCGGGGCGTGCGGGGCGCAACCGGCGCGTGGGCTTCGGGATAGAGGAGGGTGTCAGCATCCTCCAGGCCCCCGAGAGGCACCCCATGAGAACACGCGCATGCACGCGGTGAGCCGCGCCGAGGGCGATCTCGACGATTCCCGGATCGTCGCCGCGTCGCTGGACGACCCCGAGGCGTTCGGCGAGCTGTTCCGCCGCCACGCGCCGCGGCTGCACGCCTATGTCAAGCGGCGCCTCGGCCCGGCGCTCGCGGACGACCTGGTGTCGGAGGCGTTCGCGACCGCGTTCCGGCAGCGGGCGAGGTTCGACGGGCGGCGGGAGTTCGGCGCCTGGCTGTGGGGCATCGCCGCCAATCTGATCGCCCGGCACCACCGGCAGGAGACCCGCATGTACCGGGCGTTCGCCCGGACCGGGACCGACCCCGCCGAGGACGGCGTCGCCGACGTGGCGAGCGACCGCGCGTCGGCCGCCGCGCTGGGGCCGGGCCTCGCGAAGGCGCTCGCGTCGCTGAACGCGCAGGAGCGCCATGCCGTCCTGCTGCTGGCGTGGGCCGAACTGTCCTACGCGGAGATCGCGACGACGCTCGACCTGCCGCTCGGCACCGTCAAGGCCAAGATCCACCGGGCCCGGACGAAGCTCCGCAAGGCCCTTCCCCAGGAGGAGACCCATGGATGAGCTCGACGCGCTGCGGGGGATGCGGACCGCGCTGGCCGAAAAGGAGAGCCCCGAGCGCCTCGCCCTGCGCACCGACTGGCGCAGCGCCCCCCGGGGACGTCCCCGGCGCGGCCTGAAGATGCCGGTGATCGCGGTCGCGGCGACGGCCGCCGTCACCGCCGGCGCGGTCACCGCCGTCGCCCTGCTGCCCGGAGCGGACTCGGCCCCCGCGCCCCACCGCACCACGGCCATCGCCCCCGGCAATGTGCTGCTGGTGGCTGCGACCAACGCGCAGAAGGCTCCCACCGGGCGGTACTGGCACACCAGGACCGTCATGGGCGACGTCTACGCGGTCGGCAAGAGCGCCGCGAACCACTACCTGGTCGATTCCCGTCAGGGCAACGAGACGTGGGTCGACGCCACCGGACTCACCCGCCAGACCCACCTCGATCTGGCCGACGTCCCCCTCACCGAGCGGGACAGAGAGAAGTGGGAGGCGGCGGGTTCGCCCGGATGGGTCAGCGTCCCGAACCCGGAGGGACCGGACGGTGAGGTCCACCTGGACATGTCGGGGAAGACCAGCCGTTCGCCGTGGCCGGAGTCCGTCGAACGGTTCTACGGCATGACACCGGGCCAGATCGCCGAGCTGCCCACCCGCCCGGAGGAGCTGCGGAAGGTGCTGCTGAACCTCAAGGGGCACTGGCACGCCGTCTCGAAGGACGGTGAGAAGGAGGAGCCGATCCGCGCTCTGCGGGGGCAGGAGCAGGTCCGGGCGCTGAGCGAGGTGGCCGGCACCCTGCTGTCCACCGCGCCGGCGCCGCCGGCGGTGCGTGCGGCGGTGTTCCGGATGCTGGCGGGCCTGCCCGGCGTCAGGGCCGAGGGCCCGGCGACCGATCCGCTCGGCCGCCCCGGGACGGCGATCTCACTGCCGCTGCGGACGACCGCGCCGCTCGGGGTGTACACCGCCCCGAAGCAGCTCGGCACCTACCGGCGCCAGTTCATCGTCGCCGCGGACTCCGGTTCCCTGCTGGCGATCCGCGACCTGGTCGTGAAGCCGCCGCGCGGCAGCCGGCCGATCCCTCCCGGGGACGACGGCAAGCCGCGCTCGCTGAAGGCGAAGAACATGCCCGACCGCTTCCACAAGCCCGGCGAGATGGTCGCGTACAAGGCGTTCGAAGTAGCCGAGTGGACCAACGCCCAACCCAAGCTCTGACCCCACCCGAGAGGCCCGTCCCCGGCAGGACGGGCCTCTCGCCCGCACCGGGCCTGCGATGCCGGGGGCCGACTCAGTCCCACCAGAACGACCACGTGTTCGCCCCCTGGATGTCCTTCGCGTACTCGCGCAGAGTCCCCGGCCCCTGCTGGACGTTGTCGGGGCAGAAGGCGAAGTGCTCGGCGGCCACGTGCAGGGCGTGCTCCTCGGTGACGGGCGGCGCGGCGACGCTCACGTCCAGCGTGTCGAATCCGACCCTGACCACCCGGACCCCGAACCGGTCCTCCCAGCTCCGCAGCATCGCCGACAGCGGGGACGGCTGATGGTGGTTGACCGGCCCCTGCCAGCCCATGATCGCGAGGGTGTCGGCACTCCGGGCCGCCGCGACCAGGCCCATCCGCGCCGTCCCGTCGTCGAACCGTCCAGCGCACCAGTCGGCGACGTCGTCCGGGGCGTGGCCGGACGTGCCGGGCGCCGCGAGGCCGGGGCAGGTGCGCCCGAAGGGTTCGAGGTCCTCGAAGTCGTAGCCGATGTCCTCCTCGCCCTCCTCCTCGGCGGCCCATTCGTCCCACTCCGCGCGCATGAACTCGGCCGGATCGCAGCGGTCGATCTCCGCCGCCGATTCCGGAATCACGTCTCCGACCGTCCAGGGGGCGCCCGGGTTCCGGAAGTTGCCGGGCACCAGCAGCAGCGGCCAGAGACCCGACGCGGAGTGGGCCGCCCGCAGCCTTTGCCACAGGTCGGCGGAGGCCGGCGCGTCGCTCAGCCAGTACGCGGGACGCTCGACGGGAGGCAGGCCGAAGTCGGTGTATGTCGGCGCGAACGGCCGGACGAGGCGCCCGGCGGGAAGCCCGAGCTCAAGGGCACGCCCCTCCGCGCCGTCGGGGAACAGGGCCGCGAGGTCGGTCATGCCCGGGATGCTGGCATTCGCTTCGGACAATGGGGGTCAGCGGTCGGTTTTCCAGGGTGCGCCTTCTGGTGGGGTGCCGTGGGTGAGGATGTGCCGGACGATCCGGAGCGCCTCCGGTAGTGGGACCGTGTCCTCGAGTGATGAGTTGTCGCGCCCGCTCCCGTCATACATGTGACGGCACACGACGAGGGAAAGGATGACGTGATGAGGGTGGACACGCGGCTGGAGGAGCTGGGCTTGGGCGATCTGGGGGACGTCGGCCAGTCGGAGTTCTCCGGGCTGGCGGAGCGGCACCGGCGCGAACTCCATGTGCACTGCTACCGCATGCTCGGGTCGTTCGAGGACGCCGAGGACACGGTGCAGGAGACGTTCCTGCGCGCCTGGCGGCGGCGGGAGACCTTCGAGGGCCGGTCGACGTTCCGGGCCTGGCTGTACCGGATCGCCACCAACGCCTGCCTGGACCTGCTCGCCAAGCGCCGCCCGGAGCCCGCGACCGGCGGCGAGGTGCCGTGGCTCCAGCCCTACCCGGACCGGCTGCTCGACGAGGTGCCCGCGGGCGACGCGGACGAGCCGGAGGCCGTCGCCGTCGCGCGGGAGACGATCGAGCTGGCGTACCTGGTCGCGGTGCAGCACCTCGCGCCGCGCCCCCGGGCCGTGCTGATCCTGCGGGACGTGCTCGGCTGGCCGGCGAAGGACGTCGCGGAACTCCTCGGCGACTCGGTCAACTCCGTGAACAGCGCGCTCCAGCGGGCTCGCGCCGGGATGCGGGAGCACCTGCCCGCCGAGCGGCAGGACTGGACCGGCGACGAGGAGGACGCCGCGACGCTCGATGTCGTGCGCCGCTTCAGCGAGGCCACCGTGGCCATCGACATCGACGGGCTCACCAGTCTGCTGCGCGACGACGTCCGCTGCTCGATGCCGCCCACGCCGGGCCTGCAGGTGGGCCGCGACTCGGTGGTGAACGACTGGGTCCAGGACGGCTTCGAGAGCATGTCGGGCCTGCGCGCCGTCGGGACGTCCGTGAACCGGCAGCCCGCCCTCGGCTTCTACCAGTGGGACGAGCGCGAGGGCGCCTACCTGCCGCTGACGCTGGACGTCCTGCGCATCACCGGCGGGGCGGTCACCGAGATCACCACCTTCCACGCCGACCGTTTCGCGCAGGTCGGGCTGCCGGAGCGGCTGCCCGCGGACGGCGCCGAGTGACCCGGTTCCTCGGCGCGAGCATCCCCCGGTCAGGCACGGAAGGTTTGGAGCACGCCATGAACGTCGTCGCAGATCCGCTATCGGCCCAGACCAATCAAGCCCACCGGTTCCGCAGGCTCACCGGAACCGGTCTCCTCGCCGCGCTCGCGGCGATGGCGGCCACCACCGTCGCCGCCGCGCTCGCCAAGGCCGCCGGTGCCGACTTCGAGATCCCGGACGGCGGCGAGTCGATCCCGCTGCCCGGCTTCGCCGTGGTGACCGGCTTCTTCTCGGTCGTGGGCGTCGCCATCGCCGCCGCCCTCCTGCGCTGGAGCGCCCGTCCCGCCGCGCTCTTCCTGTGGACGACGGTGCCGCTGGCCACGGTCTCGCTGGTCCCGCCGCTCGTCTCGGGGGCGAGCACCGCGACCGTCACGGCCCTTCTCGGGCTGCACGTCGTCCCCGCGGTGGTGATGATCCCCACTCTGGCGCGCACCCTCCGCACCCTGACCGACTGACGCCGAGCCCGCGATATCCCTCGCACGACTGAGGCGAACATGCCTGGTCCGGCCGCGATACTGGGTGAATGTCCGATCGGCTCCGTCAGCTCCGTCTTCCCGGGCGCCCGCGGTCCCGCGCGGGCGCCGGCCGCCTCGTGGACGTGCTGGTCGCCGTGGCGGTCGCGGTGCCGGTGTTCGTGCCGTTCGCCACGGCGCCGGACGCGTCGCCGCTCGGCGCGGTGTTCAACCTCGGCACGGTCGTCCCGCTGGTGTGGCGGCGGCGGGCGCCGTTCGCGGTCGCGCTGGTCATCGCGTCCTTCGCCATGGCCGTGTCGCTGTACGACCGGCCCGGCCAGGCGTTGCAGTACGGCGCGCTGGTGGCGATCTACACGCTCGCCGACCTCGGACGGCACCGCTGGCAGCGCTGGGGCTTCATCTGCGCGCTCGTCGCGACGACGCCGCCCGGCGCGCTGCTCATCAAGGACAACGACGCCTCCGAGTTCATGTTCACGCTGCTGCTGCCCATCGCGGCGTTCCTGCTGGGCGCGCTGGCACGGACCGCACGGGAACGGTCGGACGCGCTGATGGAGCGTTCCGCGCAGCTCGAACGCGAACGTGAGGCGGAGGCGGCGCGGGCGGCGGCGGAGGAGCGGGCCCGCATCGCCCGCGACATGCACGACGTGCTCGCGCACGCCGTCAGCATCATGGTCGTCCAGGCCGAGGCCGGTCCGGTGGTGGTCCGCACCGACCCCGACCAGGCGGAACGGGTCTTCGACGCCATCGCGGACGCGGGCCGGGACGCGATGGCCCAGCTGCGCCGCACGCTGGGCGTCCTCAAGGAGGAGCAGGACTACGGCGTCCGCGCGCCGCAGCCCACGATCGGCGCACTCCCCGACCTGGTCCAGCACGTCGACCGCACCCAGGTCAGGGTGCGGCTCGCGGTCGAGGGCGGGAGCCGCGCGCTGCCCCCCGACGCCGACCTGGCGGCCTACCGCATCGTCCAGGAGGCGCTCACCAACACGGTGAAGCACGCCGGCGCGCGGGAGGCCGAGGTCCGGCTCCGCTGGACCGACCGAGAACTGGAGATCACGGTGACCGACGACGGGCGGGGCGGTGCCGGGGCGGACGCGGGATGGCGGCGCGGCGGCAACGGCCTCATCGGCATCCGGGAGCGCGTCGCCGCCTGCGGCGGCACGGCCGAGGCCGGTCCGCTGCCGGGCGGCGGGTTCCGCGTCCTGGCGCGGCTCCCCTACGCGGCGGCGGTGACCGCGTGATCCGGGTCGTGCTCGCCGACGACCAGGAGCTGGTCCGCAGCGGCTTCGCGATGATCCTGGACGCGCAGCCCGACATCGAGGTGGCGGGCGAGGCGGGCGACGGCACCGCCGCGATCGCCGCCGTGCGCGAGCACGCGCCCGACGTGGCGCTGCTCGACATCCGCATGCCGGGCCTGGACGGCATCGAGGCCGCGAAGGCCGTGTGCGCCGAGACCCCCACCCGCGTGATCATGCTGACCACGTTCGACCAGGACGACTACGTCTACGACGCCCTCTACGCGGGCGCCAGCGGGTTCCTGCTCAAGGACGTGCGCCGCGACGACCTGGTGCACGCGGTCCGGGTGGTGGCGGGGGGCGACTCGCTGCTCGCGCCCGCCGTGACCCGGCGCCTCATCTCCGACATCACCCGCAACCGCCCGCGCCCGGGTGCGCCCGCGTCCGACCGCCTGTCGGTGCTGACCGAGCGCGAGCGGGAGACGCTGCGGCTGCTCGGCCGCGGGCTGTCGAACGCGGAGATCGCTGCGGCGATGGTCGTCAGCGAGCACACGGTGAAGACCCATGTGAGCAACGTGCTGTCCAAGCTCGGCATCCGCGACCGCGTCCAGGCCGTGATCGTCGCGTACGAGACCCGGTTGATCGAACCCTCCTGAGCGGACGGGTCCGTCGCGCGAGGGAGCCGCGTCGCGGTCCTCCCCCGCGCGACCGAGGTCCGAAGACCGCTCGCGGCGGCGATCCGCCGGCCACCCCTCTCCTTCGAGGATCGAGATCACCAGAACGCAGGTCTCGAACGACGGGAGAACCCCTCATGTCCAGGATCGCCTTCCACCTGGCGCCGGCCCTCATGCTCGCCTACGGGGTCGTCCGCCTCATCGACGGCCGCGACGGCCAGCACGGGCCGGGACCCGCCTGGACGGTCGGCCACGTGCTCTTCCTCGGCTCCCTCCTGCTGTACGGAGGGGTGATCGCGGGGGTGTACGGCCGGATCCGGGCCGCGTCCGGCGGTACCGCGAGCCGGGTCGCGGCGGGTGTCACGACCGTCCTCGCGACCCTCGGACTGGTGACGTTCGTCCGCGTCGCGATCATCGACATCGTCGTCGGCCTGCGGGCCGCCGACCCCGTCGCGAAGAGCATGCTCTCCGACCGGTACGCCGACGTCCCCGCCGTCCTGCCGCAGGCGCTCTACGAGATCGGCCCGGTGTTCTTCATGCTCGGGCTGGTGGCGCTGCTCGTCCAGTTCGCGGCCACCACGCCGGGACGCAAGGCCGTGGCCGCCCTGAGCCCCGTCCTGGTCGCGCTCGGGTTCGTCGCCATCATGCTCGACTTGAACCTGCTCCCGGCGGGCGCGGCCCTGATCTGGATCGCCCTCGTCCCGTGCATGCGCGCCCAGCGCCCGTCCTCCCTCGCTCGTACCGAGACCAGCGCCCGCGCCACGGCCTGACCGGCCCCAAGGAGACACACATGATCAAGCAGAGGCGCGCGCTCCGCGGCGCGTTGGCCATCTCCCTCGCGGCCGGTGTCGCGGTGGCCGCCCCGGCCGGCACCGCCACCGCCACCGCCGACCAGACCGCGCTGCGAGAACTGATGCACCGGCTGACCACGGTCGACGGCGGGCCCGGAGCACTGCTGGACCTGCGGGACGGACGCGGCGACACCACGCTGACCAGCGGTGTCGCGGACGTGACGAGCGGCGCGCCGATGCGCGCCGGCAGCAGGTTCCGGATCGGCAGCATGACCAAGCCGTTCGTGGCGACGGTCGTCCTCCATCTGGTGGGCGAGCGCCGCGTCGTCCTGGACGCGCCGGTCGAGCGCTACCTGCCCGGCGTCGTCCGCGGCAACGGCAACGACGGGCGCGTCATCACCGTCCGGCAACTGCTTCAGCACACCAGCGGGATCCCCGACTACCTCACCTACCTCGACCCGCAGGAGATCCTGAAGGATCCGCTCGCCCACCACGACGTCCACGACCTGGTCGACCTCGCGCTCGCCCACCCGCCCCTGTTCGAGCCCGGCAAGGGCTGGCGCTACTCCAACACCAACTACCTTCTGGCCGGGATGCTCATCGAGAAGGTCACCGGACGCACCTACGGCGAGGAGATCCGCCGACGCATCATCAAGCCTTTGCGCCTGCGCGACACCTCCGTACCGACGGACGCGTCCACGATCTCCGGACGGCACCCGCGCGGCTACGCGCGTCCGGGCCCCACGGCGCCGCTCCTCGACATCACGGCGGTGAACCCCTCGGTCGCGGACGCCTCCGGCTCGATGATCTCCAGCGGGGCCGACCTCAACCGGTTCCTCGGCGCCCTCGTCAGGGGAAGGCTGCTGCGCCCGGCCCAGCTACGCGAAATGATGAAGACCCGCCCGACCAACCCCGGCGACCCGAGCGACGACGGCGGCCGGGCCTACGGCCTCGGCCTGGAGAGCCGCTCGCTGCCCTGCGGCGGCCTGTACTGGGGCCACGGCGGCGACATCTTCGGCTACGAGACCGTCGGTGGCGCCACGGTCAGCGGACGCGCGGCGACCGCCATGGTGAACCTCGACCCAGGCGGGACGTACGCGCAGAGCAACGACATGAAGACCGCCGTCCAGACGGCCCTCTGCACATGAGCGCTGCGGGGGCACGCTCAGCCGTGCAGGGCGGGACGTGGGCGAAGCCAGGCGAGGACGCCGCGGCACCGCGGAGTGACCACTACGGTGCCGCATATGGGAGCTAAAGCCCGGCTGTCGCTCGTCGCCGTCATGGTGGTCGCGGCCGGTCTCGTCGGCTGGCGGCAGTCCTGGCGGGTCTGGCCGCCCGAACCGCACGTCGACCAGCGGCTCGCCGCCGCCGCGCTGCCGGTGATCGACCGTCACTTGCAGGACGGCCGCGCGGTGGTGTGGCGGAGTTCCCTGCCCGCGCGGCTGCGTCCGCGCTGGTTCTGCGCCGAGGAACCCATCGAGGTTCAGCGCCAGGGCTCCCGCATACGCGTATCGCTGGACGCCATGTGCAAGGACTACGCCCGGGAGGGCGGCGATCTCGTGACCCGCGCAGGGGTGCGGACGCCGTTGCTGGTGACGCTCGACCACGGCGGCGAGGTTCCGGCCGTCCGGCACGTGGCGCGCCCGGTCGACGGTGCGGGGTTCCGCCCGTCCCTGGAACGCATGTTCTCCGCGCGCGCGATCGCCGAGCACGACCGGCGCCGTCGCCTGGGCAAGGGACCGGACGCCCCGGACGCCGAGGCGGCCCGTGCGTTCGGGCTGCCCGCCGGTACCAGGGCCCGTCCCTACGACGGTTGACCGGACGACGGCGTCCGGGCGGGACATGCGTAGGGCCCGTCCCCCCCGGACGGGCCCTACACGGGTGCGGCGGTCAGCCGAAGGCGGAGCACTCCACCACGGCGCGCCGCTCGGTCATGCCCTGCTGAACCGCCGAGTCCACGCACTGCTGCTGCTTCTGCGTGAGCTTCGGCTGGCCGCACTCCGTGACGCTGGAGTACGTGCGGCAGTCCTGGCGCGTGTCCGTCCCCTGGGCGGAGTCGGACGCCTGGGCGACGGCCGCGCCGCCCACGCCTCCGACCCCGACCACGGCCGCGATCAGTGCACCGGTCATGACCCTCTTCATATGCTCTCGCTCCCCCGTCGCTTACATCAGGCAACGCCCACCTTCATCCCCGGGGGCTAACCGCCCAAAACACGACAAAAGGTCAAGAAAAGCGAGCGTCTCCGCAGGTCAAGCCCCGGTGACGGGACGGGGCCGGGCGAACTCCGCGCGGACCCCCAGCAGCCGGACCGGACGGCCGCCGCCGAACCGCGCCAGCGCGGCGAGGGCGGCCTGCTCGATCCGGTCCGGAGCCGTCGTCGGCGCGTCCAGCGTCGTGCCGTGAGTGCGGGTCGTGAACGGCGCGTAGCGGACCTTCACGATCACGCGGGCCACGTCCCCGCCGTCGTCCGCCACATCGGACGCGACCCGGCGCGCCAGCCGGGAGACCTCGCGGCGCACGCTCGCCCAGTCGTCCAAGTCTTGCTGGAAGGTGGTCTCCCGGCCGCGGGAGCGCGGGACGTGCGGGGCGTCGCTCACCGGCGAGCCGTCCAGGCCCCGGGCGAGCCGCACCAGCCACGGGCCCGTCGCGGGGCCGAACCGCTCGGCGAGCGCGTCTGGATCCGCCGACGCCAGTTCGGCGACCGTGGTGATGTTCAGGTCCTTCAGGCGCTTGGCGGTCTTGGCCCCGACGCCCCACAGCGCGTCGGTCGGCCGGTCGCCGAGGACCGCGAACCACGTGCCGCCGGTGAGCCGGAAGACCCCGGCCGGCTTGCCCAGCCCGGTCGCGATCTTCGCCTGGAGCTTGTTCTCCCCGATGCCCACCGTGCAGTCCAGGCCCGTCGCGGCGCGGACGCGGGCACGGATCTCCGCCGCCACCGCCTCCGGATCGCCCTCGACCGCCAGGAACGCCTCGTCCCAGCCGAGCACCTCCACCACGGCACCGAGCCCGCGCAGCGTCTCCATCACCCGCGCCGACACCGACTCGTACAGCTCGCGGTCCACCGGCAGGAACACCGCGTCCGGGCAGCGGCGCGCGGCCGTGCGGAGCGGCTGCCCGGAGTGGACGCCGTAGGCGCGCGCCTCGTAGGACGCGGTGCTCACCACCCCGCGCTTGGTCGGGTCGCCGTCGCCGCCGACGATGACCGGCCGCCCGCGCAGCTCCGGCCGGCGCAGCACCTCGACGGCCGCGAGGAACTGGTCCAGATCGACGTGCAGCACCCAGGGAGCCACCCTTCGATTGTGCCCACTGCCAGCGGGAACACCGCCACCGCCCGAGGCCGCGCCTGATCGCCCGCGTGCGCCAGATCACACGCGCCAGGCTGTCACAACCGGAGGGGCTGTCACGTCAATCCTGGCGTCCGCGGAAAGACTTCAAGGAGACCAACATGGACGCTCGCCTCAACCTCTACGACGTTTCCTTCATGCCCAAGTTCATGAAGTACGTGCAGTCGGCGGGGAGGCTCGTCACGCAATCGGGGCTGCCCGTCACGACGCAGCACCTGGTGGAGATCCGGGCCAGCCAGATCAACGGCTGCGGCTTCTGCGTCGACATGCACACCAAGGAGGCCGCCCACCACGGCGAGACGCAGCTGCGGATCAACATGGTCGCCGCCTGGCGCGAGGCCACCGTCTTCACCGAAGCCGAGCGCGCCGCGCTGGAGCTGACCGAGCAGGGCACCCGGATCGCCGGCGCGCCCGAGGGCGTTAGCGACGAGGCGTGGGCGAACGCCGCCAAGCACTACGACGACGAGCAGCTCGGCGCCCTGGTCGCCCTCATCGCGCTGATCAACACCTGGAACCGGCTGAACGTGATCACCCGGCAGCCCGCCGGTGACTACGTGGCCGGCTCGATGGGCTGACCCGGCACCGATCAGGCCCACCCTCGCGGAGGCCCCGCCCGCACGGCGGGGCCTTCGCCATTCCCGCCCTCCCGGCGCGGCGGACCGTGGTACGCATTCCGGATGGACGCTAGGGATGCGGCGACAACGCGCGAGCAAATGCTGGAAGCCTTCGGCGCGGACGGGGTGCTGCTCGTGCCCGATTCCGGGGTCGCGCACGAGCCGACGCGGCGGTGGCTGGCCGACGTCGGGCTTCCCAGGGACGCGGCGGACCTCCTGCTCGGCGCCGCGAGCGACCTCCGCACCGCCGCCGAGATCTCGTCCAAGCCCCTCGCCGAGGACGTCGGGAAGATGCTCGTCCTCGGGAGGGTGACCGAGCAGGGCGGCACCGTCCTGCTGGACGCGACGACCGGCGAGGTGTTCGAGAGCTTCCTCGGCATCAACGACCCGGAACTGCTCGCCCCCGACCTGCCGTCGCTGGTGCGGCTCTGCGCCGCCGTGACGCGCATGCACCGCGACGAGGGCGAGTTCGCGCGCTTCGCCGGACGCCACGGACCGGCCGCGGCCGCCGAACTGACCACCACCCTGCGCGAGCTGATCAGCGACGTCGACCCGAGGCTCCTCGACCCCTCCGACCGGTACTCCGCCCACTGGCGGGTGATGGCCCACATCTGCCCGCTCGCCCGCGTCGCCGCACCGGGCGAGGACCTCGCACTCGCCCTCCCGGACGGCCTGATGGCCGAGGCGTTCGGCGAGGACGGCCACTGCCTCTACGACGACGCCGACCTCCCCGGCACCCTCACGCACGAGCCCACGCGCCGCTTCCTGCGCGAGCACGGCCTCGCCGACGTGAACTACTGCATGCTGGACAAGCCCGCGCAGACCCTCGCCGAGTACCTCCGCAGCCAGCGCGGCGACTACCCCGACTTCGTCGCCGACTACTTCCGGGACCATGTCCTCGACGACGGCGAGACCCTCCCCGGCGCCATCGGCGACCTGGTCAGGCTCGGATGGTTCGCCGACGAGATCGACCTCATCCTGGACGGCGCCACCGGGGCCGTCCACGGCTGGTTCGTCGCCGAGGGGGGCCCGCACCCGATCAACACCGACATCTCGACGGTCGCCTTCGCGCAGTGGCTGGTCCGCCAGGTCCAGCTCCTCGACCCCGTCCACGACCTCATGCAGGGGGAGGCCGCGGTCATCGCCAACCTCGTCCGGATCCTCGGCGCCGCCGACCCCGTCGCCTGCCGCCCGCTCAGCGGCGACGGCGACCGCCGCTACTGGCCGGAACTGTTCGACGACGGCTGCGCCGCCGGCATCTACTGAGCGCCCAACGGCCCCGCGGTTCCGCGCTGCCCGCCGCGCATGCGAAGAGGCCCCTCCCGGACGGGAAGGGCCTCTCGCGTGTCGTCAGTCAGAGTGTCCGCGAGCCGGGGCGCCGCGCGCGGCGGCGCCCCGGACCGGGACGTCAGCGGTTGTACTGGCCGAAGTCGTACTCCTCCAGCGGGACGGCCTCGCCGGAGCCCTGCCCGAAGGCGTACTCGGCGCCGTCGTCGTAGGACCCGACGGAGTAGACCGCCGCCTTCGCCTCCTCGGTCGGCTCGACCCGGACGTTGCGGTACTGCGGCATGCCGGTACCGGCCGGGATGAGCTTACCGATGATGACGTTCTCCTTGAGGCCGAGCAGCGGGTCGCTCTTGGCGTGCATCGCGGCCTCGGTGAGCACCCGGGTCGTCTCCTGGAAGGACGCCGCCGACAGCCACGACTCGGTCGCGAGCGAGGCCTTGGTGATGCCCATCAGGACGGGGCGGCCGGCGGCGGGCGTGCCGCCCTCGGCCACGACGTTCCGGTTCGTCTCCTCGAAGATCGGACGCTCGACCAGGTCGCCCGGGAGCAGCTCGGTGTCGCCCGACTCGAGGATGTTCACCCGCTTCAGCATCTGGCGGACGATGATCTCGATGTGCTTGTCGTGGATCGACACGCCCTGCGACCGGTAGACCTCCTGGACCTCCTGGACCAGGTGGAGCTGCACGGCGCGGGGCCCGAGGATGCGCAGCACCTCGTGCGGGTTGATCGCACCCGCGATGAGCTGCTGGCCGACGCCCACGGACTCGCCCTCCTTGACCAGGAGGCGGGACCGCATCGGCACCGGGTAGGCGATCTCGTCGGAGCCGTCGTCGGGGACGACGACGACCTTGCGCGACTTCTCCGTCTCGTCGATCTTGACGCGGCCGGCGACCTCGCTGATCGGGGCCACACCCTTGGGGATGCGGGCCTCGAACAGCTCCTGGACGCGCGGCAGACCGTGCGTGATGTCGCCACCGGCCACACCGCCGGTGTGGAAGGTGCGCATGGTCAGCTGCGTGCCCGGCTCACCGATCGACTGCGCGGCGATGATGCCGACGGCCTCGCCGACGTCCACCCGCTTGCCGGTGGCCAGCGAGCGGCCGTAGCAGGCGGCGCAGACACCGATCTTGGCCTCGCAGACCAGGGCGCTGCGGGTCCGGACCTTGGTCACCCCGGCGTCGACCAGCCGGGTCACGACCGCGTCGGACAGGTCGGTGTCGGCGGGGTAGATGACCGTCCCGTCGACGACGACGTCCTCGGCGATGGTGCGGCCCGCCAGGCTCGTCTCCGTGGTCGGCAGCTTGATCAGGCTGCCGTCGGACTGCCGCTCCACGAGCTCGAACGGGATCGTGCGGTCGGTGCCGCAGTCCTCCTCGCGGACGATGACGTCCTGCGCGACGTCCACCAGGCGCCGGGTCAGGTAACCCGAGTCGGCGGTGCGCAGCGCGGTGTCGGCCAGGCCCTTGCGGGCGCCGTGCGTCGAGATGAAGTACTCGACGACCGACAGGCCCTCGCGGAAGGACGACTTGATCGGACGCGGGATGGTCTCGCCCTTGGGGTTGGAGACCAGGCCGCGCATACCGGCGATCTGGCGGAGCTGCAGCGGGTTGCCGCGGGCACCCGACTGGATCATCATCCAGATCGGGTTGGCCTTCGGGAACGCCTTCTCCATGTCCACCGCGACGTCCGCGGTGGCCTTGTTCCAGATGTCGATGAGCTCCTGCTTGCGCTCATCGTCGGTGATCAGGCCGCGGTTGTACTCCCGCTGCACCTTGTCGGCCTGCTGCTCGTAGCCGGCCAGGATGTCCTGCTTGTTCGGCGGCGTGATGACGTCGTCGATCGCGATCGTGACGCCGGACCGGGTCGCCCAGTGGAAGCCGGTGCTCTTCAGCGCGTCGAGCGCGTTGGCGACGGCGACCTTCGGGTACGTCTCGGCCAGCTCGTTGACGATCGCCGACAGCTGCTTCTTGCCGATCTCGTCGTCGACGAACGGGAAGTCGTCCGGCAGCGTCTCGTTGAACATGGCGCGGCCGAGCGTCGTCTCCAACCGGTACGGCCGGCCCGGCTCGTAGCCCTCCGGCGCGATCCAGTCGCGCGGCGGCGGGACGTCCTTGAGCCGCAGGCTGATCTTGGCCTGCAGGTCGAGCTCGCCCCGGTCGTAGGCCATGATCGCCTCGGCGACCGAGCCGAACGCGCGGCCCTCGCCGGTCGCGCCGTCCTTCTGCGTCGTCAGCCAGTACAGGCCGATGACCATGTCCTGGGTGGGCATGGTGACGGGCTTGCCGTCCGACGGCTTCAGGATGTTGTTGGTCGACAGCATCAGGATCCGCGCCTCGGCCTGCGCCTCGGCGGACAGCGGCAGGTGCACCGCCATCTGGTCGCCGTCGAAGTCCGCGTTGAACGCGGTGCAGACCAGCGGGTGGATCTGGATGGCCTTGCCCTCGACCAGCTGCGGCTCGAACGCCTGGATGCCGAGGCGGTGCAGCGTCGGCGCCCGGTTCAGCAGCACCGGGTGCTCGGTGATGACCTCTTCCAGCACGTCCCACACGACCGGGCGGGCCCGCTCGACCATCCGCTTGGCGGACTTGATGTTCTGCGCGTGGTTGAGGTCGACCAGCCGCTTCATCACGAACGGCTTGAACAGCTCCAGCGCCATCTGCTTGGGCAGGCCGCACTGGTGCAGCTTCAGCTGCGGGCCGACGACGATGACCGAGCGGCCGGAGTAGTCGACGCGCTTGCCCAGCAGGTTCTGCCGGAACCGGCCCTGCTTGCCCTTGAGCATGTCGGACAGCGACTTCAGCGGGCGGTTGCCCGGCCCGGTGACCGGGCGGCCGCGGCGGCCGTTGTCGAACAGCGCGTCGACGGCCTCCTGCAGCATCCGCTTCTCGTTGTTGACGATGATCTCGGGCGCGCCCAGGTCGAGCAGGCGCTTGAGCCGGTTGTTGCGGTTGATGACCCGGCGGTACAGGTCGTTCAGGTCGGACGTGGCGAACCGGCCGCCGTCGAGCTGCACCATGGGGCGCAGGTCCGGCGGGATGACCGGGATGCAGTCCAGCACCATGCCGAGCGGGCTGTTGCGGGTGTTGAGGAACGCCGAGACGACCTTCAGCCGCTTCAGGGCGCGGGCCTTCTTCTGGCCCTTGCCGGTGCGGATGATGTCGCGCAGCTTCTCGGCCTCGGCCTCGAGGTCGAAGTTCTGCAGCCGCGCCTGGATGGCCGCGGCGCCCATGCCGCCCTCGAAGTACTTGCCGAACCGGTCGCGCATCTCGCGGTAGAGCAGCTCGTCGCCCTCCAGGTCCTGGACCTTGAGGTTCTTGAACCGGCTCCACACCTCGTCGAGGCGGTCGAGCTCGCGCTGCGCGCGGTCGCGCAGCTGCTTCATCTCCCGCTCGGCGCCGTCGCGCACCTTGCGCTTCTGGTCGGCCTTCGCGCCGGCCTCCTCCAGCTCCGCGAGGTCGCCCTCCAGCTTCTGCTGGCGGGCCTCGACCTGCGCGTCGCGGGCCTGCTCGATCTGCTGGCGCTCCACCGAGATGTGCGCCTCCAGCGTGGGCAGGTCGCGGTCGCGCCGCTCCGCGTCCACGCTGGTGATCATGTAGGCCGCGAAGTAGATGATCTTCTCGAGATCCTTCGGGGCCAGGTCCAGCAGGTAGCCGAGCCGGGACGGCACGCCCTTGAAGTACCAGATGTGCGTGACCGGCGCGGCCAGCTCGATGTGGCCCATCCGCTCGCGGCGCACCTTGGCGCGGGTCACCTCGACGCCGCAGCGCTCACAGATGATGCCCTTGAAGCGGACGCGCTTGTACTTGCCGCAGTAGCACTCCCAGTCCCGGGTCGGGCCGAAGATCTTCTCGCAGAAGAGCCCGTCCTTCTCCGGCTTGAGGGTCCGGTAGTTGATCGTCTCCGGCTTCTTCACCTCGCCGTGCGACCACTGGCGGATGTCGTCGGCGGTCGCCAGACCGATGCGAAGCTCGTCGAAGAAGTTGACGTCAAGCAACTGTTCTCCCCTTGAGTTCTCAGACTTCGTCGACGCTCATCGCGCCCTCGTTAGGACGGCGGGACAGGTCGATGCCGAGCTCCTCCGCGGCGCGGAAGACGTCCTCGTCGGTGTCGCGCATCTCGATGGACATGCCGTCGCTGGAGAGCACCTCGACGTTGAGGCACAGCGACTGCATCTCCTTGATGAGCACCTTGAAGGACTCGGGAATGCCGGGCTCGGGGATGTTCTCGCCCTTGACGATGGCCTCGTACACCTTGACGCGGCCGAGGACGTCGTCGGACTTGATGGTCAGCAGCTCCTGGAGGGCGTAGGCGGCGCCGTACGCCTCCAGCGCCCACACCTCCATCTCACCGAAGCGCTGGCCGCCGAACTGGGCCTTACCGCCCAGCGGCTGCTGAGTGATCATGGAGTACGGGCCGGTCGAGCGCGCGTGGATCTTGTCGTCGACCAGGTGGAGCAGCTTGAGGATGTAGATGTAGCCGACCGAGATCGGGTCGCGGTAGGGCTCGCCGGTGCGGCCGTCGAACAGCCGGGCCTTGCCGCCCGGGCCGACCATGCGCTGGCCGTCGCGGTTCGGCAGGGTGCTCTCGATCAGGCCGGTGACGTCGTCCTCGCGGGCGCCGTCGAACACCGGCGTCGCGGTGTTCGTCCACGGCGGCGCCTCGTCGGCGCCGATCTCCTTCAGGGCGCGCTTCCACTCGGCGTCGTCGCCCTCGACCTTCCAGCCGCGGGAGGCGACCCAGCCGAGGTGGGTCTCCAGGACCTGGCCCACGTTCATGCGCCCGGGGACGCCCAGCGGGTTCAGGACGATGTCGACCGGGGTGCCGTCCTCCAGGAACGGCATGTCCTCGACCGGGAGCACCTTGGAGATGACGCCCTTGTTGCCGTGCCGGCCGGCGAGCTTGTCGCCGTCGGTGATCTTGCGCTTCTGCGCGACGTACACCCGGACTAGCTCGTTCACGCCGGGGGGCAGCTCGTCGCCGTCGTCGCGGGAGAACACCCGGACGCCGATGACCTTGCCCTGCTCGCCGTGCGGCACCTTCAGCGAGGTGTCGCGGACCTCGCGCGCCTTCTCACCGAAGATCGCGCGCAGCAGCCGCTCCTCGGGGGTCAGCTCGGTCTCGCCCTTCGGGGTGACCTTGCCGACCAGGATGTCGCCGGGGACGACATCGGCGCCGATGCGGATGATGCCGCGCTCGTCGAGGTCGGCGAGGACCTCCTCGGAGACGTTCGGGATGTCCCGGGTGATCTCCTCGGGGCCGAGCTTGGTGTCGCGGGCGTCGACCTCGTGCTCCTCGATGTGGATCGAGGAGAGGACGTCGTCCTGCACCAGGCGCTGGCTGAGGATGATGGCGTCCTCGTAGTTGTGGCCCTCCCACGGCATGAACGCCACGAGGAGGTTCTTGCCGAGCGCCATCTCGCCGTTGTCGGTGCACGGCCCGTCGGCGACGACCTGGCCGACCTCGACCCGCTGGCCCTCGTCGACGATCGGCTTCTGGTTGAAGCAGGTGCCCTGGTTCGACCGCTTGAACTTGGAGACGCGGTAGGTCGTCCGCGTGCCGTCGTCGTTCATGACGGTCACGTAGTCGGCCGAGACCTCCTCGACGACGCCGGCCTTCTCGGCCGTGATGACGTCGCCGGCGTCGGTCGCCGCGCGGTACTCCATGCCGGTGCCGACCAGCGGCGCCTCGCTGCGCAGCAGCGGGACGGACTGGCGCTGCATGTTGGAGCCCATCAGCGCGCGGTTGGCGTCGTCGTGCTCCAGGAACGGGATCATCGCCGTGGCGACCGAGGTCATCTGCCGCGCCGAGACGTCCATGTACTGGACCTCGCGGGCCGGGACCAGCTCGATCTCGCCGCCCTTGCGGCGGACGAGGATGCGGTCGTCGACGAAGGTGCCGTCCTCGTTCAGCAGGGAGTTGGCCTGCGCGATGACGTAGCGGTCCTCCTCGTCGGCGGTGAGGTAGTCGATCTGCTCGGTGACCACACCGTCGACGACCTTGCGGTACGGCGTCTCGACGAACCCGAACGGGTTCACCCGGCCGAACGCGGCGAGCGAGCCGATCAGGCCGATGTTCGGGCCTTCCGGCGTCTCGATCGGGCACATGCGGCCGTAGTGCGACGGGTGGACGTCGCGGACCTCCATGCCCGCCCGCTCACGCGACAGACCACCGGGGCCGAGGGCGTTCAGGCGCCGCTTGTGCGTCAGCCCGGCCAGCGGGTTGGTCTGGTCCATGAACTGCGACAGCTGGCTGGTGCCGAAGAACTCCTTGATGGAGGCGACGACCGGCCGGATGTTGATCAGGGTCTGCGGCGTGATCGCCTCGACGTCCTGGGTGGTCATCCGCTCGCGGACGACGCGCTCCATGCGGGCGAGGCCGAGCCGGACCTGGTTCTGGATCAGCTCGCCGACCGTGCGCAGGCGCCGGTTGCCGAAGTGGTCGATGTCGTCGACCTCGATCGGCACGGGGACGGCCCCGATGGTCGCCTCCTCCTCGCCGGCGTGCAGCCGGACGAGGTACTCGATCGTGGCGACGATGTCGTCCTCGGTGAGCGTGCCCTGGCGCATGTCCAGGTCGAGGCCGAGCTTCTTGTTGATCTTGTAGCGCCCGACCTTGGCGACGTCGTAGCGCTTCGGGTTGAAGTACAGGTTCTCCAGCAGCGTCTGCGCGGACTCGCGCGTCGGCGGCTCGCCCGGGCGCAGCTTGCGGTAGATGTCGAGCAGGGCGTCGTCCTGGCCGGAGGTGTGGTCCTTCTCCAGGGTGACGTTGATCGACTCGTAGGAGCCGAAGCGCTCGCGGATGCGCGCCTCGTCCCAGCCGAGCGCCTTCAGCAGCACCGTGACGGGCTGCTTGCGCTTGCGGTCGATGCGCACACCGACGTTGTCGCGCTTGTCGATCTCGAACTCGAGCCAGGCGCCGCGGCTCGGGATGACCCGGCAGCCGTAGATGTCCTTGTCGGACGCCTTGTCGAGGGCGCGGTCGAAGTACACGCCGGGCGAGCGGGTCAGCTGCGAGACCACGACGCGCTCGGTGCCGTTGATGATGAAGGTGCCCTTGGGGGTCATGAGCGGGAAGTCGCCCATGAACACCGTCTGGCTCTTGATCTCACCGGTGGTGTTGTTGATGAACTCCGCCGTCACGAACAGCGGGGCGGAGTAGGTCATGTCCTTGTCCTTGCACTCCTCGACGGAGTACTTGGGCGGCTCGAACCGGTGGTCCCGGAACGACAGGGACATGGTTCCGGAGAAGTCCTCGATCGGACTGATCTCTTCGAAGATCTCCTCCAGCCCCGACTGGGTCGGGACGCTCTTACTTCCGGCCTTCTGGGCCGCCTCGACCCGGGCCTTCCACCTCTCGTTGCCCAGCAGCCAGTCAACGGAGTTGGTCTGCAGTGCAAGGAGGTCCGGGACTTCGAGCGGCTCCTTGATGCGCGCGAAGGAGACGCGGTTCGGACCGGTTGCGGTATTCGAGGCGTTGCGCGAGGCTGCCAAGAGTGGTCCTTCCGAGGGCTCGCGGCGTAACTGACGACACGCACGCCAGACGATCCACGTCCGAGACCTGCACAGAGGGGTCCAAAAGGGACCACGGCAGGGGTGCTCTCACACGCGGATAGTCAGAGGGCAGCGCAAAGGGGCAGTGTAGCCGACTGGTACACCGCTCGCAACTCTAGCGCCGCAGTATGCATCACGTTGCCATGGAGCATCGCCCCTCAGCGCCTCTCAGTCAAGAGCGGACTTGGACTTTTCGGGCTCTGACCTGCAGTGAGGAACGCCATAGTTTATCGGGGGGGCGACCCCCCGAGCCCCCCGTTGCGAGCCGGTCGATCCTCACGCCACCTGGCGGGTTTCGGCGACCGTGCAGGTTGGCGGGGTGTTGCTGCGGTCGACCGGCTCGGCGGGTCGGCCGGCCTCCGGGCGCTGGAGCGCCCTCCGGCCGGCCGACCCGTGGCTGTCGCTCAGGTTGTTTGCGGGCGTCCGGATTCCCATTCAGGAGAGTGTGTTCTTACTCGTTCACTAGGGCACCCCGTGACCCTGAGCGGGTTCACGGGGTGCTGTGGGCGTGGGCGGGCCCCTACGAGATGACCTTCAGGTCCGAGGCCAGCCACTTGCCGTCCTTCTTGACCATCGTCATCTTGATGCGCAGCGGCTCGGGGAGGCGCTGCTGCTTGTCGGCCTTGGTGCGGGACGAGCGGTTGGCGTAGACGAGGGTGACGACCTTGTCGGGCGTGGCGCTCACGACGCCGACCTTCATCACCGTCGTGTTCGAGACCGCCTGCTGCTGGACGGCGACCGTCTTCAGCTCCTGGGCGAGCTTCTCGTAGTCGGTGTGCAGCTTGCCCGTCGTCAGCGCGGACGCGGACTTCAGGTCGGTGTCCAGGGTCTGGAAGTCGTACGACGACAGCTTCTGGGCGGCGCGGGACGACGCGAACGACGCGTCCTTGCTCGCCTCCTCCGTCGCCTTCTGATCGCTGACCTTGAGGTACAGGGCCGTGGTGCCCGCGCCCAGCGCGACCGTCAGGACGGCGAGGACCGCGATGACCGTCGTCAGGCCGCCCCGGCGGGAGCGGCGAGGCTCGTCGTCATCGTCGCCGTCCTCCTCCGCCTCCTCCGCGTCGTCGTCGGCCTCGTCGTCGGCCTCGCCCTTCGGGAGCTTCTTGGTCAGCTTCGTACGGGCCGGCTTGGTGTCGTCGCCCTCGTCGGGCTCGCCCTCGGCGTCGGCGTCCGCCTTCTCGGACGCTGAGGCTTCCTCTCGCGCGTCTTCGGGGGCGGGAGCGTCTTCGGAGTCCTTTTCGGACGGTGCGGGCTTCTCGGGCGACTTGACGGCGTTTTCCGGGTCGTCCGTGTCGGCCTCGTCGCCCTCGGCCGCGGCGGCCTCCTCGGCGGCCTGCTGCGCCAGGCGGGCGGCCTCGCGGGCCTTCGCGGCGGCCTCCTCGGCCAGCTCCGCGGCCCGCGCCGCCTCCTCGGCCTTGGCGGCCTTGTCGCTCTTCTCGTTCTTCTTGTCCGACTTCTTGTCCGATGCGGAGCGCTTGCCCCGGCCGAGCATCGTCACGGGACAACCTCCAGTCCGGACACGAGCCAGCGGTCGTCGACCCGCGTGAGGTCCATCTGGTAGCGGTAGCCCTGCGGCGTACCGTTCTTGACCTTGTCGTTGGTGACGGTCCCGTTGAGGGAGACCATCACCTCGGCGGAGTCGCCGTCCATGGAGACCAGCGCGGCGTCGACGTCGTTGACCGTCGACTTGGCCTTCACCTTGGTGATCTGCTGCATGAACGCGTTCGACTGGCTCGCGAGCTTGTTCTTCAGGTCGCCGGTGGTGCCGGACACGATGCGGTCGAGGTCGCGCTGCGCCGTGGCGGCGTCCAGCGACATCAGGTTCACGCCCATCTGGCGCGCCGACTGGACCGCCTTCGCCCGCTGGTCGGCCTCGTCCTTGTTGCGGAGGGTCACGACCCCGAGCCAGCCCGACGCGATCGCGAGGCCGACCACGATGACGCCCAGCGTGATCGCCGTGACCATGGGCAGGCGCCGCCTCATCGTGCCCGCCTCACTGGCTCAACGGTCCGAGCAGGAGCCACTTCCACGAGGATTCTTCTCCCAACTGACGGGTTCCGGCGCTGCGCGGCATCACGTATCGCTTGCCGTCGGGCCCGTAGACCGCACCGGTCGTTGGATCGTATCCAGCGAATTCCACTGACTCGGACGGATACGAGAGGATCAGCTGTCCGTCGGAGAGCTGCCCGGTCGGCGCCGCCGCGGCGGCCTTGGTCTTGGCGTCGCCGCCGCTCTTCGCCTGCGACTTCCCGTCGTCGCGGGTGCCGTACGCGCCGCCCTCGGGGAAGCCGGCGCCGGTCGTGGCGCCCTCCGGGACCTTCGGGTACGGCAGGATCTCGCTCTTGGGGAAGTTGCGGGCGCCGCGCACCGCGGTGCCCGCGTCGGACGGGGCCTTGCAGCCGGCGTCCAGGCGCGGCTTCTTCGGGGACGTGTCCTGCGGCCAGCGGTGCTTGACCCCGCCGTAGCCCTCGGTGCACGCGGGCGGCGAGTCGATGTTCAGCGCGAGCCCGAGGTGCTGGGTGCCGTCGCCGGGCGTGACGGTGAACGCGCCGGCGACCGTCACCGGGTACAGGATGAACAGCGACCGCAGGCCGGCCTGGCGGGACGTGATGATCTGCCCGGTCGTGGTGAGGTTCGCCAGGAGGGTGGGCAGCGTCGGGGCGAGCTGGTTGATCGCCTTGTGCGCCTCGCTCACGGCGCCGGGCGCGCCGTCGATGGTCGCGCGCAGCGCCGGGTCGTCCTTGCGGAGGGACGTCGTCAGCTCGTTCAGGTTGCGCGCGAAGCCGCGGATGTTCGCGGCCTGGCCGCGCTGGGTGTCCAGGACGGTGACGCCGTTGTCCAGCAGCCGCTTGGTG
Organism: Actinomadura meyerae; assembly: GCF_900188445.1. GTDB lineage: Bacteria > Actinomycetota > Actinomycetes > Streptosporangiales > Streptosporangiaceae > Spirillospora > Spirillospora meyerae. The sequence continues at coordinate 234,090 of NZ_FZOR01000002.1, forward strand.
TCGGGGTACGCCTGCTCGGCGGTCTTCAGCAGCCGGTCGGTGTCGTCCAGGATCGACTGGAGGTCCTCGGCGGAGCCGGAGAACGCCTTGTCCAGCTCGTCCACGATGATGCCGAGGTCCTTGGTGTTGACCGACCCGACGAGCGAGTCGACGTTGCGCAGCAGCTCGGCCGTGGAGACGGGCAGCGTCGTGCGGTCCCTGGGGATCGTGTACGGGTCGCCCTCGTCGAGGAACGGGCCGGTCTTCTTGACCGGCTCCAGGTCGATGTACTGCTCGCCGACCGCGGACCGGTTGGCGACGACGGCCTTGGTGCCGTCGCGCGGGATCCGCTCGCCGCGGTTCAGCAGCAGCTTGACGCGGATGCCGTCCTTGGTGAGCTCGATCGGCCCGACCCGGCCGACGGGGACGCCCCGGTAGGTGACCTCGGCGTTGGTGAACACGCCGCCGGAGTCGGTGAGGTCGACGTAGGCGACGTACTGCTTGCCGAGCAGGTCGCGGCCGATGCCGATGTAGTTCACCGAGACGATCACCACGCCGACCACGGTGATGACGGCGAACACGATGAGCTGGAAGATCACACCGCGCTTGAGGATCATGAAAGGCCCCCCGTCATCAGGGTCCGCAGACCGCCGTCATCGGGTGCGAGCGCGCCCGTCCGCCGCGGCGTCGGCGTCTTCGCCGCCGGCGACTTCGCCGGGGCCGGCGTCGACTGGCCGGGGACCCCCGGCAGCCCGCCGCCGGGCGATTGAGGGAGCACGCCGAGCGGCGAGTCGGGCAGGGTCACGTTCGGCACCTGGAGCATGTTGCGCATCTGCGTGCCGCTGCCGAGCATGTTCTCGAGGTCGGTGCCACCGAGCAGGTTGCGGGCGATGGACTCGAAGTCCAGGTCGACGGTCAGTCGCACGTTGCCGTAGTCGCCCGCGATGACGTTCTCGAACGTCGCCGGGAACGGGAAGGTGATCAGCGACTCCAGCGACCGCGGCAGGTCGTTGCCGGCCTTGTTCAGGTTGCGCAGGATCGTGTCGATGTCGCGGAGGTTCGCCAGCAGGTCGGCCTTCGAGCGGTCGATCACGTAGGTGGTGGTGCGGCTGAGCTTGTTCAGCGCGACCAGCATCTTGGTGAGGTCGGCGCGGTTGCGGTCGAGCACGGCGATCGCGGGGCCGGTCTCGTCGATGGTGTCGCGGATCGTCTTGCGCTCGGCCGACAGCTTGCCGGTGAGCCGGTCGATGCTGTCCAGCGCCCGGGTGATGGCGGCGCGGTTGCGGTCCAGCGTCCCGGTGAAGGTGTCGACCCGCTCCAGCACCGACCGGATCGTCGACTCCCGGCCGGTCATCGCGGCCTGGAGCTCGTGGCTGATCGTGGAGACCTGCTCCAGCCCGCCGCCGTTCAGCAGCAGCGACATGGCCGACAGCACCTCTTCGATCTCGGTGCCGCGGGACGTGCGGTTCAGCGGGATGAGGTCGCCGGAGGACAGCGTGCCGGACGGCGCCTGGTCCTTCGGCGGTTCGAGCTGCACGAACTTCTCGCCGAGGAGGCTGGTCTGGCTGACGGTCGCGATCGCGTTGTCGGGCAGCTTCACGTCGCCGCGCAGCTTGACCGTGACGAGGGCGTGCCAGCCGCCCTGCTGCCCCTGCTGCTGCCCCTGCTGCTGCCCGGTCGCGACGGGCGCGGTGCCCGGCGCGCCGGCGAGCTTGATGTCCTCGACCTTGCCCACCGAGACGTCGTTGACCTTGACCGCCGACTGCGGGACGAGGTCCAGCACGTTCGCGAACTCGATCTTGACGGTGATCGGGTTGGAGCCGAGGTCGGGGCCGCCGGGCAGCGGCAGCGAGGAGACGCCGTTGAACGAGCAGCCCGACAGGGCCGTCGTCGCGGCGAGCGCGGCGGCGCCCAGCAGGCGGGCGCGGCGCATCGGCCGTGTCCTGCTCATCGGCCACCTCCCGGCAGCAGCGCGCTGAGGTTCCCGGCGCGCTGCCCGCTGTTCGCGGTCCTGTTGGTCGTGCTCGTCGTGCCGGTCTTGCTCGTCTTGCCGGTCTTGCTCGCCCGGCCGCCGGGGCCGTAGGCGTCCGGCGGGATCGGCACCGGGTCGTAGTGCGTGGTCAGCGCGGTGATCCAGGACAGGTCGAGGCTGAAGCCCGTCAGCGCCTTGCCGATGCCGTTGTACGGCTCGACGAAGTCGAGGCACTCCTTGGCGGGCGTGCCCACCGAGTACGCCAGCGAGCAGATCCAGTCGGCCAGGTCGTGGAACTGGCGGAAGTTGTCGCGGGTGTGGATGGTGCCGCTGATCGGGTCGTAGGCGCGGGCCAGGTTGTTGACCGCCAGCGGGCCGGCGGTGAGGATCTCGGCGAGCGCGTCCTTCTCCTTCACCAGCACCCCGGTGATCTGGGCGAGCTGCCGGACGTTCGCGGCCAGCTCGCCGCGGTTGTCCTTGACGAACCGCTGCACGTTCCGCAGCGTCGGGGCGAGCGTGTTGAGGGCCGCGCTCAGCTCCTCCTTCTCCCCCGCGAGCTGCGCCGACACCCCGTTGAGGTGCCCGCTGAACGACTTGATCTGCTGGTCGTTCGCCTTCATCGCGTCGGTGATGATCCGCAGGTTCTTGATCGTCGCGGCGACGTCGCCGCGGTCGGTGCTCAGCGTGCTGAGCGCCTTGGACGCGTCCGCGATCGTCTGCCGGATGTCGTCGCCCTGCCCCTCCAGGTTCGCGGCGCCGACCTGCAGCAGCCGCGACAGCGACCCCTGCTGCCCGTCCGCGCCGGGCGCGTTGGCGCCCTCCGGGCCGAGGGCCTTGGTGAGGTCGTTCAGGCTGCCGCCGACCTCGTCCACCTCGACCGGGACGGCCGTGCGGCTCGTGGTGAGCGTCGCGCCGTCGGCGAGGACCGCGCCGTTCTTGTAGACGGGCGTCAGCTGGATGTAGCGGTCGGCGACGAGCGTCTGGTTGATGATGACCGCCTGCGCGTTGGCGGGCACCTTGTACTTGGCGTCGTACTTCAGCTCGACCTTCACCGCGTCGCCGACCGGCTCGACGCTGGTGACCTCCCCGACCGGGATGCCGAGGATGCGGACGTCCGCGCCCTTGTAGAGGCCGACGGTCTTGGTGAAGTACGCCGTGAGGTGGCGCTGCTTCGGCTCCTGGAGGATCAGCAGGAGCGCGGCCACCAGCACGGCGGCGGCGAGGACCGCGCCGCCGAGGCGGAGGATGGTTCCTGAGTTACGCACTAGTGACCTGCCTGCTCACGGGAGGAACGGCAACGGGTTGTCGCTGGAGTTGCCGGTCTGGTTGCCGTTCTGTCCGCCCTGCTTCTTCGTCGTGGTCCCGCCGGTCTTCGGGGCGTCCTGGATCGAGGCCGGGATCGGGACCAGGTTCTGGATCCACGAGTCGAACCAGCGGCCGGTGCCGGTGACGTCGGAGAACTGCCGCGCGAACGGCGCGAACAGCTGCAGGATCCGGTCCAGGTTGGCCTGGTTGCGCAGCAGGACCTTGTTGACCTTCGCCAGGTTGTCCAGCATCGGCCGCAGCTGCTTCTCGTTCTCCTTGATCAGCGCGTTCACCTGCTGGGACAGCGTGACCGTGTTGAGCAGCAGCTGGTGGATCACGGCGCGGCGCGCCTGCACCGCCTGCAGCACCTTGTCGCCGTCCTGGACGAGCTTGGCGAAGTCCTGGTTGCGGTCGGCGAGCAGCTGCGAGACGTCCTTGGCCTTGCCGGCCAGCTCGTGCAGCTCGTCGTCGCGGGACGCGACCGTGTTGGACAGCCGCCGCAGGCCCTGCAGCGACGCCCGCACCTCCGGCGGCGAGTTCTTGAAGGTCTCCGACAGCACGTCGAACGACTTCGCGACCTGCTGGACGTTGATCGCGCCGACCCGCTGGCTCAGCTCGCTGATCGCCGGGACGACCTCGAACGGGGTGTGCGTCCGCTCGATCGGGATGCTCTTGCCGAGCTTGCCCCGCCCCCGCGGGGTGAGCTCCAGGTAGTGCGCGCCGAGGATCGTCTTGATCTTGATGCCGGCCTCGGTGCGGTCGCCGAGCTTCACCCCGTCGTCCACCCGGAAGGTGACCTTGACGTGGTCGCCGTCGAGGTCGAGCGCGGTGACCTTGCCGACCTTGACGCCCGCGATGCGGACCTCCTCGTCGGCCTTCAGCCCGGCCGCCTCCTTGAACGCGGCCGTGTGCGTCCTGCCGCCGGCGACGAGCGGGATGCTCTCCAGGTTCATCGCCACCGCGACCAGCACGGCGATGACCGCGAACGCGGAGAGGGCGATGGGGACCGGGTTGCGCTCCCGGAACGGGATCCTCATCTACTTGCACCTCGCGTTCTCGTTCACGATCGCCGGCGTCTGGTAGACCGGTCCGCCCGGCAGCCGCACCCGCGCGTCGAGGCCGCAGATGTACATGTTGAACCAGGACCCGTACGAGGAGATGTTCACGAGGCCCTCCAGCCGCTTCGGCGACCGCTTGAGCCCTCCGTCGATGGCCTTCTCGTTGGCCGCGAACGTCCCGGCGAGCTTGCGCAGCCCGGCGATGTCGTCCTTGATGTCCGGGCGGGCCTGCGACAGCAGCCCCTGCGTGGTGCCGGTCAGATCGTTGATCGCCGCGACCGAGTCGAAGATCGCCTTGCGGTCGCCGGAGACGCCGCTGACGAAGCCGCGCAGGTCCCGCACGAGCTGGTCGACCTGCTGGTGCCGCTGGTCGATGGTGCCGAGCACCGTGTTCAGGTTGTCGACCACCTGGCCGATGACCTTGTCGCGGTCGGCGAGCGTGTTGGTCAGCGACGCGACGTGCGCGAGCAGGCTGTTGATCGTCCCGCCCTCGCCCTGCAGCACCTGGACGATCTGCATCGCCAGCGTGTTGACGTCCTTCGGCTCCAGCGCCCGGAACAGCGGCCGGAACCCGTTGAAGAGCGTGGTGAGGTCCAGCGCCGGCTTGGTCTGCGAGATCGGGATCGTCCCGCCCGGCTTCAGGTAGGCGTTGGCCTGCCCGGCGCCGTCGGTCAGCGCGAGGTACCGCTGCCCCATCAGGTTGCGGTAGCGGATCTGCGCCTGCGCGGACGCGGGGATCCCGGCCTTGAGCGGGCCGTCCTGCTCGACGCTGAACGTCACCTCGGCCTTGTCGCCCCGGTAGAGCCTGATCTTCTCGACCTGGCCGACCCGGACGCCCGCGATGCGGACGTCGTCGTTGTCCAGCAGCCCGGTCACGTCCGAGAAGATCGCCTTGTACTCGCGGGTCTCCTTGAAGCGCATGTTGGAGATCGTCATCGCCAGCACGCCGGTGGCCACCGAGGTGATGACCACGAACGTCAGCAGCTTGATCGCCGCACTCGTCGTCTTCACTTGATCGTCACCACCGATCCATCGCCCAGCAGCGGCCCGAACATCAGCTGCGACACGTCCGACAGCTCATCGGCCGGGGTCCGCGTCATCGGCCCGAGGACGCTCTTGACCTGCTGCTCGGGGGTGAGCGAGCCGGTGTCGACGAACACGTTCGACAGCGCCCGGCCGCGCCCGGCGCCACCGCCGTTGGGGTCGTCGGGGTTCTTCCACCACAGGTCGTCCTGCGTGCCGTCCAGGGCGAGGTAGTCCGGGAACGGCTTCTTCGGGTTCGGCAGGCCGTAGCAGCGCGGGTTCCGCTGGTCCTTGGCCTCCGGCCGGTCCAGCGGGTTCTTGTAGCCCGGCCGGGGCTTGACGATCTCGATCGTCAGGTTGAAGGTCTTGGACCCGCCGCCGCCGGCCGCCCGCTCGGCCTCCGGCTTGATCTTCATCAGCCCGGCGAACACGCACGGCAGCGACGGCGAGTACCGGGCGACGAGGCTCGCCACGTCCCGGTTCGCGATGTTCACGCCGATGATCTTGGGGCCGTTGTGCCGCATGAAGGCGTCGCCGTCCTGCGCGAGCGCGGTCGTCGCCGGGATCAGCTGCTCGATCGTCGCCTTCTTGGAGGTGATCGTGCGGCTGGTCACGTTGAGGTTGCGCAGCGTCTGCAGCAGGTCGGGCGCCGCCTGGGCGTAGATGTCGGACACGTCCGCGAGGCCGTGCAGGTCGTGCACCAGCGTGCGGAGCTGCGGGTTGATCTTCTTCAGCAGCGCGTCGGCCTGCTCGATGTTCTCGCCGATCTGGTCGCCGCGGCCCTGCAGCGCGGTGGCGAGCGCGTTCAGCGTCGCGTTCAGCTCAGCCGGCTTCACCGCCTGCAGCAGCGGCAGCAGGTCGTTCAGCACCTTGTCGATCTCGACGGCGGTCTGCGAGCGGTCCTGCTGGATGACCTGGCCCGCGCGCAGCCCGGCAGGGCCGGCCTGCGCCGGGACCTGGAGGTCGACGTACTTCTCGCCGAACAGCGTCTTCGGCAGCAGCCGCGCCTGCACGTTGTTCGGGATCAGCTTGGCCTTGTCCCGGTCCAGCGCGAGGTGCAGGACGGCGCCGTCGGACGTCGCGTCGGTGCCGCGGACCTCGCCGACGATCAGGCCGCGGACCTTCACGTCCGAGTGCGGCAGCAGCTGCAGCCCGGCCCGCTCGGTCTTCACCGACACCTCGGTGACCGGCGTGAACGCCTTGTTGTAGAACGCCACGGTCAGCGCCAGCAGCAGGACGATCACGATGATCATCGAGATGCCGAGCAGGCGGTAGCGCACACGGGTACTCATCGCGCGCTACCCCGCAATCCGGACGGACGTGGTCGTGCCCCAGATCGCCATGCCGAGCAGCAGGTCGGCCACGTTGATCACGACGATGCTGGTGCGCACCGCGCGGCCGACCGCGACGCCGACGCCGGCCGGGCCGCCGGACGCGTGGTAGCCGTAGTAGCAGTGGATCAGCATCACCAGCACCGCGAAGATGATCACCTTGCCGAACGACCACAGGATGTCGTTCGGTGGTAGGAACAGATGGAAGTAGTGGTCGTAGGTGCCGGTCGACTGCCCGTAGAACACTGTCACGATCACCCGCGTGGCCCCGTAGGAGGCGAGCAGGCCCACGATGTACAGCGGGATGACCGCGATCATCCCGGCCAGCATCCGGGTCGTGACGAGGAACGGCATCGACGGGACGGCCATGACCTCCAGCGCGTCGATCTCGTCGGAGATCCGCATCGCGCCGAGCTGCGCGGTGAAGCCGCAGCCGACCGTCGCCGACAGCGCCAGCGCCGACACCAGCGGCGCGATCTCGCGGGTGTTGAAGTAGGACGCGACGAACCCGGTGAACGCGGCCGTGCCGATCTGGTTCAGCGACTCGTAGCCCTGCAGGCCGACCTGGCTGCCGGTGAAGAACGTCATGAACCCGACGATCACCACCGAGCCGCCGATCACCGCGAGGCCGCCGGTGCCGAGGCTCACCTCGGCCAGCAGCCGCAGCACCTCGGTGCGGTAGCGGGCCAGCACCCGGAACACCCACGCGAACGCGCGGGCGTAGAACGACATCTGGTGGCCGAAGTCGTCCAGCCGTTCGAGGGGGGCGTTCACCACGCGGGTGACCGCCTTTCCCGTCTTTCCAGGGGCGGCCATCACATCCCCTTCGACGGGACGAACTGGAAGTACAGCGTGGAGATCAGGAAGTTCTCCAGGAACAGCAGCATGAACGTGATCACGACGGTCTGGTTGACGGCGTCGCCGACGCCCTTCGGCCCGCCCTTGGCATTCAGCCCCTTATAGGCGGCGACGAGGCCGGCGGTGATGCCGAATACGAATGCCTTGAATTCCGCCTGCAGCAGGTCGGGCAGTTGCGCGATCGCGTTGAACGACGCCAGATAGGCGCCGGGCGTGCCGCCCTGCAGCATGACGTTGAAGAAGTAGCCGCCCATGAGGCCGACCACCGACACCAGGCCGTTCAGGAACAGCGCGACGAACGCGCAGGCGAGCATCCGCGGGACCACCAGGCGGTGCAGGGGGTTGATCCCCAGCACCTCCATGGCGTCGATCTCCTCGCGGATCTTCCGCGACCCGATGTCGGCGCACATCGCCGACCCGGCGGCACCCGCGACCAGCAGCGAGGTGACCAGCGGGCTGGCCTCGCGGACGATCGCGACGACCGCGGTCGCACCGGTGTAGGACTGCGCGCCGAGCTGCCGGATCAGCCCGCCGACCTGCAGGGACAGGACGCCGCCAAAGGGGATGGCGACCAGCATGGTGGGGACGACGGTGACGCTGACGATGAACCAGGCCTGCTGGATGAACTCGCGCCATTGGAACGGCCACTGGAACGTCGCGCGCGCGGTGTCGAGGCACAGGGCGAAGAACCGCCCGGGTTCCTTGACGACCACGTTGGCCGCGCCGTCACCGATCTTGCGGAGCGTCACCGACGACCCGCCGCCGTTCTTCCCCTCTCGCCGGTTCGCGCCGATGCCCGACTGTTGAGGAGTGGACATCAGTACCCTGCACCACCTGCATGACGTCCAGGCGGCGGGTTACCCGGGAACTGGCCGCCGGGACCGCCGGGGGGCGGGCCTGGCGGCGGGCCGCCGGGGCCTCCCGCGGCAGGAGCGCCGACGGGCGACACGGACGCCACGTACCGCGGCCACTCCTCCACCCAGTTGCGGCCGAGGTCGTCGATGAACGAGCCGGGCGGCGGCGTCACGCCGTGCGCGGCGCACCACGCGCCGGGCGCGTGCATGCCGGCCCGCAGCATCCCGTTGCTCGGCATCTGCTGCGGCGGGATGGGCGGCAGCTTGCCCGAGTCGAGGCCCATCCTGGCCTCGGCCTCCAGCTCGGAGGCGTCCTTCTCCTCCGACATGCCGATCGGGCCGACCTTGCTGGCGTTGAGGAACTGCCGGACGACCGGCTCCTCGCTGGACAGCAGCATCTCCCGGGGCCCGAACATCGCGAGGTTGCGCTGGTACAGCAGCCCGATGTTGTCCGGAACGGTGCGGGCCGTGTTGATGTCGTGGGTGACGATGAGGAACGTCGCGCCGATCTGCGCGTTCAGGTCGATGAACACCTGGTTCAGGAACGCGGTGCGGACCGGGTCGAGGCCGGAGTCCGGCTCGTCCACCAGGAGGATCTCCGGGTCCAGCACGAGCGCGCGGGCCAGCCCGGCGCGCTTCTTCATCCCGCCGGAGATCTCGCCGGGCAGCTTGTGCTCGGCGCCGAGGAGACCGACCATCTCCATCTTCTCGAGGACGATGCGCTTGATCTCGGACTCGGACTTCTTGGTGTGCTCGCGCAGCGGGAAGGCGATGTTGTCGAACAGGTTCATCGAGCCGAACAGCGCGCCGTCCTGGAACAGGACGCCGAACAGCTTCCGGGTCTCGTAGAGCTGGGACTCGGGCAGGTAGGGCAGGTCCCTGTCGCCGATCCAGATGTGCCCGCGGTCGGGCTTGAGCAGCCCGACGAGGGACTTCAGGAACACCGACTTGCCGGTACCGGACGGGCCCAGAAGAACGGAGATCTCACCTGCGGGAATGGTCAGCGACACGTCCTGCCAGATCACCTGGCGGCCGAAGGACTTCGTCAGGCCCTCGACTCTGATCTCGACGCCCACTCGTCACCTTTCGTCCAGGCCGGGGGGAATCCCGAACCAATGAGCGAGTAGCACTCAGGCTCTTGCTGTCGTCACACGGCGTGTCCGCCGTGTTGCTACCGTCCGGTAGCCGCGCCGGGTTCCACTACGGTAGCGGGCCGCCGTCCAAATGGAAGGGGTTCCCGTCCAGATCAGCGGCTAAATGCGACGTCGTAAGACAATCGTTACTTACGGCGTCTATGAGACTAGTGGTCCAAGAACCAGCGCCTCAAGCCCGGGGTTCCGGCAGGCCGCGGGCCGCCGCCCACCCACCGGACCCGGACGGCAGGGACGCGGACCGCCTGGTGTGACCACGGTGTCGAAACGGGACGCTACGCCGCCCGCCGAGGGCCGCACAACCCGTCACGGCACACGCTTTTGGACCGGCCTTTATCACTCCGGCACAGGAAACGGCGCCCACTCGCGCACCTCGGGACAGCGTTCACCTCACCACGCGAAAGAGGCGGCCACCCCAGGTGGGGTGACCGCCTCTCAGGAGAGCGGTCGAGCCGCGAGGCTCCGGAGCCGTCCTACTTGACGGTGACCGTGGCGCCGGCCTTCTCCAGGGCCTCCTTGGCCTTGTCGGCGGTCTCCTTGTTGACCTTCTCCAGCAGCGGCTTCGGCGCGCCGTCGACCAGGTCCTTGGCCTCCTTGAGGCCGAGGCTCGTCAGGGCGCGGACCTCCTTGATGACCTGGATCTTCTTGTCGCCGGCACCCTCGAGGATGACGTCGAACTCGTCCTGGACGGCGGCCTCCTCGCCACCGCCGCCGCCACCCTGCTGGGCCGGCTGGGCGACGGCCGCGACCGGGGCGGCGGCCTTGACGTCGAAGACGTCCTCGAACTGCTTCACGAACTCGGAGAGCTCGAGAAGGGTCATCTCCTTGAAAGCGTCGAGCAGCTCGTCGGTGCTGAGCTTCGCCATGATGTCTCCTCCGCTATGGCTTGAAATCTCGGGTGTACGGAACCGCGGGTGCGCCTACTCGGCGGCGGGTGCCTCGCCTGACGCGTCGGCGGCCTCGCGCTTGGCGCGCAGCGCCTCGGCGAGCTGGGCCGCCTGCGTGGGCAGCGCGTTGAACAGCGCGGCGGCGTTCGCCATCGAGCCCTTCATCGCACCGGCCAGCTTGGCGAGGAGAACCTCGCGGGACTCGAGGTCCGCCAGCTTGGTGACCTCGGCCGCGTCCATCGACTGACCGTCGATGTAGCCGCCCTTGATCACCAGCATCGGGTTCGCCTTGGCGAAGTCGCGCAGGCCCTTGGCGGCCTCGACCACGTCGCCGCGCACGAACGCGATGGCCGACGGGCCTTCGAGCAGCGAACGGAACTGCTCGTCGACACCGGCCTCGTTCGCGGCGCGCTTGGTCAGCGTGTTCTTCACCACGCGGAACCGCGCGTTCTCGCCGAGGTTGTCGCGCAGCTCCTTGACCTGCGCGACGCTAAGCCCGCGGTACTCGGTCAGCACGGCGCCGCTGGAGCTCTCGAACTCGCTCTTGAGCTCGGCGATCGCCGCGTCCTTGTGGGCCTTGGCCATAGCCCTCCTTCCGATTACCTGGGTGGTCCGATCCGCGCCCGCCCGCCCTCGCGGGACGGGGGGTGCCGATCCACCAAAAAACGCCCCGGCGCAGGCGCACGGGGCGTCCAGGCACGGCACGGAGGCCATGCGGAAGCTCTCGTCTCACCTACGCAGGCCGCCCGAACTGAGTCGGGTCCTTCGGTCACCCCACGGACATGAGGTGACGACCGGCGGTCTTCGGCATCGCCCAGAATACGTCGGCCCACCGCGTTAGGCCAAATCAGTCAGGCCGGGGGGCGGACGGCGGAGGAACCACGGGCGGGACGGCGGAGGGACCGCGCCCCTAGCGGGTCGCGGTCCCTCTGCCGTGCGGTGCGCCGATTCAGGCGCGTGGTTCCAGATGCGCGGGATCAGGTGCGCGGCGCTCCGGTGCCGAGCTGGTTCATCAGCTCGCCGAAGTCGGTGACCTCGCTCGCCGGCGGCTCCTCGATCTGGACGGGCTTGCCGAACTCGCGGTACTGCGTCGTCACGGTCAGCTCGCCGTCGGAGCCCTGGGAGCCCTTCATCGTCATCTTGCGGGGCAGCTGCTGCCCGTCCACCCAGAGGTCGAAGTGCATGTTCTGCATGCCGACCTGGCCGAGCGTCTTGCGGTACGCCTCCTGCTGGTCGGCGGGCAGCGTCGCGATCGCGTCCTCCATGCGGTAGGTGCCGGTGTAGTGCGTCGTCTTGACGCCGTCGACCGTCTCCTGGCCGACCTCCCGCGCGTCCTTGGAGGCGGTCAGCATCTTGGTGTTCTGCACCGGGTCCATCTGGCGGGACTGCTGCAGCATCTGGTCGATGTTCATGCCGGACTTCTCGCTCAGCTCGCTCAGCGAGAGCTTGATCCAGGGCTTGCTCGACCCGCCGCCGAGCTGCGACAGCATCGGCATCTTCATGTACATGTTGCCGTTCAGGAGGCGCTGCTCCATGCCGCCCATCGACTTGCCGCCGACGGTCATGTCGGTGAAGTTCATGCTGTAGGCGATCTCGGGCTTCGTCCGGTACTGCATGGTGCCGCTCATCGTCATGTCGCCGTCGGCGGAACCGGTCGTCTGCATCGACAGGTCGGCCTTGAACGAGTCGACGTCGCCGGTCTTCTCCGCGGCCTTGCCGAGCACCTGCGCGGCCGTCAGCTTGATGTTCTTGCCGGCCTCGTCCACCTTGTTGCCGGCGTCCCCGAGGCAGCCGGTGAGGGACAGGGCGAGGCCGGTGGCCAGCGCCGTACCGGCGGCGAAACGACGGATCATCGTGGGGGTCTCCTTCTGCGTCTGGTCGCCCGGCGCACGGGCCGAACACTGGGTCAGACGCCGGATCGGCCCCCGCGGTTCATTCCGCCGCCTCGGCCGGCCGGAGCGCCGCTCAGTTCCCGCCGAGGAGGGAGCCGAGCGAGAGCTGACCCACCTGGTCGGACGGCGGCGGGTTCACCGTGAAGGTCTTACCGTAGTCGCTGTAGCGGACGGTGACGGAGGCGGTGTCGCCGCCCTCGCCGTCCACCTTCGAGACGATCTTGCGCGGCAGGTTGTCGCCGTCCGTCCACAGATCGAAGTTGATCTTGCCGTTGGCGCGATCCTTCGGCAGCCACTTGCTCACCTTCTCGCGCGCCTGGGCGTCGAGGCGGTTCAGCGCGTCGTCCACGGTGACCGTGCCGGCGTAGTGCACGGTCTTCACGCCGTCGACGGTCTCGGTGCCGACGCGGCGCGCGTCCTTGGAGCCGGTGAACATCTTCGTCTGCTCGGCCGGGTCGACCTTCTGCACCTGGTCGACCAGGTTCCGCACGTCGAACCCGGTGTGCTGCGCCACCTGGTTCACGTCGATCCGCACCCACGGCTTGCCGCCGCTGACGAAGCGGGCGAGCTGCGGGACCTTCGCGTACAGCACGTCGTCCTTGAAGACCGCCTGGCCCTTCGCGCCCGGCAGGGTCTGCCCGTTGCGGCTGACCTCGTCCAGCTTCGCGCTGAACCGCAGCGACGGGCGCAGCTGGAACTGGCCGTCGGCGTGGATCTTCCCGGACTCGTCACCGGTGCCGGTCACGGTGAGGTCGGCCTTGAAGGCGTCGGCCTTCGCGGTCTTCTGGGACGTCTTGAGCAGCGCCTGCCCTGCGGTGAGCTGCATGTCGTCCGTGTTCGCCGACCCGTCCCCGTTGCATCCGGACAGGACGAGCGCGGCACCCACGGCGGTACCGCCGGCAGCCACCACGAGTCGTCGGTTCATGAGGGTCGAGCCTCCCTTGTCGTCCTCCTGGTGACCCCAGTCTCGCGGGACGCCGCCGTCCGGGCATCCCCCGGTGGTACGAACGGGCCGCCCCGCGGTACGACCAACGGCGTAGCCCGCCGTAGCCCGCGCCGGACGGAAGGACCGCGCCGGACGGACGGGAGGGAGGGCGAGGGTCAGCGGTAGGAGCCGAAGGACATCGTGCCGTCGAGCACGGCGGCGGGCGCCTTCGCGGTCAGCTTGATCGTCGTCGGGCGGGCGCTGCTGTCGGCCCACAGGTCGATCCCGCAGCCGGTCGAGTCGGGGATCACGGGCCGCAGCAGGGCGGTGGTCTCCTGCGGCAGCAGTGCGTAGACGCTGCTCATCAGGGCCTGCGCGGCGAAGCGCGTCCGGCCGGACGCGTCCGGCTCGCTCGCGGTCGTCCCGGGCAGCGTCCCGATCATGAAGGTGAACTGCCGGGGGTCGGACCCGTTCTGCAGCTGGCCCAGCTGCGCCGCGCTGAGCGTGGACTGCGTCCACTTCGCGCCGTCGAAGCCCTTGAGGACGTTCCCGCTCACGACCACCTTCTGGGTGATCTTGCTGGCCTCGCCGTCCAGGACCGTCTTGGTGATGCCGGTGGCGCTCATCGCGAACTTCGGCCAGAGGGTGAAGGTGGCCGTCTCGACCGCGTGCTTGTAGTCGCCCTCCCCGAGCGCCACCTTCATCTCCGTCTTGCGGGTGAAGGAGTGCAGGCTGGGGCCGGGCTGAGGCGGTGCCGTGGGCAGGCCGTGCGGGACGGCGCCGTTCCCGGCGGCGGGGGCGCCCGGACCCCGCGTCTTGCCCTGGCCGGTGCTCGGAACGGAGGCGCCCGGCGAGACGGTGCCGGCTGCGGCGCCGTTCGGGTTGGTCTCGTTCTGCTGGGCCATGACGGCCGCCGGAGGCATCGACCCGGCGTCCTTGGCCGACTCACCGCCGACCTTGACGACCATGAGGACGGCCGTGGGCACGACGGCCACGGCCACGACGGCGGAGATGGCGATGGCCCGGTCGGTGCGACGCTTCACGAGCCCAATTCAACACCAGGTTCCTCGCCGGTAACAAAGTGATCGGAAAACGAATTGTCCGGTTCCGGACCACGATCTAGGTATCCGCCGGGTGTGGTGGTAGAGGAGCCGGGCCAGTCGGGGCGGCGGCGAGGCGCGCGCGGAGGGCCGACTTGCGGATCTTGCCGGTGCCGGTGCGCGGCAGCGCCTCGGCGTACTCGATGCGGCGCGGCGTCTTGAACCCGGCCAGGCGGGCCCGGCAGGCCGCGACCAGGTCCCGCTCGCTCGGCGGGTCCCCGTCCGGGACGACGACCGCGCAGACGGTCTGGCCCCAGCGCGGGTCGGGCAACCCGACCACCGCGACCTCGGCGACGCCGGGGACCGTGCGCAGCACGTCCTCGACCTCCCGCGACGACACGTTCTCGCCGCCCGTGATGATCACGTCCTTGAGCCGGTCGACCAGGTAGAGGTAGCCGTCCGCGTCGACCCGGCCGGCGTCGCCGGTGCGATACCAGCCGCCGGCGAACGCCTCCGCCGTCGCGTCCGGATCGTCCCAGTAGCCGGGCGTGACCTGCGGGCCCCGGACGGCGACCTCGCCGAGCGCGCCCGGCGGGACCGGCGCCCCGCCCTCGTCCAGCACCGCGATCTCGACGCCCGCGGCGGGACGCCCCGCCGACGCCGCCAGCTCCGGCCGCCCGGCGAGCGCGGCGCGGTGGTCGTCCGGGGACAGGAACGTCGCGTTGCCGGACAGCTCCGTCATCCCGTAGCCCTGGTTGAAGTCGCATCCGAGCACCTCGCCCGCGCGCCGCAGCAGCGGCACCGGCATCGGGGCCGACCCGTACGCGACCACCCGGATGCCGGTGCGCAGCAGTGCCAGCGCGTCCGGGTCGTCCGCGGCGTGGGCGAGCAGGTCCTCCAGCATGGTCGGGGCCAGCGAGAGGTTCGTGACGCCGTGCCGGCGCGTCGCGTCCACGAGCGCGGCGGGGGTGAAGCGGCGCAGCACGACGGCGTGCCGCCCGAAGAGGTGGTGCAGGACGACCTGGTACCCGGCGACATGGCACAGCGGGAACGGCGTGCAGAAGACGTCGTCCGGGCGTACGGGCCTGCCCGAGGCCGTGACCTCGATCCCCGCGAGCAGGCTCCGATGCGTGAGGCGCACGCCCTTGGGACGGCCCGTGGTGCCGCTGGTGAACATCACCCACGCGACGCCGTCCTGTGCGGAGGCGTCGGAGGTGGCGGGCGTGGCGGGCGTGGCGGGCGTGGCGGGCGCGGGGCCGTCCCAGGGCACATCGTCGATCCCGACCAGCGGCGGATGCCCCGCCGGAAGATCGCCCTCGGCGGCCAGCCGGTCGAGCAGATCCCTCTCGCCGAGGACGAGCACGGCACCGCTGCGGGCGATCTGGTCCGCCCATTCGCGCGGGTGAAGCCGCTGGTTGAGCGGCACAAGGATGCGGTCTTCGCACGGAACGCCGTAGTAGGCGGCGACGTATTCGAGCCGGTTGTGCGCCAGCAGCGCCACCCGCGCACCCGGTGCGCATCGGGCGGAGAGGTAAGCGCTCAGGGCGTCCACACGCGCGCGCAGTTCCTGGAAGGTCCATGTCGTGCCGTCCACCGACAGCGCCGGGGCGTCGGGGGTCCGCGTCGCCGCCGCTGCGAGCACCTCGTAGAGGCTGCGCGGCGAACCGTCCATCTCTGTGCTGGGCATCCCGGGGAATCTACCGAGCGCGCGGCGAGACGGGCCGCGGCGGTACCGGTGGCCGGAACGGCGGAAGGGCGTCCCCGCCGCGGCGGGGACGCCCTTCCGGTGAGACGTGCTCTGGTCGAGACGTGCTCTCAGTCGGCCGAGGAGCCGATCAGGCAGGCGCCGATCAGGCGGTCTCGAGCTCCGCGGTCAGGTTGCGGACCGCGTTCGGGTCCACCGGGATGCTCGGGCCCATCGACGTCGTCAGCGCCGCCTTCTTCACGTACCGGCCCTTCGCGGCGGACGGCTTGAGCCGCTGGATCTCGTCGATCGCCGCCGCGTAGTTCTCCACCAGCTGGCGCTCGTCGAAGGACGCCTTGCCGATGATGAAGTGCAGGTTCGCGTGCCGGTCGACACGGAACTCGATCTTGCCGCCCTTGATGTCGGTCACGGCCTTGGCGACGTCCATCGTGACGGTGCCGGTCTTCGGGTTCGGCATCAGGCCGCGCGGGCCGAGCACCCGGCCGAGCCGGCCGACCTTGCCCATCTGGTCCGGCGTGGCGACCACCGCGTCGAAGTCCAGGAAGCCGCCCTGGATCCGCTCGATCAGGTCGTCCGAGCCGACCAGGTCGGCGCCCGCGGACTCGGCCTCCTGCGCCTTCGCGCCGACGGCGAAGACCAGCACGCGGGCGGTCTTGCCGGTGCCGTGCGGCAGGTTGACGGTGCCGCGCACCATCTGGTCGGCCTTGCGCGGGTCGACGCCGAGCCGCAGCGCGACCTCGACGGTCGCGTCGAACTTGGTGACCGCGGTCTCCTTGGCCAGCTTCACGGCCTCGGCCGGGCTGTACAGCCGGTCCCGGTCGATCTTCTCCGCGGCGGCGCGGTAGCCCTTGCTGCGCTTCATGTGCGTTCCTCCAGTGGAACTCGTGGTGCGGGCCTGCGCGGGCCCTCCCACAGGCGGGTGCTACTTGACGTCGATGCCCATGGACCGGGCGGTGCCGGCGACGATCTTCTCCGCGGCGTCCAGGTCCTTGGCGTTCAGGTCGGGCATCTTGGTCGTGGCGATCTCGCGGATCTGGTCGCGGGTCACCGAGCCGACCTTGTTCTTGTGCGGCTCGCCGCTGCCCTTCTCCACGCCCGCGGCCTTCAGGATGAGCTGCGCGGCCGGCGGGGTCTTCGTGACGAAGCTGAACGACCGGTCCTCGTAGATGGTGATCTCTACGGGGATGACGTTGCCGCGCTGGGACTCCGTGGCAGCGTTGTACTGCTTGCAGAAGTCCATGATGTTGACGCCGTGCGGACCGAGCGCGGTACCGACCGGCGGCGCGGGCGTCGCCTGCCCGGCCTGCAGCTGGACCTTGACGAGCGCGGCGACCTTCTTCTTCGGAGGCATGTGAACCCCTTAGTCCCATTTATCGGTGGTTCCGACTCCCGGACATCCGGGCAACACGGCGGCTGGGACGCATCCACCGTGTAGGAACCGCTGGAACCCGGCCTCTCCGCGTGCGCGGCGGCCGGATGCTGTGTCGCCGACCCTCGCGTCCGCTCGCCTCCCGGCTCGGACCTATCGGGTCGGCCGCCTCCGGTCGAACGGAGGACAACCCGTACAGGATACGGCCTCGGCGGGGTGCGCCGGTCCGTTCGGGCCGTCCGGCGGCGTGCCGTGCGCGGCGCCCGCGCGAATCCGGGCCGTCCTTGCACGAACGCGGGCCGTTCCCACATGAGTTCGGGCCGTCCCCGCACGAGTTCGGGCCGTCCCCGCGCGGCGGGAACGGCCCGGACGTGGCCTGCGGGGCTCGGTCAGATCTTGGAGACCTGGTTGAACGAGAGCTCGACGGGGGTCTCGCGGCCGAAGATGGAGACCAGCACCTTGAGCTTCTGCTGCTCGGCGTTGATCTCGTTGACCGTCGCGGGGAGGGTGGCGAACGGGCCGTCCATGACGGTGACGGACTCGCCCACCTCGTAGTCGACTGCGGCCGGCGCCTTGGCCTGCTCCTTGGCGGCCTTGGCGACGCCCTCCTCCGGCTCGGGGGCCAGCAGGTTGGCGACCTCGTCGAGGCTCAGCGGGGACGGCTTGTTCAGCAGGCCGACGAAGCCGGTGACGCCCGGGGTGTTGCGGACGGCGGCCCAGGACTCGTCGGTCAGCTCCATCCGGACGAGGATGTAGCCCGGCAGGACCTTCTCGTTGACCTTCTGCCGCTTGCCCTGCTTGATCTCGGTCACCTCGTGCTGGGGGACCTCGATCTGGAAGATGTAGTCCTCCATGTTGAGGGTCTGCGTGCGGGTCTCGATGTTGGTCTTGACCCGGTTCTCGTAGCCCGCGTAGGAGTGCACGACGTACCAGTCGCCCGGCTGGAGCCGGAGCTGCATCTTGAAGTCGGCGTACGGGTCGGCCGGCGGCTCGGCCGGGCCCTCCTCGCCGTCCTCGCCGTCCGCGCCCTCGACGGCCTCGGCCAGCTCCGCGGCGCCCTCGGCGGCGTCCGGCGCGGGGGCCTCCTCGCCCTCGAGCTTCGTGTCCGAAGGCTCGCCGTCGCCGGCGGAGACGACCGCCTCGGCCGTCTCGTCGGCGGGCTCAGCCGCCAGGTCGGCCGCAGCAGCCGCAGCGGACTGGGCCTCTTCAACGGCCTCGTCGTAGGGCTGTGAGGACTCGGACACGGTGACTCTTTCTCTCGGACTGCGGTGACGGTCTTGCCGGTGATGTCTTACCAGGGTACGGCGGGCTCGCCGGAATCGTGCGCAGCGGCCGCGCGGCGTCAGCCGAAGACGGCGTAGACGCCCTGCTGCAGGCCGTAGTCGAACGCGGAGACGATCGCGACCATGATCAGCACGAAGACCAGCGCGGCCGTCGTGTAGGTGACCAGCTCCCGCCGGGTCGGCCAGATGACCTTGCGCAGCTCGGCGATGACCTGGCGGACGAACAGCGCGGGAGAGGTCCGCCGGGAAGCGGACTTCTTCTTGCCCTTGCTCTTGCCTTCGTCCTTGGCCTCGGGCTCGTCGCGCTCGTCGCGCGTCTCAGTCGCCATTTGCCGCCGTTCACCTCATAGGTCGTGATCCAACCACCGACGTGGTTGCCGCGCGGTCCCGGGCCGGGTTCCGCCACGGCGCCGCCGTGGCGCGGCCGGCACGGGTGCGCGCACCGCACCTCGCAGGGCAGGAGGGACTCGAACCCCCAACCGCCGGTTTTGGAGACCGGAGCTCTACCAATTGAGCCACTGCCCTTCATTCTCCGGCTAAGGAGAACACCCGGCCGCGGGGCCGGGGTGGTGCCGCGTCCCAGCTTACGGCCTCATGGAGATGCCCGCGTGCGGACAGGCTCGTATACCGGTGACGCTTCACTCGGAGGGTGAGTCTACGTGCCGGAGGGCCCCGCGTCGAACCGATAACCCCGGATCCTTCACGGCACCGCATCGGGCGCGGCATCGGGCGCGGCGGGTACGCGGCGGCGAAGACCGTCCGACCGGCCCGGATATATGTCTCAGCTCACGAGGCCGCGTCTGTAACGATAGGGACATGAGCACTGACCGTCCTCGCATCTCCAAGCGCATCGCCGCGATATCCGAATCCGCCACGCTGGCCGTCGACGCCAAGGCCAAGGCGCTGAAGGCGGCGGGCCGCCCGGTCATCGGGTTCGGCGCGGGCGAGCCCGACTTCCCGACCCCGGACTACATCGTCGAGGCGGCGGTGACCGCGTGCAGGGTGCCGCGATTCCACAAGTACACGCCGGCGGGCGGCCTGCCCGAGCTGCGCGCCGCCATCGCCGAGAAGACCGAGCGCGACTCCGGCTACAAGGTGGAGGCCGGCCAGGTCCTGGTGACCAACGGCGGCAAGCAGGCGGTGTACGAGGCGTTCGCGGCGCTGCTCGACCCGGGCGACGAAGTGATCGTCCCCACCCCGTACTGGACGACCTACCCCGAGTCGATCAAGCTGGCGGGCGGCGTGCCCGTGGACGTCGTCGCCGACGAGACCACCGGCTACAAGGTGACCGTCGAGCAACTGGAGGCGGCCCGCACCGACCGGACGAAGGTGCTGCTGTTCGTGTCCCCGTCCAACCCGACCGGGGCCGTGTACTCGCGGGACGAGATCGAGGCCATCGGCCGCTGGGCCGACGAGCACGGCCTGTGGGTCGTCACCGACGAGATCTACGAGCACCTCGTGTACGGGAGCGCCGAGTTCCACTCGATGCCGGTCGTGGTGCCCGAGCTCGCCGACCGGACGCTCGTCCTGAACGGCGTGGCGAAGACGTACGCGATGACGGGCTGGCGCGTGGGCTGGCTGATCGGCCCGGCGGACGTGGTGAAGGCCGCGCAGAACCTGCAGTCGCACGCGACGTCCAACGTGGCGAACGTGTCCCAGGCCGCCGCGCTCGCCGCCGTGACCGGCGACCTGTCCGCGGTGGCGGAGATGCGCAAGGCGTTCGACCGGCGCCGCCAGACGATCGTGCGCATGCTGAACGAGATCCCCGGCGTGGTCTGCCCCGAGCCCGAGGGCGCGTTCTACGCCTACCCGTCGGTCAAGGCGCTGCTGGGCAAGGAGCTGCGCGGCAAGCGTCCGGAAACGTCGGTGGAGCTGGCGTCGCTGATCCTGGAGGAGGCCGAGGTCGCGCTGGTGCCGGGCGAGGCGTTCGGCACGCCCGGCTACTTCCGCCTCTCCTACGCGCTGGGCGACGACGACCTCACCGAGGGCGTCTCGCGGGTCGCGAAGCTGCTCTCCGAGGCGAGCTGACCACCGCGAAACGCGAGCCGCGAGGAAGCGAAGAAGGACGCGCCGCCGCCGAGGCGGGCGCGAAGGAGGACCGGCCCCGGGCGTGCACTTCGCCCGGGGCCGGTCCTGTGCGGACGGGGCATGCCCGGCCCCGTCCGGGGAGCGCCCTGGCACGGCGGCCCGCAGCGGCCCCTCAACGCCGGCGGGCCGCCCTGCCAGGGCAAAGGTCAGTGCTCTCTCACGACCGGTCTCTCACGACCGGTCTCTCACGACCGGGTCCTGCGGGGCCGCGTCATGGCCGGACGCCTTCGGCGATGCGCATGAGCCGGTCCTTGGCCGTGCCCCTGGTGGTGACGGTGACGCCCACCCCCGGCCGCGCCAGCCAGGAGATCTGGCGCGCCGAGCCGGGCCCGTCACCGACCAGCGCCGGCATCCCCCGCACGGAGGTCCGCCCCGGGACGCCCGGCGTCCGGACCAGGTCGCGCGGGCCGGTGAGCCCGCTGCCCGTCACGAGCACGACCTCCACCGCTCCGGCCTCGCCGCGCCACGCGCACGTCGTGGTCCTGCGCCTGGAGTCGCCGGTGACGGCGCACGGGCCCTCGGCGGCCAGGCCGTCCGGGATGTAGGTGATCCAGTCCGGCAGCTTCTCCAGCACGCCGCCCGCGCCGGGCTCGACCGGTGCCGCGCCGCCGCCGGCCTCGGCCGACGGGTGCGCCTCGGGTTTCGGCGAGCCGCCTGCCTCGGGCCTCCCCTTGGACGGCGGGGACGCGGGGAGGCCCGAGGCGGGGGGTCGTTCCGGCGGCCGGGACGCGGAGGCGGTCCCGGTGGGGCGGGCCGTCTCGGTGCTCCCGGCCGGTGCGGCCCGGAACGACTGGTAGGCGGGCACCAGGGCGAGCGCCGCGACCGATGCGGCGGCGACGCCCGCGGCGGCGTGCACGCGGGCCCTGCGGCGCCGGTGCCGCCGTTTGACGTCGGCTGCGAGCGACGGTGCCGCGGTCGTCCCGGCCACCTGCTCGGCCATGGCCTTCCGCAGTTCGGTCTCCAGATCCATCGCTCAGCTCCCCAAAGGCGCCAGGTTCGAGTCGAGGCGCTCCCGGAGCCTGGCGAGCCCCCGGGACGCCTGGCTCTTGACCGTTCCGACCGAACAGCCGAGAGCCCGCGCCGTCTCCGCCTCCGAGAGGTCCTCCCAGAAGCGCAGGACGAGCACGGCCCGCTGGCGCGGGCCGAGCCTGCGCAGCTCCTCCATGAGCGTCCCCCTCAGCTCGACGGCGTGGTTCGGCGAGGCCGCCGGGGTCTCCGGCGGCCGCGCCATGTGGATCTCGCGGAGCACCTTCCACCGGCGGGCGCGGCTGATCACGAGGTTGACCAGGATGCGGCGGACGTAGGGTTCCGGGTCGCTGCCCGGTTCCAGCCGCCCCCACTGGCGGTAGGCCTTCTCCAGCGCGGTCTGCAGGATGTCCTCGGCGTCCTGCCGCGCCCCGCACATCAGTGCCGCCGTGCGCAGCAGGGCATCGCCGCGTGCCGCCACGAACTCCACGAACGACTCGTCGTCTCGACGCCCCACTGTGCTCCGTCCCGGCTGGTGCGGTTCCGGTTGTGTTGTGGTCCCGGTGATGGGGACCGGTCCTGCCGTGCCGTGGACGGGCGGCCCCGCGCCTGGGCCGCCCGCCCGCGTCTTGTGGTGCCGCGGGCCCGGGTGTCCGGGCCTCGCGCTATCGGGCCTGCCGCAGGGCGGCGGCCATGTCCGGCAGCCCGCCGGCGAGGACGCGGCTGCCGTCGAGGTACATCGAGTAGCCGTTCGGGTCGAACACCAGGACCCCGCCGCCCTTCGGGCTCTGCCAGCCGGCGACGCCCGCGACGGCGAGCGGGGTGCCGCTCTCGGGCAGCTTCAGCGCCTTGCGCAGCTCGGCCTGGGACATGCCGGCGGGCGTCTTCAGCGTCTCGACGGTCACCCACCGGCCGGCCTTGCCGACCCACTTCTGCGTGACGGCGCAGACGCCCTGCTCGCGGAGCTCGGCCGAGCCGGGGACCGTGGAAGCGTAACGCAGGCCCTTGGTCAGCATGGCGGCCTTCTCGGCGGCGCTGCCGACCTTCACGGCGGGCTTCACCGTGCCGCAGTCGAGCTTCGGCGCGGCCGGGACCCCGGGCCTGGCCGGGACGCGCGCGGCCGACGGCGCGGTCCGCGCGCCCGCCGGGGCGTCCTTGGTGGATGGCAGGCAGGTCGGCACGTTCGCGGGCAGCTTGCCCTTGGCGTCCGCCGGGACCTCGACACCGGGGATCTTCGCTCCGGGGATCTTCCCGCCGGGCAGCTCGCCCTTCGGCAGGCCGGGAGCCGGGGCTTCGGGCACCTTCACACCCGCCGGGTTCTCCTTCAGCTGGCGCTCGACCTGCTTGCGCTGCTGCTCGATCTGCATGCGCTGCCGCTCGACCTGCTTGCGCTGCTCCTCCAGCTGCTTCTTCGCGCCGGTCTCCGGGAGCTTCGCGGCGGGGATGCCCGTCTTGGGCAGGCCCGGCTTCGCCGGGATGCAGGTCGGCAGCGTCTTGGGCGCGGCGTCCGGCACCTTGCGCTCGGCGGCGGCGGGGGCCTTGGCGTCATGGGACTGGAGGCCCACCTCGTGATGGGAACCGGTCATCGCCCACGTCGCGCCGCCGCCGACGGCGACGGTTCCGATGGCGGACGCGGCGATCAAGGCGGCCTTCAGGGTGATCATGGCGTGTGTCCCTTTCTGCCCGGGTCTTTCAGCGGGGGTGCTCGCGGGGGGGCGGGTCGCCCGTTCCTCTCTGGCGCCCCTCGTATACGCACGGTGGCCGGAAGGGGTTGCACGCAGTTCCGAAGTTTTTCCGGATGCCCATGGGACACGATGGCCGCGCGGTGTCATGCGAGGTAGTCCGGTGTGATGATCCTGCGGGTGAGGGGATCCGGCCGGGCCGGTGATCCGGCAACATTGGCTCATGGAGGCCAGTACCGTTTCAGTCCGTCCGGTCCCGCGGAGCACCGCCCGTCCGGACGTGGGCCTGCTCCCGAAGGCGCACCTGCATCTGCACTTCACCGGGTCGATGCGGCATTCCACGCTGGTGGAGCTCGCGAACCTGCACGGCGTCCATCTGCCGGACGCGCTCGTCGAGGACTGGCCGCCCAAGCTGCACGCGACCGACGAGCGCGGCTGGTTCCGGTTCCAGCGCCTGTACGACATCGCGCGCTCGGTCCTGCAGACCCCCGACGACCTGCGCCGGCTGCTGCGCGAGACCGCGGAGGACGAGGCGGCGGAGGGGTCCGGCTGGCTGGAGATCCAGGTCGATCCGAGCGGCTACGCGGCGCGCTTCGGCGGGCTGACCCCGACCGTGGAGCTGGTGCTGGACGCGGTGCGGGAGGCGTCGGCGGCGACCGGCGTCGGCATCGGCGTGGTGATCGCCGCGAACCGGACCCGGCATCCGCTGGACGCCAAGACGCTGGCGCGGCTGGCCGTCCGGTACGCGGGCGAGGGCGTGGTGGGGTTCGGGCTGTCCAACGACGAGCGGCGCGGCCGGGCCTACGACTTCGAGGGCGCGTTCCGGATCGCCCGGCGCGGCGGCCTGCTGTCGGACCCGCACGGCGGTGAGCTGCTCGGCCCGGCGAGCGTCCGGGAGTGCCTGGACACCCTGAGCGCCGACCGGATCGGGCACGGCGTCCGCGCCGTGGAGGACCCGCGGCTCCTCGACGCGATCGTGGAGCGCGGGGTGACGCTGGAGGTGTGCCCGGCGTCCAACGTGGGGCTCGGGGTGGCGGCGACCGCGGGCGACGTCCCGGTGCGGCGGCTGTTCGAGGCGGGCGCGTCGATCGCGCTGGGCGCCGACGACCCGCTGCTGTTCGGGTCGCGCCTGGCCCGCCAGTACGAGCTGGTCCGCGCCGAGCACGGGTTCACCGACGCCGAGCTGGCGGAGCTGGCGCGCCAGTCGATCCGGGCGTCGGCGGCCCCGGACGACCTGCGCCGCCGCCTGCTGGCGGGGGTCGACGCCTGGCTGGCGGGCTGAGCCGACCGGTCCCCGGGGGGCGGGCTGAGCCGCCCGGTCCCCGGAGGGGCCTAGCCGCCGGAGTCGGCGAAGGTCTCGACGCCGCGCAGGCCGTCCGCCCAGGCCGCGGTCGAGCCGGGCACGTCGTCGCCGTACGGGACGCCGAGGGCGCTCAGGACGTGCACGAGCAGCCCCGCCGACAGGAACCGGGCGATCTCCTCGGGCGCCGCGCCGGTCAGGTCGTGGACGGTCCGCCACAGCCGCGCCCAGCGGACGCGGCCGAGCCGGGCGGTGTCGGTGTCCCGGACGGCGACCGCGTAGATCTTCAGCAGGAACCGCGGGAGCGCGGGCGCGTCCTGCGGGAGCCGCTCGCACGCCCGCGCCATCGCGTCGAGCGCCTCGGCGCCGTGCAGGCCGGCGGCGGCGTCCCGCAGGACGCCCTCCAGGTCGTCGAAGCAGCGTTCGGCGGCGGCGAGGAACAGCGCGTGCTTGGACGGGAAGAGCCGGAACATGTAGGGCTGCGAGACGCCGATCCGCCGGGCGATCGTCCAGGTGGACGTGCCGTCGTAGCCGCCCTCGGCGAACTCGGCGATCGCGGCCCGCACCGCGAGCTCGCGGCGTCGCTCGGCGCTCATCCTCGGGCTCATGCCGTCCAACGTAGTGGCGCCCCCGCGCCGCCACGTCACCCGGCGGGGGTCCACATGCCGCGGTGTTCCAGGTGGGCGGCGAGCTGGTCGCCGGCCCGGACGATGTGGTCGCGCATCTCGGCGGCGGCGGAGCGCGCGTCGCCGGTGCGGAGGGTGGCGAGGATGCGGGCGTGGTCGCGGGCGGCGAGGGCGGGCCAGCCGGGGAGCCGCCCGTAGAGGCCGCGCGGGGCGTACCGGGCCACGGTCCCGAGCGACCAGGCGAGCTTCGGGGAGTCGGCGGCCAGGTTGATCCGCCGGTGGAAAAGGTGGTCGTACTCCTCCACCAGGTCGGACCTGCGGGCGGACGCGGCGCGTTCCAGCCCGCGCTGGAGGGCGGCCAGCTCGCGGAGTTCGGCGGCGCCGATCCGCGGGCAGGCGCGCGCGGTGAGTTCGGCGGCGATGCCCGCCTGCACCCAGAACAGGTCGCGGACGTCCCGCTTCGACAGCGGCGCGACGACGAACCCGCGCCGGGGCTCCAGCACGACGAACCCTTCGCTGCGCAGCGACTTCAGCGCCTCACGGACGGGGGTGACGCTGATGCCGAACTCCACGGCGAGGCGTTCCAGCCGCAGGTGGTCGCCGGGGCGGAGCCGGCCGTCCATGATCATTTCGCGGAGGCGCGCGGCGGCCTCGTCGCCGAGCTGCGGCCGGGTGCCGAGCGCCCGCCGGGGCGGGGGGAGGGGCGCGGGTGGGGCCACGGCGGTACTCCCGTCCGGGCCCTGCCGCGGCCGAGCCCCGCGGCGGTCAAGGGCCCTGCCTCCATGGTTCCCGCTCCGGACCCGTTTCAGCCCGGCCGGGAAGGGTGTTCAGGCCGACCGGGCAGTGCTCGGGGCGGTCCAGCGGGTCCCGAAGCCGGCGAGTCCGATGGGGTTCAGAGGGAGACGCCGACCATCACGGGCTCGTTGACGAGTTCGACGCCGAAGGCGTCGCGGACGCCGTCGCGGACCTCGCGGGCCAGCGCGAGCAGGTCGGCGGTGGCGGCGCCGCCCGGGTTGGTGAGGGCGAGGGTGTGCTTGGTGGAGATCCGGGCGGGGCCGCGGGCGTGGCCCTTGGCGAACCCGGCGCGGTCGATCAGCCAGGCCGCGGACGTCTTCACCCGGCCGCCGGCCTCCGGGTAGCGGGGGAACGCCGCGTCCGGGCCGAGGCGCTCGGCGACGCGGCGCTCCAGCTCGGCGAGCTGGGCGGCGTCCAGGATCGGGTTGGTGAAGAACGATCCGGCGCTGCGGGTGTCGGGGTCGGCCGGGTCCAGGACCATGCCCTTGCCGCGCCGCAGTTCGAGGACGGCGTGCCGGGCCTCCTTGAGGGTGACCCGGTCCCCCTGCTGGACGCCCAGCTTGCGCGCCAGTTCGGCGTAGGCGACCGGCTGGGACTCCTCGGCCTCGTGCAGCGCGTACGTCACGTCCAGGACGACGTACCGGGGGTTGCCCTTGAAGACGCTGTGCCGGTAGGTGAAGCGGCAGGCGTCGCGGTCGAGGGCGACGACGGCGCGTTCCTCCCGGTCGTAGGCGCGCACCTCGACGATGGTCTCGCTGACGTCCTGCCCGTAGGCGCCGACGTTCTGGATGGGGGTGGCGCCGACGCGGCCGGGGATGCCGGACAGGCACTCGACCCCGGCGAGGCCGTCGGAGACGCAGCGGGCGACGAACGGGTCCCAGTCCTCGCCGGCCTGGACGCGGACGAGGACCGTGTCGCCGCCGGCGGACGCGCGCTCGGTGCCGCGGGTGCCGACGTGCAGGACGGTTCCGGCGAAGCCGTCGTCGGACACGACCAGGTTGCTGCCGCCGCCGAGCACGAGGAGCGGTTCGCCCGCGTCGTCGGCCTCGCGGACCGCGGCGATCACCTCGTCCTCGGTCGTCGCCTCGACGAACCGCCGGGCGGGGCCGCCCAGCCGCAGCGTGGTGTATCCCGCCAGGTTCACGTCTTCGGCGAACACCGCCACGTCGTCCTCCCCCTAGCCGTGCGTGCCCGGCCCCACGCGGAGGCATCGGCCGGGACGGGCCCGGCCGATGCGTCGGCGTCCGTCAGGCGAGCTTGACGACCGCCCGCGCGCGCGTGAGGACCTTCTGGTCGTTCGACCTGGCGGTGAGCGCCACGACGACCTTGTTGTCGTCGAGCTTCTCCTCCACCTTGCCGCTGATCTCCAGGGTCGCGCCGCCCTCGTCGGGGACGACCACCGGAGAGGAGAACCGTACCCCGTAGTCGACCACCGCACCCGGGTCGCCGGCCCAGTCGGTGACGAAGCGCCCGCCCTGCGCCATCGTGTACATGCCGTGCGCGATGACGTCCGGAAGGCCCACGGCCTTCGCAACGGACTCGCGCCAGTGGATCGGGTTGAAGTCCCCGGACGCGCCCGCGTACATGACGAGGTTGGCGCGGTCGACGGCGTAGCTCTGGGCGGGGATCTCGGTGCCGACCTCGACGTCGGCGTAGTTCACCTTGGCGGTCATCAGGCCCCCCGCTCCACGATCGTGTTGTAGGTCTTGCAGATCAGTTCGCCCTCGGTCGTCTTGACGTCGGTCTCGACGACCATCTTCTCGTTGTTCCCGATCGACTTGATCTCGGTGATCGTGGACGTGCAGGTCACGACGTCGCCGGCGTGCAGCGGGCGGGTGTACTCGAAGCGCTGCTCGCCGTGCACGACCATCGCGTAGTTGAGCCCGAGGTCGGGGTCGGCGAGGCCGGGGTTGCCGAGGGAGACCACGATCGGGAAGGTGGGCGGCGCGATGACGTCGGGGTACCCGGCCGCCTTGGCCGCCTCCTGGTCGCGGTAGAGCGGGTTACGGTCGCCGATGGCGTCCGCGAACTCGCGGATCTTCACCCGGCTGACCTCGTACGGCTCGCTGGGCGGGAAGCTCCGCCCGATGAAATCGCGGTTGAGTGCCATGCAATCCGTCCCTCCAGGTCGAACGGGCCGCGCCGCCCCGGCGCCCGCCTGTGTGTCTCCGGGTCGGACGGTAACAGAATGACGTTCAGCCCGCCCCCGCCGGGTCTCACTGGCGGGGACGGGCTGAACGATGTCAGGGCAAGCGCGCGAAGAAGACGGCGTTATGCCGTTTGTCGCCGGGCCGTGCGGCGCTCGGCTACCGGGTCTCCCGGTGCGGGCGGTGGCAGCGGCAGTTGGGGCAGTACTTCTTCAGCTCAAGGCGGTCCGGGTCGTTGCGCCGGTTCTTCCGCGTGATGTAGTTGCGGTGCTTGCACTCCTGGCAGGCCAGCGTGATCTTCGGCCGGACGTCGGTGGCAGCCACGATGGAGTGCCTTTCTGGGTAAGGGACATTATCTACGGACCTCGGCCGCCCGGGCGGGCGGCCGGCGATTCGACCCAGCCTGCTCACCTCCCGGAGGAGGTGAGAGCCATGGGTAGTAGCGAGGGCCGGACTTGAACCGGCGACACAGCGATTATGAGCCGCTTGCTCTGCCTGACTGAGCTACCCCGCCGTGATGGTCGGTGTGGACCGGATTGCAAGGATACCGGATGCTCACCGAACCCTGGAAACGCGAAAACCCGGATCGGAATCGGGGCTTCGGTCTCGCGGGTTCCGCTGGACCGCCTCCCAGGTTACCGGGTGCGCCGGTGAGCTGCGAAACGTCCTGCTGGAACCGGAGGGACGGTACCACAGCGCCCGGTACGGAGCGAATCAGCGCGATCCCGCCCGGGGCCGGTGCCCGCCCCGGGCCGCACTCGCCCGAGCCATGACCGCTCGGAGACGACGAAGGCCGCCGTCCGAAGAGATCGGATGGCGGCCGGGTTGCCGTGAGCCCCTTTACGGAATCGAACCGTAGACCTTCTCCTTACCATGGAGACGCTCTGCCGACTGAGCTAAAGGGGCTTGCGTCGTTCGCGCAGTGAAACCATACACGGCCTGAGCGCGTGGTGCGAACCGGATTGCCCCGCCGGCGTCGGCGCTGGTCAGCGCAGCAGGCTCCGGGCGATGACGAGCTGCTGGATCTGGCTCGTCCCCTCGTAGATCCGGAACAGCCGGACGTCGCGGTAGAAGCGCTCGACGGCCACGCCGCGCATGTAGCCCATGCCCCCGTAGACCTGGACGGCGCGGTCGGCGACGCGCCCCACCATCTCCGAGCAGAAGTACTTGGCGCAGGACGGCCCGAGCTTGGTGTCCTCCCCCGCGTCGTAGGCGCGGGCGGCCTCCAGCACCATGGAGCGTCCGGCGTAGAGCTCGGTCTGGGAATCGGCGATGAGCCCCTGGATGAGCTGGTAGTCGCCGATCGTCTTGCCGCCCTGGCTGCGCTCCTTGGCGTAGGCGACGGTCTCGTCCAGGATCCTCTGGGCGAGGCCCACGCAGACGGCGGCGATGCTGACCCGCCCATGGGCGAGGGACGCCATCGCGGTACGGAAGCCCGTTCCCTCAGGGCCGACCATGGCTTCGGCGGGCACGCGCACGTTGTCGAAGAAGACCTCGGCGGTGTGGGCGCCGCGCTGGCCCATCTTCTCGTCGGGCGGGCCGACGCTCAGGCCGTCCGTCCCCTTCTCGACGAGGAACGTGGAGATGCCGCGCGAGCCGGCGCCGCCCGTCCTGGCGAAGACCATGAAGACGTCGGCCTCGGGGGCGTTGGTGATGAACCGCTTCGCGCCGTTGATGACGTAGCCGCCGTCGCCGTCGGGGGCCGCGGACGTGGACAGCGTGCTCGGGTCGGACCCGGCCTCGGCCTCAGTGAGCGCGAACGCGCCGACGACCTCGCCGGACGCGAGCCTGGGCAGCCAGGCGTCCTTCTGGGCCTCCGTCCCGGAGTTCACCAGGACCTGCCCGGCGATGCCGTTGCTGGTGCCGAACATGGAGCGGAACGCCGGGCTGGCGTAGCCGATCTCGAAGACGAGCCGGACCTCCTCGCTCAGCGACAGGCCGAGGCCGCCGTACTGCTCGGGCAGCGCGTACCCGAACAGGCCCATGTCCCGGGACGTGCGGCGCAGCGCCTCCGGGATCGCGTCGGTCTCCTCGATCTCGTCCTCGCGCGGGACCACCTGCTCGCGGACGAAGCTGCGGACGGCCTTGAGCACGTCCTCGAAATCCTGTGGCTCCATGACCCCATTCTAGAATCAGATTCCAAGATGTGGTGGGTCTCCGGCCGATTCCCCTCCGTCCCGCCCGCTGTGCGAAGGTGATCAACCATGCCGCTACAGCACGCCGTCGAGGAGGCCGTCCGGGCGGCCATCGCCGAGGACCGCTCCTTCGGCGACCTCCTGCCTCCCCTCATGCAGGCGCCCCGGACCGCCTCCCCCGCCGAGATGACCGCCGCGCTGCCCCGCCTCGCCGAGGGCATCGCGCAGGCGCCGCCGAACCTCGGCGGCTGGCTCGCCGTCACCTCCGGCGCCTGGATCGAGAACGGCGCCGACCCCGCGCCCGTCGGTCCCGCGATCGTCCAGCGGACCACCGAGGTCGCCGCCGCCGCGCTGGCCTTCGGCGACGCCTGGGCGGAGGCCACCAAGGGCGGAACGCCGCCCGACATGCAGGAGGAGCAGCCGTCCCAGCAGGCGGTCGACACGGTCGGGCCCGTCCTCGGGGACGGCGCGGTCGTGACGATGATGGCCTGGTTCGCGCTGCCGCAGTTCGCCCTGGCGGGCTGCACCGTCCTGCAGAAGGCACCGGACGTGCGGGCGTCCATCGAGGACCGCGACCTCCACCTCCGCGCAGCAGGGGCGACGTCCCGCCACCTCGGGCAGATGGAGCACTACGAGGCGCTGCTGCGCGTCCTGGACGGCGAGCGCATCCTCGTCCTCGACCGCGCGAGCCGCATGGGCTGGACGGTCACGATCGGCGGGATCGGCGACAACTTCCAGCTGCACATGCTGCTCGGAGGGGCGCTCATCGGCCGCCCCGGCGGGCTCACCGGCGAGCGCCCCGCGCCGGAGATCATCGCGTGCTTCCTGAACGCCGACGCCCCGCCGGGGCCGCCCGTCGTGTCGAGCCCGTGGAACCTCGTCGACGCGCACGGCGAATGGATCTGGAACGAGGGCGTGCCCGCCGACATCCCCGCCGTCAACGGCACCCGCGTCATCGTGATCGACCCGCCGTCCTACACCCGGACGTTCCCGGCCGGGCGGCGCTTCCCGATGATGCCGGCCACGCTGCGCGTCGACGGGATGCACCTGCCTGAGGACCTCGGCGCCTGGTGGCCGAACATCAAGCCCGCGACCCGCTGAACGCCCCTGGAACCGGACGCTAGAAGCGCACCAGGACGGCGGTGGCGTCGTCGTACTGCTTGCCCCTGGGCTTCGTGCCCGCCGCCTCCGCGGCCCTGGTGCGCCGGACCAGTTCCCTCGGGCCCTGCTCGTCCAGCAGCTGGAGCAGCTCGTCCCACCCCATCAGGCCGAACCGCTCGACCAGCCTGGACGCGCCGTCGCTGAGCACCGCCGCGCGCCGGAGGCCGTCGACCGGGACCTCGCCGGTCAGCCCCTCGTAGGCGGCCTCCGGCTTGGTGCTCGCCACCCAGAACCCGCCGGGGCTGTTCCGCGACCGGCGCACGCCTTCGAGGGTGTAGCTGGGCAGATGGTCGACCCGGTCGTCCCGGAACACCAGGATCTCGCCGACGTCCACCACGATCGGGGAGTCGGCGAGCACGAACCACTCCACGGCCGCGCCGCTGCGGCGCAGCAGCGACACCGTCGCGGACGGGCTGTCCGGGTTCTGCAGGTCGCACGTCCCGGTGTGCGCCTCCCCCGTCACCTTGATCGCCTCCGCGACCAGGTCGGGCAGCGGCTTGCCGTCCTCCAGCGCCAGCAGCGCCGCGATCCGGCCGCCCAGCCGGCGCACCAGCCACGCCGGATCGTGCCGGCACCCGCTGTCCACCCCCTGCGGCGCCGTGGCGCCGTCCAGCAGCACCACCCAGCCGGGCCCGGCCGCCACGAAATCCTCGTTCGGCCGCCCCGGCGTCGCCTCACTCACATAACTCACCTGCACGAATGCAGGTCTACCCGGTGGAGCGCCCGGCCGGTGACCGGTAGACCAAACCCGGAACCCGCGCCCCGCGGCCCGGACGCCGTCCGGTATCACCCGCGCGTACGGCCCGCGGTGATGATCTTCGGGCTCCGATCGGGCGGCTATGGGACGGATGCCGACTTCGCGGAGTTTGCGGGTACCGGGCGGCGCGCGACTCGCCGCGGCGGGCGCGGCGGGCGCGGCGGGCGCGGCGGGCGCGGTGCTGGCGCTCGGGTGGGCGCGCAGGAACCTGGTGGTCGTCACCGTCCACGGGACGAGCATGCTGCCCACGCTGCGGGACGGCGACCGCGTCCTGGTGCGGCGGCGGTCGCTCGACGAGGTGCGGTGCGGCGACGTGGTCGTGCTCGAACCGCGCCTGAACGGCCCCTACCGTCCCGGCCCCGCCGGGCCCGACGGCCGGATCTGGAACGTCAAGCGCATCGCCGCCCTCCCCGGCGACGAACTGCCGTCCGGCGTACCGGGAGGCGGGCGGGTCGCCTCCGGCGCACCGGGAGGAGGGCGCGTCCGCCCCCTTGCCGCAGGTGATCAACGTCATTGGCTTCGGCACCGGCGAGCGTTGATCATGTCTGGCGAGACGCGCCGCCGCTCGGAACCCCGCAGCCGGAGAGATCCGGCTCGACCTGTGAGGAGCTCCTCATGATCCGTGCCCTCAACCGCATCGGCGACCGGATGCTCGGCCGCGTCCTGCCGTCCACCACCGCCCGCGCCGAGCCCTGCTGGTGGACCGACACCGGCCTCCGCTGCTGCATCTACGCCGGCAAGACCTACTGCAGCCACCGACATCCGCCGTGCAGTACGCCGCGCTGACCGCCCGCTGCGCCCTGGGGCTCGTCTTCCTGGTCGCGGTGGCCGGCAAGGTCCGGAGCCGGGACGCCTTCCGCGAGTTCCGGCGGTCGGTGCCCGGCCTGGCCCCCGGCCTGCCCACGACGGCGACGTCCGTCGCGGTCGTGGCCGCGGAGGCGGCGGCCGTCGTACTGCTGGCCATCCCGCGGACGGCGCCGGCCGGCTTCGCGCTCGCGGGCGCCGTCCTGCTCGCGTTCACCGCGGGGATCCACCGCGCGCTCCGCGACGGCGGGGGCGCGACGTGCCGCTGCTTCGGCGCGCGCCCGTCCCCGGTGAGCCGCGCGCACATCGTCCGCAATCTCGCCCTCGCCGCGCTCGCCTGGGGCGGCCTCGCCGCGCACCTCGCGGCGGCCGGGCCCGTGCACCCCGCGGGCGCCGCCATCGCGGCGGGGAGCGCGGCCGTCCTCGCCCTGCTGGCCGTCTTCTTCGACGACCTCGCCGACCTGCTGATCGCGCCTCGCGCGCACCCCCCGATGACGCGTCCGGCACCATCACGAGCCGACACCACCACGAGCCGACACCACCACGAGCCGGCACCACCACGAGCCGGCACCACCACGAGCCGGCACCACCACGAGCCGGCACCACCACGAGGGAGCACCGTTGCCGTATCTCGTCGCGGCCGTCGTCTTCGTCGGCGTCCTCTGCGCGTTCGACCTCCTCCTGCCCCTCGCCGTCGTCCGCCGAGCCCGCGATCGTCGGCCTGTTCTCCACCACCTGCGCCGGATGCCGGGAGCGGCTGCCCGAGTTCGCCGACCGCGTCCGGCCGATGGACGCCGGGCGCGTCCTCGCGGTGATCGAGGGCGAGCGGGACGACGCCGAGCCCTTCATCGCCGCGCTCTCCCCGCTCGCGACCATCGTCGTCGAGCCCGTGCACGGGCCGGTGACCACGGCGTTCGGGCATCCGGCGTCCCCCAGCTTCCACCTCGTCGGCGAGGACGCCGTGGTGACGTCCTCGCCCCTCTCGCCGGCCGGGCTGCCCGTGCCGGCCCGCGCGTGAGCCGACGGGGCGCGCGCTCCGGCGCCGTCGCCGCCCTGGCCTGGCGCGCGCGCCCGGCAGCCACCGCCGCGTCGGTCGTCCTCGCCGTGCTCGGCGGGCTGGCACCCGTCGCGACGGCGTGGCTGACGAATCTCGTCCTGGACGCCCTCGCCACCGGCGGGGACCGGGACGACCTGCCGTGGCTCGCCGCCGGGCTCGGCACGGGCGCACGAGCGTCCTCATCTCCCACCGCCTGGGCGCGGTGCGGGAGGCCGACCTCATCGTCGTCCTGTCCGAAGGCAAGATCACCGAACGCGGCGCGCACGACGCCCTGATGGCGCTGAACGGCGAGTACGCCCGCCTCTACACGCTCCAGTCCAGCGCCTACGCTCCCCGCTGAGCGTCCGGGTAGGGTGCCCGAGGAGGTGATCATGGACGCTGTCGGGACGCGCCGGAGCGCGAACCGGCCGGCGAAGGCGAGCGTCTTCTTCGCGGGCTCCGGTGTGGCGGCGCTGCTGAACTTCGCCACGGGCATCGCCTGGATCAATCCCGCGATCTTCGTGGGGATGGCGGTGCTGTGCGGGCTGGCGGCGATCGTGGCCGGGCACATCGGCCGCTTCCGGGGCCGCCGCCTCGGCGGGGACGGCCGCGGGATGGCACTGCTGGGGATCCTGGTCGGCTGGCTGCTGATCTTCATCTGCGTGCTGGCGGTCATCGCCGTCTTCGGCCTGATCGCGGGCCTCGCCGTCCTCGTGGACCACGCTCAGTAGCCATCCGTCCTGTGACCTCGTTAGCAGGGGGTTATCACCTCTGAGATAGGTGACTCTCCGCGAGGTCTATCTAGAGTTCGACATATGCCCCCTCGGATGACCTTGCAGACGCTTCTCGTCCTGAAGGAGATGCTGGCGGATCCGGACCGCGAGCACTTCGGCCTGGAACTGAGCAGGCAGACGGGCCAGCCGACCGGGACGATCTATCCGATCATCGTCCGGCTCGAACGCTGCGGATGGGTCGAGAGCTCCTGGGAGCCGCCGGAGCGCCATCTCGGCGAGGGCCGGCGCAGGCGCCGCTACTACAAGCTCACCAGCGAAGGAGCCCAGCAGGCACGTGCGGCGATCGCCAAGGCGGAACGCTCGCGCGGCACGTCCTGGCGTCCTCGTACGGAGGGGAGCCTGCCATGACCGTCGACTCGATCATCTCCAGGCTGCCCGCCGAGACCACCGACTCGGAGCGCGAGCGCATCCGGCGCGCCCACGCCTTCGCCGCACGCCTCCATGACGGCCGGCGGCGCCATAGCGGCGACCCCTTCATCACCCATCCGGTCGCGGTGGCGGAGATCGCCGCCGACGCCGGGCTGGACGCGCAGATGATCTGTGCCGCTCTGCTCCACGACGTCCTCTCGGACGCCGACTGCGACGAGGCCGACCTGAACTTCGAGTTCGGGGACGAGATCGCCTCGCTCGTCCGGGGGCTGACCGATCTGGAAGCGTTGGAACCGGCCGATCTGCACACGGCGGACGAACGAGTCCTGACACTCAAGCTCCTCGACCGCCTCCACAACATGCAGACGCTCCAGTACGTGGATCAGCAGAAGCAGCTCACGAAAAGCCAAGAGACATTGGAGCTGATGACGCCCCTGGCCGTCCGGCTCGGCCTGAACCACATAGCCGACGAGCTGGAAACCCTTGCTCGCGCACGCCTCAACACGTCACCTCAGGGAGCGAGGGCGAGCGCCCGGGCCCTGGCGTGCGCCACCGCGCTTCTACCTCGTGCGGCCAGATCCCGTTACCTGGAGGAATGGCTGGGTGAACTCGACGCCCTGCCGACCAGGAAAGACCGCATTCTCTTCACGTGGCACGTACTGGTGAGCGTCCCCCACCTGGCGCTGCTACTGCGAAACTCGACATGGATCGCCGCGCTCCGCTGGATTCTCAGCTCCAACGTCCGCACCTGGACGCCCTTGCTCGCGCTCCTCGGCTGGATAACCGCGGAAACGGCCAAGGACAATCTCGGCGAAGCGGTGGTCGTCCTGATCACGCTGCCGCCCGTCCTGAACGCGGGCGTCAAATGGCTACGAACCAGGTTCGTCCATCAGGAGTGACTCGTCGGCGCGGAACCTCGCACCCGCGCCGCGAGCAACGTGGCGGGTCGACTCTAGGGTCGTTGCCATGACTGATCTGGACCATCTCGTGTACGCGACACCGGACCTGGCGACGACTGTGGAGCAGGTCGCCGAACGGGTCGGGGTACGCCCAGTGGAAGGCGGGCCGCACATCGGCCTCGGCACCCGGAACTTCCTGCTGGGGCTGGGCGGCCGCAGCTACCTGGAGATCGTCGGTCCGGATCCCGACCAATCCGAACCGGCGGCGTCCCGCCCGTTCGGCGTTGACGACCTCACCGCGCCCGCACTGGTGGCCTGGGCCGTGGCGACCACCGACATCGACGCGGCAGTTGCACGAGCGCGCGAGGCCGGAGTCGATCTGGACGCCCCATACGAGATGTCACGACGACGGCCAGACGGCACGCTCCTGAGCTGGCGGCTCACCCCGCCCCTCCCAGGCGTGCGGCCGTTCCTGATCGACTGGGGACGCACAGCCCACCCGACGGAAACGCTGCCGGTCGTGCCACTGCTCTCCTTCGAGATCGAACACCCTGCCCCCGAGGCGCTGCGAACCGAATTGGCTGCCCTAGGCGTCACACCGAAGGTGAAGAAGTCGGAACGACCAGGCCTGACCGCCCAACTGGACGGCCTGACACTCGCCCCGCCGCACTGACCCTTTTTCAGTGATGGCTTCGCAGTTCGGCGGGACGGCGCCGGCCTCGACGAGACGGCCGGGTCTGCGGAGCTTGGCGTGCGAGCGCTTGGCCTGCTGCTGGAACTTGGGCTTGTCGTATCCCTTGTACGGGGTGGTGATCACCGGTAAGGGCACGCACAACGCAAGATGCACCATCACAATCCACAAGACAGCGAAATCGAAATGCCCGAAATAAGGCATCCGCGATAATTGCGAACAGCGATAGCGGACACCCGAAAGAATCATGGTCGAATTTCAATCCAAAGGAGCGAGGCAATGTCCGGACGGATATGATGGTCGCATGAGTTCAAATAAGGGCGATCTTGATGTCGCGTCCGCCATGGAATTGGTGAACGCGGTCTCGGCGATCGCCGCTGAACTCGCCTCCTGCACCGCCCCCGACTCGCCGGCCGCCTGCCTGGAGTTGGCCGAGGCGCTCGCCGCAGCCATCGATCTGCAGGAGGCCGCGCTGGCCGGACTCGTCGGTGTGGTGGACGGTGCCCGTGAGGTGCAGCGGTGGGGTTTCCCCTCCACCCGCTCGTGGCTGCGGTCCCGTATGGGCATGCGCGAAGCCCGCGCCAAAGAGCGGCTGACCCTGGCGCGGCAGCGCCACCGTCTCACGGAGGTCACCGAGCGGTGGACCGCCGGTGAGTTGTCGGCCGGGTACGCCGCGACCATCGCCGAGGCCACCGCCCGCCTGGACGACGATGACTGCGTCACTGCCGAGACCACCCTGCTCGGCATGGTCGACCAGGGCTTCTCGGCCGGGAAGGTGGCCTCGTTCGGTAGGCGGATTCGTGACGTGATCGCCGAGCGCGACGGGTGTGAGCAGGCCCCGCAGGACGTGAAGCGGGGGTATGAGCGGTCGTGGATCGACTCGACCCGGTCGCTCGACGGTGGCCGCTACATCAAGGGCTGGTTGAACGCTGAGGACGCCGCGATCTGGGACGGCACCCTGGCACCGCTGGCCAAGCCCGCCGGAACCGACGACCACCGCGATCTGTCGGAGCGGACCGCAGCGGCCTTGACCGGCGTGCTGGCGGGTGGACACACGGCCACCAAGGTCACCGTCATCTGCGACCTGGACACCCTCACCGGCGGCACCACCCCGGCGCGGCTGACCGACGGCACTCCTATCCCGGCAGAGCAGGCCCGCAGGATCGCGCTGAGCGCCGGGGTGTCACCGCTGCTGCTCGGCGCCGGGAACACCCCGCTGTACCTGGGCCATCGGGTCAGGTTCGCCACCGTGCCGCAACGGCAAGTGCTGGAGACCCTGTACTCGACGTGTGCGGTGCAGGGCTGCGGGGTACCCGGGACGCTGTGCGAGGTCGACCACGTCCACGGCTGGGCACTCGGCAACAACCCCACCGACATCGACAAACTCACCCTCACCTGCGGCTGGCACAACCGCTACAAACACACCCACCCCGACCGACTCCACATCACCAAAACACCCGACGGCCGATACACCTACCGCCTCCACCCACCCGACACCGACGCCCTCCACCAGCGAAGACACCCACCACCCACATGGCCCCAAGCCGCATGAACAACAGACCAACGCCCAAGCCCGCCCGCCCCCAGCGGCGCGGGCCGGGCCCGGCTGCCCACACTCGGCGACCTACCCGTGCCTATCCACCACGCGGAATTCGTCACGCTGCTTCGCCACCACATCAATGAGTTCGGGTCCCGGCCGGGGACCGGCTGTTCGTCGGGCCGCGCAGCGAAATCACACTGGCCGGACATACCTCGGGACCTGGCACGAGACAAGGGCGGCGGCGCTGAGCGAGCGTGAGGCAGCCTCGCCGTTAGCCAAGACCCCGTACGGCCTCCGCCATGCAACGGTGTCGACATGACTCGGTGTAAGCCCGGACACGGTTCCATCAAGGGTGGCCGTGGGCCGTCGACGCAGCCGACGCGCAGCGCCCTTGACGGGTTTGGCCGTCGCCATCCTCGACGGGGCGGGGTCGGGGGAGCCCCGCACCTTTCCAGGTTCGCCTGCAACTCTCCTGGTAGGGGAAGCGCTGGCGTGAAGCTAGAGGGACATCCAGCAGTACAGATGTCTGCCTTGCTCGCGTGCTCGCTGGGCGATCTCGCGCAGTCCGCGCATGATCTGCTCCAGCTCGACGGGCTCGGCCGCGCCCCAGAACTCTTCTGTCTGTGACCGGGGCGGCGCTGCGGCAGCGAACTGATCGTCGCTCGCATCTGCCATGAGGGTCACGAAGTCGTCGGGGACGGTCACGACCCATTGCTGGGTGTCGCTCTCTTCGTTGGGACCAATGAGGTCGGCATGGCGGGGCCTGCCGCTGACTTGTCCGTAGGGGCGTCCGTGAGGATCGCCTCAAGGGTGCCTAGCTGAACAGCCGGATCGATTCCGCCTTCCACATGCTCTTTCGGTGTTTGTCCTTCAGGCGGGTGGCCGGGACCTGCCCCCCCAGTCGATGACCTGGGCGGCCTCGTCGTCGCTTGTCGCAATGAAGTAGTCGTAGAGAATCCCCATGCGGAGCAACCTTGCCAGACGCTTTGCACAGCTCGAACCGCCCTGCGGCACGCGAGAGGCGGCGCGACACCGTGACCGCCGGCGGCCGGGTGGCAAAGCTAAGCTACGCGACGCGCGGCCAGGCGCGAGCGCCTCCGCCCTTGAACGACCAGCCTGCGGCGGCCAAGGCGGTGGCTCGTAAGCCGGCGGTCCTCTACAACGCCTTTGAGTATGCGGTCGAGTTGGAGGAGTTCGACCGGAACACGATCGACGAGGTCAAGTGAACGCCTCCCATGCTCGCCGAGAGGTGGACTGGCGTGTCGTGCTCGGGCCTCGCAGATGCGAGAGTGCCTGACGGCGGTCACCTACGTCGGCAAGCGGGGAAGGGGCCGGCGGCTGCGGGCTCTCTACGCGTGCATGTATTACGCGGCACTTCGCCCGGCTGAAGCGGTGGCCCTGCACCGAGACGACTGCCATCTTCCGGCAACTGGCTGGGGTCGCCTCGTCCTGACCCGCTCCTACCCGAAACGGGATCGCGGTGGACCGACAGCGGGTCGACTCACGAGCAACGCGGCCTCAAGCTCCGCCCGGCGGCCGAGGTTCGGACGGTCCCGATCCCGCCCGTCCTGGTGGAGATCCTCCGCGACTACATCGCCGAGTTCGGGACGGCCGAAGACGGGCGGATCTTCCAAACCGAGCGGGGCGGCATCGTCGGGTCGACGGCCTACGGCGACGTGTGGGCGGCGACTCGGGCTCTGGCCTTCACACCGGAACAGGTCGCCTCTCCCCTGGCGCGGCGGCCGTACGACCTTCGGCATGCCGGAGTGTCCCTGTGGCTCAACTTCGGTGTTCCGGCAACCGAGGTCGCCGAACGTGCGGGGCACAGCGTCAAGGCCCCGTTGCAGGTCTACGCCAAGTGCATCGACGGGCAGCAGGACCAGGGGAACAAGCGGATCGACGATGCGCTCGGCGAGTGACAGGCCGTACGGTGGAGGGGCTCCGGTTCATCCCGGGGCCCCTCGTCCGCGTCTAGGGCAACCTGCGGAAACGTCCTCGATCTCATCCCGCGAATATCCCGCGACCAGCGACAAACGGGTGCCTTCGGTGGCGTCTGGCTGCATCCGGGGGATCTTGGAAAGCGAACAGCCTCCGACCGTTTGCACTGGTCAGAGGCTGTTTCAGCGTGAGTGGCGGGTCCAGGATTCGAACCTGGGTAGGCTAAGCCGACGGATTTACAGTCCGCTCCCATTGGCCACTCGGGCAACCCGCCGTGGTGACGCCTGAAAGAATAGCGGACCGCGCGAGTGGGTGTGACATCGAGGCGGGGCGGGGAGTCGATACGCTCTGTGGATCGGAAGTTGCTGCTGAGGGGATGTGTGGGCCGTGGCCGACTCCAGCTTTGACATCGTCAGCAAGCTCGACCGGCAGGAGGTCGACAACGCGCTGAACCAGGCCGCCAAGGAGGTGGCCAACCGGTTCGACTTCAGGAACGTGGACGCGGGGATCAAGTGGTCGGGTGAGTCGATCGAGATCCAGGCGAACACCGAGGAGCGGGCCAACGCGGTGCTGGACGTGCTGAAGGACAAGCTCGTCAAGCGGGGGATCTCGCTGAAGGCGATCGATGCCGGGGAGCCGAAGCCGTCGGGGAAGGTGCACAAGCTGAGCGTGGGGCTCAAGGAGGGCATCGCGCAGGACGAGGCGAAGAAGATCGGGAAGATCATCCGGGATGAGGGGCCGAAGGGTGTGAAGGCCCAGATCCAGGGGGACGAGCTGCGGGTCAGCGCGAAGAAGAAGGACGACCTCCAGCAGGTCATCGCGCTGCTGAAGGGCAAGGACCTCGAGGTGGCGCTGCAGTTCGTGAACTACCGCTAGGTGTTTGAGGAGCGCGTCGGCCCCATCCCCCGCAGAAGGGGCCGGCGCGCTCTCGTGTGTTATGACGCGGCGGCGGCCGGGATGGTTCGGCCCGATTTCAGCGGCGGCCCGCCATGCGCTCCAGGCGGGCGATCCGGTCGGCGGTGGGCGGGTGGGTGGAGAAGAGCTTGCCGATGCCAGCCCCGGCGAACGGGTTGGCGATCATCAGGGAGCTGGTGGTGGCGAGCTCCGGGTCCTGGGGCAGGGGCATCGCGCGGGTGCCGGCGTCGATCTTGCGGAGGGCGGACGCCAGGGCGAGCGGGTCGCCGGTGAGGCGGGCGCCGGCGGCGTCGGCGGAGTACTCGCGGGTGCGGGAGATCGCCATCTGGACGACGGCGGCCGCGACCGGGCCCAGGACGAGCATCAGGAGGGCGCCGAGGATGCCGGGGCCGTCGTCGTCGTCGGCGCGGCCGATCGGCAGGAAGATCGCCAGGTGGGACAGGTAGGTGATCACAGTGGCGATCGCGGCGGCGACCGAGGAGATCAGGATGTCGCGGTTGTAGACGTGGGACAGCTCGTGCCCGAGGACGGCGCGCAACTCCCGCTCGTCCAGGATGTGGAGGATGCCGCGGGTGCAGCAGACGGCGGCGTTGCGCGGGTTGCGGCCGGTGGCGAACGCGTTGGGCTGGCGGGTCTCGGAGATGTAGAGCCGCGGCATGGGCTGGCGCGCGGCGGTGGAGAGTTCCCGGACGAGCCGGTAGAGGGTCGGGGCCTCGACCTCGCCGACCGGGTGGGCGCGCATGGAGCGCAGCGCGATGCGGTCGCTGAAGAAGTACGCGATGCCGTTGGTACCGAGGGCGATGATCAGCGCGATCGTCAGCCCGGTGGCGCCGCCGAACGCCCATCCGGCGACGAGCATCAGGGCGGACAGCGCGGCGATCAGTGCTGCCGTCTTGACGCCGTTGTGGTGCACTTCCGTTGCCTCCCCGTCGACTCCGGCATGAACATCAACGGTTTGACCTGGGTGAACGTTCCCGGTCAGACGGCCTGCAGGACGAGCTGCGGCGCGATCGACAGGGCGATCGCGCCGGCGGCGGCCGCGGTGATCGCGGCGCGGACCGGCAGGCCGGGTCCCGTGTCCCGCTCCTGCCCGGAGGGGGACGGTCCGAACAGGCGCACGGCCCAGGCCAGGTAGTAGTACAGCCCGATGACCGTGTTGATCGCCATGATGACGGCGAGCCAGGTGACGCCGCCGGCGACGGTGGCGCGGAACACGACGACCTTGGCGAACAGCCCCATCACGCCGGGCGGGAGCCCGGCGAGGCAGATCAGGAAGAAGGCGAGGGCGGTGGCGGCGGCGGGGCCGCGGCGGGCGAGGCCGCGGTAGTCGTCCAGGGTGCGGAGCCGGTGGTAGCCGATCACGACGGCGAACGCGCCGAGGTTCATCACGGCGTAGAGGGCGACGTAGGCGACGGTGGCGGCGGTGGCCTCGCCGAGGCGGTGCGAGCCGACGGCGAGGGGCGCGAGCATGTAGCCCGACTGGGCGACCGACGACCAGGCCAGCAGGCGGATCGGGGTGCGCTGCCGCAGGGCCAGGAGGTTGCCCAGGGTCATGGTGAGGGCCGCGAGGACGCCGAGGATCGGGCCCCAGACGTGCCCGTAGGCGGGCAGGCCGATCGCCAGGACGATGACGAGCCCGGCGAATCCGGCGGCCTTCGAGACGACGGACAGGAACGCGGCGACGGGCAGCGGGGCGCCCTGGTAGACGTCCGGGGCCCAGAAGTGGAACGGGACGGCGGCGACCTTGAACGCGAACCCGGCGAGGACGAGGACGGAGCCGACGGAGGCGACCGGGTCGAGGTCGGAGGGGAGGTCGGCCAGGGCGGGCGCTATGCGGTCCAGGTGCATGGAGCCCGTCGCGCCGTAGACGAGGCTGATCCCGAACAGCATGACCGCGGTGGAGATGACGGAGACCAGGAACAGCTTCAGCGCGGCTTCGGACGCCGTCCCGTCGTAGCGGCGGAGGGCGGTGAGGGCGAAGACCGGGAGGGACAGGGTCTCCAGGGCGACCAGCAGGAGGACGAGGTCGCGGGCGGCGACGAGCGCCAGCGCGCCGATGACGGCGGCGAGCAGCAGGAAGTGGTACTCCCCGGCCGGCATCCGCGAGTCGGTGATCTCCTGGAGGGAGAGCAGGACGACGATCGCGGCGGCGGCGAGGACGATCCCCTGGAACAGCAGCGTGAAGTCGTCGGCGACGTAGGAGCAGGACGGCGGGCCGCCGGAGCGCAGGCCGTCCGGCAGGCAGAACGTGGCGCGGCGGTCGCCGGAGGCCAGCGCGATCACGGCGATGAGGGCCGCGACGAGGGACCCGGCCGACAGGAGGGAGAGGGCGCGGCGGGGCGCGTCGAAGGCGTCGGCGAGCAGCAGGCCGAGCGCGGCGGCGGCGAGGATCAGCGGCGGCGCGATCGCCGCGTAGTCGATGCCCTGGATCATCAGCCGCCTCCGAACAGCGCGCGGACGGGTCCGGTGGTCACGTCCAGCAGGGTCTTCGGCCACAGGCCGATGAGCAGCGTGAGCGCGATCAGCGGCACCCACGCCGCGTACTCCTGTACGGACACGGCGGCGAGCGGCCCGCGCGCCGGCTCGCCCGAAGAGGACGACGGCCCGTGGGTGAGCTTGGCGAGCATCCGCAGGAAGTAGGCGGCGGTGAGGACGGCGCCGAGCGCGGCGACGGCCATGAACGTCACGAACGTCTCGCGGGGCAGGTCGGCGTGCGGCCGGTACGCGCCGATGAGCGCGAGGACCTCGCCCCAGAACCCGGCGAGGCCCGGCAGCCCGAGGGACGCGACGGACGCGAAGGTCAGGATCGAGGCGAGCCGGGGCGACGTGCCGAGCATGCCGCCGCCGATCGAGGCCATGTCGGTGGTGCGCCAGCGTTCCTTGACCGCGCCGGCGAGGAAGAACAGCAGCCCGGTGATCAGGCCGTGCGCGATGTTGCCGAACAGCGCCGCGTTGATCCCGACGGGAGTCAGCGTCGCGATCCCGAGGAGCACGAACCCCATGTGCCCGACGGACGAGTAGGCGATCATCCGTTTGAGGTCGCGCTGGGCGAGGCAGGCGAGCGCGCCGTAGATGATGCCGATGACGGCGA
Source organism: Actinomadura meyerae (assembly GCF_900188445.1). Lineage (GTDB taxonomy): Bacteria > Actinomycetota > Actinomycetes > Streptosporangiales > Streptosporangiaceae > Spirillospora > Spirillospora meyerae. The sequence goes on from NZ_FZOR01000002.1 coordinate 278,456, forward strand.
GGAGGCCGAGCCAGGGCGCCCAGAACGCGGCGCCGTCCGGGGCGAGCGGTACCGCGACACGGACGAGCCCGTAGGTGCCCATCTTCAGCAGCACGCCGGCCAGCAGGACGGACCCGACGGTCGGCGCCTCGGTGTGCGCGTCCGGTAGCCAGGTGTGCAGCGGCCACATCGGCGCCTTGACGGCGAACCCGATGCCCATCAGCGCGAACGCCGTGATCTGGATGCCGCGGGACAGCCCGGAGCCGTGCAGGTCGGCGAGCGCGGTCATGTCCAGCGTGCCCAGTGTCGCTCCGACGAGGAGCATCCCGGCGAGGAGGAGGCCGGAGCCGAGGAGGGTGTAGAGGATGAACTTGGTGGCGGCGGCGCGGCGCCCCGTCCCGCCCCACAGCATGATCACCACGTACATCGGGACCAGGACGGTCTCGAAGAACACGAAGAACAGCACGAGGTCGAGGGCGACGAAGGTGCCGAGCATCCCGATCTCGAGGACGAGCAGCAGCGCCGTCAGCAGCCGGATGCGGCCGCCCTCCGGCGGGTGCCGCAGCGTGTAGAGGAAGCAGAGGAACGTCAGCAGCGCGGTGAGGACGACGAGCGGCAGCGAGATGCCGTCGACGCCGAGGTGGAAGCGCAGGCCGATCGCGGGCGACCAGGACCGGTCGACCTCCAGCTGCATGCGGGACGTGGCGCCGAAGTCGAACGCGGTCAGCGCGGAGATCGCGACGAGCAGCGTCGCGCCGGACACGGCCGTCCCGAACGCGCGGACGGCGAAGCCGGTGCGCAGGAACCGGTCCGCCGGGACGAGCAGCGCCAGCGCCCCGGCGAGCGGGATCGCCAGCATCAGCACGAAGATCACAGGAGGATCACCACCCCGGCCACGATGACGACGACGCCGGCGAGCAGGCCGGTGAGGTAGGTCTGCGGGTTGCCGTTCTGCGGGACGCGGAGGATCCCGGCGAGGCGGCGGGCGCCGTGCGCGGTGCCGACGACGGCGGCGTCCACTCCGCGCCGGTCGAACTCGACGACGTACCGGGCCAGGGCCCGTACCGGGCGGACGATCGCCGCGGCGTACAACTCGTCCACGTAGAAGGCGCGCGCGAAGACGGGACGGACCGGGCCAAGCGCGCGCACAGGGTCCAAGGCGGGGTCACGGTTCCACACGAGGAAGGCGGCCCCCGCCCCGAGGACCACCAGCACGGCGCTGAGCAACGAGGCCCCGAGGTGGGGACGGAGCTCTTCGGCACCGAGCCCGAAGAATCCGAGGATCGCGGCGGGGACGGCCAGGGCGGCGACCGTCCACGACATGAGGCGCGACGGGTCGCGGGGCTCGTAGGCGCCGCGCGGCTCACCGAAGAACGTCACCAGCCAGGTGCGCATCGCGTAGGCGGCGGTGAGCACGACGGTCAGGAGCAGCCCCAGGTACACCAGCCACGCCGCCGCGGCCGGGAGGGTCACCGCGCCCGCTGACAGGGGCACGGCCGGTGCTTGGACCTTCGCGACCAGCGCCTCGCAGACCTGGGACGCGGCGGCGCACTTCGGCGGGCTCGCGATCTCCGGAGGCGGCGCGTAGTCGACCCAGCCCGCCGCGTGGGCGGACACGCCCTGCTCCGGCAGGGATCCGCCGTGCACCGCCGAGTGCTGGGCCGCCTCGATGACGGAGTCCTTGCTGAACCATCCGCTGAACGGCGGGACGCCCGCGAGCGCGGCCAGGCCGGCCGTCATCGACCAGAACGTGACGGGCATGGCGCGCCACAGCCCGCCGTAGTGCCCGAGCATGTTCGACCCGGCGGTGACGATGACGCATCCGGCGGCGAGGAACAGCAGCGCCTTGAACGCGCCGTGCGTGAGCAGGTGGAAGACGGCGGCGGTCTTCGCGCCGACCGCCAGCCCGGCGGCCATCACGGCGAGCTGGCTGATCGTCGAGTACGCCAGGACGCGTTTCAGGTCGTCCTGCGCGAGCGCCGCGCACGCCGCGCCGACCATGGAGACCACCGCGACCACGGCCAGCACGGTGCGGGCGCCCGGAGTCAGCAGGAACACGCCGTAGAGGCGGGCGACGACATAGACGCCCGCCGCGACCATCGTCGCCGCGTGGATCAGCGCGCTGATCGGCGTCGGGCCGGCCATCGCGTCCGGCAGCCAGGTGTGCAGCGGGAACTGCGCGCTCTTGCCCGCGACGCCGGCGAGCAGCAGCAGCGCCGCCGCGGTCACCGTCGAGGACGGCAGGTCGCCCGCCCGCGCGAGGATCCCGGAGATCTCGAACGTGCCGGCGCCGACACCGAGGACGATCACGCCGAGCAGGAAGCCGACGTCGCCGAGCCGCGTGACCAGGAACGCCTTCACGGCCGCCCGCGAGTTCGCCCGCTCCTCCCAGTGGTGCCCGATCAGGAAGTACGAGCAGATGCCCATGACCTCCCAGCCGACGTACAGGACGAGGAGGTCGCCCGCGTACACGACCAGGAGCATCGCGGACGTGAACAGCGAGATGAACGCCGCGTAGGACGAGTACCGCCGGTCGCCCTTCATGTACGCGACCGAGTACACCTGGACGGCCAGCGCGACGCAGCACACCATGAGCCCGACCACGGCGGCCAGGCCGTCCACCTGGAGCCCGATCCGGATCGGCACCGACCCGGTGTCGACCACGGCGAGGGTGCCCGTCCGCTCACCGGGGTCGCGCCACACGGTGAAGGCGACGACCGCCGACAGGACGAGCGAGACCGCGACCGGCACGCACGCGAGCACGCCGGGGCCGCCGCCCGGCACACCGCGCAGCATCCGGGTGAGGGACGGCCCGGACAGCATCCCGGCGAACGCGGCGAGGAACGGCAGCAGCGCCGTCAGGGAGGACAGCAGGATCATCGCGCGTCGACCGCCTCGGGGTCCGCCTCGGGGTCCGCCTCGGGCTCCGGTTCCGCCGGGCGCCGCCCGGTCTCGCCCTCCCGGGCGCCGTCCTCGGCGAGCGTGCGCAGCCGGTCGACGTCGATCATCTTCCGGTTCCGGTACACCAGCAGGACGATCGCCAGCCCGAGCCCGACCTCCGCCGCCGCGATCACGATGGTGAACAGCGTGAGGACCTGGCCGCCGTGCAGCCGGTCGCGATACCAGACGTCGAACGTGACGAGGTTCAGGTTCACCGCGTTCAGCATCAGCTCGACCGACATCAGGACGAGGATCGCGTTGCGGCGCGCCAGCACCCCGTACACGCCGACGGAGAACAGCAGCGCGGCGACGACCGTCGGGTAGGCGAGATGCATCAGGCGTCCTCTCCCGAGTCCGGGCCCGCGCCGGAACCCGCCTCGGGGGCGGGCGGGCCGATGTCGGAGCGCGACAGGACGATCGAGCCGACCAGCGACGCCAGCAGCAGCACCGACAGCACCTCGAAGGGCAGCACCCACGTCCGGAACACGGCCGCGCCCAGCTCCTCGGCCGACCCGCCGCCCGCGCGCAGCGGCATCCGCTCGTCCCGGAAGCCGAGGACCACCACGGTGACCAGGACGGCGGCCGTGCCGGCGGCGACGGCCAGCGCCGCCCACCGGTTGCCGGAGTCGAGGTCGGCGGACTCCCCGATCGGCGCCCGCGTCAGCATGATCCCGAACAGCAGCAGCACGACGATCGCGCCGACGTAGATCAGCACCTGCACCCAGGCGACGAACTCGGCCGTCAGCACCAGGTAGCCGCCCGCGAGCGCACCGAACGACACCACCAGCCACAGCGCCGCGTGGACGAGCCGGCGCGTCGTCACCACCAGCACCGCCGACCCGACCGCGACCACGCCGAGCAGCGTGAACACGATCTCCTGGCCGCTCACCGCGCCGCTCCCGGGGACGCGCCGGGCGGCCGGCGCGCGGCCCGCGCCGCCGCCTTCTCCGCCGCGGCGACCTCCTTGGGCGGCTCCGCCCCCGGGTCGTGCGCCTGCGGCGGCGGGACGGTCCACATCCACTCGCGCAGCCGCTCCTTCTCGTGCGTCAGCTCCGCGATGTCGTACTCGGCGTACTCGAACTCCGGCGACCAGAACAGCGCGTCGAACGGGCACACCTCGATGCAGATCCCGCAGTACATGCACAGCGCGAAGTCGATCGCGAAGCGGTCGAGGACGTTGCGGGTCCGGGGGCGCCCGCCGCCCTCGGCCGGGAGGGTCTCCTTGTGGGAGTCGATGTAGATGCACCAGTCGGGGCATTCACGGGCGCACAGCATGCAGACGGTGCAGTTCTCCTCGAACAGGGCGATGACGCCCCTGCTGCGCGGCGGCAACTCCGGTTGCACTTCGGGGTATTGACGCGTTATGGACCGCCGCGTCATCGTCCGCAACGTGACCGCCAGCCCCTTGGCCAGCCCGCCTCCTGGTAGCCGTCCCACGTGCCCCATGATTGCGCACGTTGGGCCTCGGGGGAACGCGATGGGCGCGGCGTTCGTCCTACCTGGAGTAGGACGCGTGGTACAGGACGCGCTTACGTGCAGGGAGGCTATGTGAGTCATCACGCGGACCGCCCTCACGACGGCGAACCGGGTCCGGCGATGCCGCGGCCTCCGCACCGGCCCCCGTACCGGCCTCCCTTCCCCGGTAGGCCGCCCGCGGGCGCGCCGCGTCCCGGAATGCCGCGTCCCGGAGCGCCCGTTCCCGGTCCGCCGGTCCCGCCCCCTCCGCCGCCGCCCGTCCCGCTCCCGGGCGCGGACACGGCGCGCGGTGTGCTGTGGGCGGCCGTGCCGTTCATCACATTCGGGTACGGGACGCCGGTCTCGTTCCTGTACGCCGCGATCCGGCGCGGTTCGTGGGGGCTCGGCGCGGCGGGCGCCGGGTACGGCGCCGGGACGGCCGCCGTCCTGACGATGCTCGGGTCCGGCGACGCGCTGCTGACCGTCTTCGGGTCGTTCGTGGCGATCCTGCTGTGGCTGGCGGGCACCGGGCACGCGTTCGCCGTCCGGAAGTCGGTGTTTCCGCAGGAGACGGTCCGCAACCGGCAGAACGAGCGCGCCATCGAACTCGCCAAGTACCGCCGTACGCTGCGCGAGCAGGCGCGCGCGCTCGCCGCCGAGGACCCGGCCCTCGCCCGCGAGCTGCGGATCGGCCGTCCGGACGCGCCGCGCACCTACGACGACGGCGGGCTGGTGGACGTCAACCACGCGCCCCGCGAGATCATCGAGGCGCTGCCCGGCATGACGCCCGAGATCGCGGAGCGCATCGTGCGCCACCGCGAGGAGCACGGCGGGTTCGTGTCCGCCGAGGAGATGGCGGTGGACGCCGACATCCCGCCCGACCTCCTCCCCGAAATGGCCGAGTTCACCATCTTCATGCGCTGAGCCGCGACCGACCAGCGGGGTTCAGGCCGGCGGGGTTCAGGGCAGCGGGGTTCAGGCCGGCGGGGTTCAGGGCAGCGGGGTTCAGGCTCTGCAGGTTCAGGCCAGGGCGACGCTGAGGACGCCCGTCAGCGCCAGTTGGGCGAGCGACAGCGGCACCAGCCACGCCCACGCGAGCTTCTGCAACTGGTCCTCGCGCATGCGCGGGTAGCTGACCCGCAGCCAGATGACGCAGAACGCCAGCGCGCCGACCTTGATCAGCATCCAGAGCCAGCCGAGCTCGGTGTTCAGGAACGGGCCCTTCCACCCGCCGAGGAACAGCACGGCCGTGAGCGCACAGAGCACCACGATCCCCGCGTACTCGGCCAGCAGGAACAGCGCGAACCGCAGCCCGCCGTACTCGGTGTACGGACCGAAGATGATCTCCGAGTCGGCGACCGGCATGTCGAACGGCGGGCGGCGCAGCTCGGCGAGGCCCGCGACGAAGAACACCACGGCGCCGACCGCCTGCCACGGCAGCCACCACCAGCGCCACTCCTCCACGACGCCCTGCAGCGACAGCGTGCCCGCCGCCATCGCGACCGACGACGCCGCGAACACCATCGGCAGCTCGTACGACATCAGCTGCGCGGCGACCCGCATCCCGCCGAGCAGCGAGTACTTGTTCGCCGACGCCCAGCCCGCCATGATCGCGCCGATGACGCCGACGCCCATCACGGCGAGCGCGAAGAAGATCCCCGGGCCGAGGTCGAGCGCGACCTGCCCGCCCGGCCCGACCGGGATGACCAGCAGTACCAGCAGGTACGGGACGAGCGCCACGCCCGGCGCCAGCTTGAACACCCACCGGTCGGCGTCGCGCGGGACCACGTCCTCCTTCTGCGCGAACTTCACGCCGTCTGCGACGAGTTGCGCCCAGCCGTGGAACCGGCCCGCGTACATCGGGCCGAGGCGGCCCTGCATGTGCGCCATCACCTTGTGCTCGGCCTGCCCCACCAGCAGCGGCAGCAGCGCGAACGCGGCCGCGACGAGGGCGAGCTTGACGACGATCTCAAGCATCCGGCCCCCAGTTCTCCGGGACGCCGGGCGGGCGGACGCGGCGGCGGCTCGGCGCCCCGTGCCCCGACTCCCCCGGCTCCTTGGCGCCCGGCCAGGGTTTGGCGACGCGGGCCGCGAGCACGAAGTCCTTGCGCAGCGGGTAACCCTCGAAGCCGTCCGGCAGCAGCAGCGGGACGAGGTTCGGGTGGCCCTCGAACAGGATCCCGAACATCTCCGCCGTCTCGCGCTCGTGCCACGCGGCGCCCCGGTAGACGCCGGTCGCCGTCGCCAGGACCGGGGCCCGCCTCGGGACGCGCGTCCGGACCAGCAGGTGGTGGCGGCGCTCCAGCGAGTACACGTGGACGACGACGGCGAAGCCGTCCTCCATCTCGTCGACGCCGGTCAGCCAGTCGAAGAACCCGCAGGACAGGTCGTCGCGGGCGAAGGTGAGCGCGTCGAGCCAGTGCTCGGGCGGGACGCCGACCGCGAGGCCGCCGGTCGTCTCCTCGGTGCTGACCTCGTCGCCGAAGCGGGCCGTCCAGGCGTCCGCCAGCTCGGCGCTCACCGGTCGCGCCCGATGCGGTCATCGTGGTCGTCGTCGACCAGCCCCGGGATGATGGACGGGTCGTGGTCGGGCGACCAGCGCCGCTTCCCGCCGCGCGGCGGCTCGGGCTCGCCGTCCTCCGCGACCGGCTCCTCGGCCTGGACCGGGTCCGGCACCTCGTCCTGGACGGGCGGCTCCTCCTGGACGGGCGGCTCGGCCGGGGCAGGTCCCTCGGCCGCGGGTTCCTCTGCCGCGGGTTTCTCTGCCACGGGTTTCCCGGCCGGGGCGGGCTCGTCCTCCACCGGCGCGACGGGCACTGTGGCCTGGTCGTCCTCGGCGACAGGCCGGACCGGCACCGTCTCGTCCTGGGGCGCGCCCGCCTCGGATATCTCGAGCTCGGACGCCGTGGGCTGCTCCTCGTGCACGGCCTCCTCGTCCGGTGAAGGTGAAGGGGCCGCAGGTGGCTCGGGCGGGGCCGGCGGCTCGGGCGGGGCAGGCGGCTCGGGCGGGGGCTGGAGCGGACGGCGCAGCACCGTCGCCGACATCGGCCGCGGCGGAGGCGGCGGGCTGAGCGGGTCGCCGCCGTCGTAGCGGTCGCCGAGCGACTCGGCCGCGATCTTCTCCTGCAGGTGGACGATGCCCTGCAGCAGCGCCTCGGGACGCGGCGGGCAGCCGGGCACGTAGACGTCCACCGGGATGATCTGGTCGACGCCCTTGGTGACGCAGTAGGAGTCCCAGTACGGCCCGCCGCAGTTGGAGCAGGCGCCGAACGAGATGACGTACTTCGGCTCCGGCATCTGCTCGTAGAGGCGGCGCACGGCGGGCGCCATCTTGTCGCTGACGGTGCCGGACACGACCATGAGGTCGGCCTGCCGAGGCCCCGGCGCGAACGGGATGACGCCGAGCCGCATGAAGTCGTGCCTGCTCATCGAGGTCGCGATGAACTCGATGGCGCAGCAGGCCAGCCCGAAGTTGAAGACCCACAGCGAGTAGCGGCGGCCCCAGTTGAGCACGAACTTGACCGGCTTCGGCGCGAGCCGGGACAGCGGTCCCACGCTCGGCGGCGGTAGATCGATGGTGCCCACAGCGCCATTGTTACAGCGGCCGGGCCCTCACACCCAGGAGAGGACGCCCTTCTTGCCCGCGTATGCGAGCCCGGTGGCGAGGAACGCGAGGAAGACGAACATCTCGGCGAGCGTCGTCGCCCCGTAGCCGGGCGCGGAGAAGACCGTCGCCCAGGGGAAGAGGAACACCGCGTCCACGGCGAAGACGACGTACAGGTAGGCGAAGACGTAGTACCGCACGTAGGAGTGGGCCCAGCCCTCCCCCACCGGGTCGACACCGCACTCGTAGGTCGTCAGTTTCTCCGCGGTCGGCCGATCCGGACGGAGCATCCGGTTCGCGGCCAGCGCGCCGCCGACGATTCCGGCGCCGACAAGGAGGAGGACGACCACAACGACATACGTGTCGAAATAGTTATGCACCAGATCCTCCTCAGATGCGTCTCATCCAGTATCCCCCGGCGCAGGATCGGGGGAGTGTGACGTCGTACCTCCACCCCGGGGGACCACGATGCCATGCTTTTGCTGCACACTAGGTTTGCATTGGGTCAGGTTGACCTGGAAGGACGTGACCGGATGAGCAACCCCCCGCCTCCCCCGGGTTGGGAATCCCCGGGCGGTGCCTCCTGGCCGCCCCCGCCGCCGCCGGCGGGCCCGGGCGGTCCCGGTCCGAGCGGACCCGGCAGCCCCGGCGGTTCCGGCGCTCCGGGCGCACCCCCGCCGCCTCCCGGCGGCTTCGGTGGTCCCGGCACGCCACCGCCCTTCTTCCCGCCGCCCCCCGGCGCCCCGATGGGTCCCGCCATGCCCCCGCCGAAGCGCGGTGGCGGCGGCGGGCTCATCATCGGGCTGATCGGCGGCGGCCTCGTCGTCCTCATCATCATCGCGGTCGTCGTGTACGTGGTGTCGGTGAACGGCGGAGGCAAGTCCCCCGAGGAGAAGCTGACCGCCGCGGCCGCCGGCATCGGCACCGCGCGCGCGGTGAAGCTGAAGGGCACCTTCAGCTCCTCGGAGTCGCTGCGCGGCGAGCTGAACGTCACCAAGGGCGGGCGCGTGATGGGGCCCGTCACGTGGGGCGGTGACAACGTCACCCTCCTCGCCGCCGACGGCAAGGTGTTCGTGAAGGCCGACCAGTCGTACTGGAAGAAGGAGATCTCCTCGACCGACGACCCGTTCTACCTCCAGTCGGGCGAGCAGTGGGGCCGGCTGGACGACGACGAGCTCGACATCGACTTCAGGACGCAGCTGTCGCCCACCGCGCTGGCGAGCAAGCTCCGCTCCGCCCGGACCTCCCGGGTGAAGCCGCTGGAGACGACGTGGCAGGGCAAGAAGGCGCTCAAGTTCAGCACCTTCTCCTCCACCCTCTACATCACCGACGAGGACGACTCCGAGCTGCTGCGCTACGAGGCGACCACGCCGCGCGTCGCGCTGGACGTCACCCCGCAGGACTCGAGCGGCGCCTCGTCCCTCATCTCCGACATGCGGTCGAGCATGGGCGAGCTGAAGGACGCCTTCAACGGCTCGGCGCGGCCGTCGGTCGACGAGTGGAAGCGGGGCGGCTGCAACAGCGACTCCGGCTGCACCGTCCAGGCCAAGATCCGCCCGCCGATCGGTGTGGAGAAGCCCGTCACGATCGACGTGCGGTTCCGGATCACCGCCAGCACGCTGACCGGCAAGGACCTCGGCAACTGCACGACCCGCATCACGATCACCGGTTCCGCCTCGCAGTGGGCGAGCTGCCGCGTCGCCACCAGCGCGTGGAAGAGCTGGGCCAAGGGCACCGGCGGCACCTTCTACAAGCACGCGCAGTACAAGGTGATCGGCGCCACGTCCGCCGATGTGCAGTCGCTGCAGAACGGCCTCGACAGCGAATGAGCCGCAGGTGAGGGTCGGAGTGCGCGGCACCGCGCGCTGACCCCCGCCGCCCGGGTGCCCGGCGGCGCTCCTCCCGTTCCGGAGGAAGCGCCGCCGGGCACCCTTATGCTCTGTGGGGACGCCCCTCCAGGGCCCGGCGGCCGCCCCTCATCCCCCCGCGACGGTCCCGAGCCTCGCCGGCACCCTCTGGTGGACGCTTCCCGCACCCCTTGCTTTGTGGCTGACGGTCGGGCCGAACCCGGGCCCCCGAAGTGAGAAGGGCAGAGCGAGTCCCCCGTGAGCGCTGAACAGGACGAGCCGTCACCGGCGTCCCCGTCCCCGCACCACCCCGCGAGTCCGCACCACCCCGCGGGCCCGCACCACCCCGCGGGCCCGCAAAACCCTGCCAACCCGCGGGCACGTCGCCCCTTCGCCGCCCGGCACCACCCGCAGGACGTGCGCGTGGCCGGCGGCCCCGCACCGTCCGGGCAGCCCGGCGGGCCCGCACCGTCCGCGGGACCTGGTGGGCCCGCTCCGTCCGGACGGCCTGGTGGGCCCCCTCCGCCCGGTGGGGTGATGCCCGGGAAGGGTGGACGCCAGGGCGGCCTGCGGCGGCGGCGCATCCTGGTGACCGCCGGGGCGGCGGCCGTCGCGGTGGTCGCGGCCGGCGCCCTGACGGCGGTCGCGCTCGGCGGGGACGGCGAGCCCGCGAAGCGGAAGCCGAAGCAGACCGCGGCCGCCGCGCCGCCCGCGTGGACGGCCGCACTCGGCAGCAGGCTCAAGCGCGGGACGGGCCTGCGCTACAACGGCACGCTCACGCTGACGGGCGGCTCCGTCCGGGCGCGGCTCCAGGTGTCGCCGTCGGGTTCGGCGACAGGGCGGCTGGTCGCGGGCGCCCTGGCGGCGGACGTCGTCGCCGTCGACGGCACCACCTACATCAAGGCCGGGCTCGCGTTCTGGCGCGCCTTCGCCGCCGAGGTCCCGCACCCCGAGTACTACGCGGGCCGCTGGTCGAAGGCGCCCGTGTCGGTGCCCGGGTTCGACGTGCCGGGAGTCCTCGGGCCGGAGTCCATCGCCAAGGCGCTCGCCAAGGCGTCCGGCACCCCGCCGACCGAGGACGCCGGCGGCGTCCGGGCCTACCGGGTCAGGACGCCCGCCGCCGACTACCTGGTCTCGGCCGCCGCCCCGTACCGGCTGCTGGCGGTGCGTCCCGCCGGGCAGAACGCGCCCGACTTCACCGCCGCGCCCGTGGCCGCGCCCGCGACGATGTTCGCCGAGCTGCGCCCGCGGGTGGCCGCGCTCGGCGGCGCGGCCGACCCGGGCGTGCGGTTCCGCCCGGGGACGCTGACGTTCAGCGACTGCGACCAGAACACCAACGGCTGCACGGTGCGGCTGCCCGCCACGCTGACCGCGCCCTCCGGGGCGGTGCCGGACGGCGCGCGGGCCGCCCTGCGGGCGTCGATCAGCTCGCGCGGCAAGCCGCTCGGCTCCTGCGGCGCGTCGAAGCCGGTCGGGGCCGACCGCTCGGTCCTGCTGGACTGCACCGTCAAGAGCAGGCTGTGGCGGACGTGGATGAAGAACGCGCTCGACAACCCCGGCTCCTACCCCTACGAGGCGTCCGCCCGCGTCGTCGGGGAGGCGCTGACCGTGGCGGACGTACCGAAACTGCTCGCTCGGGTCGACCGCGAGCGCAAGGCCCTGCTCACGCCGAAATCGGCCACACCGGGACCGTCCGCCACGGGCGGGACAGGTGGGACGCAAGGGCCGTCCGCGAAACGGACAGAAGGGGCGGAGGCGGCCACATCCCAGCCACCGGGACGGCCGTGATGCGCGCATCACGGGTCGGTGCAGTCCGCCTTTAGCCTCGCTGTCTACACTTCGGGACGTGAACTCCACGCCCCTGGGGAGCCGCGGCTCCTCGACGAGCCCGGCGCGGCGGCTGGTGCGGCGGCTGCACGTCGACCTGTGCCGGCAGCGCAGCAGCCTGTGTTCGGGATGAACTAGGCGTCCGCCCCAGGTCGTACCTCCCGGTGAGCGGTCGTCCCGAGAACACCATCCGATCCCGGACATACCATGAAGGTAAGCCTAAGTAGCATCACGATCCCGGGTGCCTCCCCCGGGAAGGGTGCTGCCCGTCGAGGAGGTCTTCCTCTGTGACCAAACAGGTCCAGCAACTCGACCGCGTCATCATCCGCTTCGCCGGAGACTCCGGCGACGGCATGCAGCTGACCGGTGACCGCTTCACGCAGGAGACTGCGGCGTTCGGCAACGACTTGTCGACACTCCCGAACTTCCCGGCCGAGATCCGCGCCCCGGCCGGGACGCTGCCCGGCGTGTCCAGCTTCCAGCTGCACTTCGCCGACCACGACATCCTCACCCCCGGGGACGCGCCCAACGTGCTGGTCGCGATGAACCCGGCCGCCCTCAAGGCCAACCTCGCGGACCTACCGCGCGGCGCCGACCTCATCGTCAACACCGACGAGTTCACCAAGCGCAACCTCGCCAAGGTCGGCTACGCCGCCAGCCCGGTCGAGGACGGCTCGCTCGGCGAGTTCCGCGTGCACGCGCTGCCGCTGACCTCCATGACGGTGAAGGCCCTCGAGGACTTCGACATCTCCAAGAAGGACGCCGAACGCGCGAAGAACATGTTCGCGCTGGGGCTGCTGTCCTGGCTGTATCACCGTCCCACCGAGGGGACGCTCGGCTTCCTGGAGAAGAAGTTCGCCAGCAAGCCCGAGATCATGAAGGCGAACATCGCGGCCTTCCAGGCGGGCTGGTCCTACGGCGAGACCACCGAGGCGTTCTCGGTGCAGTACGAGATCAAGCCGGCCGAGCACGAGCCCGGCCTGTACCGCAACATCACCGGCAACCTCGCGCTCGCCTACGGGCTGGTCGCCGCGGGCGTGCAGAGCGGGCTGCCGATCTTCCTCGGCTCGTACCCGATCACCCCGGCGTCCGACATCCTGCACGAGGTGTCCAAGCACAAGAAGTTCGGCGTGCGGACGTTCCAGGCCGAGGACGAGATCGCCGCCGTGGGCGCGGCGCTCGGCGCCTCCTTCGGCGGGTCGCTCGGCGTCACCACGACGTCCGGTCCGGGCATCGCGCTGAAGAGCGAGACGATCGGGCTCGGCGTCGCGACCGAGCTGCCGCTGCTGGTCATCGACGTGCAGCGGGCCGGGCCGTCCACGGGCCTGCCGACCAAGACCGAGCAGGCCGACCTGATGCAGGCCATGTACGGCCGCAACGGCGAGGCCCCGGTCCCGGTGATCGCGCCGCAGTCCCCGTCGGACTGCTTCGACGCGACGATCGAGGCCGCCCGGATCGCGGTGAAGTACCGCACCCCGGTCATCCTGCTGTCGGACGGCTACCTCGCGAACGGCTCCGAGCCGTGGAAGCTGCCGGACGTGGCGGCGCTGCCGAAGATCGAGCCGAACTTCGCCGCGCCCGCGCAGGAGGACTTCCAGCCGTTCAAGCGCGACCCCGAGACGCTCGCGCGCCCGTGGGCGATCCCGGGCACCGCCGGGCTGGAGCACCGGATCGGCGGCCTGGAGAAGGCCGACGGGTCCGGCAACATCTCCTACGACCCGTCCAACCACGACACGATGGTCCGGCTCCGCCAGGCCAAGGTGGACGGCATCGCCAACGACATCGAGCCGCTCGCGGTGGACGACCCGTCCGGCGCGGCCCGCGTCCTGGTGATGGGCTGGGGCGGGACGTACGGGGCCATCTCCGCGGCCGTCCGGCGGGTCCGCTCGACCGGCCGGAACATCGCGCAGGCGCACGTGCGGCACCTCAACCCGTTCCCCGCGAACCTGCCCGAGGTGCTGCGCTCCTACGACAAGGTCATCGTCCCGGAGATCAACCTCGGCCAGCTCGCCATGCTGCTGCGCGGCCGGTTCCTCATCGACGTGATCGGCTACAACCAGGTCCGCGGCCTGCCCTTCAAGGCGGAAGAGCTGCAGGGCGTCATCCAGGATGTGATCGACAGTGAGTGAGAACGGGTCCCCCAACGGCAACGGCGCCGTGGCGAACGGGAACGGCGCCGCGAACGGGAACGGGCACGCGAACGGGAACGGCAGGTCGCTGCTCTCCCTCGTCCCGAAGGCCGACCAGAAGCAGACGCTGAAGGACTTCAAGACCGACCAGGAGGTGCGCTGGTGCCCCGGGTGCGGTGACTACGCGATCCTCGCGGCCGTCCAGTCCTTCCTGCCGGAGCTCGGGCTGCGCCGGGAGAACATCACGTTCATCTCCGGCATCGGCTGCTCGTCGCGGTTCCCGTACTACATGAACACCTACGGGTTCCACTCGATCCACGGCCGCGCGCCCGCGATCGCGACAGGGCTCGCCACGTCCCGCCCGGACCTGTCGGTGTGGGTGGTGACCGGCGACGGCGACTCGCTGTCGATCGGCGGCAACCACCTGATCCACGCGCTGCGCCGCAACGTCAACCTGAAGATCCTGCTGTTCAACAACCGGATCTACGGGCTGACGAAGGGGCAGTACTCGCCGACGTCCGAGCTCGGCAAGATCACCAAGTCGACGCCGATGGGCTCGCTGGACGCCCCGTTCAACCCGCTGTCGCTCGCGATCGGCGCGGAGGGGACGTTCGTCGCCCGCACCATCGACTCCGACCGCAAGCACCTGCAGTCGGTGCTGCGGGCCGCCGCGCAGCACCGCGGCACCGCGCTCGTCGAGATCTACCAGAACTGCAACATCTTCAACGACGGCGCGTTCGACCCGCTGAAGGACGCCGACGTCCGCGACGACGTCACCGTCCGGCTGGAGCACGGCGAGCCGATCGTGTTCGGCGCGGACGGCTCCAAGGCGCTGCGGCGCACCCCGACCGGGTCGTTCGAGGTGGTCCGGACCGCCGACGTCGACCCGTCGGAGATCGCCGTGCACGACGCCCACAACCCGGACCCGTCGCAGGCGTTCGCGCTGTCGCGGCTGGACCAGCCGGCGTTCGAGCACACCCCGATCGGCATCTTCCGGGACGTGGACCGCCCGTCCTACGACGAGCTGATGCGGGCCCAGCTCGACGAGGCCGTCACGAAGCAGGGCGAGGGCGACCTCGCCGCGCTGCTCGGCTCCGGCGACACCTGGCGCATCGACTAGGCGCGCACCGAGTACGGCGCGCACCGGGTACGGCGCGCACCGAGCCAGACCGCGCAGGCGAAGGCCCGGCCCCGGTTCGTCCGGGGCCGGGCCTTTTCTCGCCTATTGCACAAGTATTGAATAGCGGGCAACAGGGCACTGATGCTCATGACGACCGTCGGGCGATTCGCCGGGGTCTTCGGGCGAGACACGGTGCGGGACGGCGTCTCACCCTGAGAGACTGTCGGAGATCATGGAGCCGGGGAGGTGACGATGCGGGTCATTCCGCGCCGCAACAGGGATCGTCCGCGGAACGAGTCCACGTCGCCTCCCGAGGAGAAGGCTTCTCCGGCCCCCTCCGGCGGCGCGGAACCCGCCGCCGAGGCCGCCTCCGGCGGTGCCGAGGCGGCTTCCGAGGGCACCGAGGCGCGGCCGGAAGCGGCCACGCGACCGCTGCCCGCGGGGAGCGCGGCGGGCGCGGGAGAGCCCGCGGAGGCGCTCGGGCAGGAGAGCCCGCGCGGCGGATCTCGCCCGGAGGCGGCCACGGCGGTGCTCCCCGCCGCGAGCGCCGCGAAGGCCGGAGACTCCGCGAAGCCCGGAGACACCGCGAAGCCCGGGGAGGCCGCGAAGGCCGGGGGCACTGCGAACGCCGGGGACGCCGCGAAGCCCGGGGACGTCCCTGAAGGTGAGGCGGCGCGCCGGCGGGCGCGGGCGGCGGAGCGGCGGCGCCAGGCGGCCGAGGTCAAGCGGAGCCGGGCCGGGCGGCGGCGTCCGCGCAAGCAGAGCGGTCCCCCCACGCCCGCCAAGGCCGCCGAGCAGCACCGGTCGGCGCTGCTCGTCATGGTGCTGACGCTGGGGCTGCTGATCGCGGCCGTCGCGGTGACCGGCGGGCTGATCGCGTCCTCGATGCGGACCCGGCCGGTGGCGCTCGCGGCGCCGCTGCGGATCTACCCGGTCGCCGAGGCGACGCCCGGCCCGTGCCCGGCCGGGACGGCGGGCATCACCGGGCAGGCCGGCACCGGGCCGACCTGCTACCGGCTCACCCAGGGCATCGCCATCCACAAGGTGTCGGGGCTGAAGGTGCAGAAGTCGCGGGTGAAGCCGGGCGGCTACGACGTGGCGCTGACGCTGCGCCCGGTCGACCGGGACGCGTTCGCCCGGCTGACCCGCGCCACGGTCGGGCGGGACCTCGCGTTCGTCGTCCGCGACCGGCTCGTCACCCTGCCCCGCGTCGACATGGCCATCACCGACGGGAAGGTCGTCGTGACCGGCTCGCCGGACCGGGCCACCGCGAACCGGCTCGTCCGCGACCTCAAGGGCGGCCGCTAGCACCCCGGCCACGACCCCGCCGGGCTGATCCCGCCGCCCGGCTCAGCCCGCCGCCGGGATCTCCTCGCCCTGGACGGCCTGGATCTCCAGCTCGGCGCGGAGGCTCTCGCCGACCATCGCGACGCCCGCCTCCAGGATCTGGTTGAACCGGATGCCGAAGTCGGCGCGGCGCAGCTCGGCCGACGCGCGGAACGCGGCCCGCACGCCGCCCCACGGGTCGGTGCCGCTGCCGAGGTAGGTCAGGTCGAGGTCGACCGGCTGCGTGATCCCGTTGAGGGTGAGGCGGCCGTGCACCGTCCAGCGGTCGGGCCCGGCGGCGGTGAGGCCATCGCCCTCGTAGGTGAGGTACGGGTGGACGTCGGCGCTCAGGAAGTCGGCGGAGCGCAGGTGGTCGTCGCGCGTCTTGTTGCCGGTGTCGATGGACGCGGCCTCGATGCGCGCCGTCACCCGCGACTCCTCGACGGGCTCGGCGATCTCGATCCGCCCCTCGAACGCGGCGAACCGGCCGCGGACGCTGGACAGGCCGAGGTGCTGCGCCACGGCGCCGACCGACGAGTGCGCCGGATCGATCGTCCAGGTGCCGGGCGGCGGCAGCTCGGTGCCGCCCGCGCGGCCCAGCACCACCTTGCCGATGTCGGCCGTGCCGGACGTCGACACGATCAGCGTCGCGGCGGCCGGCTGGAAGCCCATCGCTGTCACGATCACCGTGTAGGTGCCGGCGGGCAGCGGGCCGGCGGCGAGCACGCCGTCCTCCCCGGTCCGCTCCCGCGCGACCTGGTTCCCGGCCAGGTCGGTCACCGTGACGACGGCGTGCCGGACCGCCCAGCCGTCCTTCGTCCGCACCGTCCCGCGCAGACCCCGCTCAGCGTCCTTCAACGGCCCGCACCTCAGCTTCGTGTCGGCCGGGCCGCGTTCGGCGGCGGCCCGGGATCGGGTCGGTCATTCGTCGGGGTAGCCGAGCTTGAGGTCGTGCTCGTCGAGCCCGCTGCCCGAAAGCGACAGACCGGTGGCGACCGGAGGATAACCGGACGCGATCACGGTGTACTGGCCGCCCGTCAGGTCGGTGAACGCGTACTCGCCGTCCGGCCCGGTGATGACCATCGCGACGACGTTCCCGGCGGCGTCCACGAGCGTGACGCGGGCGTCGCCGACCGGGTCGCCGGACTCGTTGCGGACGGTGCCGCGGATGCGGGCGCCGGGCGGCATCTCCACGTCCTGCCGGGCCTGCCCGTTGCCGACGACCTCCACCGGCAGCGCGACCGGGCGGTGCGCGGCGGCGGACACCGCGAGCGTGTAGGCGCCGGAGGTGATGTCCTTGAACTGGTAGCGGCCGTCGGCGTCGGTGCGTCCGGTGCCGACGACGTCGCCGCGCACGTCGGTCACGACGACCATGGCGTTCGCGATGGGGGTGCCGTCGCCGCCGCGGACCGTTCCGGCGAGGCCGCCGTTGCCCGCGAGCAGCAGGTCGAAGTCGACCGGGCGGTCACCGACGACGAGCGTCGCGGCCTGCGGCTCGTGCTCGCCGGTCGCGGCGATCAGCACGTAGCTGCCGGGGCCGGGGGTCGGCAGCGCGTACCGGCCGTCCTCCTGGGTGACCGCGCGGGCGAGCTGGTGGCCGTCCACCCCGATCAGGGTCAGCGCGGCGGACGGGACGGGCGCGCCGTCACCGGTCCGCACGACGCCCCGCACCGGGACGCCGCCCTCGTGACCACCCTGCCCGTTCTGCCCGTTCTGTCCGTTCTGCTGGGCGAGCAGCCGCGCCTGCGCCGCCAGTTCGGACGCGGCCGGGGCCGTCGCCGGGGCGGGCGGGGCGGCGGTCGCGAGCCGGGCGTCCGGGTCGATGCCGTTGCCGCGCGCGTGCCGGCCGCCGCCGGCCGCCCCGACCGCGCCGACGGCCCCCGTGCGCGCCGACGGGGACGGGGGGCGGACGACGCCGTCCGCACCGGGGGCGGCGCCCGCCGGGGGCTCCCCCGCGGGCGTGGCGGCGGCCTTGCGGTTCGCCGAGCCGCGCAGCGGCAGCTCCTTCAGCGCGAGGACCGCGATGAAGCCGACCACCGCGACCGGGACGCCGACCAGGAACACGGCCTCCATCGCCTTGGTGAACGCGTCCTGGACGATCCCGTGCAGCGGCTCGGGGAGCTTCTGGATCTCCTCCGGCGAGCCCAGCTCGCCGGACGCGCCGGTCGGCATGGGGAGGCCGGCGGCGCGCAGCCCGGACGCGATCTCGTCCGCCACCCGGTTGGTGAGGATGGCGCCGAACGCGGCCACGCCCATCGCGCCGCCGAGGTTGCGGAAGAACGAGACGCCGGACGTGGTCGAGGCCAGGTCGGCGGGCGCGGCGGCGTTCTGCGCGGCCAGGATCAGGATCTGCAGGGTGAGGCCCATCCCGACGCCGAGCAGGGCGAGGTCGGCGCCGATGAGCAGCTCGGACGAGTCGGTGTGCAGCCGCGACAGCAGGAACATCGCGACCGCGATGCACGCCAGGCCGGCCACCGGGAACACCTTGTAGCGGCCGGAGCGGGTGACGATCTGCCCGGAGCCGGTGGAGGTGATCAGCATGCCGAGGACGAGCGGCAGCGTCATCAGCCCGGACGCGGTGGGGCTCATCCCCTTGACGATCTGCAGGTACTGCGGCATGTAGATCATCGCGCCGAACATCGCCATGCCGACGCAGATGGAGACGAACGAGGTCAGCACGAACGTCGGGTTGCGGAACAGCCGCGGCGGCAGGATCGGGTCGTGCGCGAGCCGCTCGGCGACGACCGCGAGCGCGGCCAGGACGGCGGCGGCGCCGAGCATGATGTAGGTCCACCGGGAGTTCCACGCGAACTCCGTGCCGCCCATGGACAGGACGAGCATCAGCAGCGCGGCGGCGCCGGTGATGGTGAACGCGCCGAACACGTCCACGCGGGTGTCCCGCTTCACCTTCGGCAGCTTCAGCACCCGCTGGATGACGAGGAACGCGACGATCGCGAGCGGGACGCACACGTAGAAGCACCAGCGCCAGCCGAGCCCGTCGGCGTCCACGATGAACCCGCCGAGCAGCGGGCCCGCGACCGTCGAGACGCCGAACACGGCGCCCATGTAGCCGGCGTAGCGGCCGCGCTGGCGGGGCTCGACGACGTCGCCGAGGATCACCTGGGCGAGCGCGGACAGGCCGCCGACGCCGAGGCCCTGGAACGCGCGGGCGGCGATGAGCTGGCCGATGTTCTGCGACAGCCCGGCGCCGACCGAGGCCAGCACGAAGATCAGCAGGGCGGTCTGGAACATGAGCTTGCGCCCGGCGATGTCCGACAGCTTGCCCCACAGCGGGGTCGAGGCGGTCATCGTCAGCAGCGAGGCGCTGGCCACCCAGGACAGCTTGTCCTGGCCCCCGAGGTCGCCGACGATCGTCGGCAGCGCCGTCGCGACCACCGACGTCGAGATCATCGACGTCAGCATCGCCATCATCAGGCCGGCCAGGATCTCCAGGATCTGCCGGTGCGTGTAGTGCGGTCGCGCCGGCTCGGACGCCGCCGGGCCCTGCGGCGCCACGCTCGTTTGAGCCACCCTGCCCCCATACGATACGGAATTACCTGTGCCGTGCATGTATCTTAGGTAGACGCTTGTTTACTTGCAACTCGTTGGATACTGAACACTGACCGTTACCGACAGTCCGGGGATGGGGATGCGGGTCGAGGACGAGCGCGCGAGCGCGCCCGGGGCCGAGGCGCCGGAGACAGGTGCGGCCGGTGCGGCCGGGCGGCGGCCGAAGCGCGACCGGGAGGCCACCCGGCGCCGCATCCTGGAGGCCGCCCGCGACCTGTTCGGCGAGCACGGCTACGACGGCGTCACCGTCCGGATGATCGCGGCGCGGGCGGAGGCGAACGTCGCCCTCGTCAACCGGTACTTCGGCTCCAAGGCGGCGCTGTTCGAGGAGGTGCTGGCCGGGGAGTCGGTGATCCGCGGCGTCATCGCGGGCGACCCGGCCGGGCTGCCGCGCCGGCTCGCCGAGCACTTCGTCCGGCAGATCGACCGGCACCCGGTGACCACCATGTCCCGGATCCTGGACCGGTCGGCGGGCCAGCCCGAGGTCAAGGAGGCCCTCCTCCACTACCTGGAGGACCAGATCGTCCAGCCGATGATCGCCCAGCTCGACGGGCCGGACGCCCGCGCCCGCGCGCTGCTCGCGTCCACGATCATCATGGGCGGCGGGCCCGTCCGGCGGCTGTTCGGCCTGGACGACCTGCGCGCCGCCGACCCGGCCGAGGTCGTCGACCGGCTCACCGCCATGTTCACCGCCGCGCTCGGCCCGCCCGTACGCCACCGGGAGTAGCGCGGCGCCGCGGATCCGCCTGGAGGCGGAGCGGCGCGCCCCGGACCCCGGCATAGGGTTGCTGACCATGAGGCTGGGGGGCGCTCTCCGCGAGCGGTGGGGCAGGACGGGGCGGGCCGCGCGCTGGACGGCGGCGGGCGCGGCGATCGTGCTCGCGGGCACGGCGGCGGGCTTCGGCGCGGTAGCAGGGGACGCGCCCCGCGTCCGGACGTCCGAGCAGCGCATCCTCGTGGTGGACGGGCCGAACGACGACCAGCGCGTCCAGCTCGACACGACGTTCTACCGTCCGGCCGGTGGGCGGGCGAAGGGCCCGGCGGTCCTGCTGGCGCACGGCTTCGGCGGCTCCAAGCGGGAGGTGGCGGGCGAGGCGCGCGCGCTGGCCCGCGCCGGGTACGCGGTGCTGGCGTGGTCCGCGCGCGGGTTCGGGCGCTCGACCGGGGAGATCGCGCTGAACTCGCCCGACTACGAGGTGAAGGACACCCGCCAGCTCATCGACTGGCTCGCGAAGCGGCCCGAGGTCGTCCTCGACGGGCCGGGCGACCCGCGCGTCGGGATGGCGGGCCAGTCCTACGGCGGCGCGATCGCGCTGCTGACCGCCGCGTACGACCGGCGGGTGGACGCCATCGCGCCGGGGATCACCTGGAACGACCTCGCGGACGCGCTGTTCCCGACCGCCGCCGAGGGCGCGCAGCCGGCCGACGGCGTGTTCAAGAAGCTGTGGGCCGGGATCTTCTTCACCGGCAGCGCGACCCGGACCGCCTGCGGGCGCTTCCTCCCGTCCCTGTGCGAGATGTACCAGGAGGTCGCGGAGAAGGGGCGCCCGACCGAGTCGGCGATCGCGACGCTGCGCCGGTCGAGCCCGTCCTCGGTCGCCGACCGGATCAGGGTGCCGACGCTCCTCGTCCAGGGGCAGGCCGACTCGCTGTTCCCGCTGGACCACGCCGACGCCAACGCGCGGGCCATCGCCCGCAACGGCGCGCCGGTGTCGGTGGTGTGGTTCCAGGGCGGCCACGACGGCGGCGACCCGGAGACCGAGCGCGTCGAGGGGCTGGTGCGCGACTTCTTCGACGCCCGCCTCCGCCGCTCCGGCCCCGCCCCGGACGCCTTCACGGTGACGCGGGCGGGCGGGCTCGACTCGTCCACGCAGCGGGTCGTCGTGGAGGAGGCGACGGCGTCCCGGTATCCCGGCCTGTCCGGCGATCCGGCCGCCCTGCGGCTCACCGGCCGCGAGCAGACGATCTTCAACCCGGCGGGCGGCTCCCCGGCGTCGATCTCGGCGGTGCCCGGCCTCGGCGCGCTCGGGTCGCTCGGCGCGGCGGGCGGGCTCGGCGGGTCGCTGCCGGCCGACATGCCGGGGCAGACCGCCGTCTTCGACACCGCCCCGCTGGAGCGTCCCGTCCGGCTGACCGGCGCGGCCACCGTGCGCCTCAAGGTGCGCGGCGAGGGGCCGCTCTTCGCGAAGCTGTACGACGTCCCGCCCGGCGGCGGCGCGGCGGGCCCGGCGCGGCGCCTGGCGGCCCCGTTCCGCGTGTCGGACGGCGAGGTCACGGTGGCGCTGCCGCCGATGGACTACCGCTTCGACCGGGGCCACCGCCTGCGGCTCGTCATCGCGACGACCGACATGGGGTTCGCGACGCCCGCCGAGCCCTCGTCCTACTCGGTGCAGGTGGTCTCACCCCTGACCGTCCCCACGGTGCCGTCCCTCGCCACGGCGGCGTCGCCCCTGCCCGCGTGGGTCTGGGTACTGCCCCTGTGTGCCCTCGCCGTGGCCGCCGGCATCCTCCTGCCCGGACGGCGCAGGCGCACCACCGACGCCGACAGCGACGTCCCCCTGGAGATAACCGGGCTCACCAAGACCTACAAGAACGGTCACCAGGCCGTGGCCGACCTGTCGTTCCGCGTGGAGAAGGGTCAGGTGCTCGGCCTGCTCGGCCCGAACGGCGCAGGCAAGACCACGACACTGCGCATGCTCATGGGGCTGATCCACCCCGACTCGGGCGAGATCCGCATCTTCGGTCAGCGCGTCACTCCCGGCGCGCCCGTCCTGTCCCGCCTCGGCTCGTTCGTTGAGGGGCCCGGCTTCCTGCCCCACCTCTCCGGCCGCGACAACCTCGACCTCTACTGGCGCGCCACAGGCCGCCCTCTGGACGAAGCCCACCTGGACGAGGCGCTGAAGATAGCCGACCTGGGTTCGGCCCTTGACCGCGCCGTCCGCACCTACTCGCAGGGGATGCGGCAACGGCTCGCCATAGCCCAGGCCATGCTCGGCCTGCCGGACCTCCTCGTCCTGGACGAACCCACCAACGGCCTGGACCCGCCCCAGATCCGCGAGATGCGGGAGGTGCTCGTCCGGTACGCCGCCGCGGGGCGCACCGTCATCGTCTCCAGCCACCTCCTCGCCGAGGTCGAGCAGACCTGCACGCACGCGGTCGTGATGGCGGGCGGACGCCGCGTCGCCGCCGGGCCCGTCAGCGAGATCGTCGGCTCCGGACGCCGCCTGGAGGACGCGTTCCTGGAGATCATCGGAGAGGCGCCATGACCACCTACCACGTCCGGCGGACGCTGCCGCTGCGGGTCGAGGCCGTCCGGCAGTTCCGGCGGCGCCGCACCCTGGTCGCGTTCGGGATCCTCCTCGTCCTGCCGTGGGTGCTGGTGCTCGCGTTCAAGCTCGGCGGCGACCCCGGCCCGGACGGCGTCCCCAGCCTGGTCGACGTCGCCACCTCCAGCGCCCTGAACTTCGCCCTGTTCGCCCTGTTCGTCTCCACGGGGTTCCTGCTCGTCGTCGCCGTCGCCCTGTTCTGCGGCGACACCGTCGCGAGCGAGGCCGGCTGGTCGTCGCTGCGCTACCTGCTGGCCGCGCCCGTGCCGCGCGCCCGCCTGCTCCGCCAGAAGCTGGTCGTCGCGCTCACCTACGCCGTGGTCGCCGTCGTCAGCCTGCCGCTGATGTCCCTGGTCGCCGGCACGGCGGGCTTCGGCTGGGGCGACGTGGAGCTCCCCACCGGCGGCACCGTCCCGGTGGGCACCGCGCTCGGCCGGATGGCGATCATCATCGGCTACTCCCTGGTCGCCCAGCTCGTCGTCGCCGCCCTGGCGTTCCTGCTGTCGGTCACCACCGACTCGCCCCTCGGCGCGGTCGGCGGCGCCGTCGGCCTGGTCATCGTCAGCAACATCCTGGACGCCGTCACCGCGCTCGGCTCCTGGCGCGACTTCCTCCCGACGCACTGGATGTACTCGTGGATGGACGCCCTGCAACCGCAGATCCAGTGGACGGGCATGGCGAAGGGCACCGCGATATCCCTTTCCTACGCGCTCATACTGTTCGCTCTGGCGTTCCGCCGCTTCCGCACCCGCGACATCGTCTCCTGAAATCCGGGCACCTATAGCGACCATTCGGCAACAGTCTGTCGACGTCTCCCGCCGGAAAATCGGTCGAACGGGCAGTGTTCGTCGCATAAGCTCAGCGAACCGCTCGACCGTCGACCGCGTCACACCAGGTAGTGACGATTAAGCCGGGCCCATCGGGGGGAGATGATCACCATGGCACGGCAGCAGCTCATCAAGCGCCCCAAGCCCCCACGTCAACCGAGCCAGCCCGACCTCCGGACGCCCTCAGGCCGCCTGCTTCCCTACTGAAGCCGCCCTACCCAAACCTCGCCAGGAACCGTTCCCGCTCGACCACCACGCGCTCGACGCGGCCGCCCGCGACGGGGCCGCGCTCGTCCACCGCGCCGACCGCGAACACGAGCCGCGTTCCGTCGACCTCTTCGAGCTCCGCCTCCACGGTCACCCGGCTCCCGACCGGGCTGGCCGCGCGGTGCTCCAGTTCCACCCGCGTGCCCACGGACGTCCGGCCGTCCCCGAGCCGCCCCTTGACGGCCTCCACGGTCGCCGCCTCCGCGAGCGCCAGCAGCCGCGGCGTCGCCAGCACCGGCACGTCACCGCTGCCGACCGCGGCCGCCGTGTCCTCGTCCCCCACCACATGGGACACCTGGCCGCGCAGCCCCGGTCTCACAACTCCCCCGCCAGCCGCGCCGCGACCTCCCGGTAGCGGCTGACCGGCACGAGGTGCACCCCGTCGAACGCCCCGCTGTCCCGGATGGCGAGCACCTGCTCGCAGGCGGCCGCGACGCCGGCGCCCCGGTCCCGCTCGACCTCGCAGACAACCTCGAACCCCATGAGCCCACTCCCAGATCGACGCACCAACCGGCACGGCTCACAGTAACCACCCGCCGCGGCCCCGAGGTCTGATTCCCGTCGAGCGGCGCCCCGATGCGGATCCCGGAACAGCGCTTCTCGACCCGAGGATCGATCGCCATCGTCGAGACGACAGCCTGGTCGGCAAAGGGGCGGAAGCAGTAGCGACTCGACAGGCCGCTACCGCTCACCGTTCACACCCCGACCACTCTGATGGACTTGCCGCAGAGAGTCGTCATGTCATCCACGTCAGAGGTCAAGAGGACAACGGGCTTGGGCGCCTGAAGCGCCGTGGCGGCGACGACCGCGTCGATCGCGTACTTGTGCCCGTGCAGCCGGCGAGCACGCAGGAGGTCGATGGCGGCAGTACTGATCTCGTCGGTGACCGGTTCGACGCGGAGCCTGGACAAGTACCAGCGAAGCCTGTCCGGCCTCGTCCGAACGTCTTGGGCCTCGATCGGGGTGAGCGCACTGACCAGCACACGGAAGTCGTTGTCCTGCGCTTCGCGAACCAGAGCCGTCACACGCTGGTCGGCCCGGCACCACTTGACCAGGCCCTCGCAGTCGAGCACGAGTGTGCCGGCGCTCAGCCTGCTTCGTGTCCGGCCCACTCCGCGCCTTCCTGCAACTCCGGCGCCGCCTTCACGGCACGGAACAGCTCCGCGGCCTCGTCCCGCAACACCTGCGGGATCGGCCCCGACGCGGCCTCGTTGGCCTCCAGCGCCTCTTCGAGCAGGTCCCGTTCTATCTGACGCTCGACGGCGGCATCGACATAGGCGGAGAAGCCGCGGCCTCCCACCCGTTCGCGGACGGCGCGGATGTTCCCCGCTCGCAACGAGACGCTCACCTTCGCCGCAGGGCCCTCACCTGGCCCGAAGTCCTTCTCCTCCACACCCATGCCCGCAGTTTACTACCTCAAGTAGCAAACAGACGCGAGCTCGAACGAACCGTCCGTCCGTATAGCCTGCTCGCCGACAACTATCCTACTTTCAGTAGTACAGTTGGGTCATGGCTGAGGTGGGGAATCCCAAGACGGCGGGCTCGGAGAAGTCCCGTGCGCAGCACGGCAAGCGAGGCCGCCGCTCGACCGAGGGCCGGCGGGGGGACGCCTCGCCACAGGCTCGACGCAAGCCGGGCGCGGGTGAACGCTACGGCAAGACGGTGAAGAAGTCCGTCACCCTGCGCGAGTCCGTCGTGGAGCAGATCGAGGCCCGCACGGGAGTGCGCGGCTTCTCGGAGTTCCTGGACGCCGCGGCCGAGCGCCACCTCGCATTGCTCAAGGCACAGGAGATCGTCGACGATCACGTCGCGCGGCACGGCGAGTTCACCCCGGAGGAACGGGCGGAGGCGGAGGCCGCGTGGCGCGGCGAGTGAGCGACTCGGCACCGCTGATCGGTCCGGCGTTCGTGCTGGACGCCCAGGGCCTGTCGCTCCTCGCCGACGATGACCGGCGCATGGCGGTAAGGCTGGAACTCGCGGTGCGAGCGGAGTACGTACCCGCGATCAGCGCTGTCACCATCGCCGAACAGCGCCGCGACGGGAAGGCCGGCAAGCGGCTGGCCTGGTTGCGCTCCAGGCTCACCGTCATTCCAGTCACCGAAGACATCGCCGACGCGGCCGCGGCGCTTCTCGACTCCACGGGTCTGTCCGGCCATGACTGCGTGGTGGACGCACTGGTGGTGGCCACCGCAGCCGGCGCCACCGGCCCGGCGAAGGTCGTCTCCAGCGACGGCTCCCACATCCCGGCACTCTGCAAGGCCGCCAGTTCCAACCGCCCCACGCCGGTCGACTGGCTCCGGGTCTGACCCTCCAAGTCTGCCGGTCGTCCATCCGCCTCTCCGTCCAGCGTCAGGGGTGTCTGGTTGGGTGGGTGGTTACCGCGTAGGGTGCCGGGGTGATGAAGCGGGGCATGGCCGCCGGTGTCGGGGCATATGTGATGTGGGGGCTGTTTCCCCTGTACTGGCCGCTGCTGAAGCCGGCGGGGGCGGGGGAGATCCTCGCGCACCGGATCATGTGGTCGCTGGTCGCGGTGGGCGCGGTGCTGGCGGTGCGGCGGGCGTGGGCCCGGGTCGGGCGGCGGCAGGTGCTGCTGCTGGTCGGGGCGGCCGTGGTGATCAGCGTCAACTGGTGGACGTACATCTACGCCGTGAACAGCGGGCACACGATCGAGGCGTCGCTCGGGTACTTCATCAATCCGCTGATCAGCGTCCTGTTCGGGGTGGTCGTCTTCCGGGAGCGGCTGCGGCCGTGGCAGTGGGCGGCGGTCGGGCTGGGGGCGGTCGCGGTGGTGGTGCTGACCGCGGACTACGGGCGGCCGCCGTGGATCGCGCTGGTGCTGGCCCTGGCGTTCGGCCTGTACGGGCTGCTGAAGAAGTTCGCGGACATGCCGTCGGCGGAGAGCCTGGCGGTGGAGACGGCCGTGCTGTTCCTGCCCGCACTGGGCTTCGTGCTCCTCCTGGAGGGACGGGGCGACGCCGCGTTCGGGCACGCCGGGGTGGGCAACGCGGTGCTGCTGGCGGGCGCCGGGGTGGTGACGGCGGTGCCGATGATGCTGTTCAACGCGGCGGCGGTCCGGCTGCCGATGACGGCCCTCGGGATGCTGCAGTACCTGGCGCCCGTGCTGCAGTTCGCCATCGGGTTCCTGGTGCAGCACGAGGACATGCCGCCGAGCCGGTGGACGGGTTTCCTGCTGGTGTGGGTCGCGCTGGTGACGCTGACGTGGGAGGGGCTGAGCCGCCGGGAAGCGGCACCCGAAGCGGTGTGAAGGGGCTAGAGTGCCGCTCGTCATATGCCGGATTCGAGGAGTCTCGTTGCGTCTGGTCACCGTCAGCGTGTTGGGCACGGCGCTGGTCGCGGCCGGGATGCTGGCGCCGGCCACGGGTGAGGCGACGGGCCACGGCGGTGTCGTGGTGGAGCCCGGCATGGTGCGGCCGGGCGAGCGCGTCCGGGTGTCGGCACCCGAGTGCGCGGGCGGGGCGGCGCGGATCGAGTCCGAGGTGTTCACCGGGCGGGCCGTGCGCGGCGCCGCGACCGTGAAGGCCGACGCCGTCCCCGGCGAGTACGCCGTCGCGGCGCGCTGCGGGGCGCGGAAGGTGACCGGCGAGGTGCGGGTGGCGGGCCGGGTCGGGTGGCCCGAGATCCTGCCGGCCGACCGCTGACCGGGGGCGCCCGGGGCCGCCGGCGGGCGGTGCGGATAAGCAGCCGTCACATTGTCAGCGCGGTATTGACTTCGGCGTCGCATCGCTTGAAAAGTGACCTAGATCACGCATGAATGTAGTGCTTTCCTACCTATCAGACGGTTGTCTTCGTCAAATGATCATGTGATACTTCCGACGAATCGCCCATGTTTCACAAATGCCGCAACTGCGGCCATAGCCCAAGATCGTCTCGCCCAGTGACCCGCACCAATGCCTAGTGAGGGGACAGTCGAGTATGTCGGTCGGCGTCGGCTCCGTCAGGGAACCGCGAACCATTCCGTTCCATCAGAGCCTGCCGAGACTGCTCAGAGACCCGCTCGGGGCCATCGAGCAGATGGGACGCGAGTCCGAGGGCGAGATCACCCGCGTGAACCTGGGCATGCTGCGCCCGTACCTCGTCACCCGCCCCGAGCACGTCCAGCACATCCTGCGCGACAACGCGGCGAACTACCGGCGCGAGGGGCTGATGTGGAAGCCGCTCAGCAGGCTCGTCGGCGAGCCGTCCGGCGCGGACCCCGCGTGGCCGCTCAAGCGGCGGATCTTCCAGACCCTGCTGACCGGTAAGAACATCGCGACCTACACCGACGAGATGGCGGCCAACATCGCCGGCAACGTCGACGCGCTGGGCCACCGCTTCGGCGCCGGGACGCCGGTCGACTGCAACGAGGAACTGACCCGCATCGTCTACCGGGCCATCCTGCGGATCTTCATCGGGGACCGGCTCTCGCTCGCCGACGCCGACCGGCTCGGGGACGCGATCACGATCGCCACCACGTCGTCGTTCCGGTCCCGGATGCTGCTGCCGTTCGTCCCGCACGCGGTGCCGCTGCCGGGCGACCACGCCTTCCACCGCGCGGTCCAGAACGTCGACGACATCATCTTCCCCGTCATCGAGGAGGCGCGCCGGCAGGGCGCGGGCACGGGGAGCGGTGAGGGCCACGACATCGTGTCCCTGCTGCTGCAGGCCCGCGACGAGCAGGGCAACGCGCTCGACGACCAGGGCGTCCGGGACGGTGTCGTCTCGCTGTTCGTGGCCGGGACCGAGACCACGGTGACGGCGCTGAGCTGGCTCTGGGTCGTGCTCGACGAGCATCCCGAGGTGATGGTCCGGCTCCGCGCGGAGATCGAGGACGTCCTGGACGGCGGCCGTCCCGCCCGCGAGCACCTGCCGCGGCTCCGCTACACGAAGATGGTGCTGCAGGAGCTGCTGCGGATCTACTCCGTCGGCTGGATCATC
This sequence comes from Actinomadura meyerae, assembly GCF_900188445.1. Taxonomy (GTDB): domain Bacteria; phylum Actinomycetota; class Actinomycetes; order Streptosporangiales; family Streptosporangiaceae; genus Spirillospora; species Spirillospora meyerae. Next base: position 307,608 of record NZ_FZOR01000002.1, read on the forward strand.
CCCCGCATCGTCGCCGAGGACGACGTGATCGACGGCGTCCGGATGCACCGGGGCGCCACGATCGCGGTCAGCCCCTACCTCACCCACCGGGTACCGGACGTGTGGCCCGACCCGCACCGGTTCGACCCGGAGCGGTTCGCGCCGGGCCGGTCCCGGCACCGCTTCGCCTACCTCGCCTTCGGCGCGGGGCCCCACCAGTGCGTGGGCAGCGTCTTCTTCACCGTCGAGGCGCAGCTGATCGTCGCCAGCATGATCAGCCGGCTGCGCCCGGTCCTGCACGGCCCGGCGGGCGTCCAGCCCCAGGCGGGGCTGACGCTCAAGCCGCAGGAGCCGATCAAGATCTCGCTGAACCCCGTCGACAGGTAGGGCGCACATGGGAACCCCGGCCGCACCGACCGGTGAACTGAGGACCGTCATCGAGGAGGGCAGGACCAGCGCGCTCGCGATCGACTGCCAGCGCGACCTGCAGTCGTGCGCCGAGGAGCACGCCGTGCTGTTCCCCGGCGGCCCCTTCGACCCGCGACTGCTGAGCGGCGTGGCCCTCGCCAACGCGTTCGGGTCGCCGTGGGCGGCCGCCGAGGAGCTGAGCGTCGCCTGCCGCACGTCGCTGTGGGTCTTCGCCGCGGACTGGCTGGTCGACTACGTCGCGCAGACGCGGGCGGACATCGACGCCCAGGCCGGTGCGTGCCTCGCGGTCGCGGACGGCGCGGACCCGCCCGCCGATGTCCCGCTGGCGAAGTTCCTCGCGGAGATCCGCGACACCCTCGCGGCGCGTCCCGCGTTCGCCGGGCTCCACGGGCGGTGGCGCACCCAGCTCGACCGCTACTTCGCGGCGATGACCCGGGAGTGGGAGTGGCACGCGGCGCGGAAGGCCGGCGAGGGCCCCGCGCCGACGTTCGCCGAGTACGTCGGCAACGCCGACAACTTCGGGTCCTCGTTCGTCAACCTCTCGCACTGGATCTTCACGTCCGAGCCGGACGCGCTCCGGCACATCGACGCGCTGTGGGCGGCGAGCGGAACGGTGCAACGCATCCTGCGGCTGCTGAACGACCTCGCCACCCTCCAGCGGGACCTCGACTGGGGCGACCTCAACCCGCTCGCCCTCGGTGTCAGCCGCGCCGAGGTGACCGACCAGATCGACCTGCTCGTCAAGGAGTGCCTCGACGAGCTGGCACCGCTGCGGGAGCCGTGCCCGCGGGAGACCCGGTACCTGGAGCGCCAGATCGGGTTCAGCACCGGCTTCTACGGCCGGACGGACTACTGGGGTGAGCTGTGAGCGTCCAGTGCGGTGAGGCGGAGGGCGTCCCCGACCCGGCCGAACCCGCGCCGGCGGCGGACCCCGTCGCCGGCGCCGGGGAACTCGTCCGCGGCCTCCTCGCGGACCCGTGGGGCCAGGTGTCGCCCTCCATCTACGAGACCGGGCGCGTCGTCACCCTCGCCCCGTGGCTCACCGGGCACACCGAGCGGCTGGAGTTCCTGCTCGCGTCCCAGCGCGCCGACGGCGGATGGGGCGCGCCCGGCGGGTACTCGCTCGTCCCGACGCTGAGCGCGACCGAGGCGGTCCTTTCGGCGTTCCGGCGGGACGGCTCCGGCATCGCCCGCGACGTCCTGGCGAAGGCCGCCGACCGCGGGCTCCAGGCGCTGACGGCGCTGCTGGACGACACCTCCGGCGACGCCATCCCCGACATGCCCGCCGTGGAGCTGATCTCCGCCCACCTGGCCCAGCTGATCAACGACCATCTGGAGTGGCTCGACGCCCGGCCGCCGGGCGCGGCCGGTCCGCGTCCGGCGGGGCTGCGGGTGCGCGCCCCCGAGAGCTGGGCGGACGAGGCGCTCGTCCCGCTCCGGGAGCTGCTGAGCACGGGCGGGCGGGTCCCGGAGAAGCTGTTCCACGCGCTGGAGGTCGCCGGTCCCGCGGCCCGCCGGACCGGCTCCACCCGGCCCGGGCCCGCCACCGGCGGCGTCGGGGCCTCACCGGCCGCGACCGCCGCCTGGCTCGGGCAGGACAAGCCCCCGCCGCCCGGCGACCCCGCCCGCCGGTTCCTGGAGACCGTGGCGGCGCACCACGGCGGCCCGGTGCCCTGCGGCTACCCGATCACCGTGTTCGAGCGGGCGTGGGTGCTGAGCGGGCTGCGCCGCGCGGGCGTCCCCGTGTCCGTCCCGGACGAGCTGACCGCCTCGCTGGACGCGGCCGTCGGCCCCCTCGGCACCCCGGCGGGCGAGGGCCTCCCGGCGGACGCCGACACCACGTCCGTGACCCTGCACGCGCTCGCGCTGCTCGGCGCGCCGCGGGAGCCCGACAGCCTGCTGGCCTACGAGCTGGACGACCGCTTCTGCACCTGGCAGGGCGAGCAGGGCGCGTCGGTGACGACGAACGCGCACGTCCTCGACGCGTTCGGCGAGTTCGTGCGGCTCCGCCCGGACGCCCGCGCCCGATACGCGCCCGCCATGGCGAAGGCGGCGAGCTGGCTGCGGGCGCGCCAGGAGCCGGACGGGAGCTGGACCGACCGCTGGCACGTCTCCCCCTACTACGCGACCGCGTGCGCGGTGCAGGCGCTCCAGGCGTTCGGCGGCGCCGAGGCCGCCGCGTCCGTGGAACGCGCCCGGCGGTGGGTGACCGGGACACAGCGTCCGGACGGATCGTGGGGCTGGTGGGAGGGCACCGCCGAGGAGACCGCCGAGGCGATGCTCGTCCTGCTGCCGTCCGGCCGGGACGGGAACGGGACCGCGCGCCGCCTCGCGCACCTGCGGGCCGCCGCGCGCGGCCGGGCGTGGCTGCTGCGCTCCCCCGGCTGGACGGACGGCCCGGCCCTCTGGCACGACAAGGACCTCTATCTGCCGAAGGCGATCGTCCACGCGACGATCCTGAGCGCCCTCCATCTCGCCCGTCCCGAGTAGCAGCGCGCGAAAACACGCGCGACGTGAGGCGTGCCACACCCTTTAGCGCATCGTCCTGCTCAAATAGTGAAAATTGACGTCTTCCCGCAATGCGGCGTTGCTAAGGTGCTCCGGTGTGTGCGCTGGCGCCCCTCCTGCCCCATCGCGCACTCCGACAACAGAGACTCGCTGGCCCTTGACACCCCCGGGATCGCGGGTCCTGCTCACTCTCGTTGGGACGGGTCGTCAATGCGCCTCCGCAATTCACGTCTGCGGACCAAGATCACTGCGCTGCTGCTGTCGCTGACGGCGCTCTGGGCGTTCGCCGCGTGGGTGACACTTCGCGAAGGACTGGGCCTGCTCTGGGCCAGCACGCTCGACACCAAGATCAGCCGTCCGACGGTGACGCTCGTGACCGCGCTGCAGAACGAGCGCCGCGCGTCCGTCGTCTACCTCGCCTCGCCGGGCCAGCAGCAGCGGCAGTCGCTGCTGGCGCAGCGCGCCGAGACCGACAAGGCGGCGACGAAGGTGCGCTCGACGGCGTCCGGCGGCGCGGTCGACCGGGCGGCGAGCGACGCGCTGGAACGGCGCATCGACGAGATGTTCAAGGCACTGGACGGCCTGCGGGCCGACCGCGCCGCGGTCGACGGCGGCCGCGGCACCCGCATCCAGGCCGCCACCTCCTACAACGAGATCATCGACACCGCGTTCCGCGTCTTCAACTCGACCGGCGCCGTGCTGAACGACGAGGGCATCTCCAAGGACAGCCGCACGCTGAACGCGATGACCCGCGCCAAGGAGGTGCTGTCCCGCGAGGACGCCCTCCTCGCCGGGGCGATCGCCGCCCGCAAGTACGAGGCGGGGGAGCACGCCCGGTTCGTCGGGCTGGTGAACACCTCGCGCTTCCTCACCGAGGAGGCCGCGGCGGAGCTCCCGCCCGCCGACCTCGCGCGCTACCAGCAGCTCGTCAAGGGCCCGGCCTTCACCCGGCTGCGCGCCATCGAGGACCGCATCCTCCAGCGCGCCACGCTCCGCCCGCCGGTCACCGGTGCGGACTGGCAGGGCGCGGTCGGCCCGTCCCAGGAGGGGCTGGAGAAGCTGGTCCTCACCGGCGGTGACGAACTGGTGGAACGTGCCGGTCCGGTCAGCCTCGGCATCATCCTGCGGCTGATCCTCGCCGGTGGTCTCGGCCTGCTCGCGGTCATCGCGTCCATCGTCGTGTCCATCACCACCGCCCGCGCCCTGGTGCGGCAGCTCGAACGCCTGCGCGGCGCGGCGTGGGAGCTGGCCGAGCAGCGGCTGCCGAGCGTCGTCGAACGGCTCGGGCACGGCGAGAAGGTGGACGTCGCCCTGGAGGCGCCGCCGCTGCAGTTCGGCAGCGACGAGATCGGGCAGGTGGGCCGCGCGTTCAACGCCGTCCAGGAGACCGCGATCCGCACCGCCGTCGAGCAGGCCGAGCTGCGCCGCGGCATCCGCGACGTCCTGCTGAGCCTGGCGCGCCGCACCCAGGCGCTGGTGCACCGCCAGCTGAGCATGCTCGACACGATGGAGCGCAAGCGCGACATCGACCCCAAGGACCTGGAGGAGCTGTTCCGGCTCGACCACCTCGCCACCCGCATGCGGCGCAACGCCGAGAACCTCATCGTCCTCTCCGGGTCGATCCCCGCCCGCGGCTGGCGGCAGCCCGTCCCGATGGTGGACGTCGTCCGCGCCGCCGTCGGCGAGGTCGAGGACTACACCCGCGTCACCGTCCTGCCGTTCGGCCCGGTCGAGCTGGCCGGACGCGCGGTCGGCGACGTCACCCACCTGCTGGCCGAGCTGATCGAGAACGCGGTGTCGTTCTCCCCGCCCGACACCGCCGTGCACGTCGGCGGGCACCTCGTCGCCAACGGCTTCGCCATCGACATCGAGGACCGCGGGCTCGGCATGACCGACGAGAAGCTCGCCGAGATCAACGAGCGGATCGTCGACCCGCCCGAGTTCAACCTGCGCAGCTCCGTCCAGCTCGGCCTGTTCGTGGTCGCCAAGCTCGCCGAGCGCTACGGCGTGCGCGTCTCGCTGAAGCGCTCCGCCTACGGCGGCACCACCGCCGTCGTCGTCATCCCGCAGGACCTGGTCGTCGAGGCCGGCACCGACAAGGCGCCCGCCGCCACCACCACCGAGAACGGCCTGGCCGTCCGGCAGCCCGCGGCCGTCCCGGCGGGCGGCGCCGAGCAGGGCCGGGAGGAGGCGGGCAGCGTGGTGACGCTCACCAGGCAGCCGGCCGGCTCGCCGCCCGCGCTGGTGGCCGTGCCGCCGCCCGCCCCCGAGCAGGACGACGCGTCCGCCCCGCGGGCCACCGGCCCGAACCCGGCCGGCGACCCGACCAGGACCGACCCGGGCGGCACCGGCCCGAGCACGACCGGCCCACAGGCCGCCGAACCGCGCACCACCGGCCCGCAGACCGTCACCGCGGCGACCGGGCCCGCGACCACCGGCCCGCAGACCGCACCCGCCGGTGCACCCGCCCCGCCGCGTCCCCCGGGCGGCCTCGCGCCCCCCGCCGGCCCCGCGGCGGAGGGCGGCGGGGAATCCGCGACCAGCCACCCGGAGGACCAGCCCCCCGTGACCGACAGCACCACCCCGTCCGGCCTGCCCGTCCGGGTCCCGCAGGCGAACCTCGCGGCGCCGCTGCGCACCGACGAGCCGGTCGTCGCGCAGGAGCCGGACGAGCCGGAGGACGCCCCCGGCCGCTCCCCCGAGGAGATCCAGCGAATCATGGGTTCCTACCAGCGCGGCACCCGCCTTGCGAGGACGGCGGTCGAATCCCGCGGCAACGAAGCAGTGGAAGGCGAGGACGAGCAGTGAAGCAGAAGGCAGGTTCGCCGTCCGATCTGGGCTGGCTGCTGGACGACTTGGTCCACCGCGTGCCGCACGCCCACAACGCGGTCGTCCTGTCCGCGGACGGCCTCCTGATGGCCTCGTCGGAGGGCATGAGCCAGGACGACGGGGAGCACCTGGCCGCCGTGGCCGCCGGCATCCAGAGCCTGGCCAAGGGCGCCGGGGCCCGGTTCGGCGGCGGACCCGTCCGGCAGACCATCATCGAGATGAAGACCCAGTTCATGCTGGTGACGGTGGCGGGCAAGGGCGCCTGCCTCGCGGTGCTGGCAGACGAGGACGCCGACGTCGGCCTCATCGCCTACGAGATGGCGATGCTCGTCACGAGCATGGGCCACCACCTCACCTCGCCGGCCCGCGCCGAGAGCGCCGCGGAGGGCCGCCCGACATGATGCCGCCCGAGGACCCCTCGCCCGAGTTCTGGCCGGAGGATCCGGCGCGTCCCGCGGAGACCGAGGCCGAGCGGTGGCTCGACGAGCACGCCGGCCCGATGGTCCGCCCGTACGTCATGACGAGCGGCCGCATCGAACCCACCCGCGGCAAGTTCGACCTCATCACGCTGGTGGTCGCCTCCGGCCCCGAGCCGGACACCGCGATCGGGCTCGGCCCCGAGCACCTGGCGATCCTCCGGCTCTGCCAGAACGTCATCTCCGTCGCCGAACTCACCGGCCATCTCAACCTGCCCGTCGCGACCGTGCGGGTGATGCTCGGCGACCTCCTCGACAAGGGGTTCGTCTCCATGCAGGAACCCGAACCGGAGGCGGACATGCACGACATCAGGCTCTACAAGGCGGTGATCGATGGTCTCCGGGCCCTCTAGGGGCGTGCGCGCCCGCCGGCTCCCCACCGCGGTCAAGATCGTGATCGCGGGCGGTTTCGGCGTCGGCAAGACCACCATGGTCGGCACGGTCTCCGAGACGCAGCCGCTGCGCACCGAGGAACTCCTGACCGACCAGAGCATCGGCGTGGACGACGTGTCCGGGGTGGAGCGCAAGAACACCACCACGGTCGCGATGGACTTCGGCCGCATCACGATGCGCAACGAGTACGTCCTCTACCTGTTCGGCACGCCCGGCCAGGAGCGCTTCTGGTTCATGTGGGACGAGGTCGTCCTCGGCGCGCTCGGCGCCGTGGTCCTCGCCGACACCCGCCGCCTGTCCGACTGCTTCCCGTCGGTCGACTACTTCGAGCGCCGCGGCACCCCGTTCATCGTCGCCGTCAACTGCTTCGAGGGCGCCCAGCGCTACGACCTGGCGGAGATCCAGATGGCCCTGAACCTGGGCCCCAAGGTCCCCGTCATGCTCTGCGACGCCCGCAGCATCGACTCCTGCAAGGAGGTCCTCATCGACCTCGTCCTGCACGCGATGAAGGCCCGCGGCGTCACCGAGGAGCCCGAGCCGCAGAACGTCTAGACATGCCAGGGGCCGGCGAGCGGCGGGAGGAACCCGCGCTCGCCGGCCCCTGTCGCGTCCGCGACCGGAGGACCGGGGAGGTCAGCCGGTACGGGAGACGACTCAGCCGGTACGGGAGACGACGTAGTCGCAGAGGTTGGTGAACGCCTCGCGGGCCGGGACGTCCGGGAGGGTGAGGAGCTCGGTCCGCGCGTCCTCGGCCCACCGGCGCAGGTCGGCGCGGGCGCGGTCCATCGCCGGGTGGGCGCGCAGCAGCGCGAGGGCCTCGGCGTGCAGCGCGTCGTCGGTGAGGTCCTGGACGAGCAGCTCGCGGAGGCGGGCGTCGTCCGGGCCCGAGCCGACGCCGGCGAGGACGTGGTGCATCGGCAGCGTGCGGATGCCCTCGCGCAGGTCGGTGCCGGGGGTCTTGCCCGACTCCTCGGTCTCGGAGTCGATGTCGAGGATGTCGTCGGACAGCTGGAACGCGATGCCGATCTTCTCGCAGGCGGAGGTGACCGTGTCGACGACGTGCGACGGGGCGCCCGACAGCAGCGCGCCGAACTGGCCGGAGACCGTGATCAGCGACGCGGTCTTGTCGGCGACGACCTGGAGGTAGTGCTTGAGGGGGTCGGCGTCGTCGCCGGGGCCGACGGTCTCCTGGATCTGGCCGCGGACGAGCCGCGCGAACGCGCGGGCCTGGATGCGGACCGCCTCCGGGCCGAGGTCGGCGAGCAGGTCGGACGCGCGGGCGAACAGGTAGTCGCCGGTGAGGATCGCGACGGTGTTCGTCCAGCGGGAGTTCGCCGACTCCTGGCCGCGGCGGACGGTCGCCTCGTCCATCACGTCGTCGTGGTAGAGGGTGCCGAGGTGGGTCAGCTCGACGACGACGGCGGCCGGCACCACACCGGGGGCGGCGGGGTCGCCGAAGTGGGAGGCGAGCAGGACCAGCATGGGCCGGAACCGCTTGCCGCCCGCCTCGACGAGGTGCTCGGAAGCCTCGGTGAGCAGCGGGTCCTCGCCGCGCACGCAGTCGAGCAGGAGGGCCTCGACGTCGGTCAGGCGCGCCTTGGCGTCGGACGCGAGCGCGGCGTCGATCGGAAGGCCGAACGGGCCGGCCGCCTTCACGGCCGGCCCGCCGGACTTCTCCGCGGATGGGTGGCTCACCCGGACTCCCTAACGGACGAACATGTGGGTCGTGGCCTGACCCGCGAGGTCCAGGACCGGCTGCGGGAGCACGCCGAGTACCACAGTAGCCGTCACACCGAGCGCCACCGCTACCGCGGTCGCCGGCCCGGCCACCACGACCGGCCCCTCGGCGTCGGGCTCGCTGAAGAACATCACCACGATGACCCGGACGTAGAAGAACGCGGCGACCGCGGACGAGATGACCGCGACGATGACCAGCGGCGTCGCGCCCTCCTCGACGGCGGCCTTGAACACCGCGAACTTCCCGGTGAACCCGCTGGTGAGCGGGATGCCCGCGAACGCCAGCAGGAAGAAGGCGAACACGCCCGCGACCACCGGGGAGCGCTTGCCGAGCCCGGCCCACCGGGACAGGTGCCCGGCCTCGCCGCCCGCGTCCCGCACCATCGTGACGACGGCGAACGCGCCGACCGAGGTGAAGCCGTACGCGAGCAGGTAGAACAGGCTGCTCGACAGGCCGTGCGGGGAGCTGGCGATCACGCCCATGAGCAGGAAGCCCGCGTGCGCGATGGACGAGTAGGCCAGCATCCGCTTGATGTCGGTCTGCGTGATCGCGATGATCGACCCGGCGACCATGGTGAGAATCGCCACACCCCACATGACGGGCCGCCAGTCCCAGCGCAGCGTCTCGAACGCCACGTAGTAGACGCGCAGGATCCCGCCGAACGCGGCGACGACCGTCCCGGACGCCATCAGCGCCGTGATCGGGGTGGGGGCGCCCTGGTACACGTCCGGCTTCCACATGTGGAAGGGGACGCCGCCGAGCTTGAACAGCAGCCCGACCGACAGCAGCGCGACGCCCGCGAGCAGCAGGGTCTCGTTGCCGGCGTCCTTGCCGATCTCGGCCGAGATGTCCGCCAGCCGCACCGACCCGGAGTACCCGTACAGCAGTGCCGCGCCGTACAGGAAGAACGCCGACGAGAACGCGCCGAGCAGGAAGTACTTGACCGCCGCCTCCTGGGAGAGGAGGCGCCGCCGGCGGGCGAGCCCGCACAGCAGGTACAGCGGCAGCGACATGACCTCCAGCGCCACGAACATCGTGAGCAGGTCGTTCGCGGCCGGGAACATCACCATCCCGGCGACGGCGAACATCATCAGCGGGTACACCTCGGTCTGGGTGACCCCCGCCACCGCGGTCCGCTGCTCGGCGTCGGTGCCGGGCAGCGCGGACGCCTGCGCGGCGAAGTGCCCGCCGGTCGCGTGGCCGCCGCGCTCGGCGATCAGCAGCAGGCTGACGAGCCCCAGCAGCAGGATGGTGCCCTGGATGAACAGCGTCGGCCCGTCCACCCCGAGCGCGCCCTCCGCCGCGACGTGGTGCGGGTCGTCGCGCCATGCGAGCGCGACCGTCCAGCCGAAGCCGCCGGCGAGGCCGAGGAACGCCAGCGGGACCTGCACGTAGTAGCGGGCGTTGCGGCCGACGAACGCCTCGACGAGCACGCCCACGACGGCGGCGCCGAGGATCAGGAGCAGCGGGGCGATCTGCCCGTACTCGATGTGCGGCGCGGGGATGTCACCCCCTTGCGCGAGGACCGCGCTCACCTGGCTGGAGGTGCTCATGGACGGGCTCCGTTCTCGGCGACGTTACCGGTGATGTCCGGCGCCGGGTCGTGCTGGTCGACCCGGGCCAGCGTGTGGTCCACCGACGGGTTGATCACGTGCAGCACCGGCTGCGGGAAGAAGCCCATCGCCACGATGATCGCGATGATCGGGGCGATGACCCACTTCTCCCGGGCGGACAGGTCCTTCATGCCCTCCACCGCGGGCACCGGCGGGCCGCCCATGGTCCGCTGGTACATCCACAGGATGTAGATGGCGGCGAGCACGATGGCGATGATGGAGGCGACGGCGGCCCACTCGTAGCGGCTGAACGTGCCGACCACGACCAGGAACTCCGACACGAACGGCGACAGGCCGGGCAGCGACAGCCCGGACAGTCCGGCGATCAGGAACGTCCCGGCGAGCACCGGGGCGACCTTCTGCACGCCGCCGAAGTCGGAGATCCGCGCCGACCTGCGCCGGACGATCAGGAACCCGACGATCAGGAACAGCGCGCCGGTGGAGAACCCGTGGTTCACCATGTAGAGCGCCGCGCCGGACTGGGCCTGCGACGTCATCGCGAAGATGCCGAGCACGATGAACCCGAAGTGGGAGACCGACGTGTAGGCGATCAGCCGCTTCATGTCGACCTGCCCGATCGCGAGGATCGCGCCGTAGACGATGCTGACGACCGCGAAGGCGAGCACGGCCGGCGTCGCCCACTTGGCCGCGCCGGGGAACAGCTCCAGGCAGAACCGGAGCATCCCGTAGGTGCCGACCTTGTCCAGCACGCCGACGATCAGCACCAGCGCCCCGGCCGGGGACTGCTGCGCGGCGTCCGGCAGCCAGGTGTGCACCGGCACCATCGGCGCCTTGATCGCAAACGCGACGAAGAAGCCGAGGAACAGCCACTTCGCCGTCGTCGGGTCGATGTTCATCTTCGACAGCTCGTCGAACATGAACGTGCCGTGGCCGAGGCCGCCGTCCGCGGTGGACTTGGCCGACAGCGGGTACAGCCAGATGACCGCGACGAGCATCAGCAGCCCGCCGAACAGCGAGTACAGCAGGAACTTCACCGCGGCGTAGGAGCGCTGCGCGCCGCCGTAGGACCCGATGATGAAGTACACCGGGATCAGCATCGCCTCGAAGAAGACGTAGAAGAGGAACACGTCGGTCGCCGCGAAGACGCCGATCATGGCCGCTTCCAGCGACAGCAGCAGCGCGAAGTAGGTCTTCGCGGACCGCTTCGCCGGCACGTCGGTGCCGCCGGAGCGGTCCGCCTCGTTCCAGGAGGCCAGGATGACCAGCGGGACGAGGATGACCGACAGCAGGATCAGCGTCAGCGCGACGCCGTCGACCCCGAGCGCCCAGTGGACCCCGAACTCCTTGATCCACCAGTACTTCTCTTCGAACTGGAAGCGCGCCCCGCCCGCGTCGAAGCCCGCCGCCATGACGCCGGTGAGCGCCGCGACGACGAGGGAGACGCCGAGCGCGAACTGCTTGACCAGCGCCTCCCGCTGCCGCGGGATGGCGATGAGCAGCAGCGCGCCCACCAGTGGCAGTCCGATGAGGACGCTCAGCCAGGGAAAGTCGCTCATGAAACGTTCACCACCAGGAGCGCCGCGACCACCAGGGCCGCACCGCCCAGCATCGAGAGTGCGTAGGAACGGGCGAAGCCGGTCTGCACGCGGCGGAGCCGGCCCGAGCTGCCGCCGACCCCGGCGGCCGTGCCGTTGACGAGGCCGTCGACGCCGCGCCCGTCGAACCAGACCGCGAGGCGGGTCAGCCACTGGCCGGGCCGCATGAGCAGCGACTCGTTGATCGCGTCGCCGTACAGGTCCCGGCGGGCCGCGACGGTGACGAACGAGCCCTTGGGCGCCTCGCGCGGCACCTTGCGGGCGCCGTACTGCCGCCACGCGATCACCACGCCGATGACCATCAGCACGAAGACCGCGATGCCCGGGCCGGTGATGAACGCGAACTCGTGCTCGTGCTCGGGCGCCCCGACGACCGGCTCCAGGAAGTCGGCGAACCCGCCGAGGATGAGGAAGCCGCCGGCGGCGACGGAGCCGACCGCGAGCAGCATCAGCGGGATCGTCATGACCTTCGGCGACTCGTGCGGGTGGACGTCGTCCGCCCAGCGCTTCTCGCCGAAGAACGTCATGAACATGACGCGCGACATGTAGTACGCGGTCACGGCGGCGCCGATCACCGCGCAGGTGCCGAGGATCGCCCCGGACGTCCCGCCCTTGTCGAACGCCGCCTCGATGATGGCGTCCTTGGTGAACCAGCCGGACAGGAACGGGAACCCGATGATCGCGAGGTACCCGAGCCCGAACGTCACCGCGGTGGCCATCATGACGCCGCGCAGCGCGCCGTAGTGGCGCATGTTCACGTCGTCCTTCATGCCGTGCATGACCGAGCCGGCGCCGAGGAACAGGCCCGCCTTGAAGAAGCCGTGCGCGATGAGGTGCGCGATGGCGAAGACGTACCCGGCCTTGCCGAGCCCGGCGGCCAGCGTCATGTAGCCGATCTGCGACATCGTCGACCCGGCGAGGGCCTTCTTGATGTCGTCCTTCGCGCACCCGATGATCGCACCGGCGAGCAGCGTGGCCGCGCCGACGATCGTCACGACGAGCTGCGCGGTCTCCGACATCTCGAAGACCGGCCCGGACCGGACGATCAGGTAGACGCCCGCCGTCACCATCGTGGCGGCGTGGATGAGCGCCGACACCGGGGTCGGGCCCTCCATGGCGTCCAGCAGCCAGGACTGGAGCGGCAGCTGCGCCGACTTGCCGCACGCGCCGAGCAGCAGGAGCAGCCCGATCGCGGTGGCGGTGCCGGAGCTCAGCTGGGTCGCCAGGCCCGCGTGCTCGGGGCCGGTCCCGAGGATCGGCCCGTAGTCGATGGTGCCGAACGTCGCGAACAGCAGCGCGATCGCGATGATCAGCCCCATGTCGCCGACGCGGTTGACGACGAACGCCTTCTTCGCCGCGGTCGCCGCGGTCGGCTTGTGCTGCCAGAACCCGATCAGCAGGTAGGACGCGAGACCCACGCCCTCCCAGCCGAGGAACATGACCAGGTAGTTGCTGCCCAGCACCAGCAGCAGCATCGCCGCGACGAACAGGTTCAGGTACGCGAAGAACTTGCGGCGCTGGGGGTCCTCGGCCATGTAGCCGATGGAGTAGATGTGGATGAGCGAGCCCACCCCGGTGATCAGCAGGACGAAGCTGATGGACAGCGGGTCCACCAGCAGGTCCATGCCGACCTTGAACGAGCCCACGTCGATGAAGTCCCACAGGTGCAGGGTGCGGCGCCGCTCCTCGGCGCCGTACCCGAGCATCTGGGCGAACATCGCGAGGCCCACCGCGAACGACGCGACCGACATGGCCGTGCCGAGCAGGTGGCCCCACTTGTCGGTGCGCCTCCCCCCGAGCAGGAGGATCGCGGCGCCCGCGAGCGGGAGCGCGATGAGAAGCCAGGACGCGGCCTGGATGCCTTCCGCTTTCATCCCCGACCTCTCAGTACTTCAGCAGGTTCGCGTCGTCGACCGACGAGGACCTGCGGGTCCGGAAGATGGTCATGATGATCGCCAGGCCCACCACGACCTCCGCGGCGGCCACCACCATCACGAAGAACGCGATGATCTGGCCGTCGAGGTTGCCGTGCATGCGGGAGAACGAGACGAACGCCAGGTTCGTCGCGTTCAGCATGAGCTCGATGCACATGAACACCACGATCGCGTTGCGCCGCACGAGGACGCCGAGCGCTCCGATGGTGAACAGGATCGCCGAGAGAGCCAGGTAGTGCCCCGGACTCATTGACCAGCCTCGCCTTCACTCGCGCCGCCGCCCGCGGCCGGCGTCCCCGACTTGACGGAGCGCTCCTCGGCGTCGGCCGCGGCGGCCTCGTCGGTGACCGCCCTGACCGCGGCCACGTCCCGCTCCATCGCCTCCTCCTCGGTGCCGCCGTACAGGTCGGCGTGCCGCTCGGCGGTGTCGGTGCGGGCCGCGATGACCGGGTTGACCGACAGCTCCGACGGCGTCCCGTCCGGCAGCAGCGCCGGCATGTCCACGGCGTTGTGCCGGGCGTAGGTGCCGGGGCCCGGCAGCGGGCCCGGGTGGTCGCCGCTGAGGAAGCGCCCCTTGGACAGGTCCTTCTGGGTCGGCTTGGGCTCGGTGCGCTCCCGGTGCGCCAGCACCATCGCGCCCAGCGCCGCGGTGATCAGCAGGGCGCTGGTCGCCTCGAACGCGAACACGTACTTGGAGAACAGCAGCCGGGCCAGGCCGATCACGTTGCCCTCGGCGTTCGCCTGGTTCAGGCCCGCCGAGTCGCCGAGCGCCGCGTTGCCGAGGCCCGTCACCAGCAGGGCGAGGAACCCGACCGCGGCGATCACGCCCCAGAAGCGCTGGCCCCGGATCGTCTCCACCAGCGAATCGGTGGAACTCACTCCGACGACCATCATCACGAACAGGAACAGCATCAGCACCGCGCCGGTGTAGACGATCACCTGGACGAAGGCCAGGAACGGCGCGTTCTGGATCGCGTACAGCGCGGCGAGGCTGAGCATCACGGTCGCCAGCAGCAGCGCCGAGTGCACCGCCTTGCGCACGAGGATCATGCCGAGCGCGCCGGCGACCGCCACCACGGCCAGCAGCCAGAAGAAGAACGGCTCCCCCGACTGCTTGTCGGCGACCTGCTGGGCGATCGGCCCGGCGAGGACGTGCGCCGTGCTCATTTGCCCTCACCGCCCTCGGGTGCCCCGGCCGGCGCCTCGTCGGACTGGAGGCCGAGGCGGTAGTAGTCCTCCTCGGTGTCGCCGAGCCGCATGGCGTGCGGCGGCGTCTCCATGCCCTCGCGCAGCGGCGCGAGCAGCATGTCCTTGGTGTAGATCAGGCTCTCCCGGCTGTCGTCGGCGAGCTCGTACTCGTTGGTCATCGTGAGCGCCCGGGTGGGGCACGCCTCGATGCACAGCCCGCAGAGGATGCAGCGCAGGTAGTTGATCTGGTACGTGCGGCCGTACCGCTCACCGGGCGAGTACCGCTCGTCCTCGGTGTTGTCGGCCCCCTCGACGAAGATGGCGTCCGCCGGGCAGGCCCACGCGCACAGCTCGCAGCCGATGCACTTCTCCAGCCCGTCCGGCCACCGGTTCAGCTGGTGCCGCCCGTGGAAGCGCGGGGCGGTCGGCTTCTTCACCTCGGGGTACTGAACGGTCTCGCTCTTCATGAACATCTGGTGGAACGAGACCCCGAACCCCTTGACCGGGTTCAAAAAATCAGTGAGTCCCACTGGTGACCTCCTCAGGAGGGGTTTCGATCGTGGCGGGCCGGACCGGCTCGCGGGCGCGGCCGTGGTAGTGGGGCGCGTCCAGCGGCGGCACCGGGAACCCGCCCGCGGCCGGATCGGGGCGCGGCCCCTCCGCCGCGCCGGGGACGATCTCCTTGCCGTCCTCGCCGCCGCGGACCATCTCCCAGATCACCGTCGCGACCAGCACGACCGCGGCGGCCACCGCGGTGCCGATCGCGATCTGCTGCATGTCGTAGCCCTCGTTCTTGAAGGCGCGGATCGCGGCGACCAGCAGGATCCAGCCGAGCGAGACCGGGATCAGCACCTTCCAGCCGAGCTTCATCAGCTGGTCGTAGCGGACCCGCGGGAGCGTGCCGCGCAGCCAGATGAAGAAGAAGATGAACAGGAAGATCTTGATGAGGAACCACAGCACCGGCCACCAGCCGGAGTTGGCCCCGGCCCACACCGTGGAGATCGGCGCGGGCGCGCGCCAGCCGCCGAGGAACATCGTGGTGGCGAGCGCCGACAGCGTCGTGAGGTTGATGTACTCCGCGAGGAAGAACATCGCGAACTTCAGCGACGAGTACTCCGTGTGGAAGCCGCCGACGATCTCGCCCTCGCCCTCGGGGAGGTCGAACGGGATGCGGTTCGACTCGCCCATCATCGTGATCACGTAGATGATGAACGACGGCGCGAGCAGCAGCACGAACCACTTGTCCTGCTGCGCCGCGACGATCTCCGAGGTCGACATCGAGCCGGCGAACATGAACACCGCGACGAACGACAGCCCCATCGCGATCTCGTAGGAGATCATCTGCGCGGACGAGCGGAGCCCGCCGAGCAGCGAGTACGGCGACATCGACGACCAGCCGGCCAGCACCACGCCGTAGATCCCCATCGACGACATCGCGAGGACCAGCAGGACCGCGACCGGCAGGTCGGTGCCCTGCAGCGCCGTCTGGTGCCCGAAGACCGACACCGTCGGCCCGAACGGGATGATGATGAACGAGATGAAGGCCGGCACCGCCGCCATCACCGGCGCCAGGATGAACACCACCTTGTCCACCTGGCGGGGGACGATGTCCTCCTTCAGCGCCAGCTTGACGCCGTCGGCGAGGCCCTGCAGCAGGCCGAAGGGCCCGGCGCGGTTCGGGCCGACGCGCAGCTGCATCCGGCCGATGACGCGCCGCTCGATCCACATCGTCATCAGCACGGTCACCACGAGGAACGCGAAGATGACCAGGACCTTGCCGCCGATCAGCCACCACGGGTCGTGCCCGAAGTCCTGCAGCGGCGGCTCGGCGGCCGGCGCCGCGGCGAGCGGGCTCATTCGCCACCTCCCACGTTGCGCACGGTGCTCGCGAGCACCCCGCTCGCGATCTTGACGACGCCGCCCGCGGCGGCGCCCAGATCCCGGTAGAGGGCGCAGCCGGCCGAGTTCGTCGGCAGCCACACCACCCGGTCGGGCAGGTCCGGGGTGATCTCCAGCGGCAGCGTCACCTCGCCGCGCGCGGCCGACACCGTCACCGCCTCGGTCGCGCCGATCTCGGCGGCGGTCGCGGGCGACAGCCGGGCCACGGACGCCTTGGCGGTGCCCGCGAGGAACGGCTCCCCGTCCTGCAGGCGGCCCCGGTCCAGCAGCAGCCGCCACGTGGCGACCAGCGCCTCGCCCTGCTCGGGGTGCGGCGGCAGCTCCGGCGCCGTGTTCGGCGCGTCCGGGCGCTCGCCGCGGTACGCGCCGAGGCCGGCCAGCTCGCGGCGCGCCGCGTCCGGTCCGGGCAGGCCGAGGTGGACGTCCATCTCGTCGGCGAGCGCGTCCAGCACCCGCAGGTCCGACATCCGCCCGGCTTGCTTCAGCACGACGTCGAACGGGCGGCCGCGGCCCTCCCAGTCGACGAACGTCCCGGCCTTCTCCGCGACGGCCGCGACCGGCAGCACCACGTCGGCGCGGTCGGTGACCGCGCTCGGCCGCTGCTCCAGGCTCACCACGAACGGGGCCGCGTCGAGCGCCCGGAGCATCGCCTCCGGGTCGGGCAGGTCGTAGGGGTCGACGCCGCCGACGAGCAGCGCGCCCCGCTCGCCCCGCGCCGCCGCCGCGATGATCCCGGCGGTGTCCGCGCCGGGGGCCTCGGGCAGCTCCGCGACGCCCCAGGTGCGGGCGACCTCGGCCCGCGCGGCGGGGTCGGCGACCGGGCGGCCGATCGGCAGCAGCCCGGGCAGCGCCCCGGCCTCCACCGCGCCGCGCTCCCCGGCCCGGCGCGGCACCCACGCGAGCTTCGCGCCGGTCGCCCGCGCCACCCGGACCGCCGCGGTCAGCGCGCCCGGGGCGGCGGCGAGCCGCTCACCGACCAGGATCACCGCGCCCGGCGTCTCCAGCAGCGTCCGGACGTCGGAGCGGCCGTCGTCCCCGAGGAGGGAGCCGAGCGTGTCGGCCTCCGCGCCGGGCGCCGTCGGCAGCAGCGTCCCGCCGACCTTGGCGAGCCCGCGGGTCGCGAACGGGGCCGCGGCGATCACCTTCACGCCGTTCTTGCGGTACGCCTTGCGGAGCCGCAGGAACACGATCGGCGACTCCTCCTCCGGCTCGAACCCGGCGAGGAGGACGGCGGGCGCCTTCTCCAGGTCGGCGTAGGACACCTCGATGGAGCGTCCCGCGACCGACGAGGCGAGGAACCTCGACTCCTCGTCCGACAGCGGCCGGGCCCGGAAGTCGACGTCGTTGGTGCCGAGCGCGACCCGGGCGAACTTGGCGTAGGCGTAGGCGTCCTCGAGGGTGACGCGGCCGCCGGTCAGCACGCCGACCGAGCCGCGCGCCGCCGCGAGGCCGCGCGCCGCGATCTCCAGCGCCTCCGGCCACGACGCCGGCTCCAGCTCCCCGTCCTCACCCCGGACGAGCGGCGTGGTGAGCCGGTCCGGCTGGGTGGTGTAGGTGAACGCCCAGCGGCCCTTGTCGCAGTTCCACTCCTCGTTGACCTGCGGCTCGTCCCCGGCCAGCCGGCGGGTGACCTTGCCGCGCCGGTGGTCGGTGCGCAGCCCGCAGCCGGACGCGCAGTGCTCGCAGACGCTCGGCTGCGACACGAGGTCGAACGGCCGGGACCGGAACCGGTACGCGGTGCCGGTGAGCGCGCCCACCGGGCAGATCTGCACGGTGTTGCCGGAGAAGTAGGAGTGGAACGGCCGGTCGTCGGCGACCGCGACCCGCTCCTTGGCGCCCCGCTCGAACAGGTCGATGAACGGGTCGCCGGCGATCTGCTCGGAGAACCGGGTGCAGCGGGTGCACTGGATGCACCGCTCCCGGTCGAGCAGCACCTGGCTGGACAGCGGGATCGGCTTCGGCCAGGTCCGCTTGGTCTCCTGGAACCGGGTCTCGCCGCGCCCGTTCGACATCGCCTGGTTCTGCAGCGGGCACTCGCCGCCCTTGTCGCAGACCGGGCAGTCCAGCGGGTGGTTGATGAGCAGGAACTCCATGATGCCGTGCTGGGCCTTGTCGGCCACCGGCGAGGTGAGCTGGGTCTTGACGACCATGCCCGGCATCACCGCGGTGGTGCAGGACGCCTGCGGCTTCGGCATCCCGCGGCCGTTGCCGGCGTCCGGGATCTCCACCAGGCACTGCCGGCACGCCCCGATCGGGTCGAGCAGCGGGTGCTCGCAGAACCGGGGGATCTGGATGCCGAGCAGCTCGGCGGCCCGGATGATCAGCGTGCCCTTCGGCACCTCGATCTCGAAGCCGTCGATGGTGCAGGAGACCATCTCGACCTTCTCCACCGCCGACTTGTCGTCGGTGACGGTCACTTGGCACCTCCCCAGAGGGTGGACTTGGCCGGGTCGAACGGGCAGCCGCCCTGCTCGAAGTGCTGGAGGTACTCGTCCCGGAACAGCTTGATCGACGACACGACCGGGCTGGTCGCGCCGTCGCCGAGGGCGCAGAACGCGCGGCCGAGGATGTTGTCGGAGATGTCCAGCAGGGTCTCCAGGTCCTCCTCGGTCCCGTCGCCCGCCTCCAGCCGCTTGAGCATCAGCTTGTACCAGTAGGTGCCCTCGCGGCACGGCGTGCACTTGCCGCACGACTCGTGCGCGTAGAACTCCGACCAGCGCAGCACCGCCCGGACGACGCAGGTCGTCTCGTCGAAGATCTGCAGCGCCCGGGTGCCGAGCATGGACCCGGCGGCGCCGACGGACTCGAAGTCCAGCGGCACGTCCAGGTGCTCCTCGGTGAAGATCGGGGTGGACGACCCGCCGGGCGTCCAGAACTTCAGCCGGTGGCCCTCGCGGATGCCGCCCGCCATGTCGAGCAGCTCCCGCAGCGTGATGCCGAGCGGCGCCTCGTACTGGCCGGGCCGGGTGACGTGCCCCGACAGCGAGAAGATCCCGAAGCCCTGCGACTTCTCGGTGCCCATCGAGGCGAACCATTCCGGTCCGTTCTCGACGATCGAGGGAACCGAGGAGATCGACTCGACGTTGTTGATGACAGTCGGGCCGCCGTAGAGGCCCGCGACCGCGGGGAAGGGGGGCTTCAGCCTGGGCTGGCCGCGGAACCCCTCCAGGGAGTCCAGCAGCGCCGTCTCCTCGCCGCAGATGTAGGCGCCGGCGCCGCTGTGCACGACCACGTCCAGGTCGTAGCCGGAGCCGAGGATGTCCTTGCCGATGTAGCCGGCCTCGTACGCCTCCGCCACCGCCTGCTGGAGGCGGCGGATGACGTGCAGGACCTCGCCGCGCACGTAGATGAACGCGTGGTTCGACTTGATGGCGTACGCGCTGATGATGACGCCCTCGACGAGGACGTGCGGGTTCGCCATCATCAGCGGGATGTCCTTGCACGTGCCCGGCTCGGACTCGTCGGCGTTGACGACGAGGTAGCGCGGGTTCGGGCTGGACGGCGGCAGGAAGCCCCACTTCATCCCGGTGGGGAACCCGGCGCCGCCGCGGCCGCGGAGGCCGGAGTCCTTGACCGCCTGGACGATCTCGTCCGGCTCCATCCGCAGCGCCTTGCGCAGCGCCGCGTAGCCGCCGTCGCGCTCGTAGCCCGCCCGGGTGAAGGAGTCGGAGCGGTCCCAGTTCTTCGTGAGGACGGGGGTCAGCGTGGTCACTTGTTCCGTCCCTCCTGGCTGCCGGGCTTGGCCTCGCCCGGAACCGGCTTGCCGGGCTCGTGCGGCGGCTCGGCGATCTGCTCGGGCTTGACCGGCTCGTCCGGACGCTCGCCCGCATCGTCGGTGGACGGCGCCGCCCACCCGCGCTCGTGCGCGAGCTTCAGGCCCACCAGCGACTCCGGCCCCGCCTGGACGCCCTCGCCGGCGAGGCCGTCGGGGAACCCGGCCAGCACCCGGGACGCCTCCCGCCAGGTGGCGAGGCGGTTCGGCCCGCGGGAAGGAAGCACGTCCTTACCGAGGCGCAGGTCGTCGACGAGCTGCTTGGCCTTCTCGGGAGTCATGTTGTCGAAGAACTCCCAGTTGACCATCACCACCGGGGCGAAGTCGCAGGCCGCGTTGCACTCGACCCGCTCCAGGCTGATCTTGCCGTCCGGGGTGGCCTCGTCGTGGCCGACGCCGGTGTGCTCGCTCAGCTCGTCCCAGATCTGGTCGCCGCCCATGATCGCGCACAGCGTGTTGGTGCAGACGCCGACGTGGTACTCGCCGACCGGCTCCCGCTTGTACTGCGTGTAGAACGTGACGACGCCCATCACCTGCGCCGGCGTGATGCCGAGCATCTCGGCGCAGAACTCCACGCCGTCCTGGGTGACGTAGCCGTCGACCGACTGCACCAGGTGCAGCATCGGCAGCAGCGCCGACCGCGGCCGCGGGTACCGGCCGATGATGTCCTTGGCGTCCCGTTCCAGCCGCTCGCGTACGTCGGGTTCGTACGTCATCGGTCCACTCCCCCCATGACCGGGTCGATGCTGGCCACGGCGGCGATGATGTCGGCGACCATGCCCCCCTCGCTCATCGCCGGGGTGGCCTGCAGGTTGACGAAGGACGGCTCGCGGAAGTGGACCCGGTACGGGCGGGTGCCGCCGTCGCTGACCACGTGCGCGCCGAGCTCGCCGCGCGGCGACTCGATCGGCACGTACGCCTGGCCCGCCGGGACCCGGAAGCCCTCGGTGACCAGCTTGAAGTGGTGGATCAGCGCCTCCATCGAGGTGCCCATGATGTGCGCGATGTGCCGCGGCGAGTTGCCCATGCCGTCCGCGCCGATCGCCAGCTGCGCGGGCCAGCCGATCTTCTTGTCCTCGATCATGACCGGGCCCTTGACCGTCTGCAGCCGGTCCAGGCACTGCTCGACGATCCTCAGCGACTGCTCCATCTCGTCCATCCGGACGAGGTAGCGGCCGTACACGTCGCAGGTGTCCTGCGTCGGGACCTCGAACTCGTAGGTCTCGTAACCGCAGTACGGCTGCGACTTGCGCAGGTCCCACGGCAGGCCGGTGGAGCGGAGCACGGGGCCGGTGACGCCGAGCGCCATGCAGCCGGTCAGGTCCAGGTACGCGATGTTCTGCGTCCGGGCCTTGAAGACCGGGTTCTCGTCCATCAGCTTGCGCAGCGCCTGGATCCGCTTCGGCATCCGGTCCAGGTAGTCGCGGATCTTGCTGGTGGCGCCGCTCGGGAGGTCCTGCGCGACGCCGCCGGGGCGGACGTAGGCGTGGTTCATCCGCAGGCCGGTGATCTCCTCGAACAGGTCGAGGGTGTACTCGCGCTCGATGAACCCGTTCAGCATCACGGTCGTCGCGCCGAGCTCCAGCCCGAACGTGGCGATCGCGACCAGGTGCGAGGAGATCCGGTTCAGCTCCATCATCATCACGCGGATGATCTGGGCCCGCTCCGGGATCGTGTCCTCGATGCCGAGCAGCCGCTCCACGCTCAGGCAGTACGCCGTCTCGTTGAACAGCGGGGCGAGGTAGTCCATCCGGGTGCAGAACGTGGTGCCCTGCGTCCAGGTGCGATACTCCATGTTCTTCTCGATGCCGGTGTGCAGGTAGCCGATGCCCACCCGGGCCTCGTTCACCGTCTCACCGTCGAGCGTCAGGATCAGCCGGAGCACGCCGTGCGTGGACGGGTGCTGCGGCCCCATGTTGATGACGAGCCGCTCGTCGCCGAGGTCCTCGGCGGCGGACACGACCTTGTCCCAGTCCTGCCCGTTGACGTCGAAGACCTTGCCCTCGGCCGCCTCCTCGGCGGCGTAGGCGTCGTACTCGGTGTACTTGGTCGAACTCATACGTACGACCGCCTTTCGTCCGGCGGCGGGATCTCCGCTCCTCGGTACTCGACGGGGATGCCGCCCAGCGGGTAGTCCTTGCGCTGCGGGTGCCCCACCCAGTCGTCGGGCATCTCGATGCGCGTCAGCGCCGGGTGGCCGTCGAAGACGATCCCGAAGAAGTCGTAGGTCTCGCGCTCGTGCCAGTCGCTCGTCGGGTAGACGGGGACGAGCGAGGGGATGTGCGGGTCGGCGTCGGGGCAGCTCGCCTCCAGCCGGACCCGCCGGTTGTGCGTGATCGACAGCAGGTGCACGACCGCGTGCAGCTCGGCGCCCTCGTCCTTCGGGTAGTGGACGCCGGACACGCCCGAGCACAGCTCGAAGCGCAGCGACGGCTCGTCCCGCATGGTCTTGGCGACCTCGCGCAGATGCTCGCGCTTCACGTGGAAGGTCAGCTCGCCGCGGTGCACGACCACCCGCTCGATCGCGTCGCCGAAGTCGGGCCCCGTCTTCTCCGGGGACGACCCCGGACCCCGCAGAGCCCGCTCCAGCTCGTCGGCGATGTCGTCGAACTCGCCGCGCTCGGTGGCGCCGCCGGGCCCGCCGTAGGGGCGCGGCGCCGACACCTTCGGGCTCTGCCGGACGATCAGCCCGCCGTAGCCGGAGGTGTCGCCGGTGGTCTTCGCGCCGAACATGCCCTTGCGGGCGATCGGCTGCTCCCGGCGCTCCTCCTCGGCCTGCGCGGGAAGCTGGTCGGCGGCCTGCTCGGCCCGCTGCTCAGGGTGCTCGGAACTCATCTAGGCCCCCTGTCCCAGCAAGGGGAGCTGGCGGCGCTTGGCCTCTTCCAGCTCGGCGATCTGCTTCTGGCGCTGCGGCCCGAGCTTGGTGTTCTGGATCTTGTCGTGCAGCTTCAGGATCGCGTCCAGCAGCATCTCCGGCCGCGGCGGGCAGCCGGGCAGGTAGATGTCGACCGGGACGATGTGGTCCACGCCCTGCACGATCGCGTAGTTGTTGAACATGCCGCCGGACGAGGCGCACACGCCCATCGCGATGACCCACTTGGGCTCGGTCATCTGGTCGTAGATCTGCCGCAGCACCGGCGCCATCTTCTGGCTCACCCGGCCCGCGACGATCATCAGGTCGGCCTGCCGCGGCGTCGCCGAGGCACGCTCCATCCCCCACCGGGAGAAGTCGTGCCGGGGGTCGCCGGTCGCCATCATCTCGATCGCGCAGCACGCCAGGCCGAACGTCGCCGGCCACACCGAGCTCTTGCGCGCCCACCCGGCGACCTGCTCGACCGTGGTCAGCAGGAACCCGCTCGGGAGTTTCTCCTCTAGACCCATGTCAGTCCCACTCCAGACCGCCGCGCCGCCAGATGTAGGCGTACGCCACGAGCACGGTGACGATGAAAAGGACCATCTCGACAAGGCCGAAGAGCCCCATCCGGTCGAACGCGACCGCCCAGGGGTAAAGGAAGATGATCTCAATGTCGAAGACGATGAACAGCATCGCCGTCAGGTAGTACTTCACCGGGAAGCGCCCGCCGCCGACCGGCTGCGGAGTCGGCTCGATGCCGCACTCGTAGGCGTCCAGCCGGGCGCGGTTCCACCGCTTCGGCCCGGTGAACGCCGCCATCAGCACCGAACCCGCGGCGAAGGCGAAGGCGAGCACCCCGAGCACGATGATCGGAATATAGAGATCCATGCCTCTACGACCTCTCCTCGGGACGTACGACGTTGTACGGGACGGGCCGCCGGCGACCCGCCACCCTAACCAAGGTGATCAATAGCGCTCCCCTCAGGGGCTCGGGTACTGCACTGTAGTCCGCTCACCTGCGGAAGCTTGAATCCGATCAGCTCGATCAGGAGCGTCGTACGGGGTGTGCTCATGCCGCCGGCGCCACCTTCTGCATCGCGTTGATGACCCGGTCCATCGCGTCCCCGCCCTTGGGGTCGGTGAGGTTGGCCAGGAGCTTGAGGGTGAAGCGCATCAGCGTCGGGTGCGGCAGGCCGTGCGAGGTCAGGAACTTCATGACGCGCGGGTCGCCGATGGCCTGCACGAAGACGCGGGCGAGGGTGAAGTAGCCGCCGTGCTCGTCCTTCAGGATGCGCGGGTACTCGTAGAGGGTCCGCTCGCGCTGCGCCGGGGTGCGCCGGGCGAGCGCCTGCACCATGATGTCGGCGGCCAGCCGGCCGGACTCCAGCGCGTAGTCGATGCCCTCGCCGTTGAACGGGTTGATCATGCCGCCGGCGTCGCCGACGAGCAGCATGCCCCGGGTGTAGTGCGGCTGCCGGTTGAAGCCCATCGGCAGCGCCGCACCGCGGATCTTGGAGACCGCGTGCTCCTCGTCGAACTGCCAGTCCTCGGGCATCTGCGCGCACCAGCGCTTCAGCATGCCCCGGTAGTCGACGTTCTGGAACGCCTTGCTGGTGTTGAGCAGGCCGAGGCCGACGTTGGAGGTGCCGTCCCCGACGCCGAACACCCAGCCGTAGCCGGGCAGGAGGCGCTCGCCGTCCCACAGTTCGAGCCACGCCTCCATGAAGTCGTCGTCGTGGCGCGGCGTCTGGAAGTAGCGGCGGACGGCGACGCCCATCGGGCGGTCCTCGCGCCGGCGCAGCCCCATGGCGAGCGACAGCCGGGTCGAGTTGCCGTCGGCGGCGACGACGAGCGGCGCGCGGAACTCGACCTCTTCACCGTCGAGGACGGCGGTGACCCCGGTGATGCGGTCGGTGCGGTCGTCCACGATGGGACCGGTCACGTTGCAGCCCTGCAGCAGCTGCGCCCCGGCCTTCGCGGCGTGCTGGGCGAGCAGCTCGTCGAGGTCGGTGCGCTTGCGGACGAGCCCGAAGTCGGGGAAGGAGGCGAGCTCCGGCCAGGGCAGCTCGACCTTCACCCCGCCGCCGTAGATGCGCAGCCCCCGGTTGCGCCCCCACCCCGGGTCGTTGGTGTCGACGCCCATGCTGACGAGCGCGCGGACCGCGCGGGGGGTGAGCCCGTCCCCGCAGATCTTGTCCCGCGGGAAGGTGGCCTTCTCCAGCAGGTACACGTCCAGGCCGGCCTGCGCCAGCCAGTAGGCGGTCGACGATCCGGCGGGGCCTGCCCCGACGACGATCACGTCCGCGTGTCGGGTGGAGTCGGTCACGGCGTTCCTCTTTAGCTCGTTCGCTTGTGAAGCACTTCACAAGGATCCGACGGGGAGTCTATTCCTTTATCACGACTGGTGGGTACTTCCGGGTCGGTCTGACTTTGGACCGGTCCGAACGGCGCCCGCCGCCGTGGTCAGCCGGGATTGACCGCGTGGTGCATCGCGGCGACCCCGAACGTGAGGTCGCGCCACCGCACCGCGTCCCAGCCCGCGTCCTGGATGAGCCGGGCCAGGCCCGCCTGGTCCGGCCACGCCAGCGTCGACTCGGCGAGGTAGCGGTAGGAGTCGGGATTGGAGCTGACCCGCGCCAGCAGCGGCAGCCCGTACTTGAGGTGCGCCTTGTGGCCGAGCGCCAGCAGCGCGTTCGGGGGGTGGCTCACCTCGCACACCAGCAGCCGGCCGCCCGGCCGCGCGACCCGGCGCAGCTCGCGCAGCGCCCGGCCGGTGTCGGCGACGTTGCGCAATCCGAAGGAGATGGTGACGGCGTCGAACGAGCCGTCGGCGAACGGCAGCGACAGCGCGTCGCCCGCCACGAAGCTCAGCCCCCGCACCCCCGCCTGCCGCCGCACGCCGACGCGCAGCATCCCGAGGGAGAAGTCGCACGCCACCGTGTCGGCGCCCGCCTCGGCGAACGGCACCGAGGAGGTGCCCGTCCCGGCCGCGAGGTCGAGGATCCGCTCGCCCGGCCGCGCGTCCAGCGCCCGGACGGCCTCCCGCCGCCACCGCCGGTCCTGCCCGCCGGTCATCAGCGTGTTCAGCAGGTCGTACCGCTCGGCGGTGCCGTCGAACATCGCCGCGACATCGGCGGGCTTCTTGTCAAGAGAGGCGCGGGTCATGACCCCACCCTAGAGACTGCCCGGACCCGCGCGCGCCCGTGGTCCCCCCTGGTTCGGCTACCGGCGGACCGGCTCGCCGGGAGCCGTCAGGCGTCCTCCTTGGTGAGGGACTCCTGGTACTTCCGCCGGCCCGCGCGGAAGCCGCGGGTGACCGCGGCGGACATGCGGTCGCGCTGCGCGGACAGCAGGACATAGCTGACGACGCCGCTGATCAGCAGGGCGAGCAGCAGGAGCAGGTAGCCGCGGGCGCCGAACAGCGCCAGCACGCCCGCGGTCGCCGCGAAGATCGCGAGCCGCGCGACGGTGTAGAGGATGACGGAGCTCATGGCCCTTCGAGGTTAACCCCGCCCGCGCGCGCTCCGGCCCCGGGGTCACCTCAGCACGTCGAGGAGGAGCGCCGGGTCGACGTTGCCGCCGGACAGGACGGACACATAGGTGCGCCCGGCGGGGAGTCCGGCGCGGTGGTGCAGGTAGGCGGCGGTGGCGACGGCGCCGCCCGGTTCGGCGATCAGGCGGGCCTCGCGGGCCAGCCGGCGCATCGCGCCGCGGATCTCGTCCTCGGTCACGGTGACGATGCCGTCCACCTGGGCGCGCATGTGCGCGAACGGCAGGTCACCGACCCGCTGGACGCGCAGCGCGTCGGCGAGGGTCCGGCCGGTCTTCTCGGCGTCCCAGGTCACCGGCCGTCCGGCCGCCAGGGAGTCGCGGGCGTCGGCGGCCAGCTCCGGCTCGACGCCGATCACCTTCGCCTCGGGGCGCAGCGCCTTGACGGCGGCGGCGACACCCGCGATGAGGCCGCCGCCGCTGACCGGGACGAGGACGACGTCGACGTCCGGGCGGTCCTGGACGATCTCCAGCCCGACCGTGCCCTGCCCGGCGATGACCCGCGCGTCGTCGTAGGGCGGGATCAGCGTGAAGCCGTGCGCGGAGGCGAGCTGTTCCGCGGTGGCGGCGCGGGCCTGCCCGGTCGGCTCAACGTAGACGACCTCGGCGCCGAGCGCGATGCACCGCTCGACCTTCACGCCGGGGGTGGTGTGCGGCATGACCAGGACGGCCTTGATGCCGAGGGCGCGGGCCGCGTAGGCGACGGCCTGCGCGTGGTTGCCGCTGGAGTGCGTCACGACCCCCGCCGCGCGCTGCTCCTCGGTGAGGGAGGCGATCGCGGCGTAGGCGCCGCGCACCTTGAAGGCGCCGATCGGCTGCAGCGACTCGGCCTTCACCAGCAGCGCCGGCTCGGCGGAGGCGGGGTCGCGGGGGAACGGGACGAGCGGGGTCCGGACGGCGACCCCCGCGATGCGCTCGGCGGCGCGCTCGATCTCCGGCAGCGAAACAAGATCGGACATGGTCTCGAAGACTACTTCGCACGCCGCGGACCGGGGGCGCCGCAACCCGTTTCGCCCGTGACCTGGCAGGTCAAACGGGGTCAGAGCGAGTGCGGTGACGGCAGCGGCGAACACCCAGCGCGATCGCTCCTGCTCGGGAAACTACGGTCGGTGATCTTTTCCGAAAACAAGGGAGAAATCGGTCTTGACCCGCCACACTGTAAACAGTCCACCCGCGCCGAGAGCGGGACAAAGGGGGAGAGAAAACGTGGAGAGCACGAGCGAGCGCCTGCTGACCCCAGGGGAGGTCGCCGCCCTCTTCCGGGTCGACCCGAAGACGGTCACCCGGTGGGCCGCCGCGGGCCGTATCAGCAGCATCCGCACTCCGGGAGGCCACCGGCGCTTCCGCGAGTCCGAGGTGCACGCGCTGCTGCGCGGCGAGGAGCCCGTCGCCGAGCATTCGGCCCGCTGACGAGGCTCTGGCCGCCCGGACCGCCGCGCCACCGACGGTCCCTTCCAGCCGGGCGGCCGGGGCATCGCACCCGCTCCCCGGGGGCGCCCCCGCGGTCCCTCGCGCTCAGTCCTCCGCGTCCCCCTTCCACTCCTCGAACCTGCGCAGCAGGTCCGCGTCCTCGTCCCGCCAGCGCCGCCGCCGCTCCGCCAGTTCCTCCTCGGTGAGCGACTCGGTGAGCAGCCGCTCGTAGTCGGGGTCGTCCGGGCCGATCTCGACGTAGGCGTCGGCGATGATCCGCCCCTCGGGCGCCTCGGCTCCGGGCTCGGCGCCGTCCGCGCCCGCGATGGCACCGTACGGAACCCGGAGCGTGCCGTCGGGGAGCCGGATCACGTACATCGTCGATCACCCTCGCCGTCTGCCGTCGCCGTCGTCACGGCTTCCTAGATCCCGTACTCGCGGTTGAAGAAGAGCATGACCTCAAGGGCCGTCCTGATGTTGCCGGCGAGCATATCCACGAGCGCGGGCCGCTGCCGGGAGGAGATCGCGGCGAAGGCGTCGGCGAAGAACTCGCGGCGGCCGAGCGCGCCCGGCTGCTTGTGGAAGGCGCTCGCCAGGTGCGGCAGGCACTCCTCGTACAGCCTGCGGAACGCGGGGCTGTCGGAGGTCCACTCGCCGTCCTCGCCGTCGATGTCGTCGAGGGCGTGCCCGACCTCGTGCAGCATGACGTCGGGGGTCGGGGACGGCCGGTCCCCCACGACGATCTTGCGGTCGCCGTAGGCGCCGGCGCAGATGTCCCAGGTCGCGCGGCCCGACGGCAGCGGCCGGTCGCGCAGGTGGCCCATGTCGTCGAGCTGCGGGACGCCGCCCGGCCCCACGTAGATGCCGTCCAGCCCGGACGCGAGCTTCTCCTTCAGGGCCTCGGGCAGCGACGCCAGGCTCTCCACCGCGCCGATCACCTCGGGCGGCGGCGGGCCGTCCCGGACGTCCCACTGCCGGTGCAGGACGCCCTCCAGCACGCCGCAGTGGCGGCGGCCGTCGGCGGCGTGCGGCATGCCCGGCGGGTGCGGCTCGGCGCGGAGCCGGTCGTCGTCCAGCTCGAAGTCGCTCCACGAGTAGTCTCCGGCGCGCGGCCGCCCGAGCCCGCGCCGCGCGAGGCGGCCGGTCAGCCCGCGCGGGCCGCCGGCGGTGTCCAGGGCGCCGTCCGGCCCGGCGGCGTCCGGGCCCTCCACCGCGAAGTCGTCGTCGCGGCCCGCCTTGCGGAACCGGCCGAACCGGTCGCGCGGCTGGTTGCTGCGCGGCCGCGTCCGGCCCGAGTCGGGCGGGGACGAGGCGTAGGCGAGCTCGTCCCGGCCGCCCTCCCGGCCGGCGCCGTCCCGACCCGCCTCGGATCGGAACCGGCCGCCGCGGAGCACCTCCCGGGCCCGCTGCTCCCGGGGTTTGCGGTGGACGCCTTTGAAGCGCATCGGGCTCCTCTGTCCGCGGGACCCGCGGAGTATCGAGCGGCGTTCGCCGCAGGACCGGGTCCCCGGAGGCAGGGTAAGCCGGAACCCGACATTCCGTCATCCCCGCGAGTCACACGAGGGAGCACGCGAGGGGACGAAACGGGCACAGCGCACCCCCCGGTTCGCTCCGCCTAGGCGTACTTTTCGAGGGGGGACGACCCCCCACACCCCCCGGTTCGCTCCGCTCAAGCGTACTTTTCGAGGGGGGACGACCCCCCACACCCCCCGGTTCGCTCCGCTCAGGCGTAGGAGTGCAACCCAGAGAACATGTAGTTCACACCGAAGAAGTTGAACATCAGCGCGGCGAACGCGACCAGCGACAGGATCGCGGCCTTGCGGCCCTTCCACCCGGCGGTGGCGCGGGCGTGCAGGTAGGCGGCGTAGATGATCCAGGTGATGAAGGACCAGATCTCCTTCGGGTCCCAGCCCCAGTAGCGGCCCCACGCCTGGTCGGCCCAGATCGCGCCCATGATGATGGCGGCGGTCCAGATCGGGAAGGCGAACGTGGTGACCCGCATCGACAGCCGGTCCAGGGCGTCGGTCGACGGCAGCCGGGACAGCACGCCGCCCGCCGCGGCGCCGCCGCGGGTCTGCGCCCGGTCCTTCACCAGGTAGAGCAGGGTCGCGGCGCCCGCCACGGTGAACGCGCCGGTCGCGATGATCGCGGCGGTCACATGCAGGGCGATCCAGTAGGAGTTCAGCGCGGCGGTGACCGGGCCGACCGAGTCGTAGAGCCAGATGTTCGCGACGCCGAGCGCGACGGCCGCGGCGATCATGACGAACGCGCCGAGGAACCGCGCCCGGTAGCGGACGAGCACGACCAGGAACGCGGTGACGGCGGCGAACGCGATCGCGGTGAGGAACTCGTACATGTTCCCCCACGGCCAGCGGTTCGCGGCGAGGCCGCGGGTCACCAGCACGCCGAGGTGGGCGCCCCAGCCGAGCACGTTCAGCAGGATCGCGAGCCGCGCCCAGTCGGCGCGGACGCGGCCCGGCTCCTCGGCGCCCGGCTCGGCGGTACCGGGCTCCGCCGTGACCGCGGCGTCGTCCGCGACGGCCTCGGCGCCCGCCGCGCCGACCAGCACCTTCGCGGGCTCCGCCTCCGCCGGGGCCGCCGCTTCGGCGCGGCGGCGGCCGAAGCCCAGGTCGGCGGCGTAGGCGACCATCGCGACGATGTACATCACGACGGTGGTCAGCATGAGCTTGTCGCTCAGGTTCGCGAGGTCGGCAGTGCTCACCTCGTCACTCCTTCGGTTCGGGCGCCGACCCGGACTCCTGGTCGGCGTCGGGATCGGGGCCGGACTCGGGCTCATCGGATCCGGGCTCGGGGGCGGGCCCGTCCGCCGGACCGCGCAGCGCGGTCACGATGTCGTCGAACTCCGAGGTCGGGTTCCCCAGCGTGAGACCGCCGACCTCCACCACCGTACGCCCGCCCTTCCCGGCGCTCGCACGGACCCACACCCTGCGCCGCCGGACCATGAACGAGGTCGCCACGCCCAGCACCGCGAGGATGGCCGCGACCAGCGCCGGGATGCGGCCGGGGTCGCGGTTGACCGACAGGCTCGTCCACTCCTTGAGCCCGTCGAAGGTGACCGAGCCGGCGCCGTTCGGGAGCGTGAACGTCTCCCCCGGCTCCAGCAGCTTCTGGCCGCCCTTGACCGGCTGCAGCGTCTTGCCGATGCCGTCCAGCTTGTAGACGGACTGGGGGGTGCCGTTGTCCAGGCCGATGTCGCCCTTGAACGCGGTGATCGTGACGACGGGCCGCAGCGGCGCCGGGAACGCCGACACGATCTGCTTGCCGTCCTGGCTGGCGACCGCCGTCGGCCACAGGATCGCGTAGAAGGCGAGCTGGTCGGGCTGCGCGTCGGGGACCTTGATGACGCCCTCGGACGTCAGGTTGCGCGGCTCCATCTCCAGGAAGGGCACGGTGTCCTGGAAGGCGACGTCGCCCTTGGCGTCCCGGACGGTGAACGCGGGGGCATAGCCGTGGCCGAGCAGGTAGACCTTCGCGCCACCGACCTTCAGCGGATGGTTGATCTTCAGGTCGTACGGCTTCTCCTTGCCGTCCGGGCTCTCCCGGTACCTGATCCGCGCGTTGAAGTCGGTGGCCAGGCCGCGCTTCCCGCCCTCGGTCTCGTACCGGGCCTTGAAGTCGTCCAGCGTCATCGTGAACGGCGCCAGCTCGCCGCTGCTGAAGGCTCGTCCCGGTTCGAACTGGTCGTACAGGCTGAGCGAGTTCGCGAACGTCTTGCCCTCGGTGAGCAGGACGTTCCCCCGGTACCCGAGCAGGTTGCCGAGGCCGAGCGCGAACAGCAGCGCGAGCAGCGCCAGGTGGAACAGCAGGTTGCCGGACTCGCCGAGGTAGCCCTTCTCGGCGGCGACTGAGCCGCCGGACTCGTCCACCCGGAACCGGCGCCCGCGCAGCGCCGTGCGCGCCTCGGCGAGGACCTCCTCCGGGGACGCGTCCGTCTCGTACGACGCCGACTGCGGCAGCCGGCCGAGGTTGCGGGGCGCCGCGGGCGGGCGGGCGCGCATCGACTTGTAGTGCTGGACGGCGCGGGGCAGCACGCAGCCCGCCAGCGACACGAACAGCAGGATGTAGATCGCCGCGAACCAGGGCGCGGCGAACACGTCGAACAGGGAGAACCGGTCGAGCCACGGCCCGAGCGTCCGGTGCTCGTCCAGGTAGGCGACGACCTTCTCCGGCGCCTGGCCCCGCTGCGGCAGGATCGACCCGGGCACCGAGCCGAGCGCCACCAGGAACAGCAGGATCAGCGCGGTGCGCATGGTGGTGAGCTGCCGCCACCCCCACCGCAGCCAGCCGAGCGGGCCGATGCCCCTCGGGTGCGGCGCCTCCCCCGGCGCCCGCCGCGCGGCGGGCGCCTCGGTACCGGACTCGCGGGGCTCGTCCGCGCGGTCCTCGCCGTCCTCGCGGTCCTTGAGGTCGTCCTTGATGTCAGTCATCTCAAATCACCGGTTCGAAGCCGCTGATCCACGACTTCAGCTCGATGGTCAGGTCACCCCACAGGCCGCTCACCAGCAGCACCCCGATGAGGACGAGCATCCCCCCGCCGATCCGCATGACCAGGGGGTAGTGGCGCTTCACGGCGCCGAACGCGCCGAGCGCCCTGCGGTAGGCGATCGCGGTGAGCACGAACGGGAGGCCGAGCCCGACACAGTACGCCAGCGACAGCAGCGCGCCGCGCTCCGCGCTCGCCTCGGTGATCGCGAGGCCCTGCACGGCGCCGAGCGTCGGCCCGATGCAGGGCGTCCAGCCGAGCCCGAACAGGACGCCGAGCAGCGGCGCGCCCGCGAGCCCCGCCGCCGGGAGCCTTCCCGACTTCACCGTCCGCTGCAGGCCGGGGATGAAGCCCATGAACGCCAGCCCGAACACGATCGTGACGGCGCCGAGCACGCGGGTGATCGTGTCCTGGTACTCCAGCAGCCACCGGCCCAGCCCGCCGAAGACCGCGCCGTAGCTGACGAACACGAGGCTGAAGCCCGCGATGAACAGCAGCGCCCCGGCGAGGAGCCGCCCCCGCCGCTGGTCGGCGAGGTCGGCGCCGGTCATCCCGGTCACGTACGACAGGTATCCGGGGACGAGCGGCAGGACGCACGGCGAGGCGAACGAGACGAGCCCGGCGAGCGCGGCGAGCGGCGCCGCCGCCACCAGCGACCCGCCGACCACCGTCTCGCTGACCGTGCTCACTTTTCCTGGACGACCTTGGCGACCAGGGGGTTCAGCTTGGAGTACGTCGTCGCGCCGATGATGCGGGCGGCGACGCGGCCCTGCCGGTCGAGGACGAGGGTGCTCGGGATGGCGCTCGGCGGCACCTCCCGGAACGCCAGCGTGACCTGGCCGTCCGCGTCGAACAGGCTCGGGTAGGTCACCTTGAACTTGCGCTCGAACGCCTGGCCGTTGGCCTTGGAGTCCTTGAAGTTGACGCCGAGGAACTCGACGCCCTTCGCCTTGTTCTCGGTGTAGACCTGCTCCAGCGACGGGGCCTCGCCGCGGCACGGGGCGCACCACGACGCCCAGAAGTTGACGACGACGACCTTGCCCTTGAACTCCGACAGGTGGAACGCCTTGCCGTCGAGGCGCTGCCCGGAGACGTCCTGGAGGCCCTTGCGCGCGGCGGGCTTGTACTCGGTGACGTTGCCGTCGCCGGCGATGAAGCGGTTGTCGCCGCCGTCCGGCCCGCTCCCGGAGGCGCCGGTGCCGGCGCAGCCGGCCAGCAGGCCGCACAGCGCGGCGGCGGCAGCGGCGGCGCGCAGCGGGGAGACTCGGGGGCTCAACGGACCCTCCTACTACTACAAGACGTAGTACACAACTTAGCGGTGCGGTCAGGCACCCGCGACACTGGGGCCCTTCGCGATGCCGGCGGCGGGCTCGCAGTAGGCAACCTCCACCAGCCGGCTGCCCTCGAACGTCAGGCTCGTCAGGCTTGCCAGCCCGCATTCGCGGCGGCCCGGGTGGTGCCACAGCCGGCGGTGCTCGGCGTGCAGCCGCAGGATCCAGATCGGCAGCTGGTGGCTGACGCACACGGCCTCGTGGCCGCGCGCCGCCTCCCGCGCCCGGATCACGGCGGCGCGCATCCGGGCGGCGAGCTGATTGTACGGCTCGCCCCAGGACGGCTTCAGGGGGTTGACCAGGTGGCGCCAGTGCTCGGGGCGGCGCAGCGACCCGGCCCCGGCCCCGAACGTCAGGCCCTCGAAGTGGTTGTCGGCCTCGATCAGACGATCGTCCACGGTGACGGGCAGGTCCATCGCGTCCGCGAGCGGTGCGGCGGTCTCCAGCGCGCGCTGCATCGGCGAGGAGAACAGCGCGGTCACGTCCCGGTCGGTGAACCATTTGGCGGCGGCCTTCGCCATGAGGACCCCGTCCTCGCTCAGCCGGTACCCGGGCAGCCGCCCGTACAGGATGCCCTCGGGGTTGTGCACCTCACCGTGCCGGAGCAGGTGAACGATCGTCGTGTCAGTCATCGCGGTCAGGTTACCCGCGCCCGCCGCCCGCCCCGTCCCCCGGTCCCGCCGGGGAGACGGGGCGGCCGGGCGGTCAGATGCGGGTGGACGCGACGAACGCGCTGATGGCCTTGGCGGCCCGGTCGAGGTCGGCCTTGGCGGGCTTCGCGTCCTCCAGCCGCTGGGTGTACCAGTAGAACAGCGCGGCGTCGCAGATCGCCGCCTGCGCGGCGGGGGCCGTGCAGGTGATCGGCCAGGTCAGGCCGCGCGGCGTCAGGACGGCCAGCACCGCCTTCACGGCGGGCGAGGGCGGAAGATCGTCGGTCCCGGGACCGCGGCTGAGCACCGCCTGGTAGCCGGGCACGCCCGTCTCGAGCGGCTGCCGCGTCGAGAGGATCGACGTGCACTCCTCGCCCTGCGCCCGCTCGCGCTGCGCCTGGGGGGAGTCGGGGAAGTACTCGCAGAGCTGGATGCGGATGCCCCCGACCGAGCCCTGCCAGTTCTGCTCGACCAGGGCCGTGCCGAAGTCGCCGACCGAGCTGGCACCGGAGTTCGCGCCGACCGACGACTCGCACCGCTTGCCCGCCGGTCCGATCAGCAGCCCCTGCCCGGAGCTGTAGACGGCGGCGTTCTTCGGCAGCTTGATCTGCGCGGGGAGCGTCACCTTCGACGGCCCGTCCGTCGGAGTGATCACGGCTCCGGGCGCCTGGGTGACGCACGGCTTCACATCCGCGACGGCGGCCGCGACGACGGTCGGCGAGGGGCGCGGCGAGGGATCCTTGCCGCCGGTCACCTGCTGGACGGTGACGGCGCCCGCCCCGACGACCGCGGCCGTGCCGACCGCGGCGGCCGTGATGCCGAGGCCGCTGCCGAGGAACGCCTTGATCGCCGAGCCCGCGGCGACCTTCCCGGCGGCCGACGCCGTGCCCGCCCCGGACACCCCGGCGGCTCCGGACATCCCGGCGACCCCGGTCGCGGCGCCGGTCCCGGCGGCTCCGGCCGCCGCACCACCGGCCGCCGCACCACCGGCCGCCGCGCCTCCCGCCGCGGACGCCGCACCCGCGGCCGAGGCCCCGCCGGCGGCCGCGGCGCCCGCCGCACCCGCCGCGCCCGCCGCGCCCGGCATCAGCCAGGCGGCGAGCGGGAACAGCGCGGCGAGCGCGACGGCGCCCGCGGACAGGGCGTGCACGCCCCGCGCCTCCCAGTCGCGTCCGTAGGCGGCCTGGGCGGTGCGCTCCAGGTCGTCCACGAACGCGGCGGCCCCGGCCGGACGGTCCTCCGGCGCCTTGGCCATGCCCTGCAGGACGAGCGGCCGCAGCGGCTCGGGCACCGGGTCGACGGGGATCTCCCCGGTGAGGTGGGCCCGCATCAGCTCGGCGCGCCCGCCGCCGTAGGGCCGCTGCCCGGTCACGCACTCCACGAAGACGCACGTCGCGGAGTACACGTCCGACCTGGGGGTCGCGACGTGCCGGCTCCACTGCTCCGGCGCCATGTAGTACGGGGTCCCGGCGCCGCCCGCCTCCTCACCGGCGGGCGTCGCGATGCCGAAGTCGACGAGGCGGCTCCGCCCGTCCGCCGGGACGACGACGTTCGCGGGCTTGTAGTCGCGGTGGACGACGCCGACCGCGTGCGCGGCGGCCAGCCCCAGCAGCGACCCCTTGAGGACGGCCAGCGCCGCCTCCGGGCCGAGCGCGCCGTGCCGTGCCAGCACCTCCTTGAGGGAGACGCCGTCGACGGCCTCCATCACGATCGCGGCGGTGTCCGGCCCCTCGACGAGCTGGAAGAGCCGCGCCACGTGCGGGCTGTTCGCGCGGCCGAGCATGAGCGCCTCGTGGCGCAGCCGCTCCCGGTCGGCCTCGTCCGCCCGCGCCGCCAGGTACTTGATCGCCACCGGGGTGCCGGACGCGTCGTGCCGGGCGAGCACGACCCGCCCCTGGGCGCCCGCGCCCAGCTCCCGCACCTCGGTGTACCCGCCGACCCGCCAGGGGCCGGCCCGCC
This sequence comes from Actinomadura meyerae, assembly GCF_900188445.1. Lineage (GTDB taxonomy): Bacteria > Actinomycetota > Actinomycetes > Streptosporangiales > Streptosporangiaceae > Spirillospora > Spirillospora meyerae. Next base: position 344,179 of record NZ_FZOR01000002.1, read on the forward strand.
ACTCGCCTTCCATGATCGCGAAAACCTACCGAACAACGTTCGCCTTCGGCGACCCGGGCGGACGCCGGGGCGGACCGGAAGAGGCCAGGCCGTACCAGATCAGGCCGGCGCGGGAACCTCGGCGCGCACGCCGGTGGGCAGACCGGCCGGGACCGCCGCGCGCAGCGCGGTGACGGCGGCGCGGATCGCGGGACGCCGGGCCGCCTCCTCCCGCCACACCGCGTACACCCGGCGCGACAGCGGCGCGGACAGCGGCACGATGGCGACGCCCGGCGGCACGTCGCAGCGGCCGAGGCGCGGCAGGATCACGTTGCCGAGCCCGGCCGCGACCAGGGAGAGCTGCGTCGCGAACTCGTAGGCCATGTGGTCGATGCGGGGCTCGCTGCCGGCGGCGCGCAGCGTGCGCAGCAGCCAGTCGCAGCAGATGCTGTCCGGCACGGAGCTGATCCACGGGTCGCCGGAGAGCTCGCCGAGGTCGATCGCGGCGCGCCCGGCGAGGGGGTGGTCGGCGGGCAGCGCCACGTCCGCGACGTCGTCGCAGATGACGCCCTTGTGCAGGCCCTCGGGCAGGGGCAGCGGCTCGTTGTTCCAGTCCTGGACGACGGCCATGTCGAGGTCGCCGCGCGAGACGAGCGGCATGCTGCGCATCGGGTCCTCCTCGCGGAGCAGGACGCGCAGGTCGGGGTGGTCGGCGCGCAGGGCGCGCAGCGCGCTCGGCACGAGCCCGCGGACGGCGGTGGGGAACGCGGCGAGGGTGAGCTGGCCGACGACGGAGCCGCGGTGCGCCTCCAGGTCGGCCTGCGCCTGCTCGACGAGGGACAGGATCCGCTCGGCGTGGGCGACGAGGAGTTCGGCGGCGTCGGTCAGCCGGACGCCGCGGCCGTTGCGCTCCAGGAGCTTCTGCCCGGTCTCCCGCTCCAGCTTCGCGAGCTGCTGGGAGACGGCCGAGGTGGTGACGTGCAGGACGTCGGCGGCGGCGCTCACCGAGCCGTAGGTCGCGACCGAATGGAGGGCGCGGAGCCGTTCCAGATCAAGCATGAAGCAATACTAAAACGAGATGTCAAGAATTTCTCGCTTGTCCTAAAGAAAATGGCGGGGGCACGATCGGGGGATGAGATCCCGCCACATCCTGCTGGCCACCGTGATCGCGGCGCTGTGGGGATTCAACTTCGTGCCCATCAAGGTAGCGCTGGACGACTTCCCGCCGCTGCTCATGGCCGCCCTGCGCTTCACCGCCGCCGCGCTGCCCGCCGTGTTCTTCGTCCGCCGGCCGCCGGTCGCCGCCCGCTGGTTCGTGCTGATCGGGGTGCCGCTCGGCGTCGGCCAGTTCGGGCTGCTGTTCCTCGGCATGAACATGGGCATGCCGGCGGGGCTCGCGTCGGTCGTCCTCCAGGTCCAGGCGATCTTCACGGCGCTGTTCGCGGGCGCGCTGCTGGGCGAGCGGCTCGGCGCCCGGCAGATGGCGGGCATGGTCGTGGCGTTCTGCGGCGTCGCGCTGCTCGGCGCGGCGCGGGCGGAGGGCGGCTCCCCGGCCGGGGCGTTCCTGATCTGCCTCGGCGGCGCGGCGGCCTGGGGGCTGGCGAACGTCGGGATGCGGCGGATGAACCAGGCCGCCCGGGAACCGGTCGACGCGTTCGGGTTCATGGTGTGGATGTCGCTGGTGCCGCCGCTGCCGCTGCTCGCGCTCTCGCTGATCTTCGAGGGGCCGGGGGCTCTGCCGGACTCCGCCCGGCACCTGTCGGTCCCCGGGGTCGCCTCGCTCGCGTTCATCGCCTACGTCGCCACGCTGTTCGGCTTCGGCGCGTGGGGGTGGCTGATGCGCCGGTACGAGGCGGGGACGGTCGCCATGTACTCGCTGCTCGTCCCGCCGTTCGGGCTCCTGTCGGCGGCGCTCCTGCTGGACGAGCGGATGACGGCGGTGCAGCTCACCGGCGCCGCACTGATCATCGCGGGGGTCGCGGCCGGGACGATCCGGCTGGGGCGGCCCCTCGCCGCCCTCCGCCGGTACCGGGCCCGGGAGGTGAGCTGACGTGCGCGGGATCCACGCCTCGCTCGTCACGCCGTTCACCCGCGCCGGCGAGGTGGACGCCGCGTCCCTCGAACGCCTCGCCGCCCACTGCCTCGCGAACGGCGTGGACGGGCTGGTCGCGCTCGGCACCACCGGCGAGGCCGCCCTGCTCACGCCCGAGGAGCGGCGGACGGTCCTGGAGGTGTGCCGGGACGTCGCCCGCGGGTCCGGCGCGCCGCTGATCGTCGGCGCGGGGACGATGGGCACCGCCGACTCGGTCCGCCAGGCCCGCGAGCGCGCCGCGTTCGCGGACGCGCTGCTGGTCGTCGTCCCGTACTACCTGCGCCCGTCGGACGAGGCCGTCGTCGAGCACTTCGCCGCCGTCGGCGCCGCCGTGGACGTCCCGCTCCTCCCGTACAACATCCCGTACCGGACGGGGAAGGCGCTGCCCGCCGAGACCCTCCTGCGGATCCTCGCGCTCGACTGCGTGGCCGGGATGAAGCACTGCGCGGGCGGCATCGACCACGACACGCTGACCATGCTGGCGTCCAGCCCCGGCAAGGCCGTCCTCTGCGGCGACGACGCGTACATCTACCCGATGCTGCGGCTCGGCGCCGCAGGAGGCATCGCCGCGTGCGCGTGCCTCGCGCCGTCCGCCTATGCGGCCATGGCCCGCGGGGACGGGACGGACGGCCTCAAGCTCCACAACGCGCTGCTCCCGATGGCGCAGGCGCTGTTCAGCGAACCTGCGCCCGCCGTCCTCAAGGCGTGCCTGGCCGAGGCGGGGCTGATCGACGACCCGGCGGTGCGCGCACCCCTGCGCGCACCGCACCCCGAGTCGGTGGCCACCGCCATGGCGGCCTTCCACGCTCTCCCGGACGGCGCCCTCTAGGACGGGGCGCCCTCTAGGACGACGCCTGGGCGGCCGCTCGGGCGGCGTGCGGGAGGGCGTCCAGGACGCGTCCCAGCGCCTCCTCGTCGTGCGCCGCCGACAGGAACCACACCTCGTACGCCGACGGCGGCAGGTACACGCCGCGCTCCAGCGCGGCGTGGAAGAACGCGGCGTACGCCTTGGTGTCCTGCCGCTGCGCGGCGGTGAAGTCGCCCACCGGCGCGTCGCTGAAGAAGACCGAGAACAGGCTGCCGGCGTTCTGCCGGACGTGCGGGACGCCCTCGCGCTCCAGCGCCTCCGACGCCGCCTTCCCGACGATCTCCGCCGACCGGTCGATGGCCGCGTACACCTCGGCGGTGGCGTTGCGCAGCGTGGCGAGCCCGGCGGCGGTCGCGAGCGGGTTCCCCGACAGGGTGCCCGCCTGGTAGACGGGCCCGGCCGGGGCGAGGTGGTCCATGATGTCGGCGCGGCCGCCGAACGCGGCGGCGGGCAGCCCGCCGCCCATCACCTTCCCGAACGTCACCAGGTCGCCGGCGACGCCCTCGATCCCGAACCAGCCGGACGCGGACGCGCGGAACCCGGTGAGGACCTCGTCGATCACCAGCAGCGCGCCGTGCCGCTCGCACAGCCGCTTGAGCAGCGCGTTGAACCCCGCCAGCGGCGGCACGACGCCCATGTTGCACGGGACGGCCTCGGTGATGACGCACGCGATGTCGGGGCCGTGCTCGTCGAACGCCGCCTCCACGGCGGTGACGTCGTTGTAGGGCAGGATCAGCGTGTCCGCGGTCGTCGCGCCGGTGACGCCGGGCGTGTCGGGCAGCCCGAACGTGGCGACGCCCGACCCGGCCGCGGCGAGCAGCGCGTCCACGTGCCCGTGGTAGCAGCCCGCGAACTTCACGATCTTGGTGCGTCCGGTGTAGCCGCGCGCCAGCCGGATCGCCGACATCGTCGCCTCGGTCCCGGAGTTGACCAGCCGGACCTTCTCCACCGGGGCGCGCGCCACGATCTCCTCGGCGAGCTCCACCTCGCCGGGCGTGGGCGCGCCGTAGGAGGTGCCGTGCCCGGCCGCGTCCCGGACCGCCTCCACCACGGCCGGGTGCGCGTGCCCGAGGATCAGCGGGCCCCAGGAGCACACCAGGTCGACGTAGGTGTTCCCGTCGGCGTCCGTCAGGTACGGGCCCCGCCCGGACGCGATGAAGCGGGGCGTCCCGCCGACGGCGCCGAAGGCCCGCACCGGGGAGTTGACACCGCCGGGCACGACCCCGGCGGCACGGTCGAACAACTGCCGAGAGCGATCGAAATCAGTCACGGTTGCAGTCTCTCAGTTGCAGTTCGGCGACTTGCCTTGACCTCGCGCCGTACGGGCCGATATTCCACCAAGTACGACATCGGAGGGATGGGCTTTCAACGTGGTTGACGGCTGGACGGTCCCGGGCTTCACCCACGAGCGGGAGCTCGGCGGGGGCGCCTCGGGCCGGGTGGTGCTGGCGGTCGACGACCCGACCGGCACGAAGGTCGCGATCAAATACCTCGACGGCGCGCTCGCGGCCGACGAGGCCTTTCTGACGCGGTTCCGCGCGGCGGCGCGTCCCCTGTCCCAACTCGAGGACCCCAACGTGGTCGACTTCTACGACTTCGTGGAGTCCGCGGAGGGCGCGGCGATCGTGATGCAGTGGGTCGAGGGCGTCAGCCTGCGCCGGGTTCTCGCCGCGCAGGGCCCGAGCGGGCCCCTCGCGGCCCTGTCGCTGCTCGGCGGCGTCCTCCTCGGCCTGGCGGCCGCGCACGAGCGCGGCGTCGTCCACGGCGCGCTGCGCCCGGCGAACATCCTGGTCGACTCCGACGGCAACGCCCAGCTCACCGACTTCGCGACCGCGCCCGCCGGCACCGAGGTGCGGTCCGGCGCGCAGTACGCGGCGCCCGAGCTGTGGGACGGCGAGCCCGCCACCGTCGCCACCGACCTGTACGCCGCCACCGCGGTGTTCTTCGAGTGCCTCACCGGCCATCCCCCGTACGCGGGCCGCAACATGGCGCGGCTGCACCGCGAGGCGGCCATCCCCGCCGAGGAGGTGCCGGGGCCGCTGCGGACGCTCATCCACCAGGGCCTCGCGAAGGACCCGGAGCACCGCCCGAAGTCCGCCGCCGACTTCCTCGGCGCGCTGGAGGACGCGGCCGTCTCCGCCTACGGCCCGTCATGGGAGGCGCAGGGCCGCGGCCGGCTCACCGAGCTCGCCGCGCAGGCCGCGCTGCAGCCCGAGCCGCCGAAGCCGAAGCCGTCCCGCAGCAGCGGCCGGAACCCGGTCGTCGCCGGCAAGCAGCCCGGCCGCCGGTCCCGCGCGCCGTGGGTGGCCGCGGCCGTCGCCCTGGTCGTCCTCGCCGGGGGCGGCGCGGGCGCGGCGACGCTGCTGAAGAAGGACGACAAGGCGCCGCCGCCCGAACCGGTGCCGACGCCCGCGCAGAGCAGCAGCCCGCAGCCGGCGCTGCCGGCCGGCGGGGTGAACCCGGCGCCGCTCATCGAGCGGATCGACCGGGCCGTCGCGCAGACCCCGGGCGCCGCGTTCAGCTACTGGCAGACCGGCTGCTGCGGCTTCCCCCTCACCGGCAAGGGCACCCTCGGCCCCGCGGCCTACTCGATGACGATCGCCGGGTCGGGCGGGGTCCGCAAGCCGGTGCGCGCCGTGATCGTCGAGGACCGGCTGTACGTGCGGGCGGGCAAGAAGTGGCGGCCGGCGGCGTTCGGCACCCGCGGCTACCCGGCGGTGGCCGACCAGGTCCGCCAGGGCAGCTCCGTCGCGAACCTCACCACCCTGCTGCGCACGGCGACGAAGCTCACGAAGTCGGGTGCGGTCTACGAGGGCGAGGCGCCCGCCGCGAAGCTGGCGGAGGCCCCCGGCGTGGGGCCCCTGTACGCGCGGATGGCGCAGGCGACCGGCGCCGAGCGGATCACCTTCGCCATCAAGCTGGACGCCCGGCAGCGCCCCGTCCGGTTCTGGGTGCGGGCCGGCGCGGAGAAGGGCCGCAACCAGGTGCAGCACGGCTCCTACACGAAGTGGGGCGCCGAGCCCGCCATCAACGTTCCGCGCTGACTCAGGCGTCCTCGCAGGCGTCCGCGAGGACCTCCAGCAGGCGCAGCGGGTCGGGCAGCGAGTCGCGCTCCGGCGGCCGCACCCAGGCCACCTCGCGCCCGTACGGCAGCACGGACGGCGGCGCGACCACGTAGCTGTCGCGGCAGTGCCACCGCATGCCCGGCGTCTCGGCGACGTCCTCCGGCAGGGTGTCGAGGTGGCACGACCACCACTCGTCCTCGTCGACCGGGGCGCCGCGGGTCGCGACGAAGAACAGGTACCGCTCGTCCCCGAACGACGCGACCGGACCGACGGGAAGCGCGTCCCGCTCGATCCGGTCGAGGGCGATGGCGCCGGCGGCGGCCGGGACGTCGAACACGTCGAAGACCCGGCCCGTCGGCAGGATGATGTTGGCCTGCGGGCGCTTCCCCCACCAGCGCCCGATCACGTCGGGGTCGACGCTGGCCTGGTGCGCCCAGGCCGCCGATACCGGGTGCGCGCCGGGGTCGGGACACCCGATCCGGTCGCAGGAACACGCCCGGTCGGCGCCGACGTGCGCGCCCGGATAGCAGGGCCACCCGAGGGCCGCGTACTCCCGCGCGACCGCGGCCATCCGGTTGTTCCGTGCCGCCTTCTGTCGCCTGTGCCCAGTGACCGCCAGCATCTCGCCCCCCAATAGCCCAAGGTCGCGCGTGGGTTCCTTGGTTATCGATGATGCCCGCCCGCGTCACCCGCAGACACGGCAACCCCCTAGAAACGACCCTAAGTAACTAGGCCCCGTCCCGCACGTCACGCATCGCACGTCACGCAGTGCACACGGGTCGTGCGGCCGGAGGGCGCCCGGAGGCCGCAGGACCCGCCGAGCCGGGCGACCGGAGCGACACGTCAGCGACCCGCACGGTCACGGCGACCCGCACCGTGGCGTGAGGATCGACCGGCTCGTGACGGGGGTTCCAGGGGGTCGCCCCCCTGGGCTAACAGAGCCCCCTGGGAATCAGCGCACTCTCTTCGCGACTTCAGTGGCCCAGTAGGTCAGGATCATGTCGGCGCCGGCGCGGCGGATGGCGAGGAGGGATTCCATGATGGTGCGGTCGCGGTCGATCCAGCCCTTCTCGGCGGCGGCCTCGATCATGGCGTACTCGCCGCTGACCTGGTAGGCGGCGAGGGGGACGTCGACGGTGTCGCGGACGCGGCGGATGATGTCGAGGTAGGCGCCGGCGGGCTTCACCATGACCATGTCGGCGCCCTCGTCGATGTCGAGGAGGACCTCGCGGATCGACTCGTCGGCGTTGGCCGGGTCCTGCTGGTGGGTGGACCGGTCGCCGAACTGGGGGGCGCACTCGGCGGCCTCGCGGAACGGGCCGTAGTACGCGGACGCGTACTTCACCGAGTAGGACAGGATCGAGACGTCGGCGTGGCCGGAGGCGTCCAGTGCCTGCCGGATCGCGCCGACCTGGCCGTCCATCATGCCGGACGGGCCGACCACGGCGGCGCCGGCCTCGGCCTGCGCGACCGCGATGGAGGCGTAGCGCTCCAGGGTGGCGTCGTTGTCGATCTCGCCCGCGTCGGTGAGGATGCCGCAGTGCCCGTGGTCGGTGTACTCGTCCAGGCACAGGTCCGTCATGATCACGGTGGCGTCGCCGATGTCGGACGCGAGGTCGCGCAGGGCGAGCTGGACGATCCCGTCGGGGTCGTCGGCGGCGGAGCCGGTGCCGTCCTTCACCGCCGGGATGCCGAACAGGATGACGCCGCCGACGCCGGCCTCGGCCGCCTCGTGCACGGCCTTGCGCAGGCTCTCGCGGGTGTGCTGCACGACGCCCGGCATCGACGTGACCGGCTGCGGCTCGGTGATCCCCTCCTTGACGAACATCGGCAGGATGAGGTCGGCCGGCGCGAGCCGCGTCTCGGCGGTCAGCCGGCGGAGGGCGGGCGTGCGGCGCAGCCGCCGCGGACGTGCGACGGGAAACTGTGCGGACATGGGTTCCTCTGGTGTGGGCTACTTCCGGCGCCGGGCCCCCCGGCGCATCTGGCTGGGCTTGCGGAGCGGGTCCCCCGCCTCGATCTGGGCCGCCCGCCGGTTCGCACCGTACTCCGCGAGCGCCTCGGCGAGGGCCGATACGGACGGCTTGTCCGCCATGACGTCCACGCGCAGCCCGTACTCCCGCGCGGTCTTGGCGGTCTGCGGGCCGATCACCGCGATCACCGTCACGTTGTGCGGCTTGCCGGCGATGCCGATCAGGTTCTTCACCGTGGACGAGGAGGTGAACAGCACGGCGTCGAACCCGCCGCCCTTGATCGCCTCGCGGATCGGCGCGGGCGGCGGCGCGGCGCGGACCGTCCGGTAGGCGGTCACGTCCTCGCACTCCCAGCCGAGCTCGGTGAGCCGGGCGATCAGCACGTCGGTGGCGATGTCGGCGCGCGGCAGCAGCACCCGGTTGATCGGGTCGAGGTCCTCGTCGTAGGGCGGCCACTCGCGGGCCAGGCCCTCGCCGGACTGCTCCCCGGACGGGACGAGGTCGGGCTGGATGCCGAACTCGACCAGCGCCGCGGCGGTCTGCTCGCCGACCGCGGCGACCTTCAGCCCGGCGAACGCGCGGGCGTCGAGGCCGTAGTCGACGAACTTCTCCCGGATCGCCTTGACCGCGTTCGTGGAGGTGAACACCACCCACTCGTAGCGGCCGGTGACGAGGCCCTTGACGGCGCGGTCCATCTGCTGGGGCGTGCGGGGCGGCTCGACGGAAATCGTCGGGACCTCGTCCGGGACGGCCCCGTACCCGCGGAGCTGGTCCGACAGGGACGCGGCCTGCTCCTTGGTGCGCGGCACCAGCACCCGCCAGCCGAACAGCGGCTTGGTCTCGAACCACGACAGCCGGTCGCGCCAGCCCACGACGTCGCCCACGATGATCAGGGCGGGCGACTCCATGCCCTTGGTGTCGGCCGCGAGCCGGCTCAGCGTGGAGACGACGGTCTCCTGCTCGGTGGTGGTGCCGAGGCTCGTCATGGCGGCCGGGGTGGACTCGGCGCGTCCGGCCGCGACCAGGCCCTTGGCGACCTCGGCGACCGCGCCCTCCGCGCCGGTGATGACGAGGGTCGCCGCGTCGCCGGCGAACGACTCCCAGTCGACGCCGCCGGACGAGGCGTCCACGAACCGGACCTCGCGGTGCTCGGGGTCGGTCAGCGGGATGCCCGCGTAGCCCGGCACGCCGGTCACCGCGGACACGCCGGGGACGACCTCGAACGGCACGCCCGCCTTGTGCAGCGCGGCGCCCTCGGCGGCCAGGCCGCAGGCGACGCCGGGGTCGCCGGCGAACATCCGGACGACGCGCCGGCCGGCCTTGGCGGCGCGGACGGCCATCTTCACCGGGTCGCCCTCGGCGGTGTCGACGATCTCGGCGTCCGCGCGGCAGTGCGCGAGGACGTCGGCGGGGCAGTGCGCACGGCTCACGATGACGGTGTCGGCGCGTTCCAGTTCGGCGGCGGCGCGCAGCGTCAGCAGCCCCGGGTCACCGGGGCCCATGCCGACGATCGCGACCGTCCCCGGGTCCGTCGTCCGGCGCGCCGCCGGCGCCGCGGTCCCGGTGGTCCTGGCGGCGGCCGCGCTGCGGGCGGTCCTGCTCTCACCCGCCTTGGTGTCGGCGGCGGTGCTCTTCGCGGCGGGGCTCAATCGCGCTCCCCCATCAACTGGTCGGCCCCCTGCGCGAGCAGCCGGGCCGCGAGGTCGCGGCCGATCTGCTCGGCGGCATCCGGGTGGCCGCTTGCGGACAGCCTGATCTGCCGGCTCCCGTCGTACGCGGCGACGGTCGCGGTCAGATGCAGCTCTTCTTCTATTTCGGCAGCGTATGTTCCCACGGGCGCGGAGCAGCCCGCCTCCAGCACCGCGAGGACCGTCCGCTCTGCGGTGACGGCGCGCCTGGTCGCGGCGTCGTCGACCGCGGCGAGCAGGTCGAGCAGGTCGGTCCGGTCGGCGCGGCATTCGAGGGCGAGCGAGCCCTGGCCGGGCGCCGGCAGCATCTGGTCGGGGTCGAAGACCTCGCCGACCTCCGCCAGCCGCCCGATGCGCTTGAGGCCCGCGTGCGCCAGCACCACGGCGTCCAGCTCCCCATCGGTGATCTTGCGGAGCCGGGTGTCGGCGTTGCCGCGGATCGGGACGATCTCCAGGTCCGGGCGGAGCGCGCGCAGCTGCGCGACCCGGCGCGGCGAGCCGGTGCCGACGCGGGCGCCGCGCGGCAGGTCGGCCAGCTTGGACGGCCCGCACAGCGCGTCCCGCGGATCGTCGCGCCGCGGCGTCGCGGCCAGCGCGATGCCCGGCGTCTCCGACGTCGGCAGGTCCTTCAGCGAGTGCACGGCGAAGTCCACCTCACCGGACAGGATCTTGTCGCGGAGCGCGTTGACGAACACGCCCGTGCCGCCGATCTGGGCGAGCAGGGCCTTGGAGACATCACCCTGCGTCGTTACCCCGACCAGCTCCACGGCATGCCCGGTCAGCCGGGTCAACGCGTCCGCGACGCCCTGCGACTGCGTCGTCGCCATCAGGCTCTTGCGGGTGCCGAGCCGCAGCGCGCGGCCCTTGCCTGTAGTCACGTCTCGTCTCCTTCGCGCCCCGGAGCCGCGTCCCGGGCGCTGACCGCCCGGACGCTCGCGGCCTGGGCGTTCACCGTCTCCACATTCACGCCGTCGGGCACACCGCCGGGCGGCACGGCGCCCGCCACGGTGCTCGCCGTCACCGGCGCGGGGCTGACGCAGTCGGCCTCCGCGCACTCCGGCGCCGCCCCGGCGGCGGGCTCGTCCTCGCGCATGTCGGCGCGGGCCACCGCCTCGGGGGCCTTCGGGTCCAGGTCGAACAGCTCGCGCAGCGCGTCGGCGTAGGAGTCGCCGCCCGGCGCGGCCGCCAGTTCCTTGACCCGGACGGTCGGCGCGTGGAGCAGCTTGTCCACCACGCGCCGCACGGTCTGCTCGATCTCCTTGCGGTCCCGGTCGTCGAGTTCCGGCAGCCGGCCGGTCAGCCGGGCCAGCTCCGCGTTCACCACCTGCGCCGCCTTGCTGCGCAGCGCGACCACGGTCGGCGCGACGGCGGCGGCGCGGGCGGCGCTCAGGAACGCCTCGACCTCCTCGCACACGATCCGCCGGACGGCCTCGACGGCCGCCGGGCCGATCGCCTTCGCGGCCTCCTGCGCGGTGCGCAGGTCGTCCAGCCCGGCGAGCCCGGCGCCGGGCAGGTCGCGGACGGACCGCTCGATGTCGTGCGGCAGCGCCAGGTCCAGGAAGAAGCGGCGCCGCCCGTCGTCCCCGACGCCGCACGCCGCCAGCTGCGCGGCCGTCAGCACCAGGCCGGTCGCGCCGGTGCAGGACACGACGAGGTCGGCGCCGGCGAGCGCGTCGTCCAGCTCGGCCAGGTCGATCGCGCGGGACGGGACGTCCAGCGAGCCGGCGAGCCGGGCGGCGTTCGCGTACGTGCGGTTGGCGATCACCACCTCGCCCGCACCGGCGCGGCTCAGCGTGGCCGCGGCCAGGGAGCTCATCGAGCCGGCGCCGACCACCAGCGCGCGCACCCCCTCCAGCGGCCCGAGGTGCCGGGCGGCGACGTCGAGGCCGACGCCGACGAGGGACGCGCCGGCCTTGTCGATGCCGGTCTCGTGGTGGGCGCGCTTGCCCACTCGCAGCGACTGCTGCAGGACGTCGTGGAGGTCGCGGCCGATCGTCCCCTGGTCCTGGGCGAGCTTGAACGCCTGGCGGATCTGGCCGAGGATCTGGCCCTCGCCGACGACCATCGACTCCAGCCCGCAGGCCACCGCGAACACGTGCTGGACGGCCCGCTCCTCGTAGTGGACGTACAGGTGGCGGGACAGGTCGTCCATCGGGACGCCGGAGTGCAGCGCCAGCAGCTCGGAGATCGCGGACACGCCGCCGTGGAACTTGTCGACCACGGCGTAGATCTCGACCCGGTTGCACGTCGAGACGATCGCCGCCTCGACGACGTTCGCCGAGTCGTGCACCGCGTGCAGCAGCTTGACGAGGTCGTCCCCGGACACCGCCGCCCGCTCCAGCACCGCCACGGGCGCGCTGCGGTGACTGAGACCCACCACCAGAATGCTCATGCCGCGTCCTCGCTCATGCTCGCCCGCCTCCTGCCGACCCGCTGCCCTGTGCGACCCCGCTCATGCTTCAACCGTCTCGACATACTGCGAAGTCCCCGGCGGCGCGTCACCGGGGGCCAGCGGCGCGAAGCCGTCCGGCCCGCCGGCCTTGCGCTGCTCGTGGAACGCGAGGATCTGCAGCTCGATCGACAGGTCGACCTTGCGCACGTCGACCCCGTCGGGCACCGACAGCACGACGGGGGCGAAGTTCAGGACGCTGGTCACGCCCGCGGCCACCACGCGATCGCACACTCCCTGGGCGGCGCCCGCGGGGGTCGCGATCACGGCGATGGACACGCCGTGGCCCGCGATGATGTCCTCCAGCCGGTCGATGTGCTCCACCGTCATGCCGGAGATCTCCTGCCCGACGATGGCCTCGTCCGCGTCCAGCAGGCCCGCCACGCGGAAGCCGCGGGACGCGAAACCGCCGTAGCCGGCCAGCGCTCGGCCCAGGTTACCGACCCCGATGATGGCGATGACCCAGTCCTGGGTGAGGCCGAGCTCGCGGGAGATCTGGTAGACGAGGTACTCGACCTCGTAGCCGACGCCGCGCGTCCCGTAGGAGCCGAGGTGGGACAGGTCCTTGCGGAGCTTGGCCGAGTTCACGCCCGCGGCCGCCGCCAGCTCCTCGGACGAGACGGTCGCCACACCGCGCTCCTGGAGCCCGGTGAGGGCCCGCAGGTACACCGGGAGCCGCGCCACGGTGGCTTCGGGGATGCCGCGGCCCGCGCGGTCGCGGTGCCGGTTCTGTCGAGGTGTCACGGCCTGCTCTTCAAGCTCGACGCTGGAGACGGGGCGCCGGATGGCCCCCTCGCCCCGGCCTGCGCGGCCCGGTAACGGCCTGACGACCGCGGCCCGACCGCCCCCAGGGCTGGCCACCAGGTTAAGCCTTTGTGAACACGCGCACAAAGTCACCCCCCGGTCGGACGGGCCGGGCGGACGCGCGGGAACGCCGCCCCTCAGGGCCTTCCAGCGTACGGGGCGGCAACCCGAATGTCGTTCGGATGTGAGCTACACGACATTCCGGACGGGTTGCGCACGGTCAGCGGAGCTTGCCGATGGCGGCGCGCAGCCGGCCCTCGTCGACCCGCCAGAAGTCGTGCTGCACGCCGTTGACCAGCGTGACGGGGATCTGCTCCCAGTACCGCTCGTAGTCGGCCTCCGACCGCGTGATGTCGCGCTCCTCCCACGCCACGCCGAGGTCGCCGGCGACCCGCTCGATCACCGCGCGGGCGTCGTCGCACAGATGGCAGCCCGGCTTGCCGAGCAACGTGATCATGATCTCGTCCGCCACGTCACCTCCCGGGGAACTCCGGCGCCGGCAGCGGCACCTTGGCCGGGCCGAGCTTCAGCTCGATCACGTTCGTGGCGAGCACGTGGGTGCGCGACTCGGCCAGGAACCGGCGCAGGTGCGCCTGCCCGCGGTGCGCGGCGAACGCCGCCTCGTCGCGGAAGAGCTGGTAGAAGATCCGCTGCGTGGGGCCGCCGACCACCTCGTGGCAGGCGAAGACGACCGTGTCGGGCTCGGTCGCCAGCGCGGCCTTCACCAGGTCGGCGGCGAGCCGGTCGAACGCCTCCTCGCGGCCGTCCAGCAGGGTGTAGACGGTGATCTGCCCGCACGCGTTCGCGAGGTCGCCGCCGGGGGCGGCGGGCGCGGCATGGCCGGGCGGGCCGGGGAGCCCGGCGGGGCCGCCGATGCCGTCGACGGCGGTCGGCCCGGCCGGGTTGTCGGGGAAGCGCAGCTCCTCGACCGCCGGCTCGGGGAAGCGCAGCTCGCCGCGCCGCGGCTCGGGCGACGGGGTCGGCGCCGGGACGGGCTCGGACCTCGCCGGGTACGGCTGCTCCTCGTACCCGCTCGCGGGCTCGTAGCCGTCGCGGCCCTCGTAGTCGTCGTAGTCGTCGTCCTCGTCGTAGACCGGGACGGTGCGCATCGCGCCGTACCAGACGAGCCCGACCGCGGCGCCGAGCGCGATCACCGCGAGCGGCGCCGGCAGGAACCCGCGGGTGCCGCTGACGACCAGCACCCCCGCGAGCGCGACCAGCGCGACCGGGATCAGCAGCTCGGCGGCCTCCTGGTCCTGCTTGCTGGCCAGCCACGCGGTGACGCCGGTGCACGCGGCCAGCGCGACCACGGCGACGACGTGCGCGCCGTCGATCAGCAGCAGCGGCAGCGCGTCGTAGGTGGAGCCCGGCTTGGGCAGGCTCTTGGTGAGCGTGCCCTTCAGCGGGTCCAGGATGAGGATCACGATCGCGACGACCGTGTAGGAGATCGCGAACAGCCATCCCGCGAAGCGCACCTGCACGTAGCGCGCGATCAGCTCGATCATGCCGAGCGCGAGCCACATCGGCCCGATCAGCGCGGCGCCGAGCTCCATGACCCGGAACAGCGGGCCGTTGAACCCCATCATGAAGCCGAGGGCCATGCACAGCAGGGCGAGCGTCAGCCCGACCTGGGTGAAGGACCACGCGATGAGGTAGAGCAGCCGGTCCTTGTAGGCGCGCTGAACGAGCAACCCGGTGGCGGCCACGGCGCCGAGGGTCGCGAGAAGCGCGAGAAGAGCGGGAACCATCGCGCCTAATGGTGCCCGATGCCGCGCGCGGACGGGTAACCGCGTCGTGGAAGACCGGAGGACGACCGGGAAAGAGGCCATGAAACCGGCCATTGCTTCCCGTACCTTCCGGTATCTAGAGTGGCAGATCACGCCGGAGGTCGCGTACGCCCCGAGGAGAACTGCATGAGCAGCTTGTCCCTCGACGCCGGGGTCATCCCGCTTCCTCGGCGTTCCCGGCGGGCGGAGCCCGGATCCGACCGGGCGGAGGTCCTGAAGGCGCTGGTCCTGCGCGCCCGGGACGGCGACGCCGAGGCGTTCGGCCTCCTCTACGACCACTACGTCGACCTCGTCTACCGCTACATCTACTACCGGGTCGGGACGCGCTCCCTCACCGAGGACCTGACGAGCGAGACGTTCCTGCGCGCCCTCCGCCGCATCTGCGACTTCCACTGGCAGGGCAAGGACTTCGGCGCCTGGCTGGTGACGATCGCCCGGAACCTCGTCGCCGACCACTTCAAGTCCGGCCGCTACCGGCTGGAGGTCTGCACCGCCGAGCTGATCGAGCCCGACCTCCACCACGAGGGGCCCGAGGCGACCGTCCTGGACGCGATGACCAACCGGACGCTGCTGCTGGCCGTCCGGCGGCTCGGCTCCGAGCAGCAGGAATGCGTCGTCCTGCGGTTCATGCACGGCCTGTCGGTCGCCGAGACCGCGCTCGTCATGGACAAGAAGCCGGGCGCCATCAAGGCGCTGCAGTATCGCGCCGTCCGCTCCCTCGCGCGTATGCTCCCGGACGACCTGCGCCGCTGACGCGCCCGTAACCCGCCGCGCCGCCCGATCGTTTCTCCGGTCAGGGGGCGCACGCGCGCCCGGCACCACCGCAAGGGAGCGGCCACGTGAGAACCGGGCTGTGAAGACGAGACGGAGAAGCACCATCGAGCAGGGGAACATGCTCGCCCGGCTGCGGGCGGGCGGGGGGACGGGCCCGGATCCGCGGTTCCGCGAGGTGCTGCGGGAGCGGCTGGTGACGGCCGCGGGCGACCGGGACGAGGAGTGCCGCAACCGCCGCCGGGAGGAGGGCCGCGGGGAGGCGGTTGACTAGGCTTCGCCTCATGCGGCGATTCTGGCAACGCGACGTGGACCACAAGAGCGCCGGGGAGGCCGCCGCCGCGGCAGCGGCCCCGCCCGGTCCGCTGCCCGCGCCCGACCCCGCCGCCGCGGCGTTCTTCGACGTCGACAACACGATGATGCGCGGCGCGTCCATCTACTACTTCGCGCGCGGGCTCGCCGCCCGCAAGCTGTTCACCATGCGCGACCTCGCGATGTTCGCGCTCGGGCAGGCCGCGTTCCGGCTGCGCGGCAGCGAGAACTCCGAGCACATCGGCAGCGCCAAGGAGGCCGCGCTCGCGTTCGTCGCCGGGCAGCGCGTCGACCGGATCGTCCGGCTCAGCGAGGAAATCTACGACGAGGTGATGGCGGACCGGATCTGGGCCGGCACCCGCTCCCTCGCGCTCCAGCACCTCGACGCGGGCCAGCAGGTCTGGCTGGTCACCGCGACGCCGGTCGAGGTCGCCCGCACGATCGCGCACCGGCTCGGCCTCACCGGCGCGCTCGGCACGGTCGCCGAGACGCGCGAGGGCGTCTACACGGGCCGGCTCGTCGGCAACCTGCTGCACGGCCCCGCCAAGTCGGAGGCCGTCCGCGCGCTCGCCGCCCGGGAGGGCCTCGACCTGTCCCGCTGCTCGGCCTACAGCGACTCGATCAACGACCTGCCGATGCTGACCGCCGTCGGCCACCCGCACGCCGTGAACCCCGACGCCGAGCTGCGCGCCCACGCCCGCGACCACGGCTGGCCGATCCACGACTTCCGCACCGGCCGGAAGGTCACCATGATCGCACTGCCCGCCGCGGCCGGCGCCGGGGCGCTGGCCGGCGGCGTCGCGGCCGGCATCGCCCTGCGCCGCCACTACCGCCCCACCTGAGCCGACCGGCCCGCCCCCTGCCCCGGCGGGGCGCATTTCGAGATCTATCGCGTTTGTCGGGCACGCTCTACGCTGGCCCCGTGGAGCTGACGTTGCTGTCGCGGGCCGCCTGCCGGGGCCGGGACGTCACGAGCCCGCGGGTGCGGGGGCTGCTCGCGCTGCTCGCCGCCGAGCCGCGGGCCGGGATGTCCGTCGCGCGGCTGGTCGAGGGCCTCTGGGCGGACGACCCTCCGGAGAATCCGGCCAAGTCGCTCCAGGTCGTGGTGTCGCGCGCGCGGTCGCGCCTGGGGGCGGACGTCATCGAGAGCACGCCGACCGGGTACCGGCTGGGGCTGGACGAGTCCGAGGTCGACGCGTCCGCCGTTCTGCTCGCCGCGTCAGCCGGCGCGCAGGCCGCCAGGGACGGGGACCACGCGGCGGCGCTCGCGCGGGCGGAGGAAGGGCTCGCGCTCTGGGACGGCCCACCGAAACCTGACGAGGGCCACGATCCCCTTGCCGTACTGCGGACGGAGCGGGCCGCGACCTACCGGACGCTGTGCCGCGCCCGCGCGCTGGCCCTCGCCCGGCTCGGGCGACACGCCGAAGGGTTCGACGCGCTCGACGCCGTCGCGCGCGAGTACCCGCGCGACGAGGAGGTCCTCGCCGAGCTGCTGCGGTGCGAGGCCGCGACGGCGGGGCCGTCCGCCGCGCTGGCCCGCTACGAGACCTACCGGCGCTCGCTGCGCGACTCGCTCGGGACCGACCCGGGCGCGGCCCTGCGGGGTGTCCAGGAGGAACTGCTGCGGGACGAGGCCCCGGTGGTCCGGCGCGGTGTGGCGCACGAGCCGAATCCGCTGCTCGGGCGCGACGCCGACCTCGCCGCCGTCCTGGAACTGCTGCGCACGTCCCGCGTCACCTCGATCGTGGGGACGGGCGGGCTCGGCAAGACGCGGCTGGCGAACACGGTGGCGCGGGACGCGCCGCAGCGCGCCGTGCACGTCGTCCCGCTGGCGGGCGTCGCCCGGGACGCGGACGTGGAGGGCGAGGTCGCGTCCGTGCTCGGCGTCGGCGAGGCCGGGCGGGCGCCGCGCCGTCCCGGCGGGACGCTCCCCGGGATCGTGGACGCGCTCGGCCCCGGCCCGGCCCTGCTCGTCCTGGACAACTGCGAACACGTCGTCGACGGGGTCGCCGCCCTGGTCGGCGCCCTGGTGTCGATGACGCGCGACGTGCGGGTGCTGGCCACGAGCCGCGCGCCGCTGGGCCTGTCGTCGGAGTCGGTGTATCCGCTGCCCGCACTCGACCGGGGCGCGGCGGCCGAGCTGTTCCGGCAGCGGGCCTCGGCCGCGCGTCCCGGCGTGGGCCTGCCGCAGGGCGCGGTCGAGGAGCTGTGCCGGCATCTGGACGGGCTGCCGCTCGCGGTGGAGCTGGCGGCGGCGCGCGTCCGGGTCATGTCGGTGCCGCAGATCGCGCGGGGGCTGGACGACCGGTTCGCACTGCTGCGCGGCAACGCCCGCGACGCGCCGTCCCGGCACCGGACGATGCGCGCCGTCGTCGACTGGAGCTGGAACCTGCTGACGCCGTCCGGGCGGGCCGCGATGCGGGCGCTGTCCATCTTCTCCGGCGGCTTCACCCCGGAGGCGGCCCGCCACCTGCTGGACTATGACGTCCTGGACGTCCTGGACGTCCTGGACGACCTCGTCGGCCAGTCGCTGCTCACCGTGACCGAGGACGGCGCGGGCACGCGGTTCCTGATGCTGGAGAGCGTCCGCGAGTTCGGCGCGTCCCACCGCGAGGCCGAAGGCGAGACGGAGCGCGCGGTGGACGGCCTGCTCGCCTGGGCGCGCGAGTTCGGCGCGGAGCACCACGAGGCGCTGTTCGGAACCGATCCCCTCCCCGCGCTGGAACGCGTCCGCGCCGAGCAGGACAACCTCCTCCAGGCGCTCCGGCACGGCCTCGCCCGGCGGGACGGCCCCGCGGTCGCGGCGGCCGCGGCGGTGCTCGGCGGCCTGTGGACGCTGGAGTCGGCCTTCACCCGGATGCTCACGATGGCCGAGGAGACCGCCGGGGTCCTGAGCCGGTTCCGCCCCGGCCCGGAGGACGTCGGCGTCACCCGGACGGCGCTGACGCTGAGCGTCCTCACCACGGTCATGCTGAAGGGGCCGCGGGCCACCCGCGCGCTCGTCGCGCTGCGCCGCCTCCCGCCGGCACCGCCGGACGGCCTCGTCCGGGCCCTGGCGGTCCTGGTGCGGTCGGCGCCCGAGATCCTCGGCCCCGACTGCGCGGCGCTCGACCGCATGCGCACCGGCGACCGGCCGCTGCTCGCGGGCCTCGCGGAGTGCGTCACCGGCTACATCCGGGAGCACGAGGGCGACCTGGCGGGCGCGCTGGAGGCCACGGCGGCGATGGCGGCGGTGGCGGAGGCCGCCGCCTCGCCGTGGCTGCGGCTGATCGCGCACTCGCGGCTCGGCGAGCTGCTGATGCAGGCCGACCGGCCGGACGAGGCCGCGCACCACCTGCGGGTCTCGCTGGCCCTCCTCGACCGCTACGGCTGGCCCGACATGTTCGGGCTGCTGTGGGCCCTCGCGGCCGTCCACCTCCACCTCGGCCGGTTCGACGACGCGGAGCGGCTGCTGGAGCAGTCCATCGCCGAGGGCCCCTACGACTCGCCGGGCATGGCGACCTTCAGCCTCGGCGTGCGCGCGGAGATCGCGTTCGGGCGCGGCGACGCGGAGACGGGACTGCGCCTGTGGCGGGAGGCGGTGGCGCGGCTCGCGGACGAGGAGTTCCCCGCCCCCGCGCTCGGCCTCGACCCGTGGACGGTGGACGCCCACTGCGTCACCGTCGTCGCCCACGCCCGGCACGGTCGGCCCGGCCTCGTCCGCGACCTCGCCGAAGGGCTGCGCGGCAAGCTGTCCGCGCTGCTCGCCGAGGCGGCGCGGCCGCTGCCGCCCGCCGTCATGGACCTGCCCATCTGCGGTGCGCTCCTGCTGGCCCTCGCCATGGTCGACGACGACCCGGCCCGCGCCGCCCGCCGGACGGCGCTGGCGGAGCGGATGCACTTCAGCCGCTCGTTCCAGCCGACCATGTCCCCCGCCGCCGCCCGCCGCGCCGCCCTGGCCGCCGACGAGCCGGCGTACCGCGCCGCGGTGGCGGAGTACGCCGGCCTGTCCCGCGCCGGGTTGTGGGACGCCGCGCGGGCGCTCGCTACCGGGGCGCCTTCCGGTTGAACAGCGCCTTCGACGCCGCGTAGCCGGCCGCGGCGAGTCCCGCGCACCAGGCCGCGGCCGCCGCCGCGTCCGCCCCGTCCGGCGAGGTCGCCAGCAGGCCGCGCAGCGTCTCGATGATCGGCGTGAACGGCTGGTACTCGGCGAACCACCGCACCCCGGCCGGCATCGACTCCGGCGGGACGATCGCGCTGCCGAAGAACGGCAGGAACTGCACGATCATCGGCGTGTTGCTCGCGCCCTCGGGGTTGCGCGCCAGCAGCCCGAGCATGACGCCCACCCAGGTCAGCGCGAACGTCAGCGCCACCAGCAGCCCCGCCGCGGCGAGCCAGTCGAGGACGCCGGCGCTCGTCCGGAACCCCATCGCGACGGCCGCGCCGATGACCGCGGCCGTGCTGAGCAGCGTCTGGATCATGCTGCCGAGCACGTGCCCGGTCAGCAGGGACGACCGCGCGATGCCGAGCGTCCGGAAGCGGTCCACGATGCCCTCGGTCATGTCGACGCACACCGAGACCGACGTCTGCAGGCACCCGGACGCGATCGCCATCAGGATGATCCCCGGCGCCACGTAGTTGATGTAGTCGCCCTCGGCGGTGCCGCCGACGCCGTCCCCGAGCGCGTTGCCGAACACGCCGACGAACAGCACCATGATGAAGATCGGCATCATCATGCCGACGAGCGTCAGGGACGGGTAGCGCAGCGCGTGCCGCAGGCTGCGGCGCAGCATCGTCGCGGAGTCGGCCACCACCGCTGCCAGAGCGCTCATCGCGACACCGCCTCCTTCTCCTTCCGGCCGGTGAGGGCGAGGAACACGTCGTCCAGGTCGGGCGTGTGCACGGACAGCTCGCCGACCTCGACGCCCGCCTCCTCCAGCCGGCCGAGCAGCGCCCGCAGCGACCGGACGCCGCCGTCGCTCGGCACCTGCAGGGTGAGCGCGTCGTCGTCCCGCGCGGCCCCGCCGAGCACGCGCGCCGCCGCGTCCAGCCCGGCCGGCCCGGCGAACCGCAGCCGGACGTGCCCGCCCGGCACCAGCCGCTTCAGCTCCTCCGAGGTCCCCTCGGCGACGATCCGGCCGCCGTCCAGCACCGCGATGCGGTCGGCGAGCTGGTCGGCCTCCTCCAGGTACTGCGTGGTCAGGAAGATCGTCACCCCGCCGCGCACCAGCCCGCGGACGATCTCCCAGGTGGTGCGGCGGGTGCGCGGGTCCAGCCCGGTCGTCGGCTCGTCCAGGAAGATGATCCGCGGGTTCCCGATCAGCGTCATCGCGATGTCGAGCCGTCGCCGCATCCCGCCCGAGTACGTCGCGGCCGTCCGGCCCGCCGCCTCCGCCAAGTCGAACCGCTCCAGCAGCTCGTCGGCGGCCCGCCGCCCCGCGGCCCTGCCCAGATGGTGGAGGTCGGCCATCAGGATGAGGTTCTCCCGCCCGGTGAGCAGCCCGTCGACAGCCGCGTACTGGCCCGTGACGCCGATCGCCCTGCGCACCCCGTCCGGGTCCCGCATGAGGTCGCACCCGGCGACCCGCGCCTCGCCGCCGTCCGCCCTGATCAGCGTCGACAGGATCCGCACGGCCGTCGTCTTCCCCGCCCCGTTCGGCCCGAGCAGCGAGAACACCGTCCCGCGCGTCACCTCCAGGTCGAGCCCGTCGAGGACGGTCTTCTCCCCGAACACCTTCCGCAGCCCGACCACCGAGATGGCCGTCTGCCTCGCCTCTATCGCCATGCCGAGAACCCTGAGGCCGCCCGCTTTCACCCCGCTTTCACCCCGGCTTCACGGGGTTTCGGGCCCAGCGGAAAACCAGTCGCGTGCGGGACGGGCCGGTGCCTACGGTGGTGAGCCGACCAGATCGCACGTACCTGGCCTCGCGCCTTAGGAAGAGGGTTTATGTCCCGGCCCGTGCCGAGCGTTACTCGGCGCATGCCCTAGCCGTTCGCCGAGACCGCTCGGCCGCCTCTTGCTGTCCTTCACGACTTCCCAGCAAGGAGCATCCGGGTGTCCGACACCTTCCTCTGCGTCAAATGCGGTCTGACCGTCACCGTCCGCGCCTCTGACGGCACGCGGCGCAACCACTGCCCCGCCTGCCTGCACTCCGAGCACGTCACCGACCACGTCGAGGGCGGCCTTAGCGACTGCCGCTCGCGCATGATGCCGATCGCCATCGCGGTGCTGCGCACCGGCGACTGGATGGTCATCCACCGCTGCGTGGGCTGCGACCTGCTCACGTCCAACCCGGTGTGCGCGGACGACAACCAGCTCATCCTCATGCGGATGGCCGTGCGTCCGCTGGCGCAGCCGCCGTTCCCGCTCGAACCGTTCGGGTCGTTCTGATGCCGCGCCGGAAGAACCCGCGGGGGCGGCGGCCCCAGCGCCACAAGGACGTCCTGCACACCGGGCACGGGCCCGCCGCCGCCTTCCGCTGCGTCGGATGCCGGCTCGAGGTGTCCCTGGACGCCCCGGGCAGCGCCCACCGCAACCACTGCCCGAACTGCCTGGTCAGCCTGCACGTGGACCACCGCGTTCCGGGCGACCGCGCGTCCGCGTGCCGCAGGCGCATGGAACCGCTGGCGCTTTCCGCGCGCCCCGACGGCGAGTGGATGATCATCCATCAGTGCCAGACCTGCGGCAAGGTCGGCGCCAACCGCATCGCCGGCGACGACAACGCGCTGGTCCTGATGCGCCTGGCCCTGGCACCGCTCCAGGACGGGACCATCGCGACCCGCACGATGCTCACCCTCTAAGCCTCGATCCACCGGGTGATTGCTGTTCAGGTTGCGGAAACGACAAAAGGGATGCCCCGTGGCCTGCGATGATGGGCTTGTCTAAGGTCCAGCAGCGCAGAAGCAACGAGGCATCCCGTAAGCGCAATCCTCTCATGTCTCATCGGCGGTGGCTGCCGCGTTCGACGAGCCGAACTTGATCGCCGATGCCGGGCTGGTGCCGGTGGTGCGGCTGGCCGAGCGGGCGGGGTTGCCCGAGCTGGCGGCCGAGGTGCTGCGCATCGGCGGTGCGCGCAACAGCGCCGGCGCCGCCCCGGCGGCGAAGGTGATGTCGCTGGTGGCGGCGATGTGCGCCGGAGCCGACAGCATCGATGACACCGACCGGTTGCGGCACGGGGCGATGCCGACCGCGTT
>NZ_FZOR01000068.1 GCF_900188445.1 Actinomadura meyerae
ATCGACCGAACCACCTACCAGGCCACCATCGCCATCGACATCCTCACCCCGACCAACTCGACAACAGCCGAAGACCCTTAACTTCCCGGCATTGGCCCTAGCCCGGGAGGGAGCGGAGCTTCTCGGTCAGGGTCGGGCGCATCTTCTTGAGGCAGAGCACCGGACGGTAGGCGCCCTTACTGGTCATGTAGTGCGTCGCCTCGGAAGGGCACTCCCGCTGCGTGGCGACGCGTCCGACGACCTTGGCGACGGCCTGGCTGGACCCGCAGTCGGCCTTGTCGAGGTCACCGACCTTGAACGAGGGGTCCTGGATGCACTCTCCGGGGGACAGCACACCGCCGCCGGGGCCGAGGCACAGCACCGGCCGGGCGAGCGAGCCGCTGAAGGACCGCATCTTCATGACCTCGATCGTCTGCGCCGGGCACGACTTCTCCGCGTCGACCCGCGCGATGATCTTGCCGTACCAGCCCGGCCTCGCGCACGGCTGCTCCTTGCCGAAGCCGATCGAGCCGCTGCTCACGCAGTCGCCGGCGGTGAGGAACGCGCCGCCCGCGCCGGGGTCGCCCGGATGCGGGCCCTTGACGTTGCGGACGCACGCCTCGAAGTAGTTCTCGTCGGTCTTCTCGCCGCGGACGTTGGTGACGCCGTCCGTCCCGGCCGGGCAGTCCGGCTCGGACCGCGAGGTGATCGTCAGGCCGGACGCCTTGCCCTGGTCGGTGATCTTGAGGACCTTGGCCTTGGCGTCCGAGCCGTCGCAGCGCACCCGCAGGCTCGCGGGGATCCGGTTCGTGCCCTCCGCCCCGAACGCGGTGTCGACGCAGTCGCCCGCCTTCACCGGGCCGCTCGGCGCCCCGGTGCCCTTGACGAGCATGAAGCCGACGCAGCCCACGATCAGGAGGGCCGCGGCCCCGACGGCGACCCACACGAGCGGCGACGGCTTCTTGGCGGGCGGCGCCCCCGGCGGCATCCCCGGTGGCTGCCCCGGCGGCGGGAACGGCGGCTGCCCGCCCGGCCCGAACGCGGGCTGACCCGGCGCCACGGGCCGCGGGCCCTGGCCCTCCGGCGCCTGTCCATGCATATCCGGCACTCCTACTTCTTGACGATCTTGGTTGACGAGTTAGGAAGATAGCGCAACGCACGCCCGCGCCCGTCCGCCCGGCGCCCCTCCACCATCGGCCGCCCACCGGGCGATACGCAGCCGCAACGCCGCTTTCCAGCGGATCCACCGCAGCGAGTAAGGGTTGATTACCGCTTTTACGCCTTGACTTGAACAATCGAGCCGGGAGCAAGGTCATCGCGGAAAAAGCGCGGCGGGTGGCATTATCGATTTCCGCCGCACCCCGTGTACGAGCCGCTGGCCCCGGGCGACCCGGCGGAGATCGGGGCCCGGCGACTGAGTCAGGCGCGGAAGTTGGGCGGGGACTCCAGCTCCGACAGCTCCACGCCCGGCGCTGCCAGGACGACGTCCCCGGCCAGGTGGAAGGTCTCGGTCTCGCCCGTGGCCAGGTCGGTGATCTGATACTCCGAGACGGGCAGCGGCCCGGTGTCGGTCTCGTGCGTGGTCGTGGCCGTCCGGTGCAGGCGCCAGTTGCCCGTCAGCGCCGCCAGGGACGGCCCACTTATCCGGACGAGCGGCACGTCTGCGCGCGCGCCGTCGTCCAGGTCCAGCGAGCGGGCGACCGCGACCAGGAAGCCCGGCGAGTCGGAGAGGAACCCGGCCGCACGCTCGGCATGCTCGACGCCCTCCTCGCCGGCCGCGCGCACCCACGCCAGTTCGGGCCCGGTCAGCCCGCCGCGCAGCCACCAGCCGGGCGTGACGAGCTCGACGCGGATCTGCCGCCACCGCGCGTCCACGACCAGGTCGACGCGGACGCCGTCGTCCCGCCGGGACGTGTAGCGCCACCCGCCGGGGCCCGGCGCGCACTGGAAGCGCTCCGCGAGGCCGTCGCCGGCATGCCCGTCGCCGAGGTGCAGGTACGTCCCTGTCGGCATCAGGAGCCGATGCGCCAGGAGTGCAGGTAGTCCTCCTGGTCCGGGGTGAGCAGGTCGATGGAGATGGACATCGACGCCAGCTTGAGCCGGGCCACCTCGGTGTCGATCTCCTTCGGCACCTCGTGGACGGCCGGGGTCAGCGTCGCGTGGGACCGCGCCAGCCACGCGCACGTGAGCGCCTGGTCGGCGAAGGACATGTCCATCACGGCGGCCGGGTGCCCCTCCGCGGCCGCCAGGTTCACCAGGCGGCCCTCGGCGAGCAGGACGAGACGCCGGCCGTCCGCCAGCACGTACTCGTCCGTCTGGGGCCGGATCCCGCGGTGGACCTCGACCGCCATCTCGCTCAGCGCCCGCACGTCGATCTCGACGTCGAAGTGCCCGGAGTTCGCGAGGATGGCCCCGTCCTTCATCACCGCGAGGTGGTCGCCGTTCACGACGTCGCGGTTCCCGGTGACGGTGATGAAGACGTCGCCCTCGAGCGCGGCCTCCGCCATGGGCTGGACGGCGAAACCCTGCAACGCCGCGTCCAGCGCCTTGACCGGGTCGATCTCGGTGACCACCACACGCGCGCCCAGGCCCCGTGCCCGCTCGGCCAGGCCGCGCCCGCAGTAACCGAAGCCCGCGATGACGACGGTCTTGCCCGCCAGCAGCGTGTTGGTCGCGCGCACGATGCCGTCCAGCGTGGACTGGCCCGTCCCGTAGCGGTTGTCGAACATGTGCTTGGTGTCGGTGTCGTTGACCGCCACCATGGGGAACCTGAGCGCGCCCTCACGGGCCATCTGGTGCAGCCTGATGACACCGGTCGTCGTCTGCTCGCACCCCGCCTTCACGGTGCTGAGCAGGTCCGTGCGGTCGATGTGGAGGGTGTTCACCAAGTCGCAGCCGTCGTCCAGCACCAGATGCGGCCCCGTCTCCAGCGCCTGGTGGATGTGGGCGTAGTACCCCTCCCGGTCGGTCCCCGCGCGCGCGAAGACCTCCACCCCGTACTCATGGACGAGCGCCGCCGCGGTGTCGTCCTGGGTGGACAGCGGGTTCGACGCCGCCAGCGCCACGCTCGCCCCACCGGCCTGGAGCGTGCGGATCAGCCCGGCCGTCTCCGTGGTGACGTGCATGCACGCCGCGACCTTGAACCCGTCCAGCGGCCGCTCCTCGGCGAACCGCTCCCGGATCTGCCGCAGCACGGGCATGCTCCGCTCGGCCCACCCGATCCGCTTGACCCCTTCATAGGCCAGCGAACCATCCGCTATATCGCTCATCTGCTCCCTCACGCGCAACTACATCAGCCACCGGCCCAGCCACCGCCGACCCCGAGCGCCGCGATTGCGTCCGAAGGCAGGATCGAGCCTGCGAGATCCTGATCGCGCAGCGAGCCGCCAGGCGAGCCGGAGCGATGCAGCAATCGCACGCGTTGCCCTTGGGCTGGGCGCCCCAAGCGCCCGGCCCAAGGGCAACGCAATACAACTCAGTAGCGGTAGTGGTCGGGCTTGTAGGGGCCTTCCACGTGGACGCCGATGTAGGCGGCCTGCTCCTTGGTGAGGGTGGTGAGCTTGACGCCGAGGGCGTCGAGGTGCAGGCGGGCGACCTTCTCGTCCAGGTGCTTGGGCAGGACGTAGACGCCGACCGGGTACTCGTCGGTCTTGGTGAACAGCTCGATCTGCGCGATGACCTGGTTCGTGAAGGAGTTGGACATCACGAAGGACGGGTGGCCGGTGGCGCAGCCGAGGTTCATCAGGCGGCCCTCGGCGAGGACGATGATGGAGTGGCCGTCGGGGAAGCGCCACTCGTGCACCTGCGGCTTGATCTCGATCTTCTCGATGCCCTCGACCTTGGCGAGGCCGGCCATGTCGATCTCGTTGTCGAAGTGGCCGATGTTGGAGACGATCGCCTGGTGCTTCATCCGGCCCATGTGCTCGGCCGTGATGATGTTGAAGTTGCCGGTGGTCGTCACGAAGATGTCGGCCTTGTCGACGACGTCGTCCAGGGTGGTGACCTGGAAGCCGTCCATCGCGGCCTGCAGCGCGCAGATCGGGTCGATCTCGGTGACGATGACGCGGGCGCCCTGGCCCTTGAGGGCCTCCGCGCAGCCCTTGCCGACGTCGCCGTAGCCGCAGACGACGGCGACCTTGCCGCCGATCAGCACGTCGGTGGCGCGGTTCAGGCCGTCGATGACCGAGTGGCGGCAGCCGTACTTGTTGTCGAACTTCGACTTGGTGACCGAGTCGTTGACGTTGATCGCCGGGAACGCGAGCGTGCCGGCCTTCGCCATCTCGTAGAGGCGGTGGACGCCGGTGGTGGTCTCCTCGGTGACGCCCTTGATCCCGGCGGCGGTCTCGGTCCAGCGGCCGGGCTTCTCGGCGATGGTGCGGCGCAGGGTGTCGAGGATGATGCCCCACTCCTCGGGGTCGTCCTCGGTCGCGGCCGGCACGGCGCCCGCCTTCTCGTACTCGGCGCCCTTGTGGACGAGCAGGGTCGCGTCGCCGCCGTCGTCCAGGATCATGTTCGGGCCGGTGCCGTCCGGCCACTGGAGGGCCTGGTCGGTGCACCACCAGTACTCTTCGAGCGTCTCGCCCTTCCAGGCGAACACCGGGACGCCCTTCGGGTCGTCGGCGGTGCCGTCCTTGCCGACGACGACCGCGGCGGCGGCGTGGTCCTGGGTGGAGAAGATGTTGCAGGAGACCCAGCGGACGTCGGCGCCGAGCTCGACCAGCGTCTCGATCAGCACGGCCGTCTGGATCGTCATGTGCAGCGAGCCCATGATCTTCGCGCCGCGCAGCGGCTTGGCGGCGGAGTACTCCTCGCGCACCGCCATGAGGCCCGGCATCTCGTGCTCGGCGAGCCGGATCTCCCGGCGCCCGAAGTCGGCCAGCGACAGGTCGGCGACCTTGTAGTCCATGCTTTCGTTGCTCCCTTGGTGATGGCGGCGCCGTCCGCGGGTGCGCGGGCCGGTACGCGAGGGCTTGACGGGCCCGTGGGACCCGGTCAACGCCGCGAGTCTACGGGCGGCCGGCGCCCCAAGGCACGGCCGGGGGCGACTTCCTGACACGAATTTGTCAGAATTGACGCATGCGCATCACGGAGGCCGCCCGGCGGCTCGGCACCTCGCCCCGCATGCTCCGCTACCGGGAGGCCCTCGGCCTGCTGCCCGCCACCCGGGAGGCGCCGGGGGCGGCCCGGCGCGGCGGCGGCCACCGGCGGTTCGGCGAGGCCGAGCTGCGCGCCGTGGCGCTCGCCCTCGCGCTGGAGAAGCGCTACGACATCGGCCCGGCGGAGCTGGCGTTCGGGCTGCGCGTGCTCGCCGAGCCGCAGGTGCAGGCGCACGTCCGTGAGCTGGGCGAGCGGATCGGACGCCTTTCGGCCCCGCCCACCCGCGCCCTCGATTTCGAGAAAGAGAAGGCTATGCGCCTGCTGCGTCGGCGCTGACCGCTACGATTCCCGCCCTAACCAGAGGAAGGCGGGCAATTGCGATCCATTGTCTACGGGATCGTCGGCATCGTCCTGGGCATCGGCCTCTTCATCGGGGGGATCGCGTCCAGCGGCGGCGGCGAGGTCAAGTGCGGGAGCCGGACGATGTCGCCGGGCGACACGTGCACCACCATCCGCAACGGCAGCTCCACCGAGCGCACCTATGACGAGCAGAAGGCCCAGAACGGCCGCGAGAACGTCATCATGATGATCATCGGGCCGATCGTGGCCATCGGCGGCGTGGTGTTCCTCGCCGGGGCGGGACGGGGGCGGCGGCGCGTCCGGCACCAGCCCGCCTACCAGGCGCCGCAGCCGGGCTACCCGCCCGCGCAGCCCGGCTATCCCGCGCAGCCCGGCCACCCGCCGGCCCAGCCCGGCTACCCGCCGGCGCCGCCCGCCGCGCACCCCGGGTACGCGCAGCAGCCCGGATATCCGCCCGCCCAGCCCGGTTACCCGCCCGCGCCGCCCGCCGCGCAGCCCGGCTACCCGCCCCAGGCCCCGCCCCAGGCTCCCGGGCAGTACCCGCCCTACCGCGGCTAGTTCGGAGCGCGGCTAGTTCGAGGCGTTCTCGCCCGGCACGACCACGCCGGACTCGTACGCGAGCATCACGGCCTGCGCGCGGTCGCGCAGGCCCAGCTTGGTGAAGACGCGCGCCACGTGCGTCTTCACCGTGTGCTCGCTGACGACGAGGCGCTGGGCGATCTCCGCGTTCGACAGGCCGCCCGCGATCAGCACCAGCACCTCGGTCTCCCGCGCGGTCAGCGTCGCCAGCTCCGCCGGGGCCTGCGGGCGGCTGCGGCGCTGCCGGGTGAACTCGCGGATGAGCCGCCCGGTCACCTGCGGGGCGAGCAGGGAGTCGCCGCGCGCCACCACCCGGACGGCCGAGACCAGCTCGTCGGCGGTCGCGTCCTTCAGCAGGAAGCCGCTGGCGCCGACGGCGAGCGCGTCGTAGACGTACTCGTCCACGTCGAACGTCGTCAGGACCAGCACCCGGACGCCCTCGGCGCCCGGCAGGGCGAGGATGCGGCGGGTCGCCTCGATGCCGTCCATGCCGGGCATCCGGATGTCCATGACGACGACGTCGGGCCGGGTCCGCTCGGCGATCCGGACCGCCTCGCGGCCGTCGCCGGCCTCGCCGACGACGGTGATGTCGTCCTGCGCGGCGAGCAGGGCGGCGAACCCGGCCCGCACGATCGTCTGGTCGTCGACGATCAGCACGTTGATCACGGCCGCCGCCCCGCGGGCGGTGCGGCGGCCGCAGCGGGCGCGGCCGGGCCGGGGACGGGCGGATCAGGGATGGTGGCCGGGGGGCGCCTGCGAGCCGTGTCCACGGATGGAATTCCCCTCCCTCGTCAGCGGAAGCTCGGCCTCCACCAGGAACCCGCCCTCGGCGGCCGGCCCGGCGGAGAACCGTCCGCCCAGCATGGTCGCACGTTCCCGCATCCCGACGAGGCCGTGTCCGCCACCGGACTCCGGCGGCCGGGGGCCGGTGCGCCCGTCCACGGAGGTCGGGCCCGCGGGGTCCAGTACGGCGGTACGCGGATTCGCGGCGTCCCGGTTCAGTACCCGCGTCGGCGCCGAGGCCCCGTCGTCGTGGACGCGGACCGCGAGCCGGTCGGCGAGGAACATCAGCTCGACCTGCACTCCCGCGCCCGGCGCGTGCCGCCGCGCGTTCGTCAGCGCCTCCTGGACGATCCGGTACGCCGACAGCTCGACCGTCGTGGACAGCGTCCGCGGATCGCCGTGCACGGCGAGGTCGACCCGCCCGCCGGCGCCGCGGTGCTGCTCGATCAGGTCGGGCAGCCGGTCCAGCCGCGGCTGCGGGGAGTTGGCCGCGTCCGGCTCGGGCGTCGCGTCGGCGCGCAGCACGCTGAGCAGCCGGCGCATCTCCACCAGCGCCTCCCGGGCCGTCTTGGCGATCTCGGTGTAGCCGGCGCGGGCCTCGGGCGACAGGTCGTCCATCGTGTACGGGGCCGTCTCCGCCTGGACCGCGATCATGGAGACGGAGTGCGCGACGACGTCGTGCAGCTCGCGGGCGATGCGGGCGCGCTCCCGCATGACGGCCTGCTCCCGCTGGACGGCGGTGAGCCGGGTGAGGGTCTCGTTGGTGCGCTCGGCGGCGGCGGCCTCGGTCCGCCCGGCGGACTCCACCACGCGCCGCGCGTCCCCGAGCCCGATCGCGGCGAGGACGGCGACGACCGTCGCGGGCCACGGGACGTCGTCGAGCGTGCCGGTGGCGAGGTAGACGACGGCGACCGTGGCGATGCTGCCGAGCGCGAGGACGCCGGTCGACTGGCGCGGCAGCTGCCGGGCCAGCGCGTACAGCGTGTAGAGGGCGGCGAAGCCGGTGGTGATCAGCAGGATCTGGCCGGTGAGCAGGCTCGCCGCGACCGCGCTGAGCACGACGGCGGCGACCGGGCGCAGGTTCTCCCGGCGCCACACGAGCGGCAGCGTCGCCGCGACCGCGAACCCGCCGGCGAGGCTGAGCGGCGAGTCGGTCTGCGGCGCCAGCTCGGCCAGCGCCGCGATCGTCAGCGCGAGCCCGGTCAGCGGGGCGAAGTACCAGGAGCCCGCGACCTCCCGCCAGGCGTTGATCCAGCGCGGCAGCGGCGCCGTCGCACCGGCCGCCCCCGGGGCACCGGGCGCACCGGCGCCGGGCGTGCCAGGGGCACCGGAGGCGCGTGCGGCGCCGCCGTTCAGCCGCGCGGCGAGCCGCGCCGCCAGCGGGCGCAGCAGGGTGCCGATCCCGGTGAGGATCCACAGGAGGAGTTGGCCGACCCCCGCCACGATCCGGCCGGACAGCCGCCACGCGTGGTGCGCGACGGCGGGGCCGAACCCCGCGGGGTCGGGTCCGGTCCGGGCCTTGTCATCGGAGCTCACCCCTCAATACTGACCGCTGCGGGGGGCGGCCACCTCACCGAGCGGATGTATAGGGCGGATCGGGATCCACCTGGA
The DNA here is from genome assembly GCF_900188445.1 of Actinomadura meyerae. Taxonomy (GTDB): domain Bacteria; phylum Actinomycetota; class Actinomycetes; order Streptosporangiales; family Streptosporangiaceae; genus Spirillospora; species Spirillospora meyerae. Next base: position 8,410 of record NZ_FZOR01000068.1, read on the forward strand.
GTACCACGCGGGTTCCCTCCTTGAGGGGGACGTTTCGGCCCGGCCCGCGAACGTAGTGTTCTACCCGTGACCGCGACGGTGGCCACCGCCGACGTAGGGGGTTCGGCAGGCCACCGCGGTCACACCAGAACCGCCCGGTTTTCAGGGGTCCGGGCGGGGAGGCAAGGGAAGCACCTCGCCGGACGGCCGCGGTCCGCCTCCACGGAGGCGTCCGCCGGTCACGCCTGGGCTGGGGTACGGCCGGCAGTGCGGCGACCGCCCGGCGAGGGGTCCCTTGCCCGATGCGTACGGCCCGTCATGACGTCCCCGCGTGATGGGCCGTCATGACCGCGTCGGCCGGCGCCCGGAAGGACGCCGGCGGCGGTGCCGATGGCGCTACTTGTCGCGCTGGAGAGGCTGGCCTTCCTCGACCGGACCCCGGCCGCCGTCCGGCAGATCGCTCGTCGAGCCCGCGAGCACGTGCGGGCCCGCGCTCGGTGCCCCGGTACGGGACGCCTCGTCCAGCGCCGGTTCCAGGTAGATCAGCTTCGCCTCGGGGAACTGCGCCCGGATCTTGGCCTCGGCCGCGTCGATGCCCCGCGCCACCTCCGCCGCCGTGTCGTCGTGGTACACGGCGATCTTCGCGGCGATCAGCAGCGCGTCCGGGCCGAGGTACTCGGTGCGGATGTGGATCAGGCGGGCGACCTCCTCCACCGACTCCAGCGCGGCGACGATCTCCCGCTCGGTCTCCGGGTCGACGCCCTCGCCGATGAGCAGGCTCTTGGTCTCGATCGCGAGGATCGTCGCGACCACGCCGAGCAGCAGGCCGATCGCGACGGTGCCGACGCCGTCCCAGATGCCGTCGCCGGTGACCACGGCCATCGTGACGCCGAACAGCGCGAGGAACAGGCCGACGAGGGCGGCGAGGTCCTCCAGCAGGACGACCGGCAGCTCCGGCGCCTTCGCGCGGCGGATGAACGACCACCAGGACTGGCCGCCGCGGACCTCGTTCGACTCCTTGATCGCGGTGCGGAAGGAGAACGACTCCAGGAGGATCGCGACGATCAGCACCCCGAACGCCCAGGCCGGGGCCTTGACCTCCTCGGGGTGGGAGATCTTGTGGTACCCCTCGTACAGCGAGAACGCCGCACCGACCGTGAACAGCACGACCGCGACGACGAACGCGTAGAAGTAGCGCTCGCGGCCGTAGCCGAACGGGTGCTCGGGCGTCCGGTCGCGCTCGGACCGCTTGCGGCCGAGCAGCAGCAGCCCCTGGTTGCCCGAGTCGGCGACCGAGTGGATCGACTCCGCCAGCATCGACGACGAACCGGTGAACGCGAACGCGACGGCCTTGGACGCCGCGATCCCGAGGTTGGCGGCCAGCGCGGCGACGATGGCCTTCGTTCCACCCTCAGCACTCATCTAGGTAATCCTCGCTTCGAGCTCATCAATGGCAGGCACCGGCGTCGGATCCACGCCGAGCGCGATAGCCAAGTAAACCGTGACATAGTCCGCCGACGCGATGAGTGATGCGATTCTCTCCAGCGGGTGCTCGCCCTCGGCCCGGAGCTCGGTGACCGCCACGCCCCTGTCACGGGCCAGGTCGGCGGCCGCTTCGGCCCGCGCGCGCACGCGGGGGTGCTCGTCCACGTCCCGCAGGACGAGGAGATGCAGGCCGTGCTCGGGGTCCTCGGCGCGGTCGCGGAAGAAGTCGTCGGGGTCGGCCGGGGAGCCGCCGCGCGCGAAGAGGCCGTCGAACACCGCCGCCTGGCTGTGCCCCGCCTCCGGCATCTCGCCGTACACCGCCGGGTACTTCGCGTTCTCGTTGAGCTGGCAGGCCGTCCGGTAGGCGGCCGCCGCCGCGACCGCGGACGTGCCCCACACCACCGGCACGTCGCCGGCGATGTCGAGCGCGATGCGCTTCGCCGGGTTGACGAACGGCTCGCTGGACGGGCGGCAGCGGTGCGCGACGTCCTCCAGCAGCGCGGCCGTCGACTCCAGCACCGCGTCGGGGACGTCCACGAGCCGCAACGCCCGCGCGGCGATCACCAGGGGGATCGTCAGAGCCCACAGGGCGGAACGCGGCGGCCCCGCCGCCCGCACCGGGACGAAAACCCCGCGGCTCCGCTCGGAGAGGTCGGCGAGCGGCGACTCCGGAGCGCCGACGGACATCAGCCTGCACCCGCGCCGGGCCGCCTCGGCGGCGGCCTCCAGGGTCTCCGCCGTACCCCCGGAGCACGACACCGCGATGACGAGGTCGGCCGCGCCGACCCAGCCGGGCAGCCGGGGGCCGCGGACCGTGAACACCGGGACCGGGCAGCCCGCCCCGCACACCGCCGCGAGCACATCGCCCGCGAGGCCGGACGCGCCCGCGCCGGCGACCACGACCGCGCGCGGCCGGCCGTCCTCGGCCAGCGCCGCGACGCCCGCCTCCGCCGCCGCCCGCTGCGCCTCGCGCACCTGCGCCGCCGACGCGGCGACCTGCCGCAGCATCCCGCCGGGGTCGGCGGCCTCCACCGCCTCGGCGTCGTCCAGCCGCGCGGGGTCGAGCGCGGCGCTCATCGCCGCGCCACCGCCCGGGGGCTCACGGGGCGGGGGTCCTGGCCTCGTCGACCAGCAGGACGGGGATGTCGTCGCGCACCGGGTAGGCGTAGCCGCACGAACCCGTACAGACCAGCTCGTCGGCGCCCTCGTCGGCGCGCAGGCCGCCGCCGCAGTTCGGGCAGGCGAGGATCTCCAGCAGCCAGGAGTCCAGCTTCATCGTCATCGCAGCGTCACTTCTCCCTACAGTCGGTGGGCCCGGTCGTCACTTCTCGTCCCTGACCAGCGCCAGGACCTCGTCGCGGATCGCCGCCATGGTCGCCTCGTCGGCGGCCTCCGCGTTCAGGCGCAGCAGCGGCTCGGTGTTGGACGGCCGCAGGTTGAACCACCAGCCGGCGGACTCGTCGGCCACGGTCAGCCCGTCCAGCTCGTCGATCGCGACGCCGGGGCGGCCGGCGAAGGCGTCCTTGACCTTCGCGGCGGCGGCGTCCTGGTCGGCGACCTCGCTGTTGATCTCGCCGGAGGCGACGTAGCGGGTGTACTCGGCGAGCAGCTCCGAGAGCGGCCCGTCCTGCTCGCCGAGGGCGGCGAGGACGTGCAGGGCCGCCAGCATGCCGGAGTCGGCGAACCAGAAGTCGCGGAAGTAGAAGTGCGCCGAGTGCTCGCCGCCGAACACCGCGCCCGTCTCCGCCATCGTCTGCTTGATGAACGAGTGCCCGACACGGGTGCGGACCGGCCTCCCGCCGTGCTCGGCGATGATCTCCGGGACGGCCTTGGACGTGATCAGGTTGTGCACGATCGCGGCCCCCGGGTACTTGGCCAGCTCCCGGGTCGCGACCAGCGCGGTGATCGCGGAGGGGGCGACGATCTCGCCGCGCTCGTCCACCACGAAGCAGCGGTCGGCGTCGCCGTCGAAGGCGAGCCCGATGTCGGCGCCGGTCTCGCGGACCTTGGCCTGCAGGTCGCGCAGGTTCTCCGGCTCGATCGGGTTGGCCTCGTGGTTGGGGAAGGTGCCGTCCAGCTCGAAGTACATCGGGACCAGGTCGATCGGCAGGCCCTCGAAGACCGACGGGACGGTGTGCCCGCCCATGCCGTTGCCCGCGTCGACGACGACCTTCAGCGGCCGGATCGACGACAGGTCGACGAGCGTCCTCAGGTGCTCGGCGTAGCCCTTCAGGACGTCGCGGTCCTGCACCGTGCCGGGCTCCCCGTCGTACTCGGGGAGGCCGTTCTCGATCATCTCGCGGATCTCGGCGAGGCCGGTGTCGCGGCCGACCGGGCGGGCGCCCGCGCGGCACAGCTTCAGCCCGTTGTACCGGGCGGGGTTGTGGCTCGCGGTGAACATGGCGCCGGGCAGGTCGAGGCTGCCGCTGGCGTAGTAGAGCATGTCGGTGGAGCCGAGCCCGGCCTCGAGCACGTTCGCGCCCTGGGAGATGGCGCCGCGGGCGAACGCCTCCGCCAGCGGGACCGACGACTCGCGCATGTCGTGCGCGGTGACCACCGCCTCCGCCCCGGTGAGCCGCGCGAACGCCGCCCCGGCCGCCTCGGCGATCGCGGGGTCGAGCTCGTCCGGGACGACACCGCGGATGTCGTACGCCTTGAAGATCTTGCCGAGGTCGCCCACTCCTGCTCCCTGGTCGAGAAACGCTGCCCGAATGTGCCAAGAGACCCTGTGCCCCGGGAAACCGGGTTCACGAGCCTACCGGGACGCCCGGACGCGACCGGCCGCGACATGGCCGCGTGCGGACCGTATGGACAGGGCCGCGTGCGGGCCATATGGACAGGGCCGCGTGCGGGATCGTATGGACAGGGCCGCAGCGGGCGTGGAGGTGGGGGCTACTCCTGGCCCTGGGTGCCGGCGGGCTCGGAGCGCAGCACCCGCAGGTGGCCGCGGCGGCCGACCTCGGTGCCCTGGCCCACCGGCTCCTGGCCGGGGCCGGGGGCGGGCTTGGCGGCCTCCCGGACGGCGTCGGCGAGGGCCTCCAGGTCGTCCGCGCTGGGCTCGGTCTCCTCCTCGACGGGGAGCCGCACCAGTTCCCACCCCATCGGGGCGGTGAGCCGCTCGGAGTGCTCTGCGCAGAGGTCGTAGCAGTGTGGCTCTGCGTACGTGGCGAGCGGACCCAGGACCGCGGTGGAGTCGCGGTAGACGTACGTGAGCGTGAACACTGCGGGCGCCTTGCAGGCGGTGCGGGAGCAGGTGCGGACGGGGCTCACGATGGCTGACCGTACCTCCCTCCCACCGGCTCCGCCACCACCCCGGCGCACGTGTCGCCGTTACCGGGCGATTTCCGGGGTAAGAACTACATTCCGTACGGAGGTGAACTCTTACCGTGCGATATCCGGCGGGCCGTGCGCTCGCGTCTCCAGGCGTCCTGTCAGTGGACCCCCACCGGCCCCCACCGGCCCCTCGCCCGGGTCTCTCCGCCGAGCGGACGCGACGGCGGAGGTAGTCTGGACGGGTGCGACCCCGTGTGGCAGGCGCACGGCGCCGCGACCGTCACGGCCGCGGCATCCGTGGTCCTCTGACGCCCCCGCAGGCGCCGGTCTCGCGGACCCGCGCCGAGCGGTTCGACGACCTCGTCGACGACGAGGTGCGGCGGCTCGTCCAGCGCTGGGGGCCGGAACTGGCCGAGGTGGAGTTCGCGGTCGACGACGTGCCGGTCGTCGAGCCGGGCTTCGACGGCCCCGTCCCCCTCGGGCAGACGTTCCTGCGCGCGTCCCCGCCGGCCTCACCGCCGGCCTCCCCGCACGCCTCCGCGGCGTCCCCCGGCGAACCGGCGGTGCGCATCGTGGTGTTCCGCCGTCCCGTCGAGGCGCGCGCCTCCGGTGGCACGGAGCAGTCCCGGCTGATCCGCGACCTGCTCGTCGAGGAGGTCGCCGACCTGCTCGGCCTCTCCCCCGAGTCCGTCGACCCGAGCTACGACTCCCCCGACGACTGAATCCCCGACCGGGCCTCCCCCGACCCGGCCTCCCGGCTACGGCGTCAGGGCGGTCTGCGAGTCGGCGACGCCCGGAAGGTGGATCGTCGTCCTCGCCGGGGTGACCGGCAGGATGGTGAACAGGTAGCCGCCGCCCTTGCCCGTGGCGAGGACGCGGGACGCGTAGACGGGCCCCGCCCCCTCCTTCGGGACGATCATGGCGCTGTAGGCGGTGGCGGCGCCGGCCCCGGCGGGCGCGGCCAGCTTCGTCTCGACCGTCCGCCCCGCCGGGATCCGGATCTCCTTCGGCCCGCCGCGCCCGGCCGCGTTGACGGTCGTGACCTCGACGGTCGCCGCGCCGGACGGGGCGGTGAGGACGAGCGTGGAGTCGAACCGGTTGTCGGCGACGACGCCGGGGCCCGCGGCGGTGAGCGGCGCCGTCGCCGCGCCGTAGGCGATGTCGGCGCCGCGGTCGGCGGCGAAGCCCGCGAGGATCGGCCGGTCCGCGGTGAGCCGGACGGCGCCGGCCTTCCCCGACAGCGCGCCGTCGAGGGGGACGGACGTCACGGTCTCGGCGGGGGCGTCCAGCACGTCCTGGCCCTGCGGGGCGAACGCGCCGCCCGGCGTGATCACCTGCATCCTGATCCGGGCGTCGGCCTCGCCGGGCACCGAGACCAGCAGGCGGCGCCGGCCGTCGCCGCCCGGCACGCCGGGCACGAGGACGGACGTCGCGGGCCCGGCCGTCCGCGGCAGCCATTCGATGCCGCGCCTCTCGCCGATCCGGGCGCGCACCGACGCGGCGACGCGGCCGCTGGTGGTCCGCACGCGGAGCGCGAGGTCGGCGGCGGTCTTCACGATGTCGCCGAGGCCCTCCGGCGACCCGCCGATGCGCACGACCCTGGTGGTGTAGGGCGCGACGGGAGTGGCGAGTCCGTCCTGGGTGTCGAGCGGCCCCTCACCGGACAGGGCGGTGACGTTCACGGACGCGGGCTGCGCGTCCACGTTGGTCAGGTACAGGTCGATGCGGTCGGCGGCGGCGGGGCCGGGGCCGAGGAACCACAGGTCGGTGCCGGGGACGGAGCAGCGGGCTCCGGCGAGGCCGCGGTCGGGGCCGCCCGGCCAGTACGTGGTCTGCTCGGCCTCCAGCCCGGCGGCGATGGCGCCGGTGCCGCGAACGGTGTAGGCGTTCCCGCTGGGCTTGGTGTCGCCGCTCCAGCCCTGGCCGGGCGACGTCATGGACCCGAGCGGCGAGCCGCCCTTCGACGGCGCCAGCGCGACGCTCCCGCCGCCCTTCTGCGACAGGGACTGGACGGCCAGCCGCCCGCCCTCGTGCCCGGGGCAGACCATCACGGCGTTCGCGGCGGGCACCGTGCGGCCCTCCTCGGACGCCTCGCCCGGACGCGACAGCGTCGCGGCCCCGTACAGGGCGGCGACGGCGACGAGCATCAGCGCGGCGGTGGCGTAGCGCATGCCGAGGAGGCGCAGCACCTTCTCCATGGGGATCACGGCACCTCCTCCGGGCTCGGCGGGCTCGACGGGCTCGACTCCTTCACCGGCTCCGTCACCGGCCCTGAGGGCGGCTCTGAGGGCGGTTCAGGGGGCTGCTCGTGCTTGATGTGGGCGCGGCCTGCGCGGCGGCGTCCGCGCCGGCGCGCGCGCCGTCCGTGGTGGCGCCGCTCCCGGTCGCCGCCGAACGTCAGGCCCTCGGTCTGGGCGCCCGGCAGGGCCAGGACGATCACGGCCAGGACGGCGATGCCCTGGATGACGACCCAGGTGTGGCGCATCGTGTCCGAGCGGGTCAGCTTGAACTCGCCCCCGCTCGGCGGGATGTCATAGCCCTGCGCCCAGCCGTCCACCGTGTGCCGTTCGCGGATCTCCTGGCCGTTCAGGGTGGCGCGCCACCCGCCGTCTCCGGCTTCGGCCAGGAGCAGCGTGCGCTTGCCCGTCCCCGGTGGGATCCGCACGCGGGCGTTGACCCGGCCGGCGGGCAGGGGCGTGACCGTGGAGCCTTGCAGAAGCATCATCCGGGCGGAGTCCGACTGGAGCCGCCACACGGCGAACGTTTCGGTACGGCTGAGGCGGGTCAGTTCCGGCGACGCGTCCAGGACCTTGGTGACCGGGTCCTTCTTCGGATGCGGCACGAGGATGTACTGGACGCCCATGCGGGTCAGTGCGGGCCCGTCGTCGCCCTCGCGTCCCACGGCAAGGCCCGCGACGAGGCCGTCCAGGCGTTCGTGGGCCTCGCCGCTGACCGGGACCTCTGCTTCGCCCAGTCTCGGACGCTCGTCCCGGAGAACCGTGTACGAGACCCGTCCGGTGGGCTCCCGGTGCAGGACGAGGGTCCTGGGCCCGCCGGGCGCGCGCAGGAACACGGGCACCGTGTCGGGGTCGACCTTGCCGAGCGGCCCGCCCGCTCCGGCGACCACCCACAGCGCACCGGACAGGACGGGCGCGCTCAGCGCGGCGAGCACCACGACGGCGGCGCCCGTCCGGTAGATCACGTCCTTGCCCGCGAGGACCTCGGTGGCGCGCTGGACGGCGGCGGTCGCGGCGAGCAGCACCCCCGCCCCCGCGAAGAGCAGCACCACGCCGGGCCAGGCCGGGCCCGCGTCCGCGCCCTTGGTGACGGTGACGGCGCTGATCAGCACGGCGAGGAGCAGCCCGAACACCGCCAGCAGCCAGCCGGCGAGCACGCGGCCCCGGCGGCTGCGCAGCGGCAGCGCCAGCACGGCGGCCGCGAGCAGGCCCGCCAGCGCCCACCGCGCGGGCGTGCCCGGCCCGCCCGGGTCGAGCGCCAGCAGGTCGGCGGCCGTCGCGGGCTCGAACCGGCGGTGCAGGCCCGCCTCGGTGAGGAACCGGGACGGGTGCAGCAGCAGGCCCACCGTCCACGGGAGCGTCAGCAGCGGCGGGACGCCGAGCGCGATGGCGAGGTGGCGGCGGCCCTGCCCGGGGCCGGGCCGGTCGAGCAGCGCGTACACCATCACGGCCGCCACCACCGCGAGGAGCCAGACCAGCGGGACGAAGGCCATCGCGACGGTCAGCAGCAGCGCGACCGTCCACGCGGCCCGCCCGGCGCGCTTGCGCCGCGTCGCGGCACCGAAGCGCGCGGCCTCCCCGCGCGGCACCCCGTAGACGCGGGCGGCGAACAGGCCGATCAGCGGGAGCAGGACGAGGACGACGGCGGTACCGAGGCGCCCGCCCGCGATGGCGCCGGTCGCGGCGGGCAGCAGCGCGTACGCGGCCGCAAACCATGCGCGGACGGCGGCGACGGGGACGCGCCGCCCGGTCGAGCGGGCCCGGCGGCCCGTCAGCGGCGCCTCGGTGATGAGCAGCCGGGACGCGCGGTAGGCGGTGAGCCCGGCGAGGGGCACGCTGCCCAGCAGCAGCAGCGACACGGCCAGCCACGGCTTGCCGAACAGCACCGTCGACACCGCCGCGAGGGCGCCGACATAGGGCGGGCTGCCCGCATCGGTGCCGAGCCCCACCGGATGCCAGCCGGTCAGGTACTGCTCCCACAGGTCGCTCGCACCGCCCCAGGCGGGCACGAGCGCGCCGCCGCCGAGCCGCCCGCCCGCGGTGAGCAGGGTCCGTTCGGCGGCGATCGCGACGGCGGTCAGCGCGAGGACGAGCAGCACGCCGGGGCGGGCGAGGAACCGGCGGATCGGGCCCGGCTCGTCCACCGCGACGTCGTCGTCCTCCCGCCGCTCGCGGGCGCGCTCGTGGGCGGCGAGGCGCTCGGACACCGCCTCGACGGCCCGGCGCAGCACCACCCACCGCGGCTGGAAGCGCCGCACGGTGCGGTGCACGCGGGCGCGGCCGTCCGCGCGGGCCGCGCGGGCCCGCCGCAGCCGGCCCGGGTCGCTCAGCACGTCGGCGAGCGCCCGCAGCTCCTCGCGGGCCGCGCCCGGCCGCTTGGTGACCAGCAGGAACAGCGCGTGCGCCAGGGACGCCCACACGTTGCGGGCGAGGGCCCGCAGCATCGGCCGGAACGGCTGGTTGGCGAGCAGCGTGAACAGGGCGTTGCGGCGGTCGCGGCGGGCCGGGTGCTCGGCGGTCATGCCGATCTCGCGGAGCCCGCGCCGGCCCGCCTCGGCGTGGTAGACGACGGCGTCGGTGGCCGTGACGACCCGGTGCCCGGCGGCGTGCGCCCGCCAGCAGAAGTCGAGGTCCTCGCGGAACATGCCGTACTCGACGTCGAAGCCGCCGAGCCGCTCCCACACGTCCCGGCGGACCAGCATCCCGGCGCTGCCGACGGCGAGGACGTCCCGGACGCCGTCGTGCTGCCCCTGGTCGAACTCGTCGCGGTCGAAGCCGCGGTCGCGGCGCCCGGCGGCGTCCACGGTGACGCCCACCTCGCGCAGGACGCGCCGGTCGTCCCAGTCGCGGACCTTCGGGCCGAGCACCGCCGTGTTGGGGTCGGTGTCCGCGGTGCGCAGCAGCTGGGCGAGCGCGTCGTGGGCGGGTTCGGAATCGTCGTGCAGCAGCCACAGCCACTCGGTGCGCGGCGTGCCGGGGTCGTCGTCGGGGACGGGCGCGGACGCGGCGTCCTGGCGCAGCGCCTCCGCGATCGCCTCCCCGTAGCCGGTGGTGCGCGGCAGGGCGAGGACGGTGCCGGCGCCGACGACCTCGGCGAGCACGGCGGGGCCGCGGTCCCGGCTTCCGGTGTCCACGATCACGAGGCGCTGCACGGGCCGCGCCTGCGTGAGCAGCGCCTTCAGGGTGTCCGGGAGCCACCGCGCGCCGTCATGGACGACGAGGACCGCCGTGACGACGTGGCGATCGAGAGTGGGGGCCAATGATCCCTCGATCTGTGGGACGACAAGGGTCGTGATCGAACAGGGTCGTGGTGGAACGGGGTCGTGCTGGAACAACTCGGTGGGAAACGCGTCAGCCGTGCCGACCGGGGCCGGCACGGCTGATAACTGTACGGCGACCGCCCGGCGCACGCCCCGGTTCCCCCGAGATCCGGTGCGGGCGATGCGGGCGGCCCGGGGCGTCCCGCCGCCGCGGAGCGCGCCCCGGAGCGCCCGGCCGCCCGCGTGGACGGCCCGGCACCGGAACGGCCCGGACGGCCTGGACGCCCGCTAGACGGCCTGGCGCTTCAGCTTGCGCCGCTCCCGCTCGGAGAGGCCTCCCCAGATGCCGAAACGTTCATCGTGCTGCAGCGCGTACTCCAGGCACTCCGTACGCACCTCGCATGCCCGGCACACCTTCTTGGCCTCGCGAGTGGAGCCGCCCTTCTCCGGAAAGAACGCCTCCGGGTCCGTCTGCGCGCACAGGGCGCGCTCCTGCCAGCCCATCTCTTCGCCGTCTGTGCCGTGCGCCAGCGGGATGACCACCTCGCTCACAGCGCACCTCCCTGCCCGTGGAACCCCCTGGTCAATGCCTTCCCTCCGGTTCCTTCCCCCGAGAAGGCATTGAAACTACACGGACGAAATTACACGCGTGTAGCGACTGCCCCGTCAAGCCGGAGAGCTTTCCTGGGCGACAAAACGGCTTATGCCGGGATGGGCTCGCTGACCTTTGGCTGAAGATCAGTTAATCGGGCGGTCACCGCCGCGCTTGCGCGCCGGAGATACTTCCCCGGGTCACTGCGGCGGCGGGGGCCGGTTGTCCCGGTACCAGTCGCCGCCCTGCTCGCCGCTCTGCGGGGGCGCGGGCTGGGTGCCCTGCGGGCCCTGGTCGCCGCCGGAGCCGCCGTAGGCGCGCGTCCACTCGCCCATCTCCTCGTCGGCGGCGGGCTGCTGGCTCTGGCCCTGCTGGCCCTGCTGCTGGCCGGCCTGGTAGCCGCCCTGGGTGCCGTACTGCTGGCCGGCCTGGTCGTAGCCCTGCTGGCCGTAGCCCTGCTGGCCGTACTGCTGCTGCCCGTACTGCTGCCCGGCCTGCTGGCCCTCGGCGCCCGGCTGCTGCCCGTACTGCTGGTACTGCTGCTGGCCGTACTGCTGCTCGTAGCCCTGCTGCTGGTACTCCTGCTGGCCGTACTGCTGCTGCTGGCCGAACTGCTGCTGACCCTGCTGGCCAGGCTGCTGGCCCTGCTGGTACCCGAAGTCGGGGTAGCCCTGCTGCATCTGCGGCTGGGCCTTCGGGCGCGCGGGCTGCATCCCCTGGAACACGGTGAAGACGAACCAGCCGCCCACTCCGACGACGGCGAGCTTGCCGGCGCCCTCCAGGAAGGCGGAGAGCTTCGTCACCGCGGAGGTGTACTCCGAGTCGGCGAGCATCCCGCTGAGCCACGAGATGACGCCGAACAGGGCGATGCCGCCGAGGACGCCGAGCGCCCCCATGGTGATCGTCCTGGCCTGCGGGGTCTGGGTCTCTCCCCAGGTGACCAGCAGGACGGCGAGGACGAGGATCCCGACGAGGACGATCTGCAGGAACGTCCCGCCGGCCGTCTCGCCGAGCGCGCGGCCGGTGAAGGTCCCGTCGCCGCCGAGAAGGGAGATCAGCCCCGCGAGCAAGTGCAGTCCCGCCGCGGCGAGCAGTACCCAGGCGGCCGGTTCGCGCAGGCGCTGGACGGCTTCCTTGTTCACGGTGAATTCTCCAGACTGAGGCAATCCATTACACGGCAAAGCTTTGCACAGACTCGTCCGGAGGGGCGACCCGCACCCGCGGCGCGGACCGCCGGATCCGCGCCCGGCCCCTTCCGGTGCAGATCTCCGGGCGCGGACGGCGCCCCGTAGGGTTGGATTATGAAGATCGTGTGTCTGGCGGGCGGGATCGGCGGAGCCCGGTTCCTGCGCGGCCTGCGGGAGGCGGTTCCGGAGGCCGAGGTCACCGTCATCGGCAATACCGGGGACGACATCTCGCTGTTCGGGCTGCGGGTGTGTCCTGACCTGGACACCGTGATGTACACGCTCGGCGGCGGCATCAACGAGGAGCAGGGCTGGGGCCGGTCGGACGAGACGTTCACCGTCAAGGAGGAACTGGCCGCCTATGGCGTCGGCCCGGCCTGGTTCGGGCTCGGCGACCGCGATTTCGCGACCCATATCGTCCGGACGCAAATGCTCGAAGCGGGCTACAAGCTGTCGGCGGTCACCGAGGCGCTGTGCGACCGGTGGAATCCGGGCGTCCGGCTGATTCCGATGACCGACGACCAGGTCGAGACCCATGTGGTCATCGAGGACGAGAAAGGCCGGCGGGCCGTCCACTTCCAGGAGTGGTGGGTGCGGCTGCGGGCGTCGGTCCCGGCCCTGTCGATCGCGGCGGTGGGCGCGGAGGACGCCAAGCCGGCGCCCGGCGTGCTCGCCGCGATCGAGGCCGCCGACGCGGTGCTGTTCCCGCCGTCCAACCCCGTGGTGAGCATCGGGACGATCCTGGCGGTGCCCGGCATCCGGGACGCCGTGGCCGCGAAGACCGTGGTCGGCGTCTCCCCGATCATCGGCGGGGCGCCGGTGCGGGGCATGGCCGACGCGTGCCTGACCGCGATCGGCGTCGAGACGTCGGCGCGGGCGGTCGCCGAGCTGTACGGGCTCGGGCTGCTGGACGGCTGGCTCGTCGACGAGGCGGACGCGGACGTCCGGGTCGAGGGGATCGACGTGCGGTCCCGTCCGCTGCTGATGAGCGACGCCGCGGCGACCGCCGCGATCGCGCGCGCGGCCGTCGACCTGGCGATGGAGCTGAAGGCGACGGAGCAGAAGCGGGCGGAGGACGCCGAGTGAGGCTCGAGGTTTTCGGCGTCCCGGGGCTGCCGGAGGTCGCCGAGGGCGACGACATCGCCGCGCTCGTCCCGGCGGACGCGGTGCGGGACGGGGACGTGCTCGTCGTCACGTCCAAGATCGTGAGCAAGGCGGAGGGCCGGGTCCTGGTCGCGGACGACCGGGAGAAGGCCATCGACGCCGAGACCGTGCGGGTGGTCGCGCGGCGCACGCACGCGCGGGGCGAGACGCGGATCGTGGAGACGCGGCAGGGCCTCGTGCTCGCCGCGGCCGGCGTGGACGCGTCCAACACCCGGCCGGGGACGGTGCTGCTGCTGCCGGAGGACCCCGACGCGTCGGCGCGGCGCATCCGGGCCGGGATCCGGGAGCGGACCGGCGCCGACGTCGCCGTCATCGTCTCCGACACGCTCGGGCGGCCGTGGCGCAACGGGCTGACCGACGCGGCCATCGGCGTCGCCGGGCTGGAGCCGCTCGCCGACCTGCGCGGCCGGCGGGACGCCCACGGCAACCGGCTCGACGCGACGATCACCGCCGTGGCCGACGAGATCGCCGCCGCGGGCGAGCTGGTCAAGGGCAAGCTCGACGGCGTGCCGATCGCGGTCGTGCGCGGGCTGTCCGAACTGGTCACGGCCGGGGACGGGCCGGGCGCGCGGGCGCTGGTGCGTCCCCCGGACGAGGACATGTTCAGGTTCGGGTCGGCGGACGTGCTGCGCGCGCGCCGCACGATCCGCGAGTTCACCGCCGAGCCGGTCGACCCGGCGGCGGTGCGCCGCGCGGTCGACGCCGCGATCACCGCGCCGGCGCCGCACCACACGACGCCGTGGCGGTTCGTCCTGCTGGAGTCGGCGGAGTCGCGGACGCGGCTGCTGGACGCGATGCGCGACGCGTGGGAGGCCGACCTGCGCCGGGACGGCTTCTCCGCGGAGTCGATCGCCAAGCGGCTGCGCCGCGGCGAGGTGCTCCGGCGGGCGCCGTACCTGATCGTGCCGTGCCTGGTCATGGACGGCTCGCACGACTACCCGGACGAGCGCCGCGCGCGCGCCGAGCGGGAGATGTTCGTCGTGGCGACCGGCGCCGGGGTGGAGAACCTGCTGGTCGCGCTTGCGGTCGAGGGGCTCGGCTCGTGCTGGGTGTCGAGCACGATGTTCTGCCGCGACGTCGTCCGGGACGTCCTCGACCTGCCGGACGAGTGGGACCCGATGGGCGCGGTCGGCGTCGGGCACGCCGCCGCCCCGCCGCGCGAGCGCCCGCCGCGCAGCGCCGAGGCGTTCATCGAGGTCCGCTGACGGGCTTCTGGGTCCGCTGACGGGCTTGGCGGTCCGCTGACGGGGCGTCGGGGTCCGACGGCCGGGCATCGAGGTCCGGGGACCGGGAATAGATCGGGACCGGCCGGGGCTGGCGTGGATGCGGTCGTCCACGGCGGCCTCGGCGGGACCCCGGCGCGATACAAATTATGACGATTGGCATAGAGTGCCCGTCATGGACGCCACGAGCTCCGCTCTACGCCGGGCCCTGGCCCGCGCGCGTGACGGCAAGACACTGGACCGATCCGAGGCCACCACACTGCTGCAGGCCCGCGGGGCGCAGCTCGACGATCTGCTCTCCTACGCGGCCCGCACCCGGGACGCCGGTCTGGACGCCGCCGGCCGTCCGGGCGTCATCACCTACAGCCGCAAGGTGTTCATCCCGCTGACCCGGCTCTGCCGGGACCGCTGCGGGTACTGCACGTTCGCGACCGTCCCGCACCGGCTCGACGCGCCCTACCTCAGCCCGGACGAGGTGCTGGAGATAGCGCGGCAGGGCGCCGCGATGGGCTGCAAGGAGGCGCTGTTCACGCTCGGGGACCGCCCCGAGGACCGGTGGAAGCAGGCCCGCGAATGGCTGGACGCGCACGGGTACGACGACACGCTCTCGTACGTGCGCGCGATGGCGATCCGGGTGCTGGAGGAGACCGGCCTCCTGCCGCACCTGAACCCGGGCGTGCTGACCTGGCGCGACTTCCAGCGGCTCAAGCCGGTCGCCCCGTCCATGGGCATGATGCTGGAGACGACGGCGACGCGGCTGTTCAGCGAGCGCGGCGGCCCGCACTTCGGGTCGCCGGACAAGGACCCGGCCGTCCGGCTGCGCGTCCTGGAGGACGCGGGCCGCACGAACGTGCCGTTCACGACCGGGATCCTGATCGGGATCGGCGAGACGGTCGAGGAGCGCGCGGACGCCATCTTCGAGATCCGCCGGACGATGCGCGAGTACGGGGCGATCCAGGAGGTCATCGTCCAGAACTTCCGCGCGAAGCCCGACACGAAGATGCGCGACACCCCGGACGCGGAGCTGGCGGAGCTGGCCGCGACGATCGCGGTGACGCGGCTGGTGCTCGGGCCGAAGGCGCGCATCCAGGCGCCGCCGAACCTGGTCGCCGACCAGTACGCGCTGATGCTGCGCGCGGGCATCGACGACTGGGGCGGGGTCTCGCCGCTGACCCCCGACCACGTGAACCCGGAGCGGCCCTGGCCGCAGATCGACGAGCTGGCGGAGCGGACCGCCGAGTCGGGCTTCGCGCTCCGCGAGCGGCTGACGATCTACCCCGAGTACGTGCGGCGCGGCGAGCCGTGGCTCGACCCGCGGCTGCTCGGGCACGTCGCCGCCCTGGCCGACCCGGCGACCGGGCTGGCGCGCGAGGACGCCGTCCTCGAAGGGCGTCCCTGGCAGGAGCCGGACGGCGGCTTCGAGGCGTCCGGGCGCACCGACCTGCACGCGACGATCGACACGACCGGCCGCACCAGCGACCGGCGGGACGACTTCGACGAGGTCTACGGCGACTGGGACGCGCTGAAGGAGCGCATGTCCGCCCCCCAGCGCTTCGACGCCGACGTGAAGACCGCCCTCGCGCGCGCGGAGCAGGACCCTGCCGGGCTGTCGGACGATGAGGCGCTCGCCCTCCTGCACGCAGAGGGACCCGAACTGGACGCCCTCGCCGCCCTCGCCGACGACCTGCGGCGCGACGCGGTCGGTGACGACGTCACCTACGTCGTCACGCGGAACATCAACTTCACCAACGTCTGCTACACGGGTTGCCGGTTCTGCGCGTTCGCGCAGCGCCGTACCGACGCCGACGCCTACACGCTGTCCCTGGAGCAGGTCGGGGACCGGGTGGACGAGGCATGGGCGGCGGGCGCCACCGAGATCTGCATGCAGGGCGGCATCCACCCCGACCTGCCCGGCACCGCCTACTTCGACCTCGCGCGGGAGGTGAAGCGGCGCGCGCCCGACATCCACCTGCACTCCTACAGCCCGATGGAGGTCGTGAACGGCGCGTCCAGGACCGACCTGTCGATCCGGGAGTGGCTCCAGGCCGCGAAGGAGGCCGGGGTCGACTCGCTGCCGGGGACGGCCGCCGAGATCCTCGACGACGACGTCCGCTGGGTGCTGACCAAGGGGAAGCTGCCCACCGACCAGTGGATCGAGGTCGTCACCACCGCGCACGAGGTCGGCATACCGACGACGTCCACGATGATGTACGGGCACGTGGACACGCCGTCGCACTGGGTCGCGCACATCAAGCTGCTGAGGTCCATCCAGGAGCGGACGGGCGGCTTCAGCGAGTTCGTGCTGCTGCCGTTCGTCCACCACAACTCGCCCATCTACCTGGCCGGGCTGGCACGTCCCGGGCCCACGGTCCGGGAGAACGTGGCCGTCCACGCCCTGGCGCGCATCCTGCTGCACGGTGCGATCTCCAACATCCAGACGTCGTGGGTGAAGCTGGGGGACGAGCTGTGCACGCGCGTCCTGCAAGGGGGCGTGAACGACCTCGGCGGGACGCTGATGGAGGAGACCATCAGCCGCATGGCGGGGTCGGAGAACGGCTCGTTCAAGCCCATCAGCGAACTGGAGGCGATCGCGGCGCGCGCGGGCCGTCCGGCCAAGCAGCGCACCACCCTCTACGGGGAGGTGCCGGCCGAACGTCTGGAAGCCGCCCGCCGCACGGACGGGATCGGCAAATTCGGGAAGCGGCTGCCGCTCAGTCCTGTATGACGGATACGTGGACGAGGACGGACGCCCCCTGTGGCGACGCCCAGCACTCTGGGCGTCTCTGGCGCTGGTGCTGTCGGGCGCCGGCGGCGGCTTGTGGGCGTCCGGCCTGTTCTCCGCGCCGACCTGCTCCGGCGCGGACGTCCGCATCACCGTCGCGGCGCAACCGGAGATGGCGCCCGCGCTGAAGGACGTGGCGTCCCGCTTCAACGTGGAGAGGCACCGCGTGGGCGGACGCTGCGTCCACGCGAGCGTCACCCCGGTCGCGCCCGCCGACTACAAGGGCCAGTCGGACGCCTGGGTACCAGAGTCGTCACTGTGGCTGGACCGTGATACGCCCGGTACCCCGGTGGCCACAACCCCAGTGGTGTTGTCCACGCCCCGTCCAGTCGCGGACGAGTTCGACAGCGCCGGCATCGACATCAGCTGGAAGCTCCTGCTCAACGACAAAACACACGACCTCCCCATAGCCCGCACCGTGGCCGACCCAGCCGCCGCCATGACGGGAACGGTGGCCATGCTCGCGATCCGGCAAGTCGACAAGAAGGCCGACGTGGCCGACGACCTCCGGAAGGGCGGCGGCTCAACGGCGACCTTGGCCACCCTGACGACGGCCGAGCGATACAACCGTCCCCTCGCCGTCACCACAGAGCAGGCCGTGGTCGCCTATAACGAGACCCATCAGCCGAACCCCGTCGTCAGCCTCGTGCCGACCGAAGGCACGCTGATGCTGGACCACCCCTACGCCGTCATCACGAAGGACCCGCGCCGACGCGACGCCGCAGAGGCATTCCAGGCGGCCCTTGGCACCCGCTCGGCCCGCAACATCCTCCAACGCGCGGGCTTCCGCACACCGGACGGCGCCCTGAACACCGCCTACGCACGCGAGTACAACGTCCCCGACAAGGCACCGAAAGCGCTCCGCCTCCCCACCCGCAAGGAGATCGAGGAAGCGCTCACGTCCTGGAAGACCTAGGCCCTCCTGGAAGACCTAGGCTTTCCTGGAAGACATAGGCCCTCCTGGAAGACCTGGCTCAGGGCGCGCCGCGGACGGTACTGGGACGCCGCGCCACCAGCTCGTCCGCCGACCTACGAAGCTCTTCCAGCACGGCCTGCACCGAGGGGCGCACCTCAGCACCGACCCGTGTCCACATGACCATGCGGCGGTCGACCGGGGCATCGGCCACGTCCCGGACCACGATGCCCTCCTCCCGCTCGGCGAGCGCCAGGTCGGGGATCAGGCACACCGCGCCGCCCGACGCGACCATCGCGAAGATGATCAGCAGGTCGTTCGACCGGTACCGCACGTCGGGCCGGAAGCCGCCGAGCTCCACGCACGTCCGCTCCAGCAGGTCGGCGTGGTTCGTCCCGACGTGCCCGGTCACCCAGGGCGAGTCGGCCAGGTCGGCCATGCGCACCGGAGCGCCGTCCAGCGCCAGCCGGTGCCCTTCGGGCAGCGCGACCCGCATCATCTCCGTGACGAGCACCTCCGACGTCAGCTCCGGCCTGCGCGGCCTCGGCAGGTGCGAGTACTCGTCGGTCAGCACCACGTCGATCTCCTGCAGCACCAGCGCTTGCAGGACCCGGTGGAACTCCTCGTCCAGGACGTCGACGATCAGCTCCGGGTACTTCTCCGCCAGCCGCGGCAGCGCGGGCGCGAGCACGTGCAGCAGCGCCGTCTGGAACCCGACGAGCCGTACGACCCCGGCGACCCGACCGCTCGCCGCGACGGTCGCCTCCTCGGCCTGCTTGGCCTGCGCGAGCAGCGTCTCGGCGTGCTCGGCGAGCACCTCCCCCGCCGTGGTCAGCCGCAGCCGCCGCCCGGCCCGCTCCACCACCGGCACACCGACGTCCTTCTGCAACTGGGCGAGCTGCTGCGACACCGCCGACGGCGTGTACCCGAGGGACTCCGCGACGGCCCCGAGCGTCCCGCGCAGCTTCAGCTCCCGGAGCACCCGAAGCCGTCCCAGATCCAACATAGTGAAGCGATTCTTACACAATCCCTCCAGGAAAGGTCGCTGGACCTGAACGGTGGACGGAGTCAAACTAAAGGTGCGACGGAAAGAGACGGACACCCCGGCTCCACCGATCGCCCCGCGCGGGAACGCCCCTTCAGCGATCCCACTGGAAGAAGAAGACCATGCTGTACGTGCTCGGCATCATCGTCGCCCTCGCCGTCCTCGGCCCCCTGTTCGGCGCCGACAGCCGCGACGGACTCGACTGGACCCCGAACAACTTCTGGCTCCGCCGCCGCTCGACGCCCGACCCGGTCAGAACGCCCGGTAGTCCCGGACGGGCAACCGGGGGCCGCGCCTCGGCGGGCGCCTCCCGGACGATTCCAGCAGCCGGGTGACCCGGTACCGATGACCGGCGTAGGGCTCCAGCAGTTCGAGCATCCCGGCGTCGTCCACCTTGCGGCCCGCCAGCGCCCAGCCGACCAGGCCGGGCAGGTTGTAGTCGCCCACGGAGACGGCGTCGGGATCCCCGGCCGCCCGCTGCCGGATCTCGGCGGCCGTCCAGACCCCGATCCCGGGCAGCGACCTGAGCCGCGCCTCCCCCGGATCCTCCTCCAGCCGCCTCGCGACCCGCGCGGCCCCGATGATCGTCCGGGCGCGGACGGCCTCCAGCCCGGACCGGTGCCACTCCCACGAGGGAATCCGGACCCACACCTCGGGCGGCGGCGGGACGCGCATGTGCGGAGCCCCCGGCGCGGGCACCCCGAACCGCCGCAGCAGGTACCCCCACCCCCGCCAGGCTTCCTGCGCGAGCACCTTCTGCTCCATGACGGCCGGCACGAGCGCCTCGAAGACCCGCCGCGACTTCCCGATCCGCAGCCCCGGACGCAGACGCGCCTGCTCACGCACGACGTCGTGCCGAGGAACGAACCCGTCCGCCGAGTCGTCGGCACCGAGTAGCTCGGGCACCCCGTCGAGCAACCACTCGGCCCCGGGCCCCCACGCCGTAGCCTCGACGACGTCACCGACCCACCGGAGCCGCAGCGTCCCCGGCCCGTCAGGCGTATGGGACGCACGCCAGACGGCACCGCCCTCGACCCGGAACGCCGGATCATGAGGCCCGCGCTGATGCGGCGAGACCGTCCCATGCAGATCGAGCGGCCACGGCGGCCGCCACTCACGAACCCGGCCGGGGAGACGCCCAGCGGTCTTCTCCCCGGCCGCACCCGCGAACGGCGTACCGGAAGCCACCGACCACCCACCATCCGCTCGACCGTCCGCACTGCGCGCTGCCGCGCCCAGTGTGCCACCATCAGGCAAACTGGACGTATGCACGGCCTCGAGCTTGCCTTCGGCATCGGCCTGATGCTCAGCCTGCTGATATCCGCCTTCGTCGCCTCCTTTCTCTCCGGAAGGGCGGAGAGGAGACTGGAGGAAGAGCGGCTGGCGGAAGCCCGCGACACCCTGGCCTATACGCTCGTCCACTACCGCCGCGCCGAACTCGACTACATCCGCCTGCGCCTCGAATCACCCGGCACCCAGGCCGCACGCGAGGCGCACTCGGCGTCCTTCCGCGACCGCACGTCCGTCAACATTGCCTACAAAGGGGTGCGAATCGCCTACACCGACCCGCACATCCGGCTGCTGGCGCAGCGCGCCTTCGACCTCACCGGCGAGATCCACTACTCGAAAACCCTGGAAGAGGCCAGAGAGCATGCCTTGGAGGCGGCCAAGGCGCTCATCGACTTCGTCACCGCCACCGGCGCATCCGTCCACTCCGTGAGTACCGGACCAGGGCCGCGACCCCTAGCACCGAAAAAACAACTCCCGCAGCCTGACACCGCCCCAGAAGTGAACACCGCCCAAAAAGCCCCTCACACCGAACAGGCCCCCGACACCCACCCGTAGCCGGACGCTAACCGACACCCCACCAAGCCGCCTCACATCACGCCCCACCGACCATGGCGTGTAGCGACGGCAGGAGCAGGTCAGGTGCACAGGTGATCATGCCGGCGGCGACCAGATGTAGGGAGTCGTGGTGGTGATGGCGGTGAAGCCGAGACGCTCCAAGATGGGGCGGCTGTCGTCGGAGGCGTCGACCTGCAGGTATTGGTAGCCACGCTCGGCGGCCAGCCGAGCCCGGACGGCCACGAGGGCCCGGTAGATGCCTCGGCCTCGCCACTCCTCCAGCGTCGAACCGCCCCAGAGGGATGCGAAGACCCCGTCCTCGCGGAGCGCCACCCAGGCCGCGGCGACGACCTGGCCGGCGGCTTCGGCGGTGAAGATCGCCAGGCGGTCGGGAGCGGCGGCCAAGCCGCCGGCCAGGTGGTCGCCGATGAAGCCGCAGTCGCGTTCCCACACCTGCGACTCCATCGCCACGATCGCGGGGATCTCCTCGCGGCCCGCCCGGCGAATCACCACGCCATCCGGGGCGGACGCCGCGGTCGGCGTGTCGGCGATACCGGCGATGACGACCGTCTCGGTGGGGTCGGCGACGAATCCCGCGGCCCGCAGCCGGTCGGGCAGGTCATCGGGGAGGTCGTGCCCACGAGCCTTCCACTCCACGGCCTCACCGCGGCCGCCGAAGAAGGCGATCTGCGCGGCGATGAGAGCGTCGACATCATGGCCGGACAGGTCGCGCGGGCCGGTGACGAACCCGCGATGCTCCCCGACGACCCGCAGCAGCGGACCGTCCTGCTCGACCCATGCGCCCAGTGCCGGGACACCCGTTCCGCGCAGATGCCGGTCATAGGCGGCCAGAAGATCCTCACTCATCCGGCGAGAGTAATGACGCGCGGTCCGGGCGACGACGGCTTTTCCGCACCCTCGATACACCCACGATCGAAGCTTCGTTGGGGACGATGGCCAGATCGTTCTTCTCCTCACGCACGGTCAGAACCCGGACCAGCAGTCCGGCGCCGCGACGGTCGCCTTCCATGTCGCCAACCCGTCGATGCAGTCCCGCCGCCGCAGAGGTCCGGGATCGCGCGGGAGGAATACGCCTACTGAGCAGGTCAGGCCCGGCGCCGTAGCAGGCGGAACGTCCTGCCACGAGGTTCCGGCCCAGACCCGCCAGCGGATGCCGTCAACGAGCTGCCGCTCGATCCGTTCCAAGGGCCGACCCGGACATTCGGGGAGCCTGTAACTCGAAGTGTGTAAAGATGATCTTGTTGTGGGTCTGGTTGTCTTTACTGGATGCGGTCTGGGTAGGCGTCGGCGAGTTCGTTGA
>NZ_FZOR01000071.1 GCF_900188445.1 Actinomadura meyerae
CCCGCAACTGGCCCTGGGCCGACGCCTGGCGGCAGTTGTTCACCACCCTCCACGCCCCACCCGACAGCCGCTGACCTGCCGTTATCCACCGCCCGCCAGGGCCCGACCGGAACGAACACGTGGAAAAGCTGGGCAGACCAGCCGATCACCCCTGCCCGCGGGCGGCCGACAACTCAACCGTCCTCCCGAAAAGACCGAGAGATCGACCTCGATACACCATCGGTGGATCGAGGCTAAGCCGGCGGGCGTTCCATCTCACTCCAGGAGCCCTTGGGTGCGAATCCTTGGTGACCTGGCCACGTCGGGCAGCTTGGGACTTGTGGTTCCCACGGTGTGCTGGACGCTTGTGCAACTCACGCGCATCGTCTTGCGTCACCGTTGGGAATGCAAAGTCCTGGAGCGCACCCCGGATGACCAGGTGTCCACCACGGTCCGCGCGCTGAGCACTGCTCAACGCAGCCAGCGCAAGTAGCGGACCGGGCAAAACGGACATGCAGCCCTTGGGTCTTCGGTTGTACCCTTGGGTGCAGCTTTAAAACTGTAGAAGGTTCCATGCAACAGCAAAGCGGCTGGGATGAACCAGCCGACCTAACTCGCCACCTCCTTGCCCTGTCCGAAGCGGTTGAGGGAGGCTCGCTGCCTCCCACGGGGAGGCTCCTGGGTCTGCCAGAGTTGCCACACAACGACTGTTGGGTTGACATAGCGGGAGCATCTGCCCTGACCGGAGTAAGACCCAAGACGATCACCAGTTGGCTGAGCCGACGTGGCCCCAAGCGCAACCCATTTCCAAGACCTCATAGACTGCTGTACCGCCTGTATTGGCCGCACAGCGTCATACATGCCTGGCAAGAACGAGAGGGTCGCCCATCCTCCTTCGTGCCTCACGAGTTCTAGGGGCGTAACTACCCTGGGCGGGAAGGTCACCTTTTGGTCGGCTGACCTGACCGCTTCGCGCTTTCGGGTGCTCGTTCGCGCGAAAGGGCGCCCTGTCTCGCGGGAGTCCAGGGGGCGGAGCCCCCGGTTCCAGCGTCCCCGACCTAACGGTGATTAGTTCTCTCTACTTACATCTCTGAAATTGGCTCGCCGGTCTGGTAATCGACCTGTATTAGCTTGCCCAGCCGCAGAGAGGCTTCCAAGAGCTTGTCAGCGACGGCCTTCCTTAATTGCTCGCGGAGCTCCTCCATCTCATGTTCGCTTCCCCAGACCGAAGCCAATGTCTGCTCGAGCGGCAACCGGAAACCTACCCCCTGAGGCCGTTGGGCCTCAAAGAGTGTCGTCCCGTCCTCCTGGACATCCAGAATGTAATGCACGTCTACCTGTGGCATTTGCCGGATCTGTCGGTCCCGCTCCCGCCGGGCCTTGGCTCGCGCATAGCGGGCAGGAGTGATGTACAGGTGCCGGAGCATGTCCTCAGCTAGAGTAATCGCGTCTTCGGCATCCTCGTGGGTGGCGAATACGGCGATGTCGTGGGCGCCGTCGTTTCCTACCTCCTTGAGATGGATAGCCCAGTCGAACAATTCGGCTGTGATTGCGCCGGAGGCTTGGAGATCATGCAGTTTGGCGTGTAGGGTTTTATGTCCCCCTCCGGCGGTGGCGCTGGCAATGCCCCTATCGGCGCACAGCGCCTCAAGGGTGCGGCGGACCATGACCGTAGCGGCGGTGTGTGCTCCTGCGTGGTGGCACAGACGGGCCTCGGCCAGGCTTGCAGCGAGCGACGCTGGTATCGCCGGGTCAGCTTCATTGTGGCGAGCAGGCGGCCAGAGTCTCTCAAAGTGTTCTGGCGATCCTGTGAGAACGACCCGCTGGCAGCACTTCGCTCTGTCTGATCCAGGGACGCGGTTGTTTGCTTCGCAGACTGCGATCACAAGGCCTTCGCGCTCAAAATCGCCTGCTACCGCCTCGGGGATGAGGCCGCCCCGAACCCCACAGCTTGGGCAAGCAAGCTCACTCAGGTCGTTCCGGTAAACGCGCACGTATCGACTGTAACGAGCGTCAGCTTCAGGCGCCTGCGAATTTGCTCGAACCTCAGCTCGTCGCCGCGGTATAGGCGGACGTGCGGGGCTGCGCGACAGTACCGGACGGAACAGACCGCATACCCCTGCACGTAGCGCCGGGATGGGGCACCGATCCGCGTTGACGTGGTGACCTTGAAGACGTGCAAGAGGCTTCATCTGGTCCACGATGGCGATCGCGGTCTGCAACACTACGAGGAGTTCCGTCAGTCAGGATGCCTGTAACGGTCGCCTATAGGGCTTCCGCCGGCTTCAGGTGTAGCAATGTTGGCGAGTGTTGCTGTCGCGGTATCAGCCCCCTCGTGAGGGGCGAGGGGGCTGACGATGGACCGGATTAGGCCTAGTCCTGCTTGGCCAGCAGGCGGTGAAGATCGGCTGTGACTACGCGGTAGGTGGTGCCGATGCGGATGACCTTGCAGGGGAAGCGGTTTTCGCGGGCGAGTTGGTAGGCGCGGGTTCGGCCGAGGCCGAGGGCGCGGGCGGCGGCTTCGATGGTGGTTGTTGTGGGGAGAGCGGCGAGTTCCTCGCGAGTCATCGGTTCCATGTTCAGACCTCCTGGCTGTTCGAGCGGCGGGTTTGGGCGAGTGAGGGCCTGCCACTGTCGGGAGGTTGCGCAAGGAGTGTGGGCTCGGTGATGGGGATGGGGAAGTCGGCGGCGGCCAGCAATGCGCCGGCTCTGTCAGCCTCGTATGCCTCGTCGTGGGTGAGGGTGCTGCGCGTGGCCGGGGCCGGGTGACTGTGGACGGCGTTGATCTCTGCTTGCGCTTCGGTGAGAACCGCGCAGAGGGCTTGGGCGTGGCGTTGCGCGTCGACCAGTGACTGGCCGTGGCGGTTCAGGACTTCGGTGATGTCTTGGCCGTGGTCGTGGCCCAGGCGTCCGGCTTGGAGTTCGCGCAGGAAGAAGCGGCTGAGCTGGTCGAGGAGTTGGTCGAGGCCAAAGGTGGCTGCACCGAGGTTGCCGAGGATGGCGTACGCGGTGGAGGGGAGTGTCAGGCCGGGTGGGCCGACGGTGGCGTGGTTGAGGTTGCGGACACCTTCGGGCAGTGCCGCGGCGAGCCGGATCGTCTCTTGGTCGTCACGGGGCGCGCCGACAGGGTCTTGCATGGGGTTGGCCATATGAGGGCTCCTTGGCGAGGTTGAGTGGCTGGTTCGGGTGATGCTGGGTCACGGCGTCGTCCTTCCTGATTGGGTCCTGAGTGGGTGACGCAGTAGCAGGTCCTTCAGAACGTGTCCTCTTGGCGACACTGGTCGCCAGGAGTCACTGACCTTTACTTTCCGTTAGTATGCGGCAGCGTTGACCATTACGCCACGATCGCGCGTCCCGGCGTGGCGCGTGCCGCATACCGGAGTCAGCGCGATGTGCCTCGGCGGCGGGTGGAACCAGGCGCTGGGGCGGCCTGCCTGGGGCGTTGGTGCGTGGTGGCTGCCAACTGCTCGTTCAGTGGGACAGGGAAGTCGGCTGCTGCGAGTCGAGCGGCATTGTGGCCTGAGACGTGGGGTGCCGTTGTCATTGGCAAGGACGGAGATGGCGGGCGGGGACTTGTTCGGCTGAGTCCAGTGAGCTGCGTAGCGGCTTTGCGGGCGGCTGTCGCTTGAGCGATGCGTTGTTGCATCTGACGGAGTTCCGCGACGGTCTCGATCAGAGCGGCGAGGTGCGTAAGGAGCTGGGATAGAGAGCCGGCGAGGCTGGGGCGGTGACTGTGGTTCAGGCCGGTGCCGATTGTTGAGCGGGCCAGTGCTCGGGCCACGGCGCGAAGGGCGCCGCCGTAGGGGGTCGGACGCGGCTGACGTCCGTATGGCTCACGGGCTGCACGGTCATAGAAGTCGGCGGCGTATGCGAGTTCTCGGTTGCCGGTGATGGCTGCGGTCACGTGTAGGACGTCGGAGGTTGCGGCGGCCAGGTCGGCGCGGGCGGCGGGGTCTTGGATGTGACGCATCTGCCAGGTGGCCGTGGCGGTGGCTCGAGCCGCCTGCTGGTAGGCCGCTGAACGTTCCTGATGCGTGAGTTCCACTCCGCTCGGGCCGTATCGCCCGGCCTCTCGTCGGTCAAAGGAGTGTGCGTGTGGTGGACTGCCCCAGCGGTGGCGGAGCTTGGGGAGGGTGAGATTGGCAGCGAGTTTCCCGCCGGAGAACCAGACCTGTTGTCCATCCTGATTCGCGTGGTGCGGGAGCGCGACGGCGTAGCCGGTGATCTCTCCTGGGGTACGGGCACTCTGGCGAGTCTTGACTAGCACTCCTGCTTCTCTGAGGGCGGTGAAGAAGTCGTCCTCAGACTCGGTGCTGGCGGCCGCGGTCGCGACGTGTCGGCGTAGGGCGGTGCGGGGTGGCTCCGTCCAGTTCTTGCGGTGGGCGAGTTCGGTTTCGGCGCGCGATGGGCGTGGGGCCGCTGTGCGGTCGGCGGGAGTAGTTCGGGTGAGTCCGTAGCGTTCTTCGATGATGTGACATGCGTTGGCGACCTTGAAGTAGTCGCGATGGACGCTGGGGTTTCGTCTATCCTCACGGGCCAGGACGGCGACCAGGTGAATGTGCTCGTCGGCGTGCCTGACCGCGATCCAGCGGCATGCCCGGTCGTCACCACGTGGAGCGAATCCGGTCTGGTGCATCACCTCTTCGGCGATGTCGGCCCATTCATCGTCGGACAGGAGCCGGTCGGTGGGAGCCGCTCGGATTGAGCACTGCCAGACCGGCAAGTTCAGCGGGGTGTGCCGGAGGGTGTCCATGGGAGAGGTGAGGACGCCGACCAGGTGTCGGAAGTCTCGGTCCCCTCGGACGTCCAGGTCAGGTTCCAGGGCCATGGGGAGCCTGAATCCGGCTATCAGGTGGGGATTGACGTGCTCGTTGCGCCTGCCAGGGCCGTACAGATAGGAGAGCAGGCGCGCGACGCTGTGCCCGCGGGTGACTTTGCCGATCAACGAAGCCGCCGGCTCGCCTCAACTGAGGCCGCGTCGACTCTTCGGAGAATTCTCTCCAGGTACATCAGTGCGGCAGGAAGCTCGGACGGCTCTTGCCCTGTGCTGTTTGCGAGGCGAGTCAGTTGATTAAGGTTCACGCCGATCTTGTTCAACTGCCGGGCAATAGCGCGTAGTTCCTCGCAGAGCTCCGCGTTCTGTTGGTATCCGGCCCCGTGCTGATGGGTGACTGTCTGGAGCGTATGGACGATGAACGTCCCGTAGGCCGTTCCGGCCCGGTGAGCTGCTGCGCGGATCTCCTCGTATTCCTCGTCGCTGACTCGGAAGCGCATCTCTCGGTCCCGTCGGCGGCCTCCGCCCAGCTGTGAGCGCCGCTGAAGTCTCGGCGACCTGGGGGCCTGGTCGTTACTCGCTGCGAACACCTCCGATCACTGAACAGGACCGCGCTCGGTCCTGCACCGCAACAGTGCGCCGCGGATTCTGATGAATCCACAATGTGTCGCGACACGCTCCTACCTTGCAGCCTCTAAGCAGAGCAGCAGCCAGATGCTGCCAGCATGTGACTTGCAATGCCTTTCGCCGTTGCGGCGGGTTGAGGCGTGCCGCGCAGTTATGAACGATTCGGCCTTCCAAGAGGCCGTCAACAGGCTAGCTCGTCCCAAATATAAAAGCGCTACTCAACTCGCCAGCGCCTGTTCTCATGCGAACGGCACGCAGGCGAGCATCCCCAGGCTCGGGGTGCCTGGCACCTCCTCGCCAGAGGGTCACGGAAACGCCGAGTAGTGCGGGTTCCAGTACCCGATGGCTGCCAGCTGAACTGGATGTACACCATCGATCGGGGCCAGAAGCAGCCGTCTCGTGGCGGGACTTCAACATGCGGGAGATGCCACCCTCGAATGTCCCGTCAGGATGCGACGGCAACCGACCAGGACGCGGCGGAGGAGGTCGCTGCGCCGACGGCGTGCTACCAAGTCAGTGGGGCGGGATGGACTTGCTGCGGAAGACGCCTTCCTCTCCGGCGTGGCCCAGGTGCCGTCCGCTGTCCGTGAAGCCGCTACCTCGCGCTGGTCATGGCGGTCGCTGACGCTCCGGACATCGGGATGCTCTAGCATCGCGTCGATGCGTCGAGCGAGGTCAAAGGCGCTCTTCGCCTCGACCAACTGATCAGGCAGCAAGGCCCAGAGGGAGCCGGTGTACTCGCCCCAATAGATGCACAGGCCGGGGTAGCGCTGCCGTACGACTTCCACGGCCTGGTCGAGATCGAGTTCTCCTGAGAAACCACGGTAGTGCGCAGCAGTAGCCGCCTCAAGAGAGGCGCCGGGATGGGCGGCGTGCTCACGGAAGGTCACGACATCCCTTCCAGGGCGAACGCAGCGAGCGCGCTCGTAAGGTGATGGATGGCTCATGGGTGTCGTGCGGCCGGTGAATTCCGGGGGGAATCAGCCACCGACCGCACGACGGGCCAGCCGGGGGACGGCCGGCAAAGGACGCGCACCATGGGGGTGCGGCGCGCGTTCCGGTCTCAGCGGTTGATCAAGGCCCAGGCGGCGTGGCCGTCAGCACAGTCGTACTGGCCGGTCTCGTCGGCGTAGGCATCCGCCAGGATCAGTCCGCGTCCGTGCTCGACGGGATCGACTTCCTCATCGGTCCGAGCGGGGACCGGGCCGTCGTCCAACACCGTGAGGCGCGTCTGTCGGCTGCTGATGCAGAGTTCGGCCCCGATCCGACCTCCGAGCCCTCCACTCGCCGAGTGCCACAGCGCGTTGGTGCCGTACTCACTGACGATCAGTTCGAACGCCTCGGTCAGTTCGGCGTCGTCGGCCAGGAGCAGGCGAACCCAACGACGCAGCAGGGGCACCGCATCGGTCACGCCCGGGACGTCAACACGCCAGAAGTGACCGTCCGTGTCAGCTTCGCCGTTCTCTCCGTCGGCGGTGGCCTGGCGCGGCGTTGGTGCCGTTGAGGCGACCAAGGCGTCGTCCAGGTCCGGCATAACGGAAAGGGTGCCGCCGCCCGTAGTTCCGAGTGTCTTGGAAGATCTCTCGGGACTCTGGAGATGGGGCGCTGCCAGCGCCCTCGAAGCTATCCTCATCCATACCTCCCTTGGGAGTGAGGCCGCGCGGCCGGGCGAGGGCTCCAATCCACAGCCCGGCCGCGCGGCGGTCTCTGATCAGCGACGACAGCCTCTGCGTCGACAAGATCAACGTCTGCTGAAGCAACTTCCGCCACATGCTGTGACTCGCCGCACACCGTCAGTGTGCTGGGTGGCATACTCGTGTGCAACTGCTCTCGTGAAATTTCTCCTGAGATGGAAGAGGTGGCGCGGTGACCTCTCCGACGGTCCGACGCCGACAACTCGGCATGGAACTCCGTCAGTTGCGTGAGGCGGCAGGGCTCACGGGTGACCAGGTCGCCGAGCGGCTGGGCTGGTATGGAGCGAAGGTCTCTCGGATCGAGAAGGGGCGGATTTCCGTCCCTTGGTCGGACGTCATGGACCTCCTTGATCTCTACGAGGTTCACGATCCCGCCACTCGTGAGGCACTCGTCCAGTTGGCCAAGGCGGCGCGGCAGAAGGAGTGGTGGCAGCCCTACAGCGACATGCTGAGCAAGAACGCCCGGACCTATATTGGTCTGGAGTCAGCGGCCGAGTCGCTTCGGACGTATCAGCCGTCCTCCGTCCCGGGTCTCCTGCAGACCCCCGACTACGCGCGAGCGATCATCACTCGTGCCGGCCCGCTGACGCTGGGAGAGGACGAGATCGGACGCCGCCTCAGCCTCCGGCTGAAGAGACAAGCCGTCATCACCGAGGCGGGCGGCCTTCGGCTCTGGGCAGTGCTGGACGAGGCCGCGCTCTACCGCGAGATCGGAGGACTCGATGTCATGCACGAGCAGCTCATGCACCTGGTGGAGATGGCGCACCACCCGGGGGTCGACATCCAGGTCATGCCGTTCAGCGCAGGTCCACACGCCTCACTGAGCGGCATGATCGGAGTCTTCAGCTTCCCTGGCCCGGATCCCGACGTCGCCTACGTCGACAGCGTCTCGGGCACCCTCTTTCTGGAACGTGCCGCCGATGTGCAGGCCACATCCACTGCATTCCAGCACCTCAGCGCGACCGCCCTCAGCCCTGCGGCATCTGTGGACCTGATCAAAGCCATCGCCCGTCGCCACCAGACCGGGTAGACAAGTAGGCATGATTCCGGATTTCAGCCAAGCTTCTTGGATCAAGAGCACCCGCAGCCAGCAGACGACGGATCAGTGCGTCGAACTGGCCGGTGTCAGCGGCTACGCGGCCGTGCGGGACTCCAAGGATCCGGAAGGTCCCAGGCTTGTCCTCGAAGGTCGAGCCTGGCGGAATCTTAGGCATCAGATCAAGGCTGGGACTTTCGACCGGAGGTGAGTCGGCTCAGAAGGCCGCTTCCGCCCCCGCAAGCGCTGTGGTCCCTCCACTACGGCAGCGGAGGGACCACGTGTGAAGACGGTTACTCGTCCAGATAGAGCAAGGCCGTGATGGTCTTCTTGCAGATGTCGCAGTGCATGGGTGCTTCCTCCGAGGCCAGGTCGCATTCGACCGTGGTGACGCGGTCGATGACGCCCGATGCCGCTTCAGTTGCCCAGGCGTCGGCCCATCGGCGGGTGTTGGCGGCAAGGTCGTCGACGTAGCGCGCGGTCATCTCGTAGAAGGCGCGGACGCCGTACTGCTTCATGTAGCGCCAGTTGAACTGGAGCGACAGCAGCGCGATAGGGAACGGGTGCTCGACCAGTCCCCGCGCCCAGCGTTCGGAGACGTCGTCGATGTCCAGGCGTGCGGCGCGCTCGTCCAGGACCTGCCACGTGCCGTTCTGGTCGTACTCGATGAGCACGTCATCGAGGAGCTTGCGGGCGTTGGTGAGGTTCCGGGTCTTGCTGGCGAACAGCTTGGAGACGCTCATGCCGAGTTGCTCGTCCGGACCTTTACGCGCCTGGTCGATGGCCTGCTTGAGCTGGACCGCGTAGGCCGATTCCCACGACAGGCACTCCCCGAAGGCCGACCAGGGGTCGGGGAACCCCCTTTGCTTGATCGCGGCGAAGATGCGATCGCCTTGCACACCCATCCGTGGCTCCAATCATGGAGTTACCTCGACGGCGCACACCTCCCGGTGAGGTGCACGGCAAGCTCGCCGGTCGGGACCTGGGTCTGCTCTCCTGTGTCCATGTCCCTGACCGTGATCACCCCTGCTTCCTTGTCGGACGCCCCATAGATCAGCACGAACCGGGCCTTGCGGTCGGCCGCCCACTTGAGTTGCTTAGCCAGTTTGCGGCTGGCGGCCAGATACACCTCGGTCTGCAGGCCTGCATCCCGCAACTGCGCGGCAAAGCCCATGACGTCGGACGCGTTGTCCTCAGCGATCACGGTGACGGCGACATCGATCCTGTGCGCATCACCCTGGCCGTCGCCGAGCAGGCCGATGATCCGTTCGACACCGAGAGAACCACCACATGCTGGCACGTCTGGACCACCAAGCGCGGCGATCAGCCTGTCGTAGCGGCCGCCGCTGGCGATCGACCCTGGCATTCCCTCGGCGACCACCTCGAAGATGACGCCGGTGTAGTAGTCCAGGCCGCGGACCAGACTCGGTGTGAACGCGATCCGGTCTTGGCCCACCTTCGGTGACGCCAGCTCGAGCAGCCGGTCGATCTCCTCCAGACCCGCGTGTCCGGCCTCGCTGTCCTTCAAGGCGGTCCGCATCCGCTCCACCGCATCGACTGCAGTCAGGTCACCGACCAGGGCCTCGGCGATGCCGGGAGCCAACGACCGGGCGTCCACCAGCTCGGCCGCGACCTTCTCCGGCGACAACTTGTCGAGCTTGTCCAGGGTGATGAGCACGCCGCCGCCGAGGTCGGCGGGAACGCCGTACACCTCCAGCAGGCCGGAGAGCGCTTGGCGCGAGTTCACCAGCACCCGGTAGTCACGTAGACCGACCGCGTCCAGCGCGTCGGTCAGCGCGCACACGACCTCGGCGTCCGCGAGCGGGGACGCCGAACCGACCACGTCCACATCGCACTGCGCGAACTCGCGGAACCGGCCCTTCCCAGGGCGGTCCGCCCGCCACACCGGCCCCATCGCGTACCGCTTGTAAGGCGTCGGGAGCTGTGATCCATAGCCAGCGACGACCCGCGCGAGCGGGACGGTCATGTCGTACCGCAGAGCCAGATCGGCTTCGCCGGTGGCCTCATGCTCCCCGCGGCGCAGAATCTTGAAGATCAGCTTGTCGCCCTCGTCGCCATACTTGCCGGTCAAGGTCTCCAGCCGCTCGAACGCCGGCGTCTGCAACGGCTCGAACCCGTACCGCTCGAACACCCCGCGGATCCGCGCGAAGACGTGCTCACGCGTGCGGAGCGCACCGGCGAGGAAATCGCGGGTGCCCGACGGAGGTCCGGCCTGCTGTGACGCCATGAGAACTCCTGACCAACGTAACCGAGCAACGAGACAAAGCAAGTCATGGAAACCTGGCCACACCCGGACGCAAGGCGAACCAGGGGACCACTGCCTTCTGATGGTATCGACGACCCCGTCATCGTCCCGATCGAACCGCTGGCGACCCTTTAAGCGGGCCTCGTGTCGGGAAGTCTTGGCAGGAGGGGGTGCGCCGATGAGGCGGAACGGATATCACCCGAACAGCACCAGCCGGGCGCCGATCCCTCCGGCCAGCACGACCAAGGTCGCGGCGGCGATCATGACCGCTACGGCGCCGAGTTTGCCCGCCAACAGCCGTCCCCGGCCGACCGGCGCGAACGTACCGCAGTGACCCCCAGTCCGCCTCCGGCAGCCTGACGGGATCTCCGAAATGGCACGGAACATGCGCGAAGCGCACGCCTCGATGTTCTGTGCAGAAATACGCACTGCGCGTAGCTTCATGGTGAAACCATGGCGATCGACATTCACGGCCGGTCAAGGAGGCGGTATTGGACGGATTCGACGAGAAGCTCGAGCGGCTCCGGCGGATCCTGGAAGGCAGGGAGACGTACGGGCCGGAGAACCTGTCGCGAGGCGACCAGGCCCGGATCTTCCAGCTCACCGAGATGTTCGACGAGATCGTCAAGCGGGCCCGACAGAACAGCGCCGACGCCCTGCCGAAGAAGCCGGTGGATCTGCTGGTCAGCCTGAGCGGCTTCTCGCCCATCACCACGATCCTCACCTTCAAGCTGCTCCGTCCCAGGCGCCTCCTGGTCATCAGTTCCGAAGCGTCCCGGAACTCGATCGACGTCATCGCCGACGAACTGATAGGAAAAGACGGTCTGCGGCACAGTGATTTCATGCACGAATCGGTGATGCCGACCGATCCGCGCTCCATCTACCGCGTCGTCAAGGAAAAACTGGGCGGCTCGGCCGCCGGGCGGGCCACGCCGAACGCCGTCATCGACATCACCGGCGGCCGGAAGGTCATGAGCGCGACCGCGGCACTCGCGGCGTGGCAGCTGAACCTGCGCCTGTGCTACCTGGAAGGCGACTACAGCCCCGAGCTGAAGCAGAACCTCCCGGGCAAGGACCGCCTCATGCTGCTGGACAACCCCGAGGCCTTGTTCGGCGACCAGGCCATGGTCCGGACGAACGTCATGTTCGACTCGGGGGCGTTCGACGGTGCCGCCACCCAGTACGACCAGCTCGCGCAAAGCGTGCCGGATCCGCAGCGGGCCCGGTTCATGCTGGCCCTCAGCAGGCTCTACGGAGCATGGTGCGATCTTAATCTCGCCGAGCTACCCAAACTGGCGGAGGCCGTCCGCACGACGATGAAGGGCGTCGACACCGACCTGAGCGTCGCCGAGCGCCGGAAGCTAGATGCGCAACTCGACTTCGTCGGCCGGCTGCCCGGCGGCGCTTCGCCCGCCGAGCTGGTCCTCTGTTTCTACCTGCTGGGTCAGCACTACGACGACATGGGCCGCCGGGATTTCGCCGCCCTGCTGTTCTACCGGACCATCGAGGGCGCGCTGAGCCAGCGCCTCGAAACGGCAGTCCCGGGCTTCGACTGTTCGGCTCCCGACTACGCCCGGTTCCCGAGGGGCGCCGATTTCGTGCTCGACGGTTACCGGCGCACGCAGCGGGAGGCGGGGATGCCAGAGTCGGCAAGCCTCCCCCACGCGGTCGGATCCTTCGCTGCAGCACTCCTGCTCGCGGTCTTGGACGACCCGATGATGGGGCCCGCCAAGCTGCGCTCTCCCAAGCAGCTCGGCGAGCTGCGCAAGGTCAGCGTGATCCGCAACCGCTCGGTCCTCGCGCACGGCTCCACCAGCATCACCAAGGCCGACACCGCTCGGCTGCGGCACATGGCCAGGACCGTGCTGGGGGCCTTCTGGGAGCAGAATGGCACCGGCGTGGGCATCGCGGTCCGCCAGAAGGAGTTGATCTTCATCAAGGCCCCCTTCTGACCGTAGACGCCATGAACCGTGAGGAGGCGCATGGAGGCACCCCTCGAGTGGATCGACGGCCTGCTCGCCGCTGCCCCGGCCCCGACCGGGGACGACGATCGGCCGATCCTCCTCGACCTGTCGTACGACCCGCGGCGGCTCGAGCCGCTGCTGAAGCAATGCCGGGCCACGGTACGCGAGCTCGACACGCAACTCGAGCACGTCATCGGCCTCGACCGGAGGACGGGGAACAAGGACGGCCCCTTCGCGTTCGTCTGCCATATCGTCACCCCCGAGTTCACGCTGGTGGTCGCCCCGCGGATGGGAAAGGAGACACTCCAGTCGATGGCGGTCATCGTGGCCGTGCGGCGCCGGACGACGCTTGAGCCGAGAAGGGTGCCGCGCGTCCACGTGCGGCGCCACCCGCTGTGGGACGAGGCTCCCTGCGACCTGGAGGCCGTGCTCGACGAGTTCACCGTGCGGCAGACCAGGCTTAACGACGCGTGGAACACCGCCAGGGACGTCCTCGGCCGCGTGACCGAAGCTGCGCCAGAGGACCGGCGCCTCGCGGACGAGTGCGAGCGGCTGTTCGCCCCGCTGGAGGCGGTCTTCCGACTGCGGCAGAAGCACGAGGAACTGACCACCGCCCTGCGCGCCGAGGGGACCGTGGTCGTCCGCCCGGGCGGACGCCTCGAAGGCTTCGACGATCCCCAGGCCGAGGAGGAGGGGCTGACCGTCGTCCTGGCGAGCGGGGACGGACCCCCGTTCCCCGAGGACGCCCGCGTCACGGTGTCCGGGGACGGCGGGGAGTGCGGCGCCACCGTGGCATCGTGCGAGAACGGGCGCATTCGGCTGCGGCCCCGAGGTCCCGCGAGGCGGGCGGCCGAGGTCCTCGCCCTCGGCGGCGAGGTGACCGTCACCGGGGACACCGCGGTCATCGAGCGGCAGCAGCGGTCCGCGCTCACCCGTTTCGCGCAGCGCAACGTCGTCGGTGACTGGTCGGCGCTCGCCCGCGTCCTGTGCCGACCGCACGAGCTCCAGGGCCCGCCGCCGGGCGGGGACCGGGCCACCCCGCACAAGAGGCTCAGCGTCGAGCAGGCGGAGGCCGCGCGCGCCGCGATTAATGCGCCGCACGCGCTGTTCATCCAGGGCCCGCCCGGCACCGGCAAGTCGACCGTGATCGTGGAGACCATCCGCCGGCTGGTGGCCGAGGGGGAGCGGGTCCTGCTCGTCGCGCCGATGAACGTCGCCGTCGACGAGGTCCTCCGCCGCCTCGGTGACAGCGCGCTGCTGCCGATACGCGTCGCTGCCGATGTCGAGAAGGTGCGTCCGGAAGTCCGCCGGTTCCACGAGGACCGGCTCCGCGCGGCCGTCGTCGAGCGGCTGCAGGACGACGGCCGCGACCGCACCGGCGAGTGGACGAGCCGCCTCGCGCTGCTGACGGAACAGGCAGAGGCCGTCGCCCGGCTCGACCGTGCCCTCGACGCCCGCCGTGCAGCGGAGAAGGCGCTGACCGATGCTGAGTTGCTGAAAGGGGCAGCCGAGCAGGAATACGCCCGGCGCGACGCCGCCACAAGGCAGGCGGTCGAAGAGGCGGAGCAGTTCGCCGCCGGGCTCCCCGCCCGGCTGGACGACGCGTCCGCGGCGAACCGAGCTGCACAGGACGAACTCGCGCGGGCCGGGGCCGTCCACGAGCAGGCCCTTGCAGAGTTGAGGCGGGCCGAGAAACGGGCGGGGCGGGATCGCGCCGAAGCCGATGCCGTCACGGAGGAGGAGGACCAGCAACGCCAGCAGCTCGACGGAGCACGGAGAGACCTGGTGGCGGCCGAGTACCGCGTGGAGTCCCTGGACAGGCAGCGCGACCAGGCGGCCGTGGACCTTCCACGGCTCCGTCGACTCGTCCAGGCCGCCGAACGCGACTTGCACCTGGCGCATCAGGCGACGGAGGGGTGGAAGCGCGAGACCGAACTCGCCGCCCAGCGGCAGGAGGAGTACAGGGAGCAGCAGGGATGGCGGGGGCGGCTCATGTCCTGGGCCGCCATGGGGGAGTTCGGCCGCCTCGCCGCCGAGACGGAACGTGCCCGGGCGGCGTGGGTGGACGCCGCCCAAAGGGCGGAAGAGGTCGCGAAGGGGGCCCGACGCCTCCGCACATCCATCGACCGGCTGGAGCGCCGTACCGCCGCCAACGAGGAGGAGGTCCCGGTCGTCCTCGCCGCCATCGAACGGCTGCGCGTGGAGTGCCGGGCGCAAAGCGAGATCCTGGGCCGGACAGCGCGGCGTCGGACCGACGCCGCGGCGCGCCATGCTGAGTCCGTCGCCGCAGTGGAGAAGGCGATGCACGCGTTCCAGACGGCGGAGCGCGAAAAAGCCGGGGCCGCCGAGAGCCTGCGGCGCACGTACCGCGACCATCGCGCCCTCCAGGACACGCACCAGCAGGCGGCCGCGGCCCTGACCACGGCCCAGGAGAGACGCGCCAGCGTCCTCGCCGAACTGCGGACGGCCATCGCCACGAGCGAAGCAGACTGCGAGCAGAAGGAAGCGGACCTCGCCAAGGCGCGTGCCTCGCACGAAGCGGCGGCCGCCGCGCTCAACGGGACGGAACCCGAGGCGGACGCGCTGGACCGGGAGATCCGGCGGCTCCGGTCGTACCAGCGGCTGCAGGAGCGCTGGAAAGAACTCACCCAGGCCGGCGATCAGCGGAACCGCGACTCCGTCGAGCTGGTGACGACCGCCGTCCTCCAGGCCGCCAACGTCGTGTGCGCCACGGTCGAGGGCATCGCGGGCCGCGACGTGTCCCGGTACGCCGACTTTGACACCCTGATCGTGGACGAGGCCAGCCGTGTGACCGACGGCGCCTTCCTCGTCCCCGCCGTCCGCGCGCGGCGCTGGATCCTCGTGGGCGACGAGCGCCAGTTGCCGCCATACGTCGCCCAGGAGGCCGAGCATCTCGTCCACGCACTGCTCGCGCTGCACGACCACGCGACCGCGGGGACCGATCTCGAAAGGGCCGTCGAACGGATCGGGGAGCAGTGGAAGGAGGAGGCCGAGCAGCGGACCTTCCGCAAGACCACGGTGCTCGCAACGGCGCAGAGACTCCTCGAAGACGGTTCCTGGGGCCGGCACTACCGGCCAGCACTCGCTAAGGAGCTCACCGGCCTGAGCGCCCGACTCCTCGCCGCCGGAGAACGGGAGATCGATCCGGTGCGGGAACTCCTGCAGTCGCTGTCCCGGCGCATGGTCACCAGCCTCTTCGAGAGATGCGTTGCCGATCCGGCCGCCGCGCACCTGCGCCGGCGGCTGACCGTGCAGCGGCGGATGATCGAGCCCATCGCGTCCCTCGTCAGCGAACCGGTCTACGGCGGCGCCTACACCTCGCCCGACGAGCGGACCCTTCGCGACCACGGCATTACCCCGTTGACGAGCGAAACCTTCCGAACGCCGGTCGTCTTCTTCGACACCCACCGCCACGCCGCCGCGGTCGAGGAGCAGGACGGAAACGGGTTCCGCAATCCCTGGGAGGCCCGTTTCATCGCCGACCTGTGCCGCCGCTGGGACCACGAACTCGCCGCCGACCCCTCCGTCACCAAACCGGTGACCATGTCGATCCTCACCTTCTACAAGGCACAGGCCCGGCTGATCCGGAGGGAGATCGGCCAGGACGGTTTCGAACAGCTCTGCAACCCGGTCGTCAACTCGATCGACATGATCCAGGGGCAGGAGAGCGACCTGGTCGTCATCGACTTCGTACGCCGCCGGAAAGCCAAACCCGGCCCGGCGTACGGGCTGTGGCTCCAGGACCTGAACCGGCTCAACGTCGCCGTCACCCGTGCCCGCCGCGGACTGATCATGGTCGGCCACGCGCACACACTGCGGAACCTGCGCGGCCGGCCCGACGCCCAGGCGTTCTACCGCCACCTGTTCGCATCCCTCGAGACACGGCCGGAGATGACCCTGGCAGAGGACGCGAAGCTGTGAGCCAGGGGACCGCACGAGCCGCGCAGCCGGGCCGCTCCGGCGATCCGGCCACCGGACGGCGGGGAGCCGCGCGCCGCTCCGGCGGCCGCCGCGCCCCGCGACCCGCCCGCAGGGTCACCACCGCGCGCGGGCTGACGGCGACCGTTACGGTCGAACCGGCCCAGCAGGCCCCGCCGCCGCCCCCGCAAGGTACGCGGCTGTGCCTGGACGAGGCACTGCTGCCAATGTTCGTCTGGCCAAACCTGCCGGTGCTGCGGGCCGAACGCAAGCGGCTCTCGATCATCGAGCGGTTCGTGCTGGAGATGGCGGCCGAGCTGGAGGACTTCACCACCGAGGAGTTCGGCATGCTCGTCGGGCTGCCCTCGCAGGCGCTGACCGCCATCGCCCGGTCGCTCGTGGCCGCGGACGCGCTTCAGCCCACCGCAACCGGGTACCGCGCGACCCCGCTCACCGAGCGAACGCTCCTCCAGGAGGAGGTCGTCGTGCACAGGGAAGGCCGGCAGAGTTTCGTGTTCCTCCCCGAGACCAGCGAGCTGACGGCACCGCACGAGCATGCGGCCGGCTGGATCGGGCGGATGGCGCAAGCACGGGTGAGGCCCGTGTTGAACATGCCGCTCCCGGCCGCCTACGACGGCAAGACCCGAGCCGAGTACATCGACGAGCGTCTCGCCGAGGACAGGACGCTTCCGCGCGACATCGTCCAGGTGCTGCGTACAGAGGGGCAACAGGTCAGCATAGCCAACGTCGACCCGGTCACGAGCGCGCCGGTGTGCCCCGTCTACCGGGCCGAGAACGTGGTCGTCGAAGGGACCGGCCCGGCCGAGGTCACGTTCCGGCTGACCGGCGCGAAGGGGGCGGACTCGATCGAAGGCAGGCTCACCGGGGCCGACGAACTGGCCGAGATCTGGTGGGATCTCGCCGGTGTGCTCGCGCATCCTTCGGTGACCCCGCTGGTGTGGGGGGCGCTCCGGCCGTCCCGCCGGCTGGAGGACCCACCGGCGGGGCTCGTGCTGAAGGAGACGCCCGGCACCCGGTCCGCCTGGCTGCTGCGGCTGCCCGGGCCCGCCGCCCGCCTCCTGGCCACGGGGACGAAGCTGCTCTACCAGCCGCGCGGGCTGAAGCTGCGCGGAGAGCGCGGCACCGTCCGGATAAGGCTGGCCCTGGAACCGGCGGACGCCGAGGCCGAGGCGCTGTTCGCCATCGACCATATCGCCGCGCGCCAGAACACCAAGTCCCCGCCGTCTCTGGAAGACGAGGTGGCGGCCGCCCGGTCGGACCAGGTGACCGCCGAGGCCGTGGTGCGCCGCATGTGGCGGCTGCATTACTACCGGGCCGTCTACCGGCTGAGGGAGGACGATGACTTCGGCTACGGCTGACCGGTTCGACGTCGGATCCCGCCCCCTGCCCGGCGCGTACTGGATGCGCACCGGACGGCGGCGCTCCCCCTACCGGCCGCGCCCGGACGCGGGCGCGGGCCGCTACCGACACTGCTTCTCTTATGAGGACTCCGACCCCACAATCAAGGCTGCCGCGCTCGAGCTCATCGGCCGTGCGCGGCGAAAGATCTTTCTGGCCAGCTTCCGGTTCATCGACCCCGACCTGCGCGAGGCGTTGAAGAAGGCGGCCGACCGGCTCGGGGGCGGCGTCTACGTGGTCACGGCGATCAACGACCGGGACATGCGCGCCGAGATCGAGGACCCCTACGAGGACTACGAAGACGAGGCGGCCGCCGCGGGCGGCGTCAGCATGGAGGAGGAGAAGAAGCGCTACGCCGACCTGGTCACCTCGGGGATCTGGGTGCGCGGCCTTGAGGACTTCCATGCGAAGTTCCTCGTCGTGGACGACGAGATTGCCCTGGTGAGCAGCGCGAACCTCGAATGGCGGGCACTCGCCAGCACCGACGCGTGGACCGTGACGGGCGAGAACGGCGTCGTCGTCGACGACGCCGGGCAGGCATCCCTCCTCGGCCGGTTCTTCACCCGCCTGTGGTTCGAGCAGTGCACCTGGGACGCCGCCCCCGGGCGCGCCTACCAGAACCTTCGCCGCAGGCCGAGCCCATCGCCGTGCACCGTACCGGAACCCGCTGTCGGGAACGCTTCCGGGCTGATCTGGACGAGCCCTGACGAACCCGTCATCCTGCGGACGATCCACCACATCATCGACCATGCCCAGCATGACCTGCTGCTGGCGTCCTTCGCCCTCGCGGGCCTCATGGACGACCCCGACCTCCTACACGAACCACTGCGCGCCGCCATGGCCCGCGGCGTGGGCGTCCGGCTGCTCGTCCGTTCCCGCTCGTTCGCCGCCGCCCGCGCGGAGGCCGCCGCGCTGGCCGAGTTGGGCGTCGAGGTGTACGGAGATGACAAGACCCACGCCAAGTGCGCGATCGCCGACTCCCGCAAGGGCGCCCTCTTCTCTGCCAACTTCGACGCCAACCACGGCCTCTACAGTGGAGTGGAGACCGGCACCCGCCTGGACGGGGAGGAAGCACTCCACGACGCCGTCCACTTCTTCGAGCACTGCATCGCCCACGCGCCTCAGGCGCTGGAGATCGACCCGACGCACCAGCGCGCCTCAGCCCACATGGCCTCGCGCACGCTCCAACCTTGGGACGGGCCCGAAGAGATCCCGGTCCGCTGTAGGACGGACCACTGGAACTTGCTGGCGAACGCACCGGGCGCCGTCCTGTTCTCGAAGCGCACGGCCGGCGACGACCATGTCACGCTGCACGCGGCCGGCGGCAAATGGCGTCTCATCCCGGCGGCGGAACGCCTCGAACTGATCGAACGCCCCGGCAACGACGGGGGCCTCATCGACGACTGGCTGGCTCCCCGCCGCCCCGGCTCTGCCGAAGACCCCTACGAGAATCATCACCGCGGCATCTTCCCGGCGGTTCTCACCCGCCGGGACTCCTAGCCCTGCGGACCGGCGAGAAGGGCAGGGTTTCGGCTTCTCGCCAACATCTCTCGGCTATCGGAGGGTGGAGCGGTTGCGGGTTCTGGCGAGGGCTTCGAGGGCTGTTTCGTCGGCGTCGGGGAGGGTGTGCAGGTAGCGTTCGGTGGTGGCGATGGAGGCGTGGCCGAGGCGTTCTTTGACTATCTGGAGGTCGGCGCCGCCGTTGAGGAGCCAGGAGGCGTGGGCGTGGCGTAGGTCGCGCATGGTCGGTCTGAAGTCGAGGTCGGCGGCCGCGATGGCCGGGTACCAGATATTGCGGCGGAACCAGTCGTTGGGGATGTGGCCGTCCGTCATGCGTGTGCGGAGGGGGCGGGGATTGTCCTTGCCTTTGGAGCGGCGGGCGGCTCGGTAGAGGGCGAAGGCTCCGCGGCAGCAGTCGCAGCGGCATCTGCCGGCGGTGTAGGCGCTGAGGGTGCCGTGGTTGTAGGTACGGCCCTTGTCGTTGGGCTCGGTGCGGCCGAGGGCGGCCGGGTCAGGGATCTCGGTGATGCGGGCGCGGGGCTTGTCTTGGGGCGGCATGTGGAAGAGGAGGTCGTCCTGGGTAAGGCGCGCCGTCCTGATGTGGTCTTCGAGCTTCTCGGCCATCTGGGCGCTGAGCTTGAAGCGGCGGTACTCCTTGTCCTTCGGGTAGTCCTTGACGAGGAAGTGGCCGCCGTCCGGGTGGAACTTCGGGTTAAGCTCCACGACCGTACGGCTGACCGTGAGGATGCGGGTTCTGAGGTTGAGGTCCTTGGGACGCAACTCGCTGAGTTCGCCCCAGCGGAGGCCGCTCTCGATCTCGGTTTCGGTGAGGAGACGGAAGGTCCCCTCCGGGAGCGCGTGGTAGATGTCATCGAACTGCTCGGGCGTGACGATCTTGAGCGGCTTGCGGACGACGGGCGGGGCCTTCACTCCACGGCAGGGATGGAGGAACGTGACCTGGTCCTCCAGTGCCGTGGTGAAGATGGCACTGAGGATGATTTTGGTGCAGCGGATGGTCACGGGCGTCATGCCCTGCTTCTTGAGCTTGGCGATCCAGGCACGGACATGCTCGGGGAGGATGTCAACCATCCGCATGGAACCGAACTCCGGCATGATGTGCTTGTAGATGGTGTAGGTGTACCCCGATCGGGTGCTGGCCTCCATTTCATGGTTCGGGAGCCAGGTGTCCTCGACGTAGTCTTTGAAGCGCTGCCTTCCGCGTGCAGGTTCTCCGGTTCTGCCTTCGGAGACCTTCACTTCGGCGCGTTGCCATGCTTTTTCTGCTTCCTTCTTGCTCGCGTAGGTTCCGGCAGATCTCCGCTGGCCCCGGATGTCGTCGTAGTAGGCCGTGTAGCGAGGCTTGCCGTCCTTGCCCACCCTCTTGCGTGTCTGCCCCATAGGGCTCCCCACCTCCCAGACTTGATCATCTGACCCTCGTTTGACCCCGGACTATGAGTGACGACCGGATCCTAGTCAGCACCCACTGACCACGCTGTAGGCTGTCCACCTGGGACTTTACCGTGAAACGACGTTGATCACTCGTCTCGGTATTTGC
Source organism: Actinomadura meyerae (assembly GCF_900188445.1). Taxonomy (GTDB): domain Bacteria; phylum Actinomycetota; class Actinomycetes; order Streptosporangiales; family Streptosporangiaceae; genus Spirillospora; species Spirillospora meyerae. The sequence continues at coordinate 20,754 of NZ_FZOR01000071.1, forward strand.
GTGATCATCGGTTCGGGACGAAGAGGTCGTGGGTTCAAATCCCGCCACCCCGACACTGAAGTACCAGGTGAGAGAGGGGCTCGGAGTTCATCCGGGGCCCTTTTTCGATCTTTGAGGTCCGTGGGGAGCCAAAGGGGGGCCACCGTCACGCGACGGTTGCGGACTTCTTGCGACTGGTCTCTGCCGCTCGTGCGGCGAAGGCGTTGTTGATGGTCTCGGCGCCCGTAGTGATCATCGGCTTGAGTCGGTGCCGGTAGACCTCCTCGGTGACCGCTGTGCCCCTCGACGCGCACTGAGCCGAAGCTCTTGCAGCATCGATCACCAGGTTGCGGTTGTTAGACGCCGGAATCGGTGCGTCAGATCGCCCGTGAGCCGGTTGTGGACACCTTCTCCGATGTCCGGTCGCAGAGCCCGCTCGGTGAGTCTGACGATGTGCTCGAGCATCGCGCGACGAGGGGAACAGGGAGACGAAATGCAAAAGATGAGCGTGCGGCGCGGAAATGCCAGCGCGGCCCGTATCCGGCACCGGCTGTTGGCCGGGACGGTCGCGGTGGTGGCCATGGCCGCCGGCATGGCGGCGGTCGAGTCTCCGGCCGGCGCGGCTCCGTACGGGCCGTACACCTGCAAGACCGGCTTCGTGTGGCGGGAAGCGGTGCCGAACGACCAGGTATGCGTGACGCCACAGGTCCGCGACCAGGCGGCGACGGAGAACGCTCTGGCCGCCTCACGCAGGCAACCGGGGGGCGGAGCCTACGGCCCGGACACCTGCAAGACGGGCTTCGTCTGGCGATTGGCCAGGCCCCGTGACCTGGTCTGCGTCCCTCCCAGCAGCCGCACCCAGGCCTACAACGACAACTTCTACGCTGCCTACCGACTGCTGGAACCGGCATCGGTCCCACAGGGGACGCTGCGGGTGACCGATGTGATCTACCCATACAACGGCGGAGTCGACATCTGGGTATGGGGGAACAACCTCATCCCGAACAACGTCATCCGGTTCTATGCGATCCAACCGACGCGGCCGACGACGCTCATCCCTCTCGGAGGCCCGGTCCCGGTCAACGCGTGGGGTGCCATCTCCAACGCTGACCCGAAGGGCGTTTTCCTTGAAGGAAGGGCGTGCCTTGGCGACAAGGCACCAGCAACCGTGATCGGTGTCGAGCAGGCGACCGGCGCGGTCGTGAAGGCCGGCACCACCGAGGCCTTCATGTGCCATATCACGAAACCTTGATCCCAGTCGTGGTCCGGGGCTCCGGGGATCCACGTCCCCTCACTCACCCGTGACGCCGGCCATCACCGCGCAGCAAACTCCGCCGGGTCGGGCGGAGTTTGCTGTATTTCGGAGTCATCGCGTCACCTCCAAGCAAGCGCGGCGCACGCGCTCGTCGGGCGATGGGCATTCAGATGGCCGGCCTGCTCAACGTTCGCGGGGGAACGTGGCACGGACGGTGCGGCCTTGGGCGTCACCGGTCCATGACCAAGTCGCGGTCAGGGCCTCTACGGTGAGGAGGCCCCGGCCGCCCTCCGCCAGGTCGGTGATGTCTCGAAGGCGCGGCTGGCCCGGCCCGCCCTGGTCGGTGACGTAGACGATGACGCCGGCCACGTCCATGCTGATCTCGACAGTGAACCGCCCGCCGTCACGGCCCGATCGCGTATGCCGGACCGCGTTCACGGAGAGTTCGTCCAGGACGAGAAGAACGTCGTCCAGGCTCGGAAAGTCGGGGAGCAGATGCGCGGCAAATGCCCGGACAAGCCGGATCTGATCCGCCTTGCCGTGGAAATCCCGCCGCCAGTACATCGATGTCTCGGGCTTCGCCGGGACGGATACCGCGAGCAGCATTGATCACCTCAGATGGACGGTCCGCTATGACGCCTTCCATGCTCGGGACCACCCTCAATGCGCGCCTGCGGCTTCTGTCATCCAGATGCTCGCCGCAGGGAAGTTGCGTGCGCAGCAGGAATGTCCACGTACGGCGACGTGCGCGATCGTGAACGTTCACAGATGCGCACGTTCAGCTCCGGAACGTCGTGATCACAGAAGTGTGTGTACAGCCAGCCAGTCACCGACACCTACAGCGACCATGTGATAACACAGGGTTGAAAGGACGATGGTCCTCCGGTCAGCGTCCACCCCCAGCCCCCCACCGGCCCGATCACGGAGGTCACCGGTGACCAGCCCCTTCGTCCGCCGGCACCGACTCGGCACCGAACTACGGACTTTGCGCGAGCAGCGCGGCATCACCGCCGACGAGCTGGCCAAAGCGATCTTCCGCTCCCGAACCACGATCTCCAAGCTCGAGAACGCCCGATCCCGTCCCGACATGGGTGACGTTTACGGCATACTCCGCTTCCTCAAGGTTCCTGAGGACAAGTGCGAGGAGCTCTACATCATCGCCCGGGAGGCCGCCGACCGTGGCTGGTGGGACCATTACGGCGACACGATGGGCGCCCGTCAGCGCATGTACGCCAACATTGAGTCTGGCGCCGCAACTATCCGCGAGTACCACCAAACCGCTCTACCTGGACTTCTCCAATGCGTGGAGTACCACTGGGCGCTCATCGACCTGGACAAGATCGAAGGCTCCAGGATCAACTATGTGCCCGAGAAAAGCATCGAAGCACGACAGCGGAGGCAGGAGAACGTTTTCCGGCCCGGGGGCCCTTCAGTCGAGGTCATCATTGACGAGTTCGTCTTGAAAAGACTGGCGGTTCCGCGACCGGTCATGGTTACGCAGCTCCGCCACATGGTGCAGCTCGTTACGCGCGAACCGCGTTTCACCATCCTCATCCTGCCGCTGGACGCGCGGGTCCCGCCTGGCCGCCTCCCATCGTCCGCATACACCATATACACCTTCCCCGATCCAGCCGACCCGTGCCTGGTCGTCGCAGAGACCAGTAATTGCCTGGTTCAATGCCGTTAAATTAAGCTGCTGGGCAGATCAATCGGATCGTGGCCGGCGAGTCGTGGGTGATGTTCTCGTCCGTCTCACGTTTAACTCGGTAT
>NZ_FZOR01000085.1 GCF_900188445.1 Actinomadura meyerae
GCCGTCATCAACAGCCCCACCAGCACCACCATCAGCGGCGCCCCAGACGCAATCCGCCAACTGGTCGACCACTACAAGGCACAGGACGTCGACGCGCGGCTCATCCCCGTCGACTACGCCTCACACTCACCCCACGTCGACACACTCCGCGACACCATCCTCCGCGACCTGGCCGACATCACCCCCACCCCCGCCAACACGCCCTTCTACTCCACCGTCACCGGCCAGAAATTCAACACCACCGGACTGACAGCCGAGTACTGGCACACCAACCTCCGCAACACCGTCCAATTCGCAACCACCCTCACCAACCTCCACGACGACCCCACCACCTACATCGAAATCAGCCCCCACCCGATCCTGACCCCCGCCATCCAGCACACCCACCCCGACGCCCAAGTCGTCGCAACCCTCCACCGCAACCAGCCGCCCCACACCCACTTCCTCAACAACACCGCACAACTGCCCACCACCGACTACACACCCCTCTACACACCACACAACCCCCACACCACACCCCTCCCCACCTATCCCTTCCAGCACCGGACCCACTGGCTGGATGCGCCACGGTCGAAGGGCGACCCTTCGGTCATCGGTCAGGAGGGCGCGGAGCACGCACTCCTAGGCGCCGTCGTTCAGGTGCCGAGCACGGGAACAACGCTTTTCACGAGCCAGATATCCCTCAGTACTCACCCGTGGCTGGCCGATCACGCGGTCCACGGACACGTCCTGCTCCCCGGTACCGCGCTCATCGATCTCGCGCTGCATGCCGGGGGCCGCACCGGTGCACCCGACATCGAGGAGCTCACTCTCGAGGCCCCGCTGCATCTGCCCGAGCCGGGCGCCGTCGATCTTCAGGTCACCGTCGACCCTCCCGACGAAAGCGATCGGCGCGCACTCTCCATCCATTCGCGTCCGACCGGCGATCCGGACACGACGGCCTGGACACGCCACGCCACCGGAACGCTCACACCGCACCTGGCCGCCAAGGACTTTCGGCAGCTCCCATGGCCGCCACCAGGCGCTTCGCAGTTCAGCGCGTCCGAGATGTACGAGCGGCTCGATGAACGCGGCTACCGGTACGGGCCCGCCTTCCAGGGCGTGACCCAGGCCTGGCAGGACGGCGACGACCACTACGCCGAGATCGTCCTCCCCGACGGGATGGAACCCACCGGATACGGCGTTCATCCCGCACTCCTGGACGCCGCGCTGCACCCGATCGCGTTCGCCGCGCTTCCGGTGGACGGCAGCCAGGGCGAGACCTACATGCCGTTCTCCTTCAGCGGCATATCCCTCGGCGCCACCGGCGCGACAAGGCTTCGCGTCCATATCCATGACCTGGGCGAACATCGAGTCGCGGTCACCGCATTCGATTCAGCGGGCCGGCCGGTGGTCACCATCGAGTCCCTGACTCTCCGCCCGTCGAAGCCGTTCTCACCCGCCGGCGTCACGGGGTCGAAGCACCTGTTCGAGCTGCGATGGACGACGCCCACCTCCCATGCCTCCCCCCTTCAGGAGGCGTCGGCGGCGCCGTCGTCATGGGTGGTACTCGGTGAGGGCTGGCCCGGACTGAATGTGCGCGGCGCGGCCGACCTCTCCGCTCTACGCCGCGAGGTCACGGATGACACGGCAGCACCTCGGACCGTCCTGGCCATGCCCGCCTCACACCGCGCCGACACCGACATCGCGACCGCCGCCCACGAGACGTCCTTCCAGATGCTGCACCTCCTCCAGGACTGGCTGGCGGACGATCTCTTCGCCACCGACCGCCTAGTGGTGGTGACGCGAGGAGCCGTCGCGGCGCTGCCGGACGAGGACATCACGGATCTCACTCAGTCCGCGGTGTGGGGGCTCGTGCGCACCGCACAGATCGAACACCCCGACCGCATCACCCTCCTCGACCTCGACCACGACAGCTCCTCCGCGTCCTTGGCGCAAGCCCTTGCCACGCGTGAGCCTCAATTGGCCGTCCGCAAGGGCCGCGTGCTGGTTCCCCGGATGGCGAGGGTGACGGTCCAGCCGTCCGACGACGAGCCGGACCTCCTCGATCCGCACGGGACGGTGCTGATCACCGGAGGGACGGGCAGCCTGGGAGCGCACATGGCGCGCCACCTCGTCACCCGGTACGGCGCCCGCCATCTGCTGCTGGTCAGCCGCTCGGGGGCCGAAGCGGCGGGTGCTTCCCGGCTCGAAGCCGAGCTCGCGGCGCTCGGTGCCGAGGTCGTCGTCCGGGCCTGCGACACCGCCGACGCCGATGACCTGGCGAGCACCCTGGACTCCGTGCCGGACGAGCACCCCCTCACAGCGGTCGTCCACGCCGCCGGCGCGTTGGACATCGCTCCGCTCGCCTCGCTCCGGTCCGATCAGCTGTCGTCGGTGCTGCGCCCGAAGATCGACGCGGCATGTCACCTGGACCGTCTCACCGAGAGCGTGGAGCTGAAGAGCTTCATCCTGTTCTCCTCACTGGCCGGCTCCATCGGCATCGCGGGCCAAACGAACTACGCAGCGGCCAATTCCTTCCTCGACGCGCTCGCCCATCACCGGCGCTCCCGTGGCCGGCCGGCCACCAGCCTCGCCTGGGGATTGTGGGAAGAGGACAGCGACCTGCGCAGGCAGATCAACGACTCCGCCGTGGAGCGGATGACCCGGCTGGGCTTCGTGCCCCTGCCCGCCGCCCACTCGCTGGATCTGTTCGACGCCGCGATGAAGACCCGCCGCACCGTCGTCGTCCCGGCGCACATCGACGGCGCGGCACTGCGCCCGCAGGCCGATGCCGGCACCCTGCCCGCGGTCCTGCGCGGCCTGACCGGGCCGTCGGTGCGGCGCGCTTCAGCCGACAGTTCGTCCGGCCACTCCTCCGAATCCCCCAACGGCCTGGCCGAGCGTTTGCTCCAGCAGAACGAGACGGAGAGGCAGGAAACGCTTCTGGGACTGGTGCGCGGCACCACCGCGGCCGTCCTCAATCACGCCGACTCCGAGTCGATCGGGACCGACCAGCCGTTCAAGGACCTCGGAATCGATTCGCTGACCGCGGTCCAGTTGCGCAACCGGCTCAGTTCGGCCACCGGTCTCAGCCTGCCCGCGACGCTGGTGTTCGACCGTCCGAGTCCGGGCGCGCTCACCGAGTACCTGCGTTCCCGGCTCGTCCCCGCCGACGACGGACGATCCGGCCGGACGCTCACCGAAGTGGTCGACAAGCTCGAGTCCGCTCTGGATTCGCTCGACCTCGATGACGAGCAATGGACCGGCGTGACCGTCCGTCTCGAAAACCTGCTCCGGAGGTCACGCGATCGCGGACATCCGCCCGCTGTCGGCGGATTGCCGGGGGAACTCGCGTCCGCCACGGACGAGGAGCTCTTCGAGGCTCTGGACAACGAACTCGAGAGTACCGATCTCGATTGAGGCGACCGATCTCGCTGATTCTGAGGGGTTGAGGCAATGCAGAGCGAAGAGAAGCTCAGGTCATACCTGAAGCGAGCGACCTCAGATCTGCGCCAGGCCCGGCAGCGCCTACGCGAGGTCGAAGAACGCGCTCGGGAACCCATCGCGATCGTGGCGATGGGGTGCCGCTACCCGGGTGGTGTGTCGTCGCCCGAGGATCTGTGGGAGCTGGTCGAGCAGGGCCGCGACGCCATCACCCCGTTCCCCGACAACCGGGGTTGGGACCTAAACGCCCTCTTCGACCCCGACCCCGACGCCCCGGGGAAGTCCTATGCCCGCGAAGGCGGATTCCTGCACGACGCCGATCAATTCGATGCCGCCTTCTTCGGAATCTCGCCGCGTGAAGCCACGGCAATGGACCCCCAGCAGCGGCTGCTGCTCGAAGTCGCCTGGGAGACCATCGAACGCGCCGGCATCGACCCCACAACACTCAAGGAATCCACCACCGGTGTCTACACCGGTGCGATCTCGTACAGCTACAGCGCGCCACGGCCTCAGGATCCTGGTGCCTACGAGGGTTATCTACTGACGACCAATGGGAGCAGCGTCGCATCAGGCAGGCTCTCCTACTCGCTGGGGCTTCAGGGCCCGGCGGTGACGGTCGATACCGCGTGTTCCTCGTCGCTGGTGGCGTTGCATCTGGCCGCGCAGGCCCTGCGCGGCGGCGAGTGCGACCTCGCGCTGGCCGGCGGCGTCACCGTCATGTCCACGCCCGGCATGTTCATCGGCTTCAGCCGTCAACGTGGGCTGGCTCCGGATGGGCGCTGCAAGTCCTTCGCCGCTTCAGCCGACGGCACGGTCGGCGCCGAAGGCGTCGGTCTCGTGCTGCTGGAACGCCTCTCGGACGCTCAGCGCAACGGGCGTCGCATCCTGGCCGTCATCACCGGTTCGGCGATCAACCAGGACGGGGCGTCCAACGGGATCACGGCACCCAACGGCCCCGCCCAGGAACGCGTCATCCGCCAGGCCCTGGCCAACGCGCGGCTCGCCACCGGTGACATCGACGTCGTCGAGGCACACGGCACCGGCACCGCGCTCGGCGACCCGATCGAGGCCAACGCACTCCTTGCCACCTACGGCCACGATCGCGAGCAGCCGCTCTATCTGGGCTCTCTGAAATCCAACATCGGCCATGCCCAAGCCGCCGCCGGAATCGGCGGCGTCATCAAGATGGTCGAGGCCATCAATCACGGCCACCTCCCCCGCACTCTGCACGTTGATGAGCCCTCGCCGCACATCAACTGGGATGCAGGGGCCGTCGAACTTCTCACCAAGGCACAGCCGTGGCCCGAGCTCGACCGGCCCCGCCGTGCTGCCGTCTCCTCCTTCGGAATCAGCGGCACCAACGCCCACCTCATCCTGGAACAGGCACCCGAACTCGAAGCTGACCCCGTCCAGGCTTCCATCAACGAGTCCGAGCCAGCACAAGTGGATTGGCGCTTCTCCGCCAAAACCCCGGAAGCGCTACGCGCCCAGGCCCAGCAGCTTTTGGACCATCTGGACCGGCATCCCGAACTCACGCCCGTGGATGTCGCGCTTCAGTTGGAGCGGCGGACCAGCACCTTCCACCACCGCGCCGCCATCACCGGAACCGATATTGACCACTTCCGCGCGGCACTGCGCGCCCTTACCGAGGGGCAGCCCGCGCCCGGCCTGGCCGTCACGCCAACCGATGTAGACCCCAACGGCAAACTCGCGTTCCTCTACACCGGCCAAGGCTCCCAATGGCCCCGCATGGGCCACGACCTCTACACCACCAACCCCGTCTTCGCCCACCACCTCGACCACACCATCGCCGCTCTAGACCCCCACCTCCCCGAACCACTCCACACCATTCTGTTCGCCCCACCCGACAGCCCCAAAGCGCAACTCCTCGACACCACCCTCTACACACAACCCGCGATCTTCGCCATCCAAACCGCCCTGCACCACACCCTCACCCACCACGGCATCACCCCCCACTACCTCGCCGGACACTCCATCGGCGAAATCACCGCCGCACACCTCGCCGGCGTCCT
>NZ_FZOR01000073.1 GCF_900188445.1 Actinomadura meyerae
CCCGCAACTGGCCCTGGGCCGACGCCTGGCGGCAGTTGTTCACCACCCTCCACGCCCCACCCGACAGCCGCTGACCTGCCGTTATCCACCGCCCGCCAGGGCCCGACCGGAACCGAACACGTGGAAAAGCTGGGCAGACCAGCCGATCACCCCTGCCCGCGGGCGGCCGACAACTCAACCGTCCTCCCGAAAAGACCGAGAGATCGACCTCGATACACCATCGGTGGATCGAGGCTTAGGCAAGTGGATTACCCCCCCATCAGCCAACGCCGCCACATGCCATTGCGGCCTCCATGGCAGCAGCCGGCCGCGACCCGGCCACTCTCGAGGAGGCGCGGGAGGGCGGCCAGGTGATGGCCGTCGCCCGGGTTTTGGCGAAAGATATGAAAGGTGGCTCAGCTTGCTGGACGATCCAGGGTGTCGAGGTCGCCTTCGGTGGTGACGACCACTAGCCACGAGCGATCACCGGCGAGAAAATAGTGATGCTCCGGTATCTCCAGTAGCGCACCGACGACTGCGGCGGCATCTACTTCGCCGAAACGGACTCCTGCGCGCGATAGCCCATCACCCGCATGCTCGACCATCGCGCCGGGCTGAATGCGCCTGCAGACTTCTTGAACGGCCATGAGGCCCAGCTCCGTATCGTTGCCCGCCCTCCGGTGAGCGTGCACACCCTGCACCTTGCTCCAGTCAATCTTGGCATGGCCGACGGGGAGGTGCTCATGAAGCCACTCGAAGACAATCGAGTCATCTCGACGCTCCAAGCCGGCCAGTGGCGCCTCGGTGTACACGTATTCTTCCCAATAGTCATTGATCTTCATCAGCCTGGATCGCCTTCACATTGCACTTGCGGTCGGCTCGTTTGCATCGTGCAAAAGCTGGCCGCACCTAGAGGCGGGGCAGCGTAGGGTCTGTGGGAACGTGCGCCGCACCGTCCAGCCGTGCTGACACTACCGTCGGGGTGACCAGTGCGGCGAGCGGAGTTCTGAGCCTGGAAACGGCGAGCTATGTTGGTCGGCCCTGAATTGCTAGAGATCGGTGACGAACTCGGTCATCCGTGGGGATCGAGTGAGGTGAAGCCGCCGACGATGGCACCGAAGCCCGCATGGGCGAGGACGGTGACCAGCGGTGTGCTCGGCCCGTAGTTCAGCATGAGGAAGCCCGGAGGTTCCAGCAGGGCGACCTTGGGAGCGCAGGTCAGCGGGTTCCCCATCCGGGGGTGTATCAGCGGCAGCAGGATGTTCACCAGCGCCGTGCCGGCGAACGTGCCGTGCACCAGGCCGAAGAGCGCCCCGAGCCACCAGCCGGCGTGGCCGATCGCGAGGAAGACGGCGTAGTAGACGAACGCGAACACCTCGCCGTTGGCGAAGTGCATGAGGTAACCGATCGCCTTGGCGTGGGCTCGGTTCGCGGTCACGGCGGTGCCGAGCAGGAACGGCAGGTCCATCCGGGTCAGCCTGAACTCGCCGGCGGCCCGCAGCACGGTGGTCAGCACCAGCGTCCCGGCGAAGGCGCCCGCGGCGGTACCCCACGCGTTCACGCCGCCGCCTCCCCGGCGGCCGAGGTGATGGCGCACGCGGCATTGATCAACGCCAGGTGGCTCAGCCCCTGGGGCAGGTTGCCCAGGAAGGCGCCGGTGCCCGGGTCGATCTCCTCGGCGTACAGGCCGACATCGTTGGCCAGCCCGACCAGGTCGTCCATCAACGTGATGGCCTGGTCGAGGCGCCCGGTCCGGGCGAGGCACTCGGCCAGCCAGAAGGAACAGGCCAGGAACGCGCCCTCGGTGCCGGCCAGCCCGTCCTCGCCGGAGTACCGGTCGACGAACGGGCCGTGCCGCAGCTCCCGTCCGACGGCGTCCACCGTGGCGCGCATACGGCGGTCATCGGGCCGCGCGTAGCCGTGCAGGAGGCCGAGCAGGACGGCGGCGTCCAGTTCCGGGCTCCCGGCGGAACGCGTGTAGCAGCCGCGACCGGGGGAGAAGCAGCGCGTCTCGACGAAGTCGCGTATCTGGGTGCGGTTGCGCTGCCAGCGGCCCGAACCGCGGCCTGGGATCAGCCCGCGCTCGGACAGGTCGACGGCCCGGTCGAGGGCCACCCAGCACATCATCTTCGAGTGTGTGAAGTGCAGGGGAGCGCTGCGCACCTCCCAGATGCCCGAGTCCGTCTCCTGCCAGGCATCGCAGACGAAGTCGGCCAGCTCGGCCAGCCGCCGGGCGAGGTCGGTGTCCAGTCGTCCGGCGGCACCTGCGTAGAGCCAGGCGGTCTGCAGCAGCTCACCGTAGGTGTCCAGCTGGATCTGGGTGCCCGCCGCGTTGCCGATCCGCACCGGCGCGGAATCGCGGTATCCCCGCAGGGGCGGCGTGCGTTCCGGGGTGCGGCCGCCGCCGTCCAGCCGGTAGAGGACCCGCAGCCGAGGATGCGTGAGCTGGGTGGCGTGCATGAGCCACCAGAAGTAGGCGTCCGCCTCGGCGGAGCAGCCCAGCCGCAGGAGCGCGTGGAGGGTGAACACCGAGTCGCGGACCCAGGAGAAGCGGTAGTCCCAGTTGCGCACGCCCCCGATCTCTTCCGGTAGCGACGTCGTCGCCGCGGCGGCGATCGCCCCGGAGGGCGCGAAGATCAGCAGTTTGAGCGCCAGCGCGCTGCGCAGGACGGCGTCGCGCCACCTGCCCTCGTACGCGCGTTCCCGCGCCCAGCCCCGCCAGGCCGCGACGGTGTGCTCCATGCGCGCGTCGCATTCGGACCGGGTCGGCAGGACGAGCGGCTCCTGGTGCGCGAACGACAGGGCCAGCAGGGCCCGGCCTCCTCGTTCGAGTTCGAGGCGCCCGCTGATCGTCCCGTCGGCGCATTCCGGCTCACCCGCGTCCCAGCCGCAGACCGCCAGCGCGTCCGCGCCGGACGCCACCACCGGCACACCGGCGCGCCACCTGATCCGCGGCCGGCGGGCGCCGTAACCGAACCGCGGCCGCACGCTCCAGCGCAACGGCACGGTCCCGGCCACCCCGTCCAGGCGCCGCTGTAGCTCCCGCATCGGCCCCAGCGTCCCGGTGCCCTCCAGGGTCAGCGAGTCGGTGACCCGCACACTGCCGCGTCCGGTGGTGAAGGTGGTCTCCAGGACGTTCGTGCCGGGCAGGTACCGGCGCGCGACCGTGAAGGGCTCCGCCGGCTCAAGCTGGAAGCAGCCGCCCCGGGCGGGGTCCAGGACGGCGGCGAATACCGAAGGGGAGTCCAGGTCCGGCGTCCCCAGCCAGTCCACGGACCCGTCGGCGGCGATCAGCGCTGCGCTCCGCCCGTCCCCGATCACCGCGTAGTCGCGCAGCCGGACGTAGCCGTCGCTCCGGAGGACCGTCATGCGTCCGGACCGTCCGAGTCACCGGCGAGGCCGGCGGCTTCGAGGCACTGGTGCTCCCACTCGGTCACGTTCCGTTACTTGCCCTGCCCTCCCCATATGACTCCACCGGCGGGTGATGTGGGGAACCGGGCCGGCGCCGTCGGGAACTCGCCGTTCGGTGGGGTGCCCGGCTCAGATGATGGTGCCGACATCTTCGGCGGCAAGGGATTCCATGGCGCGTTCGGCGACGGCCGCGATGGTCATGGAGGGGTTGCATGCCGCCGTGTTGCCGGGGATCAAGGCGCCGTCGAGCACGTAGAGCCCGCGCTGGCCCAGGACTCTGCCGTCGAGGTCGCAGACGGCGCCCATCGAGGCGCCGCCGAGCGGGTGCCAGGTGCTGTTGACGATGGCGTTGGTGTCGGTGACCGCCCCCGGCCCCTGGGCGAGCCGGGTGATCCGCTGATGAATCGCTCGGCGCACCGCGTCGTCGCCCTCGCGGGGCCAGACGAGGGAGACGGCGTCTTTCTGCCCGTCGTACCGGAAGTGGCCGCGATCGGGACTCACGCCGTAGCCGACCAGCATGGTCGTCCTGGTGTTGATGCCCAGTGGGGGGATCGACGCCTGGATGACGGTGTTGGCCGTGGCGGACGAGGCCCAGTCCTTGCTGCCGTAGACGACCGGGCCGCCCTGTTCCTTGCCGAAGTCCTCCTGGAGATTCGTCCAGGCGTAGATGCGGTCGCCGTTGGTGCCCCAGTCCTCGCCGAGGCGGTCCGGCATGTCCGGAACGGCGCCCGTCGCGGCGGCCCGCACGAGGAGTTTGCTGGTGTTGAGACTGCCGGCCGCCATGATCAGGGCGCGGGTGGTGAGCACCTTCTGCTCCAGTACTTCACCCGCATCGTCTGTGCGGTCGACGTGGACCTGCCAGCGTCCGTCCTTGGTGCGGGCCACGCCGGTCACGTGGTGATGGGTGTGGACGGTCACTCTGCCGGTGAGTTCGGCCTGGCGGATGTAGGTGACATCGACGGAGTGCTTGCCGCCGTTGTTGACGCCGAGCGCGCAGTCTCCGTTCGTGTACGAGGACGCCATCTCCCCGCGGAGTTCGGCGAGGGCGTAGTTCCAGTCGATGGGCATCGGGATCTTGCTCAGTCCGTAGCCCGCCGCACGGACGCGCCCGGCGAAGACGCGCGCGGCGGCGTAGTTCGGCGACGTGATCAACTCGTCGGGCGCGGTCGCCGCGCGCAGCATTCGCGCGACCCTCGGATAGTGGACCGCGTTCATCCGGCGGTAGTCCAGGCCCTCGGGCAGGCAGGCGTGGAAGAGCTCTTCGGAGGGTTGCAGGGTCATGCCCTGGTAGACGAGGGAGCCGCCGCCGACACCGGCCGCGCAGACCGCGAGAATGTTCTCCCCGGCGACGGGCTCCAGCAACCCGACGTAGGGATCGAGGCCGAGGGGCCGGCCGGCGAGTCGTGCGAGGGACCGGAGCGCCTCCGGGATGGTGCCGTGCCAGATCGCCCGCCGGTCCAGGGTCGACAGCGTCGGGAAAGTGCGGGCGTTCGGCCCGGTGGGCCACCGCCGTCCGCGTTCGAGGACGGTCACCGGCACTCCCGCCTGCGCGAGACGGAGCGCGGCCACACCGCCGCCGAACCCCGAGCCGATGACGACCGCCCGGTGCTCCTCCCTGACGAGCCGGACGCGCGAGGGGGACGCCGTCACCGTTGCCGCGCCGGCGGCGCGCGCCGTTCCGAGGGTCGCCGCGCCGGCGGCCGCGCCGGCGAGGAAAGTGCGCCTGCTGATGGGCATGGGGGATCTCCTGAACGGGTGGTGCGGCTTCACGTGGCACAGCCCCCTGCTGCAGAGCCAGTCCCACCCTTGTTACTCATCGGTCACTGCACGGGAGGGTAGAGTGGATGTCACTGAATGACAAGGTGTCTGTGTGAGTCAATTTCTGGGTTGGCTATCCTGAGCCTTCCGAAAAGGCGAGGACGGTGGACAGCGGTGCACGACCCGGCGCCGGGCACGGCGGCAGAGGCGCTGCCTCCTCGGCCCAAGCCGTCGTACGTGGAACGGCGCAAGGCAGCCCTCCGGTCTGAGATCGCCCGCGAGGCGGTACGGCTGTTCACCGCCAACGGCGTCGCCCACACCACCGGCGAGCAGATCGCCGAGGCGGTGGGCATTTCCGCCCGCACCCTCTGGCGCTATTTCCCCAGCAAGGAAAGCTGTGTACGCCCCTTGCTCGCGGCCGGGCTCGACACCGCCGTCGAGGCGCTCCGGCACTGGCCGGAGGGCACCTCGCTCCTGGAGTACATCGCCGGGGCCGCCGACCGCGGCGATCTGCCGATCGCCGAGCCCGTCGTCCTCGACCTGCTCCGCCTGACCCGCAGGGAACCGAGCCTGCGGGTCGTCTGGCTGCAGGCTCACGACGACGCGCTGCCCGTGCTCGCCGAGCTCCTCGCCCGGCGCGCCGGCGGGGAGCCTGACGATCTCCGGGTGAAGGTGCACGCCGCCACGCTCAACGGCGCCCTGCGGGCGGCCGCGGAGGACTTCGCCGCCGAGTTCGCCGACCGGGCCGACGCGCCGCCCGCGGAACTCACCGCCCGCCTGCACGCGGCGCTCCGCGCCGCATCCGAGGGCCTCCCTTACTGAACCGGCCGGATGCCCGGGACCGTGATCATGCGGACCGGGACGTCCGCTGTTCAGGGGGTGGCCGGTTTGCGGGCGGTGAGCAGGCGGGTCGGAACCCATGGGCTGCCCCACCACGCGCGCCAGCCGAGGCCGCGCACGCGGATGTCCTCGGCGTCCAACCGGGCCAGCACCGCGGCGTACTCGCGGGGGGTCCGCGCCAGGTCGGCGATCAGCAGGCGGCCGCCCGGCCGCAGCACCCGGTACGCCTCGGCGATCGCTCGGGCGCGTGCCTCGGTGCCGAAGATGGTGTGGACGGTCAGGCTGGACACGACCAGGTCGAAGCTCTCCTCCGCGTACGGGAGTCTGCGCAGGTCGCCGCCCTGCACGTGAACGCGGTCGGCGACGCCCTCGGCGCGGGCGTTGCGAAGGGTCGCCGCCGGGGAGTTGCCGGACTGGTCGCGTCCGCGCCACAGGTCCACGCCGACCGCCCGGCCCCGCGGGAGGCGCCGGGCGGCGGCCAGCAGGACGGCGCCGCGTCCGCAGCCGAGGTCGAGCAGCCGTTCGTCGCCACGCAGGTCCAGTTCGTCCAGCACGTCCCGCCAGACCAGGAACTTGCCGCGCAGGGTGGCGTGCAGGCTCAGGGCCAGGCATCCCGCCAGCAGGGTGCCGGAGACCAGTGCGGGCAGCGCGGCGGCGAGATCGGCGGTGACCGCCATCACCAGTCCGGTCACCCAGAACCCCAGCACGACCAAGCCCACGAAGCTGAACCCATAGGGCGCATCCATCCCGTACCGCGCGCCAGGCATTCCGCCACTTTGCCATGAACCGGCCACTCGGGGACCGGCTGCGGCGCATCGGTCCACCACCGGCCACCCTGTTGCGCAACCGCGGTGGTGACGTGGGACGGGCAGCACCGGGTCGGCCCACGCCCGGCGCGGCAGCGCGGCGAGCAGCCGGATGATCATTTCGGGGCCGTCGGCCTCGGCGAACATTTGCGGCAGCGTGCCGTAGACATAGGCAACATCGGCGTGTCATTGTCGCGTGCCGAAGGAGGTCGGCATGGCGGCATCGGAGCACCTCGACGACCGGTCCGCGCCGGACGCGGAGCCCATCGGCCCGCGGTCGCTGCTGTGGCGGATCGCCGGTGACTCGCGGGCGGCGCTCTCCGGCGGCGCCACCGGACTGCTGCAGCTGATGTACCCGCCGCTGGGGACGGCCGTGGCCGAGCAGTCCGGCTTCCTCGACGACCCGTTCGGCAGGATCTGGCGGTCGGTCCCGCAGATCTGGGCCACGATCTTCGGGCCGGACGGGCCCGAGCGCGCCCGCCGGATCCGCGACCTGCACCTCGACATCAAGGGCGTCGACTCTTCGGGCCGCAGGTTCCATGCTCTGGACCCCGAGACGTTCTGGTGGGCGCACGCCACCTTCACCTGGCACATGTTCCGGACGGCCGAGCTGTTCTTCCCGGCCGGTGCGCTGACCGCGGCCGACCGCGAGCGCCTGTACGCCGAGACGGTCGCCTGGTACGCCCGGTACGGCGTGAGCATGCGCCCGGTTCCGTCCGACTACGCCGCCTTCGGGGAGACCTTCGACGCGTTCTGCGCCGAGCGCCTGGAGATGACCGCTCCCGCGGCCCGGTCCATCGAGATCGCCCGCACGGACGGCATCGGCGCGGTCCCGTTCGTGCCGTCCCCGGCCATCCGGGCGGCGCGGCCGGTCCTGCGGCCGCTGGGCACGCTGGTGGCGATCGGCTGCCTGCCCGAGGCCGTCCGGAGCCGCTTCGACATCGAGTGGTCCGCGCGCGAGCAGCGCCACTTCGACCGCATGGCGGCGCTGGTCCGTGCCTCGGCGCGCCTTGTCCCGCGGCGCCTCGACCGGTGGATGCTGCTCACCCAGATGCGCCTCATCGGCGCCAAGACCCGCAAGGAGCGCTACCGTCCCGCCGAACGGGCGGCGGGCCCCGAGCCGGTCGTGGAGTAGGGCACCGGGCGCGGTAATCCGGCGGACGCTGCGGCGCCGCGGCTCACTGAGAGCACGGCCCAGGCGTCATGAGTTCGACGGTTCGAGGACGTTGGCATCGGCCCGGCCACTGAGGCCATTGGGCCGATGACCAACGGCTTCAGGCGCCGTTGAGCGGCGCTTCTGCCGAAGCCTCCGCGGGGGCGCTCCACAAGGGTTCGTGGACCTCGGCTCCGAAGGGGTGGCTCCAGTGGTTGCGGGAGGCCACCTCGTGCACGGGGCGGCGGTTGGCCGCGACGCCCCACCGGCCCAGCGGGTAGCCGAAGGCCAGCATCGCCGTCATCCGCCACCCCTGCTCCACGGGCACGCCCAGCATGTCCGTGACGGTGTCCTCGGCATAGCGGAGGACGGTGCTCATGACGCCGCCGACGCCTTCGGCCCGCGCGGCGAGGAACGCGCTCCAGATCGCCGGGTAGATGTTCGCGCCGCCGTGGTCGTCGATGGCGAACACGAAGATCAGGAGCGGGATCTCCTCGAAGTGGTCGGTGAAGTACGCGCCGGACGCCTTGATCTTCCGCATGGTCTCGGTGTGGCCGGCGTCCTCGCCCTGGACCGTCCTGCCCAGGCCGCCCGCCGCGATGTCCCGGTACTCCAGTTCCCGGCACTCGCGGTAGAGCTCGGCGAGCCTCGCCTTGTGGTCCGGGTCGTCGATGGCCAGGAAGTGCCAGCGCTGCGTGTTGCCCCCGTTGGGCGCGCGGATGGCCGCGTCGAGGATGCGGCACTGCGTCTCCAGCGGGACGGGGTCGGGCCGCATCCGGCGCATCATCCGCGTGGTGTAGAGCGCTTCATGGACGTCCAAGGGTCATCCTCTCGCCCGGTCGGTAGGTCGAGGGGATGCTGCCACGCGAATTAGTTACAGTCAATACTTGTAACGAAACTCAATCCGGGGTGTCTTGCGAGGTCGTGGCGCCAGATGGGTTTCGGGCGGCAAGTTCCGTTACAACTCTTGACTGTAACTAATCTCCCCAGCAGGATGAGCGCGCACCACGCCGCAGGACCGGTCCTCCAGGCGAGGTCTTCATCACTTCTGGCGACGGGAGAATCTCGTGGCGTCCATGAACCTCACAACACGATCGTGGCTGGTGGTCTGGGGGAGTACCGCGGCGCTGACCGTGAGCGCCTCACCCCTCGTCCTGCAGACCGTCGGCCTGTTCATGAAGGAACTCGGCGACGACCTCGGCTGGAGCCGCACCGAGGTCAGCGGCGCGAAGAGCCTCGCGGGGCCGGTGGCCGCGCTCGGCGTCCTGCTCTTCGGCTACCTCATCGACCGGTTCGGGCTGCGCCGGGTGATGATCCCGGCGCTCGTGCCCTTCGCCGGCAGCGTCGCGCTGCTCTCGCTGACACCGGACTCGCTGCCGGTGTTCTACGCCATCTCGATGCTGGTCTCCCTGCTCGGCGCGGCCCAGCAGCCGCCCGCCTACACCAAGGCCGTCGCCGGATGGTTCGACGCGCGGCGAGGGCTGGCGATCGGCATCGCCGTCTGCGGCATCGGGCTGGGCACCTCGCTGATACCGCAGTACACGCAGTTCCTCATCGACCACGTGGGCTGGCGGGGAGCCTACGCGGGGCTGGCGGTGCTCCTGCTGGTCGTCGCGCTGCCTCCCTGGATCCTGGTCATCCGGGAGCCGACCGCGCGGGAGCGCCGATCGCTCGCGGGGGACGCGACCCGCACGGCGCAAGGCGCGCGGCCGGCGGGCGAGGCCCCGGGGATCGAACGCGGCCGGGCGCTGCGCATGCGGTCGTTCTGGATCCTCGCGGCGGGCACCTTCACCGCCTCGGTCTCCCTGAACGGCAGCATGACGCATCTCGTCCCGCTGCTGACGGACAGGGGCATGACGGGCTCGGCGGCGGCGGCCGTCCTCATCCCCGTCGGCATCGCCTCGCTCGTCGGACGGCCGGTCGCCGGATTGCTGCTGGACCGGTTCCACGGGCCCCGCGTCGCGTTCGTCCAGCAGCTCGTCCCCGTGGTGGCCTTCGTGCTGATCGGCACCGGCGCCTCGCCCGTCCTCGGCGCCGTCTGCCTCGGCCTGGCCATCGGCCTCGAAGTGGACCTGGCCGGCTATCTCACGAGCCGGTACTTCGGGCTGCGCAGCTTCGGGCAGATCTACGGGGCCATGTTCGCGATCTTCGTGCTCGGCGCCAGCGCGGGCGGGCTCCTGTTCGCCGTGGTCTACGACCGGCTCGGCGGTTACGGCCCGGCGTTCTACCTCTGCGGCGGCGCCCTCGTGGCCACCGCGTTCCTCTTCCTGCTGCTCGGGCCGTACGCCTACCCGAACGCGCGGAAGGAGCGGGGGACGGCGCCGATCGCGGCTCCGGCGGGGACGGCCGCGAGCGGCGAGTAGCCGGGCTCAGCCGTGCGCGGCGTTCCCGGCGGGGCCGTCGCGGTCCGTACTGGCGATCGCGGGCCACAGGGTGTCGACGATGCGGTCGGCGAAATCGGTGCCCGGGCTCTCGCCCGTGCGGAGGTAGTCCCCGAAGAAGCTGCCGAAGCACATGGTCACGACGATGTCGAGATCGGCGTCCGGGCGTACCGCGCCCCGTTCCCTGAGCAGGTGGAGCGTCGTGAGCAGTTCCTCGCAGCGCGGCCCGACGCCGTGCTCGCGCAGCTGTTCCAGCAGCCCCGGTTCCCGGTCGGCCTCGGCCATGAAGTTCGCGTGAAGGGCCATCGCGGCTTTGTTGTTGTAGCGCGGGTCGAGGCGGCGCACGGCCTCTTTGAACGCCTCGACCGGTTCCAGCCGGTCCCAGTCGATGGCGGGATATGCCTCGCGCTGCTGGCGCAGCCCGTATTTGAGCGCGTCGACGACCAGGTCGTACTTGGACGCCCAGCGGCGGTAGAGCGTAGGGCGGGTGACGCCCGCGTCGGCGGCGATGTCGCCGATGGTCATCTGGGAGTAGCCGTCGCTGGCGAGGCGCTTGCGCGCGGCCTCGATGATGGCGTGCTCGATCGCGGGGTCGCGGGGGCGGCCGCCGGCGCGCGACGACCGGGCGCCGGCGGCTCCGCCCCGGGGTTTCCGGCCGGGGGCGTCCCGGTCGCTGTGGCTCATCTGTGCACCTCCGGCGCCAAGGATAGCCGGGGCCGGGCGGGTCTCCCGGAGTTAGGTTACAGCTATTGACTGTAACGAAACCATGTGTGAGGCTCGTCCGCGACGGTGCCGCGTCCGGCTCCCGAGGGCGAGGACCGTCACCCCGTTCCAGTCACCACTGGCTCCTGTGAAGGATGGCGATGGACAGTAGGCGCGCGCTCATCGAGCGGAGCATTCCGTTCCTCAATGAGATCAAGAACCGCACCGCCGGGAAGGAACTCGAATCCTGGCTGAACACCACCTATTCGGCGGGGACCGAGCTCTACGACGAATTGTCGAGGCTGATCAAGGCCGGAGTCCTCGAAGAGGGCTGGGCGGCCGACACCGAGATCGACGGCCCGCGCTACCGGCGCGGTCTCGTCGCCCCGCCCTCGGAAGAGACCTGCTACTTCAGCATCACCGCCGTCTACATGGACAGCGTGGCCCGCTACCGGGGGCAGTACCACGCGCATCCGTACGGCGAGGTCAACCTGGTCGTGCCCATCGGCCCCGGCGCCGAACTCCTCGGCCCCCGCGGCTGGCAGGGTGCGGGCTGGACCGCCCCCGAACCCGGTAGCCACCACTATCCGGAGGCCCGCGGCGGTGCCCTGATCGCGCTGTTCTACCTGCCCGCGGGACGCATCTCCTACGACGTCCACCCGTCCGGTGCGGCGCGGTGACGGGCCGGACCATGACTCTCGACATCCTCGCCCTGTCCGGCAGCCTGCGCCGTACCTCCCACAACAGCGGGCTGCTCCGCGCGCTCCGCGTCATGGCCCCGCCCGGCGTCACCGTCGACATCTACGGCGGCCTGCGGGCACTGCCCCTCTTCGACCAGGACCGCGAGCGCGACGACGTCCCCGCCCCGGTCGCCGACCTGCGCCGGCGCATCAGGGAGGCGGACGGCGTCGTCATCGCCACCCCCGAGTACAACTCCGCCATCCCCGGGGTGCTCATGAACGCCCTGGACTGGGCGTCCCGTCCCGCCGGCGACTCCAGCCTCCGCGGCAAACCCGTCGCCATCCTCGGGGCGTCCCCGTCCCAGTTCGGCACCGCCCGCGGCCAGATGGTCCTGCGGCAGGTGCTCCACCGCATCCAGGCACCGGTCGTCGTGGAGCCCGAGATCACCGTGTTCCGCTCCCACGAGCGCTTCACCCCCGACGGCACCCTGCTCCCCGACGAGGTCACCGAGGACCTGATGCGCCGCCTGCTCGGCGAGCTGGTCCGCCTCATCGAGGCCACCGCCCGGCCCGAGACCGCCGTCTCGGCCTGAACGTCCCCCCCGAGGAGTCCACATGCCCACGGAAACCGCCTACGGGCGCGCCGCGGCCACGCACAACCCGGAGCTGACGCACGTCGGGCCCGGCACACCGGCCGGGGAGCTGTTCCGCCGCTACTGGCAGCCGGTCGCCCTGGAAGGCGACGCCACGACCACCCCGCGGAAGATCAGGATCCTCGGTGAGGACCTCATCCTGTTCCGCACCCGCAAGGGCGAACCGGGGCTCGTCCACCCCAACTGCGCGCACCGCGGTGCCTCGCTCTACTACGGCAAGGTGGAGGACGACGGCATCCGGTGCTGCTACCACGGGTGGCTCTACGGCGCCGACGGCACCTGCCTGGACCAGCCCTGCGAGCCGGAGGGCGGGCGGCACCGCGACCGCGTCCGCCAGCCGTGGTACCCGCTGCACGAGTGGGCCGGGCTGATCTTCGCCTACATGGGCCCGCCGGACCGGATGCCCGTCTTCCCGCGCTTCTCGATCTTCCAGGACCTGGCGGACGGCGAGGCGCTGGTCGCCGACGACCGCAGCATCGGCGCGGGCGGGCCCGCCATCGTCGACTTCAACTGGCTCCAGCACTTCGAGAACGTGATGGACCCGTTCCACATCCCGGTCCTGCACGGATCGTTCTCCGGGGTGCAGTTCGTCAGCGAGATGGGCGTCCTGCCCGAGGTCCGGTGGGAGCTCACCGATCTCGGCGTCCGCAGCGTCCAGGACCGGCGCCTCGACGACGGGCGCCTCTACCGGCGCCGTACCGAGGTGGCGCTGCCGAACCTGCGGATCGTCCCCAACCCGGTACTGGACGTCCTCGGCCCGGCCGACTCGCTCGGCTGGGTCGTCCCCCTGGACGACACGGCGTTCCGCGTCTACACGGTGTTCCGCACCAGGGACCCCGAAGCGATCGCGAGGATCCGCACCCGCTTCGAGGGCCGGCCGTGGGAGGACCTGAACGACGCGGAGCACCAGCGGATGCCCGGCGACTACGAGGCGCAGAAGAGCCAGGGCGACTTCGCCGACCACGCCGCCGAGCACCTGGCCACCACCGACCGCGGCGTCGTCATGCTCCGCAGGTTCCTCAAGCGGCAGATCGACGCCGTCGCGGCGGGCGAGGACCCGGTCGGCGTCGCCTTCGCCGAGCAGGACGCGCTGGTCCGGCTGGACGCGGCCGCCTTCATGGTCGAATGAGCGCGCTGCTCGTGCGGGCGCTGACCTGGGAGGCCGACGGCGTCCTGTCCGTCACGCTGGTCCGGCCCGACGGCGCCGCGCTGCCCCGCTGGTCGCCGGGCGCGCACATCGATCTGATCCCCGGCGACGGCCCCACCAGGCAGTACTCCCTGTGCGGCGACCCCGCCGACCGCCACCGGTGGCGGATCGCCGTGCTCCGCGCGGACGCGAGCCGCGGCGGGTCGGCCTACGTGCACGACTCGCTGCGGCCCGGCTTGCTCGTCCGCTACGACGGCCCGCGCAACAACTTCCCCCTCGCCGAGGCGGGGAGCCACCTGTTCGTGGCGGGCGGCATCGGCATCACGCCGATCCTGCCCATGGTCCACGCCGTCGCCGCCGCCGGTGCGCCGTGGCGGCTGCTGTACGGCGGCCGCACCCGGAGATCGATGGCCTTCCTCCGGGAACTCGGACGCTACGGCGAGCATGTCGTCGTGAGGCCCCAGGAGGAGTACGGCCATCTCGACCTGGACGCCGCGCTGGCGGAGGCCCGCGAAGCCGCGGGGACGGTCGGGGGCCCATCCGGTCTCGCCGTCTACTGCTGCGGCCCGGCATCTCTGCTGGCCGCGATGGAGGAACGGGTTCCGGACCTGCGTTCGGAACGCTTCGAGCCACGGACCGAACCTCAACCGGACGAACCAGGCGCCTTCGACGTCGTCCTGCGGAGATCTGGCCGCACGCTGCACGTCCCGCCGGACCGCAGCGTGCTCTCCGTCCTCGAAGAGGCCGGCGTCCCGATCCCCAGTTCCTGCCAGGAGGGAATCTGCGGCTCCTGTGAGACCACCGTGATCGAGGGCGAGGTGGAGCACTTCGACTACGTGCTGACCCAGGACGAGCGCGCAGCCGGAAACACCATGTTCCCGTGCGTCTCCCGCTGCCGCTCACCGCGCCTGGTTCTCGACCGGTAACCGGTGAAGGCGGGCGGTCATTGGAGTTCGACGGTGAATCCGGAGCCCCTGGCCGCCTTCCAAAGGCGCTTTCCCGAATGCTCGCGCATCGTTGGCGAGGACTGGACGACCGCCGGTGGCCCGTCCTCCCACTTCATTGTCTAGCGCGGATGGGGGCTTGCGGCAAGAGGCGGGGCGGCGGGCAGAATCGCTGCCCGCGCGCCGAAAGGCGGGGCGCGGAAGGGGGAGAGGCATGCGGGTTCTGCTGTCGACGATCGGGTCGCGGGGCGAGGCCCAGCCGGTGATCGCGCTGGCGGTGCGGCTGCGAGGGCTCGGGCACGACGCGGTGGTGTGCGCGCCGCCGGACTTTCGGGCCTGGGCGGAATCGCTCGGGGTGGCCTACGCGCCCGTGGGGCCGTGGTTGCGGGGGACGGCCAAGGCCGCCGCGGGGACGGTGCCGACACCGCGGGAGCGGCAGCGGATGATCGAGGGGACGGTCGCGGAGCAGTTCCGGGCCGTCCGGTCGGCGGCGGACGGCTGCGACGCCGTGGTCGGCGGGGGAGCGCTGGCGATCGCGGCCCGGTCGGTCGCCGAGGCGCTGGGCGTCCCCTACGCGTACGCGGCGTTCGCACCGGTCACGCTGCCCTCTCCCCATCACGCGCCGCCGGTGCTCGGCATGCTCGGGCAAGGACCTGCGGACGGGCCGGCCGACGCCGAGAAGCTCTGGGCCGAGGACGAGCAGCGCTGGAACGCGATGTGGCGGGACCCGCTGAACGCCGAGCGCCGGCGGCTCGGCCTCGAGCCCGTCGCGGACGTGCGCTCGCACCTGTTCACCGACCGTCCGTGGCTCGCGGCCGACCCCGTCCTCGCGCCGTGGCCCGGCCCGCCCGGACTGGACGTCCAGCAGACCGGGGCCTGGCTGCTCGACGACACCCGCCCGCTGAGCCGCGAAGTCGAGGCGTTCCTTGCCGAGGGCGAGCCGCCGGTGTACTTCGGGCTCGGCAGCATGCGCGCCCCGGAAGGCATCGTCGCGACGATGCTCGACGCGGCTCGCGCCTTCGGGCGCCGCGTCGTGATCTCAAGCGGCTGGGCCGACCTGACAGCCCCCGCCGACGCGTCCGACTGCCTCGTGGTCGGCGAGGTCAACCAGCAGGCGCTCTTCCCCCGGACGGCGGCCGTCGTCCATCACGGAGGCGCCGGGACGACCACCGTCGCCGCCATGGCCGGGACACCGCAACTGCTGCTGCCGCAGATGTTCGACCAGTACTATCACGCGGAACGTGTCCGCCACCTCGGGCTGGGCGCTTCGGTTCCGCCCGCCGAGGGCCTGCGCCAGGCCCTCGGCCGGGTGCTGGACGCCGCGCCGACCGCACGTGCCGTCGCGCCGACGATCAAAACCGACGGCACGGCGACCGCGGCCGACCGCCTGCTCTCCCTCGCGGGTACGGCGGGGCCCGTCCCGTAGGTCGCCATCGGTGTTCAGTCGTCCGGTGGTGGTGTCCTTCCCTGCCGGAGCGGGCCTTCCCAGCATGCGCCCGGCTGGAGTTCCAGGTCGTCGCCCGCGTAGCAGATGCGGATGGGAGAGGCGGCGCTCGGCCGGAGCGCGACGCGGATCATGTCCTGGCGGCAGGTCAGGTCGATGCCCCAGTGGCCCCGGTAGCGGAGCCCGATGCGGAGTTCACCGATCGCCGACGGCAGGCGCGGTTCCAGGTGCAGGGTGCCGCCGCGGGTGGTGATTCCCGCGTGGCAGCGCTGGACGAGGTCGACGGTGCCCGCCATGGCGCCCAGGTGGACGCCTTCGGGCGTCGTGCCGTGCTGGGCGTCGGTGATGTCGCTGAACAGCGACTCCAGGAAGATGCGCCAGGCCGTCTCCCCGTCGGTGCGCGCGAGGATCCAGGCGTGGACGAGTGAGCTGAGCGTGGAGCCATCGCAGGTGCGCGGCAGGTAGTAGCGGATGTTCCTGGCGTCCAGGGCAGGGCCGTGCTCGTAGCCGAGCTCTCGCAGGATGTCGTCGAGTTCGCCGGGGGACAGGACGTAGTAGAGCATCAGCACGTCGGCCTGCTTGGAGGCCTTGTAGCGGTTGGCGGAGTCGCCCTCCGCTTCGAGGATGCGGTCCAGCCTGCGGATGTCGCCGTAGCGCTCCCGGTAGCCGGCCCAGTCGAGTTCCGCCAGGCCGGCGTAGCCGTCGAACTGGCTGATCACGCCGTCGTGGAAGGGGACGTACATCTTGCGCGCGACGTCCTCGAAGCGGGTGATCTCCTCGCGGGTCAGGGCGAGCCGTTCCCGCAGTTCCGCGCGCCGGTCCTCGGGCATCATCGCGAGCGCGTCCAGGGCCCGGCGCAGCACCCAGACGGTGAGGACGTTGGTGTAGGCGTTGTCGTCCAGGCCCGGGTCGCCGCGTCCGGGGTAGGCGTCGTGGTACTCGTCGGGGCCCATGACGCCGCGGATCCGGTACCGGTCGGTGGAGCGGTCGTAGGCGGCGAGATCGGCGAAGAACCGGGCGACCTCCAGCATGATCTCGGTGCCGTACTCGGCGAGGAACTCGGTGTCGCCGGTCGCCTCGTGGTACCGCCACACGTTGTGGGCGATGGTCAGCCCGACATGGCGCTGCAGGTGCGAGTGGTCGGGCAGCCACCGGCCGGAACGCGGGTTGAGGTGGATGCGCTGGGTCTCCTCGCGGCCGTCGGCCGCGCTCTGCCACGGGTACATCGCGCCGCGGTGCCCGGCGTCCCCGGCCGCGCGGCGCGCCGCGGGCAGGCGCCGCCACCGGTACATCAGCAGCGCGCGGGCGATCTCGGGGAACCGCATGGTCAGGAACGGCAGGATGAACAGCTCGTCCCAGAAGACGTGGCCCCGGTACGCCTCCCCGTGCAGGCCGCGGGCGGGGACGCCGACGTCCAGGTCGACGCTGTGCTCGGAGACCGTCTGCAGCAGGTGGAAGATGTGGAGGTTGAGGACGCGCTGCACGTCGACGTGGTCGACGCTGAGCTGGCAGCGCCGCCACAGCCGGGACCATGCGAGCGTGTGCCTCTCCAAAAGGGCGTCGAAGCCGCCGGCGCGGGCGGCGGACGCGAGCGCCGCCTGGGCGGGCTCCTCCATGGCGCGGTCGCGCGAGGTGAACACGGCGGCGGTCTTCTCGATCGTGACCGGTTCTCCTGCGCGGACGTCCGCGGTGAGGTCCAGGCCCGTCCAGCCGCCCTCGGCGCGGCGGGCGCGCTCGGCGGGGACGGAGACGCGGGTGCGGGCCGCCACCGCGACGCCGATCTTGGAGGACACCGTCGACGACCGCAGCAGGAGCAGTTCGGGATCGTTCGGGCGGGGGCTCTCCTCGTGGACCAGGTGCTCCCCGGGCAGGTTGCGGTACCGCTCCACGCCGGCGTTGACGACGCGTCCGTCCACCGCCGACAGGATCTCGATCGGGCCGCTCCAGTCCTCGGCCACGATGGTGGTCTCCAGCGCGGCGAGGTGGGGGTCGTCCATGGACACGATCCGGCGCTGCGCCACCCGCGACGTGCGTCCCCGGTCGTCGCGCACCCGGACCAGCCGGGTCAGCACGCCGCGCCGCAGGTCGAGCTCCTGCCGGTACGACAGCAGCCGCCCCTCGCGCCGGGCGCGGTCCGGGTCGAACCAGTCACCGCCGGCCGGGCGGAAGGTCAGGGGCAGCCAGTTGGGCATGTTGACCAGGTCGGCGTTGTCGGTCCGCAGCCCGTCCATCTCCGCCGGCAGCCGGTCGTAGCAGCCCGCGACATAGGTCCCCGGATAGTGGACGCCGTCGGCGGACGACTCGGGGGAGGCGCCCCGGGTGGCGAAGTAGCCGTTGCCCAGCGTGCACAGGGCCTCCCGCAGCCCCTCGGTGCCGGGGTCGTAGCCGTCGTAGGACAGGATCCACCGGTCCATGGTGTCTCCTCCCGCCGTCGTCCGGATCGTCGCAGGGCATGCCCGGCCCTGACACGTTCTCACCGGCGGGTCCGGACGGGCAGCGCCGGACGGCCTCCCGCCGCCGGGACCTTCGGCTCCTGCCGGGTGTTTGCGGCCCGCCGAACCTGAAATTGAGTCCGTAGCGCGGGCGAAGGGGGAGGACCGATGGTCGCACTGTCACGGGCCCAGCGGCCGAACATCCTGTTCGGCTACGACGGGACCGCCGAGAACGAGCCGGCACTGCGCTGGGCGGTCGAGGAGTCCCGGCTGCGGAACCTCGACCTGGTCATGTGCCACTGCTGGCACTGGCCCTACCCGCCGGGCCACGCGGACGCCGGCGTCGAGGCGATCATCCAGCGGGCGGGCGAGAACCTGCTGAGCGAGGGCGCCCGCAAGGCCCGGGAACTGGGCGCGGCCGGGAAGGTCTCCACACTGCTCAGGCGGGAACCCGTCACCGAGACGCTCGTCGACGAGTCCGACGACGCGGAGCTGATCGTCGTGGGCTCCCACGAGCGGTTCCGGCTGCTCACCGGGTCGACGGCGGTGCGGCTGCCGGCGCGCACCCGCCGTCCGGTGATCGCGGTCCGCGGGGCCCGCGGGCCGCACGGCCGCGTCGTGGCCGGCGTCGACGGGTCCGCGGGCGGGGACGCGGCGCTCGGCTTCGCGATCGAGGAGGCCGCCCTCCGGGGCAGCGGCCTGCGCGTGGTCTACGGGGCCTGGGAGCCCGGCGCCGTCCCCGAGCACGAACTGCCCCTGTTCAGTGACGCGGACAGGCTCGTCGAGGTGCGCACCGCGATGCTGGACGAGGCCGTCCGCCCGTGGAAGCGGCGCTTTCCCCAGGTCGACGTGCAGGTGTCGCTGACGCTGGAGCGTCCTCGCGAGGCGCTGCTGGCGGAGGCCGCGACCGCCGATCTGCTGGTGGTGGGGGATCGCGGCACGGGCGGCCTGGACCCGCTGCTGCTGGGCGCGACGAGCTCGGCGATGCTGCACCATGCCCCCTGCGCGGTGGCGATCGTGCCGCAGCCCCGGCCCGCCTGACTCGGACCCGAGCAGGCCGTCCGCGGACGTCCTAGTCGGGGGGCTTCTTACTCGGAGGGCTTCTTCGAGGCGGCCTTGAGCTGGGCGGCGAGTGCGGCGGCCTGGGTGCGGCGGCTCATGCCGAGCTTGGCGAAGATGCTGGAGATGTGATTCTTGACGGTCTTTTCGGCGAGGTAGAGGCGTTCGCCGATCTGGCGGTTGGTGAGGCCTTCGCCGATGAGGTCGAAGATGTGGCGTTCTTGTTC
>NZ_FZOR01000058.1 GCF_900188445.1 Actinomadura meyerae
GTGGGTGTAAGGCCCCCGGTAGACGACCGGGTTGATAGGCCGGAGATGGAAGCGCGGTAACGTGTGGAGTCGACCGGTACTAATAGGCCGAGTGGCTTGAACACACTGAACGTTCAAAGCGAGTCGCTGTTGTGGGTTTGTTCGCGTCCCTGTGTGGTTCTCAGGAAACAATCCGGGAACCGCAGTGCATAATATAATACCGAGCTGAGTCGCTCGGACGTTGATTTGCCCGCCCGTGAGGGTGGTGCGTTGAGCGTTCGGTGGTTTTGGCGAAGGGGAAACACCCGGTCCCATTCCGAACCCGGAAGTTAAGCCCTTCAGCGCCGATGGTACTGCATGGGAGACTGTGTGGGAGAGTAGGACGCCGCCGGACTTGAATTGGTCGAGGGTCGCCCCGATTTCACGGGGCGGCCCTCGACGCATGTGGGGCTCCGGCCAAAGTAGGCTGCACGTATCCACGAACACCATCAAGAACAGTGACGGACGTGATGAGCGCGGAAGAGGACGGCCGCGGCGACGACAGCCGCGAACGGCGGGGCGACAACGGGCGGCGGGGCACCCCGCCCCGCCGCGGGGCCGGGCCCCGCGGCGGCCAGGGCGGGCCTGGAGACCGCAAGGGCGGCGGCCCCCGTGGTGGAGCGCCTCGCGCCGGCGGTCCGCAGGGCGGACGCGGCCGTCCCGCGGGCGGCGGGTGGAAGGACCGGGACGCGCGCGGCAAGCGCGATGACCGCAAGCCCGGCCGTCCGTTCAAGCGCTCTGACGACCGGCGTCCGGAATCGCGCGAGGGACGCCGGGAGGACCGCCGGGAAGGGCGGTTCGACGGGCCCCGCGGCGACCGTTCCGAGGGCCGCTCCGAGCGGCCGCGCGGCCAGGGCAAGCCGGGCGAGCGCCGTTTCGGTGGTCCGCGCGGCGGCGGCCAGGGCAGGCCGGGTGAGCGCAAGGAAGGCCGCTTCGGCGGGCCACGCGGGCCCAGGCAGGGTCAGGGCGGCGGGCCCCGTCAGCAGCAGGGCGGCGGCCCGAGGCAGGGTCAGGGCGGCGGGCCGCGACGCGAAGGGCGTCCGGCGGGTGCGCAGGGTGAGCGGCGGTTCGAAGGACGTCCTCCCGAGCGCAGGTTCAAGGACCGCGACGACCGGCCGGGGCGCGACGAGCGCCGTCCGTCGGGGCGCCGGTTCGAGGGCAAGCGCGAAGGGCGTCCGGGCGACCGCGACCGGGGCGGGGCGCCGTTCAAGGGGCGCGGCCCCAGGCGTCCGCAGGAAGGCGGGCGCTCCTACGGGCCGCCGCGCGACCGGCAGGACCGGCGGCCGCGGGCGGAGGAGCGCGAGCGTCCCGCGCCGGCGCACGACGATCCGCTGCTGCCGGACGACGTCACCGGCGAGGAGCTGGACGCCGACGCGCGCGTCGAGCTGCGCACGCTGCCGAAGGAGCTGGCGGCCAAGGTCGCGCGCCATCTCGTGATGGCGGGGCGGCTGGCCGAGGAGGAGCCGGAGCAGTCCTACCGGCACGCGAAGGCGGCGCGGCGGCTCGCGTCCCGGGTCGGGATCGTCCGGGAGGCGGCCGGGATCGCGGCCTACCACGCGGGCGAATGGGCGGAGGCGCTCGCCGAGCTGCGCGCCGCCCGCCGGCTCGGCGCCGGGGACGACTCCTACCTGCCGGTGATGGTCGACTGCGAGCGGGGCCTCGGGCGACCCGAACGGGCCCTCGACCTGATCAAGTCGCCGGAGGCCGGGAAGCTCGACCAGATGGGACGCGTCGAGCTCCGCATCGTGGAGTCGGGCGTCCGCCGCGACATGGGGCAGTACGACGCGGCCGTCGTCATCCTGCAGATCCCGGAGCTGCGCGACCGGCGGCTCCGGCCGTGGTCGATGCGGCTGTTCTACGCCTACGCGGACGCGCTCGTCGAGGCGGGCCGCGCGGACGAGGCCGCCGACTGGTTCGCGCGGGCCGCCGCCGCGGACCGGGACGGGGAGACCGACGCCGCCGAGCGCTACGCCGAGATCGAAGGGCTCCACATCCTCGACACCGAAGAGACCGAGGAGACCGAAGACGCCGAGGAGACCGAGGACGCCGAGGGCGCGGCGGACTCCGAAGCCGCCGCGGAGGCGGGGGACGACGGCGGTTCCGGTGCGGAGCCCGAGCCGGCGGCCGCGACCGACATCGCGTTCCAGCCGCCCGAGCCCGAGGTGATCGAGGCGCAGGAAGGGGACGCCCCGCAGGCTCCGGCGGTGTTCCTGGAGCCCGGGGCGCCGGGTGAGGACGGGCCGCGGGAGTCCGGCGAGTCCGAGGAGGAGCCGCCCGCGGGACCGTGACCACCGGTACTTGACTGGCGGGTAGGTTTCCCGGATATTCACGGGACCGCGCCGTTCGGGGGCCGCCGGACACGTCCGGCGGAGATCGACTCCTTGAGGAGAGTCATGTCCCTGGACCGACGCATGTTCCTGCGCGCCTCCGCCGTCGCCGGCGGCACGACCGCGTTCTCCGGCGCCCTGTGGCAGCGCGCCTTCGCCGCCGCGGGGCCCGCGCAGCCCGGCCCGAGCCCGTACGGGCCGCCGGGGGCCGCGGACGGCAACGGCGTGCAGTTGCCGGAGGGCTTCACGAGCCGTGTCGTGGCGCGGTCGATGCGGCGCGTCGAGGGGACGCGCCACACCTGGCATCCCGCGCCCGACGGCGGCGCGTGCTTCGCCGACGGCGACGGCTGGATCTACGTCAGCAACTCGGAGGTCCCGCTCGTCGGCGGCGTCTCCGCCATCCGGTTCGACGCGACGGGGAAGGTGACGTCGGCGTACCGGATCCTCAACGGCACCACGCTGAACTGCTCCGGCGGCGCGACCCCGTGGAACACGTGGCTGTCCTGCGAGGAGCACGACTTCGGCCTGGTGTACGAGACGGACCCGCGCGGGCAGAGGTCCGCGGTGGCGCGCCCGGCGATGGGCAGGTTCAAGCACGAGGCCGCCGCGTCCGACCCCGAGCGCGAGGTCGTCTACCTGACCGAGGACCAGGGGGACGGCTGCTTCTACCGGTTCCGCCCGGACACGTGGGGCGACCTGTCGTCCGGGACGCTCGAAGTGCTGGTCGGCTCCGGGACGGGTCCCGTCCAGTGGGCGAAGGTGCCGAGCCCGCAGCTGTGGCTGACGCCGATCCGCGACCAGGTGGCGGGCGCCATGCGCTTCGACGGCGGCGAGGGGTGCTATTACACGCACGGCGTCTGCTACTTCACCACCAAGGGCGACAACCGGGTGTGGGCCTACGACGCCGCCGCCGAGAGCCTGGACATCGCCTACGACGACGACCTCGTCACCGGCGGGGAGGCGCCGCTGCACGGCGTCGACGCCGTGACCGCGACCGCGTCCGGTGAGCTGTACGTCGCGGAAGACGGCGACAACATGGAGATCAACCTCATCACCAGGGACGGGATCGTGACGCCGTTCCTGCGGGTCGTCGGCCATGACGAGTCGGAGATCACCGGGTGCGCGTTCAGCCCGGACGGGTCGCGGCTCTACTTCTCGTCCCAGCGCGGGAAGGACGGTTTCATCGCCGGGACGGACGGCTACACGTTCGAGGTCACCGGCCCGTTCCGCCGCTGAGCGCTCACGCGTGCCGGTCGAGGGCGTGCATGATGCCGGCGACGTTGCTCTCCGCGCTGTTGAGCACTTCGTACTTGGCGACCAGTTCGGGGTCGGTGTCCTCGCTCATGACGGCGTAGCGGTGCCTGGTCCGGTCGACGACCATGGCGACGGCGTGGTCGAGGTCGAGGTCCTGGTCCTTGGCGTCCTGGACGGCGTCCACCCAGACGCGCAGTTCCTCCGCCGACCGCTCCAGCGTGTCCTCGACCTCGTCGACGGGCCCGTAGTGCGCGAACAGCAGCCGCTGCGGGCCCAGTGACCGGAACCTGCCGAGGGAGGCGAGGGCGGTGTCGAGGTCGAAGTCCGGCGGCGGTGTCGCGGGCTTCACGTCCGCCGTCTCCGGGATGTAGATGCCGGCGGCGTCGCCCACGTACAGGTCGCCGGTCCGGGAGTCCATCAGGCCGACGTGGTGCTTGGCGTGGCCGGGGGAGTAGTGCGACTCCAGCAGCCGCCCGCCGCCGAGGTCGATGCTGCCGGTGTCCTCGACGGCCCTGATCCGGGCGGCGTCCGTGGGCTTCAGCTCGCCGAACAGGGTGTCGAGGCTGTCCCCGTACACCATGCGGGCGCTGCGCATGAGCCGCGACGGGTCGGCCAGGTGCCGCGCGCCCTTCTCGTGGACGACGATCTCCGCCCGCGGGTACATCTCCGCGATGTCGCCGACGCCGCCCGCGTGGTCGAGGTGGATGTGCGTCACGACCACGGACGCCAGGTCGTCGGCGCCCACGCCCAGCTGCCGCAGCGCCGCCCGCACCACGGGCGCCGAACCCGACGTGCCCGGCTCCACCAGGCACGGCCGGTCGGAGAGGATCAGGTACGCGGCGGTGATGCCGCTGTAGCCGGCCATCCGGGTGTCGATCTCGTAGACGTCCCCGCCGAGGGGTGTGATCGTGGTCGCGGTGTCCATTCCACGATCATGGCCTCTCGGAGGCGTCCGGGTCGAGGAGCCGCAGGACGAGACCGGTGCGGGGCTTCGGCCCGAACGAGGTCGACTTGCGGGGGACGCGCTCCCCGCCGCCCGCCACGGCGAGGACGTCCTCGACCTTCAGGGGGTTCAGGACGACCGCCGTGCCGCCCGCGCGGCGGGCGCGGGCGATGGCGGCGGACGGGTCGTCGTGCACCACCTCGATGGCGTTCTCGTTCTCCGGGACGTTCCACACGGCGTCCATGAGGACGTGGTCGAGGACGGCGGTGTCGAGCCTGCGCCAGCGCGGTGAGTGCTCGGACGGCATGGAGCGGGCGAGCACGTCCTCGTCGGGGTCGGTGAGCAGGTGGAGGGTGCCGCCCCCGCCGAGGAGGAACGCGGGGCCGTCCGCGCCGGCGAGGGCCCGCACGGCGGGCCCCTCGTCCCCGTAGCCGGTGACGCGGAACACCTTGCGCGCCTTCTCGACCGCCTCGTCCGGGCGGAGGCCGGGCAGGACGCGGTGGATCGCGCCCAGATGCGGCGGGTAGCGCGTCGAGTCGACCAGGAGCGCCAGGCCCGCGTCCCAGGGCCCAGGTCCGTCGCCGGCGGCGTGGCGGCGGGCCTGCAGCGCGCGGTAGGTGGCGTAGCGGTGGTGGCCGTCGGCGATGAGGGCCCGCTTGTCGCGGAGGTCGCGGGCGATGCGCGCGTGCGCGGCGGGGTCGGTGATGCTCCACAGCCGGTGCGTCAGCCCGTCGTCGGCGCCGAACTCCAGCAGCGGGGCATGCGAGGCGGCCTCGTCGACGATCCGGGCCGCGTCGCCGCCGCCCTCGTACACCAGGAAGATCGGCTCCAGGTTGGCGTTCGCGGCCGTCATCAGCGCGAGCCGGTCGCGGACCGGCCCCGGGAAGACGTTCTCGTGCGGCAGGACGACGCCGTCGGCCTCGGCGCGCAGCCCCAGCGCGCCGATGAGGCCGCGCTGCAGGACCGTCCCGCCGCGGGCCGCCTCGTAGACGTAGAGGGCGGGCTCGGGGTCGGCGGCGAGCGCGCCCTCGGCGAGCCAGCGGCGGAGCCGCTCGCCCGCCGCCGCGTAGCTCTCCCCGGCGGCGCGCGGCAGGTTGAGCCGGACGATGTTGTGCCCGCCGCCCGCCAGCAGCCGCAGCGCCGCGGCCTCGTCGATCAGGTCGTAGGGCGGCATGGTCACCGCGGCCGGATCGCCCGCCACGGCGGGGACGAACCGGACGCCGCGGAACGGGGACAGCTCCAGGCCGGCGCCCGTGCGCGGCCCCGCCGTCCCGAAGATCCGGGCGCTGAACTCCTCCGGCGCGAGGCCGGAGGAGAGGTCGTCGTCCACGCTGGGCATGGTATTCAGCTGAGGGCGCGCGGCGTCCCTGCGGGTACGGTCGTAATGATCCGAGGGGAGGTCCATATGAGTGGTCAAGGGCCCGGACGGCCGGAGGATTCCCCAGGCGGGCACCCGGGCGCGGACCGGGGCGCGGAAGCGGGCGGCGACCCGGGCGAGCATGCGGCCTCGCCGGGCGGCGGGGTCTACGAGTGGTACACGCGGGGCCTGGAACTGCTGCGGGCGGGCAGCGCCGCCGCGGCGCTGCAGCTGCTGACCAGGGCGGCCGAGGCCGAGCCGGGGTCGCACAGCATCCGGGAGGCGCTCGGCCGCGCCCAGTTCGGCGCCCGCCAGTTCGACGCGGCCGCCGAGAGCTTCCGCGGGATCGTCGAGGCGGAGCCCGCCGAGGACTACGCCCGGTTCGGGCTCGGGCTGGCGCTGAGCCGTCTCGGCGATTTCGCGGGCGCCGTCGAGCAGCTGGCGCTCGCCGCCGCCATGCGCCCCGACAACCCCGACTACGCCAGGGCGCTGCGGCAGGCCAGGGCCACCCTCGACGCCCGGCGCTGACCCGTCCATTACCCGCCGGTAACGACTCCCGTACGATCGCACCCATGAGGAGCGCGATGAAAGGCAGCGACCGTCCCCTGAGCGAGGCCTACGACGTCGCCCTGCTCGACCTCGACGGGGTGGTCTACGTCGGCCGCAGGCCCGTCCCGGCGGCGGCGGACTCGCTCGCCAAGGCGCGCGCGGCCGGGCAGCGGCTGGCGTTCGTGACCAACAACGCCTCCCGGACCCCGTCCGCCGTGGCGGCGCTGCTCACCGAGGTCGGCGTCCCGGCCGAGCCCTCCGACGTCGTGACCTCCGCGCAGGCCGCGGCGCGGCTGCTCGCCGAGCGGCTGCCCGCCGGGTCGGAGGTGCTGGTCGTCGGCGGCATGGGCCTGCGCCAAGCCCTGTACGCGCAGGGGCTGCGGCCCGTGTCGACGGCGGCGGGACGCCCGGCCGCCGTCGTGCAGGGCTACCACCCGGACCTCTCCTACGGGACGCTCGCCGAGGGAGCGCGGGCCGTCAGCATGGGCGCCCTGTTCGTCGGCTCCAACGGCGACCTGACCATCCCCGGCGGCGACGGCCCCCCGCAGCCCGGCAACGGGGCCCTGCTGCGCGTGATCACGGCGGCGACCGGCGTCGAGCCCGTCGTGTCCGGCAAGCCCGAGCGCCCGCTGCATCAGGAGTCGGTCCTGCGCACCGGGGCGCGGCGCCCGCTCGTGGTCGGCGACCGCCTCGACACCGACATCGAGGGCGCGTGGAACGGCGGCGCCGACAGCCTCCTGGTCTTCACCGGCGTCACCCACCCCCTGCAGGCCCTCACCGCGCCGCCGCACCGGCGCCCCAGCTACCTCGCCCCCGACCTGACGGGGCTGCTCGTCCCGCACCCGGAGCCCGTCCGGGAGGACGGGGCGCACCGCTGCGGTGGCTGGACCGCCCGGCGCGACGGCGACGCCTTCACCGTCACCGGCTCCGGCGACCCCTGGGACGGCCTGCGCGCCCTCGCGTCCGCCGCCTGGGAGGACGACGCGCCGCCGCCCCCCGAGGCCCTCACCGGCGCCCTCGACGCCCTCCGGCTCTAGACCGGCCCCGAGACCGGCCGCGGGGAACCGGCTCTAGAGGAGCCTCCGCAGCCGCAGCAGGTCGAGGAAGCTCGCCTCGATCTTGACGCGGCCGGCCGCCCACGCCTTCGCCGGATGCAGTTCCTCGCCGGCCATGGCGACGAGGTCGTCGCTGCCGACGGTGAGGCGCACCTGCGCCGACTCCGGGTCGCCGTCGGCCTCGAACGGGTCGAGGCCGCCCGCGTGGAGCCGGGTGCGGTAGGCCAGCCCGAGGTCGGTGATGCGGCAGCTGATCGTCCGCTCCACGACGTGCTCGGCGAGCCGGTCGCCGTCCACCTCCGCCAGCCGCGCCGCGATGCGCGCCAGCGCCGCGCGGCAGTCGTCCTCGTTCGCCATGGTCAGGCCGTTCCCCCCTCGTCCGGCAACGATGTCGCTCAGGGACGGTAGCGTTCGGAATGAGCCGGAGGCGACTCGTGGCGGGCGCTCCGGGACCGTTTGGGAGGTAAAAGTGATGTCCGACGAGGCCGCGGAGGCCGCGCAGGCGCCCGACCCGGCGCCCGAGCCGGAGCCGGAGTTCCCGGCGGCGCCGCCGCCCGACCCGACCGGCGACCCGCGCGTCGACGCCGCCGTCGCGCCCCTCGGCGGGCTGGGCGCCCTGCCCGTCGCCGAGCACGTGCGGGTCTTCGAGGACGTCCACCGGCGGCTGCAGGACCTGCTCGCGTCCGCCGACCAGGACGAGCCGGCCCCCGCCGCGCCGCCGCGCCCCGCCTTCCCCGACGCCCTGCGCCCCCGCCCGTGAGCGCCAGACGCAGGCTGGACGCCGAGCTCGTCCGCCGCAAGCTGGCCCGGTCGCGCGAGCACGCCGGGCAGCTGATCGCCGACGGCCGGGTCCGGGTCGGCGGGCAGCGCGCCGCCAAGGCCGCGACGCAGGTCGAGGCGGGCGCGGCGATCCTCGTCGAGGACGCCCCCGGCGGGCCCGAGTACGTCTCGCGCGGCGGGCACAAGCTCGCGGGCGCGCTCGAGGCGTTCCCCGGCCTGCGGGTCGCGGGCCGCACCTGCCTCGACGCGGGCGCCTCCACCGGCGGGTTCACCGACGTCCTGCTGCGCGCGGGCGCCGCCCATGTCTACGCGGTCGACGTCGGGTACGGCCAGATCGCCTGGTCGCTGCGCACCGACCCGCGGGTCACCGTCATGGAGCGGGTCAATATCCGCGACCTGGAACCGGGCTCGCTCGGCGACCCGCCGCCCGAGCTGGTCGTCGGCGACCTGTCGTTCATCTCGCTGAAGCTCGTCCTCGGGCCGGTGCGCGCGTGCGTCGCCCCCGGCGCCGACTACGCGGTCATGGTGAAGCCGCAGTTCGAGGTCGGCAAGGACCGGGTCGGCGCGGGCGGCGTCGTCCGCGAGC
The DNA here is from genome assembly GCF_900188445.1 of Actinomadura meyerae. Classification (GTDB taxonomy): domain Bacteria; phylum Actinomycetota; class Actinomycetes; order Streptosporangiales; family Streptosporangiaceae; genus Spirillospora; species Spirillospora meyerae. The sequence continues at coordinate 8,870 of NZ_FZOR01000058.1, forward strand.
CGGAGCTGCGCGCCGAGGCCGTGCGGGGCGTCGCCGAGCACGCCGTGACGCTCGGCCTGGGCGTCCTCGGCGTGGCGGCCAGCCCCCTGCCCGGCCCGTCGGGCAACGTCGAGTATTTCCTGTGGCTGCGGGCCGGGGCCCCGCCGCTGGACGAGGCCGCCCTCGCCAAGGCGATCGAGGAGGGGCCCCAGTGAGCGGCGCGCTCCCGAACGTGGACGGTCCCCGGAACGTACAGAGGACGTCCGGGGAGGGAACCCCCGTGGGAGGGGAGTTCGTCCAGACGTCTGCAGGCCGGAGCGCACCGGGGAGTGGGGCGAGAGCATGAGCGAGAGGTCGGTGCTGGTGGTGGCGCACACCGGGCGGCCGGAGGCCGTCCGCAGCGCGCAGCTGGTCATCGAGCGGCTCGGCCAGGCGGGGATCGGCGTCCGCGTCCTGGACGGCGAGGCCGACCAGATCGGCTGCGCGGGCGTGCGGGTCATGCCGAGCACCGCGGCCGCCGCCGACGACGCCGAGGTCGTCATGGTCCTCGGCGGCGACGGCACGCTGCTGCGCGCCGCCGACCTGACCCGCGCGTCCGGCACGCCGCTGCTCGGCGTCAACCTCGGGCACGTCGGGTTCCTCGCCGAGGCCGAGCGCGACGACCTCGCCGCCACCGTCGACCGGGTCTGCGACCGCCGCTACGAGGTCGAGGAGCGGATGACCATCGACGTCACCGCCCGCCGCAACGGCACGGTCATCGGCGCGACGTGGGCGCTGAACGAGGCGAGCATCGAGAAGGCCGAGCGGGAGCGGATGCTGGAGGTCGTCCTCGAGATCGACGGCCGCCCCCTGTCGAACTGGGGCTGCGACGGAGTGGTGTGCGCCACCCCGACCGGCTCCACCGCCTACGCCTTCTCCGCCGGCGGCCCGGTGGTGTGGCCGGAGGTCGAGGCGATGCTCGTCGTGCCGATCAGCGCGCACTCGCTGTTCTCCCGCCCGCTGGTGGTGTCGCCGCGCTCGTCGGTGGCCGTCGAGGTGCTGCCCGGCACGCCCCGCGCGGTGCTGTGGTGCGACGGGCGCCGCACCCTCGACCTGCCGCCGGGCGCGCGGGTGGAGGTCCGCCGCGGCGCGGTGCCGGTGCGGCTCGCGCGGCTGCACCTCACCCCGTTCACCGACCGGCTGGTCACGAAGTTCGGGCTGCCCGTGACGGGCTGGCGCGGGCGCGTCAGGCAGCCGTCCCGGCCGTCCCCGCCGCTGGCGGACTCGCAGGTCGCGGACGGATCCGGGCCCGCCCGCCCCGACCCGCCGCCGGAGCCCGGCGGCGCCCCGGAGGGCGGCTCCGGCGAATCGCCCGGGGGAGCGGCGGGCGGGCAGAGAGGATAATCTCCACAGGCGCCGATCGGGGATTCGTTTGCGGAGGGTTGTGACGCCGGTGCGTCCGATGGTCGATGAGGTGCGGATCCAGGGCCTCGGAGTGATCGACGAGGCCGTGCTCGATCTGTCGCCGGGCTTCAACGTGGTGACCGGGGAGACCGGGGCGGGCAAGACCATGGTGGTCACCAGCCTCGGGCTGCTGTTCGGCGGCCGCGCCGACCCGCAGCGGGTCCGGCCGGGCGCGGGCCGCGCCACGGTCGAGGGGCGGCTCGTCGTCGACCCGGGCGGCCGGGTGGTCGAGCGGGTCGAGGAGGCCGGCGGCGAGCTGGACGACGGCGCGCTGATCGTCACCCGGTCGGTGTCGGCGGAGGGCCGCTCCCGCGCGTTCCTCGGCGGCCGGTCCGTCCCGGTGAGCGTGCTGATCAACCTGGCCGACGACCTGGTCGCCGTGCACGGCCAGTCCGACCAGCAGCGGCTGCTGCAGGCCGGGCGGCAGCGCGCCGCGCTCGACCGGTACGCGGGCGGCGCGCTGACCAAGCCGATGCGCGCCTACACCAAGGCGTACCAGCGGCACCGGCAGGTCACCGCGCTGCTGGAGGAGCTGACGACCCGGGCGCGCGAGCGGGCCCAGGAGGCCGACATGCTCCGCTTCGGCCTGGAGGAGATCGAGAAGGTCGACCCCAAGGACGGCGAGGACGCCGACCTCGCCGCCGAGGAGGAGCGCCTCGGGCACGCCGACGCGCTGCGCGGCGCCGCCGACACCGCGCACGAGGCGCTGCTCGGCGACCCGGCCGCCGCGTTCGAGGCCGCGAACGTGACGAGCCTGCTCGGCCAGGCCCGCAACGCGCTGGACGCCGTCCGCGACCACGACCCCGAGCTCGCGGCGCTCGCCGACCGGCTCGCCGAGGCCGGCTACCTCGTCTCCGACGTCGGCACCGACCTCGCGTCCTACGCCGAGTCCGTGGACGCCGACCCGGCGCGGCTCGCGGCCGTCCAGGAGCGGCGGGCCGAGCTGACCGCGCTGATCCGCAAGTACGGCGGGCCGGACGGCACGGCCGCCGGGGTCCTGGAGTGGGCCCGCACGGCCGCGGCGCGGCTCGCCGAGCTCGAGGGCGACGACGACCGCATCGAGGAGCTGCGCGCCGAGCACGCCGAGCTGACCGAGCGGCTCGCCGCCGAGGCGGGCGAGCTGACCGCCGTCCGCGCCCGCGCCGCCGAGCGGTTCTCCGGCGCCGTCACCGAGGAGCTCACCGCCCTGGCGATGCCGCACGCCCGCGTCACCGTCACCGTCAGCCCCACCGGGGAGTACGGCCCGCACGGCGTCGACGAGGTCGAGGTGCGGCTCGCGCCGCATCCGGGCTCGCCGCCGCTGCCGCTGCACAAGGGCGCCTCCGGCGGCGAGCTGTCCCGGGTGATGCTGGCGATCGAGGTCGTGTTCGCGGGCGCCGACCCCGTCCCGACGTTCGTGTTCGACGAGGTCGACGCCGGCGTCGGCGGCAAGGCCGCGGTGGAGATCGGGCGCCGGCTGGCCCGGCTCGCCCGGAACGCGCAGGTGATCGTCGTCACGCACCTGCCGCAGGTCGCCGCGTTCGCCGACCAGCACCTGGTGGTGGAGAAGTCCGACGACGGCACCGTGACCAGCAGCGGCGTCACCGCGCTCGACCGGGAGGGCCGCGTCCGGGAGCTGTCGCGGATGCTCGCCGGCCTGGAGGACTCCGAGCTCGGCCGCGCCCACGCCGAGGAGCTGCTCGCCATGGCCGCCGAAGACCGGTGACCTCACCGTCCTCCTCCCGGCGGGCTCTGCCCCGGCCGCCCTCCGCCGGGGCTCCCGCGCGGCGGGACGGCCCGGCAAACGCTACAGAGCGTGCTCGATCGGACACGCCTGGACGGTCGCGGCTGCCAGCGTCCCCCGCGGCGCTCTGGCAGGATGGTCGGTGATGAACGACCCGTCACCCACCGCCGAGCCCGGCGCCGAGCGCGGCGCCCGGCCCGCCCTGAAGCTGCCCCGGCGCGTGCTCACGCTCGGCCGCGGCCGCGACGACGGCCGGTCCGGGGTCACCGCCACCGCCCGGCTCGACCGCCGCACGAAGGATTTGACCAAGCGGCTGCAGCCCGGCGACGTCGCGGTGATCGACCATGTCGACCTCGACCGCGTCAGCGCCGAGGCGCTGGTGTCGTGCGAGGTCGGCGCCGTGGTGAACGTCGCGCCGAGCATCTCCGGGCGCTACCCCAACCTCGGCCCGCAGATCCTGGTCGACGCGGGCATCCCGCTGGTGGACGACGTCGGGCCGGAGATCTTCACCAAGCTGAACGAGGGCGACCAGGTCCGCGTCGAGGGGCCCGCCGTGCACCGCGGCGAGGACGTCGTGGCCAAGGGCACCGAGCAGACGGCCGAGACCGTCGAGGCGGCCCTGACCGAGGCCAAGGCGGGGCTCGCGGCACAGCTGGAGGCGTTCGTCGCCAACACGATGGAGTACGTCAAGCGCGAGCGCGACCTGCTCATCGACGGCGTCGGCGTCCCCGACGTCAGCACCAGGATCGCCGGCCGGCACGCGCTGATCGTCGTCCGCGGCTACCACTACCGCGAGGACATCGCGACCCTGCGGCCCTACATCCGCGAGTACCGGCCGGTGCTGATCGGGGTGGACGGCGGCGCCGACGCGCTGCTGGAGGCCGGCTACCGCCCCGACATGATCGTCGGGGACATGGACTCGGTGTCCGACGACGCGCTCACCTGCGGCGCCGAGATCGTCGTGCACGCCTACCGGGACGGCCGCGCGCCCGGGCTGAAGCGGGTGCACGAGCTCGGGCAGGAGGCCGTGGTCTTCCCGGCCACCGCCACCAGCGAGGACATCGCGATGCTGCTCGCCGACGACAAGGGCGCCACCCTGATCGTCGCCGTCGGCACGCACGCCAACATGGTGGAGTTCCTCGACAAGGGCCGCGCGGGCATGGCCAGCACCTTCCTCACCCGGCTCCGGGTGGGCAGCAAGCTCGTCGACGCCAAGGGCGTCAGCAGGCTCTACCGCAGCCGCATCTCCACCTGGTCGCTGCTGTTCCTCGTCCTCGGCGCGTTCATCGCCATCGTCACCGCCGTCGCCATGTCCCCGGCGGGGGACGTCATCAGTCCCCTGATCGCCGACCGCTGGCACGCCTTCGTCTTCTGGCTGACCGGACTCTTCACGTGATCGATTTCCGCTACCACCTCGTCTCCATCGTCGCGATCTTCCTCGCGCTGGCGCTCGGCATCGTGCTGGGCTCCACCACCCTGTCGGACTCGGTGAGCGACACCCTGCGCCAGCAGGCCAACTCGGCGGCCAAGACCGCCCAGCAGGCCCGGCTGGCCCAGCGGGAGCTGCAGCACCAGGTCAACGGGCAGGAGCAGTTCGCGAACGTGCTGTCGTCGCAGATCGTCCAGAACCGGCTGAAGGACCAGTCGGTCGTGCTGATCGAGACGCCGGGCGCCGGCAACGACGGCATCGAGCGGGTCAGCGAGCTGGCCAAGAACGCGGGCGCCGCCGTCACCGGCCGCGTCACGATCCAGAAGAAGCTCCTGGACGCCGACCAGCAGACCACCGTCGACGAGCTGGCCACCCAGCTGAAGGCCGACGACGTGGCGTTCCCCCGCGACGCGAGCGCCTACGACAAGGCGGGCGCGGTGCTGGCCAATGCCCTCGTCACCAAGGACCCCGCCAAGTCCGGCCGCGAGGACGCGGTCGGCGGCGCCGTCCTCAACGGCTTCAAGGAGGCCGGGTACGTCACCACCAGCGGCAAGCCCGGCCAGCACGCCACCCTCGCGGTCGTCGTCGCGCCCGCGGCCCCGTACAACTACGACGGCGGCGACGCCGCCACCAAGGGACTGATCTCGCTGGCGACCGCCCTCGACGCCGCCGGGCGCGGTACCGTCGTCGGTGGCCCGCCGACCTCCGCGCAGGAGGGCGGGCTGATCGCGGCGCTGCGCGACTCCGACGCCGGCGACTCGGTCTCCACCGTGGACGCGGTGGACACCGCGTCCGGGCAGGTCGTGACGATCCTGGCGCTGCAGAAGGAGATCGGCGGCAAGTCCGGGCAGTACGGGACGGGCGCCGGCGTGAGCGGCTACCTGCCCTCGCCCGCGCCCACGGCGGGGAAGAACGGGTGACCTGATGAGCAGAGGCATCGCGAGGGGCGCGCGGCTCGCGGCGGGCCTGGCCCTCGGCGCGGTGGCGGCGCGCGCCGCCCACGCCGCGCTGACCGGCCGGCCGCCCGGCCTGAACGGGCTGCCGGGCGAGGAGGTCTGGGGCCGCACCAACCACCGCGGCGAGCCGGTGACGCTGCTGGAGGGGCCCGCGTTCGTCGCGGGCGCCGCCGCGGCCGGGCTGCTCGCCCCCGGCACCCCCGGCCGGATGCGCGCCGCCGCGCTGCTCGCCGGCACCGGGTCCGGCGTCCTCGGCGGCTACGACGACCTCGCCGGGTCGGGCGCCTCCCGCGGCTTCAAGGGCCACCTCACCGCGCTCGCCCGCGGCGAGGTCACCAGCGGCGCGGTGAAGATCCTCGGCATCGGCGCGACCGGGCTGGCCGCCGCCGCGGTCGCCGGATCGCCCGCCCCGTCCCGCACCGGCCGCGCGTTCGACACGCTGGTCAACGGCGCCGTGATCGCCGGCGCCGCGAACCTGATGAACCTGTTCGACCTGCGCCCCGGCCGGGCGATCAAGGTCGGCCTGCTCGCCGGCGGCCCGCTGGCGCTGACCCGGTCCGGCTCCGCCGTCGTCGCGGCGCCGCTCGGCGCCGCCGCCGCGCTGCTGCCCGAGGACCTCGGTGAGCGCGCGATGCTCGGCGACACCGGCGCGAACGCGCTCGGCGCCCTGCTCGGCCTCGGCGCGACCCGGCTCGGGCGCGGGCCGCGGCTCGCGGTGCTGGCCGGGCTGCTCGGGCTGAACGCCGCGAGCGAGTTCGTCAGCTTCACCAGGGTCATCGCGGGCAACCCGGTGCTGAACCGCATCGACATGCTCGGCCGCCGCCCGGCGGCGCCGGCCCCGGCCCCCGCCCCGGCGGCGGAGGCCGGCGCGCCCGACGCCCACCGGGCGTCCGTCCCGCCGCAGGCGGGTCCCGCGGGCGACGGCGTCGCGGCGGGCCCGGCCTAGGCCCGCCCGCCCGCTCCCCGGAGAACGTCCACGCGCGTGACCCCTCCCGAAACGTCCCCGCCGGCCCGGCGGTCCCCGGGCATGCGCCGGTTCGCCGGCGGCCTCGCCGGCGCGGCCGTCGTCATCGCCGTCATCACGGTGCTGGCGCGGCTCGCCGGGTTCGGCCGCACCTACGCCTTCTCCCAGACGGTCACGACGTCCTGCCTCAGCCAGGCGTACTTCACCTCGACGCAGTTCCCCAGCATCGTCTACGAGATCGTCGCGGGCGGCGCGCTCGCCAGCATGGTCGTGCCGGTGCTCGCCGGGCCCGCCGAGCGCGGCGACCGCGAGCAGGTCCGCCGGATCGGCTCGGCGCTGCTCACCTGGATCGTCGTGCTGATGGTGCCGCTGTCGGCGCTGATGGCGCTCGGCGCCCGCCCGATCATGCGGGCGCTGGTCGGCGACGACCTGCAGGGCTGCTCGCCGGACCAGATCGTCGACGCCGGCTCCACCATGCTCGCGATCATGTCGGCGCAGATGGTGATGTACGGGCTCGCGGTCGTCCTGTACGGGCTGCTGCAGTCGCACCGCCGGTTCGTCGCGCCCGCGCTGGCGCCGCTGATGTCGAGCCTGGTGGTGATCGGCGCGTACCTCGCCTACGCGCCGCTCGGCCGCGGTTTCGAGAACGACCTCGCCGGGCTGCCGACGGAGGCGATGCTGACGCTGTCGGTCGGGACGGCGCTCGGCGGCGTCGCGATGGCGGCGACCGCCGGGGTCGCGGTGTGGCGGCTGAGGCTGCGGCTGCGGCCGACGCTGCGCTTCCCCGAGGGGGTCGCGCCGCGGGTGCGGCGGCTCGCCGCCGCGGGCCTCGCCACGGTCGCGGCGCAGCAGCTGTCGGCGCTGCTGGTGGTGCGGCTCAGCTCCCGGGGGACGAGCGGCGCGCTCGCCAACTACCAGTACGCGTGGGCGATCTACCTGCTGCCCTGGGCGATCCTCGCGGTGCCGATCGCGACCAGCGCGTTCCCGCTGCTGTCGGCCCGGATCAGCGCGGGGGAGCAGGACCGGTTCGACGCGGTGACCGCGTCCACCACCCGCGCGGTGATCCTGGTGTCGTGCGCGGGCGCCGCGGCGCTCGCCGCCGTCGCCGTCCCGATCGCGGCGGTGTTCAACCCCGGCCACCCCGACCAGCAGGAGGTGCTGTCGCGGGCGGTGCTCGCGTTCGCGCCGGGCCTGCTCGGCTACGGCCTCGTCGCGCATCTCGGCCGCGTCCTGTACGCGTGCCACCGGGGGCGGGCCGGGGCCGTGGCGGTCGCGACGGGCTGGGGCGTCGTGATGGTCGCCGACGTCGCGCTGGTGCTGGTGGTCGAGCGGCAGTGGGTCGTCGCGGCCTTCGGCGCCGGCAACGCCCTCGGGATGACCGTCGCCGGTGCGCTGCTGCTGAGCACGCTCGTGCGGGCGCGGGGCGGTGCGGCCGCGCGCGGCCTGCCGCGCGCGCTCTCGGCCGGGGTGCTGGGCGGCGCGGCGGGCGGCGCCGCCGGCTACGCGGTCGCGGCGCTGCTCGGCCCCGGCGGCACCGGCGCCGCGGGGGAGCTGCGCAACGTCGGGACGGGCGCCCTCGCCGCGCTGGTCGCGGGCGCCGTATTCCTCCTGCTCGCATTCCTGATCGACGGCCGCGACCTGCGCGCCGTCCTCACCCGGAAGGTGACACGCCATGGCTGACGGCCGGGACCTGGAGGGCCTGCGCGTCGCGCTCGTCCTCGGCACGAGCGCGGGCGGCGTCGGACGGCACGTCCGGTCGGTGGCGGCGGGCATCGCCGCGCGCGGCGCCCGCGTCCTCGTGTGCGGGCCCGCGCAGACCGAGGAGCAGTTCGGGTTCGGCGCCGCCGGGGCCCGCTTCGCCGAGGTCGACCTCGCCGACCGGCCCCGCCCGGTGCACGACGCGAAGGCGGTGGCGCGGCTGCGGTCGCTGCTGCGCGGCGCCGACGTCGTGCACGCGCACGGGCTGCGGGCGGGCGCCCTCGCGGTGGCGGCCGGGGCGCGGGTCGCGCCGGGCCCGCTGCGCTTCTCCAGGGGCGGCCCGCCGCTGGTGGTCACCCTGCACAACGCGGTGATCGCGGGCGGGCGGACGGCCGCGGTCTACGGGGCGCTGGAGCGCGTCGTCGCGCGCGGCGCCACCCGCGTCCTCGGCGTCTCGCCCGACCTGGAGGAGCGGATGCGCTCGCTCGGCGCCCGGTCGGTGGGGCACGCGATCGTGCCCGCCCCGGCGCCGACGGCGCAGCCGGGCCCGGCCGCCCGCGCCGACCTGCGGGCGGAGCTGGGCGTCGGGGACCGGCCGCTGATCCTCACGGTGGGGCGGCTCGCCGCGCAGAAGGGCCTGCCCACGCTGCTCGATGCCGCCGCGGTCTGGGCGGCCCGCACCCCGCCGCCGCTGGTCGCGATCGCCGGGGACGGCCCCCTGGCCGGCGAGCTGCGCGACCGGATCGAGGCCGAGGACCTGCCCGTCCGGCTGCTCGGCCACCGCTCCGACGTGCCCGCGCTGCTGGCCGCCTGCGACGTGGCGGTGCTGCCGAGCGTGTGGGAGGGGCAGCCGCTGATCGTCCAGGAGATCCTGCGGGCCGGGCGGCCGCTCGTCGCGACCCGGGTGGGCGGCATCCCCGGCATGGTGGGCGCCGAGCCGCGCCCCGCCGGCGGCTCGCTGCTGCAGGGGCCGGAGAGCAGGGCGGCGCTGCTGGTGCCGCCGGGCGACGCGGAGGCGCTGGAGCGCGCGGTGAGCCGGGTGCTGGACGACCCGTCGCTCGCGGCGCGGCTCGGCTCGGCCGCCGCCGAGCGCGCCGCGGCGCTGCCCGGCGAGGAGGACGCCGTCATCCAGCTGGCCGGCGTCTACCGGGAGCTGGCCGCCGCGCGTTAGACGCGCGAACCGGGGACATGGTTCGGAACGGGTCCGGAAAAAGCCCGCCGAAGCGGGAACCGTCCCACCGGGGGCCGCGTTCAAGTAGGCAAGTGGAGGGGAGTATCCCCGCGCGCGGTTCTCGTCAATACGGTCGGCCCATGCCGGCCCGGGTCCGCGGCCCCCGTGCTCTTCTGGGCGGGAGAGACCTCCAGCGCTCGTTCGTGTCCGCTGGAGGTGTTCACGTTGTCCGTGTCCCCGCTGGTGTGGGGCCTCACCATCGCAGGCATCCTCGCCGTCATCGCCGCCGACCTCTTCCTGATCCACCGGAACGACACGCGGGAGTTCACCACCCGCAGGGCCGCGTTCTGGTCCTCGATCTACATCGGCCTCGCCGTGCTCTTCGGCGCCGGGGTCTGGCTCTTCGCCGGGGGCCGGTACGCCGGTGAGTACTTCGGCGGGTTCGTCACCGAGAAGAGCCTCAGCGTCGACAACCTCTTCGTCTTCATGGTGATCCTCGCCCGGTTCGCGGTCCCGAAGCAGGCCCAGCACACCGTGCTGATGGCGGGCATCGTGATCGCGCTCCTGCTGCGCGGCCTGTTCATCGCGGTCGGCGCCGCCGCGATCTCGACCTTCACGTGGGTCTTCTTCCTGTTCGGCGCGTTCCTCATCTGGACCGCGATCGGCCTGGTGCGCGGCGGCGACGAGGAGGAGGTCAAGGAGAACGCGCTGCTGCGGTGGGCCAAGCGCGTCATCCCGACCTCCGAGGAGTACGACGGCGGCCGGTTCACCACCCGGCGGGACGGGCGGCGGCTGCTGACCCCGATGGCCATCGTCATGATCGCGATCGGCTCCACCGACGTGCTGTTCGCGCTGGACTCCATCCCGGCGATCTTCGGGCTGACCACCGAGCCGTACCTGGTGTTCACGGCCAACGCGTTCGCGCTGATGGGCCTGGTCCAGCTGTACTTCCTGCTCGGCGGGCTCACCGACCGGCTCGTCTACCTCGCGCACGGGCTGGCGTTCATCCTCGGCTTCATCGGGGTCAAGCTGATCTTCCACGCGCTGCACGAGTACGGTGTCGCCTGGGCGCCGGAGATCCCGATCTGGGTGTCCCTCGCGGTGATCGCCGGGACGCTCACCGCCACCACCGCGGCGAGCCTCGCGGTCGGCGGCGGCCGGACCGCCGGGTCCGGCGAGACCGCCGGGTCCGGCGGGGACGCGGCGGCGGAGTCCGCCGCGGCGACACGCGAGAGCTGAGACCCGGCTCTCCTCCCACAGATCCGAATCCTGTTCTAGAATCGCGGTCAAAAGGGTCTGAGAGAGGGTTGACGCATGGCCATCGGGCTGACCGAGGAGCACGAGGCGCTCGCCGAATCGGTGCGCGGCTTCGCCGAGCGCAACATCCCGGCCGCGGCCGTCCGGGCCGTGCTGGACGCCGACGAGGAGACCAGGCCGGGCTTCTGGCCCGCCCTGGCCGAGCAGGGCCTGCTGGGCCTGCACCTGGACGAGGAGCACGGCGGGCAGGGCTACGGCCTGCTGGAGCTGTCGGTCGTGCTGGAGGAGCTGGGCCGCGCCGCCGCGCCCGGCCCGTTCCTGCCGACCGTCCTCGCCGGCGCCGTCATCGACGCGTCCAGCAACGCCAAGCTGCGCGCGGAGCTGCTGCCCGCGCTCGCCGGCGGGTCGAAGACCGCCGCGGTCGCGCTGGACGGCGCCCTGACCGGCCGCCGCGAGGACGGCTCCCTGGTCGTGACCGGCACGTCCGGCACGGTGCTCGGCGCCGCGCTCGCCGACGTCGTCGTCCTGCCGGTCGCCGCCGACGAGGGCGAGCAGTGGGTCGCGGTGGACGCCGCCGACCTCACCGTCACCCCGGTCGCGAGCCTGGACCGGGTCCGCCGCGTCGCCGCCGTCGAGGCGTCCGGGGTGGCCGTCGCCGCCGACCGCGTCCTGGACGGCGTCACCGCCGGCCGGGTCACCGACCTCGCCGCCGCGCTGTTCGGCGCGGAGGCCGCCGGCCTCGCCGGATGGCTGGTCGACACCGCCGCCGAGTACGCCAAGGTCCGCGAGCAGTTCGGCCGCCCGATCGGGCAGTTCCAGGGCGTCAAGCACAAGGCCGCCCGCAGCCTGATCGCGCTGGAGCAGGCCCGCGCCGCCGCCTGGGACGCCGCCCGCGCCCTGGACGAGGGCACCGGGGAGGCCGGGTTCGCCGCCGCCGTCTCCGCCGTGATCGCGCTGGACGCCGGCGTGCAGACCGCCCGCGACGCCATCCAGATCCTCGGCGGCATCGGGTTCACCTGGGAGCACGACGCGCACGTCTACCTGCGCCGCGCCCTCACCCTGCGGGCGCTGCTCGGCCCGTCCACGCGGTGGGCCGCCAAGGTCGCCGAGCTCGCGCTCGCGGGCGGCCGCCGCGAGGTCGTGCTGGAGCTCGACGAGGACGCGCAGCCGCTGCGCGAGCGGATCCGCGCCGAGATCGCCGAGCTGGCCGCGATCGAGGACAAGGACGCGCTCGCCGCGAAGATGGGCGACGAGGGCTGGACCGTCCCGCACTTCCCGAAGCCGTGGGGCCGCGAGGCCGGGCCGGTCGAGCAGATCCTCATCCAGCAGGAGCTGAAGGCCGCCAAGGTCAAGGCCCCGAACCTCGGGATCGGCGCGTGGCTGGTGCCGTCCCTCGTCCGGTACGGGTCGGACGAGCAGAAGGAGCGCTTCCTGCGGCCGACGCTGCAGGGCAGGATCGTCTGGTGCCAGCTGTTCTCCGAGCCCGGCGCGGGCTCCGACCTCGCGTCGCTGTCGATGAAGGCCGAGCGGGTCGAGGGCGGCTGGAAGCTCACCGGGCAGAAGATCTGGACGTCGCTCGCCCAGCACGCCCAGTGGGGCTTCTGCATCGCCCGCACCGACTTCGACGCGCCCAAGCACGACGGGATCACCTACTTCCTCGTCGACATGAAGTCCCCGGGCGTCGACGTCCGGCCGCTGCGCGAGCTGACCGGTGAGGCGCTGTTCAACGAGGTGTTCCTGGACGGCGTGTTCGTCCCCGACGAGCAGGTCGTCGGCGAGGTGAACAAGGGCTGGCAGGTCGCGCGGAACACGCTGTCCAACGAGCGGGTGTCGCTGTCGACCGGCGGCGGGCTCGGCATGGGCGTGCCCGAGCTGCTGCGGTTCTTCGCGAACCGGACGCCGGACGCCGTCGGCGCCGCCGAGGTGGGCAGGCTCGTCGCGCAGGGCCAGTCGATCGACCTGCTCGGCCTGCGCACCACGCTCAAGCAGCTGAACGGCGTGGAGCCGGGCGCGGAGGCCAGCGTCCGCAAGCTCCTCGGCGTCCAGTTCAACCAGGACGTCGCCGACTACTGCTGGGCGGCGCAGGGCACGGCCGCCGCGACCGAGGTCCCGATGACCGAGAGCGGCATCGTGGCGCGCGCCATGCTGTTCAGCCGCGCGATGACCATCTACGGCGGGACGACCGAGGTGCAGCTCAACATCATCGGCGAGCGCATCCTCGGCCTGCCCCGCGACGCCGAGCCCGGCAAGTAGCGCCGCTACCGGCGCGGACGGAAGGTGTAGGTGACGTTCACCAGGACGACGCCGGCGAGGGCGACGAACAGGCCCGCCAGCCCGGCGTTGACGACGCCGAGCGCGCCGAGCGGGATGGCGGCGAGCAGCGACAGCACGGCCATGGCCAGGCTGTGATCGTGCTCGCCGCCGCGCGCGGGCGCGGGACGCGGCCGGGGCCGCGGCGCGGCCCCGGCCCGGGCGTCGAGGGTCTCCTCGATGCGGTCGACGACCGTCTCCAGGAACGCCTCGTCGTACTCGGGCCCGAGCTCGCGCCGGGCCGCCATCGCCGCGGTGAGGTCCTCGCGCGGCAGTCGTGGGGACGTCATGTCCCGGTTATAGGCGGCCGGGCGCGCCGGACGCGTCACCCGGCAGGACGAACCGGCCGGTACCCCCCAGGTAGCAACCGCACTACACTGCCGCTTCCGCCCCCGACCATCCGGAGGTCCGCGTGACCCGCCAGGGCGTTCTCGCCGTATGCGCCGCCACTGCCGCCGCCGCGCTCGCGCTCGGCGGATGCGGGAGCGGGACGGAGCCCGCGGCGGACGACGGCCCCTCCGAGGCGGCCACCGCGCTGGCGGCGCTGCCGGCGGTGAAGCGGTCCGACGTCCGCCCGCTCGTCGGCCGCTGGGTCGGCACGGCCAAGGACTACTTCCAGTTCAAGGTGGACGGAAGCGGCGTCTGGGTGCGCGACGGGCAGACGATGTGGAGCGGCGTGGTCATCCCCGAGGGCGACGGCAAGTTCCGGTTCTCATGGCAGGGCGGCGATCCGCAGGTCGCGTCCTACTGGGGCCTCGAGCTGGAGGACCGGACGACGTTCGTCTTCTCAGCGACCAACCAGAAGTACAAGGCCGTCGCGAAGAAGGGCAAGGAATGACCGACGCGATGTTCTCCTCGCCCGCCGACGTCGAGGCGCGGCTGGCCGAGGCCGGCTACCTCGCGGACGAGGCGATCGCCACCACCGTCTACCTCGCGCAGGCGCTCGGCAAGCCGCTGCTCGTCGAGGGCCCGGCCGGGGTCGGCAAGACCGAGCTGGCGAAGGTCGTCGCGGCCTCGACCGGCGCGGAGCTGATCCGGCTCCAGTGCTACGAGGGGCTGGACGAGGCCCGCGCGCTGTACGAGTTCAACTACAAGAAGCAGCTCCTCGCGATCCAGGCGGCGCCCGCCGACCGGGCCTGGCAGGAGACCCACGACGACATCTTCTCCGAGGAGTTCCTGCTGGAGCGGCCGCTGCTGGCCGCGATCCGGCGCACCGGCCCGACCGTGCTGCTGATCGACGAGGCGGACAAGGCCGACGTCGAGGTGGAGGGCATGCTGCTGGAGGTCCTGTCGGACTTCCAGGTGACGATCCCCGAGCTCGGCACGGTCGGCGCCGTGCGGCGCCCGTTCGTGCTCATCACCTCCAACGCGGCGCGGGAGCTGTCGGAGGCGCTCAAGCGCCGCTGCCTCTACCTGCACCTGGACTACCCGTCGGCCGAGCGGGAGCGCGACATCGTGCTCGCGCAGGTGCCGGGGATCGAGGTGGAGCTGGCCGAGCAGCTCGTCCGCACGGTGGGGACGCTGCGCGACCTGGAGATCAAGAAGGCGCCGTCCATCGCCGAGACCGTCGACTGGGCCCGCACGCTGCTCGCCCTCGGCCTGGACGAGCTGGACGAGGCCGCCGTCGCGCGGACCCTCGGCGTCGTCCTCAAGCACGTCGCCGACCAGCGGCGCGCCGCGAAGGAACTCGGGCTGCGGGGCTGACATGGCATCGCTGGTCGACCGGCACACCGGGTTCGTCGCGGAGCTGCGCCGGGCCGGGCTGCCGGTGTCGGTCGCCGAGGGCCTGGACGCGGTCCGCGCCATGCAGGCGATCGACCTGCTCGACCGGGAGTCGCTGCGCGCCGCCTACGCCGCGACGGTCGTCAAGCGGCCGCAGCACCGCGCGACCTTCGACACCCTCTTCGACCTGTGGTTCCCGGCGGCCGTCGGGGACGGCGCGGCGGCCTCCCCGGAACGCCCGGAGCGGACACTGGCCGGCGACGGGCGGCCCGTCCCGCCCGCGCTCGACCCGCTGGTGCAGGAGCGGCGGGACGAGCTGGCGGAGCTGCTGCTCACCGGCGACGACGCGGGCCTGCGGCAGTTCGCCCGGACGGCCGTCGCCGAGTACGGGCGGACACCGGGCCAGGAGTCGTGGTTCTCCTCCGGCGTGCTGAACGCGCTGTCGCCGGACACGCTGATGGCGCGGCTGCTCAACGCCGTCCTCGGCGGGCAGGAGCGCGGCGGGATGGCCGAGCGGGTCGCCCGCCGGACGTTCCGCGACCGCATCGCCCGGTTCCGGGACCTCGTCGGCGCCGAGGTGCGCCGCCGCATCGCCGAGGACACCGGCGTCGAGCGGACCGCCCGGATCACCGTCCGGCCGCCGCTGGAGCGGCTCGACTTCGCCGGCGCGAGCCGCGCCGAGATGGAGGCGCTGCGCCGCGAGGTGCACCCGCTGGCCCGCCGGCTGGCGGCCCGGCTGGTGCAGCGGCAGCGGCACGGCCGGCGCGGGCGGCTGGACTTCCGCCGGACGGTCCGCGCGTCCCTGGCCAGCGGGGGAGTGCCGCTCACCACCCACCACCGGCCGCCGCGCCCGCACCGGCCCGAGCTGGTGGTGCTGTGCGACGCCAGCGACTCGGTGTCGGCGTTCGCGCACTTCACGCTGCTGCTGACGTTCGCGCTGCGGGAGCAGTTCAGCAGGGTCCGGGCGTTCGCGTTCATCGACACCACCGACGAGATCACCAAGTACTTCGCGCCGGGCAGCGACGTCGTGGACGCGATGGCCCGCCTCGCCGCCGAGGCGGACCTCGTCTGGATCACCGGCCGGTCCAACTACGGCCACGCCATCAAGGTGTTCGACGAGAAGTACGGCGACGCCGTCACGTCCAAGACGGCGCTGCTCATCCTCGGCGACGCCCGCTCCAACTACGGGGAGCTGTCGCTGCCGGTGCTGGAGTCGCTGGTGGACCGGGCCCGGCACGCGTACTGGCTCAACCCCGAGCCGCGCGGCCGGTGGGACACCGGCGACTCCGCCGCGTCCCGCTACGGCGAGCTGGTGCCGATGTTCGAGTGCCGCAACCTGACGCAGCTCGCCGCGTTCATTGAGGAGCTGGCTTGAGTGGATGGGTGGGGGCACCCATAGGGAGCTAGGTTCGCGCGGGGCGGCGGTCGCGGATGATCAGAGCCAGGGCGGCGTAGGCGAGGGACGCGACCGCGGAGACGACCATGGCGGTGTTGGTGCCGTGCGCCAGTGCGGCCGGGTCGTGCCCGGAGCCGGTCGCGATCGCTCCGACGATCGCGACGCCCAGCGACGCCCCGATGTAGCGGGCGGTGTTGTTGGCGCCGGCGCCCATGCTGGCGCGGTCCGCGGGGACGCTCTCCACGGCCAGCCGGGCGAGCATCGCGTTGGTGAGGCCGCTCGCGACGCCGGCGACCGCGAGGCCGGGGGCGAGGCGCCACCAGTGCCCGTCCGGGGCCATGTCGGCCATCGCGAACTCGCCCACGGCGGCGAGCGCGAACCCGGCGGCCAGCAGGCGCCGGACGGGCAGCCGCGCCGGGAGCCGGTGCGCCTGCAGCGCGACCGCGAACGACAGCGCCGACCAGATCGCGAGGACGAGCGCCGCCTCCACCGGTGACAGCCCCATGACCAGGGTCATCATCGTCGCCAGGTAGGTCATGACGCCGATCACGGCGAGCCCGGTGACGAGCGCGCCCGTCACCGACAGCAGGAACGCGGGCCGCCGGAACAGGGCGAGGTCGACCAGCGGCTCCCGGCGCCGCGCCTCGATCAGCACGAACGCGGCGAGCAGGGCGGCCGCCGCGGCGAGCAGGGCGAGCACGCCCGGCGCCGTCCAGCCGGTGCGGCCCCAGGTGATCGCGGCGGTCAGCGCCGCGATGCCGAGGCTCATGGTGACGAGGCCGGGGACGTCCACGCCGCGCGGCCGCTCGGCGCGGGACTCCTCCAGCGCGCGTGCCGCCGCGACGGTGAGCAGGACGGACGCGGCGACCGTCGCCCAGTACCAGAGCCGCCAGCCGCCGAGCACGGTCAGCCCGGCGGCGCCGATCGGGCCGAGCGCGATGCCGAGGCCGACCATCGCGCCCCACATCCCGGTGGCCCGCGCCCGGTGCGGCCCCTGCTCGAACGAGGCGCCGATGATGCCGAGCCCGGTCACCAGCAGCGCGGCGCTGGCGGCGCCCTGCGCGATGCGGCCCGCGACGAACACCAGGGCGTTCGGGGCGAGCGCGCACGCCACGCTGGAGGCGGCGAGCGCCGCCGCGCCGGCCACGAACGTGCGCTTGCGGCCGTGGTCGTCGGCGAGGCCGCCGGCGGCGAGCAGCGCCGCGGACAGGCCCAGGCTGATGGAGCTCATCAGCCAGATCTGCGCGGTGGCGCCGGCGTGCAGGCCGCGGGCGGTGTCGGCGAGCGTCGCCGCCGGCGCGCAGTAGTTCATCAGGGCCAGGAGGGTCGCGGCGGCCGGCAGTGCCAGCGCGGCGGGCGGGCCGGGCGCGCGGCGCGCCGCGCGCGGTGCGGCCAGGGTCGTCATGCGGACTCCGATCAAGTTCAGTGAACGAACCGACTGGGTGACGGTAGCACGTGAGGTTCGGTCAATGAACTACCTGGCGGGTAATGTGGGACGCATGGCACTCGGCAAGGACTACGCGGCGCAGGACTGCTCGCTGGCCCGCGCGCTGGAGGTCGTGGGGGAGCGCTGGACGCTGCTGATCATCCGGGACGCCTTCTACGGCGTGCGCCGGTTCAGCGACTTCCTCGTCCACCTCGACATCCCGCGCGCCGTGCTGTCGGCGCGCCTCCAGGCGCTCGTGGAGGCCGGCGTCCTGGCGAAGGACGACCACGACTACGTGCTCACCGAGGCGGGCAAGGAGCTGTGGCCGGTCGTGCACACGCTCGCCCGCTGGGCGGAGGACCACCTGTCCGCCGACGTGTGCCGCGTCTTCCTGCACGCCGGCTGCGGCACCCGCATCGGGCCGGACGGGATGTGCGCCGCCTGCGAGCGGCCGGTCCGGCCGGAGGAGTTGGAGGTCCACGCCGGCCCCGGCGTGCGGCGCCGCACCGACCCGGTCAGCCTGATCCTGCGCTCGCCGCACCGGATGCTCGACCCGATCCGCACCTGAGTGAGCAATCCCTCGCCGGGATCGCGCGCTCCGCACGGCGATATGCGAGTTATGACCGGATAATCTGCACGCCCATGGAGACCGACAAGGCGACGCCTGCGCCCCGGCCCAGGCGGATCATCTTCGGTCCCCTGTGGCGGTTCATCGACGGCGCCCCCGGCGACTCGCGCGCCCGGATCGCCCGCCGCGCCCGCGTCCTCGTCACGATCGCCACCGGCCTCGCCAACCTCGGCGGCGCGCTGGTCGTGCTCGCGTTCACCGTCGTCGTCCCCGACCCGGTCGGGCACGTCTCCGAGCGGCTCCGGCTGATCAACCTGAGCGTGTTCATCGCCTACGTGTCCGCGGCCGTGCCCGTCGGCCTGCTGCTCGGCGAGCGGTTCTTCCGCCGCGTGCGCCGCCTCGTCGAGCGGCACGGCGAGCCCGACCGGCACGAGCGGGCGCTGCTGCTGTACGGGCCGCTGCGGCTGATGGCGCTGCACCTCACGCTGTGGGGGATCGGGACGGTCGGCTGGGTCGTCATCAACGCCCCGTTCTCCGGCATCCTCGCCGTCAAGCTCGGCCTGACGAGCCTGCTCGGCGGCCTCACCACCTGCACGGTCGTCTACCTGCTCACCGAGCGGCTGCTGCGCCGCGCGGTGACCACCGCGCTGGCCAGCGAGGTGCCGAGCCGCACCGGGCTGCCGGGCGTCGTCGCCCGCTCCGTGCTCGCCTGGGCGCTCGGTACCGGCGTCCCGATCCTCGGGCTGATCACCCTCGCCGTCGGCAGCTTCCTCATCGCGAGGATCACCGTGCGGGACTTCGCGGTCGCGGTGCTCGCGCTCGGCGGCATCGCGCTGCTCGTCGGGCTCGGCGTCACCTACACCGCCGCCCGCGCCATCGCCGACCCGGTCGAGTCGGTGCGGGCCGGCCTCGCGCGCGTGCAGCGCGGCGACCTGGACGTCGAGGTCCCCGTCTACGACGCCAGCGAGGTCGGGCTGCTGCAGGCCGGGTTCAACCACATGGCCGCCGGGCTGCGCGAGCACGAGCGGCTGCGCGACCTGTTCGGCCGCCAGGTGGGCGCGGACGTCGCGCGCGTCGCCGTCGAGCGCGGCATCGACCTCGGCGGCGAGCTGCGCGAGGTCGCGGTGATCTTCGTGGACCTGATCGGGTCCACCCGGCTCGCCGCCGACCGGCCGCCCGCCGAGGTCGTCCGGCTGCTGAACCGGTTCTTCGCCGTGGTCGTCGAGGTCGTCGGCGCGCACGGCGGCTGGATCAACAAGTTCGAGGGGGACGCCGCGCTCGCGATCTTCGGGGCGCCGCTGCCGCTGGAGGGCGCCCCGGACCGCGCGCTGGCGGCGTCCCGGGAGCTGGCCGCCCGCCTGCGCGCCGAGGTCCCGGAGGTGGCGGCGGCCGTCGGTGTCTCGGCCGGGGAGGCCGTCGCCGGGCACATCGGCGCCGAGGAGCGCTTCGAGTACACGGTGATCGGCGACCCGGTGAACGAGGCCGCCCGCCTCACCGACCTGGCCAAGGGCACCGAGGAGCGCGTCCTCGCCGCGGGGTCGCTGGTCGGCCGGGCCGCCGAGGAGGAGAGGGAGCACTGGCGCCTCGGCGACGAGGTCACCCTCCGGGGGCGGACACGGGCCACGCGGCTGGCCTCGCCCTGCCCGCCCGAGCGCGTCCCCGGCGTCCCCGGCTAGGACGGGCCGAGCGTGGCGCCGTTCAGCGTCGTGTAGAACGGCGACTCCGACAGCCGCGAGCCCTTCTCCTCGCCGATGTAGACGTCGGCGTGGTTCTCGCCCCCGTAGCCGGGGCGGAACAGGTCGGTGACGGTCCAGCGGGCGTTACGGAACGCCGCGCACACCCGGTCGCCGATCGGCCGGCCGTGCGCGTCCCGCCCGCAGCCGGTGATCGCGAACCGCTGCCCCCGCGCCAGCACCGACGTGTCGGCCGCCGCCGACGCCCACGCCCGCAGCGGGCGGCCCTGGGAGTCGCGCGTCGTGTCGTCCAGCCAGAACCCGACGCTGTGCGACCAGTTCAGGTACCGGCCGCGCTGCGGCCCGGCGGTGATGCGCCCGCTGCCCTCCATCTGGACGACCTTCAGGAAGTCCTCGGGGTAGGACCCGAGCGGCTCCTTGCCGTGCGAGCAGTGGAACCGCGTGCAGCCCCGGACGGCCTTGCGGCGGCCGTCGTAGAGGCTCTCAAGCGCCGTGTAGTAGGTGGTCACGCGCCACCCGCCGGGCCGTCCCAGCGGCGCCGCGGGGGACGCCGGCGCGGAGGGGCCCGCGGTGGGCCCGGCAGGAGCGGGCCCCGCCGGAGTGGGCGCGGTGGGTGCGGACACGGTGGGTGCGGGCGCGGCGGGGGCGGGTGCGGCCGGCGGCGGGACGGCGTTCGCCGCCCCCTCGGCGTCCCGCCCGCATCCCGCCAGCGCGCCGCACCCGGCCAGCGCCGCGCACAGCATCAGCGCCGCCGGTACCGCGCGCCGCATCGCACCCTCCCGGCTCGGGACGCCCGCCCACCACCGGGGACCCTATCCCGGTCAGTGCCCGCGGGCTATCCACTCGTCCAGATGCGGCGCCTCCGCCCCGATCGTGGTGGAATCGCCGTGCCCGGTGCGGACGATCGTCTCCGGGGGCAGCGTCAGCAGCCGCTCCCGGATCGAAGTGATGATCGTCGGGAAGTCGGAGAACGAGCGGCCGGTCGCGCCCGGCCCGCCGTTGAACAGCGTGTCGCCGGAGAACACCGTGCCCAGCCCGGGCGCGTAGAGGCAGACCGCCCCGGGGCTGTGCCCGGGAGTGTGCAGGACGGTCAGCTCCGTGCCCGCCACCGTGACGACCTGCCCGTCGGCCAGCTCGCCGTCCGGGTCCTCGGCGGGGTGCCGCTGCTTCCACAGCATCAGGTCGTCCGGGTGCAGCAGGATCGGCGCGCCCGTCGCGGCCCTCAGCGCGGGGGCCGCGTCGATGTGGTCGTCGTGGCCGTGCGTCGACACGATCGCGACGAGCCGCCGTCCGCCGACCGCCGCCGCGATCGCGTCGGCGTCGTGCGCGGCGTCGATGACCACCGCCTCGTCGTCGTCGCCGACGATCCAGACGTTGTTGTCGACCTCCCACGTCCCGCCGTCCAGGGAGAACGTCCCGGACGTGACGACGTGGCCGATGCGCGCCCGCGGCGCGTCCGCGGCCATCAGAGCAGCACCACCGAGCGCAGCACGTCGCCGCGGTGCATCTTCTCGAACGCCGCCTCCACGTCGCCGAGCCCGATCGTCTCGGACACGAACGCGTCGAGGTCTAGGCGCCCTTGCAGGTAGAGGTCGATGAGCATCGGGAAGTCGCGCGAGGGCAGGCAGTCGCCGTACCAGGACGACTTCAGCGAGCCGCCGCGCCCGAAGACGTCCAGCAGCGGCAGCTCCAGCCGCATCTCCGGCGTCGGCACCCCGACGAGCACCACGGTCCCGGCGAGGTCGCGGGCGTAGAACGCCTGCTCGTAGGTCTCCGGGCGGCCGACCGCCTCGACCACGACGTCCGCGCCGAACCCGCCGGTCAGCTCCCGCACCGCCTCGACGACGTCCGCCTTCCCGGCGTCGACGGTGTGCGTGGCGCCGAGGCCGGACGCGGTCGCCAGCTTCCGCTCGTCCAGGTCCACCGCGATGATCTTCGCGGCGCCGGCCAGCCGGGCGCCGAGCACCGCCGCCGCACCGACGCCGCCGCAGCCGATGACCGCGACCGTGTCGCCGCGCCCCACCTGCCCGGTGTTGATCGCCGCGCCGAGCCCGGCCATCACGCCGCAGCCGAGCAGCCCCGCCACCTCCGGCTTCGCCGCCGCGTCGACCTTCGTGCACTGCCCGGCCGCCACCAGCGTCTTGTCGGCGAACGCGCCGATCCCGAGCGCGGGCGACAGCTCGGTGCCGTCCTCGAGGGTCATCTTCTGCGAGGCGTTGTGGGTGTCGAAGCAGTACCAGGGCCTCCCGCGCAGGCACGCCCGGCACTGCCCGCACACGGCCCGCCAGTTCAGGACGACGAAGTCGCCCGGGGCGACCTCCGTGACCCCGTCGCCGACCGACTCGACGATCCCGGCGGCCTCGTGCCCGAGCAGGAACGGGAACTCGTCGTTGATCCCGCCCTCGCGGTAGTGCAGGTCGGTGTGGCACACCCCGCACGCCTGGACCTGGACGACCGCCTCGCCGGGGCCCGGGTCCGGAACGTTGATCGTCTCGATGCGCACCGGCTGACCCCTGCCCGGTGCGACGACCCCGCGTACCTGCTGCGCCATCCTTGCCGCCTCCGTCCTCTCGATCTTCCCCGACCCTATCCGCCGCCCGGCCGGCGCGCCCCCGCCTCACCGCCCGGCGGGGACACCCCCGCCGGTATGAGCGGCAAGATCACCCGCACGCGCGAGGCGCGTCCGGGCGTCCGGGCGGAAGGCTGGCCGCCATGACGAGCACCACCATGACCAGTACCGCGATCCGGCTGACCGCCGCACTCCTGGCCGCCACCGCGGCCACCGCGACCGCCGCTCCGGCCGTCGCGCTCGAACGCCCCGCCGCCGGGCACGACCCGGCCTCCGCGTACGGGCCGGCCTCCGCGCACGGGGCCGCGGCCCGCGGCCACCTCGTCTCGGCCGACCACCTCGGCACCATGTCCGCGGACGAGGTGCGCGCGTGGCTGGCGACCGAGGACTTCGACGCCGCCTCCGTCCGCTACGGCGTGGACACCTACCGCCTGGTCTACCGGACGGTCGACGCCCGCGGCCGGGCCACCACGGCCAGCGGCCTCCTCGTCCTGCCGCGCAGCCGCGACCGCCGCCTGGCGACGGTCTCCTACACGCACGGCACGACCAGCTACAAGCCCGAGGCCCCCTCGACGTCGGAGGACGTGTGGGGCTCCGCTCCCGCCGTCACCTACGCCGCCGCCGGGTTCGCGGCGGTCGCGCCCGACTACCTCGGCCTGGGGCTGGGGCCCGGCGTGCATCCCTGGAAGCGCGTGCCGTCGGAGACGAGCGCGTCCCTCGACATGCTCCGCGCCGCCCGCCAGCACGCGGCGCGCGTGGGCCGCGTACTGGACGGCCGGGTCTTCGCGGCCGGGTTCTCGCAGGGCGCGTCGTCCGCGCTCGGCCTGGCCCGGGTCCTGCAGGACGGCGCCGACCGCCGCTTCCGGATCGAGGCCGTGGCCCCGATCAGCGGCGGGTACGACTTCCGGGGCGCCGAACTGCCCGCCCTGCTCGGCGGCGACCTCGACCCGAAGCTGTCCGTCGCCTACACCGCCTACCTGCTCACGTCCTGGAACCGCGTCTACGGCGGCATCTACCGGACGCCTTCGGAGGTGTTCGAGGCCGAGTACGCGGACCGTGTCGAGAAGTTCTTCGACGGCACGACCCCCGGCCCGGTGATGCTGGAGGGCCTGCCGGACACGCTCGACGAACTGCTGACCCCGCGCGGTATGGACGTGCTGAGGAACCCGTCCGGCACCTTCGCCGAGGCGCTGCGGGTGGACGCGGAGGTCTGCACCGCCTGGACTCCCCGGATCCCCGTCCGGCTCTACAAGATGGCCGCCGACGAGCAGGCGGTGACCGCCAACACCGACCACTGCGCCGCGTGGCTGCGGCAGCGCGGCGCCGCCGTCCGGGTCGTCGAGCTGGAGGACCGGCTCTACGGGGGCTCCCGCCACCTCGGCTCGAACCTCGCCGGCACCGCCGAGGCCGTCCGGTGGTTCACCGCGCTCAGATGAAGTGGATGGCCTGGAGCTTGTCGGCGGCGGTGCGGTCCAGCACCGTGACCCCGGCGGCGGGCGGCAGGGGGTCGCCGCCGCGGGCGCGGTCGACGAGCGGCTCCCAGCGGCGGCAGTGCCGGTTGAACGTCGCGGACGTGACGATGCGTCCCCGGGCGACCTGGCCCGCGCGCGCCGTCTCCGGGGCGACGTCGATGAGGATCAGGTGCAGCCGGCCGCCGCGCCGCCGCGCCAGCCACGCGAACAGGTACAGGATGTGCGGCCAGGTGCCGCGGGTGTGCGCGACCACGCCGTGCCCGGTCCAGACCGCGCGCCCGATGCGCCACACGTGCGTCGCGTGCACGATCGGGGTGCGCAGCCGCACCGGCAGGGGGCGCAGGAACCGCGCCCACCAGTTGCGGGACTGGCGCGAGTCGATCACCAGGGCGCCGCCGGCGGGCACCGGCGCGGTCTCGTCGCCGCACAGCCCGTAGAGCCGGTCGAGCAGGGTGCTCTTGCCGGCCCCCGGCAGGCCGGCGACGAGCACGAGGGAGCCGGCCGGGTAGCGCAGGGCCGGCCCCGGGTCCACCTCGCGGCGTTCGTGGATGGTCGTCTCCTGGTCTCGGCCCGGTGGTGGTGTTGGGGCCAACGAACACCCCGCACCGCTTGTTCCGGGCCGGACGTCACCATCCCCGCGCGCGCCACTCCGGGAGCGAGGGCCGCTCGCGGCCGAGCGTGGAGTCCTTGCCGTGGCCGGGATAGAACCAGGTGGCGTCGGGGAGCCGGTCGAAGACGCGCTCCTCGACGTCCGACAGCAGCTGCTTGAACCGCGTCGGGTCGCCCCAGGTGTTGCCGACGCCGCCCGGGAAGAGGCTGTCGCCGGTGAACAGGTGCGGGCGGTCGGCCAGCTCGCCGCCCGCGTCGTACAGCAGCGCGATCGAGCCCGGCGTGTGGCCGCGCAGGTGGATGACGTCGAGGGACACCCGCCCGAAGCGGATCGCGTCGCCGTGCTCGACCGGCTCGGCGACCGGCTCGGGCAGCGCGTCGGCGTCGCGGGGGTGCGCGGCGACCGGGGCGCCGGTCGCGCGCACCACCTCGCTCAGCGCCATCCAGTGGTCCTGGTGGCGGTGGGTGGTGACGACGCGGGTGAGCGGGCCGTCGC
Organism: Actinomadura meyerae; assembly: GCF_900188445.1. Lineage (GTDB taxonomy): Bacteria > Actinomycetota > Actinomycetes > Streptosporangiales > Streptosporangiaceae > Spirillospora > Spirillospora meyerae. The sequence goes on from NZ_FZOR01000058.1 coordinate 33,752, forward strand.
CGACGAGCTCCAGCAGCCGGGACGCCTCGTTCGCCGCGTCGATCAGCAGCCGCTCGCCCGTCGCCGTGCAGCGCAGGATGTAGGCGTTGTTGTCGTACGGGCCGACGCTCACCTTGGTGACCGACAGCCCGGGCAGCTCCCGGACGTCGGGGCGGCCGCCGGTCTCGACGTTCCCGGTGTAGGTCATGGGTCCTCCCCGTCGGTGGTGCGGAGACCATCTTCCCCCATCGCGCGGCGCGGGACGCGCCGGGCCCGCCGCCGGAATGAGTCGCCAGACGCAGCCGAACCGTGCGCGGGCGGACGGAAATCTCCCGCTTGCCACCGCACCATGGGAACTGGAAGATCAGGTTCGACGCGTGAGGACGGTGGAAGCGTTGGTGACCGCATTCCGTCCCGGACCGGACAGGGAGAAGCCCGAGGACCTCCTCGGGCACGCCTGCGAGCTGGTCCGGCTCAGCGGCAGGGACTCCGCCGTCGCCGCGGTGTTCCTCGCCGTCGTGCTCGCCGGGACCGCGTCCCGGCTCGCGGCCGGCCCGCCCGGCCCGCCCGCGCTGGCGCTGCTGCCGGTGCTCGCCGGCGCGTTCGCGGTCTCCGCCGGGTACGCCGTCCGGTCCCGCCGCACGCTGGTGGCGGTGCTCGGCGAGGTCCGCGCCCGCACCGGCTCGCCCGTCGACCCGGGCGTGCCGTGGACGCCGTTCGGATCCGCGGTCGCGCTGGAGGACCGGGTCCGCGACGCGGAGCTGCGCCGGCTGCTGGCCGCCGCGCACCGCTGCGGCGAGCTGTCCTGGCAGGCCGTCGCGTGGGCGGTGGCCACCTCCGTGCTGTTCCTGTTCTGGACGCTGGCGGCGGCGATGGCGGGCGGGTGACCGGAGTGACCGACCTCGGGCAGATCGACCACGGGCAGACCGACCACGTGCCGGACGTCCGGCCGGGCAGCTTCTGGGACCGGCTCGCCCCCGCCGACCGGCAGGCCCTGCGCGCCATGGGCCGCCGCACCGACATCCCGCCCGGCGGGATGCTGTGCCACCAGGGGTCGGTGGCGCCCGCCGTGTACGTGGTGTTCAAGGCGTCGCCCCGCGCCGCCAGCAACGCGGTCGCCAAGGAGTTCGTCGACTCCAGCGACGGCGACGAGTCGATCATCGATCTGTTCGGCGCCGGGGACCTGGTCGGCTTCCTCGGCCCGTGGGGGCATCCGCAGCGCGGCAGCGTCGCCGCGCTCGACCACGTCGCGGCCCTGCGCGTGGACCGCGCCACGTTCCGCAGCCTGCTCGCGGCGAACCCGCGGGTCGCCGAGGCGATGATGCACGCGATCTCCGAGGCCGTCACCTTCGGCGGCCGCCGCCACGCGGTCCGCGCGGCCGACCACCCGCAGCGCCTCGCCTACCACCTGCTGGAGCTGGCGCACCGGTTCGGCGAGCCCGGTCCCGGGGACGGGACGCGCATCCCGCTCAGGCTCAGCCAGGCCGAGCTGGCGAACTGGGCGGGGATCTCCCGCGAGACGCTGGTGCGGTGGTTCCGGTCCTGGCGGGCCAAGGGCATCCTGCACCGCCGGCCCCGGCCGCTGACCGTGCTCGACGTCGAGCGGCTCCGCCGCGCCGCCAGCCCCTGGGGGGACGAGTGGCCCGCGCCGGGCGCCGCGCCCGCCCGTCCCGCCGAGCCCGCCGGGCAGACCGCCATCGCGGCCCGCGAACCGGTGCGGCTGGACCCGCCGGGCGGCCGCGCGGCCGCGGCGCGGCTCCCCGCCGACGACCCCTTCTTCGCCGGGCGGGCGGTGAGCCTGAGCAAGCTGGACCTGCTGGTCGGCCAGTCGGTGTGGCCGCGCGCGGTCGTCGTGCAGGGCATGGCGGGGGTCGGCAAGACGACGCTGGCGGTGCACTGGGCGCACCGCGTCGCCGACCGGTTCCCCGACGGCGCGCTGTTCGCCGACCTGCGCGGCACGACCCGCAGCCCGGTCACCCCGGCGGAGGCGATGGGGCAGGTGCTGCGCGCCGCCGGCGTCCCCGGCGACCAGCTGCCCCGCACCGAGGACGAGCTGGCGGCCCAATGCCGGTCGCTGCTCGGCGGCCGGCGGATGCTGCTGATCCTCGACAACGCCGTCCAGCCCGAGCAGGTCAGGCCGCTGCTGGCGGCGGTCGCGTCCGGGCTGGTGGTGGTCACGAGCCGGCGGCGGCTGCCCGCGCTGCTGGAGGGCGCCGACATCCGCACGCTGGAGCTGCGGGAGATGGCGACGCAGGAGGCGGTCGACCTCATCGCCAACGTCCTCGGGCCGGGCGACGCCCGCGTCCGGGACGAGCACCGGGCCGTCGAGCGGCTCGCCCGCGAGTGCGGGCACCTGCCGCTGGCGCTCGGCGTCATCGCCGGCCGGCTCGCCGAGAACCCCGGCGAGTCGATCGCCGGGACCGTCCGGGAGCTGGCCGCCCGCGACGCCCCCGGCGGCGCCCCGCCCGGGACGCCGGGGCCGGGCCTGAGCGCCGTCGTCGACCCGACGTTCGAGGTCGCCTACCGCAGCCTGCGCCGCGACCAGCGGGAGGCGTTCCGCCGCCTCGGGCTCGTCGCGGGCCCCGACTTCACGCCCGCCGCCCTCGCCGCGCTGCAGGACCGCACGGAGGACGAGGCCCGCGAGTGCCTGGAGGGCCTCCGGCAGGCGTACCTCGTGCAGGACGTCGGCCCCGGCAGGTACCGGATGCACGACCTGCTGCGCGACTTCGCCCGCGAGCGCGGCCTCGGCGAGGACTCCGACGGCGAGCGGCAGGCGGCCCAGCGGCGGCTGCTGGCCGGCTACCTCGCCGACGCCCGCGCGGCCGGCGCGGCGCTGCCGGGCCGGCCCCGGCCCACCGTGCACCGCGGCGAGGCGCGGGCCCGCCCGTCGGCGGACGAGCGCGCGGAGGCGCTCGCCTGGTTCGAGGGCGAGCGGCGCAACCTGGTCGCCGCCGTCCACCAGGCCGCCCGGCTCGGCCTGCACCGCACCTGCTGGGAGCTCGCCGACGCGCTGTTCGACTTCCAGGAGTTCCGCCGCTACAGCGAGGACAACATCGCCGTACAGCAGGCGGGCCTGCACTCCGCCCGCACCGAGGAGGACTGGGCGGCGGCGGCCGTGATGCTGCACAACCTCGCGGTCGCCCACTTCGAGCTGGGCGGCTCGGTCGAGGCGATCGGGTACGGCGAGGACGCGCGCCGCGCGTTCCGGGCCGTCGACCCGCCCGACCCGTACGGGGAGGCCGTCACCCTGGCCACGCTCGCCGACGTCCACGTCGTCCTCGGCCGCTACCTGACCGCGATCGACCACGCGCGCCGGTCCCTGGAGATCCATGAGCGGCTCGGCGACGACGGGGGAGTGGCCAAGAGCCGCAGCACGCTCGCCCGCGCCCACCTCGGCCTCGGCGACTACGAGACCGCGCTGGTGCACGCCGACCGGGCGCTGGCCGTCCGGCGCAGGATCGACGACCAGGCGGGCGTCGCCGAGACCCTGCTCACCGTGGCGGGCGTCCACCGCCGCCAGGGCAGCGTCCACGAGGCCGTGACGCACGCGCTGGAAGCGCTGTCCATCCGGCAGGAGCTCGCGGACATGCACGGCGCCGCCCAGGCGCTGACCGAGCTGGCGCGCATGAACGCGGCGCTCGGCCTGCGCGATATGGCGCAGCAGGACGCCGAGCAGGCCCTGCGCACCTACCGGGCCCTGGGCGGACGTCACGGGGAGGCGCGCGCGCTGAACACGCTCGGGATGCTGATGTGCGAGGCGAGCAAGTTCGCCGAGGCGTTCACCTACTGCGGGGAGGCGCTGCGCCTGCACCGCGACACCAGCGACCGGCACGGCGAGTCCGAGGCGCTCGCGCAGATCGGGATCGTCCACTGGCGGCTCGGGCGGTACCGGGAGGCGCGCGAGCACCTGCTGCGCGCGCTGGAGATCCGCCGCGAGATCGGCGACCAGCACGGCGAGGCCCACGACCTGGAGCACCTGTCGGTCGTGATGCGCCGCCTCGGCCGCCCCCAGGAGGCCCTCGTCCTCGGCCTGGAGGCCCTCGACCTGTGGCATCAGCTCGGCGCGCGCAGCGGCATGGCCGGGACGCTCGGCAGCCTCGCCCGGACCTACTCCTGGCTCGGCCTGCCCGTGGAGGCCGAGCACGCCGCCCGGCAGGCGCTGCACCTGCGCAGGTCGGGCGGCGACTGGTACGGCCTCGGCGTCGGCCTGGACACCCTCGCCGCCGTGCTGCGCCGCGCCGGGCGCCCGGAGGAGGCGCTCGCCGAGGAGTCGGAGGCGCTGCGCTTCCTCGGCGAGGTCGGCGACCGGCACAGCGAGGCCACCGGCCTGGTCCACCTCGCCGCCATCCACCTCGACCTCGGCCGCGCCGACGACGCCCTGGAGACCGGGCGGCGCGCCCTCGACCTCGCCGCCGAGCTGGGCGCCGCCCGCGAGCAGGCGCACGCGCTGCACACGATGGCCCGCGCCTGCCAGCTGCTCGGCAAGCACGCCCGCGCGGTCGAGCACGTCGGCGCGGAGATCGTCGTCCGCCGCGACATGGACGACCGGCGCGGGCTCCGGGCGGCGCTGGAGCTGCTCGGCGCCTCGCACCGCGCGCTCGGCGACCGGGCCGCGGCGGCGGACTGCGCCCGGCGCGTCCGCGCCCTCGACAACCTGCTTGAATCGGAAAGATCGCTCGATATGTGAACATGATGCTCGAATGAGGCGTCCAGCCGTGGCCCCGGCGGCGAGGAGGCGAAAGGGTGGAGACCCCGTTCTGGGACGCGCTGAGCCCGCGCGCCCGGGAGGCGCTGCGCGCCGCCGGGGCCCCGGTGGTGATCCGGCCGGGCGCGTTCCTGATGCGCGAGCACACCCGCGCGTCCCAGGTCTTCGTGCTGCGCGCCGGGGCGGTGAAGGTCTGGGTGGACCGGGACGGCGAGACCGCCATCCTCGACGTCCTCGGGCCGGGCGACCTGGTCGGCGAGGTGGAGGCGGCGGACGGCGGCATCCGGCACGCCAACGTCGAGGCCATGACCCGGGTGGAGGCGCTGGTGCTGCCCGCCGCGCGGTTCCGCTCCGTCCTGGACGCCCAGCCCGGCGCGGTCTGGGCCGTCGCCGCCGTCCTCGCCGAGCGGCTGCGCGACTCCAACGACCTGCGCGTCGCGCACTTCCCCGACGACCCCGAGCGCCGCCTCGCGAGCCGCCTGCTGCGCCTGGCCGAGCGGTTCGGCACCCGTGCCTGGGAGGAGCTGCCGGAAGGCGCGCCGGGGGCCGGTGCGCCGGAGGAGTGCGTGCCGGGGGAGGGCGTGCCGGAGGAGGGCGTCCGCGTCCAGATCCCGATCTCCCAGCAGGACCTGGGCCGCTGGGCCGGGATGGGGCGCCGGAAGGTCGCGCAGATCCTCGGCGCCGAGCCGCTGCGCGGCGCCCTCAGCGTCAGCCGCACCGCGATCGCCGTCCGCTCCGCCGGCGCCCTGCGCCGCCTCGCGGGCCGCGACTGAGGCTAGAACGCCGCCGGCGGGTGCGGCCAGGGCGGCGGCGCCGGCAGCGGCACGTCCGGGCGGACGTGCACGCCCTCGCCGCCGGTGCGGCCCGACAGCCAGCCGAGCAGCGCACGCCCCGACCCGGACGCCTCCGGACCGCCCTCCGTCCAGCCGAGGTCGGCCGACTCCCCGGAGTCGGTCGCGATGATCCGGAACCCGGCCAGCCCGCCGTGCGACCCGCCCGCCAGGGCCGCCATGTCCGCCAGCGTCGCGGCCGCCGCCCACCGGACGTAGGAGTCGGGCCAGTCGGCGGCCCCGTACCCGGCGGCGAGGTCGGCGTGGTGGACCTCCACCTCGTTCCACCGGCGGTACACCGTGTACCAGGCCGGATGCGCCCAGCCCTGCATCGCCTTCACCGGAGCGTTCCAGACCTCCTCGGGCAGCCTCACGGCCTGCTCGGCGAACCGCTCGGCGGTGGCGCGGACGTCCGCGACCAGCTCGGCGCAGGTGCGCCCGGCGCCCGCGTCGAGGTCGGCGTTGCGCCGCTCCAGGCTCGGGTACTGCGGGATCTCCACGCCCGTTCGCGCCGATTCGAGCAGGTTCCACAGGGAGTCGGCGTTGCGGGCGATATGGGTGGCGACATGGCCCCGGCTCCACCCCGGCAGCGCCGACGGGCCGCGCAGCTCGGCCTCGCCGAGCCCCTCAAGCGTCGCGACGACGCGCTCCGTGCCCGCGTCCAGCTCCTCGATCACACCCCGCCAGTCCATGACCCTCCCTCGCCGGAATCGACCCTCCATCCTGTCGCACCGGCCCGTCCCGTGCCAGAGTGGTGATCATGGACCTTCCGATCTGCGCGACCTGCGGCGTCCAGTACGGCGGCACCCGTCCCGACTGCCCCATCTGCGAGGACGAGCGGCAGTACGTCGGCTGGGACGGCCAGCGGTGGACGAGCCTCACCGAACTGCGCCGCGGCCACCGGGCGCGCATCGCGGAGGAGGGGCCGGACGTCGTCGGCATCGGCACCGAGCCGTCCTTCGCCATCGGCCAGCGGGCCCTGCTGCTGCGCGCGCCGTCCGGCAACGTGCTCTGGGACATGATCACCTACCTGGACGACGACCTGGTCCGCCGGGTGAACGACCTCGGCGGCGTCTCGGCGATCGCGATCAGCCACCCGCACTACTACGGCACCATGATCGAGTGGGCGCACGCGTTCGACGCGCCCGTCTACATCCACGCGGCGGACCGCCGGTGGGTGGCCCGCCCGGACGACGCGGTCGTCTTCTGGGAGGGCGACACCCGCGAGCTGGCGGACGGCCTCACCCTCATCAACGCCGGCGTTCACTTCGCCGGCGGCCAGGTCCTGCACTGGCGCGACGCCCGCGCGCTGTTCTCCGGTGACATCCTGCAGGTCGTCAACGACCGCGACTGGGTGAGCTTCATGTACAGCTACCCGAACTACATCCCCGAGCGCCCGCGTACCGTCCGCCGCGCGCTGCGCCTCCTGGAGCCCTACGACTTCGACCGCGTCTACGGCGCCTGGTGGAAGAAGATCGTCTACACCGGCGGCAAGGACGCCGTCGCCCGCTCCGCCGACCGCTACCTCCGCTACGCCCTCGACGACGAGTAATCCCTGGTCGGCGGGGAAGCGGTGCCCCCCATGGGGCGGACGGGGGTTCGGGCGTTGCGGTGGCGGGCGGTGTTCGAACACGTGTACGGTTTGGATGTGCCGTCCGGACCGGTGGCGCCGGGCGGGTAGCTTCATGAAATGCGGCGGCGGGCGCCGTCGTTGCAGAGTCGGGGGATTCCGTCCTACCCCGTGGCTAGCCTTGAGACGGCCCGTCTCTCTCCAGATCGCCGCGCCCCAGAAGAGGAACCGGAAGTCACACCGTGCATGACCGACTCATCGTGCGTGGAGCACGCGAGCACAACCTGAAGGACGTCTCGCTCGACCTCCCGCGGGACTCCATGATCGTGTTCACCGGTCTGTCGGGGTCCGGGAAGTCCAGCCTGGCGTTCGACACCATCTTCGCCGAGGGCCAGCGCCGGTACGTGGAGTCGCTGTCGGCGTACGCCCGGCAGTTCCTCGGCCAGATGGACAAGCCCGACGTCGACTTCATCGAGGGGCTGTCCCCGGCGGTGTCGATCGACCAGAAGTCGACCAGCAAGAACCCGCGGTCGACGGTCGGGACGATCACCGAGGTGTACGACTACCTGCGGCTCCTCTACGCGCGGATCGGGCACCCGCACTGCCCCGAGTGCGGCCGGCCGATCAGCCGGCAGGCGCCGCAGCAGATCGTCGACCGGGTGCTGGAACTGGAGCCGGGCACGCGCTTCCAGGTGCTGGCGCCGGTGATCCGCGGGCGCAAGGGCGAGTACCTGGAGCTGTTCCGCGAGCTGCAGTCCAAGGGCTACTCCCGGGCGGTGGTGGACGGGCGGATGGTGCGCCTGGACGAGCCGCCCAAGCTGAAGAAGCAGGAGAAGCACGACATCTCCGTCGTGGTCGACCGGCTCTCGGTGAAGGACTCCGCGCGCCAGCGGCTCGCCGACTCGGTGGAGACCGCGCTCGGCCTCGCCGGCGGCACGATCGTCCTCGACTTCGTCGACCTCCCCGAGGACGACGAGCAGCGCACGCGGATGTACTCCGAGCACCTCTACTGCCCCTACGACGACCTGTCGTTCGAGGAGCTGGAGCCCCGGTCGTTCTCGTTCAACTCGCCCTACGGCGCCTGCCCCGACTGCACGGGGCTGGGCACGCGCATGGAGGTCGACCCCGAGCTGGTCGTGCCGGACGAGGAGCTGACCCTCGGCGAGGGCGCCATCCAGCCGTGGTCGAACGGCCACGTCAGCGACTACTTCCTGCGGCTGCTGTCGGCGCTGGGCGACGCCATGGGGTTCGACCTGAACACCCCGTGGCACAAGCTGCCCGCCAAGGCGCGCAAGGCGATCCTGAACGGGCACGAGACCCAGGTCCACGTGCGGTACAAGAACCGCTACGGCCGGACGAGGTCGTACTACACCGCCTACGAGGGCGTGATCCCCTACATCCAGCGGCGGCACGCCGAGTCCGAGAGCGACTCCAGCCGGGAGCGGTTCGAGGGCTACATGCGCGAGATCCCGTGCCCGACGTGCGAGGGCGCCCGGCTCAAGCCGGTCGTGCTGGCCGTCACCATGGGCGGGATGTCGATCGCCGAGGTCGCCGCGCTGCCGATCGGCGAGGCCGCGAAGTTCCTGCTGGCGCTGGAGCTGAACGAGCGCGACAAGAAGATCGCCGAGCGGGTGCTCAAGGAGATCAACGCCCGCCTGGGGTTCCTGCTGGACGTCGGCCTCGACTACCTCACCCTCGACCGGGCGTCGGCGACGCTCGCCGGCGGCGAGGCGCAGCGCATCCGGCTCGCGACGCAGATCGGGTCCGGCCTGGTGGGCGTCCTCTACGTGCTGGACGAGCCGTCCATCGGCCTGCACCAGCGCGACAACCACCGGCTGCTGGAGACGCTGCTGCGGCTCCGCGACATGGGCAACACGCTGATCGTCGTCGAGCACGACGAGGACACCATCGCCGCCGCCGACTGGATCGTCGACATCGGCCCCCGCGCGGGCGAGCACGGCGGCGAGATCGTCGTGTCCGGCACCGTCGAGGACCTGAAGAAGTCCGAGCGCTCGCTGACCGGCGCCTACCTCGCCGGGCGCCGCGAGATCGCCGTCCCGGAGATCCGGCGCCCGCGCACGAAGGGGCGCGAGGTCACCGTCAAGGGCGCGCAGCAGAACAACCTGCGCGACGTGGACGTGGCGTTCCCGCTCGGTGTCCTCACCGCCGTCACCGGCGTGTCCGGGTCGGGCAAGTCGACGCTGGTCAACGACATCCTCTACAACTCCCTCGCCAAGAAGCTGAACGGGGCGAAGACCGTCCCGGGCAAGCACAGGCGGGTCAACGGCGTCGACCAGCTCGACAAGGTCGTGCACGTCGACCAGTCGCCGATCGGCCGCACGCCGCGCTCGAACCCGGCGACCTACACCGGCGTGTTCGACCACATCCGCAAGCTGTTCGCGCAGACCACCGAGGCGAAGGTGCGCGGCTACCAGCCGGGCCGGTTCTCCTTCAACGTCAAGGGCGGCCGCTGCGAGAACTGCTCCGGCGACGGCACCATCAAGATCGAGATGAACTTCCTGCCGGACGTCTACGTCCCGTGCGAGGTCTGCCACGGCGCCCGCTACAACCGGGAGACCCTGGAGGTCCACTACAAGGGCAAGACGATCTCCGAGGTGCTCGACATGCCGATCGAGCAGGCCACCGAGTTCTTCGAGCCGATCAAGGCGATCCACCGGCACCTGAAGACGCTGAACGACGTCGGCCTCGGCTACGTCCGGCTGGGCCAGCCCGCGCCGACCCTGTCGGGCGGCGAGGCGCAGCGCGTCAAGCTGGCGTCCGAGCTGCAGAAGCGCTCCACGGGGCGCACGATCTACGTGCTGGACGAGCCGACCACCGGCCTGCACTTCGAGGACATCCGCAAGCTCCTCGGCGTGCTGAACGGCCTGGTCGACAAGGGCAACACGGTGATCGTCATCGAGCACAACCTGGACGTCATCAAGACCGCCGACTGGATCATCGACATGGGCCCCGAGGGCGGCTCCCGGGGCGGCACGGTCGTCGCCGCGGGCACCCCCGAGGACATCGCCGCGGTCGAGGCGAGCCACACCGGGCAGTTCCTCAAGAAGATCCTCGGTTAGGCGTCAGACATCCCTGGAGGTTGAATGTCAAGCGGCGAGGTCGTGGTGGTGGTGTGACCATGCGGTGGTCTGGTCGTAGGTGGTGTGGGTTTTG
>NZ_FZOR01000092.1 GCF_900188445.1 Actinomadura meyerae
GGTGGCGAGCTTGATGTAGAGTGCATCGACCTCCGTCGAGATCTTTACTTTGGCGTTCCGCTCTATGCTTTCGCTCAATTTCTCCCCGCAGAGACACATGGCCGTTCGTGTTGAGGACGACCCAGATCTTCTTGGTTTTGTACTTCGTCGTGCCCGGCGACCCTCGACGAGATATCGAATTCGACCGGGGAGGACGGATGCTAGTCAGGCGGCACGAGTCCCATTGCCTCGGGACGTTCGACCGCCAAGGCTCTCCACCCTGGAACCGCCTCCCCTTCGGCCACTTCCCGAAATAGCCCGATCAACTCTTGGCGCGACCTCCCGAGACGTTATTCAGCAGATATCCAATCGGCTCCACGATCGCTGTGGCAACATCTGGATCGATATCCTCGCCATCGGTCAGCTCGATCGATATCACGGGCTCCATGACTGCCTTTGCCAGTACACGTTCTGTGTTTACCAAAGCACAATCCTCACCTTGACGTTCGTGTTCTCGTTACCCAGTGCACGTCCCCGTCGCGGTTGCGCACCAGTGCAGGCGTCAGGCAGGTCAGCCCTTCCGACCGATGAGCCATTCGCTCAGACCCCTGGGGGACCCAGATAGGTGAGGAGGCTGGCACGTTCGGCTTGACTGACGGCCGACTCCAGTGCCGCAGTGATCGCGCGAACGCCACCGTCACGCACAATCACCAGGTCAGGACAGCTGAAGACAGTGCCACTGTGCCCCTCACCGCTCATGCGCCAGCGATCCATGATCCGCTCTATCTCACACGCTTTGAGGAGATTGACAAGCTAGCGCGGCAGCGGATCCAGGCAGTCCGCACTTTCCAGAAGAATTTGAATCCCCTGACCTTCACTGAGCGGCTTGATGCCCAGCACGTCAGCGAACTCAGCAGAAAAGAAGGTCACATACCCAGTGACCACATCCGGATCGAATAGAGTCGGCTCCACAGATATACGCGCCGTCAGCGCGGTTCCTCGACACGACGTATTCGCCGCGTGGAGCGCACTCCACGCGAACGCCGTCCCCCGTCGCATCAACTGCTGAATCTTTTCAGCCCCTGAGCATTCGATGTCTTCCGGAATACCTCGCCCATTGACAGCGACTTCGCATTCACCCACGGTCAAGAATCTCGAACGGTCTCCAAAGTAGGAGTCGCGGAATGCGGCGAGGAGCGTGGCCCCCTCTTCAACTACCCACCCCTCTTTGACGACCGCGCGCAACGGAAGGCATACATCAACCGCACGGAGATGCTGCAAGAAATTCGAGCCAAGAGCCTGTTCGGCGTCAGGGCTGATATGAGCCACCCACTACTCCCCGAATCTTGAGATCTAACAGGTCGCCCCGGGCGTACCGACCTGCGCCCGCTCAAAAAGGTTAATCCCCTTGGCGAGGCCCTTTTTGTAGTCCGGATACTTCTTCTTCAGTTCTCTCTTGAGACTATTGGGCATACCGTCGAACTCCCCGGTCTCGGGATTGTAATGATACTTTGGAGCCTGACCGGACCTGACACCCTTGATCTGTTCCTGGAAGTGCATCTGCACTCCGCTGGGTGAACCTTCGACATCGATCCGGTACGGCCCTCGATTCCACACCGTCATACTCTTTCCCGTCATGTCCACCGGCGTGTCGTCGTTGTGGACGAGAACCGGTGTCCGCCCAGCCTCCACATAGTATGTGTGCAGGCTTGCGACGGTGAGGTTGTGGACGCGCTGGCCGTGAGTGGTCCAGTGCTTTGTGGTGGTGACCTGGACGTAGGTTCCGGCGCTGGTGCGGAGCCACATGCCGGGCTCGAGGTCCGCCGCCTCGACCCAGGCATTGATGTCGCCCGCGACCCAGAAGGGGTGGTTATCGGTGGCGATGACCACCCCGGCCTTGAGGATCCTGTGGTGGAGAACGTCGCCGGCGCCGGGCTCGGGTTTTTCGCCGGCCAGCCACCCGAAGGCCGGAGGGTCGGTGTTGACAGTTATCTGGACGAGGTTCTTGTCGCCCTTACTGGTGATGGTGCCCAGAACGGATTGCGCGCTGGTTTCACCCGTCTCGGGGTCGGTGGCCAGGACCTGGTCGCCCACCTTCACATCTTCGATGGGCTTGTCACTGCCGTCGGCCATGCGTACCGACGTTCCGGGGACGAAGCTGCTACATTTCGGCAGCTTCGAGCGGCCCTGTGCTCGGCCCGACGGTCGCCGGCCACCGCCGACACTGGTGATCCCTCCGTCCTTGCCGAAGCCCCCGACGTCGACGAAGCTGCGCATCCCGGTGCCGAAGAACTCCAACCCCGACATGCGTTCACAGGTGAAGCCGCCGAGCTCGCAGAGGAGGTTGGCGAAGTTGCCGAGTCTTCCGAGGTCTCCTGGGAAGCAAGCAGTGCTGCCAGTGCCGCAGTCCGGCATGAGCAGCGGGTCCAGCGGCTTGTTGCTGCCCGCGTACTTGGTGTAGACGAGTTCCATCATCCGCAGCCGAGCCGCGGTGTAGACCATGGAGTTGCGTGCGTGGACGGTGGTGTCGCCCCAGCGGACGTGGACCGGCCTGTTGGGCGACGAGGTGAACCCAGCGGGCGGCCTTCCGCAGTCGTGCCCGCAGCCGCCGGTCATCAATGGCTTCTTATGGCCGACCGGCACATAACCGGCACCGCAGATGTCAGGTGGGCATAGGCCATCCGGGTCAGCGTGGGTGACTGGGTTGTTGTTGGCGTAGGTGTAGCCGTTCATCTGCTGGGGGTCGCTCTGATCGACGAGTGGGTCGACGGAGATGAAGCGGCCGGTGTCGGGGTCGTATTCGCGGACGCCGAGGTGGGTGAGGCCGGTGGGGTCCTGGGTGCCGCCGACGAAGCCCTTGTCGTTGGGCCATGTCGCGTCCTCGTCGAAGCCGCGGATGGAGCCGAATGGGGTGAAGCGGCGGACGGTGCCGGCCTGCGTGGCGGCGTTGACGGCGACCTCAGCGCTGCCCTGGTGGTCGCCGGACAGGTAGGTGACGGCGCCGTTGGAGGTGCGCATGGCGACGGTCTGTCCGCCGAAGGCGTAGTAGCGCGTGCCGGTGGCGCTGGCGGCGCCGTTGAGGGCGCGCAACTCGGTGCCGCCGGGCAGGTAGAGCGTGCTTCCGGCGGGATCCTTGCGGATCAGGCGGTTGCCTTCGGCGTCGTAGACGTAGGTCTCGTCGTTGCCGTTCTCGGTGACCTTGGCCAGCTCCCCCTCGGTGTCCCAAGTGAAGGTTCGGGTCGCGGTGGTGGGGCTACTGTCGCTGGTTTGGACGCTGGTGGTGTTGCCGGTGGCGTCGTAGCCGTAGGTGTCGGTGCGGTTGCCTGCCGGCCCGGTCTGGGTGACCTGGGTGAGGCGGTTGCCTTGGCCGAGGTTGGCATAGGTGTAGGTGCGGGTGGTGTCGGTTGTGCCACCGATTCCGTGGCGGGTTTCGCCGGTGCGGTTGCCGGCCTTGTCGTAGGTGAAGGACTGCCAGTACGGTGCCGGTCCGCCGATCAGTGAGGCGGTGGGCTGGGTGGCGCAGGGGTCGGTGGTGCCTTGGGTCCAGGCGTGGGTGAGGCGCTGGAGGTGGTCGTAGGTGAAGCACTGGTTGTCGACGCCGTCGCGGGAGTCGTCGGTGATGGAGGTGATGGCGCCGGAGTCGGTGTAGTGGTAGGTGGCGTACCGGTCGTTGCCGTCGAGGTTGTAGGCGGTGGAGAACAGGTACGTCCCGGCTAGTGGCCCCTGCTTAGCGGGGACGGTGACGGTGGCGGCCTCGACTCGTCCAAGTTCGTCGTAGCCACGGATCTCATTGACGTATTGGGCGCCGTCTCTGTGTCGGATCGACTTGGTGAGTTTGCCCTTGCCGTGAGTGACCGTGTCGTAGGTTTAGGAGGTCAGCAGCGGTTCGTCTTCGGCGCCTTCTCGGGTGGCGGTTTTGCGGCCGAGGCCGTCGTAGGTGGTGAAGACCTTCTTGTCGCGTGCGTCGGTGGTGGAGGTGACGCGGTCGAGGT
>NZ_FZOR01000075.1 GCF_900188445.1 Actinomadura meyerae
GCCGTCGGACGCCGTGCCGTTCGACCAGGTGGCGGGCGACGAGGCGGCCGAGCGTGCCGGTGCCGCCGGTGATCAGGACGAGGCCGTCCGGATCGAACGGAGCCGCCGCCGGGGCGGTGTCCGGGGCGACGCGGCGCAGCCGGGGTACGAGCGCCTTCCCGGCGCGCAGCGCGATCTGCGGCTCGCCGGTCGCCAGCGCGGCCGCGATCGCCGGCCGGGACGCCTCGCTCCCGTCCGTGTCGACGAGCTGGACGCGTCCCGGATGCTCGCGCTGCGCGGCGCGCACCAGCCCCCACACGGCGGCGGCGTCCGGATCCGGCCGCTCCTCGCCGGGGTCGACCGCACCGGTCGTGACGAGCGCGAACGGCCCGTCGGCGGCGAGCCGCTCCTGGAGGAGGGGGAGGGCGGCGCGCACGTCGCCGGGCGCCGTGATCACCTCCGCCCCGGACGCGGCGTCCGGCAGCGGGACGGGCGTCCACTCCACGGCGTGCAGGGAGCCGCTCCGCGGCGGGCGGAGGGTCTCGACGGCGAACGGCCGGACCGCAAGCGACTCGGCCGACAGCACCGGACGTCCGGCGGAGTCGGCGACCGAGACCCGCAGGACGCCGTCCTCGGAGGTGTCGACGCGGGCCCGCAGGCCGTCCGCGCCGCCGGTGCCGTGCACGGTCACGCCGCTCCACGCGAACGGGAGGCGGACGCCGTCCGAACCGCCCGCCGCCGGGTGCAGGACCGCGTCGAGCAGCGCCGGATGCACGGCGTACCGGGCGGGGTCCAGCCCCTCGGGCGCCCTGACCTCGGCGTACACGGCGTCCGCCGACCGCCAGGCGGCCGTCAGGCCCCGGAACGCCGGGCCGTAGCCGAGACCGAGGTCGGCCAGCTCCTCGTACAGGGCGTCCACGTCGATCGGTTCCGCGCCGGGCGGCGGCCATGCCCCGACCGGCGCGGGCGCGGGCGCGTCCGGCGCGTTCCCGAGCACGCCCGTGGCATGCCGGGTCCAGGGCTGGTCGTCGCCGATACGCGAGTGCACGGCGACGCGGCGACGGCCGTCGCCCGCGTCGGCGTCGGCGACCGTCACCTGGATCCCGACGGGCTCGTCCGCGGGTAGCACCAGCGGCGCTTCCAGCGTCAGTTCCTCCAGCCGCCCCAGCCCCACGTGCCTCCCCGCCTCGACCGCGAGCTCCGCGAAGGCGGTGCCGGGGAACAGCACCGCGTCGCCTACGGCGTGGTCGGCCAGCCACGGATGCGCCCGCGTCGAGACCCGGCCGGTGAGCACCAGGCCCGCGCCGTCCGCCAGGTCGACGGCCGCGCCCAGCAGCGGGTGCCCGGACGCGCCGAGCCCGAGCCCGTCCGCGCCGGACGCGGGCTCGGGCGGCGACAGCCAGTGGTGGCGGTGCTGGAACGCGTAGGTCGGAAGGTCCGTCGGCCGTGCGCCGGGGAACACCGCGGCCCAGTCGGCGGACGCGCCGTCCGCGACCGCCCGGCCGAGTGCGAGCGCGTAGGTCTCCGGCTCGGGCCGGTCCCGCCGGACCGCCGCCGTGGCCGCCGCCGGGCGGTCCAGGCACTCGGCCGCCATCGGCGCCAGGACCGCGTCCGGCCCGATCTCGACGAACGTGGTGACGCCCAGGCCGTCGAGCGTCCGGATCCCGTCGGCGAACCGGACGGCCTCCCGGACGTGCCGGACCCAGTAGTCCGCCGTCCCGATCTCCTCCGCCGCCACGACCTCGCCGGTCAGGTTCGACACGATCGGGACGGCCGGCGCGGCGAACTCCACCCCTTCGGCGACCGCGCGGAACTCCTCCAGCATCGCGTCCACGCGCGGGGAGTGGAACGCGTGGCTGACCTTCAGGCGACGGGCCCGCCCGCCCCGCTCCCGCCAGGCCGCCGCGACCGCCAGGACGGCGTCCTCGTCGCCGGACACGACGGTGGAGGCCGGGCCGTTGACGGCCGCGACGACGGCGCGCCCGCCGGCCAGCAGGGGCCGGACCTCCTCCTCCGGGCCGCGCAGCGAGACCATCGCGCCGCCCTCCGGGAGCGCCTCCATGAGCCGTCCCCGCGCCGCCACCAGCGCGGCCGCGTCGGGCAGCGACAGCACGCCCGCGACGTGCGCGGCGGCGAGCTCGCCGATCGAGTGGCCGATCAGGTGGCCGGGGGTCACGCCGTGGTGCTCGAACAGCCGGTACAGCGCCACCTCGAACGCGAACAGCGCGGTCTGCGTGTGCCGCGTCCGGCCGAGCAGGTCGGCGTCGCCGCCGAACATGACGTCGACGACCGGGGTGTCGAGGTATCCGGCGACCTCGTCCAGCGCGGCGGCGAACACGGGGAACGCCGCGTACAGGCCGCGTCCCATGCCGGGCCGCTGGCTGCCCTGACCGCTGAACATGAACGCCGTCCGGCCCGCCGCCGTGCCGCGCGCGACGCCGGGGGCCGGCTCGCCCGACGCGAGCGCGGCCAGCCCGGCGCGGAGCCCCGCCCGGTCGGCGGCGACCACCGTCGCGCGTTCGTGGAACGCGGAGCGGGTCGTGCCCAGCGAGTAGCCGACATCGGCCACCCCGGCGTCCGGGTGGGCGTCGACATGGGCGAGCAGCCGCGCGGCCTGCGCCCGCAGCGCCGCACCGTCCCGGCCGGACAGCAGGACGGGCGCGGGCCCCTCCCACGTCGCGCCGGCCGGTCCCGGCTCCTCGGCGGGCGCCTCCTCCAGGATCACGTGGGCGTTGGTGCCGCTGATCCCGAACGAGGAGACGCCCGCCCGGCGTGGCCGGCCGGTCTCCGGCCACGGCGTCGCCTCGGTCGCGAGCGCCAGCCCGCCCGACTCCCAGTCCACGTGCGGAGTCGGCTCGTCGGCGTGCAGGGTCTTCGGCAGCAGGCCGTGCCGGAGCGCCAGCACCGCCTTGATGACCCCGGCGACCCCGGCCGCCGCCTGGGCGTGCCCGAGGTTGGACTTCAGCGACCCGAGCAGCAGCGGGCGGTCCCGGTCCCGCCCGTAGGCGGCCTGGAGCGCCTGCGCCTCGATCGGGTCGCCGAGCGTGGTGCCGGTGCCGTGCGCCTCGACGGCGTCCACGTCGCCGGGGCCGAGCCCGGCCCCGGCCAGCGCCGCGCGGATCACCCGCTGCTGGGACGGCCCGTTGGGTGCGGTCAGCCCGTTGCTCGCGCCGTCCTGGTTGACGGCCGACCCGCGCACCACCGCCAGGACGCGGTGCCCGTTGCGGCGGGCGTCGGAGAGCCGTTCGACGAGCAGGACGCCGACGCCCTCGGACCAGCCCGCGCCGTTCGCGTCCGCCGCGAACGAGCGGCAGCGCCCGTCCGGCGACAGCGCCCGCTGCCGGCTGAACTCGACGAAGTAGTGCGGGGAGGCCATGACCGTCACCCCGCCCGCCAGCGCCAGGCCGCACTCGCCGTTCCGGAGCGCCTGCGCGGCCAGGTGCAGGGCCACCAGCGACGACGAGCAGGCCGTGTCGACCGTGACGGCGGGCCCCTCCAGGCCCAGCGCGTAGGCGATCCTGCCGGACGCGACGCTGCCGGTGCTGCCGGTCGCCAGGTAGCCCGCCAGGTCGTCGGGCGGGTCGGCGACCCGCGCGCCGTAGTCGTTGTTCATCAGCCCCGCGAACACGCCCGTCGCCGAACCGCGCAGCAGCTCCGGATCGATGCCCGCGCGTTCGACGGCCTCCCACGCCGTCTCCAGCAGCAGCCGCTGCTGCGGGTCGGCGGCCAGCGCCTCGCGCGGGCTCATCCCGAAGAACGCCGCGTCGAAGTCGGCCGCGCCGGTGAGGAACCCGCCGCGGCGCGTGTAGGTCCGGCCCGGACGGCCCGGCTCGGGGTCGTACAGGGCGTCGGTGTCCCAGCCCCGGTCGGCCGGGAACTCGCCGGTGGCGTCGCCGCCGGCCAGCAGCAGCCGCCACAGGTCCTCGGGCGAGCCGATCCCGCCGGGGAAGCGGCACGCCATCCCGATGATCGCGATCGGGTCGCCGGCGGGGGACGGCGCGGCCGCCCCCGCCGGGCCCGCCGCCGGGCCGCCGCCCGGGAGCGCCGCGCGCAGGAACGCGGCGACGGCCTCCGGCGTGGGGTGGTCGAACACGAGCGTGGCGGGCGGCCGCAGCCCGGTCGCCGCGGCGAGCCGGTTGCGCAGCTCGACGGCGGTCAGCGAGTCGAAGCCCAGCTCCTTGAACGGCCGCCGGGCCGGGACGGCGTCGAGCCCGGCGTGGCCGAGCACGTCCGCGACCTGGGCCCGGACCAGGTCCAGCACCGCCGCGTCCCGCTCGGCCTCGGGCAGCGCCGCGAGCCGTCCGGCCAGGCCGGCACCCGCCTCCGGAGCGTCGGCGGCGCGCCGCAGCGGCGTCCGGACCAGCGCGCGCAGCACCGCCGGCGGCGCGCCCCGCCGTGCGGGGGCGGCCGCGTCGAGCCGGAACGGCACCAGCAGCGGCTCCGGGCGGGCGATCGCGGCGTCGAAGAGCGCCAGCGCCCGCGCGGCGGCCATCGGGGCGATGCCGGACCGGGCGAGGCGCGCGCGGTCGGCGTCCGACAGGTGCCCGGTCATGCCGCCGGCCGGCTCCCACAGCCCCCACGCGAGGGACACGGCGGGCAGGCCGAGCGCGCGTCGGTGCGCGGCCAGCCCGTCCAGGTAGGCGTTGGCGGCGGCGTAGCCGGCCTGGCCCGCCGTCCCGGCGGTTCCGGCGATCGAGGAGAACAGCACGAACGCGTCCAGGTCGCGGTCCCGGGTCAGCTCGTCCAGGTTCCGGGCGGCCTCCGCCTTGGCCCGCCAGACGGCGTCGAGGTCTTCGGCGGTGAGCGTCTCCAGCGGCGCGTCGGCCAGCACCCCGGCGGCGTGGACGACGGCGCCGATGTCGTGCTCGTCGAGGAGGGCGGCGAGCGCGGCGCGGTCGGCGGCGTCGCAGGCCACGACGGTGACGTCGGCGTCCAGCCCGCGTAGCTCGGCCGTGCCGGGGGCGTCCGGGCCCGATCGGCTGACGAGCAGCAGCCTCCGGACGCCGTGCCGTTCGACGAGGTGGCGGGCCAGCGACCGGCCGAGCGTCCCGGTGCCGCCGGTGATCAGGACGGTCCCCGCCAGGGCCGGGGCGGGGCCGGGCTCGCCGGCGACGGGGGCCAGCCGCGGCGTGCGGACGACGCCGTCCCGCACCGCGAGCTGCGGTTCCGCTCCGGTCAGCGCCTCCGGCGGCGGCGCCGGGCCGTCGACGATCGCGATCCGGCCCGGATGCTCGGTCTGCGCCACGCGGAGCAGCCCCCACGCGGCGGCGTGCCCGAGGTCGGTCACCTCTTCGGCCGCGTGCACGGCCACCGCGCCGCGCGTCCGGACGACGAGGGTTCCCTCCTCGTCCAGCCGGTCCCGGACGAGGTCCAGCGTCCGGCGCACCGCCTCGGCCGGAGCCAGCCCCGGCTCCAGCTCGACCACCCGGACCGGACCGCCGGGCGCCGGGAGCGCTTGCGCGCGCGGCCACTCGACGCGGAAGAGGGACCCGCCGGCCGCTCCGGGCGGCGCCGCCGCCCGGAGCGGGCGCAGCACCAGCGACTCCACCGAGGCCACCGGACGGCCCGCCGGGTCCGACAGCGCCAGCGCGACCGCGTCCCCGCCGACGGCCGACAGCGTCACCCGCAGCGCCTTCGCGCCCGCCGCGTACAGCGACACCCCGGACCAGGCGAACGGGACGGCGCCCTCGGCCCGCTCGCCGAGCAGGCCGAGCACGATCGGGTGCAGCGCGGCGTCGAACAGGGCGGGCGACAGCGCGAACCCGTCCGATCCGGCGGGCGCCGCGACCTCCGCGAAGACCGTCCCGCCGTCCCGCCAGGCGGCCCGCACCCCCTGGAACGCGGGGCCGTACCCGTAACCGAGCTCGGCGAGCCGCTCGTAGGGCTCGGGCAGGTCGACGGGCACCGCGCCCGCCGGCGGCCACGCGGCCGTCCCGGCCGGCTCGGGGACCGCCTCCGGCGCGAGCGTGCCGGCGGCGTGCCGCGTCCACGGGGCGGAGCCGTCGTCGGCGGGCCGCGAATGGACCGTGACGCGCCGCCGTCCCTCCTCGTCCGCCGCCTCCACCGCGAGCTGGAGCCGGACGGCGCCGCGCGCGTCCAGGACGAGCGGCGCTTCGAGCGTGAGCTCCTCGACGCGGTCGCACCCGGCCGCGCGCCCGGCGTGCAGGGCGGCCTCGACGAACGCCGTGCCGGGCAGCAGGACGGTGCCGCGGACGGCGTGGTCGGACAGCCACGGATGCGAGTTCAGCGACACGCGGCCGGTGAGCAGCAGACCGTCCTCGCCGGCGCGGGCGACGGCCGTCCCGAACAGCGGATGCCCGGACGCCTCCAGCCCGGCGGCCGTCACGTCCGCCGCGCCGGCGGGGGCCTCCAGCCAGAAGCGGCTCCGCTGGAACGGATAGGTGGGCAGGTCGATCCGCCGCCCGCCCCGCGCGGTGCGCGCCCAGTCGACCGGCAGGCCGGCGGTGTACGCCTCGGCCACCGAGGCCACGAACCGGTCGAGGCCGCCCTCCCGCCGGCGCAGCGACCCCACCACCACGGCGGCGTCCACGCTCTCCTCGATCCCGACCGTCAGCACCGGATGCGGGCTGACCTCGATGAACGCGCCGTGCCCGGTGTCGAACAGGGACCGGGTGACGGCGGCGAACCGGACGGGCTCGCGCAGGTTCCGGAACCAGTAGGCGGCGTCGAGCTCCGCGCCGTCCAGGACGGTGCCGGTCACCGTCGAGTGGAACGGGACGTCCGCCGTCCGGGGCCGGACGGGGGCCAGCGCGTCCAGCAGCTCGTCGCGCAGGGACTCCACGTGCGTCGAGTGGGACGCGTAGTCCACCGGGATCCGGCGGTAGCGGACCTCCCGCTCCGCGCAGGCGGCGCCGAGCTCGTCGAGCGCGTCGGCGTCGCCGGACACCACGACCGAGCCCGCGCCGTTCACCGCCGCGACCGCCAGGCGGTCCTCCCACCGGGCCAGCAGCGCGGCGGCCTCGGCCTCGGGGAGCGCGACCGACGCCATGCCGCCGGTGCCCGCCAGCCGGGTGAGCGCCCGGCTGCGCAGCGCGACCACGCGCGCCGCGTCCGCCAGGGACAGCGCGCCCGCCACGCACGCGGCGGCGATCTCGCCCTGCGAGTGGCCGGCGACCGCCGCCGGCTCCACACCGTGCTCCCGCCACAGCGCGGCCAGCGACACCATCACCGCGAACAGCGCGGGCTGGACGACGTCGACGGCCTCCAGCGCCTTCTCGTCCCGCAGCACCGCTGCCAGATCCCAGGACACGTGCGGGGCGAGGGCGTCCGCGCACTCGCGGAGCCGCGCGGCGAACACCGGCGACTCCGCCGCGAGGTCCAGCGCCATGCCCGCCCACTGCGACCCCTGGCCGGGGAAGACGAACACCGGCCGGCCGGCCGCTCCCGCCACGCCGCGCACCGGGCCCGGCGCACCGGCCGCGAGGGCGTCCAGCCCGGACAGCAGCGTCTCGCGGTCGCGGCCCAGCACCACCGCCCGGTGCTCGAACGTGCTCCGCCCGGCGGCGAGGGAGAGCGCCACGTCGAGGGGGTCGGCGTCGGCGACGCGCCGCCGCAGCCCGGCCGCGCGCGCCCGCAGCGCCGTCTCGTCCCGTGCCGTGATCTCCCAGGCGATCGGCCGGTCCGGCCGGTCCCGCGGGCGCTCCGGCACGGCGACCGGCTCGGGCGGCTCCTCCAGGATCACGTGCGCGTTGGTGCCGCTGACGCCGAACGCCGACACGGCGGCGCGGCGCGGCCGGCCGGGATGCTCCCAGGGGACCGGTTCGGTGAGCAGCCGGACCGCGCCGGAGTTCCAGTCGACGTGGGGTGTGGGTTCGTCGGCGTGCAGGGTCGGGGGGAGGAGGGCGTGCCGCATCGCCATGATCATTTTGATGGTTCCGGCGGCTCCGGCGGCGGCCTGGGTGTGGCCGATGTTGGATTTGATCGAGCCGAGCCACAGGGGTGTGTCGCGGTCCTGTCCGTAGGCGGTGAGGAGTGCCTGGGCCTCGATCGGGTCGCCGAGCGTGGTGCCGGTGCCGTGCGCCTCGACGGCGTCCACGTCGCCGGGTCCAAGGCCCGCCCCGGCGAGCGCGGCGCGGATGACCCGCTGCTGCGCGGGCCCGGACGGCGCGGTCAGCCCGTTGCTCGCTCCGTCCTGGTTGACGGCCGAGCCCCGCACCACGGCCAGGATCGGATGCCCGTTGCGCTCGGCGTCCGACCGGCGCTCCAGCAGCAGCAGCCCGACGCCCTCGGCCCAGCCGGTTCCGTCGGCGGCGGCCGAGAACGAGCGGCAGCGGCCGTCCGGGGACAGCCCGCGCTGCCGGCTGAACTCCACGAACGTCGCGGGTGTGGCCATCACCGCCGCGCCCCCCGCCAGCGCGAGGTCGCACTCGCCGTTCCGGAGCGCCTGCGCCGCCAGGTGCAGCGCCACCAGTGACGACGAGCAGGCCGTGTCGATGGTGACGGCCGGGCCTTCGAGGCCGAGCGTGTAGGCGATCCGCCCGGACGCGACGCTGCCCCGGCTGCCGTTGCCGAGGTAACCCTCGAGGTTCTCCGGGGCGCGCCGCACCCGGCCGCCGTAGTCGCCGTACATGATCCCGGTGAACACGCCGGTCGCGGTCCCGCGCAGGCTCGTCGGGTCGATGCCCGCCCGTTCGGCGGCCTCCCACGCGGTCTCCAGCAGCAGCCGCTGCTGCGGATCCATGGCCTCGGCCTCGCGGGGGTTGATGCCGAAGAACGCCGGGTCGAAGTCGGCGACGCCGCTCAGGAAGCCGCCCGCACGCGCGTAGGACGTGCCCGGACGGTCGGGGTCGGGGTCGAACAGCGAGTCCAGGTCCCAGCCCCGGTCGGCGGGGAACCCGCCGATCGCGTCGCCGCCCGCCGCCACCAGCTCCCACAGGTCCTCCGGCGACGCGACCCCGCCGGGATACCGGCAGGCCATCGCCACGACGACGACCGGGTCCCCGGTCACCGCCCGTACCGCCGCCGGGGCCGCGGCCGGGGTGTCCGCGCCGCCGAACACCTCGGCCCGCACGTGCGCGGCGAGCGCCTCCGGGGTGGGATGGTCGAAGACCAGCGTGGCCGACAGCCGCAGCCCGGTCGCGGCGTTCAGCCGGTTCCGGAGCTCGACCGACGTCAGCGAGTCGAAGCCCAGCTCCTTGAACGCCCGCCCCGCCTCGACCGCCTCCGGCGCGCCGTGGCCGAGCACGGCCGCCACCTGCCCGCGGACCAGCTCGAGGACGGCGTGCTCGCGTTCGCCCGCCGGAAGGCCGGCGAGCCCGGCGGCCGGGACGCCGCCGCGCCGGACGGCGGTCGCGGGCACCAGCTCCCGCAGGACCGCCGGGACCGCGTCCGGCGCCGCGCGCAGCGCCGGGAGGTTCAACCGGGCCGGAACGGCGAACGGGGCGTCGAGCGCCAGCGCGGCGTCGAACAACGCGAGCCCGAGGTCCTCGCCGAGCGGGACCAGCCCGCTCCGCCGCACCCGTTCCAGGTCGCGCCGCTCCAGATGCGCGGTCATGCCGCTGGCCTGCTCCCACAGCCCCCACGCGAGCGACGCGGCGGGCAGGTCCAGCGCCCGCCGGTGGTGCGCGAGCCCGTCGAGGAAGGAGTTCGCGGCCGTGTAGTTGCCCTGCCCCGGACTGCCGAGCGTCGCGGTCACCGACGAGAACAGGACGAACGCCGCCAGGTCCGTACCGGCCGTCAGCACGTGCAGGTTCCACGCCGCGTCCACCTTGGGCCGCAGCACCGCGTCCAGCCGCTCGTGCGACAGCGCGCCGACCACCCCGTCGTCGAGGACGCCCGCCGC
Organism: Actinomadura meyerae; assembly: GCF_900188445.1. Classification (GTDB taxonomy): domain Bacteria; phylum Actinomycetota; class Actinomycetes; order Streptosporangiales; family Streptosporangiaceae; genus Spirillospora; species Spirillospora meyerae. The sequence goes on from NZ_FZOR01000075.1 coordinate 9,782, forward strand.
GTGCACCACGGCCGTCAGCGGCCGGTCCGAGGGCACCGCCGCCAGCACCGAGGCGAGCGCGTGCCGGTCGGCGGCGTCGCAGGCGGCCACCGTCACCTCCGCGCCGAGCGCGGCCAGCTCCGCCTCCACCGCCGCGGCACGCGGATCCGCCGCGCCGCGCCGCCCCACGAGCAGGACGTGCCGCACGCCGTGCTCGGCGACCAGCCGCCGCGCGACGAGCCCGCCGAGCGTGCCGGTACCGCCGGTGACCAGCACCGTCCCGTCCGGATCCCACCGGGCCGCCCCGGGGGCGCCGCCGGCCGCGCGGACGAGACGGGGCACGTACGCGGCCCCCTCCCGGAGCGCGAGCTGCGGCTCACCGCTCGACAGGGCCGCGTCGATCGCCAGCCGGGACGCGTCGGACCCGTCGTGGTCGAGCAGCACGATCCGTCCGGGGTTCTCCGACTGGGCGGTCCGCACCAGCCCCCAGACCGGGGACTGCGCCAGTCCCGCCACCGCCTCGCCGGGCCGCACCGCCACCGCGAGGCGCGTGACCACGACCAGGCGGGACGGCTCGGCCGCCGCGTCCGAGAGCCAGCCCTGAACGGCGTCGAGCACCCGCCGGGCGACCTCGTGCGCCCGCTCGGCGAGATCGTCGCCCTCGAGCTCGGGGACGGTGAACGTCACGACCTCACCGGAGCGGCCCGTCCCGTGCGGGAGCGGCGTCCACTCCACGGTGAACAGCGAGTCGCCGGCCCGCCCGGGGCGGGCGAGCCCGCCGGGCGCGACCGGCCGCAGGGCCAGCCGGTCGGCCGAGAACACGACCTCGCCGGACGGGTCGGCCGCGACCAGCGAGAACGCGTCCTCGCCCGCCGGGCGCAGCCGGACGCGCAGCCGGGTACCGGCGGTCGCGTGGGCGACCGCGCCCGTCCAGGCGAAGGGCAGCCGGGGCGCCGGGCCGTCGCCGCGCGACACCGCCGGGTGCAGCGCGGCGTCCAGGAGCGCCGGGTGGACGGCGAACGCGCCCTCCTCTTCCCGCGCCGCCGCGTCCACCGTCACGTCGGCGAACAGGTCGTCGCCGTTCCGCCAGGCGGCCCGCACGCCCTGGAACAGGGGCCCGTAGTCGTAGCCGCGTTCGGCGAGCGCGGTGTAGAAGCCGTCCAGGCCGATGCGCTCGGCCCCGCCGGGAAGCCGCACCGGATCGGGAACGCGGCCGCCGCGTGCGAGGAGACCGGTCGCGTGCCGGACCCAGTCGCCGTCGCCCGTCCGGGAGTGGAGGGAGAGCGGCCGCCGCCCGGCCTCGTCCGCGCCCACGACCACCTGGATCCGCACGGCCTCGCCGGGCTCCGGCAACGGAAGCGGAGCCTCCAGGGTCAGCTCGTCCACGACCGGTGCGCCGACCCGCGCGCCCACGTGCAGCGCCAGTTCGAGGAACGCGGTGCCGGGGAGGACGACCGTTCCGGTGACGGCGTGGTCGGCGAGCCAGGGATGGTCGTCGAGCCCGACCCGCCCGGTGAACAGGACGGTGCCGCCATCCGCGGAACGGACGTGCGCGTCGAGGAACGGGTGCTCGGCCGTCTCGAACCCGAGGCCGGCGGGGTCGTTGGTGGTGGGGGTGTTGATCCAGTGCCGCTGGTGTTGGAAGGGGTAGGTGGGGAGGTTGGTGTGGTGTCCGGGGATGTGCCAGGGGATGGTGAGTCCGTTGGTGTGGGCGTGGGCGAGTG
>NZ_FZOR01000076.1 GCF_900188445.1 Actinomadura meyerae
AACGCGGTCGGCATCGCCCCATGCCGCAACCGGTCGGTGTCATCGATGCTGTCGGCTCCGGCGCACATCGCCGCCACCAGCGACATCACCTTCGCCGCCGGGGCGGCGCCGGCGCTGTTGCGCGCACCGCCGATGCGCAGCACCTCGGCCGCCAGCTCGGGCAACCCCGCCCGCTCGGCCAGCCGCACCACCGGCACCAGCCCGGCATCGGCGATCAAGTTCGGCTCGTCGAACGCGGCAGCCACCGCCGATGAGACATGAGAGGATTGCACTTACGGGATGCCTCGTTGCTTCTGCGCTGCTGGACCTTAGACAAGCCCATCATCGCAGGCCACGGGGCATCCCTTTTGTCGTTTCCGCAACCTGAACAGCAATCACCCGGTGGATCGAGGCTAAGTGGCGGGTGCGCGTGGCAGGCTCACGTGGTGATCGATAATCTGGCTCCTCGCCTTCTGGGCTGGGACGAGGTTGACCCGTCTCGTCATCCGTTCGACCGCTCGTCGGTAGCGCGGGCGCTGGACTCGCTCGGGCCGGCTCGGCGTGTACCTCGCCGTCCTCAAGTTCCCATCGCCGACCCGGCGATGCGTTCCTGGAACCACGGCGAGGGCAAGCTCTGGGCGGACGCCATGTCGCACGCCTTCGCCGAGCGTTTCGGTCGTTGGGCCGTGGGCTGGCGCTGGGCCCACGACGAAGGTGACATCGGCGGCGGCCCGGTCGGGAGCTGGTGCTGCCCGCGGCACTCGATCACCACACCGGAGGAGACGCTCGCCCACGTCGCCGCGGCGCTGTGCGAGTGGCGCGCGTGGCTGGAGAGCCTCGCCGGCCGGTTCGAGGCCTACCCGCTGGAGTCGGCCGCTGTCGCCGACCAGCGGATCCTGTGGGAGCGGGCCGCCCGGAACCTGATCTGGCAGGTCGTTGACCGCACGGGCCACGGCAGCGGCTGGCACGGGCACTGCGAGCAGGTGCTCACCTGGTTCCTCCAACGCTGGCACGTGGCGGCCGACGTCGCACAGGCTCTGGTCGCCGAAGCGATCGGTGGGCGATTCCACAGTTGGACCAGCCCAGAAACGGTGCTGGTCGACGATGTCGCCGAACGGCTCGCCCTGTCCCTGTCACGGGATGACACCCCGGAACCCGCCAAGCCCGACTCCCGCGGTCCTTTGACCGACCACCTGGAACGCTGGCTTGCCGCACGTGGTTCCGTACCGTGGCACAACGCCTCGGACGGCGGTCGGGCCGACCCGGTGACCCCGTCCCGTGACGGCGCGGTGGAAGATGTCCGCGCCTTCGACGGCGCCATTGAACCCGCCCGCGCCAAAGGCCTGGTCGCCGCCCTGGAGTTGGTCCGGATGGACGCGGCGCACGGTCGCTCCCTCACCTTCGAGCGGCTCCAGAGCTGGCAGCAGCACGTTCTCAACACACCCCAGCCACCCCCGTTTCGCCGCTCGCCCGCCTTCGCCAAAGGGGGCCGCGAACGCTACGGCATCGGTCCTGACACACACCCGCCTCGACGCCTGCCTCGCGGAGAGCGCGTACGACAGGGCCCGTCTGCGGGCCTGCGGGCGACGCGGCGCTTGCGGGCGCGGGACATCATCCGCCCGGAACCGGTCGGGAGCGGTCCGGGTCACAAGAGCAGGTCGAAGATGCGCTGCACCCGCTCCCAGTGCTCGGTCTGCGGGTTGCGCCGGTCCGGGAACACGATCCGGAAGGTCTGGGCCAGCGCGTAGGACAGACCGTCCGCGATCTCGGGAAGCTTCTCGTCCGGAAGCGGAAGGACTTTCTTGCAGCCTCCGCGTCCAGGGGGCCGTCACATCGTCAGATGGTGCCGCAGCCGCTCGTTCAGGTGGGGGGTCGCCAGCCCAGGACGGGGGCGAGGGAGCGCAGCATCGCGCTCGGCGGGGTCAGGCCCATGATCCGGTTGCGCAGGGCGGCCGCGGGCCGGTGGCTCCATTGGGCGATGGCGCCGATGCGGTGCGAACGGCGGGCGATCATCTGGCTGCGCGGGCGGCGGTCGCGGTCGTAGGCGTCCAGTGCGGCCTCGACCGTCGGGTGGCGGTCGAGGAGGGCTGCGAGGGTGACGGCGTCTTCGAGCGCCTGGCAGGCGCCTTGTCCGAGGTTGGGGGTCATCGCGTGGGCGGCATCGCCGAGCAGGGCGGTCCGGCCGGAGACGAAGGTCTCCAGCGGAGGCAGTTCATACAGGTCGTGTCGCATTACGGCGTCTTCGTCGGCCCGTTGCAGCAGCGCGGGGATGGGGTCGTGCCAGCCCGCGAAGCGGCGCCGCAGCTCGGCCAGTTCGCCGTCGGGGCCGTGCTCGCCCGCGGACGCATTGGCGGTGGCGAACATGTAGATCTGCCCGTCGGGCAGCGGAGCCAGCCCGACCCGCTCGCCCCGGCCCCAACTCTCGCCGCCCTCGCCCAGCGTGGCGCCGGGGTCGACGAGCAGCCGCCAGGCGGTGTAGCCGGCGTATCGCGGCTGGGGGGACCGCGGCCAAAGCGAGCGGCGGACGGCGCTGTTGATGCCGTCGGCTCCGACGACCAGGTCGGCGCGGGCGACGCCGGTGTCATGCATCACTTCGACCTGCCGGCCGGCGGCCTGGACGCGCTGGACGGTGACACCGGCTCGCAGGGTGGCGCCGGAGGCCGCCTCGCGCAGGATCTCCAGCAGTCGGGCGCGGTGAATCATCACGAGCGGGCCGTAGCGGCGGTTCACTTCACCGATGTCGGTGCGCGACAACCACTTGCCCGACCAGTCGCGGAAACCCGCCCCCGTCTCGATCATGGCCCGCGACCTGACCTGCTCTCCGATGCCGATCGCGTCCAACGCGCGCACGCCGTTGGGCCACACCGACAATCCCGCGCCGACCTCGCCGAACTCGGGCGCCCGTTCCAAGACCTCGACGCGCCAGCCCCGGCCGGACAGGGCGATGGCCGTCGCCAGCCCCCCGATCCCACCGCCGACCACGACCGCCGTTCGCTGCTCACCCATCGGTCACTCCTCTCTACATCTGTAGAAGACGCCAGGTACTCTACATTTGTAGAGTGACGGAGAGGCAGATCGTGATGGAGAACACGCCGGCCCCCACGCGGCGCAGGGAACTCGCGGACGCGGCCATCAGGACGCTGGCCGAAGCCGGCATGCGCGGCCTCACCCACCGGGCGGTCGACAAGGCCGCGGGGCTGCCGGAAGGCTCCTGCTCGTACTACTTCAGAACCCGCCAGGCCCTGCTCCAGGCGACGGTCGACCGGCTCGAAGAGGCGGACACCGCCGAGCTCGCCGCCCGGCCCGCCCTGTCAGGCGCGGACGTATCGGGCCACGAAGAGGTGGCCGAGGCGGCGGCGCGCCTGGTCGAGCACTGGACCACGGCCGGACGCGAACGAATGCTCGCCCGCTACGAACTCGCCCTGGAGGCCACCCGCAGGCCCGAGCTCCGCACCGTGTTCGTCAGAGCGGGAGCACGGTCCCGAGCGTTGGCCGAGGCGATGCTCACCGCCATCGGTGCCCCTGCACCGGAGCGTCAGGCCCCGCTGCTGGTGGCCTACATCGACGGCCTGATCTTCGAGCATCTCGCCGGAGCGGGTTCCCTGGCCCTCACCCAGACCGAACTCAGGGCGGCGTTTCTCGGCCTCCTGCACGCCTTCGGCACACCCGGCTCGTCCAGCCCATCCGCCGCCACCGGAGGCGCAGGGCAAGGAACGGGGTGATCATGCGGGAGGAAATTTCAACCTGAGTCCGCAGGTCACGGGCTGGTTGCGGCCTGCGAGGCGTGAGCGGCGACAAGAGAGCTCCTGGTAGATCGAGATTTGCGACGATCTTGACCACCAGGAGCTCCGTTGCTTTTCTATCGCGCTGCCCTCGATCTGTCTCGCTCTGCCCGCAGGTTCGGGGCCGATCTGATCCGCAGGCATCGGCGCCGGGTCGGGTCGCGGCGGCGGCGGTTGCCCCCTGGCCGCCAAGCGCTGCTGGTCCTGGTGCACCTGCGCCGCAACGAGACCTTTACCGGCCTTGGCGGCGGCGTTCGGCGTCGGTGCCGCGACCGCGCACCGCTACGTCACCGAGGTGATCGAGCTACTCGCCGAACTGGCTCCCGACCTGCGGCAAGCCATGCGGACCGCCCAGCGCAAGGCCTACGTCATCCCGGCGGCACGCTGGTGGCCACCGACAGGCTGTCGGGCGCAGGCGACCGGCTCCACTACTCGGGCAAACACCGCCGCCACGGCGTGAACGTCCAGTTCCTCACCGACCCGCACGGCGAGCTGATCTGGGCGTCGCCGGCGCTACCGGGCTCCACCCACGATCTGACCGTCGCCCGCGACCACGGCATCATCGACGCTCTGACGGACCGGGCGATCGCCTGCTACGCCGACAAGGGGTACGTCGGCGCCGGCGGCGCGGTCGGTACCCCCTACAAACGCAAGAAGCATCGCAACCTGGGCAAGCGCAAGAAGCTGTTCAACCGGCACCACGCACGCGGCAACGCGGACCTTTCATCGACGAGAAATTGTTTCGCGGTAGAGCACCAGGTGCTCGTGGTAGAGCACGCCGTTCCGCACGTCGCCGGTGGCGGTGAAGCCCAGGTCGTCGTGGTAGTCGAGGTGTGTGCCGGTGACGGTGTAGCGGCCGGTGTAGGCGCGTTTGCGGCCGTCGCGTTCCTCCTCGTAGCGGCCGTTGGCGAGGAGTTCCTGGCGGATGCGCCCGTCTGCGGTGACCCACATGCCGACGTACGGGTGAGGGGCGGGCTCCGGGCGGCCGCCGCCCAGAGCGGCGCAGGCGAGCAGCGTGGTGAACAGTCCGAGCAGGTGCAGGGTGTTTTTGAACATGGACGGGCTCCGTTGGGTTGACAGGTGATGGGCAGGACGGCCCGGCCGAGGCGAGTGGCCGGGCGATGGCCGGGCCGATCCTGCTGATCGTGTCGGCACCGGCGACGGTGCGGCCGGTCAGACCCGGCGGTCGGCGTATCCGGAGGCGCGCAGGACGCGGTCGCGGGAGGCGCGCACGTCCTCACGCAGGGCGGACACGTCGACGTCGAGGACGCGACCGTTCCACTTGCGGGGCTCGCCGTTGATGAGCACGGCGCTGATATTGCGGGCGTCGGAGCCCAGTACGACGGTGCCGATCGGGTCGTTGAGCGGCATGTTGTTGAGGTCCTCGGCCTGGATGGCCAGTAGGTCGGCCTTCTTGCCCGGGGTGAGCGAGCCGGTGACGGCGGCCAGGCCGTTGGTGCGGGCGCCCTGGAGGGTGGCGAAGTCCAGGACGTCGTGGGTGGTGATGCGATCGGGCTGCCGGTCGGTGCCGTAGGCGGCGTTGACGGCGCGCATGCGCTGGATGGCGTGCAGGGCGCGCATCTGCGTGAACATGTCGCTGACCAGGGCGACTTCGACGTCGATGCTCAGTCCGGGGCGGATGCCGACGGACAGGGCCTCGTCGACGGCGGGGATCGCGGACTCCAGGCCGATCTGGGCGTCGGAGGTGGGGGCGAGCGCCACGGTGCTGCCGGTCTCCCCCATCGCCTTCCATGCCTCGGGGGTCAGTCCGGTGGAATGGATGAGGGTGACGTCGGGGCTGAGAATGCCGTCCTTGGCCCAGCGCAGGATGGCCTCGGACGAGGACGGGCCGAACACGGCGTCGACGCTCACTCCGATCCCCAAGTCGGCTGCCACACGCGCTAGTTCAGGGCCATAGGCGAGTGCCGGTCCGGCGATCTCGTCGGTGGCGAGGGTCGCCAGGCGCAGGGTGAGGAGCTGGTCGTCGCTGCTGAAGTACCGGCCCTTGATACGTGCCAGGTCGCCGGGCCACTGCCGGTCCCAGTCGCCGAAGTGCGGGCCCATGGAGGCGTGCACGCCGCGGATGCCGGTGTCGCGAAGGGCCTCTACGGCGGCGTCGGAGTGTGCTGGGGTGCGGGAGTTGTGGGAGAAGTCGAGCATGGTCGTGATGCCGCTGTCGATCGCGGTGAGGGCGGCCAGTCGCGTACCGATGTACATGTCCTCGGGCCGGTAGACCGTGGCGGAGCCGGCCAGCGTGGACATGACGTAGCCGCCGAGGTCGTCGACGTCAGGCATGATTCGGCGCAGCTGAGCCTCCCAGGCGTGTCGGTGGGTGTCGACGAAGCCGGGGCTGAGGATGGTGCCGGTGGCGTCGACGACCACGGCGTCGCCGGCGCTGAGGCCGGGGCCGACGGCGGTGATGGTGCTGCCCTCGACAAGGAGGTCGCCGCGGTCGATGACGCCGCGGTCGGGATCCATGGTGACGATAGTCGCGCCGGTGAACAGGATGCGCCGTTCATCCGCGGGGCGGCGCCAGAGCTGTTCGAGGACGGTCGCGCTGGTGGTGTCGTTGACGTTCATGAGGTGTCTTCTTCCGTACGTCGGAGCGGGGGATGGCGGGCTGCCGGGGGCGCCGGTGCTGCTCGGCTTCCAGCCTTGGTCGCCCCGGCTACGGCAACCAGGCCGCCGTTCCCCAGGTGTCGCGCACCCAGGATCAGGACGTGTACGGGCAGCGCGGTCCTGGAGCCGGTCGTCTGTGGGCTGCCCGGGGGCCGGGCCGCTGTGTTTGCCACACGGCGTCTGCCGACCGGCGGGTCAGCTCAGCTTCATGACGTAGCCCGCGTGGTGCAGTTCGTTGCCCTTGAACTCTCCGTAGGCCCAGAAGCCGAGGTCGTCCAGGTAGTCGATGCGGTCGCCGTCGATCCAGAACCGGCCCTGGTAGGCGTGCGGGCGGCCACCCCGGGTCTCGTCGTAGCGGCCGTCGGCGGTGAGCCCCTGGTGCAGGAAGTCCTTCCGGTCGATCCAGACGCCGACCTGCGGGCTGCCGGTCAGGTCCGGTGCGGCCGGGATGCCCGCCTCGGGGGCGGTGGCCCTGCCGGGGGCGTCGGTGCCCGCCCACAGGACGGGTCGGCCGGCTGCGACCAGCGCGCGAACCTGCTCCGGCCGGGAAAGGAGGGTGGCCACTGCGCTCGGCACATCGGTGGCGAGTTCGTCGGGCACCACGAGGAAGTCGGTGGTGTTGCCCGGAGTCAGCGTCGCGACGTAATCCGAGCGGCGGCCGCGTCCGCCGGCCAGCGCGACCGTGTCCACGACGGCGGGGACGATGGTCATGCCCGTGCAGTCGACGACGATGGCGTTGTCGTCCTCCGCCGCGGTGACGATTCCGGGGCCGACGCCCACGATCAGGGAACCGACGAACAGGATGTCGGCACCGGTCACGGTTCCGATCAGCGGGTCCATAGTCACGATCCGGGCGTTGGTGAACAGGACGGGACGCCCACCGTCGTTCGAGACGATCTCGTCGAGGGCCTCCGTGTTCCAGCTCACGGTGTCGGTGATGGTCATGGTGCTCCTCAGAAAACTTCGGCTCATCGGTCTGCCCGGCGCACCAGGCAGGCACCGGCACAGGTGGGAGGCAACTGCTCGGCAGTTGCCGCAGCTGCGTGGGCACAGCCTGTTTGTTGCGCTATACGGACTGGGCCGTGGGCAGGATGGTCAGCTCGCTGATGTTGACGTGTCGGGGAAGGGAGGCAATGAAGGCAACGGTCTCCGCGATGTCGGTGCTGCGCAGGCACTCGATGTCGTGGAGCAGGCCGGCCATCAGGGCGCTGGCGTCGGGGTCGGTGACGTGGTCGGGTAGTTCGGTGTCGACCATGCCGGGCTCGATGGCGCTCACCCGCACGTTCTTGCGGCCCAGTTCGACCCGGATGAGACGGGTGAGGTGGCTGATGTACGCCTTGGTGCCCGAGTAGATCGAGAACTTCTCCAGGATGCGGGTCGCCGCGATGGAGGAGGTGTTGATCAGGTCGGCGGGCTTTCCATGCTCGGCGGCGGCGGTCAGGTTCGGGAGGAAGGCAGCGATCACATTCATCACCCCCGTGACGTTGAGATCGATCTGCCGCTGCCAGTCGTCGACCTTGAGCTCGTCGATGGCGGAGATCAACTGGACGCCCGCGTTGTTGAACACCAGGTCCGCCGGTCCCAGCGTGTCCGCCACCTGGTCGGCGGCTGTGCGGACGGCTGCCCGGTCGGTGACATCGACGGACAGGGGTATGGCCTCTCCGCCGGCCGCGGTGATGTCGGCGGCGAGGGAGGCGAGCTTTTCCTGGCGGCGTGCGATGACGGCGACAGCGGCTCCGAGTTCGGCGAGTCGGCGGGCGGTGGCCGCCCCTATGCCGCTGGAGGCTCCGGTGACCACGGCCACGCGGCCGTCGAGCGGCCGGCCGGTCAGCAGGTGCGTCATGATCAGGGTTCCTTCCTGTTTCTCGGGGGGATCGGTCGGGGCGGTCAGGCGGCGTCGTCGCAGGCGGTGGCGGCGGACTTGTCCTGCCAGGCCGCGAGGTCGTCCTGAAGGCTTCGGATCTTGACCAGCTGGCGTTCGATCGCGTCGCGCCCCAGGGCCAGGTGCCCAGGCAGCTTGTCCTGGCAGGTCACCTCATAGATCAGTGCGGCGCCCTTGACCGGGTCGCCTAGCTGGGTGTGGTTGACGGTGCCGGCCCAGTCGAGGGTGGTGTGGGCGGGTGTGCCGTCGTAGGCGTCGATCCGCCCGGCGGCGACTGACAGGGAGCTGGCGTCGAGGAAGTCGGTGCGGAAGACGCCGGGCTCCACGATCATGCTCTGAATCCCGAACGGCTCCAGTTCCACCGCGAGCGCCTCGCTGATACCGGCCACGGCGAACTTCGACGCGCTGTACATGCTCACCCCGGGCTCGCCCTCGAAGCCGGAACGGGAGCCGATGTTCACGACCTTTCCGGCTCTGGCCGCCCTCATTGCGGGCAGGATCGCGCGGGTGACATTGATCAGCCCGAAGACGTTGAGATCGAACAGGGACCGCGCCTCGGAGTCGGTGATCTCCTCCAGCGCGCCGAGCAGGCCACGACCGGCGTTGTTGACGAGGACGTCGATCGTGCCGAAGCGCTCCACGGCCGTCTCGACGGCGGCGGTGATGTCCTCGCTGCGGGTGACGTCGAGGGCGACACCGAGGACTCGGTCGTGCCGGCGCAGCTCGTCCGGCAGCTTGCGCGGGTCACGGGCAGCGACCACGACGTTGTCGCCGCCGTTCAGTGCCGCCCGCGTGATCTCCAGTCCCAGCCCGCGGGATCCGCCGGTGATGAACCACGTTGCCATGAGATGTCTCCATACCGTTTACTTCGCCCGGCCACCCCTTGTGGTGGCGGGCTCTGACATTCACTGAACCAGCTCTGAGCAGGCAAAAGAGGCCTCAAAAGGGCCCGCCTGATCGGGGGACAAAATGGGCCACCCAGCCGCCGCCGAATCCTCAGTGAACGCGCATACCCTGGATGTATGGACCGTGAGCACCCCACCGGCGCACCCATGGCGGAATTCCTCCGCTCCGCCCGGACCCGCCTCACCCCGCGGGAAGCCGGGCTCGAGGACCCGGGCCTGGGCCGACGCCGGGTATCCGGACTGCGCCGGGAGGAACTCGCCCGGCTGGCCGGGGTGAGCGTGGACTACTACACCCGCCTCGAACAGGGCCGCAGCCGCAGCGCCTCCACAGAGGTCCTCGACGCGCTCGCCACCGCCCTCCAGTTGGACGACGCTGAGCGCAGCCATCTGCACACCCTCGCCCGGCCACGGCCCCGGCCAGCCCGCCGGCGCCCCCGTCCCCAGCGCGTCCACCCCGCTACCTGGGACCTGCTGGACACCCTCCAGCAGGCTGGCCGCCCCGGCTTCGTCCTCGGACGGCGCCTCGACGTGCTGGCCCACAACCCACTCGCCGGACGGCTGATCACCGACTTCCGCGCACTCCCCGCGGCCGAGCGGAACCAGGCCCGCTTCGTCTTCCTCGACCCGCACGCGCGCGAGCTGTACCGGGACTGGCCCCGCGTCGCCGCCGACACCGCCGCCATGCTCCGCCTCGACGCGGGCCGCCACCCGGACGACCCGGTCCTGAGCGCCTTGGTCGGTGACCTGTCCATACGCAGCGAGGAATTCCGCCGCTTCTGGTCGGACAACAAGGTCCACCGGCGCACGACCGGCACCAAGGACTACCACCACCCGCTCGTCGGCGACCTCACCGTCACCTACCAGGCCCTCACCCCCGCAGACGACCCCGACCAGATCCTCTTCGTCTACGGCACCGAACCCGGCAGCCCGTCCGAGACCTCCCTGCGCTTGCTGGCCCAATGGAACAGGCCGACAACCGACACCGGCAGCGCCGAGGCCCAGGAGGCCGGACAAGCCCGCGAGTAAGCCACGACCTCTGAAGCGACTCACCTGTTCGCGCGGGAGGCGCCTGTGGAGGGGGTATTCCCTCAGGTGTGGAAAGTGATCTTGCTGGGGAGCAAGTGATCAGTGGGTGAAGCGCCCACGTTCTTCGGGGGGAGAACCACACGTC
>NZ_FZOR01000079.1 GCF_900188445.1 Actinomadura meyerae
GCGCCATCGGCGCCGCACTCGTCGTCCAACTCCAGGACTACCTCGCCACCGCCGGATTCCAGGAGACCGGCATCATCACCGGCCTGATCTTCATCCTCGTCGTGCTGCTGTTCCGCCGGGGCATCTGGGGCACCGCACGCGACCTGATCGCCGCCCGCACGTCCCGCGAGCGGCCCGCGCCCGAACCCGCACCCAAGGTGGACGCCTCCGTCTGACCCCTTGGTCTGATCAGGCGGTGCGCCGCTCCCGAGGCCGGGGGCGGCGCACCGTCGGTTCTTGTGGCCGCCGCTTCTTGTGCACGCCGCTTAACGCGACCGCGTTCGAGCGTGGCCGCGTTGTAGGCGGTCTTTCCCGTGCATGCCGCTTCAGCGCGACCGTGTTGTAGCGCGCGCCGTTTCAGAGGGAGAGGCGGTGCAGGCGCAGGGCCAGCTGGAGTTCCAGGGCGCGCTCCGGGGACTGCCAGTCCTCGCCGAGGAGGCGGGCGACGCGGTCCAGGCGCTGGCTGACGGTGTTGACGTGGATGTGCAGGCGCTCCGCCGTCCGCGACAGGTTCCCGCCCGTCCCGAAGTACGCCTCCAGGGTCTGGACGAGGGAGGTGCCGCGCCGCTCGTCGTAGTCGAGGACGGGCCCGAGCGCGCCCGAGAGGAACCCGGTGACGTCCCGGTCGTCGCCGATGAGCAGGCCGACGAAGCCCAGTTCGGACGCGCCGGCGCCGTCCCCGCGGCGGCCGAGGGCGAGCAGGGCGTCGGCGCAGCGCTGCGCCTCCCGGTACGCGGTCGCGACCTCCGCCGGCCCGCGCACCGGGCCGGCCGCGCCGACCGTCGCGGGGCCGCCGAGCGAGCCGCCCAGTTCCTTGGCCACCCGGCGGGCCGCGTCGCCGGGGCGGTCGCCCGGCAGCAGCAGGACGACCTCCTCGACCCGGGAGGCGGCGAGGCCGTGCTCGACGGCCACGAAGGACGACGCCCAGAACGCCGCACGCTGCCGGTGCTCGCGGGACTCGTACTTGGCGCACAGCACGACGTGCGGGGCGCTCAGATCGACGTTCACGCGCCGGGCGCGGGCCGTCAGGGCGTCGACGCCCGTCCGGCGGCCGGAGAGCAGGTCGTCCAGCAGCTCGCCGCGGACTCGCCCCTCGGCTTCGGTGACGCTGCGCTGGAACAGCAGCAGCAGCGCGGTGACGAGCGCGGCGCGCTCCAGGATGCGCTGGTCGGCGTCGTCGACCTCGTCGGCCGTGCGCAGGACGAGCGTGCCGAGCATCTCGTCGCCGGTCGAGACCGAAGCGATCCACAGGTCGCCGCGCCGGACGGTCCGGCCCTGCGCGCGCGCAGAGTGCGCCGAGGCCGAGATACCGGACAGCTCCTCATCGCTCAGATCGCCCGAGTCGATGCCCGTCTTCGCCAGTCGCCGGCCTTCCTCGTCCAGGACGTAGAGGGTGCCGCCCAGCAACTCGGTCACGACCGCGCCGACGTCTTCCACGCCACCGCCCCGCACGACGACGGCCGTCATGCGGTCGTGGGCGCGCGCCGCTCGCTCCACGGCCGCGCTGCGCGCCTTGACCTCCTCGTTGGCGGCGCTCAGCTCGTCCAGGGCGGTCCTGGTCTCGTCCAGGAGGCGCGCGTTGTCGATGGCGATCGCGGCGTGCGCGGCCAGCGAGCCCAGGAGCGCGACCTCCTCCTGGTCGAACGGACGCTCGCTGCGGTTCGCGGCCGTCAGCACGCCGATGACCCGGCTGCCCAGCCGCATCGGCACGCCCAGGATGGCGACCAGGCCCTCCTCGGCGACCGCGTCGTCGATGTAACCGCGGTGCTGGAACTGCCCGTCTCCCAGGTAGTGGTCGCTGTTGTAGGGCATTGCCGTCTGCGCCACCAGGCCGACCAGTCCCGTGCCCATCGGCAGCCGCAGGCGCCGGAACGCCGCCGACACCGACCCGTCCGTCACCCGCATGTAGGTGTCGCCGCGCTCGTCGTCGTTCAGCGTCAGGTAGGCGATGTCGGCGTTCAGCAGGCGCCGGGCGCGGCGCGTGATCGCCTCCAGCACGGCGTCGAGGTCGCGGAGCCCCGCGAGGTCGCCCGCGGTGTCGAACAGCGCCGCCAGCTCCGCCTCGCGGCGCGCGTGCCGCCGCATGATCATTCTGACTCGGAGGGCCGCCAGCTTGGCCGCCTCCAGCTCCGCCAGGACGGCCGGCGGCGCGCCGTCCGCCCGCGCCTGGACGAGGGGCCCCTCGAACTCCACGGGGGACGCCTCGCGGGCCAGAAGTTCGAGGAAGACGCCGCAGGACATACGGGCCATTCTCAATGGGCCGTCCAGCCACCGTCGAGTGTGAAGGACGCGCCGGTCACCATGGACGCCGGAGGCGAGCACAGGTAGGCGACGAGCTCCGCGACCTCCTCGGGCTCGATCAGCCGCTTCACCGCCGCGTGCTCGAGCAACACCCGCTCGACGACCTCGCTCTCGGGTATGTCGTGCGCGCGCGCCTGGTCGGCTATCTGGCCCTCCACCAGAGGGGTCCGGACGAAGGCCGGGTTCACGCAGTTGGAGGTCACGCCGTGCGCGGCACCCTCCAGCGCGATCACCTTGGACAGGCCCTCAAGCCCGTGCTTGGCCGCCACATAGGCCGACTTGTAGGGCGACGCCCGCAGGCCGTGCACGGACGAGATGTTGACGATGCGGCCCCAGCCCCGCTCGTACATGCCGGGCAGGGCGTTCCGCGCCAGCCGGAACGGCGCCTCCAGCATGAGCCGCAGGATCCGCGCGAACATGTCCGGCGGGAACTCGTGGACGGGAGCCACATGCTGGATGCCCGCGTTGTTGACCAGGATGTCGACATCGGACGCCAGGCCGTCGAGCGCGTCCATGTCGGAGAGGTCCGCGTGCAGCGGGACGCCGCCGATCTCGGCCGCCGTCCGCTCCGCCGCCGCCCGGTCCATGTCGGCCACCACCACCGCGGCGCCCGCCGCCGCCAGCCGCCGCGCGCAGGCCCGGCCGATGCCGCCCGCGCCGCCGGTGACCAGTGCGCGCCGCCCCGCCAGATCCAGCGTCCCCGAAGTCCCCGCGGCGGGCCGCGGTGTCACGCTCGTCATGCGCCGAACCTACGGAGCGCGACCCCCGCCGTCCCATGTGGCGCACGCACACAATCCACCGCCGGACGGTATGGACACGCCGGATCGGCAGGGGGATCGCCGTCCGGCGCAGCGGTCCGGGGGCGGCCGGGCTACCGTGGGGCCCGCACGGTCCCGCCCACGCCGCGAGGGGTCACCGATGACCGAGATCACGCATCGCTTCGTCCAGTCCAGGAGCGGCCTGCGCATGCACGTCGCCGAGGCGGGCGAAGGGCCGCTCGTGCTGCTGCTGCACGGCTTTCCCGAGTGCTGGTACTCCTGGCGCCACCAGCTCACCGCGCTCGCCGAGGCCGGGTTCCACGCGGTCGCCCCCGACCAGCGCGGCTACGCCCGCACCGGCGGGCCCGCCGAGGCCGGGCAGTACACGATCCTGCACCTGGCGGGGGACGCCGTCGGGCTCATCGACGCGCTCGGCGCGGACCGGGCCGTCGTCGTGGGACACGACTGGGGCGCGCCCGTCGCCTGGGCCGTCGCGCAGATGAGGCCGGACAAGGTGCGCGGCGTCATCGGCATGTCCGTCCCGCACCGCCCGCGGTCCAGCAGGCCGCCGGTCGAGTCGATGCGGCGCCTGTTCGGTGACGGCTTCTACATGGTGCGCTTCCAGGAACCGGACGCCCCGGAGGCCGAGCTCGACCGCGACCGGACCGACACGTTCCGCCGCATGCTGGTCGGGATGTCCGGTGACGGGCCCGTTCCGGCGCTCATCGCGCCCGAGGGCGGCGGCTTCCTCGACGCGATCCCCGAGCCGGAGAAGCTGCCCGGCTGGCTCACCGACGCCGACATCGCGACCTACGTCGAGGAGTACGCCGAGAGCGGCTTCACCGGGCCGATCAACTGGTACCGCAACCTCGACCGCAACTGGGAGCTGACCGCCGCCTGGCACCGCGCGCCGATCGGCCCGCCCGCGCTTTACATCGCCGGTGACCGCGACGTCGTCGCCGTCGGCGCGCGGAACGTCATCGACTCCATGACCGACTTCGTGCCGAATCTCCGCGAGACCGTGTGGCTGTCCGGATGCGGCCACTGGACGCAGCAGGAACGTCCCGCCGAGGTCAACGAGGCGATGCTCTCGTTCCTGCGCGTCCTCTGAGCGCGTCCTCTGAGCGCGTCCTCTGAGCGCGTCCTCTGAGCGCGTCCTCTGAGCGCGTCCTCTGAGCGCGTCCTCTGAATGCGGCTTCGTCGGGGTTCGAGGGCTCGGGGGGCGAGGGGCTTCGGAAATGTCGGAGGCGGTGCGTACGGTCGGCGTGTGAACCGTACCGACCGCTTGTACGCCTTAGTGGAGGAGTTGCGCGCCTGCGCGCCGCGCCGCCTGGCCGCGCGTGAACTGGCCGCGCGGTACGAGGTGAGCGTCCGGACGATCGAGCGCGACATCAGCGCGCTCCAGCAGGCCGGTGTGCCGATCTTCGCGGACGTCGGCAGGGGCGGCGGCTACACCCTCGACAAGAGCCGGACGCTGCCGCCGCTGAACTTCACTCCCGCTGAGGCCGTCGCCGTTGCGATCACCCTCTCCCGGGCCGATGGCTCGCCGTACTCACGCGCCGCCCGGACCGCACTGCACAAGATCGTCGCGGCGATGTCAGCGGACGACGGCGCCTCGGCCCGCGAGCTGGCCGCCCGGATCCGGTTCCTCGCCCCCGCCGAGAACGACGGTCAGGCGTCCGTGCCGGCCGTGCTGGAAGAAGCCGTGCTGGCCCGCAGGGTGGTCCGCCTCACCTACGTCGACCGGGCGGGGATCGAGACCGAGCGCGATGTCGAGCCGGTCACGTTCACCGCGTCCGGCAAGGGCTGGTACCTGACCGCGTGGTGCCGGATGCGGGGTGGCTGCCGTGTGTTCCGCACCGACCGCGTCCGCCGTGCCGTCCTCCTAGAGGAGACCGCGCCCGATCGCTCGGCCGAGGCCATGCACGGTGACGTCCCGTCCGACTACGTCGTCCGGCCTCTGGAGTTCGTCTGAGCCCCGGGCGAGCTGGGAGCGTGCGCCGGGAGCGAGCTGGGAGCGTGCGCCGGGAGCGAGCTGGGGGCGTGAGCCGGGGCTGTGCGTCTGAGCCGGGGCGAGTTGGGGCCTGAGCCGGGGCGAGTTGGGGCCTGAGCCGGGGTGAGCCGTGCGTCTGAGCCTGGGCGAGCTGGGGGCCGGGGTCAGGAGCGCGGGCTCGGGGGGAAGAGCGCGGTGACGGCTCGGACGACGGCGGAGCGGCGAGCGGTCAGGTCGGGATCGGCGGCGGCGTGGCGGGCCACGGCGGCCAGTTCGGTCTGGTCCAGCCAGGTGTGGGCGAGCTGGAAGACCATCGCCAGGATGTCGACCGGATCCCATGCGGAGGGCAGGTCGCCCGCGTCCTGAGCGCGGCAGATGGCCGCGACCTTGCCCAGGATGGCGTCCCGGTAGGGGCTGCCGGCGGGCGGAGGTTCCAGTTCCAGGCGGCCCCAGACGATGAACCGGTACCGGTCGGGGTCGGTGGTGAAGTAGTCGAACAGTTGACCGGCGTAATCCGGCAGGTCGGCCGGGTCGAGGTGGACGGCGTCGGCCGCGGCGGTGAGTTCGGCGGCGGCCACATGCTCGTACAGCTTCTCCTTGCTGCGGAAGTACGCGTAGATGCGTTCCTTGCTGGTGCGGGCGGCCTTGGCGATCCGGTCGACGCGCGCGCCGGCGATCCCGTGCCGGGCGAACTCGTCGCGGGCGGCGGCGACGATCCGGTCGCGGGTCGAGTCGGCGGTGCTGGCCATGGGCCCCAGCCTAGCCAACCGAACCGTTCGGTTTGATGGGTGTGGACGAGTGGGTAGTGTGGCTCATGGCCATACCGAACGGTTTGGTTCGTTCTTTACGTTTGATGCAGGGAGAGCTGATCATGCAGAAGCGCACTCTGGGTCGCCAAGGGCTGGTCACCTCGGAGATCGGCTACGGCACGATGGGCCTGACGATGGCCTACGGCCCCGGCGACGAGCAGGAGGGGCTCGCCGCCATCCGGCGCGCCTACGAGCTGGGCGTCAACTTCTTCGACACCGCCGAGCTCTACGGCCTGGGGACCGGCTCCAACGAGATCCTCGTCGGGAGGGCGGTCAAGGACTTCCGGGACGAGGTCGTCCTGGCGACCAAGTTCGGGTTCGAGCTGTCGTCCGGGAAGGTCACCGGCCTCAACAGCCGTCCCGACAACATCCGCAAGGTCGCCGAGAACAGCCTGCGCTACCTGGGGGTAGACCACATCGACGTGCTCTACCAGCACCGTGTCGACCCGGAGGTGCCGATCGAGGACGTCGCCGGCACCGTCAAGGAACTGATCGACGCGGGCAAGGTGAAGTACTTCGGGCTGAGCGAGGCGGGCCCGCAGACGATCCGCCGTGCGCACGCCGTCCAGCCCGTCTCCGTCCTGCAGACCGAGTACTCGCTGTTCGAGCGCGAGGTTGAGGAGCTGTTCCCGGTGCTGCGCGAACTCGGCATCGGGTTCGTGTCCTACTCGCCGCTGGGGCGCGGGTTCATCACCGGCACTGCCAAGCCCGCCGGATCCTACGACCCGACCGACATGCGCAACCACGATGCCCGCTGGCAGCCGGGCAACTTCGAGAAGAACGTAGCCGCCGTTGAGCAGCTCGCCGAGCTGGCCGCCACCAAGGACGCGACGGTCTCGCAGTTGGCGCTGGCCTGGGTCCTGGCCCAGGGCGAGGACATCGTCCCGATCCCCGGCACCCGTAGCCCGAAGCGGGTCGAGGAGAACAACGCCGCCGCCGACCTGACCCTCACTCAGGACGACCTGGACGCCATCGCCCGAATTCTGCCGACCGGTGGTTTCGGTGCCCGCTACTCCGAACAGTCCCTTCCGCAGTGGGTGTGACCGCCTAGTTATTGGGCTAGTTGGTCGTTGCCCGCCGGGGGTGATGGTGCCTTCATGGCCCGGTGTTCTTCAATTGTCTAGCGCTGTTCGTGGAATTGTGGTGGGGGCGGCGCTGCGTACGGGGCCGCCCCTCCAAAGTCAAGGGCGCCTTCGGCGTCGCTTCGCGATGGGACTCCGTCCCACCCTTGACTTTGGAGCCTCTGCGGCCCCTGAGTGCAGCTTTCGTCGGGCAGGCTCCGCCTGCCCTCTGCCCGACGCGCCGCCCCCACCCCAAAAAGGAACCACACGGCAATTCGAATGCCCGAGATGAGGCATTTGTGAAACGCGCGACGCTGATCACGAATCCCTCGAAAGAATCATGGTCGAATTCTAGTTCGAGAGCACGAAGCGGCCTCCGGACGGATATCATGGATACATGAGTTTGATTGCGGTCGACCCTGACGCCGCGTCCACCATGGAACAATGCCGTTAAATTAAGCTGCTGGGCAGATCAATCGGATCGTGGCCGGCGAGTCGTGGGTGATGTTCTCGTCCGTCTCACGTTTAACTCGGTAT
>NZ_FZOR01000087.1 GCF_900188445.1 Actinomadura meyerae
GGGTGGGAGAACTCATCTCGAGGAAGGCTTCCCGCTTAGATGCTTTCAGCGGTTATCCCGACCGAACGTAGCCAACCAGCCGTGCCCCTGGCGGGACAACTGGCACACCAGAGGTCCGTCCGTCCCGGTCCTCTCGTACTAGGGACAGACCCTCACAATTCTCCTACGCGCGCAGCGGATAGGGACCGAACTGTCTCGCGACGTTCTAAACCCAGCTCGCGTGCCGCTTTAATGGGCGAACAGCCCAACCCTTGGGACCTACTCCAGCCCCAGGATGCGACGAGCCGACATCGAGGTGCCAAACCATCCCGTCGATATGGACTCTTGGGGAAGATCAGCCTGTTATCCCCGGGGTACCTTTTAGCCGTTGAGCGACACCACTTCCACACGTAGGTGCCGGATCACTAGGCCCTGCTTTCGCACCTGCTCGACACGTCCGTCTCACAGTCAAGCTCCCTTGTGCCCTTACACTCGCCACCTGATTGCCAACCAGGCTGAGGGAACCTTTGGGCGCCTCCGTTACACTTTAGGAGGCAACCGCCCCAGTTAAACTACCCACCAGGCACTGTCCCCCACCCGGATACACGGGTGCGGGTTAGACGCTCAAAACGACCAGAGTGGTATTTCACCAACGACTCCACCGACACTGGCGTGCCGGCTTCACAGTCTCCCACCTATCCTACACAAGACGCTCCAAGCGCCAATGCCAAGCTGTAGTGAAGGTCCCGGGGTCTTTCCGTCCTGCTGCGCGAAACGAGCATCTTTACTCGTACTGCAATTTCGCCGGGCCTGTGGTTGAGACAGCGGGGAAGTCGTTACGCCATTCGTGCAGGTCGGAACTTACCCGACAAGGAATTTCGCTACCTTAGGATGGTTATAGTTACCACCGCCGTTTACCGGCGCTTAGATTCTCAGCTTCGACCCCCGAAGAGATCTAACCGGTCCTCTTAACGTTCCGGCACCGGGCAGGCGTCAGTCCGTATACAGCGTCTTACGACTTCGCACGGACCTGTGTTTTTAGTAAACAGTCGCTTCCCCCTGGCCTCTGCGACCCCACCCAGCTCCCGCCGCAAGGACGTTCACCAGACGAGGCCCCCCTTCTCCCAAAGTTACGGGGGCAATTTGCCGAGTTCCTTAACCACAGTTCACCCGATCGCCTTGGTATTCTCTACCTGACCACCTGAGTCGGTTTAGGGTACGGGCCGCCAGTACACTCGCTAGAGGCTTTTCTCGACAGCATGGGATCACTCACTTCACCTAAAACGGCTCGGCATCAGCTCTCAGGATACGTGAGAGACGGATTTACCTATCTCTCTCCCTACAGCCTTACCCCGGGACAACCATCGCCCGGGCTGAGCTACCCTCCTGCGTCACCCCATCACTCACCTACTACCCCCTCGGGTCGACCGCTAGGCCTGAAAGGAGCCCGAAGGCCCCAACCAGGATTCGGGGTCTTAGCATCAGAGGGTTCAGCGTTGGCGCATACCAGCGGGTACGGGAATATCAACCCGTTGTCCATCGACTACGCCTGTCGGCCTCGCCTTAGGTCCCGACTTACCCTGGGCGGATTAGCCTGCCCCAGGAACCCTTGGTCATCCGGCGCACACGTTTCTCACGTGTGACTCGCTACTCATGCCTGCATTCTCACTCCCGCAGCCTCCACCACTCGATCACTCGGCGGCTTCACCGGCTACAGGACGCTCCCCTACCCATCAACACCTAAAGTGTCAATGCCACGGCTTCGGCGGTGTGCTTGAGCCCCGCTACATTGTCGGCGCGGAATCACTTGACCAGTGAGCTATTACGCACTCTTTCAAGGATGGCTGCTTCTAAGCCAACCTCCTGGTTGTCACGGCAACTCCACATCCTTTCCCACTTAGCACACGCTTAGGGGCCTTAGCCGATGATCTGGGCTGTTTCCCTCTCGACTACGAAGCTTATCCCCCGCAGTCTCACTGCCACGCTCTCACTTACCGGCATTCGGAGTTTGGCTGACGTCAGTAACCTTGTAGGGCCCATCAGCCATCCAGTAGCTCTACCTCCGGCAAGAAACACGCGACGCTGCACCTAAATGCATTTCGGGGAGAACCAGCTATCACGGAGTTTGATTGGCCTTTCACCCCTAACCACAGGTCATCCCCCAGGTTTTCAACCCTGGTGGGTTCGGGCCTCCACACCGTCTTACCGGCGCTTCACCCTGCCCATGGCTAGATCACCCCGCTTCGGGTCTACAGCATGCGACTCAAACGCCCTATTCAGACTCGCTTTCGCTACGGCTACCCGCCACCGGTTAACCTCGCCACACACCATAACTCGCAGGCTCATTCTTCAAAAGGCACGCCATCACGAACAGGAGCAAGCTCCTGAGGACGCTCTGACGGCTTGTAGGCACACGGTTTCAGGTACTATTTCACGACCCCTCACCGGGGCACTTTTCACCTTTCCCTCACGGTACTGGTCCGCTATCGGTCACCAGGAAGTATTCAGCCTTACCACGTGGTCGTGGCAGATTCACACGGGATTTCACGGGCCCCGTGCTACTCGGGAACACACCCAAGAGACACCGCAGTTTCGTCTACCGGACTCTCACCGTCTACGGTCGGCCTTCCCATGCCGTTCGACTACCACGATATTTTGTAACTCTTCGACCCAGCGGCAGCTGAATCAGGATGGTCCCACAACCCCGCACACGCAACGCCTGCCGGCTATCACACGCGCACGGTTTAGGCTAATCCGCTTTCGCTCACCACTACTCACGGAATCACTATTGTTTTCTCTTCCTGCGGGTACTGAGATGTTTCACTTCCCCGCGTTCCCACCAACCTGCCTATACATTCAGCAGGCGGCGACACCCCATGACGAGTGCCAGGTTTCCCCATTCGGAAATCCCCGGATCAAAGTCTGGTTGCCGACTCCCCGAGGCATATCGCAGGCTCCCACGTCCTTCATCGGCTCCTGATGCCAAGGCATCCACCGTATGCCCTTAAAAACTTGAACACACAAAACGATCAAAACAAATCGCAGACAAACAACAACACCACAAAGACCTCACGGTCCTCGCAATCTCATCGTTCGCCAGAGATGCTCGCGTCCACTGTGCAGTTCTCAAAAAACAACCGGGCCCACCAGCGCCGCCACACCCGTTGCAGGTGATGCGGCGGCTGGTCCCGCAGTCCGAGGTCACCCGGGCTCGCGCCCGTTCCCTCAGGACCCAACAGCGTGTCCAACCCACCACCCACCCGACACCGTCGTTCCCACTCCCCCGCAACCCGAAGGCCACAGAGGCGGTACTTGCCGGCTCACACGAGCGGTGAGCTGAGTAACCAGTGCTCCACATCTATGAGCAGCCACCTGACGAACATTCGCCGTCAACAGCAGCCACCGACTCGAACACCCTGAACCAGGGTCGATCCGAGCCAGTATGTGCTCCTTAGAAAGGAGGTGATCCAGCCGCACCTTCCGGTACGGCTACCTTGTTACGACTTCGTCCCAATCGCCGGCCCCACCTTCGACCGCTCCCCCCATTGCTGGTTGGGCCACGGGCTTCGGGTGTTGCCGACTTTCGTGACGTGACGGGCGGTGTGTACAAGGCCCGGGAACGTATTCACCGCAGCGTTGCTGATCTGCGATTACTAGCGACTCCGACTTCACGAAGTCGAGTTGCAGACTTCGATCCGAACTGAGACCGGCTTTAAGGGATTCGCTCCACCTCACGGTATCGCAGCCCTCTGTACCGGCCATTGTAGCATGTTTGCAGCCCAAGACATAAGGGGCATGATGACTTGACGTCATCCCCACCTTCCTCCGAGTTGACCCCGGCGGTCTCCCATGAGTCCCCACCCGAAGTGCTGGCAACATGGAACGAGGGTTGCGCTCGTTGCGGGACTTAACCCAACATCTCACGACACGAGCTGACGACAGCCATGCACCACCTGTCACCGGCCCAAAAAGGACCCCGCATCTCTGCGGGATTTCCGGCGATGTCAAGCCTTGGTAAGGTTCTTCGCGTTGCGTCGAATTAAGCAACATGCTCCGCCGCTTGTGCGGGCCCCCGTCAATTCCTTTGAGTTTTAGCCTTGCGGCCGTACTCCCCAGGCGGGGCGCTTAATGCGTTAGCTACGGCGCGGAATCCGTGGAAGAACCCCACACCTAGCGCCCAACGTTTACGGCGTGGACTACCAGGGTATCTAATCCTGTTCGCTCCCCACGCTTTCGCTCCTCAGCGTCAGTACAGGCCCAGAGAACCGCCTTCGCCACCGGTGTTCCTCCCGATATCTGCGCATTTCACCGCTACACCGGGAATTCCATTCTCCCCTACCTGCCTCTAGTCTGCCCGTATCCACCGCAGACCCACGGTTAAGCCGTGGGCTTTCACGACAGACGCGACAAACCGCCTACGAGCTCTTTACGCCCAATAATTCCGGACAACGCTTGCGCCCTACGTATTACCGCGGCTGCTGGCACGTAGTTAGCCGGCGCTTCTTCTGCAGGTACCGTCACGTTAGCTTCGTCCCTGCTGAAAGAGGTTTACAACCCGAAGGCCGTCATCCCCCACGCGGCGTCGCTGCGTCAGGCTTCCGCCCATTGCGCAATATTCCCCACTGCTGCCTCCCGTAGGAGTCTGGGCCGTGTCTCAGTCCCAGTGTGACCGGTCGCCCTCTCAGGCCGGTTACCCGTCGTCGCCTTGGTAGGCCATCACCCCACCAACAAGCTGATAGGCCGCGAGCCCATCCCCAACCGAAAAACTTTCCACCGACACTCCATGCGAAGGCCGGTCGTATCCGGTATTAGACCCAGTTTCCCGGGCTTATCCCAGAGTCAGGGGCAGGTTGCTCACGTGTTACTCACCCGTTCGCCGCTCGAGTACCCCCGAAGGGGCCTTTCCGCTCGACTTGCATGTGTTAAGCACGCCGCCAGCGTTCGTCCTGAGCCAGGATCAAACTCTCCATTAAGGTCCACACGACCAACCAGCGGGGCGAACCGCCGACCGGCCAAACCTTGAAGAAAATCCCAGCATCACGATCCCGAAAGATCGCATTGCCTCAAAGAAATCCCCACCATCCCCGAACGAGGATGGCCACGGGGCGACTCAACCCTCCGAAGAGGACCGAGCCGATAAAGGCACTGGCTTTTAACACGCTGTTGAGTTCTCAAGAAACGGACACCCACCG
>NZ_FZOR01000088.1 GCF_900188445.1 Actinomadura meyerae
GCCGTCATCAACAGCCCCACCAGCACCACCATCAGCGGCGCCCCGGACGCGATCCGCGAGCTGGTCGACCACTACAAGGCACAGGACGTCGACGCACGACTCATCCCCGTCGACTACGCCTCACACTCACCCCACGTCGACACACTCCGCGACACCATCCTCCGCGAACTGGCCGACATCACCCCCACCCCCGCCAACACGCCCTTCTACTCCACCGTCACCGGCCAGAAATTCGACACCACTGGACTGACGGCCGAGTACTGGCACACCAACCTCCGCAACACCGTCCAATTCGCAACCACCCTCACCAACCTCCACGACGCCCACACCACCTACATCGAAATCAGCCCCCACCCGATCCTGACCCCCGCCATCCAGCACACCCACCCTGATGCTCAGGTCGTCGCGACCCTGCACCGCAACCAGCCACCCCACAGCCACTTCCTCAACAACACCGCACAACTCCCCACCACCGACTACACACCCCTCTACACACCACACAACCCCCACACCACACCCCTCCCCACCTACCCCTTCCAACACCGGACCCACTGGCTCGACATCTCCCCAGCCGGCGGCGACACGCGATCCCTGGGGCTGGAGGCCGCAGAACACGCTCTTCTCGGCGCCGTCACGGAGATCTCGGCAACGGGCGCCTGCCTGTTCACCGGTGGCCTCTCCCTGCGTACACACCCTTGGCTGGCCGAGCACGCCGTGCACGGCGTCGTTGTGGTCCCCGGTGCGGCGTTCGTGGAACTCGCGCTGCATGCCGGAGACCGCACCGGTGTCCCGCACGTCGAGGAACTCGTCCTCGAAAGCCCGCTGTGCCTGCCCGAGCACGGCTCCGTCGACATCCAGGTCACCGTCGAACCCGCCGACGACGACAACCGGCGCGCCATCACCGTCCACTCACGGCCGACCGAGCACGCGGACGCCGCCGACTGGACGCGCCATGCCGGTGGGACGCTCTCGGCAGCGGACGGGCCCCCATCCCTCACCGACGAGAACTGGCCGCCGCGGAACGCGGTGCCCATCGACCTGGCCGGTTTCTACGACGGGCTCGCCGAACGCGGCTACGACTACGGCCCCACCTTCCAGGGACTCACCCACGCCTGGCAGCACGGCGACGACCTCTACGCGGAAGTCACCCTCCCCGACGACACCGACACCACCGGATACGGCATCCACCCCGCCCTCCTCGACGCCGCGCTGCACCCACTCGCCCTCACGCTGACCGAGTCCACGGACGAGCCGATCAAGCTCCCCTTCACCTGGCAGGACGTCTCCCTCCAAGCCGCAGGTGCGACCACAGTCCGCGCGCATCTCCAGCCCACCGAAGAGGGCCGGTACCGCATCACCGCCTCTGACGGGCGGGGCCGGGTCATCGCGAGCATCGGCGACCTCGCTCTCCTTCCGGTGACCGAGGCCCAGCTCTCCGCGAACGCGGACCAGCGCGGGGCACTGTTCCATATGGAGTGGCGGGAACTGGGAGCGGACGCGCCGGCCGCCGGACCACTGCCGGACGAGGCCCACCACACGGATATCAAGGCGTTGGCGGCCGCCGTGGACGGCGGGTCCCCACTACCCGAAGTAGTGGTCTGGACGCCGTCTACCAGCAGGTCCGGAAACGTCCCCGCCTCCGGCCACGATGCCGCGCACGACGCGCTGAGCGCATTGCGGACCTGGCTGGCTCTGGACCGGGCCGAGTCCTCACGGTTGGTCATCGTCACCCGCGGATCGGTCGCGGTCCGTGCGGAGGACGCGGTCGACGATCCAGCGCAAGCGGTGATCTGGGGACTCGTCCGCAGCGCCCAGCTCGAACATCCGGACCGCTTCACACTGATCGATCTCGATGAGCACCCGGACTCCTCGGCCGCCATCTCGTCCGTGCCGGCCACCGGAGAACCACAGCTCGCCCTTCGCGACGGCCGCCTGTTCGTACCGCGCCTCGTCAGGACCACCACCGCCGACAAGGACGGTCGCGACCTTCCTGATCCTTTCGGCGCGGACGGCACCGTCCTCATCACCGGCGGCACTGGAACGATCGGCGCCGCCATCGCCCGGCACCTCGCGGGCCATCACGACGTCCGGCATCTCCTGCTCGCCGGCCGGTCCGGGCTCGACGCCCCAGGAGCCGCCCAACTGCGGGCCGAGCTGGAAGACCTGGGCGCTGAAGTCACCATCGCCGCCTGCGACACCGCCAACGCCGACGCGCTGGCCGCTCTGCTCGACGGCATCCCGGCCGAACACCCGCTCACCGCCGTCGTCCACGCCGCAGGCGTCCTCGACGACGGCATGCTCGCCGAGCTGACGCCGGAGAGGCTGGAGACGGTGCTGCGTCCCAAGCTCGACGGGGCCTGGCACCTGCACGAGCTCACCAAGGACAAGGACCTCAGCGCATTCGTCCTGTTCTCCTCGCTCACCGGAACTCTCGGCTCTCCCGGGCAGGGGAACTACGCGGCGGCCAACGCCTTCCTGGACGCGCTCGCCCACCACCGGCATTCGCTGGGGCTTCCGGCCCTCAGCCTGGCTTGGGGACTCTGGGATCAGCCCACCGGGATGACCGGCCACCTCACCGAAGCCAACCGTGCGCGCATCGCCCGCACCGGTCTCCCCCCGCTGAGGCCCGAACAGGCGCTCAGGCTGTTCGACAGGGCGCTCGCCCATCACGGCCCGGCCCTTGTCCCCGCCGAGATCAACACCCGGACCATCCGCAAGCACGGAGAGCATCACCCGCTGCTCCGGGCGCTCGTTCCGGGCAGCACCCGCCGCCACCGGGCCATGACCTCCGAAGCCTCCCCGCGTCTCGCGGGGCTCAGCGGTGCGGAACTGGAGCAGTCGCTCCTGGACCTGGTCCGCGCGAACATCGCGGAGGTGCTCGGCCACGCCGACCCCGACGCGGTCGTCCTCACCCAGAATTTCAAGGATCTGGGATTCGACTCGCTGACCTCGCTCCAGCTCCGCAACCGACTCGCCGCAGCGGCCGACGTGCGGCTGCCCACCACCTTGGCCTTCGACCACCCAACACCGCAGGCGCTCGTCGCCTACCTCCGTCAGCGGCTCCAAGGCGGAGAGGTCACGCGCACCGCCGACCGCGTCCACGCTCCGGCCGATGAGCCGATCGCGATCGTGGCGATGGGCTGCCGCTATCCCGGCGGTGTGGCGTCCCCCGAGCAACTGTGGGACCTCGTGGCCGATGGCGCGGACGCCATCACTCCGTTCCCCGACAACCGCGGCTGGGACCTCGACACCCTCTTCGACACGGACGCGGACGTTCCCGGGACGTCCTATGCGCGCGAAGGCGGGTTCCTGCACGACGCCGACCAGTTCGACGCCGCCTTCTTCGGCATCTCGCCGCGTGAGGCCACGGCGATGGACCCGCAGCAGCGGCTGCTGCTCGAAGTCGCCTGGGAGACCATCGAACGCGCCGGCATCGACCCGACCACGCTCAAAGACACATCCACCGGTGTCTACACCGGCGTCATGTACAACGACTACGCCACCCGCCTCAACGGCCTGCCCGCAGAGTACGAGGGCTACATCGGCAACGGGAGTGCGGCCAGCGTCATCTCCGGCCGTGTCTCCTACTCCCTCGGGCTGCAAGGTCCGGCGGTGACGGTCGACACCGCGTGTTCCTCCTCGCTGGTGGCGTTGCATCTGGCCGCGCAGGCCCTGCGCGGCGGCGAGTGCGACCTCGCCCTGGCCGGCGGCGTCACCGTCATGTCCACACCCGGCCTGTTCATCGAGTTCAGCCGCCAACGCGGACTGGCCTCCGACGGCCGCTGCAAACCCTTCTCCGCCGCAGCCGACGGCACCGTCGGCGCCGAAGGCGCCGGCCTCGTCCTCCTCGAACGCCTCTCCGACGCCCAACGCAACAACCGACACATCCTGGCCGTCATCCGCGGCTCCGCCATCAACCAGGACGGCGCCTCCAACGGACTCACCGCACCCAACGGCCCCTCACAAGAACGCGTCATCCAACAAGCACTCACCAAAGCCCACCTCACCCCCGACCAGATCGACGCCATCGAAGCCCACGGCACCGGCACCGCACTCGGCGACCCCATCGAAGCCAACGCACTCCTCGCCACCTACGGCCACAACCGCGAGCGGCCGCTCTACCTCGGCTCCTTGAAATCGAACATCGGTCACACGCAGGCCGCCGCTGGTGTCGCGGGTGTCATCAAGATGGTCCAAGCCATCGACCACGGCCTTCTTCCCCAGAGCCTCCACGTCGATGAGCCCTCGCCTTACGTCAACTGGGACTCGGGATCCGTCGCGCTCTTGACCGAGGCTCAGCCTTGGCCCGAGCTCGACCGCCCCCGCCGTGCTGCCGTCTCCTCCTTCGGAATCAGCGGCACCAACGCCCACCTCATCCTCGAACAACCCCCGGCAACGGCCGAACCCGAGCCGACACAGGCGACAGTCATCGAGCCCGACCTGCCACAGCTGGACTGGCGCTTCTCCGCCAAAACACCAGAAGCGCTACGGAAGCAGGCCCACCAACTCCTCGACCATTTGAACCGGCATCCGGAACTCACGCCCGTGGATGTCGCGCTTCAGTTGGAGCGGCGGACCAGCACCTTCCACCACCGCGCCGCCATCACCGCAACCACCATCGACCACTTCCGCACCGCACTGCGCGCCCTCACCCAAGGGCAGCCCGCACCCGGCCTGGCCGTCACACCACCCGATGCAGACCCCAACGGCAAACTCGCCTTCCTCTACACCGGCCAAGGCTCCCAATGGCCCCACATGGGCCACGACCTCTACACCACCAACCCCGTCTTCGCCCACCACCTAGAAGACACCATCGCCGCTCTAGATCCTCATCTTCCCGAACCACTCCACACCGTTCTGTTCGCCCCACCCGACAGCCCTCAAGCGCAACTCCTCGACAGCACCCTCTACACACAACCCGCGATCTTCGCCGTGCAGACCGCGCTGCACCACACCCTCACCCACCACGGCATCACCCCCCACTACCTCGCCGGACACTCCATCGGCGAAATCACCGCCGCACACCTCGCCGGCGTCCT
>NZ_FZOR01000089.1 GCF_900188445.1 Actinomadura meyerae
TCGTCCAGGGACAGTGCCCCGGCGGTGTAGGCGGCGGCGATCTCTCCCTGCGAGTGGCCGATGACGGCGTCGGGGTGGATGCCGTGGTGTTGCCACAGTCTGGCCAGTGCGGTCATGACGGCGAACAGTGCCGGTTGGACGACGTCGACCCGCTCCAGATCGGGAGCTTCGTCTTGCTGGTGGAGCAGGTCGAGTAGTGACCAGTCGGTGTAGGGGGCGAGTGCGTCGTGGCATGCCTGGATGTGGTCGGCGAACACCGGTGAGGTGTGCAGGAGTTCGGTGGCCATGCCGGCCCACTGAGACCCCTGGCCAGGGAACACGAAGACGATCCGGCCGTCCCCAGAGGCCGGGGGCGTGAGGGTGAGGCCGGGTGCGGTTTGTCCGGTGGCGAGCGCCCGCAGGCCGGTGCGGAAGTCGTCCAGTCCGGTCCCGGTGATGACGGCGCGGTGGGCGAAGGAGGCACGGGCGGTGGCCAGGGTGTACCCGACGTCCACGGGGCTGACGTCGGGATGGCGGTCCAGGTGCTCCAGGAGCCGCTGGCCCAGGGCGCGAAGCGCGTCGGGGGTCTTCGCCGACAGAGGCCAGGCGAGTACGGGCGCCGATGTTCCCGCATCGGTCTGCGCACGAATGGGCTCGGCTGCTGGGGCGGGAGCCTGTTCCAGGATGACGTGGGCGTTGGTCCCACTGATGCCGAAGGAGGACACGGCGGCGCGGCGCGGCCGGTCGAGCTCGGGCCAGGGTTGCGCCTGGCTGAGCAGTGCGACGGTTCCGGCGTCCCAGTTGATGTGGGGAGAGGGCTCGTCGGCGTGCAGGCTCGGGGGGAGGTGGCCGTGGTTGATGGCCTGGACCATCTTGATGACCCCGGCGACGCCTGCCGCAGCCTGCGTGTGGCCGATGTTGGATTTGATGGAGCCCAGGTAGAGCGGCTGTTCCGGCGTGTGCCGGGTGCCGTAGGTCGCGAGGAGCGCGTTGGCCTCGATGGGGTCGCCGAGTGCGGTGCCCGTGCCGTGGGCCTCGACGGCGTCCACATCACCGAAATCGAGTCGGGCACCGTCGAGCGCTTGCCGGATGACCCGTTCCTGGGAAGGGCCGTTGGGTGCGGTGAGGCCGTTGCTGGCGCCGTCCTGGTTGACCGCAGAGCCCTTGATCACGGCCAGGATGTGCCGGCCGTTGCGCTGGGCGTCCGAGAGGCGTTCCAGCAGTACCAGCCCGACGCCCTCGGCGCCTGCGAAGCCGTCGGCCGCCGCGGAGAAGGGCTTACATCGGCCGTCGAAGGCAAGGCCGCGTTGCCTGCTGAACTCGACGAACATCGTGGGCGACGACATGACGGTGACGCCGCCGGCCAATGCCAGGTCGCATTCACCGGTACGAACGGCCTGCACGGCGAGGTGAAGTGCGACGAGAGACGACGAGCACGCGGTGTCGACGCTGACCGCAGGTCCCTGTAGGCCCAGGATGAAGGAGACTCGGCCTGACGCGACACTGCCCGCGCTGCCGTTGCCGAGATGCCCTTCGAGGTCGTGCGGAGCCTCGCGGAGGCGGCCGGCGTAGTCGTTGTACATGACGCCGGTGTAGACACCGGTGGATGTGTCTTTGAGCGTGGTCGGGTCGATGCCGGCGCGTTCGATGGTCTCCCAGGCGACTTCGAGCAGCAGCCGCTGCTGCGGGTCCATCGCCGTGGCCTCACGCGGCGAAATGCCGAAGAAGGCGGCATCGAACTGGTCGGCGTCGTGGAGGAATCCGCCTTCGCGGGCGTAGGACTTCCCGGGCGCGTCGGGGTCGGGGTCGAAGAGGGCGTCCAGGTCCCAGCCCCGGTTGTCGGGGAACGGGGTGATGGCGTCGCGGCCCTGCTCGACCAGCTCCCACAAGTCTTCAGGTGACGACACACCGCCCGGGTAGCGGCACCCCATCGCCACGATCGCGATCGGCTCCTCGACCGATTGCCGCAAATTCCTTCCCCTGGCCTCTGCCGGCGCTCCCGCCACCAGTTGGTGAAGGTGGGCGCTGAGGGCCACTGGGGTGGGGTGGTCGAAGATGAGCGTGGCGGGCAGCCGCAGACCCGTGGCGTCAGCGAGCCGGTTGCGGATCTGGATGGCGGTGAGGGAGTCGAACCCCAGCTCCTTGAAGGTGCTCTCCGCCTGGACGGCTTCGGGCCCCGGGTAGCCAAGGACGGACGCGGCGGCTGCGCGCACCAACTCCGCGAATTCCTCCGGCGAGGAGGGAAGCGCGGTGCCGGAGGTTTCCGGGCGCCGCTCGTACAGCGCCTTGGTGTCCAGCTTGGCGGGAATGAGTGAGGTGCCAGGGTGGGTGAAGGCGGTGTCGAAGAGCCGGAGGGCTTGCCTGGTGGTCAGTGGGCTGAGTCCGGCGCGGGTGAGTCGCGCGCGGTCGCCCTCCCCGAGATGGCGGGTCATTCCGCTCGCCTGGTCCCAGAGGCCCCACGCGAGGCTGGTGGCGGGAAGGCCGAGGTCATGCCGGTGGTGGGCGAGGGCGTCGAGGAAGGCGTTGGCGGCGGCGTAGTTGGCCTGACCGGGCGAACCGAGCACGCCGACGATCGACGAGAACAAGATGAACGCCTTGAGGCCCTTGTCCCTGGTCAGCTCATGCAGGTGCCAGGCGGCGTCGGCCTTGGGCGCCAGGACCCTGCCGATCTGGTCGCGGCTCAGTTTGGCGAGGGTGCCGTCGTCGAGGACGCCCGCCGTGTGAACGACCGCGGTGAGCGGATGCCGGACGGGAATCGCCGACAGTAGGTCGGCCAGCGCCTCACGGTCGGTGATGTCGCAGGCCGCGACGACCACCTCGGTGCCCAGTTCGGCGAGTTCAGTGCGCAGTTCGAAGGCACCCGGGGCGTCAGGCCCGGAACGGCTGGCTAGCAGGAGATGCCGGACGCCGTGCTCGGCGGCGAGGTGACGGGCGACGATCGCGCCCAGCGTTCCCGTGCCTCCCGTGATCAGCACGGTTCCGTCCGGGTCGAGCGACTCCGGAGCGAGGTCCTCACCCACTGGTGCGGTCCGGGCGATGTGGGGAGTGCGGAGATCTCCGCCGCGCACCGCCAGTTGAGGATGGCCGCTGGCAAGCGCGCTGGGCAGCGCGGACAGGCTGGCGGGATCGTTGTCAACGTCGACCAGCACGAAACGATCGGGATGCTCGGTCTGGGCGGTGCGCACCAGCCCCCACACCGCTCCGAGAGATGGAACGTCGATGGCGTCGTCGACATCGGCGGACACGGCCTGACGGCTGAGGACGACCAGCCGCGACGAACGCAGCCGGTCGTCCTCGGCCCAGGCCCTCAGCAGATCCAGAACGCTCTCGACGAGGCTGTGCGTGTGGCCGACGACATCCGCCGCCGAGGGGAGGCTCGGACAGCGCCAGACAACGAACTCAGGTGCCTGGGCCCCGGCGTCGATCGCCCGGAGCAGGCTGGGCAGGTCGGGGTGACGATCCTCGGCAATGGCCGCCGGCTCCACGTTGTCGTCGCCGATGAACGTGTAGGTCGGGAGCCGTCCGCCCGAGATCTGGACAGGCGTCGTCCTCCACTCCTGCTGGAACAGGAACCGGTGGCTCGTGCTGTTCGCGGAGGCGAGGCGCTTCGCGGGAATGGGGCGGAGTGCCACGCCGCCGACGGTCATGACGACGTTGCCGTCAGGGTCGCGCGCTGTGATCGCGGCCTGATCCTGCCCAGGACGCAGTTCAACGCGCAGGACGGACGCCCCGCTGCCGTGAAGAGTGACGTTCCGCCAGGT
Source organism: Actinomadura meyerae (assembly GCF_900188445.1). Taxonomy (GTDB): domain Bacteria; phylum Actinomycetota; class Actinomycetes; order Streptosporangiales; family Streptosporangiaceae; genus Spirillospora; species Spirillospora meyerae. Next base: position 3,741 of record NZ_FZOR01000089.1, read on the forward strand.
GAACGGGAGCTGGATCGACTCGTCCTCGTTCTGCGCGTCCGGGAGGAGAGTGTGCAGGGCGGCGTCGAGAAGCGCGGGATGGATGCCGAACCTGCTGGTGTCGGTGCCTTCCGGGAGGGCGATCTCGGCGTAGCGACCGTCGGGACCGTCCCAGGCCCGGGTGACGCCCTGGAACACCGGACCGTACTGGTACCCGTGCTCGGCCAGCCGGAAGTAGAAGCCGGTGAGGTCGACGGGGGCGGCGCCCTGCGGGGGCCAGTGCCTTGCCTTCTCATCCTCACTGGTGGAAGCCGGAGACGGGGTGAGGCTGCCCGTGGCGTGCCGGGTCCAGGAGAGGACGGCATCGGGGGTGACCGGACGCGAGTGGACGGTGATGGCCCGCCTGCCGTCGTCATCAGCGGGTTCGACGGTCACTTGGAGATCGACGCCACCCTGTTCAGGCAGGAGCAAGGGACTCTCGAGGGTGAGTTCCTCGACGTGCGGCAGTCCCGCCTGCTTCCCGGCATGGAGCGCGAGTTCGACGAACGCGGCACCCGGGAGCAGGACGGTGTCGTGCACGGTGTGGTCGGCGAACCAGGGGAGGTCCTGCGCCGACAGGCGTCCGGTGAAGAGGAGAGTCCCTGAGCCGGACAGCTCTGTCTCGGTCTTGAGCAGCTCATGCCCGCTGGAGCCGAGCCCGAGGCTCTCAGCGCTGGTGTCACGCCTCGTGTGGAGCCAGTGGGTCCGGTGTTGGAAGGGGTAGGTAGGGAGGGGTGTGGTGTGGGGGTTGTGTGGTGTGTAGAGGGGTGTGTAGTTGGTGGTGGGGAGTTGTGCGGTGTTGTTGAGGAAGTGGGTGTGGGGTGGGTGGTTGCGGTGCAGGGTTGCGACGACTTGGGCATCAGGGTGGGTGTGTTGGATGGCCGGAGTGAGGATGGGGTGGGGGCTGATTTCGATGTAGGTGGTGGGGTCGTCGTGGAGGTTGGTGAGGGTGGTTGCGAATTGGACGGTGTTGCGGAGGTTGGTGTGCCAGTACTCGGCTGTCAGTCCGGTGGTGTTGAATTTCTGGCCGGTGACGGTGGAGTAGAAGGGCGTGTTGGCGGGGGTGGGGGTGATGTCGGCCAGGTCGCGGAGGATGGTGTCGCGGAGTGTGTCGACGTGGGGTGAGTGTGAGGCGTAGTCGACGGGGATGAGCCGCGCGTCGACGTCCTGTGCCTTGTAGTGGTCGACCAGTTGGCGGATTGCGTCTGGGGCGCCGCTGATGGTGGTGCTGGTGGGGCTGTTGATGACGGC
>NZ_FZOR01000090.1 GCF_900188445.1 Actinomadura meyerae
AGGACGCCGGCGAGGTGTGCGGCGGTGATTTCGCCGATGGAGTGTCCGGCGAGGTAGTGGGGGGTGATGCCGTGGTGGGTGAGGGTGTGGTGCAGGGCGGTCTGCACGGCGAAGATTGCGGGTTGTGTGTAGAGGGTGGTGTCGAGGAGTTGCGCTTGAGGGCTGTCGGGTGGGGCGAACAGAACGGTGTGGAGTGGTTCGGGGAGGTGGGGGTCTAGAGCGGTGATGGTGTGGTCGAGGTGGTGGGCGAAGACGGGGTTCGTGGTGTAGAGGTCGTGGCCCATGTGGGGCCATTGGGAGCCTTGGCCGGTGTAGAGGAAGGCGAGTTTGCCGTTGGGGTCTACATCGGGTGGTGTGACGGCCAGGCCGGGCGCGGGCTGCCCGCTTGTGAGCGCCTGGAGCGCGGTGCGGAAGTGGTCAATATCGGTTCCGGTGATGGCGGCGCGGTGGTGGAAGGTGCTGGTCCGCCGCTCCAACTGAAGCGCGACATCCACTGGCGTGAGTTCGGGATGCCGGTCGAGATGGTCCAAAAGCTGGTGGGCTTGGGTGCGTAGCGCTTCTGGTGTTTTGGCGGAGAAGCGCCAATCCACTTGTGCTGGCTCGGACTCGTTGATGGAAGCCTGGACGGGTTCGGCTTCAGGCGCGGGTGCCTGTTCGAGGATGAGGTGGGCGTTGGTACCGCTGATCCCGAATGACGACACAGCAGCACGCCGGGGCCGATCATGTTCAGGCCATGGCCGCGCATCGGTGAGCAATGAGAGTTCGCCCGTGCTCCAGTCGACCTCCGGATTCCCTTCCTGTGCGTGAAGGGTTTGAGGTAGATGGGCATGGTTGATGGCTTGGACCATCTTGATGACGCCTGCGATTCCGGCGGCAGCTTGGGCGTGGCCGATGTTGGATTTGATCGAGCCGAGGTAGAGCGGTTGGTCGCGGTTGTGGCCGTAGGTGGCGAGGAGTGCGTTGGCTTCGATGGGGTCGCCGAGTGCGGTGCCGGTGCCGTGGGCTTCGACGGCGTCGATCTGGTCGGGGGTGAGGTGGGCTTTGGCGAGTGCTTGTTGGATGACGCGTTCTTGTGAGGGTCCGTTGGGTGCGGTGAGGCCGTTGGAGGCGCCGTCCTGGTTGATGGCGGAGCTGCGGATGACGGCCAGGATGTGTCGGTTGTTGCGTTGGGCGTCGGAGAGGCGTTCGAGGAGGACGAGGCCGGCGCCTTCGGCGCCGACGGTGCCGTCGGCTGCGGCGGAGAAGGGTTTGCAGCGGCCGTCGGGGGCCAGTCCGCGTTGGCGGCTGAACTCGATGAACAGGCCGGGTGTGGACATGACGGTGACGCCGCCGGCCAGTGCGAGGTCGCATTCGCCGCCGCGCAGGGCCTGCGCGGCCAGATGCAACGCCACCAGCGAGGAGGAACACGCGGTGTCGACCGTCACCGCCGGGCCCTGAAGCCCCAGCGAGTAGGAGACACGGCCGGAGATGACACTGGCCGCACTCCCGTTGCCGATGTGCCCTTCGTAATCTTCCGGTGCTTCGATAAAACGGGCGCCGTAGTCGTGATACATGGCGCCGGCGAAGACCCCGGTCCGGGTCGCTTGGAGACTGATCGGGTCGATGCCCGCCCGTTCGATGGTCTCCCAGGCGACTTCGAGCAGGAGTCGCTGCTGGGGGTCCATGGCGGTGGCTTCGCGGGGTGAGATGCCGAAGAAGGCGGCGTCGAACTGGTCGGCGTCGTGCAGGAACCCGCCTTCGCGCGCGTAGGACTTCCCGGGGGCGTCGGGGTCGGGGTCGAAGAGGGCGTCCAGGTCCCAGCCCCGGTTGTCGGGGAACGGGGTGATGGCGTCGCGGCCCTGCTCGACCAGTGTCCACAGGTCCTCGGGCGAGGCGACCCCGCCTGGGAATCGGCACCCCATGCTGACGATGGCGATCGGCTCGTCGCGTGCGACCGTGGTGGCGACCGCGGCGCCGGGCCTGTGCTCCCCCTGGAGCCGCTGGTGGAGGTGGAGGGCCAGGGCTTCGGGTGTCGGGTGGTCGAACACCAGCGTGGCGGGCAGTCGCAGGCCGGTCGCCTCGGCGAGCCGGTTGCGGATCTGTATGGCGGTCAGCGAGTCGATCCCGAGGTTCTTGAAAGCCTGCGCTGTCTCCACCTGTTCGGGGCGCTCATGACCCAAGACCGCCGCCGTGGTGGCGCGTACCAGGTTCTGGAGGCCGTCTTGGTCGAGGACGGTTGTGCCCGGTTCGCGCGCTGCGGGAGGCGCGGCGGCGTTCCGCCTCCGGAGTTTCCTGACGTTGAGATTGGCGGGGACCAGCACGGGTTCGGCCGACACAAGGGCACTGTCGAAGAGGCCGAGGGCCTGGTCGACGGTGAGCGGAGCCAAACCGGACTGGGCCATGAGGTGGTGGTCTGTCTCGGTCAGGTGAGCGGTCATGCCGCTTGCCCGGCTCCAAAGCCCCCACGCGAGACTGACCGCGGGCAGGCCGAGGACGCGTCGATGGCGTGCGAGGCCGTCCAGGAAGGCGTTGGCCGCCGCGTAGTTCCCCTGCCCGGGAGAGCCGAGCGTTCCGGCCAGCGAGGAGAACAGGATGAACGCGCTGAGGTCCTTGTCCTTGGTGAGCTCGTGCAGATGCCATGCCGCGTCGACCTTGGGGGTGAGCACACGATCGAGCTGGGCGGCGTCGAGCGCGGTGACGGTGGCATCGTCGATCGTCCCGGCCGCGTGGACGACGGCCGTGAGGGGATGCTCGGCCGGGATGTCCGCGAGCAGCATGGCGAGCGCCGTACGGTCCGAGGCGTCGCAGGCAGCGATGGTGACCGAGACGCCCAGCGCCGTGAGCTGCGCCTCCAGCGCGTCGGCGTCAGGAGCGTCGGGGCCGGAACGGCTGGTGAGCAGAAGCCGCCGCACGCCGTGGCGTTCGGCCAGGTGCCGGGCGATGATGGCGCCCAAAGTCCCGGTGCCGCCGGTGATCAGGACGGTGCCGTCTGGATCGAGCCCATGGCCCGCCTCGCCCTCGCCGGTCCGGACGTGGCCGAGGCGCGGGGCCGACACCTTCCCCTTGCGGATCGCCAGCTCGGGTTCGTCCAAGCGGAGCGCCGTGTGCAGCGAGGCGGAAGAGGCCCGGTCTCCGTCGATGTCGATCAGGACGATGCGGTCCGGATGCTCGGCCTGGGTGCTGCGGATCAGACCGCGGGCCGCGGCCTGCGCGAGATCTTCGATCCGGTCGCCGGACCCGGTGACCACGGCTCCGCGCGTGACGATCGCCAGCTGGTGATCGGCCAGCCGATCGTCCGACAGGAACTCCTGGAGGAAGGCCAAGGTCTCGTGGATGACACGGCGGGTCTTCCCGATGGTGTCAACGGCGGAGTCATGGGGGCACGGCCAAACCAGGAGGTCGCACGCGGGAGCGCCGTCATCCAGGGAGGCGACGAAAGTCGCCAGGTCGGGGACCTGTTTCGTGGCACCGTCCAGACCGAGCGGGCCGGGCTCCTCCACGCGGACCAGGACGAAAGGACGTGCCTTAGCGGACCTGGCGCCGAGCTTGAGAGGCTCCCACACTCGCTTGAACAGAGGCCCTTGCCGGCTGGTGTCCATGTTCGCAAGCTCGGCGGGCTCGATCGGCCTGGTACCGAGCAGGCCGACGCTGGCGACGAGGCGATCCTGTGCGTCCGTGACCGTGATCCGGTACTGCCCGTCCCCCGTGGTCCGCAGGTGTGCCCGGACGGCGGTCGCGCCGGTGGCATGAAGGGAGACGTCCTGCCAGACGAATGGCAGCCGGACCGGCTCGTCCCCGGGGCCTGCCGGGATCAGGATGTGGAGCGCGGCGTCGAGGAGGGCGGGGTGGATGCCGTATCCGGTGGTGTCGGTGTCGTCGGGGAGGGTGATCTCTGCGTAGAGGTCGTCGCCGTGCTGCCAGGCGTGTATGAGTCCCTGGAAGGTGGGGCCGTAGTCGTAGCCGCGTTCGGCGAGCCGGTCATAGAGACCTGCGAGGTCTCGGGGCGTCGAACCGGCCGGAGGTGACGAGTCGGCCGCGGACACCTCGGCAACCGTCCGCGGTGCGAGCGCGCCGAACGCGTGCTGCGTCCATGGGCCCTGGCGATCGGCCGGCCGTGAGTGGACGGTGATGGCGCGCCGGTTGTCGTCGCCGGTGGGTTCGACGGTGACTTGGAGATCGACCGCGCCCTGCTCGGGCAGGGCCAGCGGACTCTGGAGGGTGAGTTCCTCGATGTGCGGCGATCCCGCCTGCTCGCCGCAGTGGAGCGCGAGGTCGACGAACGCGGTGCCGGGGAACAGAACCGTGCCGTGCACCGCATGGTCGGCCAGCCAAGGATGAGTCTGGAGCGAAACGCGGCCCGAGAAGAGGACGACACCGCTGTTCGAGATTTCGGTGGCCGCGCCGAGAAGAGCGTGCTCTGGGGAATCGAGCCCGAGGTCACCGGCATCACTGACTTCGCGTTTGGCGTGCAGCCAGTGGGTCCGGTGTTGGAAGGGGTAGGTGGGGAGGGGTGTGGTGTGGGGGTTGTGTGGTGTGTAGAGGGGTGTGTAGTTGGTGGTGGGGAGTTGTGCTGTTTGGTTGAGGAAGTGGGTGTGGGGTGGGTGGTTGCGGTGCAGGGTTGCGACGACCTGAGCATCAGGGTGGGTGTGCTGGATGGCCGGAGTGAGGATGGGGTGGGGGCTGATTTCGATGTAGGTGGTGTGGTCGTGGTGGAGGTTTCGCAGGGTGGTTGCGAAGTGGACGGTGTTGCGGAGGTTGGTGTGCCAGTACTCGGCTGTCAGTCCGGTGGTGTCGAATTTCTGGCCAGTGATGGTGGAGTAGAAGGGCGTGTTGGCGGTGGTGGGGGTGATGTCGGCCAGTTCGTGCAGGATGGTGTCGCGGAGTGTGTCGACGTGGGGTGAGTGTGAGGCGTAGTTGACGGGGATGAGTCGTGCGTCGACGTCCTGTGCCTTGTAGTGGTCGACCAGTTGGCGGATTGCGTCTGGGGCGCCGCTGATGGTGGTGCTGGTGGGGCTGTTGATGACGGC
>NZ_FZOR01000035.1 GCF_900188445.1 Actinomadura meyerae
GCAGGGTCGGCAGATCCCGTTGAAGGCACCAGGCCAGTCAGGCGTTGGGCCAGACCCCAGCGGGAGGCGCTCACCTACATCATCACTGTCAGGCGTAGACGCCCTCCAGCCAGGACCGCCACGCGTCCTGCGCCGCGTCCCGCGTCGCGGCGGCGTCCGGCGCGAACCGGTGCAGCGCGATCCCGACCGGCCCGCCCCACGCGTCCCGGCCGAACAGCCGGTACATCGCGTCGTCCGTGCGCAGCCCCGCGAAGTACTCGGTGCGGTAGTCGAGCACGGCCTCGACCGGGCCGGTGCCCGGCGCGTCCACCCGCACCGTGTCGCCCTGCGCGGCGCCGTCGATCCCGAGCGCCTTGACCGCCGCCGCGAACGACCCCTTCTGCATCGACGCCGCCGGGCCCTGGACGTCGGAGTGCACCGCCGTGCGGCCGGTGAAGTGCTCCAGGTACTGGCGCAGCGTGTGCAGGTAGAAGTCGGTGTGCCTGGCGGCGCCGTCGTACTGGTCGTCCCAGTCGCCGGTGAAGATGCCGCTGTGCACGTACCGGACCCACGCGCCGCCGCCCTCGCGCGGCTCGATCCGGTGGTCCAGGACGTTCAGGGTCTGCGGCATGCCGCCGAGGCCGGCGGGGTCCTCCGCGCGGGTGGTCAGCCGCCGCGGCGGGTCCCAGGCCGTGACGGTGCCGACGCCGCCGGCCGCGCCGCCCACGCGGGGCTCGAACTCCATCGGCCACAGCCACGCGCCGGTGCCGGTGGTCACGGCCTCCCACACCTGCTCGGGCGACGCGCCGGTCTCGTACTCGCGGACGATCTCGAATTCCCTGCCCATGGTCCCTCTCCCTGTCCTCAGTTCTCGGTACCGGTGGTCTCGATGCCGGTGGTCTCACCACTGCTCTCGCCGGCGCCGCTCTCGCCGGCGCCGGCCGTCTCGATGCCGCTCTTCAGCGCCGGGTGGAGGGCGATGACGACGCGGTGCGCGCGGCCGCCCTCGGCCGACGCGTCGTGGTACTTGCGGACGAGCGCGGCCACCCCGGCGGCCAGCTCCTCGGCGAACGCGGCCCGGTCGGCCGCGGAGGCGAACCGCACCTCGCCGTCCAGCGCGAACGTCGCCAGCCGCCGGTTCGCCCGCGCCGCGCCCGTGATCAGCGCGCCGACGTCGCGGACCAGCCGCGCCGCCAGGGCCAGCAGCCACCGCGCCGACAGCGCGTCGCGGTGCCGCTCCGGGTCGGGCTGCAGCGTCGCCAGCGCCAGCGGCGAGATGACGTAGGACGCCGCCGTCGCCCGCACCAGCCGCTCGGTCATGTTGCCCTTGCGCCGCTCGCCGACCAGCTCCACCAGGCCGTGCCGCTCCAGCGTCCGCAGGTGGTAGTTCACCTTCTGGCGGGGCAGCCCCACCCGGGCCGCCAGCGCCGCCGCCGACATCGGCTCGCCCAGCTCGGCCAGCAGCCGCGCCCGCATGGGGTCCAGGGAGGCGGCCGCGGCCTCCGGGTCCTCGATCACCGTCACGTCCAGCATGCCTCCATTATGGCTACCGACAAATAGATTTGTCAAGACAGAATCGATTGTCGGACGGGCCGGGGTCGCGGACGATTGCGGGCGTCCTCCCGGGTATCCGTCGCACCATGGCGGTTTCAGCGAAGGACAAGGAGCGGGACGCGCTGCGGCACGCCCTCGAGGAGCGGGTGGACGGAGAGGTCCGGTTCGACCCCGGCTCGCGCGCGGCCTACGCGCACGACTCCTCCAACTACCAGCGGCCCCCCATCGGGGTGGTGGTGCCGCGCGGAGTCGAGGCCGGCGCCGAGGCCGTCCGCGTCTGCGCCGAGCACGGCGCGCCGGTGCTGTCGCGCGGCGGCGGCACCAGCCTCGCCGGGCAGTGCGTCAACACCGCCGTCGTCATCGACTGGTCGAAGTACTGCCGGCGGCTGGTGTCCCTCGACACCGGGGCGCGGCGCGCCATAGTCGAGCCGGGCGCGTGCCTGGACGACCTGAACGCCGAGCTGTCCGGGCACGGGCTGATGGTGGGGCCCAAGCCGTCCACCCACGACACCTGCACGATCGGCGGCATGATCGGCAACAACTCGTGCGGTGCGTCCGCGCAGGCGTACGGGAAGATGGTCGACTCCGTCGTCCGGCTGGAGGTGCTCACCTACGACGGCGTGCGGATGTGGGCGGGGGAGACCGGCGAGGAGGAGTACGCCCGCATCCAGGCGGAGGGCGGGCGGCGCGCGGAGATCTACCGGGCGCTGCGCGAGCTGCGCGACGACGGGCTGGAGGCGATCCGCACCCGCTACCCCGCGATCCCGCGCCGGGTGTCCGGCTACAACCTCGACTCGCTCCTGCCGGAGAAGCACTTCGACGTCGCCCGCGCCCTCGTCGGGTCGGAGTCCACGCTCGTCACCGTGCTGCACGCCGAGATCGAGCTGGTCCCCGTCCCGGCGCACCAGTCGCTGGTCGTCCTCGGCTACGACGACATCGCCCTCGCCGGCGACGCCGTGCCGCGCGTCCTGCCGTCCGAGCCGCTCGCCCTGGAGGGCATGGACGAGCGGCTCCTCGACCTCGCCGAGCGGGACCACCTGGCCGGGCCGCGCGAGGTCGAGGAGATGCCCGGCGGCGGGGGCCGGCTGATGGTCAGGTTCGGCGGCGACACCAAGGACGCCGCGGACGCGCGCGCCCGCGACCTCATCGAGCGGATGGAGAACGGCCCGAACCCGCCGCGGTACACCTTCGTCAGCGACCCCGCCGAGGAGGAGCGGCTGTGGAAGGTCCGCGAGGCCGGCCTCGGCGCCACCGCCTACCCGCCCGGCCGCCCCGACACCCACGAGGGCTGGGAGGACTCCGCCGTCCCGCCCGACCGGCTCGGCGACTACCTGCGCGACTTCCGCGCCCTCGTCCGCGAGTACGGCTACTGGCCCATGGCCCTCTACGGGCACTTCGGGCAGGGCTGCGTCCACACCCGCATCCCGTTCGACCTGGAGGACCCCGAGGGCGTCGCCGCCTACCGCCGGTTCGTCGAGCGCGCCGCCCGGCTCGTCGCCTCCTACGGCGGGTCGCTGTCGGGCGAGCACGGCGACGGGCAGGCCCGCGGCGAGCTGCTGCCGCTGATGTTCGGCGACGAGGTCGTCCGGCTGTTCGAGCGGTTCAAGGCGGTCTTCGACCCGGGGAACCGGATGAACCCCGGCAAGATCGTCCACCCGCGGCGGCTGGACGACGACCTCGACCACCTCGCCTACGGCCCCGCCGAGCCGCGCACGCGCTTCGCCTTCCCCGACGACCACCACCGGTTCACCCACGCCGCCGCCCGCTGCGTCGGCGTCGGCAAGTGCCGCGCCTCCTCCGGCGGCGTCATGTGCCCGAGCTACCGCGCGACGGGGGAGGAGGAGCACTCCACCCGCGGCCGCGCCCGCATCCTGATGGAGATGATGCGCGGCATGCCCGGCGGCACCGGCCCCGGCGGCGGTGAGGCCGCCGTCATCACCGACGGATGGCGCTCGCGGGAGGTCCGCGACGCCCTCGACCTGTGCCTGGCGTGCAAGGGCTGCCGCAGCGACTGCCCCGTCAACGTCGACATGGCCACCTACAAGGCCGAGTTCCTCGCCCACCACTACGCGGGCCGCCTGCGGCCGCCCGCGCACTACACGATGGGGTGGCTGCCGCTGTGGGCGCGCCTGGCAGCGGTCGCGCCCCGCGCGGCCAACACCGCCCTGCACCTGCCGGGCCTCGCCGGCGCCGCCAAGCGCCTCGGGGGCATCGACCGCCGCCGCGACATGCCGCGGTTCGCGGCCGAGCGGTTCACCGACTGGTTCAAGCGGCGGCCCGAACCCGGCCCGCCCGGCGGCGACCGGGTCGTGCTGTGGCCAGACACCTTCACCGACAACTTCCACCCGCACATCGGCGAGGCCGCCGTCCGCGTCCTGGAGGCCGCCGGGTACCGGGTCGAGGTGCCGCCCGTCCCGCTGTGCTGCGGCCTCACCTGGATCTCCACCGGCCAGCTCGGCATCGCCGCGCGGGTCCTGCGCCGCACCGTCCGGGCACTGGCGCCCCGGCTTCGCGACGGCGTGCCCGTGGTCGGGCTGGAGCCGTCCTGCACCGCCGTGTTCCGCGCCGACGCGCCCGAGCTGCTGCACGACGGCCCCCTCGCCGGCGAGGCCCGGCTGCTGCGCGACCGGACCAGGACGCTCGCCGAGCTGCTCGACGAGCGCCAGGTGGAGGCCGGCGGGCCCGCGCCGGGCGCGGCGCACGGCGTCGTCGCCGGGCTCGACACCCCGAAGGTCCGCGCCCTCGCGCAGCCCCACTGCCACCAGCACGCCGTCATGGGCTTCGACGCCGACCGGCGGGTGCTGGCGCGCGCCGGCGTCGACGTGGACGTCCTCGACGCCGGATGCTGCGGCCTGGCCGGCGACTTCGGGTTCGAACGCGGCCACTACGAGGTCTCGGTGAAGATCGCCGAGCAGGGGGTGTGGCCCGCCGTCCGGGACGCCCCGCCCGGCACCGAGGTGCTCGCCGACGGGTTCTCCTGCCGCACCCAGATCACCGCCGGCACCGCCGCGCGGCCCCGCCACCTGGCCGAACTCCTCGCCGAGCAGCTTCCCGCGCGGCGGCGCGGTTGACCGCGCGCGGCGGTCCGGGACGTGTTGGCGCCGCCCGGGCCCGGCCCTGTAGAAAGTGGTCATGGACGAGGACGCCGGCGGGGGCGCGGAGGTCGACGAGGTCACCTCGGCGCTGCTCACCGCCTCCCGGCTGCTGGTGGCGGTCTCGGCCCGGTCGCTGGCCGCCGTCGAGGACGCCGTCACGCTGCCGCAGTTCCGGCTGCTCGTCGTGCTGTCCTCGCAGGGGCCGTCCAAGCTCGTCACGCTCGCCGGGCTGCTGGAGGTCAACCCCTCCACCGCGATGCGGATGGTGGACCGGCTCGCCGCCGCCGGGCTGGTGCGCCGCGAGGCCAGCCCGCGCAGCGGCCGCGAGGTCCGCATCCAGGTGACCGGCGCCGGCCGCGGCATCGTCGACGACGTCACCGCGCGCCGCCGCGCCGAGATCGCCGCGGTCGTCGCCCGCATGCCGGCCGGGCAGCGCCGCGCCCTCGTCGCCGCGCTGCGCGCCTTCACCGAGGCGGGCGGGGAGCCGCCGGTCGGCACCGTCGCGCAGCTCGGCTGGACCTGACCGCCCGGAACGCCGCCCCGACGTCGCCCCGCCCCCGCCGCGCGGGGCGTGCCGCCGGATCCCGTCCCGCCCCGATCGAACCCCGCCGCCGCGACGCGCGTACTGCTGCCGTAACGCCGTTGACCCCGACCGGAAGGCGGTACCGGATGCTCCGCCCCCGACCGCCCGCCGCGGCACCCGCCTGCGTCCTCGCCTGCGTCCTGGCCGCCGCCCTGCCGCTCACCGCCTGCCAGCCCGCCGGCCGCCAGGCCACCGACGGCGCCGCGGTGGCGCCGAAGGCCGGTGACGAGGCCGCGGCCCGGTCCACCGTCACCACCGACTGGGGCCCGCTCGGCCCCGCCGACCGCGACGTCCTCGTGCGGGTCCGGCAGGCCGCGCTGTGGGAGATCCCCGTCGCCCGCCAGGCGCAGCGTCGCGCCGCCCGGCCCGCGACCCGCCGCGCGCTCGCCGCGTCCGCCGCCCGGCACGCCCGCCTGGACCGGCTGAACCGGCAGGCCGCCGCCCGGCTGGGCGTCCCGCTGCCGGACCGGCCCAGCGGCGACCAGCAGAGCTGGATGTCGGAGATCACCGGCAAGTCCGGCAACGACTACGACAAGACGGCCGTCGCGCGGATGCGGATGGCGCAGGGCCTGCTCTACACCCAGCTCGGCGCCGTCCGCGCCGCCACCCGCAACACGCTCGTGCGGCGCTTCGCCGAGCAGGCGCAGCCGCTGGTCAACGAGCAGATGCGGCAGCTGGAGGGCACCGGGTTCGTGACCGGCGACACGCTGCCCGACCCGCCCGCCGTGACCGACCCGCCGCCGCCCGCCCCGCCCGGCGCGAAGGCGTCCGCGGCGCCCGCGGCGACGGCGCTGCCCGGCGCCGGAGGCTGACCGCCTACCGGCCCGGCGCCCCGAGCCGCGCCGGTCCGCCGAGCCGGCCCGTCCCGGGCGGCCCCGGCTCGTCCAGGCGGCCCGGCTCGTCGAGGCGGCCCAGTTCGTCGAGTAGGGCGGTGAGCGTCGCGCCGAGCGGCGCGTCCACCCGCACCAGCGCGTCCGCGTCGCCGCGCGTCGCGCCCCGGTTCACGATCGCCACCGGGACGCCGTGCCGCGCCGCGTGCCGGACGAACCGGTACCCCGACAGGACCGTCAGGGACGACCCGAGCACCAGCATCGCGCCCGCGCCCTCGGTCAGGGCGTAGCAGTCCCGCACCCGGGCCGGCGGCACGTTCTCGCCGAAGAAGACCACGTCGGGCTTGAGCGGGCCGCCGCACCGCTCGCAGCCCACCAGCCGGAACTCCTCCACCGCGGCGTCCTGCAGGACCGCGTCGCCGTCGGGGTTGATCGCCTCCGCGCGCGCCTCGAAACCGGGGTTGGCGGCCCGCAGCCGCGCCTCCAGCGCGGCGCGCGGGCTCCGCGCGCCGCACTCCAGGCACACCACCCGGTCCAGCGCCCCGTGCAGCTCGATCACCCCGTCCGCCCCGGCCGCCTGCTGGAGCCCGTCGACGTTCTGGGTGATGATCCCGGCGAGCAGGCCGCGCCGCTGCAGCTCGGCCACCGCCCGGTGGCCCGCGTTGGGGCGGACCGCCGCCATGTGCCGCCAGCCGAGGTGCCCGCGCGCCCAGTACCGGCGCCGCGCCGCCTCGCTGCCGGTGAACTCCTGGTAGGTCATCGGATGCGCCGGCCGCCGCCGCCCCGTCTCGCCGCGGTAGTCGGGGATGCCCGACTCGGTGGACAGGCCCGCGCCGCTGAGCACCACGACCTCGCCGTCCGCGACCAGATCGGCCAGAAGCCGCAGCTCACCGCCCGCCGTACCCGCCGTGTTCTCCACTACCTCCGTCACCCCTCCATGGTGCACGACCGGGACGGGTGGGGCCGGGGCGAGCGGGGGAGGGGCGCCCGGTGCCGCTGTGGCCCGTGTCACCCGGGTGACAAAAACCGCCGGGAGAATGTGCACGGGGTGGCAAGTTCCCGCGCGCGCCGCCGCGCTAGCTTCCGAACCCCGCGCCCCCCGCGGGAACCCCCCAGACCGCGAGGTGACGGATGACGGCTGAGCAGCGCGCGGACGGGACGCCCCGCGTCGTGGTGACGGGGTTCGGCGTGAAGAGCCCCGCCGGCGGGACGCCCGCCGAGGTGCTCGCGACGGTCCTCGCGGGCAAGTCGCAGGCCGTCCACCTCCCCGAGCTGCTGGAGGCCGGGACCGCGGTGTCGTTCGGCTGCCCCGCCCGCCCGCTGGACGAGGACCGCTACTTCACCCGCCCCGAGCGCCGCCGCCTCGACCGCATGACCAAGCTCGGCGCGGCCGCCGCCGCCGACGCCTTCGCCGACGCCCTCGGTGACGCCGAAGGCCCCGGCGGTGATCCCGCCCGCCGCGGCGTCTACGTGGGGACCGCCGCCGCCGGGCTCGCCTCCACCGTCGCGCTCGGCGGCCACGAGCACGCCGGGACGCTGGAGCGCGTCCCCGTCCCGGCCGTCCCGAGGATCATGCCGAACGCCGTCGCCGCGAACGTGTCCATCCGGCACGGCTGCGAGGGCCCCTGCCTCACCTTCTCCACCGGCTGCGCCAGCGGCGCCACCGCGATCGGCGAGGCCGTCCTCGCCATCCGCGCCGGCCGGATCGACACCGCCGTCGCCGGGGGCGTCGACGCGATCCTCACCCCGTTCGCGATGGCCGCGTTCGCCCGCATCGGCGCGCTCGCCCGCCGCGACCCCTCGCCGCACACCGCCGGCCGCCCGTTCGACGCCGAGCGCGACGGGTTCGTCGTCGGGGAGGCCGCCGCGTTCCTCGTCCTGGAACGCGCCGACCGCGCGGCCGCGCGCGGCGCCCGCGCCTACGGGGAGGTCGCCGGGTACGCGTGCGCCTCCGACGCCGCCCACCTGGTGGCGCCCCGCCCGGACGGGGCCGTCGCCGCCCGGTGCATGGCCGCCGCGCTCGCCGACGCCGGGCTCGACCCCGCACGCGTCGGGCACATCAGCGCGCACGCGACCGGGACCCGCGGCAACGACGGCGCCGAGGCCCTCGCGATCGACCGCTGCTTCGGCGGCCGGACCCCGCCCGTCACCGCCACCAAGGGCGTCACCGGGCACGTCCTCGGCGCCGGCGGCGCCCTGCAGGCGATGGTGGCGCTGCTGAGCGCGGCGGACGGGCTCGTCCCGCCCACCGCCAACTTCGCCGCCCCCGACGCCGAGACCGCGCTGGTGGACGTCGTGCACGGCGAGCCGAGGGCGATCGCGCCCGCCGCGCCCGCGCTGTCGAACTCGTTCGGGTTCGGCGGGCACGACGCGACGCTCGTCCTCACCCCCGCCTGAGCGGCGGCCCTCCGCGCCGGGACGCGCGGCCGGTCAGCCGCCGTCGCCGCCGTGCGGGTTCTCCAGCTGGAAGAAGTTGCTCTGCGAGCCGTCCTTCCTGTGCTCCTGGTAGATGAAGTTCAGCCCGCGCTCGTCGAACGTGCGGAACCAGTCGTCCCAGGAGATGTGCTCCAGCCGCTCCCCGCCGTAGCCGGGGAAGTCGAACAGCAGCCGCCCCGGCCGGCCGCCGTAGTCGCTGCCCGGCACGGTCGACGGCTCGGCGCCGCGCTCGTCCGCCCACCGGCGGATCGCCTCGTGGTCGGTGGTGACCAGGCTCCTGCCGGGCCGCTCCTCGTGCTCGCGCGCCGAGCCGACCTCCTGCTCGTAGCGGTGCTCGCCCTGCACCGGACGCCGCTGCGACTCGCCCATCGCGCTACCCCCTTCATCGCGGACGGTTCTGGCCTGTCCACCCGTCCTACCCGCCCGTCCGGGGCCTAACGGGCGGCGGTGCGGCGGCGGCCGGCGAGCAGCAGCCCCGCGGCGGCGAGCAGGAGCCCCGCGCCGGCGGACACCGGCGGCAGCACGGTCCGCAGCAGCCGGATCTTCGCGGCGCCGTCCGCGGACCGGGCCCGCAGGTCGCGCCGCGACTCCGGGGTCATCCGCAGGGTCATGTCCGCCACGACGAGGCGCCCCGGCCCCCGCCTCGGGCGCAGCGTCGACACGACGTGCTGCCGCTGGTCGATCGGCGCGCCCGTCCGCGGGTCCACCCAGAACGTGCCCTCGGCCCGGTAGTAGCGGTCCACCGGCACGGCCGGGCCGCCCCCGGGACGGCCGAGCAGCTCGGGCGGCACCGCGGGCAGCTCCCCGGCGATCCTCGTCTCGGGGATGCGCTCCGCGAAGCGGTAGACGCGCATTCCGCCGGCGCGCTCCTCGCCCTCGAACTCGACCGGCCAGGCGAGCCGCGTCGCGGTGTCGAACAGCTCCAGGCCCCGCTTGCGGGCCTCCACCGGCCAGAACAGCCCCACGCCCGACTGCCGGACGCCGGTGTCGCCCTCGATCGCCGCGCCGCAGCAGTCGCGCAGCTCCCCGGTACGGCGGTCGAACGCGTACCGCTGCCGCTGCAACTCGATCGTGGTGCCGCGGTCCACGTCCTGAACGACCGTCGTGGAGTCCCACACGACGACGCCGTCATGGGTGGAGCCGGGGTCGCCGCGGACGGTGTTGGTCGCCACGATCGTCGCGCCGGTGCGCGGGACGCCCGCGGGAGCGTCGAAGTAGGAGGCGTTCTCGGCCCTCAGCCGGGTCACCTGGTACACGTCCGCCGGCGCGCCGATCAGCGCCGGGGCGACGTAGAAGCGGGTGAGGGCGCCGGCGCCGAGCAGGAACGCGCCGAGCGCGAGGAGCGAGGCACCGATGATCCGCCGCACTGCCGCCACTGCCGCCTCCCGGCCCGCCGGTGGGACCCGCGATCCCATTCGTCCCGAGTGTCCCGCCGCGCGCCCCTCAGGGGAACAGGCCCGCGCCCTGTCCCGGAAAGGCTGTGCGCCCGCCCGGTGCGGACCGCTCCAGGCGGGGCCAACCCCCTATGACGTGGCGAAGTGAGCTCCAGTTAACGCGCGGGTGACACCCGGGATCCCTTCGGGAAATACGGGCCGCCGAGCATCGGGGTTCATGGGAGCCGACAGCACACCGGACAAGCGGCTGGTCGTCGCCGGGCACGGGCCGGCCGCGCACCGCCTCGTGGAGGCCCTGCGGGAGCGCGACGCCGCCGGGACCTGGACCGTCACCGTGATCGGCGAGGAGCACCGGACCGCCTACGACCGCGTCGCGCTGACGTCCTACCTGGAGGGCGCCGACCTCGCCTACCCGGAGCACGGCGGCGAGGTCGCCGTCCGCACCGGCGAGCGCGTCACCGCGATCGACCGCGCCGCCCGCACGGTCGCGACCTCGGCCGGGGACACCGTCCCCTACGACGCGCTCGTCCTGGCCACCGGGTCGGCGCCGTTCGTGCCGCCGGTCCAGGGCGCGGACCTGCCCGGCGCGTTCGTGTACCGCACGATCGACGACCTCGACGCGATCCGCGCCTACGCCCGCGGCCGGAGCAGCGGCGCCGTCGTCGGCGGCGGGCTCCTCGGCCTGGAGGCGGCCCGCGCCCTGCAGGGCCTCGGGCTGCGCGCCGGGGTGGTGGAGGTCGCGCCGTGGCTGATGCCGCGCCAGCTCGACGAGGGCGGCGGCGCGATGCTGCGCCGCCACATCGAGGGCCTCGGCCTGGAGGTGCGCACGGGCGTCCCCATCCGCGCGCTGGAGCCCGGCGAGGACGGCGCCGTCCGCCGCGTCGTGCTCGAGGACGGCACCGCGGTCGAGGCGGAGGTCGTGGTGTTCTCCGCCGGCATCCGGCCGCGCGACGAGCTCGCCCGCGGCTGCGGCCTGCCGGTGGGGGAGCGCGGCGGCGTCGCGGTGGACGCGTCCTGCCGCACCGAGGACCCCGCCATCTGGGCGATCGGCGAGTGCGCCAGCGTGGGCGGCGCGGCCGGCGGCATGGTGTACGGCCTGGTCGGGCCGTGCTTCTCCATGGCCGAGGTCGTCGCCGACCGGCTCCTGTCGGAGTCGAGCACCGCCGTGTTCGAGGGCGCCGACATGTCCACGAAGCTGAAGCTGATGGGCGTCGACGTCGCCAGCTTCGGCGACCCGGCCGCCGGGCCGGAGTCCGGCGCGCTCGGCGTCACCTACACCGACCCCGTCGCCGGCGTCTACAAGAAGCTCGTCGTCAGCGACGACGCGCAGACCCTGCTCGGCGGCGTCCTCGTCGGCGACGCCGAGTCCTACGGCACGCTGCGCGCCCTCGTCGGCGGGAGCCTGCCGGGCGCGCCCGAGCAGATGCTGTTCGGCGGCACCGAGACCGCCGGCGGCGACCTGCCCGGCGCGGCCGTCATCTGCTCCTGCAACAACGTCACCGCCGAGACCATCCGCTGCGCGATCTCCGAGCACTCCCTGGCCGACGTGCCCGGCGTCAAGGACTGCACCCGCGCCGGGACGAGCTGCGGCAGCTGCGTCCCGCTGGTGAAGCGCATCCTGGACGCCGAGCTGACCGCCGCCGGGATCGAGGTCAGCTGGGCGATCTGCGAGCACTTCCCCTACAGCCGCGCCGAGCTGTTCGACATCGTCCGCGCCGGCCGGGTCACCAGCTTCACCCAGCTCGTGGAGGAGCACGGGACGGGCCGCGGCTGCGACATCTGCAAGCCCGCCGTCGCGTCCATCCTCGCCAGCCTCGGCAACGGCCACATCCTGGAGGGCGAGCAGGCCGCGCTGCAGGACACCAACGACCACTTCCTGGCCAACCTGCAGAAGAACGGCACCTACTCGGTGGTGCCGCGCGTCCCCGGCGGCGAGATCACCCCGGAGCGGCTCATCGTGATCGGGGAGGTCGCCCGCGACTTCGGCCTCTACACCAAGATCACCGGTGGGCAGCGGATCGACCTGTTCGGCGCCCGCGTTGAGCAGCTCCCGGAGATCTGGCGGCGGCTCGTCGACGCGGGGTTCGAGTCCGGCCACGCCTACGGCAAGGCGCTGCGGACGGTGAAGTCGTGCGTCGGGTCCACCTGGTGCCGGTACGGCGTCCAGGACTCGGCCGCCATGGCGATCCGGCTCGAACTGCGGTACCGGGGCCTGCGCGCCCCGCACAAGCTGAAGTCGGCCGTGTCGGGCTGCGCCCGCGAGTGCGCCGAGGCGCAGAGCAAGGACTTCGGCGTCATCGCCACCGAGAACGGCTGGAACCTCTACCTCGCCGGGAACGGCGGCATGCGGCCCCGGCACGCCGACCTGTTCGCCACCGACCTCACCGACGACGAGCTGATCCGCTACATCGACCGGTTCCTGATGTTCTACATCCGCACCGCCGACCGGCTGCAGCGCACCGCGACCTGGCTGGAGTCCCTCGACGGCGGCCTGGACTACCTGCGCGAGGTGATCGTCGACGACCGGCTCGGCATCTGCGCCGAGCTGGACGCCGCGATGGAGCGCCACGTCGCGTCCTACGCAGACGAGTGGCGCGGCATCCTCGACGACCCCGAGCGGCTGCGCCGCTTCGTGTCCTTCGTCAACGCCCCGCGCACCCCCGACCCGAGCATCGCGTTCGAGGTCGAGCGCGACCAGATCAAGCCCCTCCCGCTGGAGGTGAAGCGATGACCGGCACGACCACCGCGCCGAGCGGCGCGAGGACCGGTAGCAGCGGCGGCGGCCGCGTCGTCGTGGTCGGCAACGGGATGGCCGGCTCCCGGCTCGTCGGCGAGCTGCGCGCCCGCGACCCCGACGTCCCGATCACCGTGTTCGGCGCCGAGACGCAGGCCCCCTACAACCGGGTGCTGCTGTCGAACGTCCTCGCCGGGGTCACGCGGCCCGACCACATCGGCCTGGTCGACGCCGCCTGGTACGCCGCCCACGGCGTCGACGCCCGGCTCGGCGTCGAGGTCACCCGCATCGACCGCGCCGCGCGGACCGTGCACGCCTCCGACGGCACCGCCACCCGCTACGGGACGCTGGTCCTCGCGACCGGCAGCACCGCGTTCATCCCGCCGATGCCCGGCCTGCGCGACGGCCTGCCCGAGGGCGCGCAGGTGTTCCGCACGCTGGACGACTGCCGCCGCATCACCGAGCTGGCCGACTCGGCGCGCCGCGCGGTCGTCGTCGGCGGCGGTCTGCTCGGCATCGAGGCCGCCCGCGGGCTCGCCGGCCGCGGCCTGGAGGTCACCGTGCTGCACCTGGCCGGGCACCTCATGGAGCGCCAGCTCGACCCCGCCGCGGGGAAGGTCCTGGCCCGGACCCTCGCCGCGCTCGGCATCGGCACCCGGCTGGAGGCCGACGTCAGGGCCCTGCGCACCGATGGCGGCGCCGTCACCGGTGTCGAGCTGGCGCGGCCGGGCGGCGGCACCGAGATCCTCGGCGCGGACCTCGTCATCCTGTCCTGCGGGGTGCGGCCCGAGGTGTCCCTCGCCCGCGACGCCGGGCTCGCCGTCGGCCGCGCCGTCCTGGTGGACGACGAGCTGCGGTCGGTCACCGACCCGGACGTCCGCGCCATCGGCGAGTGCTCCGAGCACCGCGACGAGGTGTACGGGCTGGTCGCGCCCGCCTGGGAGCAGGCCGGGGTGCTCGCCGGGCTGCTCGCCGGCACCGACCCCGCCGCCCGCTTCACCGGCGCCCGCCAGATCACCCGGCTGAAGGCCGCCGGGATCGAGCTGGCCTCGATGGGGGAGACCCACTTCGGCGACGACGACGAGGACGTCGAGGTCGTCCGGTTCACCGACGCCGCCCGCGGCACCTACAAGAAGGCGGTGATCCGCGACGGCCGGCTGATCGGCGCGATCCTGCTCGGCGAGACCTCCGCGGCCGGGACGCTCACCCGGCTCTACGACCGCGCCGCGCCGCTGCCCGCCGAGCGCCTCGGGCTGCTGTTCCCCGGCATGTCCGCGGCGGCGGAGGCCGAGTCGCCGGTGCGGATGCCGGACGCCGCGACCGTCTGCCAGTGCAACAACGTCAGCAAGGGGGAGATCCGCGCCTGCTGGCAGGCCGGCGCCCGCACCGCCGCCGGCGTCGCCCGCGCGACCCGCGCCGGCACCGGCTGCGGCGGCTGCAAGGACGCCGTCGAAGGCATCCTCGACTGGCTGGACGGCCAGGAGTCCGCCGACGTCGCCTAGCCGGCGCGGCCGCCACGCGGCACGGCGCCGCGGCACAGGACCGTCCCGCCGCGGGCCGCCCGCCGGCGGGACGGGACGCGGCGGGTAGGCTCCGCCGCATGCTCGACGGACGTCCGCTGATCGACGCGCACGTGCACACCGCCCGCCTCCCCACCCTGCCGGCCGCGTGGCGGCGCTGGGCCGAGGAGTTCGGCGCCTCCCACCCCTGGCAGGACCTCTACGACGCCGACGGCGCCCTCGTCCCCGAGCGCGTCGACGCCCACTTCGAAGGGGAGGGCGTCGACATCGCCCTGCTGCTGTGCGAGTACAGCCCGCGCACCACCGGCACCCAGCCCATCGAGGACCTGGAGCCCCTGCTCAAGCACAACCCGCGCCGCTTCAAGCCGATCGCCAACGTCAACCCGCACCTGCACTACCCGATCGACGCCGAGGTGGCCCGGCAGCTGGAGTTCGGCGCCGCCGCGCTGAAGCTGCACCCCGTGCACGGCCGGTTCAGCGTCGCCGACCCCGAGCTGTACCCCGCCTACCAGATCTGCCGCGACGCGGGCGTGCCCGTCGTCGTCCACTGCGGCACCAGCTCCTTCCCCGGCTCCGCCAACCGGTACGCCGACCCCGCCGCCGTCGACGACGTCCTGCGGCTGTTCCCCGGCCTGACGGTCGTGCTCGCGCACGGCGGCCGGGGCTGGTGGTACGACGCCGCCGCGTTCCTCGCGCTGTCCCGCGAGGAGGTGTGGATCGAGCTGTCCGGCCTCCCGCCGCGCCGGCTCCCCGAGTACTACGCCCGGCACGACCTGCGCCGCCTGGCCCGCAAGTTCATCTTCGGCACCGACTGGCCCGGCGTCCCCGGCGTCGCCCGCAACGCCCGCGCCATCGCCGGGCTCGGCCTCGACGAGGAGACCCTCGGCCTCGTCCTCGGCGGCAACGCCCTCCGCGTCTACAAGGGCCTCGCCCTCTGATCTGTCCGTTTCAGCCCATGCTTATCGGAAAGGACCGTTTCATGACCGACCCCGGGCCGTTCACCGAGGACGTCGTGCGGCAGATCACGCGGCACATGAACGACGACCACGCCGCCGACTGCCTCACCATCTGCCGGGCGCTCGGCGGCCGCCCCGGCGCCACCGCGGCCCGCATGACCGGGCTGGACGCCGCCGGGATCGAGTTCGCCGTCACCGACGGCGGGGTGGAGCAGCCCGTCCGGATCCCGTTCAGCGAGCGGCTCACCGAGCGGCCCCAGGTGCGGCATGAAGTCGTCCGGATGACCGAGGAGGCCCGTGCCGCCCTCAGCGGCTGACGCCCGGCGGCTGGACGTTCCCGACGCCCTGTCGGTAAAGTAGCCGACATGGCGTCGGAAAACGAGCTCTTCTCCGCGCGGCTGCGCGCCGCCACCTGGGACGACCACGGCGACAACGAGGGCTCCGCCTACATGAGCGCGCTGGCCGGGGGCCGCCTCGGCCGCGAGGAGTACGCGGCCCTGGTCGCGCAGCTGCACCCCGTCTACGACCTGCTGGAGGAGGCCGCCGACCGGATGGCCGCCGACCCCGTCGCCGGCCGGTTCGACCTGCCCGGCCTGCGCCGCCGCGAGGCGCTCGAGGCCGACCTCGGCTACTTCTACGGGCCCCGCTGGCGCGCCCGCGTCGAGCCGTCCCCGGCCACCGAGCGGTACTGCGCGCGGCTCCGCGAGGTCTGCTTCGACTGGCCCGGCGGGTTCGTCGCCCACCACTACACCCGCTACC
This sequence comes from Actinomadura meyerae, assembly GCF_900188445.1. Taxonomy (GTDB): domain Bacteria; phylum Actinomycetota; class Actinomycetes; order Streptosporangiales; family Streptosporangiaceae; genus Spirillospora; species Spirillospora meyerae. The sequence goes on from NZ_FZOR01000035.1 coordinate 15,841, forward strand.
TGGGCGACCTGTCCGGCGGGCAGTACATCGGCGTCCAGGTCCGCCGCGCGCTCGACCTCGCCGCCGGCGACGACGGCGTCCGCTTCTACCGCTTCCCCGGCAAGCCCAAGGGCTACAAGGACCGCTACCGCGAGCTGCTCGACACCGCGCCGTGGGACGCCGCCGAGCAGGACGCCGTCATCGGCGAGGTCAAGGCCGCCTACCGGCTCAACGTCGCCATCACCGCCGAACTCGGCGAGCGGCTCCGCCTCAGCGCCGCCTGACCCGGCCCGCGCTCAGTCGCACAAGCCCACCCCACCCGCGAGACACACCGCCCGGGGCCGTTCGGAATCTACAATGTAAAGGCGCCGTCCGCGAACGCCCGCAGCCCCGGCGGATCCAGCACCGTGATCCGGCGCCGGCCGGTGCGCACCAGCCCCGCGTCCCGCAGCACCGCCAGCGCCCGCGCCACCGTCTCGCGGGAGGCGTCCATCCAGCTGCCGAGCTCCTCCTGGGACAGCGGCGGCCCGATCGGCACCGCCCCGCCGGCGCCCGTGGCGCCCTGCCGCGCCGACATGTCCGCCAGGTCCGCCAGCAGGATCGCAAGCCGCCGCGGGCCCTGCGCCGACACGTGCGCCTGAAGCCGCCGGCCGGCGTCGTCCAGCCGCCGCACGAACGTGCCGCTGACCAGCATCCACACTCCGGGATGGGCGTCCAGGAACGCGGTGAACCGCGCCGCGGGCACCAGCAGCGCCCGCACCTGGTCGAGCGCCTGCACCGTCGCCGACCGCTCCCGCCGCCCGAGCACCGCGCTCTCGCACACCAGGTCCCCGGGCCCGCGCACCGCCAGCACCACCGCGTGCCCGTCCGCGCTGGACGCCACGACCTTCGCCCACCCCGACTCGATGACGATGATGTGGTCGGAGTCGTCACCCTGGTAGCACAGCGGCGCCCGCGCCCGGTAGACCCGGGACCGGCCCGCCTCCCGCAGCGCCGCGCGCTCCCGGCCGTCCAGCGCGTCCCAGAACCGGCCGCCGCGCGCCTCGGCCCGCTCGCTCACGGCTCGCGCGCTCACCGCGCACCCTCCCCGGCGCACGCCCGGGTGAACCGGCACCCCCGGCACATGGGGGGAGTGGGGCGGTGAGGCCCAGTGCCGCGGGTACCGGTCGTCTGCATGCGCCCATGACAACCCGTCACCGTCTCGCATGCTGCACGCCGGAGAACGCCGTGTCTGCGTCTTATGACACTTTTGGCGAAACTTGCAGCGAAACCCGCCCGCGCGTTTCGTCGTGGCGGCACCCGAGCCCCCGCAGGGCACGTCGCCCCGCCGCCCTCCGCCCTCCGCCCCCGCCCGGACCGCGCGGATCAGCGGGCCAGGGCGTTCAGCAGGCGGTTGACGGGGCTGCCGAGGTTCCAGCGGTCGGCGAGCTCCACCAGGGCCTCGGCGTCGCGGGGCTCGGCGGGGAGGCGGTCGTCCAGGGCCGCCAGCTCCGGCGCGTCGATGTCGGTGACCACCCGGACCACCGTCTCGGCGGCGGCCAGGTAGTCGCGGGCCGCCGCCATGCGGCGGCGGGCGCCCGCCGGGAAGCCCGCGTCGGTGCCCGCGTCCAGCGCGGCGAGGATGCCCTCGACCGAGCCGAAGCGGGTGACCAGCGCGGCGGCCGTCTTGTCGCCGACGCCCGGCACGCCCGGCAGGCCGTCGCTGGGGTCGCCGCGCAGCGTCGCGTAGTCGCCGTAGCCGCGGCCCGGGATGCCGTACTTGGCCGCGACCTCCTTCTCGCCCATCACCTGCAGGTTCCGGATGCCGCGCGCGGTGTAGAGGACGACCACGGGCCCGCTGTCGTCGACGAGCTGGAACAGGTCGCGGTCGCCGGTGACGATGTCGACCGGCCCCGCGGCGGCGCCGCGCACCGCGAGCGTCCCGATCACGTCGTCGGCCTCGTAGCCGGGGACGCCGGCGCGGGCCAGGCCGACCGCGTCCAGGACCGCGTCGATCACCGGGAGCTGCGCCTCCAGCGCGTCCGGGGTCTGGTCGCCGCCGTCGTCGGCCACCCGGTGCGCCTTGTAGGACGGCAGCGCCGCCACCCGGAACGCCGGCCGCCAGTCGGCGTCCATGCAGCAGACCAGGCGGTCGGGCGCGCGGTCCTGGACGAGGCGCGCGATCATGTCGATCAGCCCGCGCACCGCGTTCATCGGCGTCCCGTCCGGCGCGGTCACCGACTCGGGCACCCCGTAGAAGGCGCGGAAGTACAGCGACGGCGTGTCCAGCAGCATCAACCCGCTCATGGCGCCATGCTCCCACGCGGGTCCGACGCCGCGCCGCCGCGCCGCTCCTGGGATCCTGGTACCGGCCATCGGACAGGACACTGAGAATGGAGACGGGTGTGACAACGGAGTTGTATCCGCCGGAGCGCATCGCCCGGGTGCGGGAGGCGACGGCGGAGGCGGGCCTCGGCGCGGTGCTGCTGACCCCCGGCCCCGACCTGCGCTACGTCACCGGCTACGAGGCGAAGGAGCTGGAGCGCCTCACGTGCCTCGCGGTGCCCGCCGAGGGGGAGCCGTTCCTGGTCGTTCCCCGGCTTGAGCTGCCCGCCGCGCAGGAGTCCCCGGCCGGGGCGCTCGGCATCGAGCTGGTGCCGTGGGACGAGACCGAGGACCCGTACGCGCTGACCGCCGCCCGCCTGCCGAAGGCGGGCAGGGTCGGCGTCGCCGACCGGATGTGGGCGGTCATGGCGCTGCGGTTCCGCGCCGCGCTGCCCGGGGCCGAGCAGGTCGCGGCCGGGCCGGTGCTGCGCGAGCTGCGGATGCGCAAGTCCGCCGCCGAGGTCGCGGCGCTGCGCGAGGCCGGCGCCGCCATCGACCGGGTGCACCGCCTCGTGCCCGGCCTGCTCAAGGCCGGCCGCACCGAGCGCGAGGTCGCCCGCGACATCGCCGACGCGATCATCGCCGAGGGGCACGCCCGCGTCGACTTCGTCATCGTCGGGTCCGGCCCCAACGGCGCCAACCCGCACGCCGAGCCGTCGGACCGCGTGATCCGGCCCGGCGAGCCCGTCGTGGTCGACATCGGCGGGACGATGCCGAGCGGCTACTGCTCGGACTCCACCCGCAACTACTGCGTCGGGGAGCCGCCCGCCGACTACCGCGCCTACTTCGCGGTGCTGGAGGAGGCGCAGCGCGCCTCGTGCGCGGCGGTCCGGCCGGGCGCGACGCCCGAGGCGGTGGACGCGGCGGGCCGCGACATCATCGCCGCCGCCGGGCACGGCGAGCACTTCTTCCACCGCACCGGCCACGGCATCGGCCTGGAGTCCCACGAGGACCCCTACATCGTCGCCGGCAACCGGGAGCCGCTGGAGCCCGGCATGGCGTTCTCCATCGAGCCGGGCATCTACCCCGGCCCGCACGGCGCCCGCATCGAGGACATCGTCGTGTGCACCGAGGACGGCTACGAGCCGATGAACGTCACCGAGCGGGGCCTGGTGGTCGTCGACTGAGCGGTGGTGGCCGACCCGCGCCGTGGCGCGGCGCGGTCAGGCGAGGCGAGGGTGCGGACGGGTTTGCGTCCGCACCCTCGCGGCGTTTCGGACGAGGCGAATCGGGGCGGACCACGGGTCGGTAACGATCTCTGCACCAAATCCGTCAGCGGGCACCGTGCGTGTTGCGGGCGGGGCGCTCCGCCCTGTACCACCTAGATGCATTGTTACGCGGGGGTAAATCGGGTTTCTCCCCCCTGCCGGAGCCGTGCCGTGAATGAAGAGGAGACGCCGTGGCAGAGGTCGACCTGACCAGCGTCGGGAAGGTCTATCCCGACGGCACCCGGGCCGTCACCGACCTGAACCTCCACATCGCCGACGGGGAGTTCCTCGTCCTCGTCGGGCCGTCGGGCTGCGGCAAGACGACCGCGCTGCGGATGGTCGCCGGCCTGGAGGACATCTCCGAGGGCGAGGTCACGATCGGGGGCCGGGTCGTCAACCGCGTCCCCGCCCGCGACCGCGACGTCGCGATGGTGTTCCAGAGCTACGCGCTCTACCCGCACCTGTCGGTGCGCGACAACATCGGCTTCGGGCTGTCGCTGCGCAAGATGCCGAAGGCCGAGATCCGCGCCAAGGTCGACCGCGCCGCCGAGATCCTCGGCCTCACCGACCACCTGTCGCGCAAGCCCCGCAACCTGTCGGGCGGGCAGCGCCAGCGCGTCGCGATGGGCCGCGCGATCGTCCGCGAGCCGCAGGCGTTCCTGATGGACGAGCCGCTGTCCAACCTCGACGCCAAGCTCCGCGTCCAGATGCGCGCCGAGATCGCCCGCATCCAGCGCGACCTCGGCGTCACCACGATCTACGTCACCCACGACCAGACCGAGGCGATGACGCTCGGCGACCGCGTCGCGGTGATGAAGAAGGGCGAGCTGCAGCAGGTCGCGCCGCCGCAGGAGCTCTACGACCGGCCGGCCAACCTGTTCGTCGCCGGCTTCATCGGCTCACCGGCCATGAACCTGATCCACGGCACGCTGTCCGGGGACGCGGCGAACCCGCGACTGGAGATCGGCGGCCAGACCCTGGCGCTGCCGGCCGAGGTGCTGACCGAGCGCCCGGCCCTGGCGTCCCGCCTCGGGAGCGACGTCGTCGTCGGCATCCGCCCCGAGGACATGGAGGACTCCGAGCTCGTGGAGACGCCCGAGGGGTCCCGGCTGTCCTCCACCGCCGACCTCGTCGAGGCGATGGGCTCGGACGTGCTGGTCCACTTCGCGATCGAGGCGTCCCAGGTCGTCACCGAGGACACCAAGGAACTCGCCCGCGACGCGGGGACCGACGTGCTGGGGCACCTGGAGAGCCCCCGCACGGACCTGGTCGCGCGGTTCAGCCCGCGCACCCGCGTGAAGGTGGGCGACCCGGTGACGATCCGCGTCGACACCGGCCGCCTGCACTTCTTCGATATCGAGTCCGGCGCGGCGATCTGGGGATCGGACGCCGCCGGTCCGTCCAGGGAGGATGAAGAATGAGGGTCAGCAGAGTGATGGGGGCCGCCGTCGCGGCGGGACTGCTCCTGTCGTCGGCCGCCGCGTGCGGCGGCGACGACGACGGCGGCGGCGACGGCGCGACGCCGGCCGGCGGGGGAGCCCTCAAGGGCACCACGATCGAGGTCGCCGCGAAGTGGACCGGCGCGGAGGAGACCAACTTCCGCAAGGTGCTGCAGGCGTTCGAGAAGAAGACCGGCGCCAAGGTCAACTACGCCTCCACCGGTGAGAACACCGACGCCTACCTCGGCCCGCGCATCGAGGCCGGCAACCCGCCGGACGTGGCGATCCTGCCGCAGCCCGGCCTGATGCAGCAGTACGCGCAGAAGGGCTCGCTGAAGCCGCTGGCCGACGACGTCGTCACCGAGGTCGGCAACAACTTCGCGCCGTACTGGAAGGAGCTCGGCTCCTCCGGCGGCAAGACCTACGGCGTGATGGTCAAGGCCGCCTACAAGTCGATCCTGTGGTACCGGCCGGACGCGTTCGACGAGGCCGGCGTGCAGCCGCCCGCGGCGTGGGCCGACCTCGTGAAGGCGTCCGGCACGCTGCAGGACGCGGGCAGCACCCCGTTCACCCTCGCCGCCGGCCCGCAGGACTCCTGGACCCTGACCGACTGGTTCGAGAACGTCTACCTGTCGCAGGCGGGCCCGGAGAACTACGACAAGCTCGCCAAGCACGAGATCAAGTGGACCGACCCCACGGTCGGCAAGGCGCTGGAGACCCTCGCGCAGATCTGGGGCAAGCCCGACTACCTCAACGGCGGCGTCGCCGCGGCGACCAAGACCAAGTTCGACGAGTCGGTCACCCAGGTCTTCGGCCAGCAGAAGGCCGCGATGGTCTACGGCGGCGACTTCGCCGCCGCGAACATCGCCACCACCAAGGCCAAGGTCGGCACCGACGCCAAGGTGTTCGCCTTCCCGAAGGCCGGCGACACCGCCCCGGCGATCCTCGGCGGCGACGTCGCGGTCGCGCTGAAGGACGGCAAGGGCGCGCAGGAGCTGATGAAGTTCCTCGCCTCCCCGGAGGCCGGCAAGGTCTGGGCCGGGCTCGGCGGCTACCTGACGCCCAACAAGAACGTCCCGCCGGACGCCTACTCCGACCCGATCGCCAAGCAGCTGATCGGCCAGCTGCAGCAGTCCGGCGACGCCGCCCGCTACGACATGTCCGACCTGGCGCCCGCCGCGTTCGGCGCGACCCCCGGCAAGGGCGAGTGGGAGGCGCTCCGCCAGTTCGTGATCAAGCCGACCGACGTCAAGGGCGCGCAGGCCAAGCTGGAGGCCGAGGCCGCCAAGGCGTACAAGTGACGCGCACGCACAGGGCCGACAAGTAGGGAACCCCCGGAATGAAGGCTCGCAATGAGGAGGTGCCGCCGGCCGCGACGGCCGGCGGCGCCGCCGCCGTCGACGTACCGGCCGCCCGGCGGCCCGGCGCCCGCCGGGGACGCGAGCGGCTGACCCCGCCGTCCTGGCTCGCCCTGACGTTCCTGCTGCCGGCGCTGCTGCTGCTCGGCTTCCTGGTCGTCTACCCGATCGTCTACTCGGTGATCCGGAGCTTCTTCGACGCCTCGGGCGACTCGTTCGTCGGCGTCGACAACTACACCGGGGTCTTCAAGGGGCACAACAACCTCGTCGCGGTCCGCAACACCGCGATCTGGGTGGTGGTGGCCCCGACCATCGTCACCATCATCGGCCTGGTGTTCGCCGTCCTCACCGAGCGGATCCGGTGGGCGACGGTGTTCAAGCTCGTGGTGTTCATGCCGATGGCGATCTCGTTCCTCGCCTCCGGCGTGATCTTCCGGCTGGTGTACCAGATGGACCCCGACAAGGGCGTCGCGAACGCGGCGCTCGTCGCGATCCACGACACCTTCGCGCAGGGCACCACCTACCCGGGCGCCGGGCCGCGCAGCGGCGGCGACGCGCCGGTCCGCGAGGAGGGCGGCGCGGTCGTCACCGCGAACCCCGTCCAGGCCGGGCAGAGCGCGCTCGTCCCGCTGCTGAAGGTCAAGCCGGAGTACCTGCCGAAGGACGCGAAGCCGGCCGCGCAGCCGCCGGCCGCCAAGCCGGGGCAGCTGACCGGGACGGTCTGGTTCGACTTCACCCGCGGCGGCGGAGGGCAGCAGAACACCCCCAACGCGGGTGAGTCCGGCCTGCCCGGCATCAAGGTCGAGGCGGTGCGGGACGGCAAGGTGGTCGCCAAGGCCACCACGGAGGCCGACGGGACCTTCACGATGAAGGACGTCCCCGACGGGACGTACACGGTCCGGCTGCCCAAGGACAACTTCACCGGTGCCTACCGCGGCGCCGAGTGGCTCGGCTCCACCCTGATCACCCCCGCGATCATCGGGTCGTACCTGTGGGTGTGGTCCGGCTTCGCGATGGTGCTGATCGCCGCCGGGCTCGCCGCGATCCCCCGGGACGCGCTGGAGGCGGCCCGGGTGGACGGCGCCACCGAGTGGCAGGTGTTCCGGCGGGTGACGATCCCGCTGCTCGCGCCCGTCCTGATGGTGGTGCTGGTGACACTGGTGATCAACGTCCTGAAGGTCTTCGACCTCGTCTTCATCATCGGCGGCGGCGATCCGAACGCCAACGTGCTGGCGCTGCAGATGTGGACGGTGTCGTTCGGCGGCGGCGGCGACCAGGGCGCCGGCAGCGCGATCGCCGTGCTGCTGTTCCTGCTGGTGCTGCCCGCCATGCTGTTCAACATCCGGCGACTGCGGCAGGAGCGCAAATGAGCACCGCGGTGGAGACCACGAAGGCGCCGGCGGAGGGCGGCGGCGCGGCGGGCGCGCCCCGCCGCGGCATCGCCGCCCGGATCGTCGGCCGGATCGGCGGCGGCGTCGCGCAGGCGCTGCTGGTGCTGATCGCGCTGTTCTGGCTCGTCCCGACGCTGGGGCTGCTGGTGGCGTCGCTGCGCTCCAACGAGGACAACAGCGCCGACGGCTGGTGGAACGTGTTCGCCAAGCCGACGCAGCTGACCATGGAGTCCTACAGCGCGCTGCTGGACAAGGGCGACTTCGTCGACTCGTTCTGGAACACGGTGCTGATCACCGTGCCGGCCACGCTGCTGGTGGTGGTGATCGCCGCGCTGGCCGCCTACGCGTTCGCGTGGATGGAGTTCCCCGGCCGGGACTGGCTGTTCATCATCGTGGTGGCGCTGCTGGTGGTGCCGGTCCAGGTCGCGCTGATCCCGGTCGCCAAGCTGTACGGGGCGATCGAGTTCGGCGGGTTCCAGATGTTCGGCTCGGTCACCGGCGTGGTGCTGTTCCACGTCGCGTTCGGGCTGCCGTTCGCGATCTTCCTGCTGCGCAACTTCTTCGCCGCGATCCCCCGGGATCTGCTGGAGGCGGCGCGGATGGACGGCGGCTCGGAGTGGACGATCTTCCGGCGGGTGATCTTCCCGCTGGGCGGCCCGGCGATCGCCTCGCTCGGCATCTTCCAGTTCCTGTGGGTGTGGAACGACCTGCTGGTCGCGCTGGTGTTCGCCGACACCGAGTCGCAGCCGATGACCAAGTGGCTGCAGTCCCAGATGCGGCAGTTCACCGGCAACATCGACATCCTGGCGCCCGGCGCGTTCCTCTCGCTGATCGTCCCGCTGGTGGTGTTCTTCGCCTTCCAGCGGTACTTCGTCCAGGGCGTCCTCGCGGGCTCGGTGAAGTAGCCGGCCGGGACACGGCGAAGCCCCCACGGCCCGCGCGGGCCGTGGGGGCTTCGCCATGTCCGGGACCGGGCGGCTACTTGCTCAGGTTCGCGGCGCCGTGCCGGGCCGCCGCGTCCGGGTGGCCGATGGCCAGGCCGCTGGACGGGTCGAAGAAGTGCAGCCGGCGGGTGTCGACGGCGAGCTCCACGTCCTGCCCCGGCCGCACGTGCGAGCGGGAGTTGACGCGCGCCGTCCACAGCGCCTTGTTGTCGACCAGGGGGATCGCCATGTCGCCGTCGGCCTCGGCGTCCTCGGCGAGGTCGGCGGTGTCCTTGTGCTCGACCGGCGGCGCGTCGATGGTGAAGATGACGTTGATCTCGCTGCCGAGCTCCTCGGTCACGCTGCTGCGCACCGGCATCGGCGCCCACTCGGGGTTGGCGTGCGCGGCGTCCTCGAAGTCGGACGGGCGGATGCCGAGGATGACCTTGCGGCCGAGGTAGTCCCGCAGGCCGGGCTTGCCGTCCAGGACCGCGGCGGGCACCGGCAGCGTGTACCCGGCGAAGGACACCCGCGCGCCGCCGTCGCCGGTGCCGAGGTCGGCGAGGACGAAGTTCATCGCGGGCGACCCGATGAACCCGGCGACGAACAGGTTGACGGGGCTGTCGAACAGCCGCTGCGGGGTGTCGACCTGCTGCAGGACGCCCTCGCGCAGCACGCACACCCGCGTCCCGAGCGTCATGGCCTCGATCTGGTCGTGGGTGACGTACACGGTGGTGACGCCGAGCCGCTCGTGCAGCTGGCTGAGGGAGGCGCGCATGGACACCCGGAGCTTGGCGTCCAGGTTCGACAGCGGCTCGTCCATCAGGAACGCCTGCGGCTCCCGGACGATCGCGCGGCCCATCGCGACGCGCTGCCGCTGGCCGCCCGACAGCGCGGCGGGCTTGCGGGACAGGAACTGCTCCAGGCCGAGCATCTTGGCCGCTTCGCGGACCTTCGTCTTGATCTCCGCCTTCGGCGTGCCGCGCAGCTTGAGGCCGAACGCCAGGTTCTGCTCGACGGTCATGTGCGGGTAGAGGGCGTAGTTCTGGAAGACCATCGCGATGTCGCGGTCCTTGGGGGCGAGGTCGTTGACGACCCGGTCGCCGATCGAGATCTTGCCGCCGCTGATCTCCTCCAGCCCGGCGATCATCCGCAGCGCGGTGGACTTGCCGCACCCGGACGGGCCGACCAGCACCATGAACTCCCCGTCCCGGATCTCCAGGTCGAGCCCGTCGACGGCCTTGACGCCGCCGCTGTACACCTTGTCGACCCGGTCCAGCACGATCTTGGCCATCGGATCCCCTTCATGGAAACGTTTCCATTACCCCCTGTCGAACAGGGGTTTCACAGCACTGAGAGGAGTAAACATCATGGAATCGTTTCCATGGGAGAACAGCTCCGGATAAGATCATCGAAAACCGGCGAAGCGGGAGGTGACGGGCGGTGCGGCAGGGGCTGGCGACGATCAAGGACGTGGCCGCGGCGGCGGGCGTGGGCATCGCCACCGTGTCGCGGGTGTTCTCCGGCGGCTCGGTGAGCGCGGCCACCCGGGAGCGGGTGCTGGCCGCCGCGGCCGAGCTGGACTATCGGCCGAGCGCCCTCGGCCGCGGGCTGAAGCTGCGCCGCAGCGGCGGCATCGGGCTGATCGTCCCGGACGTCACCGACCCGTTCCGCGCCGAGCTGGTCGCCGGGGTGCTCGCCTGCGCCCGCAGCCTCGGCGAGCACGTCATCGTCGACGCCGCGCACGGCGACCCCGCCCGCGAGGCCGAGATCGTGGAGCGGCTCGTCGCGCAGCGGGTGGACGGGATCATCGCGGTGCCCGCCGGGACCGAGGCCGACTGGCGCGGCGCCGCGCGGGTGTGCTCCAGCGTCGTGTTCGCCGACCGGGTCCTGCCGGGCATGGCGGACGTCCCGGCCGTGCTCGCCGACGACGCGGGCGGCGTCCGGTCCCTCACCGAGTACCTCGCCGGGCTCGGGCACCGGCGCATCGCCTTCCTCGGCGGCGCCCCCGGCACGCCCGCCGGGGTGCGCGAGCGCGCGTTCCGCGACACCCTCGCCCAGCTCGGCGTCCCGGTGGAGGAGGACCTGGTCGTCGCCGCCCGCCCGGCCCGCGACGCCGCCTACGCCGCCGCGGCCGGGCTGCTGCAGCGCCGCGCCGACGTCACCGCGATCCTGGCCGCCGGTCACCTGCTCGGCGAGGCGGCCGTACTGGTCGCCCGCGAGCTGGACCTGCGGGTCCCCGCCGACGTGTCGATCGCGATGGTGGACGACGTGGCGTGGGCGGAGCTGTGCGACCCGCCGCTGACCGCTGTCGCCCGCCCCGGCCACGACATCGGCTACCGCGCCTGCGAGCTGCTGCTGCGCGAGCCCGCCCGGCGGGGGAGGGGCGGCCCGGTGCTGCTGCCGACCGAGCTGGTGGTGCGCGGCAGCTGCGGCCCGCTGCGGCCCGCGCGCCGCTGACGCCCGGAAATCGGCCGATGACGGCCGATCCGTGATCTATGGGGACGCGCGGACGCCCTCCGGCGCGCTAGATTTCCCGGGTGGAGGAGATCGATCGTCAGATCATGGCGCTGCTCGCCGACGACGGGCGGATGAGCTTCACCGATCTGGCCAAGGAGACGGGGCTGTCGGTGTCGGCCGTGCACCAGCGGGTGCGCAGGCTGCAGAAGCGCGGCGTCATCCGGGGGTTCGCCGCGCAGCTGGACAGCGGGCAGATCGGGCTGCCGCTGACGGCGTTCGTGTCGATCAAGCCGATCGACCCGGCCGCGCCCGACGACGCCCCCGAGCGGCTGTCGCACCTCCAGGCGATCGAGGCGTGCCATTCGGTGGCCGGGGACGAGAGCTACATCCTCAAGGTGCGGGTCGCGTCCCCCAACGAGCTGGAGGACCTGCTCCAGAAGATCCGCGCCGCCGCGAACGTCGCGACCCGGACCACCGTGGTGCTCAGCACCCCGTGGGAGGCGCGCCGCCCGCCCCTCTAGCCCGTGCCCTCGCCTGCCCCGGCACGCGGTCGGTCCCGCGGCGCGAAGACCTCCAGGGCCTCCAGGGCGCGGTCGAGGGAGGCGCCCGGGTCGGCTCCGGGGCCGGTCACCTCGGGGTCGAAGTTCAGGTCGACGAACACCTCGGTGACGCCCTGCCCGGCGAGCGCCTCCAGGTCGGCGGCGATCTCCTCGTAGGAGCCGGTGAGGGGCCGCCGGCCCTCCCGGCCGCCGGGCCGCAGCCGCACCGCGCCCCGGCACACGAACCGCAGCGCGCCCGCGTCCCTGCCGGCCTCCTCGGCGGCCTCCCGGACGATGCCGATGGAGCGGCCGATCGCGGACAGGTCGGCGCGGCTGGAGCTGACCCAGCCGTCGGCGAGCCGCCCCGCGCGGCGCAGCGCGGGCTCGGCGGCGCCGCCCAGCAGCACCGGCAGCGGGGACTGCGCCGGCGGCGGCTCCATCACCACCGGCGGGACGCCGTAGAACTCGCCGCGGAACTCGGCCGGGGCGCCGCTCCACAGCGCGCGCAGCACGGCGAGGTGCTCCTCCGCGCGGGCGCCGCGCCGCGCCATCGGGACGCCTGCGGCGGCGAACTCCTCGGGCATCCAGCCGAGCCCGAGGCCGAGGTCGAGCCGCCCGCCGCTGACGCGGTCGAGGGTCGCGGCCTGCTTGGCCAGGACGGGCGGCGCGTAGAACGGCAGGTTCGCGACCGCCACGCCGAGCCGCGCCCGGGTGGTCAGCCCGGCCAGGTAGGCGAGCGTGACGAACGGGTCGGGGACGCTCCGGTAGGTCCGGTCGTCCGCCCCCGCGGGGTTGAGGAGGCGCTGCAGCGTCCACAGCGAGCGGTAGCCGAGCTCCTCGGCCCGCCGCGCCACCGCGGCCTGGTTGCCGGGCGTGGCCCACGCGCCCGATACCGGCACGGCGAATCCGATCAGCATGCCTCTGCCCTCCCGGCCGAACCTTACAACGTCAAGGCCAGCGGCGAGGGCGGCGGCCGCATGCGTCCGGTAAAGCCCCGGCCGCACGGGCGCGGGACGGTCAGGGGGCGGCGGCGATGAAGGCGGCGTTGCCGAAGCCGACCTCGTCGCCGGGCCGCAGCCGGGCCGGCCCGGTCAGCCGCCAGCCGTTCACCCGGGTGCCGTTCATCGACCCGAGGTCGGAGATCATCCACTGGTCGCCGTCCCGGTAGATCTCGGCGTGGAACCGCGAGACGGTGAGGTCGGCGAGGATGAACTGGCAGGCGGGGGCGCGGCCGACGACGATCCGCTTCAGCTCGGCGGGCGGCAGCACGAACCGGGGCAGCCGCGGCGCCCGCCAGGCCGCCTCGATCCGCGCGGTCACCTGCGACACCGACGACACGAGCCCGGTCAGCCGGTCGAGGACGCGGTTCTGCGGGGGGAGGTCGTGCACGATGTCGGCCAGCTCGGCCTGGCTGCGCGCCCGGAGCACCTGGTCGACGCGGCGCTCGAACGTCTCGTCCGACATGCGGCCCTCGGCCACGCGGTCGCTCAGGACGCGCAGGGCCCGGTCCCGCTGCGTGTCGGACGCTCTCACCGGGAATGAGCCCTGACGGTCCATGGCTGTGAGTATCCAGTCCCCATCGTCGGCTGTCCAGAAAGGGCCGCGGGCCCTGGGGGGCGGGCGATCGCCCTCACCCGCCCCCCACCTGTTCGATGGCGGGTCCGCCGCGGAAGTTCGCGGAAGTTCGCGGCGGATGCGGTGTTTCCGGCGCCGGACGCGCGGGGTCAGCGCGACAGCAGGTCGCGCGCGATGTGGGTCACCTGGATCTCGTCGGTGCCGGCGTAGATCTGGAAGGACTTGGCGTCGCGGGCGAGCTGCTCGACGCGGTACTCGCTCATGTAGCCGTTGCCGCCGAACAGCTGCACCGCCTCCTGCGCGACCTCGCTGGCGGCCTGCGCGGCGTACAGCTTCATCGCGGACGCCTCCGCGAGCGTCATGGCGCGGCCCGCCCGCTGCATCTCGATGTGCCGGAACACCAGGTTCTGGACGTTGAGCCGCGCGACCTCCATCTTGGCCAGCTTCAGCTGGATGAGCTGGAAGTCGCCGATGCGCTGCCCCCACAGCTCGCGGGTCCTGGCGTACTCGACCGACAGCTTCAGGCACTCCTCGATGACGCCGAGGGCCATCGCGGCGACGCCGGCGCGCTCGGTGACGAAGTTCTGCTTGGCCGACTCCTTGCCGCCCTGCGAGCCGGAGGTGAGCAGGCGGTCGGCGCCGGCCCGGACGTCGTTGAGGAACAGCTCGCCGGTGGGGGAGGAGTGCAGGCCCATCTTGCGCAGCGGCTTGCTCTGCTCCAGGCCCTCCATGCCCCGGTCGAGGACGAACGTCAGGATCTCCCGGTCGCGGGGGTCGCTCCCGTCGTCGAGCTTGCAGTAGAAGACGATGGTGTCGGCGTAGGGGCCGTTGGTGATGAAGGTCTTGCTGCCGTTGATGACGTACTCGTCGCCGACCTTCCTGGCCGTGGCCTGCATGCCGCCGAAGGCGTCCGAACCGGAGTTGGGCTCGGTGATGGCCCAGGCCCCGACCTTCTCCATGGTGAGCAGCGGCAGCGCCCAGCGCTCCTTCTGCTCGGGGGTGCCGCGCTTCATGATCGTTCCGGCGGCGAGGCCGAGCCCGACGCCCATCGCCGACACCAGGCCGGGCGCGACCTTGCACAGCTCGATGACCGGGATCATGGTCATCGCGGCGCCCCCGCCGCCGGACCGCTCCTCGCCCTCGGACTCGCGCGCCCCGCCCTCGCGCTCCTTGGCGATGCGGGCATGGAAGGACGAGCGCGCCATCTCGTCCATCCCGAACGTCTTGTACAGCCCGCGGAGCAGGTCGTAGGGCGGCAGCTCGCCCGACTCCAGCGCGTCCAGATTGGGCCGGACCTCGGCGTCGATCCAGCCGCGCACCGCGTCCCGGATCATCAGGTCTTCCTCGGACCACTCGATCATGCTCTCGTCCTGCCCCTTCGAACTCCTGCCGGTTGCAGGGCCATCCAAGCAGATGACGCAAGCGAGCGCTTATTGGGGTGGGCGCGGCACCGCGGAGGCTTCGGGGCTAGCCGAACGCGACGATGTCCGCGATCACGCCGCCCTCCGCCGTGAGGCGCTCGGGGGAGGGGCTGTCGTAGACGACGAGCATGCGGGTGCCCGGCTCGTCCAGGACGGCGATGCCCTCGGCGTGGTCGTCGCCGTCGCCGTGCGGCAGCTCGCCCAGCACCTCCAGCTCGGCGGCGGTGACGATCTCGGCGGCGTCGGCCTTCGCCGCGCCCCGCCACCGCACGACGCGCACCGGGCCGTCGAGGTCCATGCTCGGGCCGGTCAGGATGAGCAGGTCGTCGCCGTGCGGGCACAGGTCGCGGATGCCGAGGCCGCCGAGGTCGAGGAAGTGGGTGCGGTACAGGTCGCCGCCGTCGCCGACGGGCAGCGCCCTCAGCCGCCGCGGGTCGTCCGGGTCGGTGCCGGGGCGGATCTCCACCAGCACCGCCCAGCCGCGCAGCACCGGCCCGCGGAAGCCGATGTAGAGGCGGTCGCCGTGCGCGGCGATGCCCTCGATGTCGACGCCGTTGTCCTTGCTCGGGATGGACAGGAACGGCGCGAGGTGCGGGTCGCCCGCCAGCAGGTCGGTGATCGAGTCCTTGCCGAGGCCGAGCACGGCGGCGGTGCGGCCGCCGTCCTCGCGGACGACGCGGGGCAGGCCGTCCTCCCCGGTGACGAGGGGGAGCCGGACGAGGATGAAGCGGTTGTCCTCGCGGACGACGGTGGCCAGCCGCTTGCGGGCCTTGGCGTCGCTCTGCCCCGGCTTGATCTTCTTGCGCTTGAGGCTGTGCGACCCGACGGCCCACAGCCAGCCGTTGGCGCGGCCGAGGCCCTCGATGTCGGCCTCCTCGTCCGCGCCGGCGGGCAGCGGGACGAGGTCGGCGAGCGCGACCGTGAGCTGGTCGCCGTACCCGGTGACGCGCCCGGCGCCGTCCACGGCGGCGGTGAGCCGCTCGATGGTGGCCGTCTCGTCGCCCGCGACCCACAGGCAGCGGCCGTCCTGGCGTACGGCGGACAGATTGGTGTGCGTCTCCGCCTCCCGGCTCTCCAGCCCGAAGCGCAACTCGACCCGGCGTTCCACGATCATGGGGAAATGCTCCCATAACGGCGCGCCCCGACGGGCCGTCCGGGCGGTCCGCAACCGGCCGTCAGGCGTCCCACCTGACGTGCAGCCGCGGTGGCTTCCGGAAGACCAGGCCGTGCGGCCGGGCCGGGCGGTCCGGGTCGAGCCGCAGGCCGGGCAGCCGGTCCAGCAGCGCGGTGAGGGCGGTGCGGGCCTCCAGCCGCGCCAGGTGCGCGCCGAAGCAGAAGTGCGGCCCGTGCGCGAACGCCAGGTGCTCGGCGGCGTTCGCGCGGCGCACGTCGAACCGGTCGGGGTCGGGGAAGACCGACGGGTCGCGGTTGGCGCCCGCGATCGACACCCGGACGAGGTCGCCCGCGCGGACCGCCGCCCCGCCGAGGCGGGTGTCGCGGGTGGCGTACCGGTCGACGACCGACGCCGAGGGCTCCAGCCGCAGCGACTCCTCGATCGCGGCGGGCAGCAGGCCGCGGTCGTCCCGGACGAGCCTCAGCTGGCCGGGGTCGCGCAGCAGGTGCAGCGCGGCGTTGGCGATCATCCCCTCGGTGGTGTCGATGCCGCCGAACATCAGGATCGCGGCGTTCGCCACGACCTCGGCGGTGGAGAGGTCGCGGCGGGCGGCCTCGGCGAGCAGCGACCCGGGGCGGGACGCGGCGACGGCCTCCTCTACCGCGGCGCGCAGCAGCCGGTACGCCTCCCCGGCGCGCGGGGGCGCGGCCCCGCCCGCGGTGATCGCGGACACGGCGTCGACGAAGGAGGCGTACCAGGAGCGGACGGTCTCCGCGTCCACGCCGTACAGGCCGAGGGCCTCGGTGACGACGGCGACGGCGAGCGGGCCGGCGAGCTCGCCGCGCAGCTCCGCCTCGCCCGCCGGCGCCAGCGCGCCGACGAGCCGCCCGGCCTCGGCCTCGACGAACGCGGTGAACCGCTCGCGGGTCGGCGCCGGGCGGAACGGGCGGGAGAACGCGTCGCGGTGCCGGGTGTGGTCGGGCCCGTCCAGCGACAGCATGCTCGGCCCGACGACCTGCGCGGTGGAGAAGCGCGGATCGTCGACCGTGAACGCGGCGGAGTCGCGCATGACGGCCAGCGCGAGGTCGCGGGACGTCACGAGCCAGCCGCCGAGGGCGGGGACGAACGCGACGGGCTCCCTCTCGCGCAGCCGGGCCAGATGGGGGTGCGGATCGTCCTCCAGCTGGGCGATCGTCAGGTCGGAGGTCACCCGCCCGACCCTATGCGCGCCATACCTGATCTACAACGTAAAGGCGCCGGGCCGGTCGGCTCGCGGGACTCGACGGCTCACGCGGCCCCGGAACGTTCCCGCCACCACCGCCGTCCCTCCGCCGGGAGCGTGTAGATCGGGTCGTGGTACTCGTACCGGCGGGTCAGCGCGTCCGGGTCGGACAGCTCCAGGCCGGTGCGGTAGTTCTTCGTCCAGTAGGAGATGCCGCGCTCGCGGTCGTAGTCGGCGAGCTGGTGCACCCACCGCTTGCCGACGTAGGGGACGTCGCAGACGATGCGCGGGGTGGCGAACCCGGGCAGGTACCCCATGATCGCGTGCTGCAGCTCCTGCGCCTCCCAGACGGCGAGCCGCCAGTGCTCGCTGTTGGGGATCATGTCGCACATGTACAGGTAGTACGGCATGATCCCGGCCTCGTCGAGCAGCGCGAACGACAGGTCGAGCAGCGCGGCGGGGGAGTCGTTGACCCCGCGCAGCAGCACGCCCTGGTTGCGGACGTCGCGGATGCCGGTGTCCAGCATCGCGCGGGCGGCCTTCGCGACCAGCGGCGTCACCGACTGGGCGGCGTTGACGTGGGTGTGGATCGCGATCTGGGCGCCGCGCTCGCGGGCCTTGGCGGCAAGGCGCTCCATGCCGGCGCGGACCTCGTCCTGCAGCCAGTGCTGCGGCAGCCCCATGAGCGCCTTGCTGGCCAGCCGGATGTCGCGGATGTTGTCGATGTCCAGCAGCGAGCCGACGAACGACTCCAGCCGCGCCCACGGCATGTTGGCGACGTCGCCGCCGGAGACGACGACGTCGCGGACGCCGGGGGTGCGGCGCAGGTAGTCCAGCATGGCGCCGAGCCGGTCCGGCGGCTTGATGGTGAACTTGTGCTTGTCGACCGCCGGCGTGGAGTTGCCGACCAGGTCCATGCGGGTGCAGTGGCCGCAGTACTGCGGGCAGGTCGGCAGGATCTCGGCCAGCACCTTGGTGGGGTAGCGGTGCGTGAGGCCCTCGACCGCCCACATCTCGGCCTCGTGCAGCGAGTCGCGGGAGGCGTGCGGGTGGGACGGCCAGTCGGTGCGCCGGTCGCTGAACACCGGGAGCATGTAGCGGCGCACGGGGTCGGCGTAGAAGGCCTCGGTGGACGAGGAGTCCATCGTGTTGAGCATCTGCGGGGGCAGCAGCATCGACATCGTGGCGCGCTCGGCCTGGTCGCGCTCCAGGTCGGCGTAGAACGACTCGTCGAGCAGGTCGCCCATGACCTGCCGGAGCTGCCGCAGGTTCTTCACGCAGTGGGCGCGCTGCCACTGCGCCGACTCCCATTCGGCCTCCGTGACGTCCCGCCACCCGGGCAGGCGCCGCCAGTCGGGCTCCTCCAGGGGCCGGCGCCGGTAGAGGTACGGCTGGCGAGCGGTCTCTTCGGACAGGACGGCGTCCGGGTGCAGGGCAGTGGTCATCGTCGACCGCCTCCTAGCCTCACATTGATCGCGCAAAACTCTTGTATGGGCCCGACGTTACGGGAAGACTTTCGATGAAACTAGTGGTGCCCTGAACATCTTGCGCTACACCGGGCGATTTCGGAAGAGAGGCGGGACGGCGATGACCGACGGCGGGGCGGCCCTGACGGGCGGGCGCGCGGACCGGGGGACGGACACGGCGACGGCGGTGGGCCTGCACCGGGTGCTGGAGCCGGCGGGCGTGCTGCCGCAGGCGGCGCACCGCCTCGACACCGACCCGCGGATCCGGCCCGACGAGGTCCGCATCGTCGTCGAGCGCCTCAACCTCGACGCCGCGTCCTACCGGCAGCTGCGCACCGCGCACGGCGGCGACCCGGACGCCGTCCGCGCCGAGGTGCTGCGGATCATCGGCGAGCGCGGCAAGATGCACAACCCCGTCACCGGGTCGGGCGGCATGCTCGTCGGCACCGTCGAGGAGGCCGGCCCGGAGTCGCCGCTCGGCCTGGCGCCCGGCGACCGCGTCGCCACCCTCGTCTCCCTCACCCTCACCCCGCTGGCCGTCACCGACGGCCTCGCCGGCTGGGACGGGCTGTCGGAGCAGGTGCCCGCCCGCGGCCACGCGATCCTGTTCGCCCGCTCCATCGCCGCCGTCCTGCCGGACGACCTGCCGGTCCCGCTGGCGCTCGCCGTCATGGACGTGTGCGGCGCCCCCGCCCTCACCGCCCGGGTCGTCGCCGCCCGCGGCGCCCCGTCGGTCGCGGTGCTCGGCGCCGCCGGCAAGTCCGGCTGCCTGGCGCTGGCCGCCGCGCGCCGCGCCGGCGCGTCCCGCGTGATCGGGCTGGTGCCCACCGCCGAGGAGGAGGACCGCCTCACCGCGTCCCGGCTCGCCGACGCCGTCGTGCGCGCCGACGCCCGCGACCCCGTCGCCGTGGCCGCCGCCATCGGCGAGCCCGTCGACGTCACCGTCGTGTGCGTGGACGTCCCCGGCTGCGAGCACGGCGCGATCCTCGCCACCGCGCCCGGCGGCACCGTCGTGTTCTTCTCGATGGCGACCTCCTTCCCCGCCGCCGCGCTCGGCGCCGAGGGCCTCGCCGCCGACGTCACGATGCTCATCGGCAACGGGTACGTCCCCGGCCACGCCGAGACCGCCCTCGACCTCGTCCGGACGGAACCGGCCGTGCGTGCGCTGTTCACCGCCCGGACAGGCCCGGATTCGGCACAATGACCGGGAACGCCCCGGCAGCGGCGGGGCTCACCCGATCATCGAGGGAGAGAGAATGGCGAGCATCACCGAGGAGCTGCGCGGGCGGGACCCCAAGGAGCGCCGCGCGCAGATCGTCGACGTCCTGGTCGACGCGTTCTCGGACCTGATGGAGCGCAGCCCCGCCGAGTTCCGCCGCCGCTTCCGCAAGATGGCCTCCGACCCGTTCGCGTTCTACCGGGGCAGCGCCTGCCTGTTCTACGCCGACATCGCCGGCGACGACGACCCGTGGGCCGACGAGCGCACCTCCCGCGTGTGGATCCAGGGCGACCTGCACGCGCAGAACTTCGGCACCTACATGAACGACGACGGCGTGTTCGTCTTCGACGTCAACGACTACGACGAGGCCTACGTCGGGCACTTCACCTGGGACGTCAAGCGGTTCGTCGCGAGCCTGGCGCTGCTGGCGTGGCAGAAGGCGATCTCCGACGCCGACATCCGCCGGCTCATCGAGACCTACGTGCGCGCCTACGTCGACCAGGTCCGCACGTTCGCCGCGCACGAGGGCGACGAGAAGTTCGCGCTGACCCTCGACACCACCGACGGCTACGTGCGGGACGTGCTCGTCGCCGCGATGGGCGGCACCCGCATCGGGCTGCTGGCGGAGATGACGGTCGTGGAGGGCGCCGAGCGCCGCTTCAAGGACCGGCCCGGCGTCCGCCGGCTCGGCGACGCCGAACGCGACGCCGTCGAGGCCGCCTACCGGGAGTACCTGACGACGATCCCCGCCGAGAAGCGGTTCGGCAGCCTGACCTACACGGTCAAGGACATCGTCGGCGCGTCCGGGTTCGGCATCGGCTCGGCCGGGCTGTCGGCCTACAACATCCTCGTCGAGGGCAATACCCAGGCGCTGGAGAACGACGTCATCCTGTCGATGAAGCAGGGCAACGTCGCCGCGCCGAGCCGCATCGTCCACGACGAGCGCATCCGCGCCTACTTCGAGCACCACGGGCACCGCACCGCGGTGTCGCGCCGCGCGCTGCAGGCCAACAGCGACCCCTGGCTCGGCCACACCCGCATCGGCGACGTCGGCTACGTCGTGCAGGAGCTGTCCCCCTACGAGGAGGACCTCGACTGGGGCGGCCTCACCGAGCCCGAGGACATGCTCTCGGTGCTGGACGACCTGGGCCGCGCCACCGCCAAGGTGCACTGCGTGTCCGACACCGACTCCGACCACACCCTGGTCGGCTTCCAGGTCGAGGACGCCATCAACGCGGTGATCGGCCCGGACGAGGCGGCGTTCGTCGAGGCGATGACCGGGTTCGGCACCCGCTACGCCGAGATCGTCCGCGACGACCACGCCTACTTCGTCGACGCGTTCCGCAACCACGAGATCCCCGGCCTGTAGGGCCGGGCCGGGCGGCGCGCCCACGCTCGGGGCGCGCCGCCCGGTCAGGCCGCCGCCGGGCGGATCAGCAGCAGTGCGATGTCGTCGTGGCCCTGCTGGTCGGACAGCAGGGCCAGGACGCCGTCGGCGGTGTCCTCCAGCGACGCGGACCGGGAGGCGACCAGCGCCGACGCAAGCCGGGCGATGCCCTGGTCGATGTTGCGCATGCGGCTCTCCACCAGCCCGTCGGTGTAGAACGCGAGGGTGGCGCCCGGCGGGATCCGCGCCTCCAGCTGCTCGTAGGCGGGCGGGTGGTCGGCGTCGGACACCCCGAGCGGCAGCCCCTGCGGGAACGCGAACCGCCGCGCCGTCCCGTCGGGCAGCGCCAGCAGCGGCGGCGGGTGCCCCGCGCACGCCAGCTCGCAGCGCAGCGTCGCCGGGTCGCACACCATGCACAGGCACGTCGCGAACTGGGCGGCGTCCAGGTCCTGGGCGATGGAGTCGAGCCGCTCCAGCACCTCCGCGGGCGGGAACTCGCAGCTCACCAGGGTGTGCGCGGCGACCCGCAGCTGCCCCATCGCGGCGGCGGCGGTGACGCCGTGCCCGACCGAGTCGCCGATCACGACCGCGACCCGGTCGCCGGGCAGCGGGACCACGTCGTACCAGTCGCCGCCGACGCCGCTGCGCGCCGGCCGGTACCGGTGCGCGATCTCCAGGCCGGGCGGGACGGCGAGCCCGGCGGGCAGCAGCCCCGCCTTCAGCGCGGTGGCGGTGCGGTGCTCGCGCCGGTACAGGCACGCGTTGTCGACGCAGGTCGCGGCACGCCCGGCCAGCTCGGCGGCCAGCGCGGCGTCGGCGGCGGCGAACGGCAGCCGGCCGCGCTTGCGGCTGAACACCGCGAACCCCAGCGCCCGGCCCCGCGCCACCAGCGGCACGGCCAGCAGCGACACGTGGTCCAGCAGCCCGTCGATGACGCGGCCGGTGCGCGTGGCCATCGTGTCCTGGACGGCGTCGCCGCCGAACTCGACCATGGCGCCGCCGGTGACGCAGCGGGCGTAGGGGGTGGACGGCGGGTAGACGATGACCTCGCCGACGGGGAACTCGCGGGACCAGTCGCTCGGGTCGTCCTCGGCGAACGCGACCGCGAGGCGCCGCACGACCACCGAGCCGTCGGCCTCCCCGGCGGGCTGGTCGCCGGCCCCGGGGTGGTCGTCGTCGGCGAGGAGCCGCTCCAGCACGTAGATGGCGCCGGCGTCGGCGAACCGGGGGACGGTGACCGAGACGATCTCGCGGGCGGTGCGGTGCAGGTCGAGGGTGGAGCCGATGCGGCGGCCCGCCTCGTTGAGCAGCTCCAGCCCGCCGGCCCAGGGCGGCGACACCGTCAGCACGGCGGAGGTGCCGCCGTCCGCGCACGCGAGCGGGGCGCAGGTGACCGACACGCCGTCGCCCGACAGCGGCAGCACTCCGGACCACGAGCGGCCGGATGCGGCCGTCTTCAGCGCGGCGGCGAGCGGCTCGGCGGCGCCGGGGCGGCCGAGGAGGGCGGGCAGCGCGGCGCCGACCGCCTCCGCGGCGTCGCAGGCGAACAGGCGCGCGGCGCCCTCGCTCCACCCGGTGACCCTGCCGTCGGGGGCGAGCAGGACGATCACCGGCTCGGGTCGTGCGGGCTGTTCGGACATCGGTCCTCGCCGTCCGGTCGCGGGCGCCGCGCGAGACGGGCCGCGTTACGCTGAGTCCGCCCCGCGACTGCACCCCTCGGTCATTAGGGAGACGATGCATGGACTCCGAGTGGATACCACCCGAGGTCGACAGTCGAAGGCCAAGCGTCGCACGGGTCTACGACTTCCTGCTCGGCGGAGCCCACAATTTCGCCTCGGATCGTGACCTGGCGACCGGGCTGCTGCGGGTGGAGCCGCAGGCCCGGGAGCTGGCCAGGGCGAACCGGGCGTTCCTGCGGCGCGCGGTGCGCACGCTGGCCGCGTCCGGCGTGGCGCAGTTCGTCGACATCGGGTCGGGCATCCCGACGCAGGGCAACGTGCACGAGGTCGCGCAGAGCGTGAACCCCGGCGCGCGGGTGGTGTACGTCGACAACGACGACGTCGCCGTGGCGCACAGCCGCTCGATCCTGGCGGGCAACGACCAGGCCGCCGTCCTGCAGGCCGACATGCGGCGTCCGGCCGACATCCTCGCCGACCCGGAGCTGAAGCGGCTGGTGGACCTGTCGCGGCCGGTGGCGTTCCTGCTGGTGGCGGCCCTGCACCTGGTCAAGCCGGAGGAGGACCCGGACGCGATCGTCGCGACGCTCCGCGACGCCGCCGCCCCCGGCAGCCACCTGGTCATCTCGCACCTCACCCACGAGGCCCAGCCCGGCAAGACCGCCGCGATCGGCAAGCTCTACGACCGGGCCAGCTCCCCGGCGGTGGCCCGCTCGCACGCGGAGATCCTGCGGTTCTTCGACGGCTGGGAACTGCTGGACCCGGGCCTGGTGTACGTGCCGCTGTGGCGGCCGGACGAGGGCGAGGCCGTCGAGTCCCCCGAGCGGTTCCTGGTGTACGGCGGCGTGGGCCGCCTCCCCTGACCACCCCGCTCGACCGGACCCCGGCCTGCGGGCCGTTCGGCGTTCGAGTTCGTTCCGGCGGCCCCGGCGCGCCGCCGACCGGCCCGGCTCGCTCGTGCGCGGGCCGGGCCGGGGCCGCGTGCGGGGGTGTCCGGTGCGGGGGTGTCAGCGGGCGAAGGCGATCGCGGTGCCGGCGCTGATCACGACCGCGAGGACGACCAGGACGAGCGAGGTGTCCAGCGGGTCGCGGCGGCGCGGCGGCGCCTTCACCGCCCGCGGTGCCGTGTGCGCCGGCGCCGGGGACGCCCGCTCGGGTTCGCGCTCGGGCGGCGGTGGCGGTGCCGGACGCGTGCGCGGAGGCGGCGGCGGGGCCTGCACGGCCGCCGGGCGGGGCGGCGGCGGTGCCGGGCGCGGCGCGGGTGCGGGGGAGTGGCCGGCCGGCGCGGCGGGCTCGGGCGGCGGTGCCGGGGCCTCGGGCGGCGGTGGTTCCTCGGGCGGCGGCGGTGGTGGTTCCTCCGGTGGCGGCGCGGGCGGTTCCGGCGGCGGTGGAGGCGGCGCCTCCACCGGCGGCGGGGGCGGCGGCGCGGGCTTGGGCGGGTGGCAGGGGGAGCCGCCCTGGCCGGAGCCGGGCCCGATCTCGATGTCGATGCACACGCTGATGACCGGGTGCGGGGTCGGGTCGGCGAGCGCGGCGCCGGGGAAGGCGAGCGCGCCCGCGACCGCGGCGGGCAGCACGGCCAGCAGCGCGGCGGGCCGCGGCGGCAGCGGGCGCATCTCAGCCTCCCGCCCCGGCGCGCACCAGCTCCGCCTGCAGGTGGGTGAACGCCTCCGGGCCGACGGCGAGGGCGCCGTCGAACACATGGGAGATGTCGACGGTCAGGTAGGCCCCGGCGGCCAGCAGCGCCGCCATGATCGACAGCGGTATGAGCGTCGCGCCGCGCGGGCGGGCGCCGGACAGGAACGGCAGCAGCAGCACCGCGGCGCCGGTGAGGAACGTCATCGCGAGGAGCCCGCCCGGCGGGGTCGTCCGCGCGTCGGCGGCGCGCTGGTTGCGGGCGCCGGAGATCTCGCCGAGGTGGTCGAGGACGGAGTTGCGGGCGTCCTTCAGCTCGTCGGAGTCGGCCTTGACGCCCGTGACATAGCGGCGCAGGTCGTCCAGGGTCCGCTGGCCGTCGGCGCTGAGGCGGCCGTGCTCCATCAGCCGCCACTCGGGGCCGCGCACCAGGGCGACGTACCGGCTCAGCTCCGCCCGGACGTGCCGCTCGTCGGGCGCCGGCAGCCGGCCGGCGGCCCAGTACGCCTCGGAGATCGCCTGGGTCTCGGCGTAGGTGTTGGAGCGCGCCGCGTCGGCGGTCGTCCACGGCACCACGATGGCGATGGCGAACGCCAGCAGGAACAGCGCCGACAGCATCGCCCCGGTGTGCGCGGTGGTGGGGCCGTCGGGGTCGGGGTCGTCCACGCCCTTC
Organism: Actinomadura meyerae; assembly: GCF_900188445.1. Lineage (GTDB taxonomy): Bacteria > Actinomycetota > Actinomycetes > Streptosporangiales > Streptosporangiaceae > Spirillospora > Spirillospora meyerae. The sequence goes on from NZ_FZOR01000035.1 coordinate 40,890, forward strand.
AGGCGGCGGACGAGCCGGCTCGCCACGAGCACCACGCCGATCGCGCAGGCCGCGGCCGCACAGTAAAGGATCATGCCACTCCCGCGTTGGGCTGTTATCACTGAGGGTGAGTTTAATTTCACGTACGGTCGTTACCGGTGGGTTCGGAGCTGACCGTCACCTGAAGGTGACATGACCGCCCGGACAGGGAAGGTGATCGGTGCGGGCGCGGCCAGGTCGGAGGAATCTGCCGCGACTTCTTGTGAAATACGCTGTTCATGCCGGAAGATCTCCCGTAGTGAACCCGGTATGAAGGATGATTGTTCGGACCGGCCTGAGAGGGGCGGCTGCGTGAGGGGAGACGGCGATGGCGCCGCAGGGAAAGCTGGACCTCGACCCGGAGGCGGTGCGCACCGCCCGGCGGCTCGCCGCCCGCGCGGCCGAGCCGATCATCGAGATGGCGCGCTCCCACACCACCGTCTCGGTTGAGCGGGCCCTGCTGCGCCTGGCCGGCCTCACCGGCGCCGACGCCGACGGGCTGCCGTGGGTCAACCACCTCGCCGACGCCGTCCGCGACCAGGTCGGCCTGGAGCACGGCCTCGCGCTCCCGGTCTGGGACGCCCTGCTGGCGGGCCCGCACGGCTCGCTCGACGACCTGGCGCGGGCCGCCGCCGCCGGACGGGTGAGGTTCCGGCTCCCGTCCGGCACCGACGCCGCCCACGCGCGCAAGGCCGCCGCCGAGGCCGCGCGCGGCGGCATCGCCCGCATCGACCGGCGCCGCGCCGAGCGCGACCGGATGCTGGCCGAGCTGCCCGCCCCCGACAGCGCCGACCCGCCGCAGCCGCTGGTGTACCTGATCGTGGCGACCGGCGACATCTACGAGGACATCCCGCAGGCGCAGGCCGCCGCACGCGAGGGCGCCGACGTCGTCGCGGTGATCCGCTCCACCGGCCAGTCGCTGCTGGACTTCGTCCCCGAGGGCGCCACCCGCGAGGGCTACGCCGGCACCTACGCCACCCGCGAGAACTTCCGGCTGATGCGCGCCGCGCTGGACGACGTGTCCCGCGAGCTCGGCCGCTACGTCCGGCTGACCAACTACGCCTCCGGGCTGTGCATGCCCGAGATCGCCGCGCTCGCCGGGCTGGAGCGCCTGGACATGATGCTCAACGACTGCATGTACGGCATCATCTTCCGCGACATCAACCCCCGCCGCACGTTCATCGACCAGCGGTTCTCCCGGCAGGTCCACGCCCGCGCCGGCATCGTCATCAACACCGGCGAGGACAACTACCTCACCACCGCCGACGCGGTCGACGCCGCGCACACCGTGGTCGTCAGCCAGCTGCTCAACGAGCGGTTCGGGCACGAGGCGGGCCTCGCCGACGCCCAGCTCGGCCTCGGCCACGCCTTCGAGATCGACCCGGCGGTGCCCGAGTCGTTCCGGCTCGAGCTCGCGCACGCCCAGCTCGTCCGGGAGCTGTTCCCCGGCGCGCCGCTGAAGTACATGCCGCCCACCAAGCACATGACCGGCAACATCTTCGCCGGCTACCTGCTGGACGCCTTCTTCAACCTCGCCGGCGTGATGACCGGCCAGTCGATCATCCTGATCGGGATGATGACCGAGGGCATCCACACCCCCTGGCTGTCGGACCGCGACCTCGCGCTGGAGAACGTCCGCTACGTCCGCGACGCCTGCGGGAGCCTCGCCGAGGACTTCGCGCCCCGCCCGGACGGGATGATCGTCCAGCGCGCCCGGCGGGTGCTGGCCGAGTCGGTGGAGCTGCTCGAGCGCGTCGCCGACGACGGGCTGCTCAACGCCATCGCCGAGGGGACCTTCGGCGTCACCCGCCGCCCGCCCGACGGCGGCAAGGGCCTGGACGGCGTCGTCCCCCGCGCCGACGGCTACTTCAACCCCGCCATCGACATCCTCGACACCGAGGACCCGCACGCCGGCGGCACCGCCGGCGCCGCCCAGCAGGAGGTGCCCGCATGACCGTCGAGAGCCCCGGGACCGGCACGCGGATCCCCGCCGAGCCCGCCGACACCCGCCAGGTCATCCGCCCCTACGGCGACACCACGGGCGACGGCATGGTGCAGATGTCGTTCACCCTGCCCGTCCCCGCCGGCAAGCGCGCCGAGGCCGCCGCCCTGCAGCTCGCCGGGAAGATGGGCCTGGACCCCGCCAGCGTCGTGCACGCCAAGCCGATGGGGCCCGACTTCACCTTCTTCATCGTGTACGGCAAGGTGCGGCACCTGATCGACTACGCCTCCATCCCCGCCCCCGAGGAGCGCGCCTACCCGCTGCTGACCTCGCAGGAGGTGAACCTGGCGATCCGCCGCGCGCTGAACCGGCGGCTGGTGGTCGTCGGCGCCTGCATCGGCACCGACGCCCACACCGTGGGCATCGACGCGATCCTGAACGTCAAGGGCTACGCGGGGGAGAAGGGCCTGGAGTACTACCGGGAGATCCAGGTCGTGAACATGGGCGCCCAGGTCACCGTCGAGGAGCTGGTGGAGCGCGCGAAGGCCGAGAACGCCGACGCGGTCCTGGTGTCGCAGGTCGTCACCCAGCGCAACGCGCACCTGCACAACACCAAGCAGATGGCCGCCGCGTTCCACGCCGAGTACCCGACCGCCGTGGCGGGCGGGGTGGGGCGGCCGCTGCTGGTCGTCGGCGGCCCGCGCTTCGACACCGTCACCGAGGCCGACCTCGGCGTCGACCGGATCTTCGGCAAGGGCACCACGCCCGCGGAGGTCGCCAGCTACCTCGTCCACGCCCTGCTGCCCGCCGGCGCCGGCGCCGGCCACGGGGACGACCCCGCGGACGACCACCGGAACGACCACGGAGGCCACGACGATGAGTGATCCGCGCGAGGGGACGACCGTCACCCACCGCCGCTACATCCCCTACTCCCACGCCCACTACGCCGGCGACCTGGTCGACGGCGCCTACGTCCTCGGGCTGTTCGGCGACGCGGCCACCGAGCTGTGCATCCGCACCGACGGCGACGAGGGCCTGTTCGCCTCCTACTCCGACGTCCAGTTCCGCGCCCCGGTCAAGGCCGGGGACGTGCTGGAGACCACCGCCGTGCTGGTCCGCGCCGGGACCCGCAGCCGCGCGATGGAGTTCGAGGCCCGCGTGGTGTGCCGGGGCCGCCCCGACAAGGGCGAGTCGGCCGCCGAGGTGCTGGACGAGCCGATCACGGCGGTCACCGCGACCGGCACGGTGGTGGTCGCCGCCACCGATTTCGCGGATGGCTGATCATGCCGCTGACCTGCGACGACGCGAGTCGCCGCAGAACATGCGGCGGTTGACATGAGGCCGGAAGCCGGTAGTTTTGCAGCAGTCCAGCACGGGACTCACCGATCGGCCGCCCGAGGCGCCGCCGGGCATCGCACCACGACGGGGACGGGGGACCACGCGAGTGGTCCGGTTTCGTGTCCGCCTCAGCCAGTGCGGTGATCCGGGAGCGGGCCCGGGCGGAGCCGCCCGATCGCGCGGGGGGTTGGACCCGGGAAGGGCCCGGACATCCAGTAGAAAACGGAGGCTCGTTCTCACCGCCTGTGGGACGGCTCCGGCCCGACGGATGTCGCGGGCCCTCTTCCGCGTCCGGACCTCCCCGCTCAGGCCCCCCGGCCCCCGTCTCCCCGGCGGCGCCCGCGTTCCCGGCGGCGCCCGCCCGGTCGCCGCGGGCGTCCGCGCCCGGTAGCGTTCCGGGAAGGGAACGAGCGAACGAGGTGGGGACGTGGCCCAGGAGACCCTGCGCGACCGGCCGCCGGCCGGAGGCCCCGGCGACGGCCGGGACGGCGCGCCCGGCGCCGCGGCCCCGTCGGGGCGGTTGAGCCGCCTGCGCGGCGCCCTGCGGAGCGGCGGCCGCGCGGGCTGGCCGCGGACCCTGCTGGCCGTGGCCGCCGGACTGGCCATGTGGCTGGCGTTCCCGCCGCTCGACCTGACCCCGCTGGCCCCCGTGGGCGTCGCGCTGCTCATCCTCGTGCTGCGGGGCCTGCCGGCCCGGACCGGCGCCTGGGTCGCGTTCGTCGCCGGCGCGGCGTTCTTCCTGCCCGTCCTGGAGGGCATCTCCGCGATCGGCCCGGACGGCTGGATCGTCCTCAGCCTCGTCCAGGCGCTGTACTTCCTGCCGCTGGGCGCCGGAATCGCGGTCGTGACCCGGCTGCCCGCCTGGCCGCTGTGGACGGCCGCGCTGTGGGTCGGCGAGGAGCTGATCCGCGGCCGGGTCCCGTTCGGGGGGTTCCCGTGGGCGCGGCTGGCCTTCAGCCAGACCGCCACGCCCCTCACCCCGTACGCGTCCTACGGCGGCGCGCCCCTGGTGACGTTCGTGACCGCGCTGATCGGCGGGCTGCTCGCCTTCGCCGCCGTCGCCGCGCACCGCGCCCGCACCGCCCGCCGGGCCGCCGAGTCCGCCGAGTCCGCGGAGTCCGCGGAGGGGCCGGAGCGCCCGCCCGCGGCGCGCCGGGCGCTGGTCCCGGCCGCGGGCGCCCTCGCCCTCATCGCCGCGCTCACCGGCGGCGGGCTGCTGATCCCCACCCCCGCCTCGGGCCGCCCCGTCACCGTCGCGGTGATCCAGGGCAACGTCCCGCGCCTCGGCCTGGACTTCCTCGGCCAGCGCAAGGCCGTCCTGAACAACCACGTGAAGGCCACCCACGAGCTGGCCGCCAGGGTCCGCGCCGGCGAGCTGCCCCGGCCCGAGCTGGTGGTGTGGCCAGAGAACGCCAGCGACCTCGACCCCTACGCCGAGCCCGAGGCCTACACCGCCATCGACGGCGCGGTGAAGGACGTCGGCGTCCCCGTCCTGGTGGGCGCCCTCACCGACACGCCCGACGGGGAGAAGGTCGAGAACCGCGGCATCGTCTGGGACCCGCGCAGCGGCCCCGGCGACTACTACGTCAAGCGGCACCCCGTCCCGTTCGGGGAGTACCTGCCGTTCCGCGACGTCCTCACCAAGCTGATCACCCGGTTCGAGCGGATCCCCCGCGACTTCGCCAAGGGCACCCGCTCGGGGGTGATGCGGCTCGGCCCGGTCACCGTCGGCGACGTGATCTGCTTCGAGGTCGCCTACGACACCGAGGTCCGCGACGTCGCGGCGGGGGACCTGCTGGTCGTGCAGACCAACAACGCCACCTACGGCCGCACCACCCTGCCGCCGCAGCAGATCGCGATGTCCCGGCTGCGCGCGGTCGAACATGGCCGTACGATCTTGGTGGCCGCGACCAGCGGGATCAGCGCGATCGTCGCCCCGGACGGCCGGATGCTCGACGAGTCGCGCGAGTTCGTGCCCGACATCCAGGTCGGGACCGTCCCGGCGCGCACCGCGCGGACGCTCGCGGACCGGGTGGGCGCGGCGCCGGAGTGGGCGCTGGCGGCGCTCGGGCTCGGCGCCGTCCTCGCGGCGGCATGGACAGCCAGGAAGAACGAGGGGAATTGACACCGATGGAGATCCCAGCCGGCCTGGGCCGGGTGCTCGTGATCATCCCGACCTACAACGAGCGGGACAACATCGAGCGCATCGCCGGCCGGGTCCGCGCGGCCGTCCCGTCGGTGGACGTCCTGGTGGTCGACGACGCGAGCCCCGACGGCACCGGCGAGGTCGCCGACGCCATGGCCGCGGAGGACGAGCAGATCCGGGTCCTGCACCGCGCGGGCAAGGACGGCCTCGGTCCCGCCTACATCGCCGGGTTCCGGTGGGCCGCCGAGCACGGCTACGACGTCATGGTCGAGATGGACGCCGACGGCTCCCACCAGCCCGAGGAGCTGCCGCGGCTGCTGGCCGCGCTGGAGGACGCCGACCTGGTCATCGGCGCCCGCTGGGTCCCCGGCGGGAAGGTGCGCAACTGGCCCAAGCGGCGCGAGGCGCTGTCGCGCGGCGCCAACACCTACGCCCGGCTCATGCTCGGCATCCCCCTGCACGACGCCACCGCCGGCTACCGCGCCTTCCGCGCCGCGACCCTGGCCAAGATCGGGCTGGACGAGGTCGACTCGCGCGGCTACTGCTTCCAGATCGACCTGGCGCTGCGGGCGGTCCGGCAGGGGCTGCGCGTGGTGGAGGTGCCGATCACGTTCGTCGAGCGCGAGCACGGCACCAGCAAGATGAGCCGGGACGTGATGGCCGAGGCGGCGCTGCGCATCACCCAGTGGGGGATGTCCGACCGCGTCGCCAAGATCCGCCCGCCGCGCTGAGGCGCGGGCGCGGACGCGGGGCGCGGGAAACGTTCGGGCGCGTCCCCGCGTTGTTGTTAGGAGAGGCTCACCCGACGCGAAGATGAGGCCATGCCGCTGCTGCTGATCGTCCTCGGAATCCTGGCCGTGCCCGTGCTGGAGATCTTCGTGATCCTCCAGGTCGGCGCCGCCATCGGCGGCTGGGCCACGGCCGGGCTGCTGGCCGCCGAGGCGGTGCTCGGCGCGTGGCTCGTCCGGCGCGAGGGCCGGCGCGCCTGGCGCGCCCTGAACGAGGCCGTCCGCGGCGGCACCCCGCCCGAGCGCGGGCTCGGCGACAGCGCACTGGTCATGGCCGGCGGCATGCTGCTGCTGTTCCCCGGCTTCCTCACCGACGTCCCCGGGCTGCTGCTCGTCCTGCCGTTCACCCGGCCCCTGGCCCGGCGCGTCCTGTCGCGGTCCGCCGAGCGGCGGATGCGGGCGGCCGAGGAGCGCGCCGCCACCGTGTTCCCGCCCGGCCTCGGCGGTGCGGGATTCGACCCGTTCGGCCGCGGGGCGGGGCGTGCGGAGACCCCGCCGGGACCAGTGGTCCGCGGCGAGGTCATCCACGAGGACGGGGCAGAGGACGGTACGCGCCCCGGCGGTGCGGGTCCGGACGGTTCCCGCGGGCGCGTCGTGCGCGGCCACATCGTGAGCGGCGACACGGTGCGCGGCGACGGTGTGCGGGAGGACGACGACACGGCCTCCCGCGCCTGACCGCGCCCCCGGCCGGTCAGGCGTCCCGCAGCACGAACAGCGCCCCGCCCGCCAGCAGCGCGGCCGCCGCGTAGCACGCCAGCACCCCGAGGCCCTCCCACGGCCCGATCGGCAGCCGGTCCAGCCCGCGCGTCGCCTGCACCGCCAGGCCCGCCGTCATCGGCGCGGCCTTCTCCAGCCGCTCCCGCCACTCGCCGGTCGCGGCGAGCCGGGTGAGGACCGGGACGATCCACAGCAGCGCCAGCACCGCGGTGATCGCCGCCGCGGGCTCCCGCAGCGCCGTTCCCGCGCCGAGCGACAGCAGCGCCACCAGCACCAGGTACAGCACCGTGCCGGCCGCGGCCCGCGCCGTCGGGCCGTCCAGCGGGGACAGCGGCGGGTACCCGTTCGCGGCCGTGAACCCGTTGCCGGGCAGCAGGCCGCGCCCCGCCGCCAGCGACGCCAGCACCCCGGCCGTCCCTGCGGCGGCCACCGCGGCCGCGACCACGGCGGCCTTGGCGGCCAGCACCGCGATCCGCCGCGGCACCGCCGCCAGCGTCGCCGCGATGGTCCCGGTGGCGTACTCGCCGCCGACCGCGAGGACCCCGAGGACCACCGCCGCGACCTGCCCGATCTGGACGCCCGACAGCGCCAGCTTGGGCGTGTCCTCCATGCAGCCGCCGGGCGCGGTGCAGTGCGAGGTGTCCACCGACCCGGTCACGGCCGCGCCGACCGCCGCGGTGAGGCCCGCCAGCGCCAGCAGCACCCACCAGGTGCTCGGCAGCGTGCGCAGCTTCGTCCACTCCGCGTGCACCGCCCTCATGCGTCCCGCCGCCCCAGCAGCCACGCCGCGAGCGCCAGCGCCGCGGCGGTGTAGGCGCACAGCACCCCGAAGCCCGCCCACGGCGCGATCGCGGTGTCGAACCGCTCGACCGTCTGCTGGATCGCGAACCCGGCCGCGGGCGTGACCCGCTCCAGCCACCGCGCCGCCGACAGCGGCAGCGCCGTCGCGACGATCTGCGGGACGAGCAGGAGCAGCAGCACCAGCGTGATCGCGGGCGCGCTGCGCCGCACGATCACCGCGACCGCCAGCGAGAACACCGCGATCACCGCGAGCAGCGCGGCCGTGCCGAGGACCGCCCGCAGCACCGCGCCGTCCGACAGCGGCGGCGGCGCCAGGCCGTGCGAGCGCTGCACGGGCCCGGCCAGCAGCACCGCGCCGCCGGCGGCCGCCAGCCCGGCCACCAGCGCCGCCAGGCCCGCCACCACCGCCTTGGCCGCCAGCACCCGGCCGCGCCGGGGGCTCGCCGCGAACGTCGTGCGCAGCATCCCGCGCCGGAACTCGGCCGTCACGAACAGCACGGCCAGCGCGATGATCGCCGCCTGCCCGACCAGCACGCCGGTGAGGGTGGTCTTGGTGATGTCGTCGGCGAACAGGTCGGGGCCGATGTCGCCGGTGCCCTTCAGCGTGAAGGCCCCGCCGTCCCGCGTGCGCCCGTCCGCGTCCGGGGCGGCGGCTGGCCCGCCCGGCGCGTCCCGGTCCCGCCAGGACGCCCCCGGTACCGCCGGGGACACCGCCACGTGGTCGAACGTCGCCCGGGTCTCGCGCTGCTCGCCCGAGATGCTCTCGCCGCCGAACTGGCGCTGCACCTTCACCTCGTCGGGCACGGCCACGACCATCCCCGCCGGCGCCCGCCGCGGCAGGTCCGCCAGGCGCACCGACCCGACCCGGTGCCAGGTCCGGCCGTCCGCCGAGTCGTAGCCCGTCACGACCGCGCCGGAGCGGGCCAGCTTCAGCCAGCGCGGCGCGACGGCCGTCCCTCCGCCGGCGCCGCCGCTCTCGTAGCCGGTCTGCAGCCGGACGCCGTGGCCCGGCGTCACCACCAGCGCCGCGTAGGGGGTGCCGCGCTCGGCGCTGCCGCGGATCATCAGCCCGGCCTTCGCCCAGGCTCCGCCGCCGTCCTGGGCGGCGACCCGCGCGACGATCGCGCCGTCCCCCGCCAGGGGCAGGTAGGTGAAGTGGCCGAGGTCGAACGTGCCCGCCCGGTGCTGCGCCGCGGGCCCGCCGCCCGGCCCGGACGTCTCGGTGCCCGCCGCCGACAGCAGCGCCACCAGCACCGTCAGCAGCACCGCCGCCGGCAGGGTCAGCATCCACCGGGGGACGGTGCGCAGCTTGGTCCACTCCGCGAGCAGCAGGCGCCCGAACCCGTCGCGCGCCTCCTCCTGGACGGTGCTGCGGTACGCCGCGCCCGCCGCGGGCGCCGGGGCGCTCACCGCGCCTCCCCTCCGGTCAGGGCCTGGAACTCCACCGCGTCCCGGGTCAGCTCCATGTACGCCTCCTCCAGCGACGCCCGGTGCTCGGAGATCCCGGTGAACCCCACCCCGGCACCGGTCAGCAGGGCGATGATCCGCTCGGCGGGCAGGTCCGCGACCGTGACCGCGTCCGGTCCCGACGCCGTCACGGTGGCGCCCGCGCGGGCCAGCACCGTCATCGCCTCCCGCCGCTCGGCGGTGCGCACCTCCACCCGGCCACCGGACGCGGTCGCCAGCAGGTCCGCGACGGTGGTGTCGGCGATCAGCCGGCCCCGCCCGATCACCACCAGGTGGTCGGCGCCGCCCTCCAGCTCGCTCATCAGGTGGCTGGACACCAGCACCGCCCGCCCCTCGGAGGCCAGCGACCGCAGGAGCCCGCGGATCCAGGTGATGCCCTCGGGGTCGAGCCCGTTCACCGGCTCGTCGAACATCAGCGCCGGCGGGTCGCCGAGCAGCGCGGCGGCGATGCCGAGCCGCTGCCGCATGCCGAGCGAGAACCCGCCCGCCCGGCGCCGCGCCGCGCCGCCGAGCCCGGTCAGCTCGATCACCTCGTCCACCCGCCGCGCCGGCAGCCCGTTGGCGTGCGCCAGCCAGCGCAGGTGGTCGCGGGCCCGGCGCGCCGGATGCACCGCCGCCGCGTCGAGCATCGCGCCGAGGCGGCACAGCGGCGTCCGCAGCGACCGGTACGGCCGCCCGCCGACCAGCGCCGTCCCGGCGTCCGGCCGGTCCAACCCCATGATCATCCGCATGGTGGTGGACTTCCCGGCGCCGTTCGGGCCGACGAACCCGGTGACCCGCCCCGGTGCGGCCGTGAACGACAGCCCGTCCACGGCGACGGCGGACCCGTACCTCTTGCGCAGGTCCCGCACTTCGATGGTTGCGTCCATGACCCGGCACGCTACGGGCCGCCGCGGGCCCGGGTCGTCCCGCCGCGGAGCCGTCCTGCCGCGCGAGGGACGGGGGACGCGGGGTCCCCCGCACGAGGGACGCCGCCGCGCCGCGGTCCGCGCCACAATGGCGTGCGTGGCGGAGATCGACGGGCGGCACCTGTGGCCGGCGGCCGGCGCCTGCCTGGCCGCGGCGGGCGCGGCCGAGGCCGTCGTGCGCGCGCACGGCTCCGGCGCCGTGCTGCCGCTGGCGATCGCGGTGGACGTGTGCGCGACGCTGCCGCTGGCCGCCGTCCGCGACCGGGCCGGCGCCGCCGCGGCCGCGATCACCGTCGCCGCCGCCGCGGCGTGCGCCCTGCACCGCGGCGCCGCCGTCGCCGCGCTGGCCGCCCTGGCCACCGTGTGGACGGTGCTGGCGCTGCGGCGGATCCGGCGGCGCCGCGCCGCCGCCGCCGCGCTGGCCGCGTCCCGCCGCACGTTCGAGAGCACGCTGCTGGAGCACACCGCGCGCGGCGAGCGCGCCCGCATCGCCCGCGAGCTGCACGACGTCGTCGCCCACCACATCTCGATGATCTCCGTGCAGGCCGAGACGGCGCGGCTCGCGGTCCCGGGCATGCCCGCCGAGGGCGCCGAGCGGCTGCTGGCCATCGGCGACACCGCCCGCACCGCCCTGACCGAGATGCGGCGGCTGCTCGGCGTGCTGCGCGAGGACGCGGGCACCGGACCGGACCGCCGCCCGCAGCCGGGCCTGTCCCAGCTCCTCGACCTGGTCGACCAGACCCGCGAGTCGGGCGCCGGCGCGGTCCGGCTGATCGTCCGCGGGCACGTCGCCGCCCTGGACCCCGGCCTGGAGCTGGCCGCCTACCGGATCGCCCAGGAGGCGCTGACCAACGCGCGCAGGCACGCGCCCGGCGCCGCCGTCGACGTGGAGATCGACTACGCGCCGGACGCGCTGCGGGTGGCCGTCCGCGACAACGGACCCGGCCCCCGGGAGGCGGGCGCGCCCGCCGGGCACGGGCTGCTCGGCATGCGCGAGCGCGCCGCCGCCGCGGGCGGGGAGCTGCGCACCGGTCCCGGGCCGGTCGGCGGGTTCCTGGTCGAGGCCGTCCTGCCGGTGGAGGCGCCGTGACCGTGCGCGTGGTGGTCGCCGACGACCAGGAGGTCGTCCGGGCCGGGTTCGGGGCGCTGCTCGGCACCCAGCCGGACCTGGCCGTCGTGGCGACCGCGTCCGACGGCGCCGAGACGGTGCGGGCGTGCCGCGAGCACCGGCCCGACGTCGTGCTGATGGACGTGCGGATGCCCGTCATGGACGGCATCGAGGCCACCCGCCGCGTCACCGCCGCACCCGACCCGCCGCGGGTGCTGATGCTGACCACCTTCGACCTCGACGAGCACGTCTACGCCGCACTCGTCGCCGGGGCCAGCGGCTTCCTGCTCAAGGACGTCACCGCCGAGCGGCTGTTCGACGCCGTCCGGGTCGTCGCCGCCGGGGACGCGCTGCTCGCCCCGGCCGTCACCCGCCGCCTCATCGGGGAGTTCGCCCGGCTGCGTCCCCGCCCGCCCGAGCCGGACGTGCTGGACGCCCTCACCCCCCGCGAGACCGACGTGCTGCGCCTGGTCGCGGCGGGGCTGTCCAACGGCGAGATCGCCGGCCGCCTGGTGGTGGGGGAGGAGACGGTGAAGACCCATGTCAGCCGGATCCTGCGCAAGCTCGGGCTCCGCGACCGGGTGCAGGCCGTCGTCGCCGCCTACGAGAGCGGCCTCGTCCGGCCCCGCACGGGCGGCTGAGCCGCGCGTCCCCGGCAGGCGGAAGCGTCCCCGGACATGGAAGGGCCCGCACCGGTCGTCCGGTGCGGGCCCTTCCGCCGAAGAACTCTCCCCCGGTCCGCTAGGCGGACTTCCTGCGCCCGGCCCGCAGGATCTCCAGGCGCTCGGCGAGGACCTCCTCCAGGTCCTCGACGGTCCTGCGCTCCATGAGCATGTCCCAGTGGGTCCGCGGCGGCTTGCCCTTCTTGGCTTGGGGCAGTTCGCCGTCGACGCGCAGGGCGGTGGCGCCGCAGTTGCGGCATTCCCAGGTCATGGGCACCTCGGCCTCGGCGGCGAGCGTCACGGTGAACCGGTGGCCCTTCGTACAGGTGTAGTCCACCTCTTGGCGAGGGGCCAGATCGGTGTTGCGATCGTTCTCGTAGCTCGTCGCTCCGAGTCGGGTGCCGCGAAGTGCGCGCTCGGCCATCGTCACGTGCCTCCCAGACGGCTTGCGGTCTTGCCCTGACCAACGCTGAACACCGTGACAAGATTCCCCTCGGCGGGGTGATCCAACCCTGCCGTTTCCGGCCGCGGCCCGCCGCGGCCGCCGGAACCGCGGCCCGCGGCGCTACCCGCGCCCGGCGAGCACCGTGTCGATCAGCCCGTACTCCTTGGCCTCCTCGGCGGTGAAGTACCGCTCCCGGTCCAGGTCGCGGCGCACCGCCGTCGGCTCGCGCCCGGTCGCCTCGGCCAGGATCGCCTCGGTCTGCGCCCGCAGCCGCAGCACCTCCCGCGCCTGGATGTCCAGGTCGGTGGCGTACCCGCGGGACACCTCCATCTCCGGCTCGTGCAGCAGGATCCGCGCGCCCGGCAGCGCCTGCCGGCGGCCCGGCGAGCCCGCCGCCAGCAGCACCGCGGCCGCCGACCCGGCCTGCCCGACGCAGGTCGTCTCGACCTCGGGCCGGACGTAGCGCATGGTGTCGCAGATGGCCAGCATCGCCGTCAGCGCCCCGCCCGGCGAGTTGATGTAGAGGGAGATGGGCCGGTCGGCGTCCATGCCCTCCAGCGCGAGCAGCTGCGCGGTGACGTCGTTGGCGCTGGTGTCGTCCACCGGCGCGCCGAGGAAGACGATCCGGTCCTCGAACATCCGGTTGTAGGGGTTGGTGTCCTTGCGGCCGTAGCTCGTCCGCTCCTCGTACTCGGGGACGAGGTACCGCCGTTCCGCCCTTGTCATGTGCCCACCCGGTCGGTGCTGTCGATGACGTGGTCGACGAAGCCGTAGTCGCGGGCCTGCTCGGCGGTGAACCACCGGTCCCGGTCGCCGTCGGCCTCGATGCGCTCCAGCGGCTGACCGGTGTGGACCGCGGTCAGCTCCGCCAGCGTCCGCTTGAGGTAGAGCGACTGCTCGGCCTGGATCCTGATGTCGGACGCGGTGCCGCCGATCCCGCCGTGCGGCTGGTGCATCATCACCCGCGCGTGCCGCAGCGCGTACCGCTTGCCCCGCGTCCCCGCGCACAGCAGCGTCTGCCCCATGGACGCCGCCATGCCCATCGCGACGGTGGATATGTCGTTCGGGACGAACTGCATCATGTCGTAGATCGCCATGCCGGCGTCGACGACCCCGCCGGGGGAGTTGATGTAGAGCGTGATGTCGCGGCGGGCGTCCTGCGCCGCGAGCAGCAGCAGCTGCGCGTTCACGCGGTTGGCGACCTGGTCGTCGACCTCGGTGCCGAGGAACACGATCCGCTGCGCCAGGAGCCGCTCGAACAGCTGCGCCTCGGCGATCCGCGGCATCTCGGCCACGGCCGCCCGCGACCTTCCGGCGAACGTCTCCGCCCGCCGCCCGCTCCGGTCCTCCGCCATGTGCTCGCGCATCAGCCCTCCTCGAAAGTTGTTCTGTACAGACTGTACATTTTGAGGAGGACGTGCGGCGAGGCCGCCCCGACGACGTTCGCTATAGGATGAATGACGTGGAAATCGCGGTGACACAGGCCCGGAAGATCTTCGCGGAGCTTCTCAATCGGGTCGTCTACGGCGGCGAGGAGGTCGTCCTCACCCGCCATGGCAAGACCGTGGCCGCGATCGTCTCGGCCGAGGACCTGGAGCTCCTGCGCCAGGTCCGGTCGGCCCGGCTGGACCTGTCCCGCGCCGAGATGCCCACCGCGGACGAGGGGGCGCGCGGCATGCCGGAGGAGTCCCCGCTCAGGATCGCGGCCCGGTACCAGGCCCCGGGAAGGCGTCCGGGCTTCGGACGCTGAGCCGCCGGAAGGCGGTCCGGTAGTCGCGCGGGCGCCGTCCGGTGTGCCGGGCGAAGAGGGACGCGAAGGTGCCGGAGTCCCGGTAGCCGACCGCGGCGGCGACGGCGGCGACGGTGCCGTCCGTGGTCTCCAGGAGGTGGCGGGCGCGGCGGACGCGGGCGGCCTGCAGGTACTCCAGCGGGCTCTGCCCGGTCTCCTGCGCGAAGCGGCGCAGCAGCGTCCGGGTGCTGACGTTGAAGGCCTCCGCCAGCGCCGCGAGGTCGTACCGGGCGGCGAGGTTCTGGTCGAGCCACCGCATGACCCTGCGGGAGAACTCGTTCCCCGGCTGGGGGAGGAGACCGGCGTCGACGTAGGGGGCCTGCGACGACCGGGCGTCGTCGACGAGCGCCACCCGCGCGGTCCTGCGCGCCACCCCGGCGCCGCTGTGGCGGCGGATCAGCTCCAGCGCGAAGTCGTACATGGCGCTGAACGCGGCGGTGGTCGTCACTCCCGTGTCGGTGACGACCAGCTGCTCGGGCCGGATTTCGGCGTCCGGGCAGCGCCGTGCCAGCTCGTCCGCGAACAGCCACGCCGTCGTCGCCCGCCGCCGCGCCAGCAGGCCCGCCTCGGCCAGCAGGAACGCCCCGACGCAGATCGCGACGACGGCCCCGCCCGCGGCGGCGTGGGAGCGGATCGCCGCGATCTCGGGGGACAGCGACGCCAGTCTGGCGTCCACGTCGAGGCCGGGCGCGAGTTCGAAGCCGGGCACGACCAGGACGTCGACCTCGCGCAGCGGGGAGGCGGCCAGCACGGTGCCGCCGGACGCGGCGACGCGGCGGCGGGGCGAGACGACCGTCGCCTCGTAGCCGTCGCGGCCGGGGCCGGCGATGTGCCCGGCCATCGTCAGGAGGTCGGGGACGCCGAACACCTCGGACGCGAAGCACTCCGGATACGCCAGCACCCCGACCCGCAACGCGCTCATCCCGCCTCCTGTCCGGTGGCGAGATTACCCTGATAATTGGCGATCCGGCCTATCCCGGTGCGCGGGGGCGGCGGTCCAGGCTTGTCCCCATGAACGCGACCGAAGCGGGTCTCGACGACTCGATCACGGATTTCTCCCGCCGGCGGGTGGACGTCGACGGGGTGGTGAAGACGGTGTACGTCTCCGGGGACGGCCCGGGCGTCGTACTGATGCCGGAGATGCCCGGCATCAGCCCGGACGTCCTGCGGCTGGCGCGGTGGGTGCGGGACGCGGGGTTCACCGTGTACGTCCCCTCGCTGTTCGGCGCCGACGGGGCCTACCCCACGGCCGAGAACGGGCAGGAGGTCGTCCGCCGCGCGTGCGTCAGCGCCGAGTTCCGCGCCTTCGCCGGGGGCGGCACCAGCCCCGTCACCGCGTGGCTGCGCGGCCTGGCGCGGCAGGCGCACGGCGAGTGCGGCGGCCCGGGGGTCGGCGCGATCGGGCTGTGCTTCACCGGCAACTTCGCCCTGACGATGACGCTCGAGCCGTCCGTCATCGCGCCCGTGGTCAACCACCCGTCGCTGCCCCTGGACGACCCCGCGGGGCTCGAACTCGGCGACGAGGACGCCCGCGCCGTCCGGGAGCGCGTCGAGCGGGACGGGATCACGGTCCTGGCGTACCGGTTCGACAACGACCGCTGGTGCACCGGCCAGCGGTTCGCCGCCTACCGCAAGCTGCTCGGCGACGCCTTCGACGGCCGCGTCCTGCCGGGCGGCGCCGCCCGCACCGACCCGCCCCCGTTCTTCCGCGACGTCGTCCAGACCCCGCACAGCGTCACCACCGCCCACCTGGTCGACGAGGACGGCCACCCCACCCTGAAGGCGAGGGACGAGATCATCGCCTACCTGGCCGCCCGCCTGCACTCCTAGGCCTGCACTTCTAGGCGGGGCGGCCGAGTTCCTTGCGGAAGAGGCGGTGGACGTTCTCGCCGAGGATCTTCCGGATGTCGGACTCGGCGTGGCCGCGGCGGACCAGGGCCTCGGTGACCAGGGGCAGGCCGCGCGGGCCGTCCAGGCCGGGGACGACGGCGTTGACGTCGAACCCGGCCAGGCTGCTCAGGTCCTCGCAGCAGGGCGGGGTGAGTTCGAGGCTGACCTCGCGGATGAAGTCGGGGCCGAGGCCGACGTGGTCGATCCCGGCGACGGCCGCCACGTGCTCGATGTGCTCGGCGAGGCGGTCGACGGTGTAGCCGGCGGGGTCGTCGCTGAGGAAGCCCGCGAGGAAGTTGACGCACACGACCCCGCCCGTCGCGGCGATGCCGCGGATCTGGTCGTCGGTGAGGTTGCGGTGGTGGTCGCGCAGCGCCCGGGCCGAGGAGTGGGTCGCCATGACCGGGCGCGTGGCGATCTCCAGGACGTGGGCGACGCCGGCGGCCCCCAGATGGGAGACGTCGAAGATGACGCCCAGCCGCTCCAGTTCGGCCAGCGCGTCGGCCCCGGCGGCCGTCAGGCGGCTGCCCGCGGCGTCCTCACCGCTGCCGTCGGCCAGCGGGGTGCGGCCCCAGTGCGCGATCGAGGCCACCCGCACCCCGAGGCGGTGCACGGTGGAGAACAGTTCGACGTTCGCGTCGAGGCCGGGTGCGCTCTCCAGGGCCAGCACCAGGGCGATCTTCCCGTCGGCCAGCGCCCGGTCGATGTCCTCCCCGTCGAGGCACAGGCTCACCTCGGCCGCGTTGCCCTCGGCGAGGACGTGGGCGGCCTCGATCATCCGCAGGGTCTCGCGCAGCGCCCCCTCCGGGCGGAACCGGTCGTCGATGAAGACGGGCAGGACCTGCAGGTCCACGCCGCCGTCGCGGAGCTGGGGCAGCCAGCGGTCCCGGAAGAACCCGGCCCACTGCGCGGGCGGGCGCGCCGCCACGGCCATCAGCAGGTCGTTGTGGGTGTCGGCGACGACGGCGCGGCGGTGGAGGTCGGCGGGCATGTCGGTTCCCTTCTGGCGGCGTGCGGCCGCGGGTCACGCGTGCGGCTCGGCCTGCGGGCAGGTGCTCTCCGGGGGCGGCAGGTAGGGGCGGAAGTGGTCGGCGACGAGGTCGGCGACGGCGGCGGCGTCGCGGGTGCCGTCGACCTCGATGACGCGGACGCCCAGGCGGCGTGCGGAGCGGACGGCGTCCGCGGCGACGAGGCGGTCGCGCTCGAGGCGGTTGCGCTGGGCGCGGTCGGGGTCGCTGAGGCCGCGCGCGACGGTCGCGGCCCGGGGGAGGGTGCGCAGCTGCCGGTCGCGGAACGCCTCGGTGGGCACCATGACGACCATGCGCTCCGGCGAGCCGGCGACCGGGACGACCAGTTCGGGGCGCAGGCCCCAGCCCTCGGCGATCACGGGGCGTCCGGAGACCAGGGCGCGCAGGTCGTCCAGGGCCCATTCGAACCGCACGGGGAAGCCGGCGAGGGTCTCGGCGGCCATGGCCCGCGGGGTGGTGTCCACCCAGGCGGCCTCGGGGCCGGGGCCGCCGGGCGGTTCGCCGAGGCGGACCCGGCGCGCGACGCGGCGGTCGTTGTGGGCTCGGGCGTCGTGGTAGTCGTAGCGGTACACGGTCAGCCCGTACCGGACGGCCAGCAGCCGCGCCACGGTGGACTTTCCGGCCCACTGCCCGCCGCCGATCCACAGGGCGCGGGCGAGCGTGCCGCACGGGTCCCGGGCGTCGTCATCCGGCATGGGCGTCCTCAGGCGTCGCCGTGGGCCCACAGGCCGCGGGCGGACATGACGCGGCGGAGGGCCAGCAGATCGTCGGTCATGATGCCGTCGACGCCGAGGTCCAGGAGCCGCTCCATGGCGGCGGGGTCGTTGACCGTCCAGGCGTGGACCTGCAGGCCGAGCCGGTGGGCGTGCTCGACGAACGCCTCGGTGACGAACGGGACGGGGCCGAGGCCGTAGGGGACCTGGGCGCACGCGACGCCGGTGGCGGCGAGCCGGACGAGCTTGGCGGCGGGCCCGCCGTAGGACCGGGCGCGCAGCGCCATCACGCCGCGGGGGCCGAGGGCCATGCAGACGTCCCGGTCGGTGAACACGGGGAGGCGCGCGCGCATCTGGGCCAGGCGGCGGGTGGAGAAGGAGGTGATGCACACCCGGTTCCAGGCGTTGGTGCGGTGCAGCGTCGTGGCGAGCGGCCCGATGACGTTGGCGTCCTTGAGGTCGATGTTGACGCGCGCGTCGGGGAAGGAGCCGAGGACGTCCTCCAGGCGGGGGATGGGCTCGGTGCCGGCGATGCGGGCCTTGGCGACCTCGGTGTAGGGGAGCCGGGAGATGGTGCCGGTGCGGTCGGTGACCCGGTCGAGGGTGCGGTCGTGGAAGGCGACGACGACGCCGTCGGCGGTGGCGTGGGCGTCGGTCTCCAGGTAGCGGTAGCCGAGGTCGGTGGCGCGCTGGAAGGCGGCCATCGAGTTCTCCGGGCGCCCGGCCGCGCCGCCGCGGTGGGCGAACGGGATCGGTCCGGGATGGTCGAGGAACTCGTACGAGCGGCGCACCCCTCCGATTATTGCGGACGCGGCGATCACCCTCGACCTTACTACGTAAAGGGCGGGGGCGGGTGGCGCGGTGCTACGGTCGCCCCGCAATCGATCAGCGAAGGAGCGCCGGCATGGCGGACGTGAACGACTACAGGGCGACGTTCGAGCTCGTGGACGTCGACGGCGACGGTTACATCTCCACGGCGGAGCTGAAGAACCTGATGACCAAGCTCGGCCAGGACGTGACCGACACGCGCGCCGTGGAGGTGGTCGTGGCCGCCGACGCCAACCGCGACGGCAAGATCTCCCTGGAGGAGTTCGCGGAGCTGATGGAGCGGACCGCCCGGCCCTGAGGAGCGGCCCGCCCCGGGGGCTCAGCCCGGCAGCCGCCTGATCTTGAGGGCGTTGTCGGTGCGGGTCATGGTGCGCCCGTCCGGGGCGGTCTGGACCCGCTCGTGCTCGCCGCTGAGCAGTACCTCCCACGCGCCGTCGGGCAGTTCGAGCGAGGCCAGCACCTCCTCGGGGGTGGGCAGGTGCACTCCGGCGTGGGCGTCGGGGTCCCAGGGCGGCGGCCCGGCGTGGCCCACGACCAGCAGGACGCCGCCGGGCGCGACGGCCGCGGCCGCCGCGCGCAGGACGCGCTCGCGGGGCAGGGTCGTGGGGGAGTGCAGGAACTGGGCCGAGACGAGGTCGTACTCCCCCTTGGGGAAGGACTCGGCCAGGTCGCGGCGCTGGAAGTCGACGCGGTCGGCGACGCCCTCGTCGCGGGCGTGGCGGGCGGCGCGTTCGACGGCGACGGCGGAGATGTCGACGGCGGTGACGCGCCAGCCCCGCCGGGCGAGCCAGATGGCGTCGGCGCCCTCGCCGCAGCCGAGGTCCAGGGCGGTGTCCGGGGCGAGCCCGGTGACCTCGCGGACGAGGACGGTGTTGGGGTTGCCGCTCCAGATGCGGTCGCTCTCGGCGTAGCGGGAGTCCCAGAACTCCTGGCCGGTGACGGTGTCGTCCATGGGTCGATGGTGTGCGATGACCTCGGGTTCCGGCGAATTCCGTTGCCGTTCCCGCAAAAGCGGCAGGAGCGCGGCGGCTGCCATGGCGGGGGCGGCGGCGAGGGCGTAGGACAGGGGCAGGGGCAGGGCGTCCAGGTACACGCCGGTCGCGGCCGTCCCGCCGGCCGCGCCGAGGTTGAGCGCGGTGTTGACCCAGGCGGCCGCGCGGGTGCGTGCGGCGGGCGGTGCGGCCGCGTCGGCGACCAGGTAGGCGGCGGTCAGGACGGGGCTGATGAACAGCCCTGCCGTGCACGCCGCCGCCGTCAGCACGAGGGTGGACGGGGCGAGGCCGGCGGCGGCGAGGGCGGTGCCGAGCGGGACGAGGAGCGCGGCGATCCGGCGGTGTCCGGGCGGGGTGCGGCTCAGCGCGCCGTAGGCGAGCCCGCCCGCGGCGCTGCCGGCGGCGAGGGCGGCCTCGACCCAGGCGACCGCGGCGGGCTGGTGGTGCTGGCGGGTGAACGCGACGGCGAGCAGGGCGGTGGAGCCGAGGACGACGCCGGTGGCCGCGGCGGCGAGGCACGGGGCGAGCGGGATCGCGGGGCGGCGGGGGCCGGGGCGGTTCGCCTTCGGCCGGGGCCTGACGGCCGGTGAGGTGACCAGCCCGAGGGTGCCGGCGGCGATGAGGGCGGCGCTGAGCGCGATGCCGAACTCCGGGCGGGCGGCCGCGGAGAGCAGCCCGGCCAGCAGCGGGCCCGTGACGAACACGAGCTCTTCGCAGACGGTGTCGAGGCTGTAGGCGCGGCGGAGGAGCGGACCGTCCGGCAGGAGGGTGTTCCAGAGGGTCCGCATGACCACGCCCAGTGGCGGCATGGTGGCGCCGGCCGCGAGGGTGAGCGCGGTGAGCAGCGGCAGGGGCGCGCCGGGGTGCCAGGTGAGGGCGGCCAGGGCGAGCAGTGCCAGGCAGTAGGCGGCGGCCATCGGCGGGAGGGTGCGGCGCGGGCCGTGCCGGTCGATGAGCCCGGCGCGCAGGGGCGACAGGACGGAGACGGTGAAGCCGTTGAGGGCCATGAGGCCGCCCGCGCGGGCGTAGGAGCCGGTGGAGGCGGTGAACGCCAGGGTCAGGGACAGGAAGACCGTCCCGTAGGACAGGCGTCCGATCAGTGCGAGGGAGAAGGTGCGGAAGGCGTGGGGTGCGCGCAGGACGGCAGCGTACGACGGTGCCACGGAAGGTGTTCCTCATCGGGAGGGCCCGGGGGCCGGTTCGGGGGGACGCCGAAGGCCGCCGCGCCGGGGCGGCGGCATCTGGGCGTCCTACGCACGGATGAGGAACTGCACGGGCTGAGCTTAGCGCGCGGGTGCGGGGTGGGCCGGTCAGGTCCGGGTGAGCTGCCACAGGCCGGGGGACCGGCAGGCGCGGGCGAGGCCGCGGATGGTGGCGCGCGCCGGGTCGGGGGCGATCGTGACGGTGAGGCTCATCTCGGCGGTGAGGCGGCCGGGCAGGGACGGCAGCCGGGCGCCGCCGCCGGTGAGCAGGAGCCCGCCGTCGCGGGCGGGGCGGCGCAGCGGGGCGGGCAGGTCGTTCAGCAGGTGCGTGACGCCGCCGGGGATGCGCTCTCGGACGTACTCGGGCAGCCGGGGCGCGTTGTGCCCGGCGGGCCGTTCGGGGGCGTACTGGATGGAGCGTGCCAGGTGGACGCGGCCGCGCATGATGACGGCCATCTCCACGATCCCGGCGCCGATGTCGAGGATGAGGCGGGGCGTGGGGTCGCCGGGGTCGATTCCGGCGCCGATGGCGGCGGCCAGGGGCGCGTCCATGGTGCGGACGGGGCAGCCGGCGGCCGCGCGGACGGCGTTGGCCGCGCGGCCGAGCTGCGCGCCGCTGGCGGCGGCGGGCACGGCGAGCAGGATGTGGCGGAGCCGCAGGCCGGGGCCGGCCTCCTGCAGGGTGCGGCGGGTGAGCCGGGTGCAGGCGCCGGCGTCGGTGACGATGCCGTGCTCGATGGGGCGGGCGGGTGCGGTGCGGCCGGTGCGGCGGCCGGCGGGGGCCCGGACGTGGTCGCCGGCCGCGGAGGGGCGGTCGACGAGCACGTCCAGGGCGGGCACGCTGGCGCGGATGCGGCTGGTGCCGAGGTCGAGGGCGGCGCGGGCGCCGTCCGGTGCCGCCGCGGTGGCGGTCATCACCGCCGTCGCTGCTGGCAGGCCACGCAGCGGCGGGCGTAGGGGATGATCTCCAGGCGGCCTTCGGGGACGGCCTGGCCGCAGTCCTCGCACAGGCCGTAGGTGCCCTGGTCGAGGCGGGCGAGGGCCGCGTCGATCTCTTCGAGGTTGCCCTGGAGGGTGCCGCGGCGGGCCATGGCGGCCTCGTCGGGGGCGGCGGGTCCCTCGCCGTCGAGGAGGCCGAGTTCGGCGATGCGGTCGCGGCGCTCGCGCTCCAGGAGCTCGCGGGCCTGCCGCGCCGCGGCGCCGCCCGGCGGGTAACCGCCGGAGGCGTTGCCGACCGCGCCGTTGACCGCGCCGTTGACCGTCATCGCAATGGGCTCCCTTCGGTCGCCTGGGGTAAATGCGTGGCGAACCTCCACCATGGGGCAAGGGGCTGACGCCCACCATGGGGGCGGGCACCCATTTGCGGGGGGTGCGGGGGTGCAGACGGCCGGGCCCGGGGGGAGCGGGTCAGGCGCTCCATTCGCGGCGGCGGGCCTCGGCGAGGGCGATGGCGGTGGCGACGGCGACGTTGAGGGAGCCGACGCGTCCGATCTGGGGGATGTAGGCGACGGCGTCGGCGGCGGCGAGCAGGGCGGGGGAGCAGCCGTGGTCCTCGCCGCCGACGGCGAGGCAGACGTCGCCGTCGAGGGGGGCGTCGTGCAGGGGGACGGCGTCGGCGGTGAGCTCGACGGCGATGAGGCGCAGGCCCTCCTTGCGGACGGCGGCGGCGGCCTCGGCGGGGGTGCCGGCGTGCTCCCAGGGGACGAGGCGGTCGGTGCCGAGGGCGGTCTTGGCGACGCCGCGGTGGGTGGGGGGAGTGGCGTTGCCGGCGAGCCAGAGGTGCTCGACGCCGAACACGGCGGCGGTGCGGATGATCGAGCCCATGTTGAAGGGCTGGGTGACGGACTCGACGAGCAGTCCGAGGCGGGCTCCGGTGCGGCGGCGCCAGTCGCGGTTGAGGCGCTTGACGTCGGTGGCGCGCAGCTGCCGGCGGCCCGGGGCGGGCTCGGGGGTGCTCTTCGGGTCGCGGGTGGTCATCGGGTGGTGCCTTCCGTGCGGGACGTGACGCGCAGGACGCGGTAGGCGGACCGGGAGGCGATCCGCTCGGTGGGGAAGCCCTGGCCGGTCAGCCACCGCTGGAGGGAGTCGGAGCCGAGGTGCTTCTGGACGACGAGGTGGGCGGTGCCCTCGGGGGTGAGGCGGGGGAGCCAGGTGAGCAGGAGGTCGTGCAGGGCGGCCTTGCCGATGCGAATCGGGGGGTTGGACCAGATCGCGGCGAAGCGCAGCGCGGGGTCGATCTCGTCCCCCAGCATGAACCTTACATTGTCAAGGCCGGCGGCTTTGGCATTGCCCTCCGCGATTTCCAATGCTCGCCGGTTCACATCCACACCCCAGACTTTCCCCGACGGGGAACGCTTGGCCAGGGTGAGGGCGATGGGCCCGTAGCCGCAGCCGAGGTCGAGGAGGTCTCCGTGCCGCGGGGGCGGCGGGACGGTCTCCAGCAGGACGCGGGTGCCGGGGTCGACGCGGTCGGGGGAGAAGACGCCGCTGTCGGTGTCGAGCCGCAGGTGCAGGTCGGGCAGGACGAGGTCGACGGTGCGGCGCCGGCTGGCGGCGCCGGGCCGCTCGGCGAAGTAGTGATCCCCCACGTCCGTCGACGCTATCAGTGCGCGCGCGGCGCCCGGACCGGTCGCGCGGGCGGTCCGGGCCGACCGGCCGGGCGGGCGGGTCGGTCAGGGCAGGCGGGAGAACCAGGCGAGGGAGACGCCGCCGGCGGCGAGGGCGAACAGCAGCGCGATGCCGATGTAGCGGGCGGCGATGTCGCGGTGCTCGATCCGGAAGCCGAGGGAGGTGCCGATGTTGCCGTAGACCTCGTCGAGCTGCCCGGCGTCGGCGGCCTCGTAGGCCTTGCCCTCGGTGCTGTCGGCGAGGGTCTTGAGGGTCTCCTTGTTGACCGAGACGCTGGTGGTCTCGCCCTCGATGTCGACGGTGCCGTAGGGGGTGCCGAACGCGATGGTGGAGACGGGGATGTGGGCGACGCGGCTGGCGTCGACGGCCTCCTGGACGGAGCGTCCGGTGGTGTTGTCCCCGTCGGACAGCAGCACGATGTGGGCGGGCGGCGGGTCCTGGCTGGCCTCGGCGTCGAAGGACCGGACGGCCTGCAGGGAAGTGAACACGGCCTCGCCGATGGCGGTGCGCTTGGCCAGGGCGAGCTGGTCGAGGGAGGCGATGGCGGCGGCGCGGTCGGCGGACGGCGCGGCGACGAGGTTGGCGTTGCCGGCGAAGGCGACGACGCCGACGTTGAAGCGGCGGGGCAGGTCGCCGATGAACTTCTTGGCGGCGGCCTTGGCGGCGTCGAGGCGGCTGGGGGAGACGTCCCTGGCCATCATCGACAGCGACACGTCCACGGCGACCATGATGGTGGCGCGGTCGCGGGGGACCTTGACGGAGGAGGCGGGGCGCGCGAACCCGACCATCATGAGCAGGATCATGATGAGGAACAGGCCGGCGGCGACGTGCCGGCGCCAGCCGGGCCGCCGGGGGGCGACCTGGGAGAGCAGCGCGAGGTTGGTGAAGCGGACGGCGTAGCGGCTGCGGCGCAGCTGCAGGATCGTGTAGGCGGCGGCCAGCAGCGGCAGGAGGCCGAGCAGCCAGAGGCGTTCGGGTGACAGGAAGGTCATGGGCGCACTCCCCCGGTGGTGAAGGACCGTCCTCCGGCGCGGCGCTGGCGGAGGGCGAAGCGTGCGACGTCGGCGATCCAGTCGCGGTCGGTGCGCAGGACGAGGTGGTGGGCGCCGCAGCGGCGCAGGGCGGCGCGGTTGCGCTCGCGCTGGGCGGCGGCCGCGGCGGCGTACCGTTCGCGGGTGCGGCGGCTGAGCACGATCTCGTGGACAGTCCCGGTCTCGGGGTCGGCCATCTCGACGAGTCCGACGTCGGGGAGGTCGAGTTCGCGGGGGTCGATGATCTCGATGGCGAGGACCTGGTGGCGGGCGGCGAGGCGGCGCAGGGGGCGTTCCCAGTCGGGGCGGCCGTGCTGGTCGGCGTCGGCGGGGCCGGTGAGGGGGTCGGTGCCGTCGGGGGCGAGGAAGTCGGAGATGACCACGCGCAGGCCGCGGCGGGTCTGGCCGCGGTCGAGGGAGGTGAGGGCGGCGGCGAGGTCGCGGGGTGCGGCGGGGCCGGTGCGGGCGCCGGGGCCCTGCCCGGCGGACTGGGCGTCCAGGACGGACTGCAGGAGGGCGTAGAGGGCGGCCTTGCCGGTGCGGGCGGGCCAGCGGCGCACGCCGTCGGTGTGCAGGAGGTAGGCGCCGGCGCGGTCGCCGAGGCGGACGGTGAGGAAGCCGACGGCGGCGAGGGCGGCGACGGCGAGGTCGCGTTTGATCATGTTGCCGGTGCCGAAGTCCATGCTGGGGGTGAGGTCGACCAGGGACCAGGCTTCGAGTTCGTGGTCGGCGACGAGGTCGCGGACGTGGGGGGTGGTGGTGCGGGCGGTGACGGCCCAGTCCATGTGGCGGACGTCGTCCTCGCCGGGCTGGTAGAGGCGGGCTTCGGCGAGTTCGGTGCCGGGGCCGGGGATCAGGCCGAGGTGCTCGCCGTTGAGGAGGCCGTCGAGGCGGCGGGTGACCTGGAGTTCCAGGCGGCGCAGGGTGCGTTCGGGGGCGAGGTGGGCGAGCTTGCCTGCGGCGCCGCCGCGGCGGCGCCGTCCGGCGGCGGGGGTTCCGTGGTCGGCGCGCCGCGGGCTCATGCGGTGGTCACCGCCGCGGCTCCGTGGTTCCAGACGACGCGGGGCGGGGGGACGGCGGTGAGGATCTGGGTGATGACGTCGCCGGGGTCGATGCCGTCGGCGAGGGAGTCGAAGGTGAGGACGAGGCGGTGGGACATGACGTCGCGGGCGACGGCGCGGACGTCGTCGGGCAGGACGTAGTCGCGTCCGGACAGCAGGGCGAGGGCGCGGGCGGCGGAGGCCAGGCCGAGGGTGGCGCGGGGGCTGGCGCCGATCTCGATGACGCCGCGCAGGTCGGGCAGGCGGTACTGCTCGGGTTCGCGGGTGGCCATGACGAGCCGGACGATGTAGTCGGCGATGAGTTCGTGGACGGAGACCTCTTCGGCGGCGCGCTGGAGGCCGGCGAGGCGTCCGGTGTCGAGGAGCTGGGCGGCTTCGGGTGGGTCGACGCTCATGCGCTGGAGGATCTGGAGTTCCTCGTGGGCGGCGGGGTGGTGGACGTCGATCTTCATGAGGAAGCGGTCGCGCTGGGCTTCGGGGAGGGGGTAGACGCCTTCGGACTCGATGGGGTTCTGGGTGGCGAGGACGATGAAGGGTTTGGGGAGGGGGTAGGTGGTGCCGCCGAGGGAGACCTGGCGTTCGGCCATGACCTCCAGGAGGGCGGACTGGACTTTGGCGGGGGCGCGGTTGATCTCGTCGGCGAGGACGAAGTTGACGAAGACGGGGCCGAGTTCGACGTCGAACTGCTCGGTGGAGGGGTGGTAGATGCGGGTGCCGACGATGTCGGAGGGGACGAGGTCGGGGGTGAACTGGAGGCGGGCGAAGGTTCCGCCGACGACGCGGGCGAGGGTGCCGACGGCGAGGGTCTTGGCGACGCCGGGGACGCCTTCGATGAGGCAGTGGCCGCGGGCGAGGAGTGCGACGATCATGCGTTCGACCATGTGGTCCTGGCCGACGATGACCTTTTTGACCTCGGTGAGGGTGTTCTGCAGGAGTGCCGCGGCCTCGTCGACGTCGGTGGCGGTGGTCATGGTGGGAGTCCCCTCGCTGTCCCTGGTTCGCTGTCCCCGGTGGGCCTGTGCGTCGGTGCCGGTGGGCGTGTTACGACCCTACGCGATCACTTGTACCCGTTCGTTCGGGATACGTGCGCTCGGGTGGTGATCGGTTCGGGGGTGGGGGTGTGGTTGTTAGTGTTGCGGCCATGTCGAGGCCGTTGCCGCCGGGTGACCCAGTTCAGCTGGGGCCGTTTCGTTTGTCGGCGCGTCTGTCGGAGTCCGCCGCGGGGATCGTGTTCCTGGGGGTGGACGGTGAGGGGCGGCGCGCGAGTGTGGCGGTGCTGAACCGGGGTGCGGCGGGGGATGCCGCGGCGCGGGACCGGTTCCGTGCGGCGATCAACGCGGCGGTGCCGGCGGCGGGTGGTGTGCCGGGCGGGGGTCCGGGTGGGGCCGCAGGTGGGTCGGGTGGTCCGGCGCCGGTGGTGGCGGCGCATCCGGATGGTCCGGCGCCGTGGGTGGCGACGTCGTATGAGCCTGATCGGGTGGGGGCTGAGCGTTTCCTGGAGCCGGTGGTGTTCCAGGGGCAGGGTCGCGGGTGGTGGGGCGGTCGGCGGCGGGGTCCGCAGTTCCAGCCGTACTGGCTGGGGTCGGGTGAGCCGGCGTTGGAGGAGCCGCGGCCGGGGCCGCCGGTGGGTGTGCCGGGTGGGGCGCCGGTGGGGGAGCGTCCGCCGGAGCGGAGTCTGGTGGCGGCGGTGGTGGCGCTGGCGGCGGCGTTGCTGGTGCTGGCGTTGCTGATGGCGGTGCTGTTCGCGTGCCAGCCGACGGCGGAGGAGCCGGCTCCGGCGCCGCCGGAGCCGACGCCGACGTTCCAGCAGCCGTCGCGGCCGCCGACGCCGTCGCGGTCTCCGTCGGGGCCGCCGCGGTCGCCGACGGGTCCGCCGTCGCCGTCGCCGTCGGCTTCGGGTGGGGATGACGGCGCGCCGCTGTGACGGTGTGAGTGTGGTGTGAGTGTGACGGTGTGAGCCGCCGGGTTGTGGCCGGTGTCCGCTGCGCCCTGTTGTGGCCAGGTTTTGGCGTTGCGCGGGCGGGTGCGGGGCGGTGAGCATGGACGGATGGTGGAGAGTCTGCTGGCGTTCGCGGGCGCGGCGGTGCTGATCGCGATGGCGCCGGGGCCGAGCACGGTTGTGATCATGCGTGAGTCGGTGCGGTCGGGGCGTCGCGGAGGGTTGGCCGTGGTGCTGGGGAATGAAACGGGTGTGCTGGTGTGGGGGCTGGCGGCGGCGGTGGGGTTGTCGGCGTTGCTGGTGGCGTCGCGGTTGGCGTATGACGGGTTGCGGGTGGCGGGTGCGGTGGTGCTGGTGTGGTTCGGGGTGCGGGCGTTGTGGCGCGCGCGGCGTGGCGGTGGTGCGTCCGGTGGGGTGGTGGAGGAGTCGCGGGGTGTGGAGGGGGCGGGGTTGTCGGGGCGGCGGTGTTTCCGGTTGGGGTTGGTGACGAATTTCGCGAATCCGAAGGCGGGGGTGTTCGCGGTGTCGTTCCTGCCGCAGTTCGTGCCGGGCGGGTGGCCGGTGGGGTGGACGCTGGTGGGGTTCTCGGTGCTGTGGGCGCTGATCGACTTGCTGTGGTACGCGGTGGTGGTGTGGGTGGTGGGTGCGGCGCGCCGGGTGCTGGGGCGGCCGGGGGTGCGGCGGCGGCTGGAGCAGGTGTCGGGTGTGGTGCTGGTCGGGTTGGGGGTGCGGCTGGCGGTGGAGGCGCGCTGACCCCGCTGGGCGGTATGCCTTTTTTGGCACATTTTCATGATCACTTTTGCCGGTGCGGGCCGTAGCCTGGGGCGATGACCGCACTGGATGACCTCGCCGGCCGGTACACCGACGAGTTCGCCGCGCTGGATCCGTGCCTGGCCGCCGTGATGGGGATCGCGGGGCAGGAGGGGCGGCTGACCGACTACGGCCCGGACGGGGCCGCCGCGCGCGCCGAGCTGTCGCGGCGGACGCTGGCGGAGCTGGCGCGGGTGCCGGTGGAGGGGGAGGCGGGCCGGGTCGCGGCCGCGGTGCTGCGGGACCGGCTCGAGGTGGAGGTGGCGCTGGACGAGGCGGGGGTGCGGGAGTGGCTGCTGGACACCACCGACGGGCCCGTCCAGCGGCTGCGGGTGGCGGTGGAGCTGCTCGACCAGGGGGCCGGCACCGACTGGGAGGCGGTGCGGTCGCGGCTGGGGGCGCTGCCGGGCGCGCTGGCGGGGCTGCGGGTGTCGCTGGAGCGGGCGTGCGGCCGGGGGCGGGTCGCGGCGCGGCGGCAGGTGCTGCGCAGCGCGCGCGAGTGCGCGGAGTTCCCGGCGTATGTGGCGGGTCTGGTGGCGCGGTACGGGGAGGGTCCGCTGGCGGGCGCGCTGGGGGAGGCGGCGCGGGCGGCGTCGGCGGCGCTGGCGGGGTTCGCGGAGTTCCTGACGGGGGTGCTGGCGGCGCGGGCGCCGGAGCGGGACGCGCTGGGCGCGGACCGGTACGCGCTCGGGGTGCGGGAGTTCCTGGGGACGGAGCTGGACCTGGCGGAGACGTACGCGTGGGGCTGGGAGGAGCTGGCGCGGGTCGAGGCGGAGATGGCGGGGGCGGCGGCGGAGATCCTGCCGGGTGAGCCGCTGCCGGCGGTGATGGCGGCGCTGGACGCCGATCCGGCGTACCGGGTGGTGGGGGCGGAGGCGTTCCGGGGGTGGATCCAGGAGCTGGCGGACGGGGCGATCGCGGATCTGGACGGGGTGCACTTCGACATTCCGGCGCCGCTGCGGCGGATCGAGTGCCGGATCCCGCCGGTGGAGTCGGGGATCTACTACCTGGCGCCGGCGGAGGACCTGTCGCGGCCGGGGACGGTGTGGTGGACGGTGGAGGACCCGGCGGCGGAGATCGTGACGTGGTCGGTGCCGACGACGATGTTCCACGAGGGGGTGCCGGGCCACCACCTTCAGCTGGGGGTGACGGTGCTGAACCCGCGGCTGAACCGGTTCCAGCGGGTGGCGAGCGAGCTGCACGCGGGGCACTGCGAGGGGTGGGGGCTGTACGCGGAGCGGCTGATGGACGAGCTGGGCCACTACGCCGATCCGGCGCACCGGCTGGGGATGCTGGCGGGCGGGCAGCGGTTCCGGGCGGCGCGGGTGATCCTGGACATCGGGCTGCATCTGGAGCTGCCGATCCCGAAGGGGGCGGGGTTCCACGAGGGGGAGCGGTGGACGCCGGAGCTGGGGTTCGCGTTCCTGCGGTCGCGCAAGGGCCCCGATCCCGATTCGGCGGTGGCGTTCGAGATCGACCGGTACCTGGGGCGTCCGGGGCAGGCGATCGCGTACAAGCTGGGGGAGAAGGTGTGGCTGGAGGCGCGGGAGGAGGCGCGGCGGCGCGCGGGCGCGGGGTTCGATCTGAAGGAGTTCCACCGGCGGGCGCTGGATCTGGGGCCGATGGGCCTGGACCGGCTGCGCGCCGAGCTCGCGGCGGTGTGAGCTGGACGGTGCGTGAGCTGGACGGTGCGTGAGCTGGACTGCGGGTGCGTGAGCTGGACTGCGCGGGCCGACTGGTGCGCGGGCCGGGCGGCCGGCGCGGGCTAGACGGTTCCGGTCGGGTTGACGCCCGGCCCGACGGGGGCGCCGAGGGCGTCGGCGCCGGTCTCGCGCAGGCGGCGCCACCGGCCGCCGGTGGTGGTGGCGGCGCCCGGTGCCTCGGCGGGCGGTTCGTCGGGTGTGACGGCGATATGGCAGGCCCTGGGGTCGCCGTCGTCCAGGACGCTCTTGGTGTAGTCGGGCGGCCACCGCAGCAGGATGCGGCGTCCGCAGCTGGGGCAGGCCCATTCCTCCATCCCGGATTCCTGGGTGCGGACCATCCGCATCTCGTGGGTCCTGTGCACGGCGGTGGCCCCTCCTTCCGCTCTGGGCGGCGTGTGCGGAAATCTCCCTTGAGTGTGTGATTTCCCACGTCAAAGGCGCTAAACGGGGTGGGCAAGCGTCTTTAAGGACGGGTTTTCACCGGGGGCCGGGGCCGTCCGGAACGCCGGTGAGGGCGCGGTGGACGGCGGCGCCGATCTCGGCGATCGCCTCGGCGGGCCGGCGCGCGAACGCGCCCCAGCCGAGGAAGCCGTGGTCCAGTCCGGTGCCGGGGACGAGGGTGACGGGGACGCCGGCGGCGCGCAGCCGCTCGGCGTGCCGCTCGGCCTGCGGGCGGAGCCGGTCGTGCTCGGCGGTGGCGATGACGGCCGGGGGCAGGCCGGCGGGGTCGGGGTCCAGCAGCGGGGAGACGTCGGGGCGGGTGCGGTCGGTGCCGCGCAGGTAGGCGCGCAGGGCGCGGTCCACGCCGTCGCGGGGCGGGGCGAGGCCGTCGGGGTCGGGCAGCGGCGGCGGCACCTCGCGCAGGTCCAGCGCCGGGTACAGCAGGACCTGCAGGACGGGCCGGTCCGGTCCGGCGGCGCGCAGGACCCCGGCGGCCGCGGCGGCGAGCTGCCCGCCCGCGCTGTCGCCGGCGACCCCGATGCGGCGCGGGTCCAGGCCGAGCGCGGCGGCGTGGCGGACGGTCCAGCGGACGGCGGCGACGGTGTCGTCGAGCGCGGCGGGGAACGGGTCCTCGGGCGGGCGCCGGTACCCGACCGACAGCCACGCGACGCCGCTGGCGGCGGCCAGGGCGCGCACGACCGGGTCGTAGGAGTCGACGTCGCCGAGCACCCAGCCGCCGCCGTGCAGGTACACCAGCGCGGGGGCGGGGCCGTCCCAGGCGGGCCGGTAGAGCCGGGCGGGCAGCGGCCCGGCGGGGCCGTCCACGGCCAGGTCGGTCACGGCTCCGGCGGGCGGGCGCGGGGAGCGGGCGAGGTCGGCGGCGTGCGCGCGGCGCGCCGCCTCGACACCGTCACCCGCCTCGTCGCCGTCGGTGCCGTCTTCGGCGAGGCGGCGGCGCAGGAACGCCAGGTACTCCGGATCGCGGCCCGTCACACCGCGCAGCCTACGGCCCGGCGGGCGGGGCGGGCGGGTGGCGGGCCGGGAGGAAAACCTGTTGGGGGCGGACGTCGCGGGTTACTAGGATCGGGCGCATGTGTGCCGTCACTGACAGCGCGGCGCGGGTGATGGCCGCAGCCGCCTACGTCCGGCTCCGCGGCCGCCGCCCCGTCCTGGACCCGCGGGTGCGCGCCGCCTGATCTCTCCGCCGCCGTGCGGTGCCGTTCCGCGGTGCCGCGGCCGCGGCGAGCGCGCGCGAGCGCACCGGCCGTCCAGGGCACGCCGATGCCCCTGACGATCCTGGGCGGGCTCCGCCGCGCATCCCGGCACCCCGTGCTCCGGCACCCCGTGCTTCCGCGCCGTGTTCTGCCGCGCCGCACCGCCGTGTGCGCGCGTGCGGCCCGCCCGCCGGCCCGCCGTGGCCGGGAGCCGAGGACGGCCGCCATCACTTCCCGAAACCGATCCACCGCTCGCGGGCGCGCGCGCCGCGAGCTGTCCCAGAACTTCCTCGCCGACCCGGGCGTCATCGCCCGGTACGCCCGGCTGGCCGCGCCCGGCGGGCTGGTCGTGGAGGCCGGCGCGGGCGACGGCCGCATCACCGCCGCGCTCGCCGCGCGCGCCGACCGGGTCATCGCCTACGAGATCGACCCGGTGCACGCGGCGCGGCTGCGGCGCCGCGGGCTGCCGGGCGTGGTCTGCGTGACCGGCGACTTCCTGGCCGCGCGCCCGCCGCGCGAGCCGTTCCGGCTGGCCGGGAACATCCCCTACGCGGCGACGTCGGCGATCGTGGCGTGGGCGCTGGAGGCGCCGTCGCTGCGGGCGGCGACGCTGATCACGCAGCGGGAGTACGCGCGCAAGCGCACCGGCGACTACGGCCGGTGGAGCCTGCTGACGGTCCGGACGTGGCCGCGGTTCGCGTGGCGGCTGGGCGAGCGCATCCCCGCCGACCGGTTCCGGCCGGTGCCGCGGGTGGACTCGGCCGTGCTGCACCTGGAGCGGCGGCCCCGGCCGCTGCTTCCCCCGGCGGCGATGCCGGCGTACGCGCGGTGCGTGGAGCTGGGGTTCACCGGCCGGGGCGGCACCCTGCACGCCTCGCTGCGGTCGGCGTATCCGCGGCGGCGGGTGGACGCGGCGTTCCGCGCCGCGGGGCTGCCCCGCGGCGCGGTGGTCGGTCACGTCCACCCGGACCGGTGGCTCGACCTGGTGCGCGTGCTGCACGGGCTGGAGTGACCGGCCGCCGGGAACGCAGGGCTCGGGGACGCGGGCGGGGGAGCGACGGGGGGACGGCGCGGGCCGGGATAAATGCGTTGCGGCCGCGGCGCGGCGGGGCAGGCTGATCAGGCGGCCGCTCCGGCGGGCGCCGCGGCGGCGCACCGGGCCGCCATCCCCCCGCGGGTTCGATTCCCGCCGGCGTCTCCGATCCCGTCCCCGCTGTCACCCTGGGGGCGGGATCCCGCGCGCTCAGGGGGCGGCGGGCAGGGCGCCGGCGATGCAGTCCAGGACGCGGTCCAGGCCGTAGCGGAACTGCTCGTCGGCGGTCATGTGGGGCAGCCGCGCGTCGAGGACGAGGCGCTCGAACATCGGGTACCGGCCGCTGGCGAGCAGCTCGCGGACGTAGGGGCCGCTGCGCATCATCCAGCGCTCGGGGGTCATGCCGCTGTCGCGGGTCTCGCGGGACCAGTCGATCTCGCTGCGGACGGCGCGCTCGACGTAGCCGTTGAGCATGTCCAGCAGGACCATCATGTCGTCGACGGGGATCCCGACGTCCAGGGCGCCGAAGGCGAACTCCAGCATCCGCAGCCGGTTGGGGCCCATGGTGGCGCGGGTCCGGTGCAGGCCGGCGAGCCACGGGTGGCGCAGCCACACCCGGCGGGTGGCGCTGGCCAGCCGGGCCAGGTCGGCGCGCCAGTCGCCGGTGGGCCGCTCGGGCAGGTCCATCTCCAGCAGGACGTGGTCGTCCATCAGGTCGAGCAGGTCGTCGCGGGAGGGGACGTAGCGGTACAGCGACATGGCGCCGGTGCCGAGCTCGGCGGCGATGCGGCGCATGGAGGCGGCCTCCAGCCCGTCGGCGTCGGCGATGCGGATCGCCGCCTCGGTGATCTGGGCGCGGCTGTAGGCGGGGCGGGGGCCCCGGCCCTGCCGCTCCGGGACCGACCAGATGCTGACGTGCTGCTCGCCGGCTGCCACCGAACCTCCTCGCGGGTCGTACCGAGCATCCTAGTTGCGTACGACGTACCCAGTTGTCTACCGTGAGATGCGTACACCGTACCCAGAGGAGTTGCCGTGACCGGTGAACCGATCGTCGCCGCCGAGGCGCTGCGCAAGCGCTACGGCACCACCCAGGCCCTGGACGGCCTCGACCTGGCCGTCCCCGCCGGGACCGTCTGCGGGGTCCTCGGCCCCAACGGCGCCGGCAAGACCACCGCCGTGCGGATCCTGGCCACCCTGGCCGACGCCGACTCCGGGCACGCCCGCATCGCCGGGTTCGACGTCGCCCGCCACCCCGACCAGGTCCGCGCCCGCATCGGCCTGGCCGGCCAGTACGCCGCCGTCGACGAGAAGCTCACCGGCCGCGGCAACCTGCGCCTGTTCGGCCGCCTCTACCACCTGCCCCGCCGCGAGGCCCACCGCCGCGCCGACGAGCTGCTGGAGCGGTTCGGGCTCGCCGACGCCGCCGACCGGCAGGTCGCCGGCTACTCCGGCGGCATGCGCCGCCGCCTCGACCTGATCACCAGCCTCATCCTGCGGCCCCAGGTGCTGTTCCTGGACGAGCCCACCACCGGCCTGGACCCCCGCAGCCGCGGCGAGATCTGGGACGCCGTCCGCGGCCTGGTCGCCGACGGCACCACCGTCCTGCTCACCACCCAGTACCTGGACGAGGCCGACCGGCTCGCCGACGACATCGCCGTCGTCGACCACGGCCGCGTCATCGCCACCGGCACCCCCGACCGGCTGAAGGCCTCCATCGGCGACCGCCTCGACGTCGTCCTGGACGACCCCGCCGACGCCGGCGCCGCCGCCGGCGTCCTGCACGCCCTCACCGGCGCCCACCCCGCCCTGGACGGCCCCCGGCTCTCGGTCCCGCTGCCCGACCGGGCCGTCCGCCTCGCCGACGTCGTCCGCGAACTCGACCGCGCCGGAGTCGCCGCCGCCGACGCCGGGATCCGCCGCCCCACCCTCGACGAGGTGTTCCTCCGCCTCACCGCGACACCCCGCACCGACCCCGGCACCGACCCCGGCACCGCCGAAGCCGCCGCCGGCGCGCCCGTGAAGGAGACCGTCCGATGACCGCCCTCACCGCCCCCGCCCCGCCCGCGGCGCCCGCCGACCGCGCCGCACGGATCCGCTGGGCCGTCGCCGACGGCCTCACCCTCATCGGCCGCGAACTGTCGCGGATCCGCCAGGAACCCGGCGAGCTCATCGCCGCGCTGATCTTCCCCGCCGTCATGGTCGTGCTGTTCGGCTACGTGTTCGGCAGCGCCATCGCCGTCCCCGGCGGCGGCGACTACCGCGAATACCTGATGCCCGGCCTGTTCGCCATGGTCACCTTCACCTCCACCATGGCCGTCACCCTGCGCGTGGCCACCGACGCCTCCCGCGGCGTCATGGACCGGTTCCGCTCCATGCCCATGGCCCGCTCCGCCGTCCCGTTCGGGCAGACCGGCGCCGAGATCCTCCACGGCGTCCTCGGCATGCTCATCATGGCCGCCGCCGGCCTCCTCGTCGGATGGCGCGCCCACAACGGCCTGTGGTCCACCCTGGAGGCGTTCGCGCTGCTGGCCCTCATGCGGTACGCGCTCAGCTGGGCCGGCTGCTACCTCGGCCTGGTCGTCCGCAACGAGCAGACCGCCGACCAGCTCATCCCGCTGGTGTTCCCGGTCACCATGCTGTCCAACTCCTTCGTCCCCACCGGCGGCATGCCCGCACCGCTGCGGATCATCGCCGAATGGAACCCCGTCAGCGCCCTCACCGGCGCCTGCCGCGACCTGTTCGGCAACCCCGGCGCACCCGCCGCCGGCACCGCCTGGCCCCTCGCCCACCCCGTCGCCGCCACCCTCGGCTGGGCGCTGCTCCTGCTGGCGGTGTTCGTCCCGCTGTCGGTGCGCACCTACCGCCGCCGCGGCCGCTGAACCCCCGGCGACCGCGGACTCCCAGCGACCGCGGACCCGCGGCCCGCGGCGGACACCCCGCCGCGGGCCGCGGGCGCACTCACACCCCGAACGGCGCCGGGTACCGCACCGTCCCCGACGGGACCGGGCCCGGCCCGTCCAGCACCAGCGCCATCAGCGCCTCGTCCGGCACCTCGAACGCCACGCCCACGCCCAGCGCCGACGCCCGCCCGAACCCGAACCGCGGGTAGTACTCCGGATGCCCGAGCACCACCACCAGCCGCTCACCGCCGGACGCCGCGCGCCGCGCCGCCTCCGCCAGCACCGCCCGGACGACCGCGCCGCCCGCACCGCGCCGCTGCCACCGCGGCGCCACCGCCACCGGAGCCAGTGCCAGCGCCGCACCCCCGCCGGGCCCGGCCGGGTCGCCGACGTGGCAGCGGGTCGCCAGCGCGTACCCCGCGATCCGCCCGTCCGGGTCCTCGGCCACCATCGACAGGCCCGGAATCCACGCCGCGTCACCGCGCAGCGCGTCCACCAGGTCGGCGTCGATGGGCGTGGGGAACGCCGCCGCCACCACCGCGCGAACCTGCGCCGCGTCACCGGGCCCCTCGGGCCTCGTCGTCCACATCATCGGTCCCGCCCCCGCTCCCGGTACATCCGCCGCTGCTCCTTCTTGATCGTTTTCCATCGGTTCTCGTGTTCGGCGCGCAGCCGCGCGTCGCTGCGCGAGGCCGCCCACGCGTTCTCGCGCAGCAGCCGCCGGTAGCTGTCGAGGCGGCGCCGCGGCAGCGTCCCGTCCTCGACCGCCGCCAGCACCGCGCAGCCCGGCTCGGTCTCGTGCGCGCAGTCGGCGAACCGGCACCCGGCGGCCAGCTCCTCCACGTCGGCGAACGTGCGCTCCAGCCCGGCCGACGCCTCGACCAGCCCGACGCCGCGCAGCCCCGGCGTGTCGATCAGGACGCCGCCGCCCGGCAGCGGCAGCAGCTCCCGCCGCACCGTGGTGTGCCGGCCCTTGCCGTCGGCGGCGCGGACCGCGCCCGTCGCCAGCGCGTCCGCGCCCAGCAGCGCGTTGCCCAGCGTGGACTTGCCCGCGCCCGACGGCCCGACCAGCACCACCGTCCCCGACAGGACGGCCCGGACCGCCTCGACGCCGTCGCCGGTCGCGGCGCTGCACGCCACCACCGGCACGCCCGGCGCCGCCGCCGCGGCGTCGGCCTCGGCCGCGGCGGTGTCCGCGACCTGGTCGGCCTTGGTCAGCACCACCACCGGCCGGGCGCCGCTCTCCCAGGCCAGCGCCACCAGCCGCTCGATCCGGCCCGGCGCCGGCCGGGCCGCCAGCGACACCGCGACCGCGACGGTGTCGACGTTGGCGGCCAGCACCTGGCCGCGCGAATCACGCCCCGCCGACGCCCGCGCGATCGCGGTCCGGCGCGGCAGCAGCGCCGCCACGACCGGGCGGCCGCCCGGGCCGCCGGGGCGCAGCGCCGCCCAGTCGCCCGTGCACGGCACCGGACCGCCGTCCGGCCCGGCCGCCGACGACGACGCCCGCGGCACCGACGCCCTGACCGGGCCGTCCTCGGTGACCGCGTCGCACAGGCCGCGGTCGACCGCGGCCACGCGCGCGGGCACCAGACCCGCCGCGCGATGAGAAGTGAACTCGTTCTCCAGGTCCTCGTCCCAGCCGTAGGCGGCAAGAGGGGACGAGTCCGCGAATGCGGAGGACAATGCAGTGGAACCCTTCACGTGAGATTCAGGGCCCCGGCGTGCGGACACCGCGAAGCGGCGAGACGCGCGATCACGGGATCAGAGCGGGATCAGATCCGGCTCAGCCGGCGGCCCTGGGGATGGGGACGGGCTGGATGCTGCGGGCAGCAGCCACCGCGGCGACGGCCATACATCCCCACCTCCTCACGCTCACGCGCGACGCTACCGCCCCCGCCCCGCACCGCGCCACCGGTTTTCCGGCCCGGCTCCACCGCCCGGCCCGTACCGGCCCGGCGCATCCGCGGCGGTCGGCGGGACGGGCACCGGCCCGCGCCGGTTATGGTGAATTCGGGGCGGATCGCGATGAGGGGCGTGGCCGTGGACGACACAGACCGGCTGAACGGCAAGGACCACGACGGCGAGGACCCGGACCGCGGGAATCCGGGCGGCGGGCACCGGGACCGCGACCGCACCGGCCCGCCCGGGCGGGCCGGACGCGCCGACAGCGCCGCCGCGCGGCGGCTGGAGGAGGTCTTCGACGCGCTCGCGCCCGCCGCCGAGTCCGCGGCGCGGCTGGCCGCGCAGGCCGGCGACCCCTTCCGCACCGCCGCCCGGGACGCCGCCGCGCTCGCCGCCGACCGCATCCTGGAGCAGGCGTCCGGCACCCCCGCCATGCGCGCGATCGAGAACGCCGCGCGGGAGGCCGCCGTCCGCGCCGCGCGCGGCGCCGCCGAACGCGCCGTCACCGAGGCCCGCGCCGCCGCCGCGGCCAACCCCGCCACCGCCGGCGCGTTCGAGGCCGCCACCGCCGCGATGACCCTCGCCGAACAGGCCGTGCGGCACCCCGCCGCGGCCGCCGCGCGCCGCTTCGCCGTCCGCAGCCCGCTGGCCCGCGACCTGGCCGAGGCCGCCCGCGACCTGGCCGGGCGGACCGCGTCCGCGCCCGCCGTGCAGATCGCCACCCGGGCCGTCGTGGACGCCGCGATCGACACCGCCGCCGACGCCGCGACCGAGGCCGCGATGACCGCCGGCCGCGACATCGTCACCCGGGTCGTCCGCGACACCGCCGAGCAGGCCGCCCGCGACCTGGCCGCCGCGCTGCGCGACACCGCCCGCGAGACCGGGCTGGCCGCCGAACTGGGCCCGCTCGCCGCCCGCGCCGCCGGATCCGGGACCGTCCGCGCCGCCGCCGACCTGCTCACCGCCGCCGCCGGCAGCCAGCTCGCCCGCACCGCCCGCGACCTGGCCGCCCGCGCCGCGACCCGCGCCGCCTCCGCCGCGATGGAGGCCGCCCTGCGCGAAGTGCTGCGCGACGCCCTCCGGCTCGCCATGCGCGAGCGGCTGCGCGGCATGATCCTGGAGATCTCCCGCGACATCGTCGTCGACGTCGCCAAGACGACCTGGACCACCGCCACCCGCCCCGCCGCCACCACCGCCACGGCGTCCGGGAAGGTCGAGGAGACGGGGAAGGCCGGGGAGACGACCGTCGTCACCGCGACCGTGGTCGTCGAGACCGCACCCGCCCCCGAAGACACCGCCCCCCGAACCGAGGCCCCCGAGACCCCGGCCCCCGAGCCGCCGGCCCCCGAGCCGCCGGCCGGGCGGCCGCCCGCCGAGCGGGCCCGCGACGCGCAGGCCCGCGATGGCGGCGACGTGTGGGCCGAGGTGACCGCCGAAAGCGCGGCCGACCGCCCGCCGCACGCCTGAACCGCCGCTCAGAAGATCCTGAGAGAACCATGAGAAACCACCGCCGGTGCACGGGCCGCCACCGGCGCTGTCTACCGTGAGTGCATGGAGCCCGGCACCCAGGACGGCGGACCCGCGCGGATACTGGTCGTCGACGACGAACCCGCCGTCCGCGAATCACTGTCCAGCAGCCTGGAGTTCGAGGGGTACCGGGTCGCCGGCGCCGCCGACGGCGTCACCGCCCTCGACCAGGTCCAGCGCCAGACCCCCGATCTGGTCGTCCTGGACGTCCTCATGCCGCGCATGGACGGCCTGACCACCTGCCGGCGGCTGCGCGCCCTCGGCGCCACCATGCCCGTCCTCATGCTCACCGCCCGCGACATGGTCGGCGACCGCGTCACCGGCCTGGACGCCGGCGCCGACGACTACCTCGCCAAACCCTTCGAGCTCGACGAGCTCCTCGCCCGCGTCCGCGCCCTGCTGCGCCGCGCCGCGATGAACACCGCCGCGGCCCGCACGAGCGCCGGCGCCGGCCAGGGCGTCCTGGCGTTCGACGACCTGCGCATGGACACCCGCACCCGCGAGGTCACCCGCGCCGGACGCCCCGTCGAACTCACCCGCACCGAGTACATGCTGCTGGAGATGTTCCTCGCCCACCCCCGCCAGGTCCTCACCCGCGAGCAGATCCTGGAGACCGTCTGGGGATTCGACTTCGAACCCGCCTCCAACTCCCTGGACGTGTACGTGATGTACCTGCGGCGCAAGACCGAGGCCGGCGGGCTGCCGCGGCTGGTCCACACCGTCCGCGGCGTCGGGTACGTGCTGCGGACGGCGGCGTCCCCATGACCGGTCCCGGCGGCGGGACCCGCGCCCGCGTCGCCCGGCGGCTGACCCTGCGCGCCCGCATGGCGCTGCTGACCGCCGCGGCCGTCGCGCTCGCCGTCGCCGCCTGCGCCACCGCCGGGTGGCTGCTCACCCGCAACCAGCTGTACCGGGAACTGGACCGGCGCCTGGCCGCCACCTCCGGCGGCCCGCCCGGGGCGCCCGGCGCGCCCGACCACGACGGCCCGTTCCGCGGCCGCACCGCCCGGCAGGTCCAGGCCGCCCTGGCCGCCTGCACCGACCGGCCCACCGCCGCGCTCAACGCCCTCCCCGGCCCCTGGGAGATGATGCAGGTCGTCGCCGCCGACGGCCGCCGCTGCACGATCCCCGGCGCCGGCGCCCTGCGCGTCACCGACGCCGACACCGCGGTCGCCCGCGGCGAACGCGGCCACGCCTACCACGACGGCACCGGCGTCACCGCCGCCGGCACCGGCGTCACCGCCGCCGGCACCGACGACCACGTCCGCGTCCTCACCCGCGGGTACCGCACCCCCGACGGCCGCACCGCCGCCGTCTCCTACGCCCTGTCCCTGGACGAGGTCGAAGGGCCGCTCGGCAACCTCGCGCTGCTGCTCACCGCCGTCACCGCCCTCGGCGTGCTGGTGTCGGCCGGCGCCGGCCTCATGATCGCGCGGGCGTCGCTGCGGCCGGTGGACGAGCTCACCGGCGCCGTCGAGCACATCGCCCGCACCGAGGACCTCGCCACCCGCATCCCCGAGGAGGGCACCGACGAGATCGCCCGGCTCGGCCGCTCCTTCAACAGCATGACCGCCCAGCTCGCCGCGTCCCGCGAACGCCAGCAGCAGCTCATCGCCGACGCCGGCCACGAACTGCGCACCCCCCTCACCAGCCTGCGCACCAACATCGACCTGCTGCTGCGCGCCGAGGCCACCGGCCGCGACCTGCCGCCCGCCGCCCGCACCAACCTGCTCACCAGCGTCAAGGCGCAGATGCTGGAGCTGTCCAGCCTCGTCGGCGACCTGCTGGAACTGGCCCGCCCCGCCGAGGCCCGGCCCGTCCAGCAGACCGTCGCGCTGCACGACGCCGCCGGCCGCGCCGTCGAACGCGCCCGGCTCCGCGGCCCCGGCCTCACCATCGACGCCGCGATCGAGCCCTGGTACGTGCTCGGCGACCCCGCCTCCCTGGAACGCGCCGTCGTGAACCTCCTCGACAACGCCGTCAAGTTCAGCCCGCCCGGCGGCACCGTCACCGTCGCCCTCACCGGCGGGGAACTCACCGTCCGCGACCACGGCCCCGGCATCCCCGCCGGCGACCTCCCGCACGTGTTCGAGCGGTTCTGGCGGTCCCCGTCCGCGCGGAGCCTGCCCGGCTCCGGCCTCGGCCTGTCCATCGTCGCCCGCGTCGTCGCCGAATCCGGCGGCACCGTCGCCCTGGACCCCGCCCCCGGCGGCGGCACCCTCGCCCGCGTCCACCTGCCCGGCACCCCCCGGCCCCCCGACTGACCGCCCCGACCGGCCGTCCCCGCCGCTGATTCTCATCCGGCCTTCATCGGCGGCTCACCGGCTTCCCACGGCCGCGCCCGAACCTCGGTTCCCATGAGTCACCTCATCACCGACGGGGGCACGCCCGCCGCGCCGACCCCGCCCCCGCCCGAGCACCGGCGGCGGGGGCGGCTGGTCGAGGTGGTCGTCCCCGTCCACAACGAGGAACGCGTCCTGGCCGCCAGCGTTCACCGCCTCCACGGCTACCTGGCCGCCACCTTCCCCTACCCGTTCCGCATCACCGTCGCCGACAACGCCAGCACCGACGGCACCCCCGCGATCGCCGCCGACCTGCAGGCCCGGCTCGCGCACGTGCGCGCCGTCCGGCTGGAGGAGAAGGGCCGCGGGCGGGCGCTGCGGCACGTGTGGAGCCGCAGCGACGCCGACGTCGTCGCCTACATGGACGTCGACCTGTCCACCGACCTGGACGCGTTCCTGCCGCTGGTCGCGCCGCTGATCTCCGGGCACAGCGACCTGGCCATCGGATCGCGGCTCACCCGTGGCTCCGCCGTCGTCCGCGGACCCCGCCGCGAGGCCGTCTCCCGCTGCTACAACCTGCTGCTGCGCGCCGCGC
Organism: Actinomadura meyerae; assembly: GCF_900188445.1. Classification (GTDB taxonomy): domain Bacteria; phylum Actinomycetota; class Actinomycetes; order Streptosporangiales; family Streptosporangiaceae; genus Spirillospora; species Spirillospora meyerae. The sequence continues at coordinate 82,741 of NZ_FZOR01000035.1, forward strand.
TCGCCGCCCGCTTCACCGACGCCCAGTGCGGCTTCAAGGCCGCCCGCACCGAGATCGTCCAGGCGCTGCTGCCCGCCGTCGAGGACGAGGCGTGGTTCTTCGACACCGAGCTGCTGCTGCTCGCCGAACGCAACGGGCTGCGCATCCACGAGGTCCCCGTCGACTGGGTCGACGACCCCGACTCCCGCGTCGACGTGCTCCGCACCGCCCGCGACGACCTGCGCGGCATGGCCCGCGTCGCCCGCCGCATCCTCACCGGCGCGTTCCGCGCCCCCGTCGCCCGCCCCGCGCCCGCCCTGCCCGCCGGGATGCGGCGGCAGCTGCCCGCCTTCGCCGCCATCGGCGCCCTCAGCACCCTCGCCCAGCTCGCCCTGTTCCTGCTGCTGCGCCCGGCCATGGGGCCGCTGTGGGCCAACGCGGTGTCGCTGACCGCCACCACCATCGGCAACACCGCCGCCAACCGGCGCTTCACCTTCGGCGTCACCGGCACCCGCCGCGCCCTGCGCCACCAGCTCGAAGGCGGCGCCGCGTTCCTGCTCGGCCTCGCCCTGTCCACCGGCGGCCTGGCGCTGCTGCACGCCGCCGCGCCCGGCGCGTCCCGCGCCGTGGAGATCGCCGCGCTCGTCACCGCCAACGCCGCCGCCACCCTGGCCCGGTTCCTGCTGATGCGCGCCTGGATCTTCCACCCCCGCCGCCTCGACCCCCGCACCCGCCCCCGCGGGACAGGACGGCACGACGACCCCGTCCCCGCGGCCGGGGACGGCACCGAAGGGACCCCGTCATGACCGCGCCCGCCACACCGCCCCCCACCGCGCCCGCCGGCCCGCCCGCCGGGTGGGCCGGCACCGCCGCGGCACGCCGCGCCCGGCGGCTGCTCCTGGGACCCGGCGAAGACCCGCGCTGGGCGCGGCCCGCGCTGTGGGCGGTCCTCATCGCCGCCGCGGCCCTGTACGCGTGGGGGCTCGGCGAGTCCGGACACGCCAACGCCTACTACTCCGCCGCCGTCAAGAGCGGCACCCAGAGCTGGAAGGCGTTCTTCTTCGGCTCCCTGGACGCCGGGTCCTACATCACCGTCGACAAGCCGCCGATGGCGCTGTGGGCCATGGGGATCAGCGCCCGGATCCTCGGGTTCGGGACGTGGAGCCTGCTGCTCCCGCAGGTCGCCGCGGGCGTCGCCGCCGTCGCCGTCGTCCACGCGACCGTGCGCGGCGCGTTCGGGCACGCCGCCGCCGTCACCGCCGCGGCCGTCCTGGCCCTCACCCCGATCACCGTCGCGATCAACCGCGACAACAACCCCGACACCCTGCTCGTGCTGCTCATGGCCTGCGCCGCCTGGGCCGTCCAGCGCGCCGTCGCCACCGGGCGGGCCCGGCCGCTGCTGCTCGCGGCGTTCCTGACCGGCTGCGGCTTCAACACCAAGATGCTCCAGGCGTTCCTCGTCGTCCCCGCGTTCGCGCTGGCCTACCTGATCGCGGCCCGGCCCGGGCTCGGCAGGCGGGTGCTGCACCTGCTCGCCGCGGGCGCCGTCCTCGCCGCGTCCTCGCTGTGGTGGGTCCTGGCGGTCGACCTCGTCCCCGCCCGGTCCCGCCCCTACATCGGCGGCAGCACCGACGGCACCGCCTGGGACCTGGTCATCGGCTACAACGGCTTCGGCCGCATCCTCGGCCAGACCGGCGGCCCCGGCGGCCGCGGCGGGCCCGGCGCAGGCCCGGGCGGAGGCCCGGGCGGGGGGTTCGGCGGGGAGCCCGGCGCCGGGCGGCTGTTCAACGACATCATCGGCGGCCAGATCTCCTGGCTGATCCCCTTCGCCGTCCTCGCGCTGGCCGCCGGGCTGGTGCTGCTGCGGCGCCGTCCCCGCACCGACCCCGCCCGCGCCGCGCTGATCCTGTGGGGCGGATGGCTCGCCGTCCACTACACCGTCTTCAGCTTCGCCCAGGGCACCTTCCACCCCTACTACACCACCGCCATGGCCCCCGCCGTCGCCGCGCTCACCGGCGCCGGAGCCGTCCTGCTGACCGGCGCCCACCGGCGCGGCGCCGCAGGGACGCAGGTCCTGGCGGCCGGGATCGCCGCCACCGGGGCGTGGGCGTTCCTGCTGCTGGACCGCACCCCCGGCTGGCACCCCTGGCTGCGGTGGGCGATCGCCGCCGCCACCGTCCTGGCGGTCGCCGCGCTCCTGGCCGGACGCCTCGTCCCGCGCGCCGGGACCCGCGCGACCGCGGCCGGGCTCGTCCTGGCCGCCGCCGCTGCACTGGCCGGGCCCGGCGCCTACGCCGCGTCCGCCTCCTCCACCATCGTCAACGGCACCAACCCCCTCGCCGGGCCCGCGACCGGCCGCGGCTTCGGCATGCCCGGCGGCCGCGGCGGCCCGCCCGCGATCCCCGGCGGGCGCGGCATGCCGGGCGGGCCCGCAGGCGCCCCCACCGGCGCGCCCGGTGCGCCCGGAGGTTTCGGAGAGCCCGGCGGTCTCGGGGGGCGGCGGCCTCCCCGGCAGAACGGCACCGGCCCGGACGCACCCGCCCCCGGCGGCCCCGGCCAGGGCGCGCGCGGGCCGCGCGCCGCGGGCCCCGGCGGATTCGGCGGGCGGATCGACGAGCAGATGATCGCCTACCTGGAGAAGAACCAGGGCGGCGCGACCTGGCTCGTCGCCGTCTCCTCCGCCCAGGAGGCGGCCTCGATCATCCTGGCCACCGGGCGGCCCGCCATCGCCATGGGCGGCTTCACCGGCGCCGACCCCGCCATGACCACCGGAAAGCTCCAGTCCTACGTCCGCGACGGCAAGCTCCGGTACATCCTGCTCGGCGGACGCATGGGCCCCGGCGGCGGCGACTCCTCCGTCACCGCCTGGGTCCGGCGGCACGGCACACCCGTCGACCCGAGCCAGTACGGCGGATCCACCACCGCCACCACCGTCGGCGGCACCGTCCTGTACGACCTCACCTCCCGGTGACCGGCGTGATGTAGTGGGGAAGGAGAACGGCACCGGCGCCGCCGAGGCCGCGCCGACCAGGCAGCCGACCGGACAGGGGGAGTGGGCCGATGGCCGACACGCTCGACGACGACGCCGTCGCGGAACGCCTGCGCGGCCTGCCCGCCTGGCACCGCGACGGCGACGCGATCCGCCGGCGGGTGCGGGCGCCGGAGTTCCTCACCGGGATCGACATCGTCACCGACGTCGCCCGCGCCGCCGAGGACGCCGACCACCACCCCGACATCGACATCCGCTGGCGGACGCTGACGTTCACGCTGTCCACCCACAGCGCCGGCGGCATCACCGGCAAGGACTTCGCCCTCGCCGCCGCGATCGACGAGATCGCGGCCCGGCACGGCGCCGAGTAGGCCGCCGTGGCCGTCCAGGTCGCGGTGTGCGGGCCCGGCGAGTGCACCGAGCGCGAATGGGACCTCGCCTACGAGACCGGGCGGCTGCTGGCCGCGCGCGGCGCGGTCGTGGTGTGCGGCGGGCTCGGCGGGGTGATGGCCGCCGCGGCGGCCGGTGCCCGCGCCGCCGGCGGGATCACCGTCGGGGTGCTGCCCGCCGCCGACCGCGCCGCCGCCGGGCCCGACCTCACCGTCGCCGTCCCCACCGGCCTCGGGCAGGCCCGCAACAACGTGGTCGTCAACGCCGCCGACGCCGTCATCGCCGTCGGCGGGTCCTGGGGGACGCTGTCGGAGATCGCGCTGGCCATGCGCGCGGGGCGGATCCCCGTCGTGCAGCTCGGCGGGTGGCAGGTCCACGACCAGGACGGGCGGCCCGCCGGGGGGATCGTCCACGCCGCCGACCCGGCCGCCGCCGTCGACGCCACCGGCCTGTGGAGCTAGCCGCGCCCTGCGGGTCGGCGGGCCGGGTCAGTGGGCGGAGAAGCCGCCGTCGACGAACAGCGACTGGCCGGTGACGTAGCCCGCCGACTCCGACGCCAGGAACACCGCCGCGCCCGCGAAGTCCTCCGCCAGGCCGTTGCGGCCCGTCATGGTCCGCTCGGCGAGGGCCCTGACCTTCGCCGGGTCCTCCGACAGCCGCGCGTTCAGCGGCGTCATCACGAACCCCGGGACCAGGGTGTTGGCGGTGACGCCGCGGCTCGACCATGCCTCGGCCTGCGACCGGGCCAGCGCCACCAGGCCGGCCTTGGACACCCCGTAGGCGCCGCTGGTCACCGACGCGCGGAACGCCTGCTGCGAGGCGATGTGGATCAGCCGGCCGAAGCCGCGCTCGGCCATCCCCGGCCCGAACCGCTGCCCGAGCAGGAACGGCGCGTCCAGGTTCACCGCCATCGTGGCGTCCCACACCGGCGGGCCGAGCTCGTCCATCGGCGGGCGCAGGTTCACCGCCGCCGCGTTGACCAGGATGTCGGGCTCCCCGAACGCCGCCGCGGCCGCGTCGGCGGCCTCCGCGACCGCGTCCCGCGAGGCCAGGTCCGCGCTGACCGACGCCGCCCGGCATCCGCGGCCCCGCAGTTCGGCGACCGTCGCGGCCAGCTCGGCCTCCCGCCGCGCGACCACCACGACCGACGCGCCGGAGCGGGCCAGCGCCACCGCGATCGCCCGGCCGATCCCGGAGCTGCCGCCGGTCACCACCGCGACCCGGCCCTCCAGCGAGAACAGTTCCGACAGGTACCCGGCAGGGGAGGTCCGCTCGCTCACGATCGTGGAGTCTACGGTCCCGGCGGTGCGCCGCCCTCCCCGCCGCCGTCGCCGTGCTCGACGTGTTCGCCGTGCTCGCCCCCGTGCTCGCCGCCGTCCTCGCCGCCGTCCTCGCCGCCGGTGCGGCGGCGGTCGCGCCAGACCACCACGGCGATCACCGCGACCACCACGAACGTCGGCACGAAGAACGGCACCGCCGTGATGAGCGGGTGGGTCGCCAGGACCCCGTCCGCGGCGCTCACGCGTCCCGCTCCCCGGGCAGCAGGCGGGCGATCCGCGCGACGCCCCAGCCGAGCGCCAGCACCAGCACCAGGGTGCACGCCAGCACCACCGCCGAGCACAGCGCCCACAGCCAGCCCGGCACGTCGGTCTTCAGCTCCCGCTGCAGGATCGAACGCTCGCTCTGCACCTGGCGGGTGAAGCGCTCGGTGGCCGGCACCGGCCCGGCGCCGATCGCCGGGTCGGCGGGCAGGTAGACCGGGACACCGGCCAGGGTCCGGCCGTCGTGCAGCCGGATCAGCGTCTTCCAGTCGCCGTGCAGCGGCATCGGCGCGCTCGTCCGGTACACGCCGGCGCGTTCGCGGACCAGGTGGTCGACGTGCAGGCCCTTGCCCTGCCAGCCGGTCACCGTCAGCCATGCGGGCCCGTCGACCGCGCCGGCGGGGGAGAACTCCACGCGGGCGGAGGCGGTGCGGTGCGCGGCGTCGCCGCGCACGTCGGTGAGGGTGACCGTGGCGGTCCGGCCGTCCGGGACGTCGATGACCAGGCCGTTGGCGACCGCCGCCGACACCGCCAGGATCGCGGCGGCGAACAGCCCCCGCGCCACCGCCGGGCGCGGGAACCGGCCCGCCAGGCCCTCGGCCAGCAGCGCCCCGCACAGCCCGCCGGCGACGCCGCCGGCGACCGCCATGAGCATGCCCTCGGCCAGGATGTCGGGCGTCCACGGCAGCCGGAACGCCGCCTGCCCGTAGGCGTACTCGGCGCCGAACCCGGCCGTGCCGATCAGCAGCCCCGACACCGCGCCGGCCGCCAGCGGCCGCCGCGCCAGCAGCAGCGCCGCGGCCTCCACGCACACCGCCTCGGCGGCGTACAGCGGCACCGCCGCCCACAGCTCCCCGATCACCCCGGCGACCACGACCGACACCCCGCCCCGCACCAGCATGTAGAACGCGACGGCGGCGAGCGCGGAGCCGCGCCCGGCCCACAGCCGCACCGCGACCAGCGCGCAGCCCGCCGCCAGCGCGATCAGCAGCGGCTGGTGGACGAGCCGGAACTGCGGCACCCCGAAGTCGTACTCGGCCTGGAACACCGACAGCCCGATCAGCAGCCCGCCGCCGAGCATGCAGCGGCGCGCGTAGCGGACCCAGCCGGGCGGGCCGCCGGCGCCGGGGCGGGCGCGGCGGCCCTCCCGCTCCAGGACCATCATCGCCACCAGCGACAGCCCGGCCCCGCCGATCAGCATCAGGTGGGTGGGGCCCCACAGCGTGACGTCCTGCCCGAAGATGCGGTGCCACACGTCGTCGAGGGGGAAGCCGAGCAGCGCGTAGAACCCGGCGGCGGCCAGCAGCACGCCGCCGGCGGGCGCGTACCAGTCCCGGGTGACGCGCACCGCGGCGGCGCCGGGCCGCTCGCCCTTGGGCAGCACCACCGCCAGGACGCCGGAGGTGAAGATGCCGAACAGGCCGACCAGGATGGGGTAGTGCGCGGCGTTGGCCAGCGGCCCCTCGTCCCGGCCGTGGGAGATGTGCAGGGAGATGTCCCAGTACATGCCGAGGAGCGCGACGAGCAGCGACACCAGCGCGACCTGCAGCGGCAGCGCCGCCCAGCCCGCCGTGCCGCGGCCGGGGCCCCGCTCGGCCTGCCGCGCGAGCCGGGCCAGGACGGTGAGGCGGCCGGTGCGGTGCCCCCATCCGAGGACCAGCAGCACGGCCGTGAGCGCGGCGGCGCCGGCGGAGGCGATGATGATCTGGTCCAGGGCCGCGCCGCCGGCCGGTTTCGCCGGCGCCTGCCCGGCCAGCCGCAGGGCCGCCGCCGCGGCATCCGCTCCCGCGCCCGTCATGTGCTCCACCACCGCTGCTCCTCGCCGCAGGAACCAGAACAGAAGGGGGCGAACACCACCTTCCGCGACGGAGTATGCCATCTTGGAATGTGTCATTGTCTAGTGTCACAATCTGTGGTTTGCGACACCGGGACGAGAGGAGCGCCATGAGGCTGCGGACCATCGCGGCGGCAGCGGCGTTCGCCGCGGCACTGGCGGCGGCGGCCGGATGCGGGGAGCCCGCCGTCCCCGACACCGCCACGCCCGGCACGGCGGCCGCACCCGGGGCGTCCGGCTCCTCCGGGACGCCGGCCGCGCCCGCCGGGGGGACCGCGCCGCGGGTCGTGCGCGTCGCCGTCACCGTCACCGGCGGCAAGCCGCGCACCGCGCACCGCCGCGTGAAGGTCCCGCGCGGCGCGGTCGTCGAGATCACCGTCACCGGCGACACCGCCGAGGAGTTCCACCTGCACGGCTACGACCGGGAACTGAAGATCACCCCCGGGCGCCCCGCCGTGCTGCGGTTCACCGCCGGCATCCCCGGGGTGTTCGAGGCCGAGCTGCACCGCTCCGGCGCGCCCGTCCTGGAACTGCGGGTCGGCTGAGCGTGACCGGCGCCCTCCACGCCCTCGCCGCCGCCTCCGCCGCCTGGCCCGTCCCCGAGCACGGTCCCGTCCTGGCGCACGGCCTCGGCGGACGCACCGACCTGCCGCTGGACGGCGCCGCCGCCATCGCCGGCGGAGGCATCGCCGTCGCGGCCTCGTTCGCCGCGCTCACCGCCGCCTGGAAGCGGCCCCGCCTGCACCCCGCCGCCGGGCGCCCGCTCCCGGCCGCGCTCGCCCGCGCGCTGGACGCCCCCGCCCTCACCGCCGCCGGGCGGGTCCTCGCCCTGGCCGCGGCGGCGCTCGTCGTCGCCGTCGCGTTCGCCGGGCCGCCCGGCGCCGACGCCAACCTCGCGCCGTGGGCGCTGTACGTGACGTTCTGGGTCGGGCTCGTCCCCGCCAGCGTCCTGCTCGGGCCCGTCTGGCGGCGCGTGAACCCGCTGCGGACCCTGCACGCCGCCCTGTGCCGCGCCACCCGCACCCCGCCCGGCGGGCGCCGCGCCCTGCCCGCCCGCCTCGGGTACTGGCCCGCCGCCGCCTGGCTCACCGGGTTCGTGTGGCTGGAACTGGTCGCCCCCCACCGCTCCGACCCGCGCCTGGTCGGGACGCTCATCCTCGCCTACGCGGCCGCCAACCTCGCCGCGGCCTGGTGGTTCGGGCGCGACTGGTTCACCCGCGGGGACGGCTTCGAGGCCTACGGAACCCTGCTGGCCCGGATGTGCCCGATCGGCCGCCGCCCCGACGGCGCCCTGGTGTGGCGGACGCCCCTCACCGGCCTGATGACCGGCGCCGCCGAACCCGGCCTCACCGCCACCGCGTGCGTCCTCATCGGCTCCACCGGCTTCGACGGCATCACCCGCACCACCTACTGGCGCGACAACGTCGACCCCGCCGACGTCACCGCCGGGACCCTCGGCCTCGCCGCCGCCGTCACCGCCGTCGCCGCCCTCTACGTCGCGGCGCTGCGCCTCAGCGCCCGCCTCACCGGCCAGGACCCGGCCGCCCTGCCCGCCCGGTTCGCCGCGACGCTGCTGCCCATCGCGCTCGGCTACACCCTGGCCCACTACTTCTCGTTCTTCGTCCTGGAAGGGCAGACCACCGTCATCCTCGCCAGCGACCCCTTCGGGGCGGGCTGGAACCTGCTCGGCTCCACCGGCAACCGCGTCGACTACGACCTCGCCGGGCCCACGCTCACCGCGCAGGTCCAGGTCAACGCCATCGTCCTCGGCCACATCGCCGGGACCATCGCCGCGCACGACCTCGCCCTGCGCGGCCCCGGCCCGGCGGCGCGCGGTCAGCTGCCCATCGCCGCCGTCATGGTCGCGCTCACTTGCGCCGGCCTGTTCGCCCTGCTCAGCGGCTGACCGCCCGCCCCCGGACGGCGGCCCGGCTCTGAAGGGCGGCGGTCAGGTCGCGAAGCGCCAGCGCGCCGCGCCGTACGGCTCCACCGTGCTCAGCGCCACCACCGTGTGGAACACCAGCCGGTACAGGTGCCACGGCGGCGGCCCGGCGCTCTGCGCGCTGTAGGGGGCGGTGAAGGCGTCCCCCTCGACCCGCGCGGGCCAGCCGCCCTCCCGGTAGGCCGCCGCGACCGGCTCCAGCACCGCCGGGTCGGTGACGCGCTCCGCCGTGCCCTCCAGCACCACGTCCCCGCCGGCCGTGCGGACCGACAGGGTGCAGGCCGGGTTCGCCGCCAGGTTCCGCGACTTGCGGGTGCCCGGCCCGCTGACGAAGAACACCTCCCCGTCGCGCCACAGCGGGCCGATCCCCGCCGAGTGCGGGCGCCCGTCCGGGCGGACCGTGCCCAGGAACGCCGCCGTCTCCGGCTTGGGCAGCGCCGCCACGAGCGCGTCCCGGACGTCCCGCCACACCAGTTCCGGGCTGCCGTAGATGTCGAGGTTGCGTGCCTCGACGGGTTCGCGGTCGGTGGTCATCGTCGTCCTCCTTCGGCCGGGCCGTCACCCGGGACCCTCTCCCGGGCCGCCTCGACATGCAGACCGCGCGGCCCGCCCGAACTCATCGGCCGCCCGGCGACTCCCGGGTGGAGCGTTCCCTAGGGTGGAGCCCATGGCCCCTTCCATCGCCACCGCCGACCGCGTCGGCCGCGCCGAACTGCTGGAGTTCCTGCGGCCCCGCCACCGCGCCCTGCTGTCCACCGCCCGCGCCGACGGGCGCCCGCAGATGTCCCCGGTGACCTGCGGCGTCGACGACCAGGGGCGCGTGGTGGTATCCACCTACCCCGAGCGCGCCAAGGCCCGCAACGCCCGCCGCGACCCGCGCGTGTCGCTGTGCGTGCTGTCGGACGACTTCAACGGCCCCTACGTCCAGGTCGACGGGACCGCCGAGGTCATCGACATGCCCGACGCCGCCGACGCCCTCGTCGACTACTACCGGTGCATCGCCGGGGAGCACCCCGACTGGGACGAGTACCGCGAGGCGATGCGCCGCCAGGACAAGTCCCTGATCCGCGTCACCATCGACCGGTGGGGCCCCATCGCCACCGGCGGGTTCCCCGCCCGCCTCGCCGACGCCGACTAGCCCCAATGCCGGGAAGTTAAGGGTCTTCGGCTGTTGTCGAGTTGGTCGGGGTGAGGATGTCGATGGCGATGGTGGCCTGGTAGGTGGTTCG
>NZ_FZOR01000093.1 GCF_900188445.1 Actinomadura meyerae
TGGGGAAGTCGCCGTGCGGGGGGTCTGGGGTGCGGCCGGGGCGTCCCCGACGAGGAAGCGGGCCAGGGCCTCCGGGGTGGGGTGGTCGAAGACCATGGTCGCGGGGAGGCGCAGGCCGGTCTCGGCGTTGAGCCGGTTGCGCAGTTCGACTGCGGTGAGCGAGTCGAACGCCAGCTCCTTGAACGTCCGGTCCGGGACGATGGCCTCGGCGGACGCGTGTCCCAGCACGGCGGCGGCCTGGTCGCGGACGAGGGCGAGCGCGACGGCGTGCCGCTCGGCCTCGGAGATCGCCGCGATGCGTTCGGCGAAGGGCGCCGCACCGGAGGCGGCGCGCCGCGCCGGACCGCGCACCAGGCCGCGCAGGATGGGCGGGACCTCCCCGGCGCGGAGGGCGTCCGGGGCGAGGCGGGCCGGGACGGCCGCCGTCTCACCCCGGGCCAGCGCCGCGTCGAACAGCGCCAGCCCCTCCTCGGCGGACATCGGCGACAGTCCGCCGAGCGTGAGCCCGCCGGTCATGGAGCTCTCGGGGGCCCACAGCCCCCAGGCGAGCGCGGTCCCGGGCAGCCCGCGGGCGCGCCGGTCGTGGGCGAGCGCGTCGAGGAACGCGTTCGCCGCCGCGTAGTTCGCCTGGCCGGGGTTGCCGACGATCCCCGCCACGGACGAGAAGAGCACGAACGCGGCGAGATCCTGCCCGGCGGTGAGCTCGTCGAGGTGCCGGGCCCCGTCGATCTTCGGGCGGAGCACCTGTTCGACCCGCTCCGGTGTGAGGTCGGTGAGGATCCCGTCGGCCAGCACGCCCGCCGCGTGGATCACGGCGGTGAGCCGCCGTCCCGCCAGCAGGCCGGCGAGCGCGTCCCGGTCGGTCACGTCGCAGGCCGCCACCTCCACCTCGGCTCCGAGCCCGGTCAGCTCGGCCACCAGCGCCGCGTCGGCGACGCCGCGCCTGCCGGTGAGCAGCAGCCGCCGCGCGCCGTGCTCGGCCACCAGGTGCCGGGCGAGCAGGCCGCCGAGCGTCCCGGTCCCGCCGGTGATCAGCACCGTGCCGCCGGGATCGAGCGGCGCGGGCAGCGTGAGCACCACCTTGCCGACGTGCCGGGCCTGCCCGACGTGCCGGAACGCCTCCGGGGCCGCGCGCAGGTCCCAGGCGGTCAGCGGCAGGGGCCGCAGCGCCCCCGACGCGAACAGCGCGAGGACGTCGGCCAGCATCTCCCGGATGCGGTCCGGGCCCGCCTCGTTCAGGTCGAACGCGCGGTACTCGACACCGGGCCGCTCCTCCGCGACCCGCGCGGGGTCGCGGACGTCGGCCTTGCCCATCTCCAGGAACCGGCCGCCGCGGGGGAGCGTGCGCAGCGACGCGTCGACGAACTCGCCCGCCAGCGCGTTCAGGACGACGTCGACGCCGCGTCCTCCGGTGGCGTCCAGGACGTGGCGCTCGAAGTCCAGGTCGCGCGAGGAGGACAGATGGGCGCGGTCGAGGCCCAGCGGGCGCAGCGCGTCCCATTTGCCGGGGCTCGCCGTCCCGTACACCTCCGCGCCCCAGTGCCGGGCGAGCTGCACGGCCGCCATGCCGACGCCGCCCGCCGCCGCGTGCACCAGCACCGATTCGCCGGGCTGGAGCCGGCCGAGGTCGCGCAGCCCGTAGTAGGCGGTGAGGAAGACGATCGGCACCGACGCCGCTTGCGCGAACGTCCAGCCGGGCGGGACGGGCGCGACCAGGTCCCGGTCGGTCACCGCGACCGGGCCCATCGCCCCGGTGAACAGGCCCGCGACGCGGTCGCCGGCGGCCAGGTCCGTGACGCCCGGACCGACCTCGGTGACCACTCCCGCGCCCTCGCCGCCGGGCAGCGCCGCATCCGGGTACACGCCGAGCGCGATGAGCACGTCGCGGAAGTTGAGCCCGACGGCCCGCATCCCCACGCGGATCTGCCCCTCGCCGAGCGGCGCCTCCGCCTCGGGCGCGGGTGCGGGAGCCACGCCGTCGAGCGTTCCGCGGCCCGTGGCGTCCAGCCTCCACGCCGCCCCGGAGACCGGGAGCGGAGTCCGCGCCGGGACGCGCTCGACGCGCGGGACGTAGAACGCCCCGCCGCGGACGGCGACCTGCGGCTCCCCGAGACCGACGGCCCGCGCGACCATCTCGGGGGAGACCGGGCCGTCGTCGGTGTCGAGCAGGACGAAGCGGCCGGGATCCTCCGACTGCGCCGTCCGGACCAGGCCCCAGAGCGGAGCGGACCCGAGGTCGGGCCGGCCGTCGCCCGGCAGCACCGGCACGGCGTGCCGCGTCCGGACGACCAGCGGGGCGTCGTCCTTCCAGCCCTGGACGGCGGCGAGGACGCGCTGCGTCTCGGCGACGGCGTCCCCGCCCTCCGCGGCCAGGACGGTGAAGCCCGTCGCCGGATCCGCGGCGGGGGAGACCGGCGTCCAGGCGACGTGGTAGAGCGAGTCCGGGCGTTCGGCGCGCGGCGCGAGCCGGTCGGCGGAGACCGGCCGCACCACCAGCGACTCCACGGTCGCCACCGCCGACCCCGCCGGGTCGAAGACCCGCACCGACAGCTCCCCGTCGGCCGGTGACGACAACCGGGCCCGCAACGCGCGCGCCCCCGACGCGTGCAGTTCGACACCGGACCACGCGAACGGCAGCCGGACCTGGCCGTCGGCGGCGAAGGCCGCGGCGGCGAGCGCGTGCAGGGAGGCGTCCAGCAGCGCCGGATGCAGGCCGAACCCGTCCTCGGCGGCGCCGTCCGGCAACGCGATCTCGGCGACGACGTCGTCGCCCGACCGCCAGGCCGCCCGCAGCCCCCGGAAGACCGGCCCGTACTCGACGCCGACCTCGGCGAGCCGCTCGTAGAGGCCGGAGACGTCGAGCGGCTCCGCGTCCGGCGGCGGCCAGACGGCCCCGGCGGGAGGGGCCTCCCCAGGCGGCCGGGGTGCGAGCAGGCCCGTCGCGTGCCGGATCCAGGGCTCGTCCCCGTCCGCCCGTTCCGGACGGGAGTGGATCGTGAGGGGGCGGGCCCCGGACGCGTCCGCCTCGGCCACCCGCACCTGGATCTGGACGCCGTCCCGGTCGGGGAGCGGCAGCGGCGACTCCAGCGTCAGGTCCGCGAGACGCCCCAGCCCGGCCTGGTCACCGGCGTGCACGGCCAGCTCCACGAACGCGGTCCCCGGCAGCAGCACGGCCCCGTGCACCCGGTGGTCGGCCAGCCACGGGTGATCGCGAAGCGCGAGCCGTCCGGTCAGCAGGAGCTCGTCCGCCCCGGCCAGCGCCACGTTCGCGCCGAGCAGCGGGTGCTCGGCGGGCCGCAGCCCGGCCGACCGCGGGTCGCCCGCGCGGCCGCGCGCCTCGATGCGGTGCCGGCGGCGCTGGAACGCGTACGTCGGGAGCTCCACCCGCCGGCCCGCCACCGCCGGCACGCCCGCGCCGACCGCGTGCAGCCGCGCGCGAGCCGTCGTGAGGGCCTCGACCTGACCCCGGTTCCGCTGCTGCAGGGGGACGGTGATGGCGTCGGGTCGTGTTTCGGTGATGGCGGGGGTGAGGGTGGTGTCGGGGGCGATTTCGATGTGGTGGGTGGCGTTGGTGGTGTGGATGG
>NZ_FZOR01000018.1 GCF_900188445.1 Actinomadura meyerae
GTGGGTGTAAGGCCCCCGGTAGACGACCGGGTTGATAGGCCGGAGATGGAAGCGCGGTAACGTGTGGAGTCGACCGGTACTAATAGGCCGAGTGGCTTGAACACACTGAACGTTCAAAGCGAGTCGCTGTTGTGGGTTTGTTCGCGTCCCTGTGTGGTTCTCAGGAAACAATCCGGGAATCGCAGTGCATAATATAATACCGAGTTGAGTCGCTCGGACGTTGATTTGCCCGCCCGGTATCGGGTGGTGCGTTGAGGCGTTCGGTGGTTTTGGCGAAGGGGAAACACCCGGTCCCATTCCGAACCCGGAAGTTAAGCCCTTCAGCGCCGATGGTACTGCATGGGAGACTGTGTGGGAGAGTAGGACGCCGCCGGACTTATATTGCAGGAAGGCCCCGCCGTCACCGGCGGGGCCTTTCTCGTTTCATCCCAACAGGTTCAGGACTCGCGTCGCCTGGGCGGCCAGGTCGACCGATCCTCTCGGCGATCGACCTTGTCCGCTGCCGAGTATCCGCAGCAGCCAGAACAGCGCGTGCAGACGCCGGCAGTCCAAGAGTCTCGAAGCGTCGGACTCCGCGGACGCGACCTGCTCCAGAGCGCGAACGAGAGCGGTCCCGTCCCGCTGCCGTACGGAGATGTGCTCGACCATCTCCGCGAGCTCGTAAGCGCGGTCACTGAGTCCGGAGTACTCGAAATCGACCAGGCGGGCCTGAGAACCGTCCCACAGCCAATCGGCCACATTCCCGTCTCCTGTTCCGAACACCGGTGCTGCCGTTCGAGTGAGCCGGTCGGCCAGGATCGCCCGCGGCACCGCCTTCTGGACCTGAACCACGGTGCGGGCGACGGCGGCGGCCTGCTCCACGCCCACAGGTTCCGAGAGCGGTACTCCTGGCAGGCGGGACATCACGACCGTCGGTGGGTCGGCGGCGAGATCGGCGGACACGGGTGCGGGCGCTGTCCCGGGAGCATGCTCGGCGATGAGTCGCAAAGCGGTCCACTGCCGCTGCTTGACCACCGCCGCCGTTCCGATTACGACGAGATGTGTAGCGCTCGACCGGTCGCTCATGCCATCCCCTTCGAGGTCGGGCCGGGCCAGGGGCCTGGCCGGCCAGGTGGTATCGCCGGAAGAAAGGAGCGCCGGGGGATGTCTGGCGGCCGCCTGGCGAATGGTTCAGAGGTCATGCCGCTGATCAGTTTCGGGTGTCCTCAATCCGCACGTCCGGATGATCTGCGTAATGAGGGTAGGGGCCTGGCAAGCAGGGAGGATCAATGGATCGGGTTCATGGGGCGCGGGATCGCGCCACGTGGCGCAAGAGCTCCCGGAGCAACGGTTCGAGCAACTGTGTCGAGGTCGCCCGCCTGCGGCGCGGCATCGGGGTCAGGGACAGCAAGGCACCGGCCGGAGCCGTGCTCGTCCTCGATGCGGACCGTTGGGCGACCTTCCTTGAGGCCGTCAAGGAGCGGTGATCGCCATCTGAACCGGCTCGGGAGGCGATGAGCCACCGGACCGGAGACGAGGGGCATCGGCCGAGGTCGCCGATTCCGCCGCCTGTGGCGGTCATCGGTCGATGCCCGTCGGCGCGGGCGCTCGGGCGGGCCGAGGCTCGTGTCTGATGGGCGACGGACGCCGGAGTCGGGCTTGAGAGGAGGGGGTCAGGCTTCCAGGGCGTCCAGGCGGGACTGGACGGCTTCCAGGTCGTCCTCGCTGAAGACCTCGATGCCGGCGCGCTGGAGCAGGGCGGTGGTCACGCCCGTGCCGGGGTGGTGCGCGCCCGTGAAGGTGCCGTCGTAGACCCGGTGGCTGCCGCAGGAGGGGCTGCCCTCCTTGAGCAGGGCGATGCGGGCCCCGGAGCGGCGGGCCGTCTCCAGGGCGAGGCGGGCGCCGCGGAGGAACTCCTCGGTCACGTCGTCGCCGGCGCCGGTGCGGATGCGGGCCCGGCCGTCCAGGACGTCGGCTCCGTCGCCACCGACGATCTCGGCCGCCGGGCGCGGTACGGCCAGGCCACCCGAAACTTCGGGGCAGAATGGGACAAGACGGCCTTCCGTCCGCCACCGGTGGAAGAGGTCGCCTTCGACCGGCTTGGCCGCGCCGTCGTACCTGACGTGCCGCCCCGCCAGGCACGAGCTGACCAGGATGCGTTCCATGCGTCCAGCCTATGGCGGCGCCGAGCTGGACTGGTCGCCGTGATCTGCGTCACTCTCTGGATCTGTGCGCAGGGCTCGGGTATTAGTTGCAGAACATCAACTAACGAATATATGGGTGGAACGTTGGAGAACTCAGCGGGTACCGGAGACCGGGCAGCCCGCGAGCTGGAGCGGATCAGACTGATCACCGATGAGGCGTTCGCTCATATGGACGTGGACGAGTTCCTGGACACGCTGCTCGACCGGCTGTGCCGGGCCCTGGACGTCGACACCGCGGTGGTGCTGCTCCTCGACCCGCAGGGCCGGTACCTCATGGCGACGGCCGCGAGGGGGATAGAGGAGGAGGTCACCCAGGCGGCGCACGTCCCGGTCGGGCAGGGGTTCGCCGGGCGCGTCGCCGCGGAGCGGCGGACCATCTACATCCCGGACGTGCCGAGCGCGGGCCTTTTCAACCCGCTGCTGGTGCAGCGGGGGCTGCGGTCCCTGCTCGGCGTGCCGCTCATCGGCGGCGGAGCGCTGGTCGGCGTCCTGCACGTCGGGACGCTCGCTCCGCGCCGCTTCACCGACGACGAGTCCGAGCTGCTGCGGCTCGCGGCCTCGAGCGTCGCGATGGCCCTGCAGTCGCTGGCGAGCCGCGCCGAAAGCGCCGGCGCCCGGGAACTGCAGCGCAGCCTCGTCCCGGCCGGGCTCCCCGACATCCCCGGCGCCGAGCTGACCGCCCGCTACCGGCCCGGGAAGGCCAGTGTCGGCGGGGACTGGTACGACGTGTTCACCCTTCCGTCCGGCGAGGTCGGCATCGTGATGGGGGACGTGGCGGGGCACGGCCTCGGCGCCGCCGTCGTCATGGGACGGATGCGCAGCGCGCTGCGGGCGTACGCGCTGGACAGCACCGATCCCGCCGAGGTCCTGCGCAAGCTCGACCGGAAGATGACGCATTTCGAGCCGGAGGCGACGGCGACCGTCCTGTACGCCGTGTTCGACTCCGACATGCGCCGGGTCAGGCTGTCCTCGGCCGGGCACCTCCCGCCCATCCTCGCGCTGCCCGGCGAGCCCGCGCTGGCCGTCGAGGCGAAGCCGGACGTCCTCATCGGCCTCGGGGACGACATGGCGCGCGAGACCATGACGCTGGAGCTCCCGCCGGGGGCGCTGCTGTGCTTCTACACCGACGGGCTGATCGAGCGGCGCGACGCGTCCCTGAACACCGGCATCGAGCGGCTGCGCCGCGCGGTGTCCGCGGGCCCGCCCGAGGCCGTCGGCGCCGCCGTCATGACGGCGCTGATCGGCCGCGAGCGGGCCGAGGACGATGTCGCGCTGCTGATCATCCGCCGGTCGCCCGGGTGACGGCCGCGCCGGGTCACTTCCCGGCGCGGATCCGGTCGACGGCGATCTGGGCGACGCGGACGGCGCCGCCCGGGTTCATGCGGGTGCCGCGCCAGGCGAGCCGGCCGTGCGCGGGCGCGACGATGAGCGCCTGGTTCTTCGCGACGCCGCGCATGATGTCGCGGGCCAGCTTCTCCGCCGTGTAGAGGCGCGGGGACGCCTTCTTGATGTCACCGGTCGCGTCGCCGCTGAGCGCCGTCTCGGGCAGGTCCGGGTTGACGTTGTGCAGCAGCGGGGTGTCGACGAACGACGGGCAGACGACGCTGACCTTGACGCCGCGTCCGGCCGCCTCGGCGCGCAGGCCGAGGGAGAGGCCGACGACGGCGTGCTTGGTCGCGGTGTAGGGGATGCCGATCGGCATCGGGACGAGCCCCGCCAGCGACGCGGTGTTCACGATGTGGCCGCGGCCCTGCTCCAGCATGATCGGGTAGGCGGCGTGGACGCCGTGGACGACGCCCTTGAGGTTGATGTCGATCGCCCGGTTCCAGTGGTCGAGGGTGAGCTCCTCGGCCAGGCCGCCGACCGCGATGCCGGCGTTGTTGAAGACGATGTCGAGCCGGCCGTGCTCGGCCTTGACGCTCTTGTAGAGGTCGGCGACGGCGTCGGCGTCGGTGACGTCGAGGGCGGCGGAGACCGCCCGGCCCTTGCCGAGGGTGTTCAGCTTGTCGGCGACCTCCGCCGCGCCGCCGGCGTTGATGTCGCTCACGACGACGGTGTCGCCGCGCGCCACCAGGGACGTGGCGATCGCACGGCCGATGCCGGATGCGCCTCCGGTCACGATCGCGATGCTCATTGCGCGCTCCGCTCGATGGACCGCGGGCCGGGCCTCGGGGGAGTGCCCCGCCCGCGGTGGTTAATTGGATTCGATGTTGAATTAGGGGGATTGTAGGGGCGGGCGCGGCCCGCCGGTACCCGCGGTCACCCGGCGCGGGCGGCCGGTTCGTCCCGTTGCCCGGTGCCGCGCTCGATCTGGAAGTCGCCCGGGTCGAGCCGGCGGGTCCGCAGCCAGAAGTTCAGCGTGGACGCCGGCCACGCGGCCCGGTTGACGCCGGCGCGGTCGAGGTACCAGCTGTCGCAGCCGCCGGCGACCCAGACGGCGCCCTCCGACTTGCGCTGCACCCACCGGTTGAACCGGTCCTGGACGGACGGCTTCACCGAGATCCGCGTGCCGCCCGCCGCGTCCAGCATCGCCAGGGCCTGCAGGACGTAGCGGACCTGCGCCTCGATGATGAAGATCATCGAGTTGTGGCCGAGCCCGGAGTTGGGTCCGAGCAGCAGGAACAGGTTCGGGAAGCCCGCGACCGCGACGCCGAGGTGCGCCTCGATGCCGTCCTTCCAGGCGTCCTGGATCTTCACCCCGCCGCGCCCGACGATGTGCGCGCCGTCGAACGCGTCGGTGACGTGGAAGCCGGTGCCGAAGATGATCGCGTCGACCTCGTGCTCCCGGCCGTCGCGGGTCACGATCGAGTGCTCGCGGACCTCGGCGATGCCCTCGGTGGTCAGCTCCACGTTGGGCCGCATCAGCGCCGGGTAGTAGTCGCTCGACACCAGCGTCCGCTTGCAGCCCATCGTGTAGTCGGGGGTGAGCTTGCGGCGCAGGTCCCGGTCGGGGACCTGCCGGGCGAGATGCCACCGGGCGAGGGCGCTCGCCGCCTTGAGCAGCCGCGGGTTCTTGAACCCGAGGACGAAGCTCTCCTGCACCAGGTAGATGCCGTTGCGGTAGCCGCGCTGGACGAGCGGGACGCGCCGGAACAGCGCCCGCTCCACGGCGGTGACCGGGCGGTCGGGCTTCGGCAGGATCCACGGCGGCGTCCGCTGGAACACCGTCAGGTGCCGGACCCGCTTCGCGATCTGCGGGACGAACTGGATCGCCGACGCGCCGGTCCCGACCACCGCGACCCGCTTCCCGGCCAGGTCGTAGGAGTGGTCCCACTGGGCGGAGTGGAACGTCGTCCCCTCGAACGAGGCGAGCCCCGGCAGGTCGGGGATGCTCGGGTAGTGCAGCGGGCCCATGCCCGCGACCAGCGCCCGCCCCCGCACGGTCTCCTCGCCGTTGACGGTCACCCGCCAGGTGTCGGTGGCGTCGTCGTACTCCGCCCCGGTCGCCTCCGCGTTGAACCGGATGTGCTGCGCCAGCTCGTACTTGGCGACGATGTCCTTGATGTACTGGAGCAGTTCCGCCTGCTCGGGGAACATCCGCGACCAGTCGGCCTTGGGCTCGAAGGAGTACGAGTACAGCAGCGACATGATGTCGCAGGCGCAGCCGGGGTAGGTGTTCTCCCGCCACGTCCCGCCGACCTCGTCCGCCTTCTCCAGGATGACGAAGTCGTGCACGCCGGCCTTCTTCAGCCCGATCGCCATGCCGAGGCCGGAGAAGCCCGTCCCGACGATGACGACCTTGTACGGGCCGTCCGGCCCCGCCGCCGGCGTCACCACGGCGGGGTCCCGCTGGACCGCGGCCACGCTACGCGGCCTTGGCGGAGTCGACGTCGCGGCGCCGGCCGGGCTCGTCCCAGATCCCGAACGCCTTCCACACCCGCCTGTTCACCGGGTCGATGACGCCCAGCTCGGCCATCAGGTCGCGGATCTTGCCGACCGAGTTGGAGATCTCCGCCTGCGACGCCTCGCTCCGGTAGGCGGCGCGGACGACGTCCTTCGGGATGTTGAAGTGCCGCACCATCGGCCCGGGCGGGGACAGCATGATCCGCGCCATCACGCCGAGGACGACCGGGGTGGCCAGCCCGAGGATCCGGCGGCGCACCGGGTGCATGTTCGGCACCCGGTGCTTGAGGTAGTGCCGGGCGAACGAGATGTGCCGGGCCTCCTCCGCGATGTGGATCTTCATGATGGTCTCCTCGAGCGGGTGCTTGATGTGCCCGCCCTTGAGGGACTTGCGCTGGACGTAGTCGATCGGGTCCTCGCCGCCGAGCACGAACACGAAGAACATCTCGGTGCTGACCAGCGGGATCCACGGCGCGGCCTGCGCGATGAGGCTGAGCGAGCGCGGCATGCCGCGGATCGGCATCTTCGTCCGGTTCACGAACTCCTGGAACATCATCCCGTGGTGACATTCCTCGGTCGTCTCGTGGTAGACGTACCGGAACTCGGGCCGCCCGTTCGGCAGCCGGTAGGCGTAGTTGAGCAGCCCGCGCTTCAGCAGGTTCTCGAACTGGAGCCCGATCTTCATCGCGGTGGCGACGCGCCACAGCCCGATCTGCGCCTGGATCTCCGGCGGCTGCGCCTGGTACCAGGCCGTCTCGCCGAGCCGGTCGAACGGCGGCAGGATCCAGCGCGGATCGTTCTTGTCGACGGTGAACTCGGGGTCGTCCCAGGGGATGTCGGCGTAGGCCTCCCAGTGCTTGTCCACCGACGCCTTGTTCAGGCGGTCGATGACGCCGAGGTACGACTTCTTGTCCTTGACCTGCTCGCGGACCTCGTCGGCGAGTTCGGTGGGGGCTTTCGGCATGTGGCGCTCCCTCGGGGTGAGGCGGCCGGCGCGTACCGATGGCGGGCCGGCGGTGGTGCTGGGGTGGAACGGGGGGTGCTGCGGGGGTCGGAGTCGTCGGGGTGGGTCAGTCGGTTCGGTGCCCGGACGCGGTCGGCGCGTCCGGCAGGGGCGCGTCCGGGGCGGACGCCTCGGCGGGGGTGTCGGGCATCGGCGCGCCCGAGGGTGCGCCCTGCTGCGGGACGATCAGCCGCGCGACGTCCTTGACCTGGCGCAGCACCGCGGCCTGGTGGCCTTCGGCGTCGTCGTCCAGCGCGTTCTGGATGGAGAGCCCGACGAACATCGCGAACAGGGCGCGCAGCATCGTCGGGGCGAAGTCGGGGGTCAGCGTGTTCTGCGGGAACAGCCGCTCGAACGTCTCCAGGATGACCTGGAGGATCCGCTCGTTCATGTCGATGCACAGCGGCCGCAGCTCGTCGTCGGTGCGCGCCGCCACGGCCAGCTCCATGAGGGCCTTGGCGGGACGGCCCCGGAACACCTCCCACAGCAGGTCGAGGGCGCCCGAGACGTTGCGCCGGTCGGCCGGCAGCACCGCGAACGCCGTCTCGTACGCCAGGCGCTGCGCCTCCAGGAGGTGCTCCAGCGCGGCGGCGACGAGCACCATCTTCGTCGGGTAGTGGTGCTGCTGCGCGCCGCGGGAGACGCCCGCGCGGCGGGCCACCTCCGTGGTGGACGTCCCGGACCAGCCGAGGTCGACCAGGCACTCCATGGTCGCCTCCAGGAGCCTGGCCCGGGTGCGCGACCGGCGTTCCTCCTGCGTGCGGCGCCCGGAGGAGCCGTGGCGGTGCCGCCTGCGGCTGCTGACTGACATGGCTCGACGGTACGAGCGCGGATACAAGCAAGCAAGCCTGCATGTATGTTGCCCGCATCACAATTGGACATCGCGTCTTATTGATCTTCGCGCGGTACCGGCCTCCGCCGCGGGGGCGGAGGCGTACCGCGGCGGACGTAGCCGGGGGCTGCCGCGTGCGTCCGGGGGAGCAGCGCGGGTGCCTCTCCTCGCCCGACGACGGGCGGCATGGCGCACCGCCACGATCCCGGCATGGGAAACGCAGCAGAGGCAAGACGAACGGTCGGCGAAGTGCGCGGCGGCGCCCGGACGGAGCACCTCGGGAAGGTGTACGGGTCCGGTGACATGGCGGTGCGCGCGCTCGACGACGTCACCATCGAGTTCCCGGACGGGCGGTTCACCGCCATCATGGGCCCGTCCGGCGCCGGCAAGTCCACGCTCATGCACTGCGTGGCCGGGCTGGAGGACGCGACGTCCGGCAAGGTCTACGTGGGCGGCCAGGAGCTGGGGGCGCTGTCGGACCGGCGGCTCACCAGGCTCCGCCGCGAGCGCATCGGGTTCGTGTTCCAGGCGTTCAACCTGATCCCGACGCTCACGGCGCGCGACAACATCGTGCTCCCCCTCACGCTGGCGGGGACGCGCCCGGACGCGGAGTGGCTGGACACCGTCGTCCGCGTCCTGAAGCTGGGGGACCGGCTGTCGCACCGGCCTTCGGAGATGTCGGGCGGGCAGCAGCAGCGCGTCGCGCTGGCGCGCGCGCTCGTCACGCGTCCGCAGATCGTGTTCGCGGACGAGCCGACCGGCAACCTCGACTCCCGCACCGGCGCCGAGGTGCTGGCGCTGCTCCGCAACGCCGTGGACGACCTCGGCCAGACCGTCGCGATGGTCACCCACGACCCGGTCGCCGCGGGGCACGCCGACGCGGTCGTGTTCCTCGCCGACGGCCGCATCGTCGACGTCATGGACGCCCCCACACCCGACCGGGTGCTGGACCGCATGCGAGGGCTGGGAGACCACTCATGATCGGGCTCGTCTTCAAGGAGTTGTGGGGACGCAAACGTCGGCTGGTCGGCTCCCTGGTGGCGGTCTTCCTGGGCGTGACGTTCCTGACGGGGACGCTCGTCCTCGGTGACACGCTCGCGGCGAGCATCGACGGCTACTTCTCCAAGGCGTACGGCAACACGGACGTGACCGTACGCAACGCGACCAAGGTGAGCGACGCGCCATGGGGCGCGCGCGGGGACATCGACGCGTCCGTTGTGGACAGGGTGCGCCAGGTGGATGGCGTCGCCAATGCCGAGCCCACCATCCAGGGGTCGGGCCAGCTGCTCGCCAAGGACGGCACCACGATCCAGTCGCGCGGCCCCCGGATGGCCGGAAACTGGCTGACCGACCCTGAGCTCAACCCGTACCACCTGGTGTCCGGGCGTGCTCCGCGCACGCCGGACGAGGTCGTCGTCAACAAGATGTTCGCCGACGAGGGAGGCCTCAAGGTCGGGGACCGCACGGCGGTGCTCACACCGCAGAAGGTCCCGGTGACCGTGGTCGGCATCAGCAAGTTCGGTGACGAGGACGCCTTCGGCGAGACGTCGTTCACGGCGTTCACCTTGGAGGGCGCCCGCGAGCACATCGCGAAGGGGAGCGACCGCGTCGGGGGCGTCGCCGTCCGCGCCGAGGACGTCGTCAGCCAGGCGGAACTGGCGTCCCGCATCGGGCCGGTCCTGCCCGCCGGGGTGGAGGCGGTCACCAACAAGGCGCAGGTCGAGGAGGGCATGAGCCTCGTCGAGAGCGGCTTCCTGCGCGTGTTCCGGATCGTGCTGGCCGCGTTCGGCGGGGTCGCGCTGCTCGTCGCCGCGTTCTCCATCCACAACACCTTCGCGATCACGATGGCGCAGCGGACCCGCGAGTCGGCGCTGTTGCGGGCCCTCGGCGCCGGCCGCCGGCAGGTCGTCGCGATCGTCGGGTTCGAGGCCCTCGTGGTCGGCGGCGCCGCCACCCTCGCCGGGCTCAGCGGCGGGCTCGGCTTCGCGGCCCTGCTGCGGTGGATGTTCACGCGGTTCCGGATCGGGATCGCGATGGAGGGCCTCACGGTCGCCGCCACCTCGGTCCTCATCGCGGTGCCGGTCGGCCTCGCGGTCACCCTCGTCGCGGCGCTCGGGCCGGCGCTGAAGGCGTCCCGGACGCCGCCGCTGGCGGCGCTGCGCGAGGTCGCGGCCGAGGCGTCCCGGCCGTCCGACGCCCGGATCGTCATCGGCGGCGTCTTCGGCGCCGTCGCGGCGGGGACCGTCGTGTTCGGCGCGGTCACCGAGCAGATGGCGATGGCGGCCGCGGGCGCGGTGGTCACCGTCGCCGCGATGGTCGTGCTCGGGCCGGTCGCCGCCCGCCCGGTCGCGGCCCTCATCGGCGGCCCCGCGGCGCGGCTGCGCGGCGTGCCGGGCCGGCTCGCCCGCGACAACGCGTCCCGCAGCCCGGCCCGCACCGCCGGCGCCGCGACCGCGCTGATGATCGGCGTCGGCGTCGTCTCGCTGATGACCGTGTTCATCGGGTCGCTGGGCGCGTCCCTGGAGAACAGCGTCGCCGGGTCGTTCAAGGGATCGCTCGTGATCAACGCGGGCAACAACGAGACCGGCGGGTTCGGCACCGGGCTCGTGCGGGACGCCGCGCGGCTGCCCGAGGTCCAGGAGATCGCGGGGGCCGGGACCGGCAGCATGCGGGTGGACGGCGACCCCTCGACGGTCAGCGTGGCCGACCCGTCCGCCCTCAGCCGCGTCCTCGACCTGGACGTCACCCAGGGCGACGTCAAGGACGCCGGTACGTTCGCGGTGTCGAAGGGCGTCGCCGACGACAAGGGCTGGCGCGTCGGGTCGCAGGTGGGCGTGACGTTCGCCGACGGTGCGTCCCAGCGGCTCACCGTGGGCGCCGTCTATGAGAACACCGATCTCACCGGTGACTACCTCGTGCCGCGCAGCGTATGGGACGCCCACACCAGGCAGCCCTTGGACACCAGAGCGTTCGTCCAATTGCGGCCAGGTGCTTCCGAGGCCGACGCCACCCGCGCCCTCACCCGGCTGAGCGCCGCGTACGGCGCCCCAGAGGTGCAGACCCGGGACGACTTCGTGGCCGCGCAGACGGAGGAGCAGCAGGGGTTCATCACCGTCGTCTACGGGATGCTGATCCTCGCCATCGTCGTCGCGCTGCTCGGCATCGCCAACACGCTGTCGCTCGCCGTCCACGAACGGACCCGCGAACTCGGGCTGCTCCGGGCGGTCGGCGCGACCCGGCCGCAGATCAGGTCGATGGTCCGGTGGGAGTCGCTGATCGTCGCGCTGTTCGGCACCGCCGGCGGCATCGGGCTCGGGCTGTTCCTCGGCTGGGGGCTCGGCAGCGCCCTCGGCAACCCGTTCGCCCCGCCCGCCGTCCAGCTGGCGCTCGTCGGCGTCGTCGGCGCGGTCGCCGGGGCGCTCGCCGCGATCCGCCCCGCGCGGCGCGCGGCGCGGCTGGCGATCCTGTCCGCGATCTCCGCGCCGTGACCCGTCCCGCCCCCGTTCCTCCCGCCACGCCGGGGGGAACGGGGATCGCGGGCGCGGGCCGCGGCTATGGTAAGTCCATGCAGGTCAACCAATCGGGGAAGCTCACCAACGTCTGCTACGACATCCGCGGGCCCGTGCTGAAGCGCGCGAAGCAGCTGGAGGCCGAGGGCAACAACATCCTCAAGCTGCACATCGGCAACCCGGCCCCGTTCGGGTTCGAGGCCCCGCCCGAGCTCCTCCAGGACATGGTCCGCAACCTGCCGGACGCGCACGGCTACAGCGACTCCAAGGGCATCCTGCCCGCGCGCCGCGCCATCGTGCAGCGCCTGGAGGACAGCGGCGTCGCCGGCATCGACGTCGAGGACGTCTACCTCGGCAACGGCGTGTCCGAGCTCATCGTCATGACCCTGCAGGCGCTGCTCAACGACGGCGACGAGGTCCTCATCCCCGCGCCGGACTACCCGCTGTGGACGGCCGCGGTCTCCCTCTGCGGCGGCACGCCCGTCCACTACCTGTGCGACGAGGACGACGGCTGGCAGCCCAGCCTGGACGACATCGAGGCCAAGATCGGCGACCGCACCCGCGCGATCGTCATCATCAACCCCAACAACCCGACCGGGGCCGTCTACTCGCGCGAGGTGCTCTCCCGCATCGTCGAGGTCGCCCGCCGCCGCAACCTGCTCATCTTCGCCGACGAGATCTACGACCGGATCCTGTACGACGACGCCGAGCACGTCCCGATCGCCTCGCTCGCCCCCGACCTGCTGTGCCTCACCTTCGGCGGGCTGTCGAAGAACTACCGGGTCGCCGGGTTCCGGTCCGGCTGGGTGGTGCTGTCGGGGCCGAAGGAGCACGCCGAGTCCTACATCGAGGGCCTCGACATCCTCGCCAACATGCGGCTGTGCCCGAACGTCCCCGGCCAGCACGCCATCCAGGCCGCGCTCGGCGGCTACCAGAGCATCGACGATCTCGTCCTGCCGACCGGGCGCCTCGGCGAGCAGCGCGACCGCGCCTGGAAGCTGCTGAACGACCTGCCCGGCGTGTCCTGCGTCAAGCCGCAGGGCGCCCTGTACGTCTTCCCGCGCCTGGACCCCGAGATGTACCCGATCGAGGACGACATGCAGTTCGCCCTCGACCTGCTCGAACAGCAGAAGCTGCTCATCGTGCAGGGGACGGGCTTCAACTGGCCGTCCACCGACCACTTCCGCGTCGTCACCCTGCAGTACGCCGACGACCTGGAGGACGCCGTCGGCCGCATCGGCGACTTCCTCGCCGGCTACCGCCGCTGAGCCGCAGCGCGCGTGCCCCCGCGCGTCACCCGCGCGTGAGGCATCGCGGGCGGGTCACTCCGCGGCGGCCGCGTCGAGGCGGCGCAGGGCGCCGCGGACCACGTCCGGGTCGGTCGTCGCCCAGAACGGCGGCAGGGAGTTCTTCAGGAACCCGCCGTACCTGGCCGTGGCCAGCCGCGGGTCGAGGACGGCGACGACGCCGCGGTCGTCCATCGACCGCAGCAGCCGGCCCGCGCCCTGCGCCAGCAGCAGCGCGGCATGCGTCGCGGCGACCGCCATGAACCCGTTGCCGCCGCGCGCCGCGACCGCCCGCGACCGCGCCGACGACACCGGGTCGTCCGGGCGCGGGAACGGGATGCGGTCCATGATGACGAGCTGCAGCGACGGGCCCGGGACGTCCACGCCCTGCCAGAGGGACAGCGTGCCGAACAGGCACGTGCGCTCGTCCTCGGCGAACCGCTTCACCAGCAGGGACGTCGAGTCCTCGCCCTGGCACAGCAGGGGGTGGGACAGGTGGTCCTTCAGCTCGTCGGCGGCCTGCCGCGCCGCCCGCATCGAGGAGAACAGGCCCAGCGTCCGCCCGCCCGCCGCCTCGATCAGTTCGGTGATCTCCGTCAGGTAGGCGTCGGCGAGGCCGTCCCGCCCTGGCTGCGGCAGGTGCCGCGCGACGTACAGGATGCCGGCCTTCCCATGGTCGAACGGCGACCCCGCGTCGAGCCCCGACCAGACGACCTCGGTCTGCTCGCCCTTCTCGGTCGCGGTCCGGGCGAGCCCCTCCGCGGCCGTCTTGGCGTCCCTGGGGGCCTGCTCGTCCAGCGGAGGCAGGCCCCACTGCCGGGCGAGCGGCTCGAACGACCCGCCGAGCGTCAGCGTCGCCGACGTCAGGATCGCGGTGCGCCGCTCGAACAGGGTCGTCCGCAGCAGGCCGCCGACGCCGATCGGCGCGACGTGCAGCGCCGGCGGGCGCTTCGGCCGCCCGTCCGGGACGAACGGCTTCTCCACCCACACCACGTCGAAGCGCTCGGCCATCTCGGGCTGGAACGCCTCCAGCATCCGCACGGCCGTGTCGTGCAGGTCTTCCAGCGACGACCGCGCGGCCTTGCGCGCGGCCATGTCACCGGGATCCGACTCCTTCTTGTCGGGGCCGAGGGCCGTGACGCAGGCGTGCGCGGCGTCCCGTACAACCGCGAGGGTGTTGCCCAGGGCGCTCGGCAGGACGTCCATGCGCCCCTGGGGCAGATCCTCCAGCAGGACGCCGAGCCCCTTCGCCGCCTCTGTCAGCCGGTTGGCGACGGCCTCCTCGATCAGCCGGCCGCACCGCCGCGCGGCCGTCTCGACCCCGGCACCGCTCAGGTCTCCCGTGGCGACCGACGTGACCCGGTCGACGAGCTCGTGCGCCTCGTCGACCACCACGACGTCGTGCTCGGGCAGGACCTGGAACTCCTCCAGGGCGTCGATGGCCAGCAGCGCGTGGTTGGTGACCACGATGTGCGCCTCACCGGCCTCCGCCCTGGCCAGCTCGGCGAAGCACTCGGTGCCCTGCGGGCACCGCTGGGCGCCCAGGCACTCCTTCGCCGTGACGGCCACCTGCCGCCACGCCTGCTCGCTCACCCCCGGGACCAGCTCGTCCCGGTCGCCGGTGCCGGTCTCGTCCGCCCACTCGTTCAGCCGCTTGACCTGGCGGCCCAGCGTCGAGAGCTGCTGCGGGTCGAACAGGCCCGCCCCGTCGTCCTCCTCGGGCACGCCCGTCTGCACCCGGTGCAGGCACAGGTAGTTGCGGCGCCCCTTCAGGATCGCGAACTTCAGCTCCGTCCCCAGCATGGGCCCGAGGGCCTCCGCCAGCCGGGGCAGGTCGCGGTCGACGAGCTGCCGCTGGAGCGCGATCGTCGCGGTCGACACCACCACCGTCGTCTGCTTCTCCACCGCGTACCGGATCGCGGGCACGAGGTAGGCGAGCGACTTGCCGGTGCCGGTGCCCGCCTGCGCGGCGAGATGCTCGCCCGAGTCGATCGCCTTCTCCACCGCCCGCGCCATCTCCACCTGGCCGGGGCGCTCGGCACCCCCGATGGACGCGACGGCCGCGGCGAGCAGGGTCGCCATGTCCGGAATCTGGGTATCGCTGGCGTTCAGCAGATCAGGGGCGGGCACGCCGCCCAACGCTACCGCCCCCGGCCGGCGCCCACGCCCGCCCCGAGGTTATCCACAGTCCCCGGAATCTCCGCCGGGCGCGTCCGGCCGCTGCGAACGTCGACGCCATGGCACCTCTCGTGATCCGCAGCGCCCAGGACGCCATCGCCGCCGTCCCCTACCTGCTCGGCTTCCACCCGTCCCGCAGCCTCGTCGTGATCGGTTTCGAGGGCGGTCGCGGCATCTGCGCGGTACGGCTCGACTTACCGGCCGACGACGGCGGCCGCGCGGCCGACGTCCTCGCCGCCAACGGCTACGCCCGCTCCCTGCTGCTCGGCTACGGCCCCGCCGCCGAGGTCGAGGCGGCCGCCGCCCCGATGCGCGCGGCCCTCGCCTCGGCCGGGGTCCCCGTCGCCGAGGCGATCCGCGTCGCCTCCGGCCGCTGGTGGTCGCTCACCTGCGACGACACCTGCTGCCCGCCCGAGGGCACCCCCTACGACATCTCCGCCAGCGCCCTCGCCGCCCAGGCGACCTACGCCGGCCACGTCGCGCTGGCCGACCGGGCCGAACTCGTCCGCTCCGTCCAGCCCCTCGGCGGGCCGGCCCGCGCCGCCATGCGCGACGCCACCGCCAGGGCCGAACGCCGCCGGGCGCGCGGCTCCTCCCTGGAGGAGGACCTCGCCCGCCTGCGCGCCCTGCTCGACCGCGGCCGCGCCGGTCCCACCGACGACGAGGTCGCCTGGCTCGGCCTGCTGCTCACCGACCTGCGCTTCCGGGACGAGGCATGGATCCGCATCGACGAGGACGCCCCAGCCGCCGACATCGCCTTCTGGCGCGACGTCCTCCGCCGCGTGGAGGAGCGGTACGCCCCCGCACCCGCGTCGCTCCTGGCCTTCGCCGCCTACACCGCGGGCGACGGCGGCCTCGCCAACGTCGCCCTCCAGCGCGCCCTGGACGCCGACCCCGCCTACTCGATGGCCGCCATCCTCCGCGAGGTGATCAACGCCGGCATCCCGCCCTCCCGGCTCGCGCTCCGCATGACCCCCGCCCAGCTGGCCGCCGCCTACGACGACAGAGCCGACAGAGCCGACAGAGACGACAGAGCCGACAGAAAGGCCGGCTGACGCCATGCCGAAGACCAACGAACGACACGCGCAGGCCACGGAGTCACGGTCGGCCGTCGCGATGCCGCGGGCCGACGAGCGAGAAGCGAGGGATGAAGAGTCACGACCGGGTGGCGTCGCGGCGTGGGGTGGTGGGGGAGGCGCGGGGGTCAGGGGGCCACGGCTTCGCCGGGGGTGCCGGGGTCGATGCGGCGGTCGGGGTTGCGGGCGTTCCAGGCGCGCATCCGGGGCGGGTAGCCGACGATCTGCACGTCGTAGACGGGCAGGCCCAGGTCGCGGGCCACCTTGCCGATGACCTTGGGGGAGCCGACGCGGCGGCGGGTCCACTCGCCGTCGTGGGCGACCGCCACGGCGGTGGTGTCGGTGGCGAAGGTCTCCGGCTCGACGAAGAACTCGACGCCGCGGCGGGACCGCGCGAACGCGATCAGCGCCTCGATGTCGGTGTCGGTCGCCTCCCGGTCCAGCCGTGTCACCGTGGCCCCCCGGTTCTTGCGTATCCCGAACCGGTCCCGGAACCTCATCGTCCACCCCGTCCTCTGGTCGCGGATGCGGTGTACGACGATAACGACGTCCGGGGTGCCCGGGTTCCCGACACAGCGCCGGAATGCCCTGCGGGCAAGGGCCCGAGCCCTAGACTGGCTGATCTTGGGGGAACGGCAGCGGGGGTGGTGATGGGCGGGCTGGAGCTTGTCCGGCGGGGGGCGGCGGGCGTGCTCGCGGCGGCGGTCTTCGGGTGGCTCAGCTCGCTCGGCGGTGGCCCGGCGGAGGTCGGGCTGACCTCCGCGCGCGGCGAGGCTCCGGCCGCGAAGCCGAAGCCCGCGCCGAAAGCCGCGCCGAAACCGACGCCCGAGCCACCGCCGCCGCCCCCCGACTGCGCGCGGGTCAAGTGCGTGGCGCTGACGTTCGACGACGGGCCGGCCGCCTCCACGGAGGAGCTGCTGGAGATCCTCGCCGCGCGCAAGGTGCGGGTGACGTTCTTCGTCGTGGGGGAGAACGTCGCCGAGCACCCGGAGCTGGTGCGCCGGGAGCACGAGGCCGGGCACGAGATCGGCGACCACAGCTACACGCACGCCGACCTCGGCACCTCCTCCAGGGAGAAGGTCGTGTCGGAGCTGACGCGGACGCAGGAGGCCGTCCGGCGGGCGTCCGGGGTCACGCCCAAGCTGCTGCGGCCGCCGTACGGGTCGGTGTCCAAGCGGCTCACGAAGGCCGCGCGGGAGCAGGGCCTCGCGCAGATTTTGTGGACGGTCGACCCGCTCGACTGGTCGCACCGCGACAGCCGTTACGTCGAGAAGCGGGTGCTGAAGGCGGTCAAGCCCGGCTACGTGGTGCTGCTGCACGACATCCACCCGACGACGGTGAAGGCCGTCCCGCGCATCATCGACCGGCTGGCCGCGCAGGGGTACGCGTTCGTGACCGTGTCCGAGCTGTACGGCGGGCGGCTCGTCCCGGGGAAGGAGTACGGCCAGACCGGGCGGCCCATGGCCGATTCAGGGGCGGCTCAGGGTCATCCCTGATGGTCCGCGGGCGCCGCCGCGCGCAGCATGGGAGGCATGGACAGCAGCTACGCGGTGGGAGATCTCCGGGCCTCGGACGCCGAGCGCGAGTCGGCCATCCAGCGGCTCCAGGACGCCTACGCCGAGGGACGCGTCGACGAGGACGAGTTCGACATGCGCGTCCAGTTGGCGATCACGGCCAAGACGCGCGGCCAGCTGGGGGCCGTCACCCGCGACCTGGAGCCGGTGCGGGCGGCGCCGGTCGCCGAGGCCCTCACCGGGGAGGACCGGATGCTCGCGGCGGCGGCGCACGCCGTGGCGGTGCCGACGCTGTTCGTCGGCCCGCTCGTGCTGATGCTCACGAGCGGCAAGCGGTCGGAGTACGTCCGGCGGCAGGCGGCGGAGGCGGTGAACTTCCAGGTGACGCTGCTGCTGCTCACGATCGTCACGTTCGGGATCGGCGGGGTCGTGTACGCGGTCGCGTGGGTGCTGTCGGCGGTCGCGGCCGTGTACGCGCTGACCGGCGAGACGTTCCGCTACCCGTGGATCCTGCGCCTGGTGAAGTGACCGGGGTTTGTCGGCATGCACCTCCGGGGAAAGGTTGACGTGGCCGCCCTCTAGCGGTTTCCGTCGCCTCCAGGAGACGAAACGACCGATGTGTACGCCGACGGGGTTATTCCCCTCTCGACCTGTGACACCTGCAACGTCCGAATTATGTGGACGATGCATGGGATGATCGATTTACTAGGTCAGGGAGGGGTTAGATGACGGAGCTTGCGGTCAAGGGCGACCACCAACGGGCGGTCGACGCGCTCAAGAGGTCCTACGAGGCGATCCCGGAGGGCACGCCGGTACGGCTGGCGAAGCGGACCTCGAACCTGTTCCGGTGGCGCGACCCCTCGGCGGCGCCCGGCCTGGACGTGTCCGGGTTCGACAAGGTGCTGAGCGTCGACGCGGACGAGCGCACGGCGCAGGTCCAGGGGATGACGACCTACGAGGACCTCGTCGACGCGACGCTGCCGCACGGGCTGATGCCGACGGTCGTCCCGCAGCTGAAGACCATCACGCTGGGCGGCGCGGTGACGGGGCTCGGCATCGAGTCGACGTCGTTCCGCGACGGGCTGCCGCACGAGGGCGTCCTGGAGATGGAGGTCCTCACCGGGGACGGCGAGGTCGTCACGGCGACCCGTGACAACGAGCACTCCGACCTGTTCTTCGGGTTCCCGAACTCCTACGGGACGCTCGGCTACACGCTGCGGCTGAAGATCGAGCTGCGCCCGGTCAGCCCGTACGTCCGGCTCCGGCACCTGCGGTTCACCGACACCGCCGGGCTCGCCAAGGCGATGGGCGAGATCACCGAGTCGGGGACGTACGAGGGCGAGTCCGTCGACTTCATGGACGGGACGTACTTCAGCCCGGGCGAGCAGTACATCACGCTCGGCTTCTTCGCCGACTCGGCGCCGTACACCTCCGACTACACCGGCCAGCAGATCTACTACCGGTCCATCCAGGAGCGGTCGGTCGACTTCCTGACGGTCCGCGACTACATCTGGCGCTGGGACACCGACTGGTTCTGGTGCTCGGGCGCGTTCGGCGTGCAGAACCCGACGATCCGGCGGCTGTGGCCCGACAAGTACAAGCGCTCCGATGTGTACCGCAAGCTGGTCGCCTACGACCGCCGGTACCACATCATCGCGCGCGCGGAGCGCTGGCGGGGGCTGCGCCCGCGCGAGGACGTCATCCAGGACATCGAGGTGCCGGTGGAGCGGCTGCCCGAGTTCCTGGAGTTCTTCCACGACAAGGTCGGCATGAGCCCGGTGTGGCTGTGCCCGCTGCGCGCGAAGGAGCGGTGGCCGCTGTACCCGCTGGAGGTCGGCCGGCCGTACGTGAACGTCGGCTTCTGGGGGACGGTCCGCATCCCGCCCGGCCAGATCCCCGAGTACCACAACCGGCTCATTGAGCGGAAGGTCGCCGCTCTCGACGGGCACAAGTCCCTCTACTCGACCGCCTTCTACGGCCGCGACGAGTTCTGGCGGTACTACGACGGGGAGACCTACCGGCGGCTCAAGGGGCGTTACGACTCCCGCGAGCGGCTGCTGGACCTCTACGACAAGTGCGTGCGCGGACGCTGACATGCGTCCGCCGTATCGGGGGAGCCCAGGGGGCCGACGGCCGGCAGGCCGGGTCCGGGCGGAGAGACAGGAGGGATCACAATGACGCTGGCCAGGGTCTTCGAGCGGCTCGCCGGGGCTGAGGCGCCAGTGGAGTTCACGGCGTACGACGGATCGCGGGCGGGGGTGCCCGGCGCCGACATCCGGTTCGACGTCCGTTCGCCGTACGCGGTGTCGTACCTGCTGCGCTCACCGGGCGCGCTGGGCCTCGCCCGCGCCTACGTCACCGGGATGATCGACGTCGACGGCGACATGATCGAGGCGCTCACGACGATGCAGCAGGTGCTGAGCGAGGTGACGCCGCGCGACAAGGCGCGGATCGCCGGCTCCGTCCTCGGCGACCCGCTGCTGCGCGGCGCCGTCTCGCGCCGGCTGGACCCGCCGCCGCAGGAGGCGCCGTTCAGCCGGATCCCGTCGTGGCTGCGGCACTCCAAGAGGCGGGACGCGAAGGCGATCTCGCACCACTACGACGTCTCCAACACCTTCTACGAGTGGGTGCTCGGCCCCTCCATGGCGTACACGTGCGCGTGCTACCCGCACGCGGACGCGACGCTGGAGGAGGCCCAGTTCACCAAGCACGACCTGGTCGCGAAGAAGATCGGCCTGAAGCCGGGGATGCGGCTGCTGGACGTGGGCTGCGGCTGGGGCGGCATGGTGATGCACGCCGCGAAGGAGTACGGGGTCAAGGCGCTCGGCGTCACGCTGTCCAAGCAGCAGGCGGAGTGGGCGCAGAAGGCGATCGCCGACCGGGGCCTGTCCGACCTCGCCGAGGTCCGGCACCTGGACTACCGGGACGTGACGGAGACCGGCTTCGACGCGATCAGCTCCATCGGCCTCACCGAGCACATCGGCAAGGCGAACCTGCCGTCCTACTTCTCGTTCCTGTACGGGAAGCTGCGCAAGGGCGGCCGGATGCTGAACCACACCATCACGCGTCCGGACAACCTGGCCCCGCCCCGCAAGGAGAACGGGTTCATCAACCGGTACGTGTTCCCGGACGGTGAGCTGGAGGGCCCCGGCTACGTCCAGTCGCAGATGAACGACGCGGGCTTCGAGATCCGGCACCAGGAGAACCTGCGCGAGCACTACGCCCGGACGCTGACCGCGTGGTGCCGCAACCTGGACGAGCACTGGGACGAGGCCGTCGCCGAGGTGGGCGAGGGCACGGCCCGCGTGTGGCGCGTCTACATGGCGGGCTGCGTGCTGGGCTTCAACCAGAACTGGATCCAGCTGCACCAGACGCTCGGCGTCAAGCTGCACGACGACGGCGCGAGCAACATGCCGCTGCGCCCCGACTGGGGATCGTGACGGCGGACTCGCTCCCGCCAGTGTGACGAGCCGACCGGGTGTTCTCGGTCGGCTCGTCGGCGTCCGGAGGCGGTTCACGCGCGGGCGGCGTCCCACGCGGCGCTGCCGAGGAAGTTGGTGTCGTAGAGCTCCTGGACGTCCAGGAGGCTCTCCGGCGGGACCTTGCCGTAGGCGATGCGCTCCAGGTGCCGGAAGTACTCGAACCGCTCGACGCCCGGCGTGATGACGATGAGGATGTCGGCGTCCTCGCCGGGCGCGGCGGCGAAGGCGTGCGGGAGGCCGGGCGGGACGATGACCAGGTCGCCGCGTCCGGCGGTGACGACCTGCTCGCCGGACAGCAGCTGCGCGGTGCCGTCCAGCATGGAGAACAGTTCGGCGGAGCCGTCGTGGCGGTGCGGCCTGGCGCCGTCCGCGCCGCCGGTCAGCGTGACCCGCTGGGTGGAGAGGGCGCCGCCGGTCGAGCCGCTGTCGGCCAGCAGCCGGACGGTGGTGGGGGCCCGTCCGACGACCTCGGCCTCGGCGGAGCGGACGAGCACGGACGAGTCGAAGTCCGGCGAGATCAGCGACATGGTGTCTCCTTGTTCGGATGGGGCGGCCGGTGGCCGGCGGTCGCGCCGGCTTGCCCGGGAGCGAGTCAGAGGGCGAAGAGCAGGGCGGCGCTGACCAGGACGATCACGGCGGTCGCGAAGTGGATGCCGAACGCGGCGGCCTTGGTGCCGCCGTTGCGCAGCACGATCACGCAGTCGCCGAAGGGCGCGATCGCGACGACCAGCATGTACCAGCCGGCGGCGTGGGCTCCGGCGAAGGCGATGAGGGCGAGGCCGAGGACGCCGAAGGTGAGGTCGCGCACCCCCTTGATCGTCAGGTAGGCGTCGGCCGCACCGGGCTCGGCGGGGACGCCGTATCCGGCTGCGGCGGCGTGCGGCGCGTAGAGGAAGCGCGCGCCGATGAAGGTGACGAACAGGGCGAGGACGGTGGCGAGCCCGTAGGCGATGGGGGCGAGCATCAGCGTGTCTCCAGGTACTAGCAGTGCTAGGAACGAGATCGAAGCTAGCACAAGCGTTGGCAGATTGGCTAGCGCTGCTAGAATCGCGGTCATGTCAATCCAGACGCGCCGGGAGCGCGAGCGGGCGGAGCGGGAGAGGCTGATCGTCACGGCGGCCCGGGAACTGGCCGAGGCCGAGGGCTGGGACGCGGTGACCACCCGGCGCCTCGCCGCCGAGATCGAGTACAGCCAGCCCGTCCTCTACAGCCACTTCAAGGGCAAGGACGCCATCATGGCGGCCGTCGCGGTCGAGGGGTGCGCCGAGATGGCCGCCGACCTGCGCGCGGTCCGCGAGGCGGCCGCCGATCCCGCCGCGGCCCTCGCCGGCGTCGCCCGCGCCTACGCCGGGTTCGCCGACCGCAGGCCCGCCCTCTACGACGCGATGTTCGTCCTCGCCGTCGACCTGCCGTTCGCGACCCCCGAGGCCCCGGCCCCGCTGAAGGAGGCGTTCGGCGAGCTGCGCGAGACCGTCCGGCCGTTCGCCGGCGAGGACGAGCTGGAGCCGCTCACCGAGACGTTCTGGAGCGCGCTGCACGGCCTGGTCTCCCTCATGCGCAACGGCCGCATGCGCCGCGCGGACCACGAGCGGCGCCTCGCCATCCTGATCCGCCGCTTCTCGAACTGACCTCCCGCCGGTCAACATTCGTCCTGCCCCGATATCGCCGCAGGTCAGCGGGGGTAGGCCGGGGTCGGAGGATCAGCGAGCGCGGGGACGGGAGGCCATGCACATCCGGTCCCCGGTGAAGCCGATGCTGACCGTGACGGTCGACCGCGTCCCGCTGCCGCAGGCGTGCCCGGGCGGCTGCCGCTACGAGCCGAAGTTCGACGGGTTCCGCGCCGTCGCGATGGTGGACGACGACGGCGCCGTGCGGCTGTGGTCGCGCCGCCGGGTGCGGTTCGACGACGCGTTCCCCGAGATCGTCGCGGCCGTCGGGGCGGCGTTCCCGCCCGGCACGGTGGTGGACGGCGAGATCGTCCGCTGGGGACTGGACGGCCGCCTCGACTTCGGGGCGCTGCAGCGCCGCCACGTCGCCGGCCGCCGCCGGGCCGAACTCGCCCGCACCGAGCCCTGCCACTACGTCGTGTTCGACGTCCTCGAGGCGAGCGGCGCCGACCTGCGCCCGCGGCCGCTGCGCGAGCGGCGCGAGGTCCTGGAGGCGCTGCTCGGCGGCGCGCCGCCCGGCTCGCGCGTGATCGGCACGCCGCAGACCGCCGACGTCGAGGAGGCCCGGCTGTGGTTCGACGCGCTGGCCGAGCAGGGCATCGAGGGCCTGGTCGTGAAGGACGCCGGCGCCCCCTACGAGGAGGGGCGGCGGCGCTGGTGGAAGGTGAAGCGGCGCATCACCGCCGAGGCGGTCGTCGGCGGGGTGACCGGCACCCGGCAGGCGCCCGAGTCGCTGATCCTCGGCCGCTACGACGCCGAGGGCCGCCTGCGCGTCGTGGCGCGGACGACGCCGCTGGCGCCCGCCGCCCGCACCGTCCTCGGCGGCGTCCTGCGGCACGCGGAACCCGACCACCCCTGGCCGCCCGAGCTGCCCTCCGGGTTCGCGGGCGGCCCGTACGGCGCCCACCCGCCGATCCGGTACGTGCGGACCGAGCCGGAGGTCGTCGTGGAGTTCAGCGGGGACGCCGCGGTGGAGGGCGGCCGGTGGCGGCACGCCGTCCGGTACCACCGCATCCGGACCGACCTGACGCCCGCCGACGTCCCGGAGTTCGGCGCCCCCGCCTGAGCGGGCCCGCTTGAGCGAGCTCCTCGGGCGAGGACGCCGATGGTGCTCCCGAGCCTGAAACGGAACAAGGTTCCGGAATGATCTGGAACGGTGTCCCGCGGGCGCCGCGCCCCGTCCGCCTCAGCGGCGGCGCAGGGACGGGTCGAGCAGCGCGGGCGGGGTGTCGAACTTCTCGTGCGGCGCGAGGTCGGTGCCGGGCGCGACGATCTCGTCGATCGCGTCCAGGACGTCGGCGGGCAGCACGGTGTCGGCGGCGGCGAGCTGCGAGTGCAGGTGGTCCAGCGTGCGGGGGCCGATCAGCGCGCTGGTCACGGCCGGATGCGCGGTCACGAAGCCGAGCGCGAGCTGGATCATCGTCAGCCCGGCCTCGTCGGCCACCGCCGCGAGCCGCTCGACCGCGTCCAGCCTGGCCCGGTTGGCGGGGACGGAGAGGTCGAACCGCTCCGGCAGCATGGACGAGCGGCGGGTGGCGGCCTCCCGCCCCGCGCGGATCGCACCGGTCAGCCAGCCGGAGGCCAGCGGGCTCCACGCGAGCACACCGAGGCCGTACTGCTCGGTCACGGGCAGCACGTCCGCCTCGATCCCGCGCTGCAGGATCGAATAGCTGGGCTGCTCGGTCACGAAGCGGCCCAGGCCCCCGGCGCGCGCCGCCCACTCCGCCTGGACGATCCGGTACGCGGGGTAGGTCGAGCAGCCGAAGTAGCGGATCTTCCCCGCGCGCTGCAGGTCCGTCAGCGCCGACAGCGTCTCCTCGTCGCTGGTCGCCGGGTCCCACCGGTGGATCTGGTAGAGGTCCACATGGTCGACGCCGAGGCGGCGCAGGCTGTGTTCCAGTTCGGTGACCAGCCAGCGGCGGGAGGCGCCGCGGTGGTTGCGCTCCTCGCTCATGGGCATGCCGGCCTTCGTGGCGAGGACGATGTCGTCGCGGCGCCCGGCGATGGCCTTGCCCACCATCTCCTCGGACTCGCCGCGGCCGTACATGTCGGCGGTGTCGATGAGGTTGACGCCCGCCTCCAGCGCGGCGTCCACGATGGCGGTGGCCTCGTCCTGCGGGGTGTCGCCGATGGACCCGAAGTTCATCGCGCCGAGCGCGAGAGAGCTGACCTGGACGCCGGTGCGGCCCAAGGTGCGGTACTGCATGGAGGATCTCCAAAGGTCAGAGCGTTGTGCAGATGGACATGCGCCTGAACGGGTGTGCGTCCGGGTGGAGTGCCCGCTCGGATGCGCGCGCATGCCGGGATCTCCGGTCTGGCATCATGGAGCCAAAGCGGAACCCGGTTCCTGAACGATACGGAACGTGGTTCCGGATGGCAAGCGGCGATGGTGGAGGCATGACGGTGAACGGCGGCGGCGAGGGCGCGCGGGACGCGGCCGCGCCCAGGCGCAAGGACGCGCGGCGCAACCGCGAGGCCCTGCTCAACGCGGCCGCGGCGGTCTTCGTCGCGTCCGGGGTGGACGCGCCGGTGCGCGACATCGCGGCCAGGGCGGGCGTCGGGGTGGGGACGATCTACCGCCACTTCCCGACGCGGGCCGACCTGATCATCGCCGTCTACCGGCACCAGGTGGAGGCGTGCGCCGAGGCGGGGCCCGCGCTGCTCGGGAGCTGCCCGTCCCCGTACGCCGCGCTGGGGCGGTGGATCAACCTCTTCGTCGACTTCTTGGTCACCAAGCACGGGCTCGCCGGCGTGCTGCACGGCGAGGAGTCCGGCTGCGCTCTGCACGACTACTTCCTCGACCGGCTCGTCCCCGTGTGCGGTGACCTGCTCAAGGCCGCCGCCGACGCCGGCGAGATTCGCTCCGACGTGGACGCCCTCGAACTGATGCGCGGCGTCGGCAACCTCTGCATCGGCGCCGACGCCGATCCCCGCTACGACGCGCGCCGGCTCGCCGGGTTCCTCGTCGCGGGCCTGCGCCGGCCGGAGTGACGGACCGGAGTGACGGACCGGAGTGACGGACCGGAGGGACGGGCCGGAGCGGCTCACTCGCGTGAGCGGCGTGAGCGGCCTGACCGGCGTGCCCGGACGGCCCGCGCGGGCCATGGACGCGGCCGCTCCCCGGTGGTAAGCAGGCACTGACGGGCCGTGCCGCGGCCCAGCGGAGTGCGGAGGTCCTCATGGACTACGACTACGTCATCGTCGGTGCCGGGTCCGCGGGCTGCGCGCTGGCCGCGCGGCTGTCGGAGGACCCGTCGGTCAGCGTCGCGCTGCTGGAGGCCGGCGGCCCGGACGACAAGAGCGAGATCCACATCCCGGCCGCCTTCGCCAAGCTCTTCAAGACCGAGTACGACTGGGACTTCAGCACCGCCAAGCAGCCCGAGATGGACGGGCGCGAGCTGTACTGGCCGCGCGGCCGGATGCTCGGCGGGTCGTCCTCGCTCAACGCGATGATGTGGGTGCGCGGCCACAGCGCCGACTTCGACGGCTGGGACGTGCCCGGCTGGTCCTACGCCGACGTCGAGCCGTACTTCAAGCGCGCCGAGGGACGCGTCGGCAGCAACGAGGGCGGCGTGTACGGGACGTCCGGGCCGGTCACGATCTCCGAGCAGCGCAGCCCGAACGCCTCGACCCGCGCGTTCCTGGAGGCGTGCGCCGCCGCCGGGCTGACCCGGCTGCCCGAGCTGAACGGGCCGTCCAACGAGGGCTACGCGCAGACGCCGGTCAGCCAGCGGCGCGGCCGGCGGTGCAGCGCCGCCGACGCGTACCTGCGCCCCGCGCGCAAGCGCCGGAACCTGTCGGTCGTCACCGGCGCGCAGGTGTCGCGGGTCCTGATCGAGGACGGCCGCGCGACCGGCGTCCAGTACGGCGGCGAGCGCGTCACCGCCCGCCGCGAGGTCGTGCTGTCCGCGGGCGCGATCGGCTCGCCGCACCTGCTGCTGCTCTCCGGGATCGGCGACCCCGGCGAGCTGCGCGGCGCCGGCGTCGAGCCCGTCCTGGAACGGCCGGAGGTCGGCCGCCGCCTGCGGGACCACCTGTCGGTCGGCGTCGTCCGGCACTGCCCGAAGAAGGTCACGCTCGCGGGCGCGGAGTCGCCGGCCAACATCGTCCGGTACCTGGTCGCCCGGCGCGGCCCGTTCACCTCCAACGTCGGCGAGGCGGTGGTGTTCCTGCGCAGCGACCC
This sequence comes from Actinomadura meyerae, assembly GCF_900188445.1. Taxonomy (GTDB): domain Bacteria; phylum Actinomycetota; class Actinomycetes; order Streptosporangiales; family Streptosporangiaceae; genus Spirillospora; species Spirillospora meyerae. Next base: position 26,757 of record NZ_FZOR01000018.1, read on the forward strand.
GGCGCAGCCCGCGCCCGACCTGGAGCTGGTCTTCGCGCCGGCCCCGTACGTCGCGCACGGCCTCGAGCCGCCGACCGAGCACGGGGTGACGCTCGGCGTCGTCCTGCTGCGGCCGGAGTCGGCGGGGCGGATCACGCTGGCGTCCGCCGACCCGGCCGCGCCGCCGGTGATCGACCCGGCCTACCTCACCCACGAGAGCGATCTGCGCCGCCTGGTCCACGGGCTCAAGTACGCCGACGAGCTGATGTCCGGCGAGGCCCTCAAGCCCTACGTCGGCGAACCCATGGACCCCTACGTCGGACCGGGCGACGACGAGGCCCTCGCCCGCTACGTCCGGGAGCACGCCGAGACGCTGTACCACCCGACCGGCACCTGCCGCATGGGCACCGACGACGACGCCGTGGTCGACCCGGAGCTGCGCGTCCGCGGCGTCGGCGGCCTGCGCGTCGCGGACGTCTCGGTCCTCCCGGAGATCACCCGCGGCCACACCAACGCCCCCGCCATCATGATCGGCGAGCGCGCGGCCGACCTGATCAGGGCGGCCGCACCGGCCTGATCAGGACGGTGCGGCCGGTTCAGGACGGCCGGCCGATCTACGGCCGCCTGATCAGGACAGCCAGTCGAGGATCCGCGCGTTGACGTCCGCCGGCCGGTCGAGCTGGAGGAAGTGGCCCGCGCGCGGGACGAGTTCGGCGCGCGAGCCGGGCGGCAGCGCCGCGCGGACGGCGCCGAGGTCGACGACGTCGGCGCCGAGGCAGCCGTCCTCGGCGCCGTGCAGGTAGAGCACGGGCAGCACGCCGACGGCGGCGGCGGCCTCCTGCTCGGCGGCGTACCGCTCGACGAGCCGGGACGGGTCGAGCATGGCGCGGTAGTAGCCGATCGCCGCCTCGGCGTTGGCCGGGGCGGCGAGGCACTCCATGACGCGGTCGACGTCCGCCGTGCGATCGCGTCCGTCCGCGGGGGACCAGTCGCGCCAGAGGCCCTCGACGAACGCGCGGTTCAGCGCCGCCTCCGCGAGCGGCGTCTGGAACACGAAGATGTAGAACGAGCGCTTGAGCTGCTCGTAGTCGAAGAACGCGGTGCCCATCACCGACATCGGCGGGACGGACATGGCGACGACCTTCCGCCACCGGCCGGGCGCGATGTTCGCGGCGCCGTAGGCGGTGAACGCGCCCCAGTCGTGGCCGATCACGACGGCGTCGGGCCCGCCGCCGAGGGCCTCGTGCAGGGCGACGGCGTCGGCCGCGAGCGCACCGGTCTGGAAGGCGCCGTCCTCGGGGACGGACGTGGGCGCGTAGCCGCGCATGAACGGTGCCACGGCGCGGTATCCGGCGGCGGCCAGCTCGGGCATCAGGTGCCGCCAGGTGTGCGCCGAGTCGGGGAAGCCGTGCAGCAGCAGCGCCAGGGGGCCGTCCTGCGGGCCCGCCGCCAGGTAGCCGAAGTCGAGCCCGTTCGCCGTGACCGATCCGGGTGTGATGTCACTCATGTCCGCCTCCTCGGTTCGCGGCGCACGCTACCGGGCGGCCGGGGCGCCCGGTCGATCAGCCCGTCCGGGCGCGCCTCCCGCGCCGCTCCGGGGCGGTGGCGTGGCGGCGGCGGGATTATTGTGAGGCGGGTCACCTCGCCGATCGGTGTGCGCTCGCCGCTTTACTTTGAGAGGCTGCCTGTAAACCGAATCAGGTTCGGAATGCGATGAGGTGGTGGGCACGTGCTCAAGGTCGAGGACATAGACCTGACGGACTGGGAGTTCTGGCGGCGGCCGCACGGCGACCGGCACGAGGCGTTCAAGGCCCTGCGCCGGCATCCGGAGCTGGTCCGCTTCGAGGAACCCGACATCGTCATCGCGCCGCGTGGCCCCGGCTACTTCGCGCTGACCCGGCACGCCGACATCGTCGAGGCGTCCCGCCGCCCGCAGGACTTCTGCTCCGGCAAGGGCGCGATCAGCATCCCGGACATGCCCGGCGACATGCACGAGTACTTCGGCTCGATGATCAGCATGGACGACCCGCGGCACGCCAAGATCCGGCGCATCGTCTCCCGGGCGTTCTCCCCGCGCATGATCCAGCGGTTCGAGGACCAGGTGGAGCGGGTCGCCGGGCAGATCGTGGAGAACATGGCCGCGGGCGGCGGCAGCGGGGACTTCGTCGCCGACGTCGCGGCCCGGCTCCCGCTGAAGATCATCTGCGACATGATGGGCATCGGCGAGGAGCACTACAAGACCGTCCTGGACGCCACGAACGTCATCCTCGCGGGCAACGACTCGGAGTTCCTGCCCTCGCAGAACGCCGAGGAGATGGCGATGGCGCTGCTCGGCGCCGGCGAGACGCTCAAGGGCATCGTCGAGGACCTCGGCCGGCAGCGCCGCGAGAACCCCACCGACGACCTGACGTCCGCGCTGGTGAACGCCAACGTCGACGGCGAGTCGCTCAGCGACCAGGAGCTCGGCTCGTTCTTCATCCTGCTCGTCGTCGCCGGCAACGAGACCACCCGCAACGCCATCGCGCACGGCCTCGACCTCTTCACCCGCAACCCCGACCAGCGGGCCCTGCTCACCGAGGACTTCGACGGCCGCATGGCGGGCGCGATCGAGGAGATCGTCCGGTACGTGTCGCCGGTCATCTGGATGCGGCGCACCGCCACCCGCGACACCATGCTCAACGAGCACGAGGTCAAGGAGGGCGACAAGCTCGTCCTCTACTACTGGTCGGCCAACCGCGACGAGTCCGTCTTCACCGACCCGGAGAAGTTCGACATCCTGCGCGACCCGAACCCGCACGTCGGGTTCGGCGGGCCCGGGCCGCACTTCTGCCTCGGCGCGCACCTGGCCCGGCGCGAGATCACCGTGATGTTCCGCGAGCTGCTGCGCCGGACGCCGGACATCCGCGCGACGGCCGAGCCCGACCGGCTGGAGTCCAACTTCATCAACGGGATCAAGCGCCTGCCCTACGCGTTCTGACCCGGACCCGGACCTGACCGGGCCCCGGACCGGCTACCAGGGCAGGGGGCCGTCCTCGCCGAGGAACGCGCCCGTCGGGCCGCCGTCGCCGAGGAGCGCCACCCCGGCGATCACGGACGCCCCCTGCTCCGCCGTCCGGTGCCCGGCGTGGCCGTTGAGGTCGGTCGCGCAGTACCCGGGCGTGGCGGCGTTCACCGTGACCGGGGTGCCGGCCAGTTCCTTGGCGTAGGCGACGGTGACGGCGTTCAGCGCCGACTTGGACGTGTTGTACGGCAGCAGGTTGACGCCGTGCGCCGGGTGGGACGGGTCGCCGTGCCGCGCCAGCGACCCCAGCTCGCTGGACACGTTGACGATCCGCCCGGCGGGGGAGCGGCGCAGCAGCGGCAGCATCGCGTTGGTGACCGCGACCACGCCGAACACGTTCGTCTCGAACGCGGCCCGGACCTGCTCGGCGGTCGTCCGGCTCGGCGGGAAGCCGGTGGCGCCGGTCGTGGTGATCGCCGCGTTGTTGACCAGGATGTCGAGCCGGCCGAACTCCGCATCGATCCACTTGGCGGCGGCCTCGACGGTGCCGGCGTCGGTGACGTCCAGCCGGACGAACCGGGCGTCGATCCCCTCGGCGGCGAGCGCGGCGGCGGCCGGCTCGCCGCGCTCGGCCGACCGGGCCCCGACCAGGACGGTGATGCCGCGGCCGCCGAGGATGCGGGCCGTCTCCAGGCCGATGCCCTTGTTGGCTCCGGTGATGAGTGCGATCTGTGTCGTCATGCCGTCCAGGCTTCCCGGCGGCGTCCGGGCCGAGGAGAGACCGGCCGAGGCTGGGACCGGCCGTACCACCCTCGGCCCGGACGCCGCCGCACCGGGTCGGTCATGCTGGAAGGCATGGACAGACAGGAGATGGCGGCGTTCCTGCGCTCGCGGCGGGCCCGCATCCAGCCCGCGGACGTCGGTCTCCCCGGAGGGCCGCGCCGCCGCACCCCGGGTCTGCGCCGTGAGGAGGTCGCGCAACTGGCCGGGATGTCGGTGGACTACTACATCCGGCTGGAGCAGGGACGCGGGCCGCATCCGTCAAGGCAGATCCTCGGTGCGCTGGCGCGCGCGCTGAGGCTGACCGACGCCGAGCGCGCTCACCTGTTCAGCCTCGCCGGTGAAGCGCCCGAACTACCGAGCGGGCCTTCGCAGGACGTCCCGCCCGGCATCGTCCACCTGCTCGAACGCCTGGACGACACTCCCGCCTACGTGCTGAACGCCCGGCAGGACATCCTCGCCTGGAACCCGCTCGCGGCAGCGCTCATGACCGACTTCGCCGCGATGGAGCCCCGCGACCGCAACGTCGTCCGCTGGCTGTTCACCGGCCGGGCCGCCGAGCGGTACGGCACCGACCCCTACATGACGCAGCTCGCCCGGGAGCTGGTGGCCGACCTGCGGCTCGCGTCCGGACGGTACCCGGGCGACGCGGGCATCGCCCGGCTGGTCGCCGAGGTCGCCGCCCGCAGCGCGCTGTTCGCCCGGCTCTGGGACGAGGGCGAGGTCGGGATCAGGCGCGGCAGCCGCAAGACCATGACGCATCCCGTCGTCGGCGAGCTGGAGATGCACTGCGACGTCCTGTACGTCCCGGAACGCGACCAGCGGGTCGTCCTCTACACGACCACGCCCGGGACGCCCTCGCACGAGGCGATGAAGCTGCTGCGCGTGGTCGGGACCCAGGACCTCAGCGTCCGCTGAGGCCCCGGGCCCCGGCCTGCGCATGCTCGGCGGTCAGCGCAGCTCGCGCTTGAGGATCTTCCCGGTGGCGGTCATCGGCAGCTCGTCGCGGAACTCCACGATCCGCGGGTACTTGTAGTTGGCGAACTGCTCCTTGCCCCAGGCGACCAGCTCGTCCTCGGTCACCGCGGCGCCGGGCTTGCGGATCACGTACGCCTTGATCTCCTCGCCGTGCGAGGGGTGCTCGACGCCCACGACGGCCGCGAGCGACACGTCCGGGTGCGTCATCAGCACCTCCTCCAGCTCCCGCGGGTACACGTTGTACCCGCCGCGGATGATCATGTCCTTGGAGCGGTCGATGATGTAGTAGTAGCCGTCCTCGTCGCGGCGGGCGACGTCGCCGGTGCGGAACCACCCGTCCCTGATCGCGGCCTCGGTCGCGTCGGGCCGGCGGTAGTAGCCCTTCATGATGTTGTGCCCGCGGATGGCGATCTCGCCGGGCCCCTCGCCCTCGATCTCCTTCCAGTCGTCGTCGATCAGCTTCATCTCGACGCCCCACACGGGCAGGCCGATCGAACCGGGCTTGGTCGGGCGGTCCGGGCGGTTGAACGAGGCGACCGGCGAGGTCTCGGACAGGCCGTAGCCCTCCAGGACGTCCACGCCGAACTTCTCCTTGATCCCCTTGAGGACCTCCATCGGCAGCGCCGACCCGCCCGACACCGCGACCCGCAGGTTCTCCTTGATCGCCGCGACGTCCTCGGCGGAGGTGTCGTCGGTCAGCAGGCCCCAGTACATCGTCGGGACGCCCGCGAAGATGTTCACCTTCTCCTTGACCATCAGCTCGACGGCCTGCTTCGCGTCGAACCGCGCCTGCATGACGAGGGTCGCGCGGCGGTAGAAGCCGACGTTCATCACGCACGTTTGGCCGAAGATGTGGAACAGCGGCAGCGTCACCAGCGAGGTGTCGTGCAGCGTCCGGTGGAAGAGCGTGTCGTCCACCATCGCGTTCGACAGCAGGTTGCTGTGCGTGAGCTCCGCGCCCTTGGGCTGGCCCGTCGTCCCGCTCGTGTAGATGATGACCGCGGTGTCGTCCGGCCCCGTCTGCGCGGTGTCGAACGTGCCCGGCTGCCCGGCCAGCGCGGCCCAGAACAGCTCCGCGCCCTCGATCGGGGACTCTGTCGCCGCGGGGTTCGCGGGCAGCAGGAAGAAGTGCTCGCACCCCTCGGCCTGCGCGAACCCGGCGTGCCCCATCTCGCCGAGCGGCAGCTCCGGGGTGCCCTCGAAGCAGAAGAACGCCTTCGCGTCCGAGTCGCCGAGGTGGTAGGCGATCTCGCGCGGCTTGAGCAGCACGTTCAGCGGGACGACCACCGCGCCCGCCTTGAGCGCCCCGAAGTACACCATCGGGAAGTACGGCAGGTTCGGGCTGGACAGCGCCACCTTGTCGCCCGGTCCGATGCCGCGCGACCGCAGCAGGTTCGCGACCTGGTTGGCGACCGACTCGACGAACGCGTAGGAGAGCCGAAGGTCGCCGAACACGACGGCCTCCCGTTCGGGCGTCTCCCTGGCGGCGTCCTCCAGCAGCACGGACAGGTTGAGCATGGCACTCCTCGCGCGAAAGGCGACCCGGCGGTTAGTTACCGACGAGTCTACGAACGGTTCCGCACATCCTGCTGTACCGGACCGGGAGAAGGCCACCTCTTCCGGTGCTTTGACGTGCCATTTCGCTCATGTCCCGCTTCTACCGCCCGCTGTGGCGCCTTAACCACGGGCGGAGGGCTTGCGGCTGCGCTATTCTTGATGTATGTCAGCCAGGCTGCTCCTCGAAGGACCACGTTGACGCACTGACGTCAGCGTGGTGGCCCCTCCTGTGCGAGGGGCCGTTTCATGTCGGCGGACGGCCCAGGAACCTGAAGGACGAAGCGGAGTCTGTAAGCGTGAGCAGCGACGAGCAGTACGACCCACGGGCGGTTCAGGACAAGTGGCAGGCCCGCTGGGCGGAGCTCGACCCGTTCGCGGCCGATGAGAAGGACACCGGCACCGAGCGCCGCTACGCGCTGGACATGTTCCCCTACCCCAGCGGCGACCTGCACATGGGGCACGCCGAGGCGTTCGCCATCGGCGACGTCCCCGCGCGCTACTGGTTCCAGCGCGGCTACAACGTCCTGCACCCCATCGGGTGGGACTCCTTCGGCCTGCCCGCCGAGAACGCCGCCATCAAGCGCGACTCGCACCCCGCCGAGTGGACCTACGCCAACATCGAGACGCAGGCCGCCTCCTTCCAGCGGTACGCGCCGTCCTTCGACTGGACGCGCCGCCTGCACACCTCCGACCCCGAGTACTACAAGTGGACGCAGTGGCTGTTCCTGCGCTTCTACGAGCGGGGCCTGGCCTACCGCAAGGGCGGCCACGTCAACTGGTGCCCGAAGGACCAGACCGTCCTGGCCAACGAGCAGGTCGTCGGCGGGCACTGCGAGCGCTGCGGCGCGCTGGTCGAGAAGCGCGTGCTGACCCAGTGGTACTTCAAGATCACCGACTACGCCGACCGGCTGCTGGACGACATGGCGCAGCTGGAGGGCAAGTGGCCCGAGCGCGTCCTGCTGATGCAGCGCAACTGGATCGGCCGCTCCACCGGCGCCGACGTCGACTTCGTCATCGAGGGGCGCGACGAGCCCGTCACCGTCTACACCACCCGCCCCGACACGCTGTTCGGCGCGACGTTCATGGTCGTCGCCGCCGACGCCGACCTGGCCGAGGAGATCTGCCACCCCGACCACCGCGCCGCGTTCGAGGCCTACCGCGAGGAGGTCTCGCGGGAGAGCGAGATCGAGCGGCTGTCCACCGAGCGCGAGAAGACCGGCGTGTTCCTGGGCCGCTACGCGATCAACCCGGTCAACGGCGAGCGGCTGCCGGTGTGGGCGTCCGACTACGTGCTGGCCGAGTACGGGCACGGCGCGATCATGGCCGTCCCGGCGCACGACCAGCGCGACCTGGACTTCGCGCTGAAGTTCGGCCTGCCCGTCCGCGTCGTCGTCGAGACCGGGATGGACGACCCCGCCGAGACCGGCGTCGCCACCCCCGGCGACGGCGCGATCGTCAACTCCGGGCCGATCGACGGGCTGGGCAAGGCCGAGGGCATCGCCCGCATCATCGAGGTCCTGGAGGAGCGCGGCACCGGACGCGCGGCCGTCAACTTCCGGCTGCGCGACTGGCTGGTGTCGCGGCAGCGGTTCTGGGGCTGCCCGATCCCGATCGTCCACTGCCCGTCCTGCGGGGAGGTCCCCGTCCCGGACGAGCAGCTGCCGGTGACGCTGCCCGAGGGCCTGCGCGGCGCCGACCTGGCGCCCAAGGGCACCTCGCCGCTGGCCGCCGCGACCGACTGGGTCAACACCGACTGCCCCAAGTGCGGCGGCGACGCGACCCGCGACACCGACACCATGGACACGTTCGTCGACTCGTCCTGGTACTACTTCCGCTACTGCTCGCCCGGCTACGAGGGCGGCCCGTTCGACGTCGAGCAGGTCCGCCGGTGGATGCCGGTCGACCAGTACACCGGCGGGGTCGAGCACGCCATCCTGCACCTGCTGTACAGCCGCTTCTTCACCAAGGTCCTGTACGACATGGGGATGGTCGACTTCACCGAGCCGTTCCGCCGGCTGCTGAACCAGGGCCAGGTGATCAACCAGGGCAAGGCGATGTCGAAGTCGCTGGGCAACGGCGTCGACCTGGGCGAGCAGATCGCCGAGTTCGGGGTGGACGTCGTCCGGCTGGCGATCCTGTTCTCCGGCCCGCCCGAGGACGACATCGACTGGGCCGACGTGTCCCCGCACGGCATGGCGAAGTTCCTGTCCCGCGTGCACCGCATCGCCACCGAGGTCTCGTCCGCGCCGGGCACCGACCCCGCGACCGGCGACACGGCGCTGCGCCGCGTCACGGCCCGCACCGTCGACGAGGCCACCACGTTGGTCGAGACCGAGCGGTTCAACGTCGCGATCGCGCGGATCATGGAGCTGGTCACCGCGACCCGCAGGGCCATCGACTCCGGCCCCGGCGCCGCCGACCCGGCCGTCCGCGAGGCCGCCGAGACGATCGCGATCCTGCTGTCGCTGTTCGCGCCCTACACCGCCGACGAGGCGTGGGAGCTGCTGGGCCGCACCGCCCCGGTGATCCGGGCCGGCTGGCCGTCGGCCGACCCGGCGCTGCTGGTGGAGGAGTCGGTCACCTGCGTCGTGCAGGTCGCCGGCAAGGTCCGCGACCGGCTGGAGGTGCCGCCCGGCATCGCCGAGGAGGAGCTGGAGCGCCGCGCGCTGGCCTCCGCCAAGGTCCAGGACGCGCTGGGCGGCGCGGAGATCATGAAGATCATCGTCCGCGCCCCCAAGATCGTCAACATCGTCCCGAAGCGCTGACCGCCGGACCCCGCGCCCCTCCCGGGGCGCGGGGCGTCGGGGCCGGTGGGAGTGGCCCGTGGCCAGTGCATGCCGACAGGCCGCCGGAGGGGCTCCGGCGGCCGTCTCCGCGGGCGCGCTACATCTTGCGCAGGACCGCGACCACGCGGCCCAGCACGGACGCCTCGTCGCCGGGGATCGGCTCGTAGGCGGGGTTCTGCGGCATCAGCCAGATGTGGCCGTCGCGCCGCTTGAAGGTCTTCACCGTGGCCTCGCCGTCGATCATGGCCGCCACGATGTCGCCCTGCTCGGCCACCGGCTGCTGCCGGACGACGACCCAGTCACCGTCCGCGATCGCGGCGTCGATCATCGAGTCGCCGGTGACCTTCAGCAGGAAGTGCGTGCCCTCGCCCACGAGCTGCTTCGGCAGCGTGAACACGTCCTCGACGGACTCCTCGGCGAGGATCGGGCCACCGGCGGCGATCCGGCCGACGAGCGGCACGTAGGCGGGCGCGGGCTGCGCCGCGGCCGGCTGCCCTCCCGCGGCCTCGAAGGCCTCCTCGTCGGTGCGCACCGGCGTCGCCCCGGGCACCCGCACCTCGACGGCGCGCGGGCGGTTGGGGTCGCGCCGCAGGAAGCCCTTGCGCTGCAGCGAGCGGAGCTGGTGCGACACGCTGGAGGTGCTGGTCAGCCCGACGGCCTCGCCGATCTCGCGCATCGACGGCGGGTAGCCGCGGCGCTGGACCGAGTCGCGGATCACCTCCAGCACCATGCGCTGCCGCTGCGTCAGGCCCGTCTCGTCCATCGGCCCGTCGGGCAGGTCCCGGACCTTGCTCATCGCTCGTCGCCTCCCGGGCGCCTCGATCGGTCACTCCTTGTCATGAACGCTATCGCGTCCCGGCCTAATGATCAAACAATTGTTCGAAGATGGGCTCGCTTTTTCCGGTCGCCGCCTGATACAACATCGTACAGGCGTTCGATCGAAAATTCATTCGACGTCAGGGAGGGGAGAGATGTCCGGTTCGCCGCACAGTGACCGCCCCCCGATCCGCCTGACCCGCCGCGGCCGCGCCGTTCTGGTGGGCTTTGCCGCCACCTTCACGCTTGTCGCGCTCTGGCTCAGCGCCGGCCCCGGGGCCTTCGCCGGCGCCGGCGAAGGCGGCCGGGGCGCCCCGTCCGGTCCGGCCCGAACCGTCGTCGTCGGGCCCGGTGACACGCTGTGGGGCATCGCCTCCGCCGCCGACCCCGGCGGCGACCCGCGGCGGACCGTCGACCGCATCATGGATTTAAACGGCCTCCGGGGCGACCCCGTCGTCCACCCGGGTCAGGAGATCCGCCTCCCCGCCGGCTGACGCCCGCGACCGTTCTGGGGTCCTGCACGGCCGCCCTGAGGTCCTCCGCGACCGTCCTGGCGCCCTCCGTGGCCGCCCCCTGGCTTGGCGCCCCTCTGGGCCCTGTAGCGGCGGGCTCGCGCCCGTCCGCGCCGTGACGGCCCGCCTCGGTGCCGGCGGGCTTGCGCGGGCGGCGCGGGAAGCCCCGCCGGACCGGGGTTCTCGGTGTCCGCAGGGCCTGCGACCAGGCGTTCTGTGATCGGCCTGGACCCTGCGTGACGACACGCCCGGGCCGAAATCGGGGAGGCGGGAGGTGACCTGCGCGGACGTGCCGGATGTGACGCGCGAGGCTCCCGATCAGGTTGCGAAGCCCTGCGCCGAGCCGTACGGTTGACCACAACATCTAGTAGTCACATCGATGTAGTTCCCTATATATGGCGCCCACATCGGTGTAACTCGTTTACGTCAGGGAGGGATCGAACGTGCACTGCCCGTTCTGCCGGAACCCTGACACCAAAGTGATCGACAGCCGTTCCACCGACGACGGGGCGGCCATTCGGCGCCGCCGGTCGTGCGCGGAATGCGGCAAGCGATTCACCACGCAGGAGAATGTGCTCGTCATGGTGGCCAAGCGCAGCGGGGTCACCGAGCCGTTCTCCCGGGAAAAGATCATCGCCGGGGTGCGCAGGGCCTGCCAGGGCCGTCCGGTCGACGAGGATGCGCTCGCGAAGCTGGGGCAGCGGGTCGAAGAGGCGATCAGATCGTCCGGCTCCGCGGAAATCCCCTCGCACGAGGTCGGCCTCGCGATTCTGGGGCCGCTGCGCGAACTCGACGAAGTCGCGTATCTGCGATTCGCCTCGGTCTACCGGAGCTTCGAGTCGCTGGACGACTTCGCCAAGGAGATCGAAGCACTGCGGAAGGCCGGTTCCTCGGGGGAGCCCGGCCCGCCCCGGTAGGGGCGGTTCCGGCATCGCACAAAGCGGCATCGCACATCGCACAAAGCACAGTGAAAGCGCCTCCGCGCGGGCATGGTCCGCGCGGTGGCGGGGTTGTTCCTGAACAGGGTCCGGCGGGAGGGCCCGAGAAGGGGGAAGGTCATGACGGAGACGGTGAGCGGCTCGGCGGCCCGGCGCGGCAAGGGGGGCCGCAAGGGGCTGAAGGTCGAGCGCATCTTCACCACGCCCGGCGTGCACCCGTACGACGAGATGCGCTGGGAGCGTCGTGACGTCGTCATGACCAACTGGCGCGACGGCTCGGTGAACTTCGAGCAGCGCGGCGTCGAGTTCCCCGACTTCTGGTCGCTGAACGCGGTCAACATCGTGACGTCCAAGTACTTCCGCGGCGCGGTCGGCACCCCGCAGCGGGAGTGGAGCCTGAAGCAGCTCGTCGACCGGGTCGTCGGCGTCTATGTGGAGACCGGCCTGCGGGAGGGCTACTTCGCGTCCGAGGAGGACGCCGAGATCTTCGACCACGAGCTGAAGTACGCGCTGGTCCACCAGCTCTTCAGCTTCAACTCGCCGGTCTGGTTCAACGTGGGCACCAAGTCGCCGCAGCAGGTGAGCGCGTGCTTCATCCTGTCGGTGGACGACACGATGGAGTCCATCCTCGACTGGTACAAGGAAGAGGGCGTGATCTTCAAGGGCGGTTCGGGCGCCGGCCTGAACCTGTCCCGCATCCGCTCCAGCAAGGAGCTGCTGTCCTCCGGCGGCACCGCCAGCGGCCCCGTCTCCTTCATGCGCGGCGCCGACGCCTCCGCCGGGACGATCAAGTCCGGCGGCGCGACCCGCCGCGCCGCGAAGATGGTCGTGCTGGACGTCGACCACCCCGACATCGAGGAGTTCATCGAGACCAAGGCGCGCGAGGAGGACAAGATCCGCGCGCTGCGGGACGCCGGGTTCGACATGGACCTCGGCGGCAAGGACATCGGCTCCGTCCAGTACCAGAACGCCAACAACTCCGTCCGCGTCTCCGACGAGTTCATGAACGCGGTCGAGTCCGACGGCGAGTTCGGGCTGCGCGCCCGGATGTCCGGCGAGGTCGTCGAGACGGTCAAGGCCAAGGAGCTGTTCCGGCTGATGGCCAAGGCGGCGTGGGAGTGCGCCGACCCCGGCATCCAGTACGACGACACGATCAACGACTGGCACACCAACCCCGAGACGGGCCGCATCACCGCGTCCAACCCGTGCTCGGAGTACATGAGCCTGGACAACTCGTCCTGCAACCTCGCCAGCATCAACCTGCTGAAGTTCCTCACCGACGCGGGCACGTTCGACATCGCCAAGTTCGTGAAGCTCACCGAGCTGATCATCACGGCGATGGACATCTCCATCACGTTCGCCGACTTCCCGACCGAGAAGATCGCCGAGACGACCCGCGACTACCGGCAGCTCGGCATCGGCTACGCCAACCTCGGCGCGCTGCTGATGGCGACCGGGCACGCCTACGACTCCGAGGGCGGCCGGTCCCTCGCCGCGGCGATCACGTCGCTGATGACGGGCGTCGCCTACCGCCGGTCCGCCGAGATCGCCGGCGTCGTCGGCCCGTACGCCGGGTACGCGCGCAACGCCGAGGCGCACAAGCGCGTCATGCGCAAGCACGCCGCCGCCAACGACGGCATCCGCACGCTGGACGAGATCGACAAGGCGATCCACGCCGCCGCCGCCAAGCAGTGGGCGGACTGCCTCAAGGCCGGCGAGAAGCACGGCTACCGCAACGCCCAGGCCAGCCTCCTCGCGCCGACCGGCACGATCGGCCTGATGATGGACTGCGACACCACCGGCATCGAGCCGGACCTCGCGCTGATGAAGTTCAAGAAGCTCGTCGGCGGCGGGTCCATGCAGATCGTCAACCACACGGTGCCGCGCGCCCTGGAGAAGCTCGGCTACCAGCAGGAGCAGATCGAGGCGATCGTCGAGTACATCGCCGAGCACGGCCACGTCGTGGACGCACCGGGCCTGCGCCCCGAGCACTACGAGGTGTTCGACTGCGCGATGGGCGAGCGGGCGATCAGCCCGATGGGGCACGTCCGGATGATGGCGGCCGTCCAGCCGTTCCTGTCCGGTGCGATCTCCAAGACGGTCAACATGCCGGAGCAGGCCACCGTCGAGGACATCGAGAAGGTGTACTTCGAGGGCTGGCGCCTCGGCCTGAAGGCCCTCGCGATCTACCGCGACAACTGCAAGGTCGGCCAGCCGCTGTCGGCCGCGGGCAAGAAGGACAAGGCGGAGCCGGCCGAGCCGGCCACGCCGCGCCCGGTGCGGCGGCGCCTGCCGAAGCAGCGTCCCGCGACCGTCACCCGGTTCTCCGTGGCCGGCGCCGAGGGCTACATGACCGCCTCGTCCTACCCGGACGACGGCGTCGGCGAGGTCTTCCTCAAGCTCGGCAAGCAGGGCTCCACGCTCGCCGGCGTGATGGACGCCTTCTCCATGGCGATCTCCATCAGCCTGCAGTACGGCGTCCCGCTGGAGACGTGGGTGGAGAAGTTCACCAACATGCGGTTCGAGCCCGCCGGGATGACCGACGACCCCGACATCCGCATGGCGACCTCGGTGATGGACTACATCTTCCGCCGGCTGGCGCTGGACCACCTCCCGTACGAGGAGCGCGCGGGCCTCGGCATCTTCACCGCCGAGGAGCGCGCGATGCAGGCCAACGGCGAGGACCCGGCGGTCCTGCACGCCGAGGACGAGGTCGACCACGAGTCGCTCGCCCAGTCCGCCGAGATCTCCCGTCCGGCGGCCGCGGCCCCGGCCGGGGAGGCGCACTCGTCGGTGGAGGCGATCGAGAGCCGCCAGGGCCGCACGGCCGACGCGCCGCTCTGCCTGACCTGCGGCACGAAGATGCGCCCGGCCGGCAGCTGCTACGTCTGCGAGGGCTGCGGCTCCACCAGCGGCTGCAGCTGACGTCGCCCGTCGCGGGGTCGTGCTGAGCGACTGCCGCGGAGACGCCGGTAGAGAAGACGCCAGTAGAGAAGGGGAACCGGTGACGGCCGGTTCCCCTTCGGCGTACCGGAGGTAGGGGACGCGGGCGAGGGGCCGTCCTGATGGGGCGGAAGACTATGATCAGGCCATGCCCATGACGGTGGATGACGTCGACCGGTTCGAGTCGGCGAGGCCCCGTCTGCAGGCCATCGCCTACCGTCTCCTCGGCTCCGCGCACGAGGCGCAGGACGTCGTCCAGGAGACGTTCCTGCGCTGGCAGGCCGCCGACGCCGACCGGATCGAGGTCCCCGAGGCGTGGCTGACGAAGGTGCTCACCAACCTGTGCCTCAACCAGCTCGCCTCCGCGCGGGCGCGCCGCGAGACCTACGTGGGCCGGTGGCTCCCCGAGCCGCTGCTCGCGGGGGACCCGATGCTCGGGCCGGCCGACACCGCCGAGCAGCGCGAATCGGTGTCGTACGCGGTCCTGACCCTGATGGAGCGGCTGTCGCCGAACGAGCGGGCCGTCTACGTGCTGCGGCAGGCGTTCGACTACCCGCACCGGGAGATCGCCGAGATCCTCGACATCTCCGAGGCCGCCAGCCAGCAGATCTTCCACCGGGCCAAGGAGCATGTCGCGCGCGGCAGGGCCCGCAACGACATCGACGACGCCTCCGCCCGCCGGATCGTCGAGGAGTTCCTCGCGGCCGCCACCAGCGGCCGGACCGACGAGCTCGTCCGCCTGCTCACCGCGGACGCCGTCTCCATGGGCGACGGCGGAGGGAAGGTGCCGGCGCGCACCAAGGCGTTCGAGGGCGCCGTCGCGGTCGCCAAGTTCATGCGGAACCTCTTCAAGGCCACCGACGCCAAGCGCGCCATCGTCGGCGGCTCGCCCGCCATGTACGCCTGGGTCGCCAATGGCGAACCCGCCGTCGTGGCCGTGGTGGACGGCCGGGTCGTCACCATCATCTGCCTGGAGGTCACGGCCGAGGGCATTACGGCCTGCCGTACCCAGGCGAACCCTGACAAGCTCGAACGCGCGACCGAGCAGTGGGCGGCGGCGGACCACGGGGAGCCTCTCCTCGTGGTGTGACGCACGTCACACAAGACTTCTGTCAGCAATCGGCGGGCCATCCGGTTCAAGGGGCGAACTCGAACCCGAGAGCGAGGGAGCCGACGATGAAGGTGCTGGTGGCGGGAGCGACCGGAGCGATGGGCAAGGAACTGGTGCCGCGGCTGGTCGACGCGGGACACGAGGTGTACGCGATGGTCCGCGGCGAGGCCGCCGGGTCCGCGGCGGCGGCGCTGGGCGCGGTGCCGGTCATCGCCGACGCGCTCGATCGCGCCCAGGTCGAGGCGGCCGTGCGCAAGGCGGCCCCGGAGGTGGTCGTCAACGAGCTGACCGCCATCGGGCACGTCGACACCCGCCGCTTCGAGCGCAGCTTCGCCGCGACCGACCGGCTGCGGACCGAGGGCAACGACAACCTGCTCGCGGCGGCGCGCGCCGCCGGGGTGCGCCGGTACATCGCCCAGAGCAACGGCGCGTTCACCTACGCCCGGACCGGCGGGCCGGTCAAGGACGAGCAGGACGCCCTGGACGGCGCACCGGTCGCCCAGATGGCGTCGATGATCGCCGCCGTCCGGCACCTGGAGAAGGCCGTGCTGGACGCCTCCTGGACCGAGGGGATCGTGCTGCGCTACGGCGCGTTCTACGGGCCGGGCACCTCCATGGCGCCGGGCTCGGAGCAGCTCGAGATGATCCGCAAGCGCCGGTTCCCGATCGTCGGCGACGGCGGCGGGGTGTGGTCCTTCGTCCACATCGCCGACGCCGCGGAGGCCACGGTCGCGGCGGTGGAGAACGGCGGGCGCGGCGTCTACAACATCGTCGACGACGACCCCGCGCCGGTCGCGGAGTGGCTGCCGGAGGTGGCGTCGATGCTCGGCGCCAAGAAGCCGATGCGCGTCCCGCGGTTCGTCGGGCGGCTGGCCGCCGGGGAGGCCGGCGTCGTGCTCATGACCGAGCTGCGCGGCGCGTCCAACGCCAAGGCCAAGCGCGAGCTGGGCTGGCGTCCGGCGCACCCGAGCTGGCGCCAGGGCCTCCGGGCCGGGATGTGACGCGCCCTTCGTCCCGGAGGACCGCGTCCGGTCAGGTGGAGGACGGCTTGTCGTCGCCCGCCGGCTTGATCGGCTGGGTCGTCGAGGAGCGGCGGTGGCGGGACGCCTTGCGGCGGCCCGCCACCAGGACGTCGTCGTCGGGGTCGTCGCCCGGCTTGCCCTTGGTCTTTCCGGACCCCGGCGTGGACGGCTCGGCTGCGGTGGGCGCGCCGGCGGACGCGCCGGCGGACGCGTCGGCGGACGCGTCGGCGGGTGCGTCGGCGGGCGGCTCGGGCGCGCGGGGCTTCGGTGCGCGGCGCGGCTTCTTCGGCGGCTTGAGCTCGGCCTGGCGGAGCGATTCCACGAAGCTGGCGGCGTCGTCCTCCTCCTGCGCGTCGCCGGCGCCGCGCAGGCGCTTGCCGATGATCCACTGGTCGAGCGTGAGGCGGCCGCCGCCCCCCGCGGCGAACACCAGGCTGGCCATGCCGAGGGCGACGACGAGCTCGTAGCCGTTGCGGACGGCCCCCTCGTCCACCATGAACAGGCCCTGGTCGGCGTGGACGAACACGAACGCGCCCGCCATGTCGAGGAACAGCAGGGCGCCGGTGACCGGCAGGCCCAGCCCGGCGATCAGCGCGGCGCCGCCGAGGAGCTCGACGAACGCGGAGTACACGGCGGCGGCGGTGGGCAGCGGCACGCCGAGGCCGTCGAAGGTGCGGCCGGTCGCGGTGATGCCCGCTTCGATCTTCTGCCAGCCGTGCGCCATGAACACGATGCCCACGCCGAGCCGCGCGAGGGCTGCCACGACGTCGTAGAGCGGCCGAGAGCGCATCCGTCGACTCCTTAGACACGGGGGATAGGGGCCCGGTTAGCCGCAGAGTATGACGGCATGCTGCGAGAAATCGCGAACCATGCAGGTGAGACGAGCGATCGGCAGGTCGCGGGCACCAGGGAGGCCGATGCGGTGGCCTAGCGGGTGCGGCCGCGGGGCTTCAGGCGGGTCGGCGGCATCGCGGGGGCGGCGAGCCGGTCGCCGTGGTAGCCCTCGACGGTGCCGAACCGGTCGCCGGTCATCCAGTCCTCGCGCGCCTGGGCGATCTCCTCGCCGGCCCGCGCGACGAAGTTCCACCACATGACGAGCTTCTCCTCGAACGGCTCGCCCCCGAGCAGGACGAAGGAGCCCGGTTCGTCGCCGCGGACCCGCAGCTCGCGGCGCCCGCAGCCGAGGTAGAGCATGGAGCCGGGCTCCAGCCGCTCGTTGTCGATCTCCAGGCGGCCCGACATGGTGAGCGCCGCGTACTCGAAGTCGGGATCGACCGGGACGCGCACGTCGGCGGCGTCGTCCAGGGTGATGTCCGCGCCCATGATGGGGGTGAACGTCGTACCGGGGGAGGCCGCGCCGTCGAGTTCGCCCAGCAGGACCTTGGCGGTGAAGCCGGGCGCGGTCACCACGGGAAGGTCGGCGTAGAACTCCCACTTGGGGTCGGTGTGGCGGTGCCCGTCCGGTAGTGCGACCCACAGCTGGGCGCCGTGCAGGATCGGCGAGTGCGCGCGCGGGGACTCCTCCGAGTGCGCGATGGCCCGTCCAGCGGTCATCAGCCCGAGTTGCTTCGGACGGATCGTCTGCAGGCTGCCGAGGCTGTCGCGGTGCAGTACCTCGCCCCCGTGGAGCCAGCTCACCGTCTGCAGCCCGATGTGCGGGTGCGGCGGTACCTGCATGCCGGGCTCGTCGGTGATGTCGTCCGGGCCGTAGTGGTCGACGAAGCACCATGCGCCCACCATGCGCCGTCCCAGGCTGGGCAGCAGCCTGCGGACGACCGTGCTCTCCCCCAGCGGAACCCGCCTCGGTGGCAGCAGCTCGTGCACGGGCCGCGCCGACACCTCGTCCCGTCCGCCCGTCTGCACCGGCTTGGGCCGGACATCGAGATTGCTCACCGGAACCGTCCCCCTCCCCACGAAACCGTCCCTTAACGATGCCCTACGCCCGGGGCGGACGAACCTGCGGAATGGGGCACCCGTGCCCCGGGTTCTGCTGTATGTGATGCACGGTGAGTACAAGGTCCCCGGCGGCAAGCTCGTGGTCGCCGACGTCGACGTCGTTGACGGGCTTCTGCGCGCCCCCAGGATCAGCGGCGACTTCTTCCTCGAACCGGACGAGGCCCTGGACGCGATCAACGCCGTCCTGGACGGGCTGCCCGCCGGGCTGGACGCGCGGGCGATCGGTGCCCGCGTCCAGGCCGGGCTGCCGCGCGACACGGTGATGCTCGGCCTCACCGCCGAGGCCGTGGGCGTCGCGGTGCGGCGCGCGGTCGCGCGGGCGTCCGACTGGCGCGACCACGACTGGCGGCTGATCCACGAACCGCCGCAGGAGCCCGCCCTGCACATGGCGATCGACCAGGTGCTCGCCGAGGAGGTCGGCGCGGGCCGCCGCCCGCCGACGCTGCGGGTGTGGGAGTGGGCGTCGCCCGCCGTGGTCATCGGCAGCTTCCAGTCGCTGCGCAACGAGGTCGACGCGGAGGCGGCGCGGCGGCACGGGGTGGACGTGGTGCGGCGCATCAGCGGCGGCGGCGCGATGTTCATCGAGCCCGGCAACACCATCACCTACTCGGTGTACGCGCCGGAGTCGCTGGTCGCGGGCATGTCGTTCGCGGAGAGCTACGCGTTCCTGGACGACTGGGTGCTGGGCGCGCTCGGCGAACTCGGCATCAGGGCGTGGTACCAGCCGCTGAACGACATCACCTCCGACAACGGCAAGATCGCCGGCGCGGCGCAGAAGCGGCTCTCGTCCGGCGCCGTGCTGCACCACGTGACGATGGCCTACGACATCGACGCCGAGAAGATGCTGCGGGTGCTGCGGATCGGCCGGGAGAAGGTGTCCGACAAGGGCATCGCCAGCGCGGTGAAGCGGGTGGACCCGCTGCGGCGGCAGACCGGGCTGCCCCGCGAGGAGATCATCGACCGCATGATCGCGCACTTCCGGGGGCGGTACGGGCTGATCGGCGACCGGGTGCGCGACGACGAGATGCGGCTGGCCCGCAAGTACGTCACCGACAAGTTCAGCACCGCCGAATGGACGGCGCGCGTGCCCTGACACGCCCCGAACGGCGGGCGGAACCCTCGCGCCTGCTCGTGCGTCCTCCTGTCAGGCAGGTCGCGGGGCCGGCGCGGCACGCCATAGGTTGGTCTCCGTCGGCCGAAGATGAGGAGCGTTGATGTCGATGCAGAAGGGTGCCAACACCGCGGTGCCCGTCCCCTCGGTGCGGGTCGAGCTGGGCTGGCAGGCCGGTCCCGGCGTGCCGGACGCGGACGCGTCGGCGCTCCTGGTGACCGAGAGCGGACGCGTGCGCTCGGACGACGACTTCGTCTTCTACAACCAGCCGGCGCACGCCTCCGGCGCCGTCCGGCACGAGGGCAAGCAGCAGGGCCCGACGGTCCTGGACGTCCTGGCGGTCGACCTGGACCGGGTCGAGCCCGCCATCGACAAGGTCGTCATCGCGGCGTCCGCCGACGGCGGGACGTTCGGCCAGTTCCAGGGCCTGTACGTGCGCCTGGTGGACGCGGCGGGCGGCACGGAGGTCGCCCGGTTCGACAACCCGGGCGCGACCTCGGAGACGGCGTTCGTCCTCGGCGAGCTGTACCGGCGGCAGGGCGCGTGGAAGTTCCGCGCGGTCGGCCAGGGCTACGACTCGGGCCTCGCGGGCCTCGCCACCGACTACGGCATCTCGGTCGACGACCCCGGCCAGGCGGCGCCCCCGCCGCCCCCGGCCCCGCCGCAGCCCGCGCAGCCGCAGGCACCGGCGCAGCCGCAGTACGCGCCGCCGCCGCCCCCGCCCGGCGGGCAGTACGTCCCGCCTCCGCCGCCCGGCGGCCAGTACGCGCCTCCGCCTCCGCCCGGCCAGTACGCGCCGCCTCCGCCTCCGCCCGGCGGGCAGTACACGCCGCCCCCGCCGCCCGGTGGCCAGTACGCGCCGCCCCCGCCCGGCCAGTACGCGCCTCCGCCCCCGCCCGCCGGGGCGGCGCCGCAGCAGGGCGGCAAGATCTCCCTGACGAAGAACGCGCCATCGGTGTCGCTCACCAAGCACGGCGCGACCGGCGGCCACATGCGCGTCAACCTCAACTGGACCGCGCGCGCGGGCGTCGCGAAGGGGCTCCTCGGCAAGCGCCGCCGCGGCGTCGACCTCGACCTCGACCTGTGCTGCCTCTGGGAGCTGCAGGACGGCCGCAAGGGCATCATCCACGCGATCGGCGACATGGGCGCCCTGGAGCGCGCGCCCTTCATCAAGCTCGACAAGGACGACCGCACCGGCGCCGTCGAGTCGGGCGAGAACCTCCACATCAACCTCGACCACACCAAGGACTTCAAGCGCATCCTGGTGTTCGCCGAGATCTACGACGGCGCCGACGACTTCCGCGGCCTGGACGCCATCGCCACCCTGTTCCCGGTGGGCGCGCCCCCGATCGAGATGCGGATGGACGACTGCGTGGACGCCTCCCGCGACGCCGTCCTGGCGCTCATCGAGAACGTGAACGGCGAGCTGGTCGTCCGGCGCGAGGGACGCTTCATCCTCCCGCCGCCCGGCCGTCCGCGCTGGGGGAAGATGGCCGTCGACCAGGCCTACGCCTGGAACCTGGAGTGGGTCGCCTCCCGCGGGAAGGACTGACGGCTCCGCCCGGGTCGCCCACCGGGGCGCTCACGCGGCCTTGAGGTGGTCGGCGAGCTTCTTGTCGTGGGCGACCCGCACCAGGGCGGCGGTGAAGCGGGCGAGGTCCTTGTCGGCGACCTTGTCTGCGAGCTCGCCGGGGTCGGTGGGCAGCCCGATCCGTTCGGCGCCCTTCTTCACCTGGTCGTCGATGTGGGGGCGAAGCCACGGCCAGATGGCCTGCGCTTCGCGGCAGAAGATGTCCACGCCGGTGGGGCCGATGCCGGGGAACTCCTGGAGCAGGTCGGCGGCCTTGTTCGGGTCGCGCTCGGCCTCGATCGCGAGGCGCCGCAGGTCGCCCTTGTACTTGTCCTGGACGAGCTCGGCGGTGTCGCCGAGGCGGGACGCGGTGCTCTCGTCGTAGCGGACGTAGTGGCCGCGGCCGAGCGCGTCCACCCGGTCCTGCCACGACATGCGGGCCATCCCGCGCGGGGTTCCGCCGCCCGCCTCGAACAGCTCGCGGGCGGCGGCGACCGCGATCTCCGACGAGATGCGCGTGCTCAGCAGGTTGGCCAGGACGAGCAGCTTGAACAGCGCGGAAGGCTGGTCCTTCAGCGTGATGCCCGCGTCTTCGGCGAACGTCCGGCCGGACTCGCGCAGCAGGTTCTTCACAACGGCATCCATGGCATCTACCTCCCGTGGATGGCGCTTACCCGGCCGGGCGGGGATGACTCCTGGGCGGTGCCCGGCCAGGGTCACAGGAGGCTGAGCTGGCCTTCCCCCGCGAGCGGGTCGCGGTGCTTCTTCAGATGCCGCCAGCGCGGGAGGTCGTCCAGGTACGACCAGGACATCCGGTGGTGCGGCGTGGGGCCGTGCTCTTCCAGCGCCTTCTGGTGGACGGGTGACGGGTATCCCGCACTGTCGGCGAACCCGTAGCCGGGGAACTCGCCGTCCAGCTCCGCCATCAGCCGGTCGCGGTGGACCTTCGCCAGGACGGACGCCGCCGCGACCGTCACCGACCTCTGGTCGGCCTTCACCTCGCACCGGACGCGCCAGGATCGGCCCAGGAAGTCGTGCTTGCCGTCGAGGAGGACGACGTCGGGCCGGACGGGCAGCGACTCCAGCGCGCGGACGGCGGCGCGCCGCAGCGCCTCGGTCATGCCGACCTCGTCGATCTCCTCGGGAGGCGCCGCACCGATCGCGTGCCCCGCGAGCCAGCCCGGCAGCAGTCCGGCGAACGCCTCGCGGTGCGCCTCGGTGAGCAGTTTGGAGTCCGTCAGCGCGATGGTCTTCTTGCCGCGTCCGGGCACGACCGGCGGCGGGCTGAGGTCGGTGACGGCGGCGCACACCACGACGGGGCCCGCCCAGGCGCCGCGCCCGACCTCGTCCACTCCGGCGATGATGAGGGGCGCGCCCTTGGCGGACGGTGCGGCCAGCAGCTCGCCCTCGATCTCGTAGCCTGCCACGCGCGGGACCGCGTGCGGCCCGGCAGGGGTGTGGTCCATGCCGGGGAGGGCAGCGGTCGGGTCGGTCGTGGTGGGGTCGGTCGTGGTGGGGTCGGTCGTGGTGGTCGGGTCGGGCAAGGAGGCTCCTCAGGAACGCATGAACGCCGCGATCGCGTGGCCGAGCCGTTCCCCGTCGTCCTCCTGGAGGAAGTGGCCCGCGCCGTCGATCGTAGGGTGCTCGACGCCCTGCGCGCCCGGAACCAGCTGCTTGAACAGCGGCGCCATCGCCCCGGTGATGGGGTCCTTGTCGCTGAAGGCCACCAGGAACGGCTTCTCCCACGCGCGCAGGACGTCCCACGCGTCGCGGTTGGGCTGCGCCTCCGGATCGTCGGGCTCGGCGGGGACGAGCGCCGGCATGGCGCGCGGCCCCGCCTTGTACGACTCGTCCGGGAACGGCGCGTCGTAGGCGGCGCGCACGTCGTCGGCCAGTGCGGTGCGGCATCCGGCGGCGATGTTGCGGGCGATGTCGAACTCGGGCGCGGTGCGGACGGACTGGCGGAACCTCAGCCACGTCTCCGGCATCGGGAAGTCGCCCGTGGGCAGCCCGGTGTTGGCGACGACGACACGGGAGAAGCGGTCCTGGTGGGCGGTCACCAGGCGCAGGCCGATGAGGCCGCCCCAGTCCTGCCCGACGAGGGTCACGTCGTGGAGGCCGAGGGCGTCGAAGACCAGCGCGCGCGTCCACTCGATGTGGCGGGCGTAGGTGTGGTCGGTGATCTCGGCGGGCTTGTCGGAGCGGCCGAAGCCGACGAGGTCGGGCACGACCACGCGCAGCCCCGCGTCCGCCAAGACCCGCATGACGCGGCGGTAGAGGAACGACCAGCTCGGTTCACCGTGCAGGCACAGCACCACGGGACCGTCGGGCGGGCCCGCCTCGACGTAGGCCATCCGCAGAGTTCCGTCACCGTCCTGGGCCGGGACGTCCGCGTAGCGGGGTTCGTAAGGGAAGTCCGGGAGTTGCTCGAAGCGTTCGTCTGGCGTGCGCAGGATCCGCATGCGCCTCATCATGGCAGCGCCGCCGCGGCCCGTTCTGCGGAAGGTACGCCCGCGCAGTCTGCGGTAGGCACGCCCAGGCGGGCGGCGCGCGAGCCAAGGTTCCTCGCGGGGGGAGTCCCGTTCCGGGCGGTCCTGCGCTTTACTCGCTCTTGATGGCTTTGTTCGGCAGGTCTCGCTCCCGCCCGGCGAAGGACGCCGCGGCGCGGGATCTTTTCGAGCGCCTGCGGGTGCGCTATTTCCAGATCACCCCCGGGCTGCGGTTCCTGGGCGGGCTGCTGCTGATGGCGCTGGTGCTGGCGGGGACGGTCCTGCTGGAGGGGCCCGTCCTGGGCGTGGCGGTGGGCACGGTCGTCCTGCTCGTCGTCGTCCACCTGACGCTGCGCTCGCCCACGGGCATGGCGGTCATCGCGGTCATCGCGTCCTGGCTCGCACTGCTGGTGCCCTTGGGCAGGCTTTACCCGGACGGCAGGCATCCGTCCTATCTGAGCCCCACGCTGCTTCTGGCAGTGCTCGCGGTGCCCGTGGCAGTGGTCGCGTTCCGCTTGCGCGGGTACACCCCGTGGCGCACGACGCTCGTCACGCTGGCCGCCGCGGGAGCGGCGACGGCGGCGCTCGCCCAGCCGCTGCCGGAGGCGAGCGCGGCGCCCGGCTGGGCCGCCGCCCTGGCCGTCCTCGCCTACCGCTGGGACCGGGCCCGCCGCACGGTGCCCGCCGAGGCGTACGAGACCGGCTGGGTCCAGGAACAGGCGAGCCCGAAGGGGGACGCCGTGCCGCCCGCCCCGCGCAAGAACCCGTCCGGCACGGACAAGCCCGACAAGAAGGAGCGGCCGAGCAGGCCCGACTGGCGGGCTCCCGCGGACGAGCCCGCCGCGGCCCCGCAGACCGCCGCACAGGCGGCGGCGCAGGCGGCCGGGGCGGCGGTGTCCCCGGAGCGGCAGGCGCCGCCGCCGGAGCGCCGCGTGGACGCCGCGCCGGACATCTCCGTCGCCGAGGCGCTCGCCGAGCTGGAGAACATGATCGGGCTGGAGCCGGTCAAGCGGCAGGTGCGCTCCATCGCCGCGTCCATCGAGGCGGCGCACATGCGGGCCGCCGCCGGCGTCCCGACCGAGAAGCCCATGCGGCACTTCGTCTTCGTCGGCCCGCCGGGCACGGGCAAGACCACCGTCGCGCGCGTCCTCGCCAAGATCTTCTACGCGTTCGGGCTGCTGCCGGAGCCCGCCCTCGTCGAGGCCCAGCGCGCCGACCTCGTGGGCGAGTTCCTCGGCGCCACGGCGCTCAAGACCAACCGGCTCGTCGACTCCGCCCTGGGCGGCGTCCTGTTCATCGACGAGGCGTACGGCCTGGTCAACTCCGCCGAGGGGCAGCCCGACCGGTTCGGCGACGAGGCCGTCCAGACGCTCCTCAAGCGGGCCGAGGACGACCGCGACAACCTCGTCATCATCCTCGCCGGCTACGACGCGCAGATGGCCGAGTTCCTCGACTCCAATCCCGGCCTGGCGTCGCGCTTCGGCACGCGCGTGCACTTCCCGTCCTACCGGCCGTCCGAGCTGCTCCGGATCGCCGACTACCACACCGGGCTCCGCGAGGACCGGCTCGACCCGGAGGCCCGGCGGCGGCTCGCCGCGCGCTTCGAGGAGGTCGAGCGGCGCGGCATCGTCGACGAACTGGGCAACGGACGGTTCGTCCGGTCGCTGACGGAGGCGGCGGCGCGCGCGCGGGACGTCCGCGTCGTGGACGCCGCGTCCGCGTCCGGCGAGCCCGCCAAGCCCAGCGCCGACGACCTCGTCACCCTGCGCGCGGAGGACGTCGAGACCGCGTTCGCCGAGGTCACCGAGCGGTACCGCGGTTACGCCGAGACCCCGACGCTGGACGAGGCGCTCGGCTCGCTCGACGCGATGATCGGCCTCGAACCGGTCAAGCGGCAGGTCCGGGAGATCGCCGCCCAGCTCCAGGTGGCCCGGATGCGGCAGGAGCAGGGGCTCGTCACGCGGCCGCCGACCCGCCACTTCGTCTTCACCGGCCCGCCCGGGACCGGCAAGACGACCGTCGCGCGCGTGCTGGGCCGCATCTTCGCCGCCGCCGGGCTCCTCGCCCGCCCCGAGGTGGTCGAGGCCCAGCGCGCCGACCTCGTCGGCGAGCACCTCGGCGCGACGGCCCTCAAGACGAACAAGGTCGTCGATTCGGCGCTCGGCGGCGTCCTGTTCGTGGACGAGGCGTACGCGCTGAGCAACCCGGGCTACGGCGGCGGCGACGCGTTCGGCGCGGAGGCGGTCCAGACCCTGCTCAAGCGCGCCGAGGACGACCGCGACCGGCTCGTCGTCGTCCTCGCGGGCTACAGCGCCGACATGGACCGGTTCCTGGCGTCCAACCCGGGGCTCGCCTCACGGTTCGACGTGCGCGTGGAGTTCCCCTCCTACGGCCCGGACGAGCTGCTGCGCATCGCGCAGCTCATCGCCGAGCAGGGCGGCGACCGGTGGGACGACGGCGCGCTCGACGACCTCGCCCTCGTGTTCCAGCGCGTCTGCGGGACGGGACGGATCGACGAGTTCGGCAACGGGCGCTTCGCCCGCTCCATCTACGAGAAGGCGTGCGCGTGCCGGGCGCTGCGGGCGGCCGAACTCGGTGACCGCGCCACCGCCGACGACCTCACGCTGCTCACCCCGGCCGACGTGCGCAACGCGTTCGCCGACCTCGCCCACCGCCTGGCCTGAGGCAGGCGAACGGTACTGTCCGCGGTCTGCGGTGTAATCAGGCCATGACAGCGGTGACGTGGGCGCAGGTTCTCGCCTGGCGGATGCGGCGGCAGTACATCGAGCCCCTGGGTGAGGCGTCGGCGGTGGAGGTCGCGCGTCGCCTTGCGGGCGTCCAGGCGCAGGTGGCATCGGCCGCGGAACTCGCGGTCGCGGTGCGGCAGCGGAGCCCTGAACGCGGAGCGGTGGCCAAGGCGCTCCTGGACGAGCGGACCCTCGTCAAGACGTGGGCCATGCGCGGCACCCTGCATCTCCTCCCCGCCGATGTGGCCCCGGCCTACCTCGCGTTGTGCTCCACCGCCCGTCCCTGGGAGAAGCCCAGTTGGCAGAAGACCTTCGGTGCCTCGCCCGCCGACCTGGAGGCGCTCGCCGAGGCGGCCACCGCCGCGCTGGCCGGCGGTGAGGTGCTGACACGGGAGGAACTCACCCAAGCCGTCATCGAGGAGACCGGCTCCCGGCATCTCGCGGAGGTACTGGGGTCGAGTTGGGGCGTCCTGCTCAAGCCGCTGGCATGGTGGGGTGTGCTGTGCCACGGCCCGGCGCAGGGTACGCGCGTCACGTTCACGGCACCGGAGCGATGGCTGCCCGGTTGGACGGGCCTGCCGCCGCTGGACGAGGCGGCGCGGACCGTCGTCCACGCGTTCCTCACCGCGCACGGCCCCGCGACCCCCGACATGTTCGACAACTGGCTGATGCGCAAGACGAGCCGTAAGAAGGACGTCAAAAGCTGGTTCGCGATGGCGGAGGACGGCCTGTCCACAGTGGAGGTGGACGGCGTCCAGATGTTCGTTCTGGCCGAGCATCGCGATGAACTCCTCGCCACCGAGCCCACCGCGTCGGTCCGGCTACTGGGTGCGTTCGACCCGTACGTCCTGGGGGCGGGGACAGGGGCGATCTATCTCCTACCGGCGGAGCATCGCAGCAAGGTCAGCCGCACGGGCGGCTGGATCTCTCCGGTGGTCCTCCACGAGGGGCGTGTGGCGGGCGTATGGGAGATGCAGGACGGGGACGTGGCCGTGACCGCGTTCGAGGACGTCCCGCAGAGGCCGCTCAAGGAGGAGATCGGCCGCGTGGGTTCCCTGGTCCGCTGAGAGGGCCGGGCGCACGGGGCACCGCGGCGATCGTCTAGGGTGCCGTTCGTGGACGAGCGGGACGAGCGGGACGAGCCGGTCGAGTACCGGCAGACGCGGTACAAGGCACCGGAAGGCGCGACCGAGATTCTTCTGGTCAGGCACGGCGCGTCGGCGCCCTCGCGCGCCGACCGGCCGTTCCCGCTCGTGGACGGCCACGCCGACCCCGAACTGGCCCCGGAAGGGCGGGAGCAGGCCGAGCGCGTCGGCGAACGCCTCGCCGGCGAGAAGCTCGACGCCATCTACGTGACGTCCCTGCGCCGCACGGCGGAGACCGCGGCGCCGCTCGCACGCCGCCTCGGCCTGGAGCCGCGCGTGGAGGCGGGCCTGCGCGAGGTCCACCTCGGGGAGTGGGAGGGCGGCCTGTACCGCCGGAAGGTCGCCGAGAACGACCCGGTGGCGCAGCGCATGTTCGCCGAGGAGCGCTGGGACGTCATCCCGGGCGCCGAGCCCGCCGCCGACTTCGCCGCCCGCGTCGAGGAGAGCCTCACCCGGCTCGCGGCGGCGCACGCCGGGGGCCGGATCGCGGTCTTCACCCACGGCGGCGTGATCGCGCAGGCGCTCGCCGCCGCGACCGGCGCCCGCCCCTTCGCGTTCCTCGCCCCCGACAACGCGTCCATCTCGCTGCTGGTGCGCCTCGGCGACCTGGCGTCCATCCGCGGCTTCAACGACGTCGCCCACCTGGACTGGTCCGCACCGGCTCCGCTGACCTGACGCGCCCTGCCGACCTGACCCCGGCGGGGGCTAGCGGCGGAAGCGGACCTGCTGGCCGGGACGGAGCTGAGCGGCGTCGGGGACGGCGTCCGAGACGAGCACCGCGATCACCGGGTAGCCGCCGGTGGGCGGATGGTCGGCCAGGAAGATGATGGGCAGCCCGCTGGGCGGCACCTGGACCGACCCCGTCACCATGCCCTCGCTGCCCAGTTCGCCGTCGCGCGCGCGGACGAGGGGAGGCCCCTCCAACCGGACCCCTACACGGTTGCTGTCCGGCGACACCGTGTAGGGCGTGGACGTGAGCGTGGCCAGCGCGTCACCGGTGAACCAGTCGTCGCGCGGGCCAGGGAGTATCCGGAGCACGGGCGTGTCCGGCATGGCCGGTGCGGGAGCGATGTCCACGGCGATGTCGGCGAACCCCTCGGCGGACCCGACCGGCAGGCTGTCGCCGGGCGTCAACGGGGGCGGGCCCAGGCCGGACAGGAGGTCGGTCGAGCGGCTCCCCAGCACCCGATCGACCGAGATACCGCCCCGCACGGCGAGATAGCTGCGGAGCCCGGACGACGGTGGGCCGACCTCCACCGTTCCACCGTCCGGTATGAAGCACGGTGCGTTGGCCCCATGGGCCCGGCCGTCGATCGTCACGGGCGCAGGGGCGCCCGTGAGCGCGATCCAGGCGCACCCGTGGAAGCGCAGCACCGCGCCGCCGAAGGTGAGTTCGACGCCCGCCGCCCCCTCGGGATTGCCGACGAGCCGGTTCGCGAGCCGCAGCGCGCGCTCGTCGGCTGCCCCCGACCGCGGGACGCCCAGATGCGCGCGGCCGGGCCGGCCGAGATCCTGCACGGTCGCCAGCGGACCGGGCCGCACGACCTCGATCACGGGCGCTCCTCGTCCACGGGCGCGCTCCTCGTTCACGGGCGCTCCTCGGGGACGAAGCGGACACGGGTCCCCGGCCGGAGCAGCGACGGCGGGTCGCGCGTGACGTCCCACAGCCGCAGCCCGGTGCGCCCGAGCAGCCGCCACCCGCCCGGCGACCGGGACGGGTAGACCGCCGCGTACGGGCCGGCGATCGCCACCGACCCGGCCGGGACCGCCGTGCGCGGCGACTCCCGGCGCGCCACGTGCAGCGCCGGGTCGAGACCGGTCAGGTAGCCGAAGCCGGGGGAGAAGCCGAGGTAGGCGACCGTGTAGGCGGCCCCGGCGTGCCGCCGGACCACCTCCTCCCGTGACAGCCCGGTGAGTCGGGCGACCTCGTCGAGGTCCTCGCCGTCGTAGACCACGGGGATCTCCACCGGGGCGGCGCCGCCCTCCACGTCGCCGGGCAGCGGTAACCGCGGGATGCGCGCGGCGAGGCCGTCGAGGTCGGCCGGCGGTTCGGCGACCACGAGGACGGTCTGCTCGCCGGGCACCACGTCCACGACGCCCGGCGGCGGGTCGTCCCGGAGGGCGGCGTTGAGCCGGTGCGCGGTGGCCAGGTCGCCGGTCTCCACGAGCAGGGCCGCGTCACCCGCCCGCAGGACCCTCACGCGAACGGCTCCAGCGCGACGCCCGCGCCGGACAGCGCCGACCGGACGGACCGTGCGAGGGACACCGCGCCCGGTGTGTCGCCGTGCACGCAGATGGAACGGGCCTTGAGGGAGACCTCACTGCCGTCGGCCGCGACGACCGTCCCGTCCACGGCCATCCTGACCGCGCGCCGCACGACGGCCTCCTGGTCATGCACGACGGCACCCGGCTCACGGCGCGACACCAGCCCGCCGGACGGCGTGTAGGCGCGGTCCGCGAAGCACTCCGCGACCACGGTCAGCCCATCGGCGACCTCATGCACCGCGGAGCCGGGGAGGGTCAGCAGAGGGAGCGATGGGTTGTACGCCCGGACGGCCTCTGCCACAGCCCCCGCCTGCACGGGGTCGCGGCTGACGCGGTTGTAGAGCGCGCCATGCGGCTTCACGTACGCCACACGCCCGCCTTCCGCGCGCGCGATGCCGTCCAGCGCGGCGATCTGGTACAGCACCTCGGCGGTCAGCTCGGGCGCGGCCACGTCCATCTCGCGGCGCCCGAAACCGGGCAGGTCCCGGTACGACACCTGCGCGCCGATCGTCACCCCGCGCGCCACGGCGGCGGCGCACACCCGCCGCATGATGAGCGGATCGCCGGCATGGAACCCGCACGCCACGTTCGCGCTGGTGATCACGTCCAGCAGCGCCAGGTCGTCGCCCAGCTCCCAGATGCCGAAGCCCTCGCCGAGGTCGGCGTTGATGTCGATGACCGCCATGCCCAAAGACCTACCACCGATCCCGCGTCACCGTCCGCGCGCACCCGCCCCAGGGCTCAGACGGTCTCCTCGTGCAGGTCCTCGACCTCGTGCCTGGACGCCCACGCCTGGTACACGCCGCGGTCGAACAGCTCCAGCCCGAGGCCCTCCGCCACGGGGGCCTTACCGCCGCAGTACTCCACCCTGAGCCAGCCGTCGTGCTCGCCCAGCACCACGAAGGGCTCCCCGCGCCACGTGCAGTGCGTGGTCACGTACTGCAGGCGCTCGACGTCCGCCAGCGGCACCACCTTGACGAACCGGTCCGCCGAGATCTGATGGAAGCCGTCCGCGCGCCCCGCGGCGTACAGCCGCACCTGCTCGCCGTCGGGACTGGCCTCGTACTCGCCGCCGCGCCAGCCCGCGTAGTACCCGTGCCGGATGCTCATCCCCGTCCTCCCGGCAGCTGCACCAGCCACCTGCGCAGGTCGGCGTCGAACCGCGCGACCAGCGTCTCGGCGCCGCGCGCGTCCAGCCGGTACAGCCCGGCGCCGTGCGGGAGCCGCTGGCTCTCGATCTTGAACTCCGGGATGGCCGGGCCCTCGCCCGGCGCGTA
The DNA here is from genome assembly GCF_900188445.1 of Actinomadura meyerae. Lineage (GTDB taxonomy): Bacteria > Actinomycetota > Actinomycetes > Streptosporangiales > Streptosporangiaceae > Spirillospora > Spirillospora meyerae. Next base: position 57,740 of record NZ_FZOR01000018.1, read on the forward strand.
CCCCGAACCGGGGAACGGCGCCCGCTCGATCACCCAGCCGCCCGGGATGATGCCCATGCTCCACTCGTCGATCCCGCCGAGCGGGCGGCGGAACAGCGCCGGCTTCACCGCGGGCCACCGGATCATGAAGACCTGCTCGTCCGCGTGCGTGAAGGGCGACCCCTCGTAGACGAGCCCGAGCGCCCGGATCATCGCGGCGGGGGACCGGATCTCCCGCACGTCCTGCAGGCGGTGGACGTAACCGGCGACAAGGTCGTAGCCGCCCTCCAGGTAGTGCTGCACATGCTCGGGCCGCACCACCTTCTGCATCACCACCACCTCGGACGGCGCGTCGCCGGGTACGTCCTCGACGCCCTGGCCCGCAATGGGGGGCTCCGTCCGCCGGGGGACGGGCTCCCGCTGAGGGACGGGCTCCCGCGCGGGGGCGGGCTCCTGCCGGGTGACGGGTGCCTCACGGCGCCGCTCGCCCTGCCCGTAGAGCGGCGCGACCGGGAGGCCGTGCGGGTCGCTCGGTGTTTCGCGCGCGGGCGACACCGGCGGTTTCGGTGGAGCGGGCGGACGTGCGGTGGGCGGGGCGGCCTCGGGACGCGGGCGCCGCACGGGCGTCGGAGGACGCGGGGCCGGGGGCGCGGGCGGGGCGGGCGGCGGTGGCGGGGCCGCTGCCGAGGCTGCCGCCGGGGCCGGTGCGGCGGGGGCGGACGGCCGGACCGTGCGGACGGGGGGGCGCGGCGCGCCGGCTCCGCCGGGCGGGGCTGTGGGCGCCTCTGGCGGCGCGGCGGCCGCGGCGGGTGCCTGCGGACCGCTCCGCGCCGGTTCGGGGCGCAGCGGCGGCTTGGCGGCCTGCGGTCGCGGAGCCCGGATGTCGGGGCGCGTGCCGGTGCGGGTGTCGGCGCGGGGCGCCGCGGCGTCGCGGGAGCGACGGCGGGATGGGCCCGCGACGTGGACGTCCGTGGGCGCCGGCGGCGTCGGCGCGGCGGGCCTGCGCGGCTCCTCCGGTTCGAGCAGCGCCTTCGCGTCCAGGTAGGAGGCACTGGGCAGGCCGGGGTTCACGGCGAGCTGCCACTCGGGGTGCGGCCAGCGGCGGGCCAGCTCCGCCAGCGTCGCCTCGCGGTGGTGGACGGCCTGGCCCTGGAGAGAGCGGTCCATGGCGCCGGGCGAGGTGAACGCCAGCACGAACGTGCCGTCCCCGAACTGGGCCGTGGCGAACTGGTGCTCGGCCGTTCCAGGATCACCCGGCGCCGGCAGGTAGAGGGTCGCGCGCGCGAGGAGCTCCAGGTACCCGTGCTGGTCGCCGCGTTCCCGGGCGTCGGTGAGGGCGTCCTCCAGGGCGGAACCGGACGGCCGCGCGCCACGGGAGGCGGACGCGGCCCGCCGGGCCTCGTCCTCGGGGACGGCCAGGGGGATGCCGAGGCCCGGCAGCGCCAGCGGCCCGCCGTCCGGCCCGGCCTTGCTCGCCTGGTAGACCAGCTCGAGCGGGGACTCGATGCCGTACACGTCGCGGAAGGAGCCCACCATCTGCCCGGCCAGGAGCGCGCACGCCTCCAGGTGCTCGGCCGAGGCGCGGCCGCCGCGGTCGCGCCAGGTGTACCGGTCCCACCAGTTCTTGCGCTCCTCGCCGTCGGGCGGCTCCCAGCCGAGCGCGCTGAGCCGCCGCTCCTGCCGCGGGGCCAGCGGGCGGGGCAGGAACGCGCTGCCGACGGACTCCGCGTCCAGCACGCCCTCGGAGCGCATCGCCTGCACGTAGGGCAGCCCGCTCGGCCCCTGCACGATGAGGAACGACTTGACCGGCAGCCGTGAAAGCTCCAGCGTCAGCCGTTTGGCGAAGTCGTTCCAGTCCACTCGGGATCCACTTTCACGTCCGCGGGGCGAGGATGCCGTACTTGACGGTAGCCGAACGGTGCGTCACTCGGCCCAGGGTGCCGGAACGGCGTCGGCCCTCACCTGAGTCCAGACGCCGCCTACGGCGTCGTACACCGCGAGCGGGGTCTCGTCGCCGTCCTCGGACGCCCGCCACAGCCGTGTGCCGTGGGGCAGCCGCATGGGGGCGCCCGCGGGCCGCTTCTCGGGGACGGGCGGCACGTCCGGCACCGGATTCGCGGGCCGCTCGGGCACGGGCCGGGGGACCGGCGGCGCGTCGCCGCGCGGCTGCTCCCGCGGATGCTGCTCCGCGGGCGGCACCTCGGTGGGCCGCAGCGCCGTGGCCGGTGCCTCGGCGGGCCGCTGCGTCGCGGCGGGCGGCTGCGTCGCGGCGGGCGGCTGCGTCGCGGCGGGCGGCTGCGTCGCGGCGGGCGGCTGCGTCGCGGCGGGCGGCTGCTCGGCGGGCCTCGGCGTCGCAGGCGGCTGTGCCGGGGGTGCCTGCGACGCGGGTGGCTGCGTCGCGGGCGGCTGCGCCGGGGGCGGCTGCGTCGCGGGCGGCCGCGGCTCCGGTGTGCGGTCGTCGGAGCGTCCGTCCACCGGCTTCTCGGCCGGCCTGCCGGCCGGATCGGCGGACGGGCCGTCGGCCGCGGTCTCGGACGGCCTGTCCGCCGGCCTGTCCGCCGGCTTGTCCGTCGGTGCGCCGAGCGGAGGCGCGGCGGCCGCCGCCGGTTCGCGCGGTTCGGGCTCGGCCGTGCCCGCCGCGAGCGCCGCCCGCAGGTCGTCCACCGAGTACGGGTCGATGGCCGTGTGCGAGTCGTCGTAGGAGTCACCCGGGTCGTCCGCGCCGGGCAGGCTCGGGACGGAACCGTTCAAGCCGGGAACGGAACCGTTCACCCCGGGCGCCGCACCGTTCAGACCCGGCACGGCACCGTTCGGACCGGGGGCCGCCCCGTTCAGCCCTGGAACCGCCCCGTTCAGATTCGGTGCCGAGCCGCCGGCGACGGGGTTCGGCCCGGAGAGCGCGGTGGGATCGACCCTGCCGTACGGATTCGACGACTCCTCCGGAACCGCGGCGGGGGGCGCCTCCGGGCCGCCGCCCAGCCGCACGAGGGCGGACGAGTCGAGCAGCACCTCGCTGGGCAGCCCCCAGTTGATCGCCACGCGCCAGGCGGGGTCCGGCCAGGCGGCGGCCAGCCGCGCGAAGGTGGTGCGCCGGTACAGCCCGGGATGGCGGTCGCCGGTGCGCGCGAGCGCGCCCGGAGAGGTGAACACGATGACGTGGGTGTCGCCGCCGATGGTGATGGTGGGGAACTCGGCGCGGTCGGGATCCTCCACGGCGGAGGCGGTCGCCGGGAGCACGAGGTCGGCGCTCTCCAGCAGCCGGAAGTAGGTGGTGTTGTCCCCGTTCGCCTTGGCCTCGGCCAGGCGCGGCTCCAGCAGGTCGGCCTCCGCGCCCGGTACCCCGTCCGTCGGCAGCGGCAGCGGCGTGCCCGCCGGAGGAAGACCGGCCGGCTGCGCGCCCATCGCGGGCAGGGCACCGCCCACCTCGGGCAGGGCACCGCCCACCTCGGGCAGCGCACCGCCGGACGCGGCGCGCCGCTTGTTCACCCTGGACGGGTCGGCGACGTCGATGCCGAACCCGACGAGTTCGATGAGGCCCGTCCCGTGCCGGTGGAACGACTCGTACACGAGGTCGGACGGGCGCCGGACGCCCTGGACGTCGCGCAGGGCGGTGACCATCACGTCGGCCAGCCGCGCGTAGTCGCCGTCCGTCACGCCCAGCATCCCGCCGGGGGCGCCTGCCTCGGGCAGCTCCGTCCACCAGTTGCGCGGCGCGGGGTCGGCGGGCGGGCGCCAGCCCGCGTCGCTCATGACCTCCTCGTCGGCCAGGGTGAGCAGCAGCGGGCCGTCCAGGAAGTTGTTGCTCACGGCCTCGGCGTAGAGCCGGTCGGGCTCGCGCATGGCCTGGACGTAGTGACGGCTCTCCTCCCGCTCGCGCACGATGAGGATCGTGTCGCGCTCGAGCCCCGCCAGCTCACGTCCCAGCCGCCGGGCGAACTCGGACCACTCCAACAAGATCACTCCCTACGACCGGGGGCCGGGCCCTCGGGCCCCGGAGACCCCGGCGAGACCATGCCCGGGTCCCGATGATTGTCGCCGGGGACGCCGCGCGCAAACCGGGAGTTCACCCGGGCGGGGGTTCGTGACCAAGCACACGCAGCGCGTCGCGGAGCGCGTCCGGGGCGTGCCCGTGGCGGTCGAGGACGTCCATGAGCCGGTGCAGGATCTCGTGCCGCTCGTACCCGGCGTCCAGCAGCGCCTGGGCGGTCGTCCACAGCTGCGGGGGCCGGCCGTCCCACAGCCGCTCGGCGAGGCGCTCGTGCGCCTCGACGTGGGCCTCGTCCGCGCCGGGATGCTCGAACTCCAGGATGGCGCGGCGGTCCTCCGGGTCGGCCGGGTCGAGTTTCGACAGGTTGATGTACCCGTGCCGGCCCGACCGCCGGTGGGTGCCCGACAGGAACGGCATGGCGAACGCGCGGCGCGGCAGCGCCTCGAGGTCGCCGTCGGGCAGCAGCCGGTCGACGAGGTCGCGGTCGAGGCCGAAGGCGGACGGGTCGCGGTAGGCGTCGGCGAACTTCGCGGTGGCGTCCCACAGGGCGTCCAGGGTGGCCCTGATGCCCTCCTCGGGGAGGCCCGTGCGCCGCCCGGCCCACCGGACCCAGGCGGCCAGGACGTGAGGGACAGCCTCTTGTTCCGCCGGGGAGAGCAGAACCTTTCTCGGCAGCCAGTCGAGCAGGAACATCTCGCACTTGACCGGCGAGACCCGCAGCGGGCGGCCGAAGTCGTGGGTGCAGCCGTAGTCGATGATCCGGTCCACGCACCGGCTCGCCGCCGAGCGGTCCGACAGCTCCTCGGCCTCGTCCGAGGCGAGGAACCGGGCCGCGATCGTGGCGCGCCTGTCCCGCCCGTACACCGGCGGCTGGGGCAGCCGCCCGCCGAGCGGCAGGATGCCCACGCGCGCGCGGACGAACGCGTGGTAGGTGGCGAAGGTGTCGCTCACGGGCGGGTCGTCGAGGTCGTCGGTGAGTTCCAGTGCGCTCCGCAGCAGCGCCGCGGTGTCGCGCAGGTCGAGTTCCTCGAACTGCATCAGCGGGTTGTCGCGGCCGTCGCGGCGGCACCGGTCGAGGAGCGCGTCGACCCGGGAGGAGACCCAGGCGTCCCTGACCATGCCGGCGGCCGCCGGTGCCGCGGGGGCGGGGTGGGCGAACGGGTCGCCGGACGGGCGGACGGCCGCGGCCTTGGTGCGGTCGACCACGATGACCAGGGCGTGCCGTTCGGTGCCGCCGTAGGTGTAGGTGCAGATGACGGAGTCCTGGTCGCCGTAGACGTCGCGGGAGACGAAGCACCCCTCCGGCTCCACCCTCCCCACGCGGTCGGCCCAGCCGGGCCGCGTGACACCGGCCGCCATCAGCTCCCGGGCCGCGCGCTCGGCCTTGGCCGCCTGCCGGGGCGTGCCCATGTGGGCCATCCCGGTCAGCAGCGCCAGCGCGGCGGGGGTGGCGGCGGCACCGGCGTAGTCGACCAGCGCCTCGCCGATGAGCTCCTCGACGTCGCCGTCGGGCAGCCGGTGCCCCCACCAGGAACCGAGGATCTCGCTGACGATCAGTTCCGCGTCCAGGGGGCTGCGCACGGCGAGGAGCTCGCGCGCGTGCTGCAGCATGCCGTCGAAGATGGCCGAGACCTCGTCCGGGGGGATGTGGCCGTCCCGGGCCGGGTCCTCGGAGGGGCGGTTGCGGCTACGGGGACTCACCCCCCTAGCCTCTCAAATCGCGCGTACACGATGGCCCGGACACGGCCGAATACCGGACGGGATCCGCGCCCGGCCCCGTGCCGTCTCTCCCCCCCCGCGCCGTCTCTCCCCCCCGGGCCGTCTCCCCCGGGCCGCTCAGCCGTCCGCCGGACTGCTCAGCCGTCGGCCCCGCCCGAGGCCCGCCCGGACGGCGGCTCCGACTTCAGGACGCCGGTGAGATGCTCGCGCGCCATCCGCTCCACCCTGTCGGGCGTGGCGTCCAGGCCCAGGTGGTCCATGCATGCCCGGACGTCGTCCACGCACCGCCGGACCGCGTCCGAGGGGAAGGTGGTGAACTCGTCGCACAGGCGCCGTGCGAGCGCTTCGCGGGTCTCGATTTGGTGATCGGTCAGTGCAGGCATCTTGCGCACACCTCCGCGCACGGGGTTCCGGCAGGCGGGGACGCCGCCGGCCGAGGCGAAGCGCGGCACGGACCGGCCCCGGCGGGGGGATTCCGTGGAAACCCCGCCTCGATGTCCCATTCCAGCGCTTTCACGGGAAGAGTCAAGACATGCGGGGGGTGGCGTTCGGCAAATTCTGGACGGCTCTCAGGAGCCCTCCCGGTGCCGCCCGTCCGCTCCGGCGCCCTGCCTCCCGTCCGATGCCCGGTCGGTCTGGTGGCGTGCCGCCCATCCGGCGTGGTGGCGTGCCGCCCAGCCGCGGTCGACCCGCCCGGTCAGCATCCCGGTGAGCGCGTCGCGGTCCCGCAGCGCCTCCCACAGGTGCCCGGCCGTGACCAGGACGACGACGAGGAAGAGCCAGTCGTGGACGAACGTGGCGCCCGTCCGCCACCGGTCGCCCCACGGGTCCGGGAACGTCATGATCTCGCCGGTGCCGAGCATGACGAGGATCGCGCCCGCGGTGAACGCCGCGTTGAGCTTCTGCCCGGCGTTGAACTTGCCCACCGGCAGGATCCCCCGCCCGCCCCGCACGGCCCTCCGGTCGCCGCGCCTGAGCCATTCCCAGTCGTGCGGAGCGAATCTGTTCAGCCGCCCGAGGTCGGCCCTGAACGCACGGGACAGCAGACCCAGCACGATCGGCACCGGCAACGCGAACCCGCACCACACGTGGACGGTCTTGACCATCTCCCTGCGGCCCACCAGCGTCGACAGCATCGGCAGGTAGAGCAGCGCGGCCGTCACCAGGCAGGCGAGCATCAGGAGCGCGGTCGCGTGGTGGATCGACCGCTCCGCCCGCGTGAACCGCAGCAGCCAACGCGACGCCCCCGCGTCCCGGGCCCCCTCGTCCGCGCGCGTGTCAGGTCGGGGCATGTCAGGTAGGGGCATCATTACGCCCGTTCGACCGTCCGACCCAGGCGTCCACGTCGTAACCGAGGTTCTCCCAGTAGCCGGGCTTGACCTTGTCGGTCAGTTCGATGCCGCTGAGCCACTTCAGCGACTTGTAGCCGTACATGGGCGCCACATAGAGGCGCGTCGGGCCGCCGTGATCGTGGGTCACCGGCTTGCCGTCCATCTGGGTCGCCACCAGGACGTCCCTGCGGCGCGCCTGTTCCAGCGTCAGTGACTCGGTGTACACGCCGTCGAACGATGTGAACCGGACGGCGCGGGCCTGTGGCGACACACCGACCACGTCCAGCAGGTCGGGCAGGGCGACGCCCACCCAGTGCACGTCCGGCACCCGCCATCCCGTCACGCACTGGAAGTCGCGGTCAAGGACGGTCTGGGGGAGCCGCGCCAGATCGGCCATCCGGAACGCCTGCGGCTTGGCGACGAGACCACTAACGGTCACGCGATGGGTCGCCGCGCTGTGCCGCTTCACACCGCTCGTGACGGAGTAGTAGCGGAAACCGCCCGCAGCCGGGAGAACGTCCCCGATGGGACCGACCGGCGCCAGCGTCCGGCTCACCTTGTCCTGGACGGATGCCCCCACGGCGACCCCCGCCGCGCCGAGGCCGAGCATCCCCAGCACGACACGCCGCCCGACCGGGCTGCCCTGTGTCCGCTCCTGCTCGCTCACCACTTCATTCGAGCACCGTCCGGTCGCACCTGCCAGGGGTGGGCCGGACCCGTAAGACTTCTGACAGATCTCAGGGCGGCCCCAAGCCGCGCCCTAAGCTGGAGGCATGGCCACGAAGGTTCAACTCGCACAGCGTCCGGAAGCCGACGAGCTGCTCGGACGCAGCCCGCTGGCGGCGCTGGTGGGCATGCTGCTCGACCAGCAGATCCCGATGGAGTGGGCCTTCTCCGGCCCTTACACCATCGCGCAGCGCCTCGGCTCCGACGACCTCGACGCGCACGAGATCGCCGCCTACGACCCGGAGCGGTTCGCCGCGCTGCTGTCGGAGAAGCCCGCCGTGCACCGCTACCCCGGCTCGATGGCCAAGCGCGTCCAGCAGCTGTGCCAGTACCTCGTGGACAACTACGACGGGGACGCCGAGAACGTGTGGAAGGGCGTCGACAGCGGCAAGGAGCTGTTCAAGCGCCTCAACGGCCTGCCGGGGTTCGGCAAGCAGAAGGCGCAGATCTTCCTGGCGCTGCTGGGCAAGCAGTACGGCGTCCGGCCGGAGGGCTGGCGCGAGGCCGCCGGCGCCTACGGCGAGGAGGGCTCGCACCGCTCCGTCGCCGACATCACCGGCCCGGGGTCGCTGGCCCAGGTGAGGGCCTTCAAGCAGGAGCAGAAGGCCGCCGCCAAGGCCGCCAAGTAGCCGCTGAGCAGCCGCGCAGTGGTGGCGCAGTGAGGGCGCGGAGCCGGAGACACACCCGGACTGGGGAAGTTGACGCGCGGTGACGCCGGAGGGCCGTAACATCTCCTACTCGCCGTCCGTCCGGGCCGCCTCGCGCGTCCCGCGCGGCGGTGTCCGAATCCGATGTGTTCGTCCGGGACCGAAGGGACAACGATGTTCAGCAGGGGTTCCGTACACGCCGAACCATCGGGATGATGAGTACCTGACTCCGACCGGTGTTGTGATGGAGGCGGGAGCGCTAGCCTGCTCCCATTCACTCATAGTGATGAAAACTTGCCGCGCGGTACGGGACCCTCTGGGGCGGAGGTGTTGTCCATGAGCACCGAGACGTCCGTTCCGCATCCCCGCGTCTCAGGGGTGGAGGGCAGGCCCATGGATGCGTCCGACGCCGCGCTGTACGCGACCTTGCTGAAGGAAGGCCCGGGCGGCCTGGCGTTCTTCGACCCCGACCTGCGCTGCCGCAAGGCCAACGACGCCTTGGGCGCGCTGCTCGGCGTGCCCGTGCAGGAGCTCCTGCGGCAGCGGCCGTCCGAGGTGCTGCCCGAGGCGCTCGCCGCGGCGTTCGAGACGGCGCTGCGGAAGGTGATCGACGAGGACCGCCCGGTCAGCGACCTGGACCTCGTGGTCCCGGCCGGCGAGGCGCCCGGCGGCTCCGCGCCCGGCCCGGCGGCCGCCCCGGAAGCGGGTGGCGCGCCGGATGCCGCGCCCGGTGCGGCGCCGGTCGCCGGGCAGGGCGTCGCCACGGCCGTCGAGGAGCGCATCCTGGCCTGCACGTGGCTGCCCGCCAGGGACGCCGAGGGCGCGCGGACGGGCGTCGTCCTCACCGCCCTGGACGTCACCGAGCGCCGCCGGGCCGAAGAGGTCATCCGCCGCAAGGAGCAGCGCTACCGCTCGCTCGTGGAGGCCAGCGCCCAGGTGGTGTGGGTCGCCGCCCCGGAGGGCGGCGTCATCGACGACGCGCCCGAGTGGCGCGCGATCACCGGGCAGACGCCGGACGACTACGCCGTCGGCGGCTGGCTGGCCGTCGTCCACCCCGAGGACCGCCCCCGCATCGAGTCCGTGTGGCGGGAGTGCGTCGAGGAGAACCGGGTCTTCGAGACCAACTACCGCATCCGCACCAAGAGCGGTACGTACCGGCACTTCGACGTCCGCGCCGTGCCGATCTGGCAGGGCGACACGGTCATCGAGTGGGTCGGCGCCAACACCGACGTGACCGGCCAGCGCGAGGCCGAGGAGATGCGCGGCAGGCTGACCGAGCAGCTGTCGGCGGCCGCGCTGCGCACCGCGCGCCTGCAGCAGGCCACCTCGATGCTGGCCGAGGCCCTGACCGTCTCCCAGGTCGTCCAGGTCATCACCGAGGTCGGACGGTCCGCCATAGGCGCCGACTACTCGGCCGTTGCGCTGCTGGACGACGACAAGCTGCGCCTCAGCATCGTGGCGCCGTCCCAGCCGGGTTCGGAGGGCGAGACCGGCTCCCCGTCCCGCGACGACATCAAGGTCAGCGACCAGACCGTGATGTCGGTGGCGGTGCGCGAGAGCCGGCCGTTCCTGGCCGAGCACCCCGACAGCCTGCGCCTGCAGCTCGGCCACGGCGAGCGCGACCTGTTCGCCCAGCACACCGGCGAGCGCGCCTGGGTGGGTCTGCCGCTGCTGGCCGCGGGCGCCCCGATCGGCGCGCTCCGCTTCTCCTTCACCCGGCCCAGGGAGATCACCGAGGAGGAGCGGGTCTTCCTGGAGGCCCTCGCCGGGCAGTGCGCCCTCGCCGTCGAGCGGGCCCTGCTGTTCGAGCGCGAGCACCGCACCGCCGAGGAGCTCCAGCGCAGCCTCCTGCCGAGCGACCTCCCGCAGCTGCCGAGCATGGTGCTGGCGGCCCGCTACAACCCCGCCACCCGCCACGTCCAGGTCGGCGGCGACTGGTACGACGTGTTCCGGCTGCCCGACCGCCGGCTCGCCGTCGCCGTCGGCGACGTCATGGGCAAGGGCGTGCTCGCCGCGGCCGGAATGGGACGCGTCCGCAACGCCCTGCGCGCGCTCGCGCTGAACGACCCGCGCCCCGCCGCGGTCCTGGCCGGCCTCGACCGGCTGTTCAGCGCCACCGAGGACGAGGAGCAGTTCACCACGGTCGCCTACGTGGTCATCGACCCCGAGACCGGGCAGGGCGAGTTCAGCAACGCGGGCCACCCGCCGCCCCTGCTGATCTCCCAGGACTCGCCCGCGCGCGTCAGCTCGCTGGAGCCCGGCACGCCGCTCGGCTGGCCCAGCCAGCGGCAGCAGACAAGTTTTTCCATCGAGACCGGCAACACTGTGGTCTTCTATTCCGATGGACTTGTGGAGAACCGTAGGCGTGGGGTGGACGCCGGGCTGGACGAGCTTGTCGCCGTGGCCGCGGACGCCCCACCTGAAGTGGTAGGAGATCCCGAAAGACTCGTCGACTTCCTGGTCGATCGGATGCTTGCCGGATACGAGCAGGTGGACGATGTGACCGTGCTCGCCCTGCACGTCCCGCCCGAGCCCGCGTGAAACCGCCTGAGACCGCGTCCCGACGGAGCAGCACGTTCGAAGGACCGTCCCGCGCCCTCTAAGGTGGAGTGTTACCGGGTAGGACTTCAGGGCGGAATGCGCAGCAGTGCCAGAATGCTTGACCCAGACAGAGCGGGTACGCTGCGGTCCCGCACCGGTGGTCCGCTCCGTGTGTGGTCCCACCCAGTGTGAGGCCGGGCCCGTCAGGGCACTTGGGTCAACCAAGCCACACGTTCGTTCGAGAGGTATTTGTGTCGCCTGCTAGCTCGACCTCGAAAGCGTCGGATCTGCACGATCACGTCATCGCGCAACTGATCGAGCGTGGACGGTCCCAGGGTTACCTCGAAGCCGACGACGTACGCCGTACGTTCGAGGAGGCCGACATCCCCGTGTCGAAGGCCTCCAGCATTCTGCGGAGCCTCAGCAAGGAGGGTGTGACCGTCATGGTGAGCGCTGCCGACTCAGCGGCGCCCAAGCGCCCGCGCAAGCGCGCGGCGCAGGCGGCGCGCAAGCCCAGGACCGCCGCCGCCGCGAAGGAGCAGCCCGACACGGTGACCGCCGTCGTCGGCGACGACGCTCCGGAGGAGGCCGCCGCCGAGCCGCGCCCGGCCGCCAAGCCCGCGCCCAAGAAGGCCGCGCCCGCCAAGGGCGCCAAGGCCAAGAAGGCCGCGCCCGCCAAGAAGGCCGCCGCCGTGAAGGGCGCGCCCGTCAAGGCCGCACCGGCCAAGAAGGGCGAGCCGGACGTCGACGACGAGGTCGAGGTCGACCTCGACGAGGACCTCGCCGACCTCGACGTCGAGCTGGTGGAGGACGCGGCCGCCGAGGTCGAGGAGCCCGAGGCCGACGAGGAGGAGGCGCCCGCGGCGGCGCCCGCCGCCAAGGCCGTCCCCGCCGGGAAGGGCGCCGACGGCGCCGCCCCGGCCGAGGAGGAGGGCTTCACCCTCGGCGACGACGACGAGGACGCGCCCGCCCAGCAGATCGCCGCGGCCGGCGCCACCGCCGACCCGGTGAAGGACTACCTCAAGCAGATCGGCAAGGTCCCGCTGCTCAACGCCGAGCAGGAGGTGGAGCTCGCCAAGCGCATCGAGGCCGGGCTCTTCGCCGAGGAGCGCCTCGCCGTGTCCGCCTCCTCGATGTCCGAGGAGGACCTCGAGGACTTCGAGTGGATCGCCGAGGACGGCCGCCGCGCCAAGAACCACCTCCTGGAGGCCAACCTCCGCCTGGTGGTGTCGCTGGCCAAGCGCTACACGGGGCGCGGCATGCTGTTCCTGGACCTCATCCAGGAGGGCAACCTCGGCCTGATCCGCGCGGTCGAGAAGTTCGACTACACCAAGGGCTACAAGTTCTCCACGTACGCCACCTGGTGGATCCGGCAGGCGATCACCCGCGCGATGGCCGACCAGGCCCGCACCATCCGCATCCCGGTGCACATGGTCGAGGTCATCAACAAGCTGGCCCGCGTGCAGCGGCAGATGCTCCAGGACCTGGGCCGCGAGCCCACCCCGGAGGAGCTGGCCAAGGAGCTCGACATGACCCCGGAGAAGGTCGTCGAGGTCCAGAAGTACGGCCGCGAGCCCATCTCGCTGCACACCCCGCTGGGCGAGGACGGCGACAGCGAGTTCGGCGACCTCATCGAGGACTCCGAGGCGATCGTCCCGGCCGACGCGGTCAGCTTCACGCTGCTGCAGGAGCAGCTCCACTCCGTCCTCGACACGCTCAGCGAGCGCGAGGCCGGCGTGGTGTCGATGCGGTTCGGCCTCACCGACGGCCAGCCGAAGACCCTGGACGAGATCGGCAAGGTGTACGGGGTGACCCGGGAGCGCATCCGGCAGATCGAGTCCAAGACCATGTCGAAGCTGCGGCACCCGTCCCGGTCCCAGGTCCTCCGCGACTACCTGGACTGATCCGCCCGGCATCCGATCGCAGGTGAGCAGGGCCCCGCGCGCACACGCGCCGGGGCCCTGCTCCCTTCATGCCCCCTTGCGAGGGGCGTGACGGCCGTGAGGTAGGCGCCGGGGCGTCAGTCGTGCAGGACGACGTCGAGATTCGCGCCGTTCAGCTCGGCGGTGTGGCCGAGATCGGCCACGGCCTTGAGCAGCTCGCCGGGGGTGCGCGGCGCGGCGCCAGCCTCGATGAGGTCGTGGGCGATCTTCCCGCGGGTCGCCTTGGCCATGTGGCTCACGACCGTCCGCTCGGGGACGCCGCCGGTGACGCGCTCCCGGAAAACGCGGACGGCGACCGCCGGCTGCGGCGCCTTCCACGCGGCCGCGTACGGCCCGGAGCGCATGTCGACGACCAGGTCGTCCTCCAGGCGCAGCGCCTTGGTCATCGCCGGGCGCCAGAGCGTCCCCAGACGGCCCGTGGGCGGCAGGGACACCCCCATGCTGAGCCGGTAGGGCGGGACGCGGTCGGTGAGCCTCAGCGCGCCCCACAGCCCCGAGAAGACGATGATCTGCGCGGCGGCCGCGTCGGGGTCGAGGCCGGGGAGGCCGAGGTTGTCGTAGAGGACGCCGGTGTAGAGCCGCGCGGCGGGGAGCGTGGGCGCCTCCCGCAGTGCCTTGTTCCGGGCCAGCGCCTCGTCCGCCTGGCCGGCGGGCAGCCCGAGCACGTCGGCCGCGTCGCGCCGCCGGCACGCCTTGGTGAGGCCCGCGAGGACGCGCTTCCGCGTCGGAGTGAGCCCGGGGAAGCTCAGCGAGGCCAGGTCGAGGGGCGGACCGTCCCCGTCGGTAGCCTTCTTCTCCGACGGCGGCAGCAGGATGTGCACGATCCCCCCGAAAGCGGTGACAGATGGCGGAGTGGTCTCTGGAGGCCCGGCTGGGCGAACTCGTCGCCGAGGCGTGGCCGGCGCCTTCCAGCCAGGATATTGGCGGCTGGATGCTGCGCCATGCGGAAGGCGTGACCAAGCGGGCCAACTCCGTCCTGCCCTTGGCAGACCCGGGGGATGTGGGCCTGGCCGTAGAAGCGGCCGAGCGCTTCTACGGTGCGCTGGGGTTGCCGACCGTGTTCTCCATGGACGCCCAAGCGCGACCCGAGGGGCTCGACGGCTTCCTGGAGGGACGGGGCTACGAGTTGGTCGATCCGACCATCGCGATGGCCGCCGACCTGACGGCTCCTCGTGGCCGAGGCGGGGTCGAGATGGCGGAGTCGCCGTCCCGGGAGTGGCTCGACCTGTGGTGGTCGGTGGACGGCCGGTACGACCACCAGTTGCCGATGGCAGAAAAGATCCTGACCGGTGTACGCGCCGGGTACGCGTCCCTGGACGGCCTCGCCGTCGGGCGCGGCGTCCCACAGGGGGAGTGGTTCGGCGTCTACGCCATGGCCGTCGCGCCGGAGGCGCGGAGGCGGGGCTTGGGGCGCCGCGTACTACGGGCCTTGCTGGACTGGGGGCGCGCGCAGGGGTGCGAGCGGGCGTACCTGGTCGTCGTCGAGCGGAACGCGCCGGCCAGGGCGATGTATGAGGCGGAGGGGTTCGTTCCTGAGGGCGGCTATCACTATCGAGTGAAGAATGTCACTCCGGGGTGAGAACTGTGTGGATGGAGTGATCCGGGCCATACCCAGAGCCAATTCCGCTACGTTCCGCAATTGTTCAACTACTCTCCGAAGTCACGGCTTCATGGTGCCCCATGACGCGCCCGAAGGGGGAAATGCGAACGGCGGCCACCGTTGGCCGGTGACCGCCGTTCCTGGGGTTTCTATGTGGAGATCTACCGCTCCTCGGGGGACGCGGTGGCCGGGGTTTCGTTGAGCCGGTCGGTCTCGTCCTGTATGTCGGCCCCGTTTGCGCGCAGCGCTTCTGAGTACTTGCGTCCGTGGTGGGCGCAGAACAGAAGGTCGCCGCCGCCTACAAGGACTGCACGGACGTAGGCCTGGGCGCCGCAGCGGTCGCATCGGTCGGCGACGGTCAGCGGCTTGGTTGGGGCAAGGGCTCCAGTCACGGCACCTTCCTCATGCTCGGGGTCGGTACTTAGGACAACATCTAACCCGACGCTGGCGTTCCCAACCTGGTTCTTCGTACGCCCACAGCAGAATGGCCCAATTAGTGACCGAGGTCACATTAGGCGTCGTCCCACCGGAACAGGCGGACGGCGATCAGCGCGCCGGCGACCGCGACCCCCAGCAGAACGCCGATTTGGGGCAGCGCGGAGGACGGGCCCAGCCCGCGTCCCATCACGTTGAGCATCCCTTCGTTGAGATACCTCAGCGGGAAGATGTAGGACAGCGTCTTCATCCATCCCGGTGACGCGTCCAGCGGGAAGAAGGATCCGCCGAGGAACGCCATGGGGAGGACGACGAGCTGCGTCACCGCCTGGGCGGTCTCCTGCGTCTTGGCCCACGCGCCGATCAGCATCCCGATCGACAGGAAGGCCAGGACGCCCGCTATCACCATCGGGATGGCCATCCACCAGGCGCCGCTGAGCTGGAGCCCGAACATCGGTAGCTGTGCCACCAGTACGAACAGGGCGAACTGCACGAGGGCGATGGCGAGGCTGACCGCCACACGAGCGGCGAACACGGTGGGCACCGGCGCAGGGGAGAGCTGGAGCCGCCGCAAGATGCCCTTGGTCCGCCACGTCACCAGCGTCTGGGACGCTCCGAACACGCCCGCCGACGCCAGCGCCCAGCCCAGCAGGCTCGGGGTGAAGAACTGGATGGCCTTGAGAGAGTCGTCCTCCACCTGCTGCGTGGCCAGCGTGTAGGCGGGCGGTTTGCCGGTAGCCGACTGGTTGGCGGACTGGACGATCGAGTTCATCAACCCCCGCACCGTCCCCGACTTGACCTGGTCGGTGGCCGAGTAGTGCACGACCATCTGGTTGCCGCGCTGCTCGACGACGGCGTCCGCGTCGCCCTTCTCCACCTTGCGCAGCGCGTCGGCGCGGTCGGAGGTCTTGGTGACCTTCAGGACCTTGGCGAGCTCATCGGACCCGTGTGCGACGGCCGCGTCCAGGACCGGTGCCTGGCCGACCTCCAGGACCGTGACCTTGGACGTCGTCTGGCTGCCGAAGATGCCGCCGAAGATGACCAGGAACATCAGGGGGAACAGCACGGTGAAGAACAGCGCGGTCCGGTCGCGCCTGAAGCCGAGGAGCATCGCCCGGGACAGGCTCTTGAAGCTCTGGTAGGTGCTCACGCCCGGTACTCCCGTCCGGTGAGGTCCAGGAAGACGTCCTCAAGGGTGGCGCCGCGGATCTGGACGCCGTCCAGGGCGTTCTTCGCCGCCATGGCCGCGACCACGGCCGACGGGTCGCGCGTGGAGATGGTCAGGGAGACGCCGTCGTCGGCGGCCTCGTCCGCGCCGGGCAGGCGGCGGGCGTCGTCCACGTCGAGCATGCCGCTGGCCACGCTGATCCGCGCCGGGGCGTCCAGGCCGCGCACCAGCACCGCCGGCGGGCCGAGCCGAAGGATCCGGCCCGCGTCCATGATGGCGACGCGGTCGCAGAGGATCTCGGCCTCGTCCATGTAGTGCGTGGTCAGCACCACGGTGCGGCCCTCGGTGTTGATCTGGCGCAGCAGGTCCCAGAGGTTGCGGCGGGCCTGCGGGTCCAGGGCGGCGGTGGGCTCGTCCAGGAACACCAGCTCGGGGTCGTGCACGAGAGCGCAGGCGATGGACAGGCGCTGCGCCTGCCCGCCCGACAGCTTCTCCACCCGGACGTCGGCCTTGTCGGCCAGCCCCACCAGCTCCATCATCGCGTCAGCCTTCGCGGCGGGCACGCCGTAGAGGGAGCCGAACGTCTGCAACTGCTCGCGGGTGGTCAGCCGCTCGAAGAACGACGACGCCTGCAACTGGACGCCGATCCTCGGCAGCAGCTTCGGGTTGCGGGGCCACGGGGAGAGCCCCAGGACCGAGACTTCCCCCTCGTCCGCCTCGCGCAGGCCCTCGATGATCTCCAGCGTCGTCGTCTTCCCCGCGCCGTTCGGGCCGAGGATGCCGAAGAACTCGCCCTCCTCGACCGCGAAGGTCACCCCGTCCACGGCCCGGACGTCCCCGTAGCGTTTACGGAGGCCCGCGGCCTCGATCGTTTGCACCATGCAGAGGAAGGTAAGGAGTGAAACGCCTCTCGCGCACCCACCTAAAGGTGGACGTTAGGGTCTAGAAGTAGCGGACGCGGCACGTCCCGGCGAGCCGCCCCGCCGGATTGTCGGCGGCCGGGGGTACCCTGCTGCCGACCGTCCTACCCCCGAGGAGCGCACGCACGTTGACCGCCGCGACCGCCGAAGCGACAACCGAAGACCCGCACGGCTACTCCGCCCGGCACCTGTCGGTGCTGGAGGGGCTGGAGGCCGTCCGGAAACGGCCCGGCATGTACGTCGGGTCGACCGACAGCAGGGGCCTCGCCCACTGCCTGTGGGAGATCGTCGACAACTGCGTCGACGAGGCCCTCGCCGGCTACTGCACCCACATCAGCGTGACGCTCCGCGCCGACGGGTCCTTCGAGGTGGGCGACAACGGCCGCGGCATCCCGGTCGACCTGGAGCCCAAGACGGGCCTGCCGGGCGTGGAGCTGGTCATGACGCGGCTGCACGCGGGCGGCAAGTTCGGCGGCGTCTCCTACACCGCGTCCGGCGGGCTCCACGGCGTGGGGGCGTCCGTGGTCAACGCCCTGTCGGCGCGGCTCGACGTGGAGGTCGACCGGGACGGGTACACCCACGCGATCAGCTTCCGGCGCGGCCTCCCCGGCGAGTTCGCCGACGACGGGCGGCCCAACGCCCGGTTCAAGAAGAAGTCGGGGCTGCGGCAGATCCGCAAGGTCGCCAAGAAGACCACCGGTACCCGCGTCCGCTTCTGGCCCGACCTCCAGATCTTCCTGAAGGACGCCACGGTCGACCAGCAGCTCGTCCTCGACCGGATGCGGCAGACCGCGTTCCTCATCCCCGGCCTCACCATCGACGTCCGCGACGAGCGCGGCGAGGAGATCGTCGACGAGACGTTCCGGTTCGACGGCGGCATCAGCGAGTTCTGCACCTACCTGGCCAAGGACGCCCCGCTCATCGACGTGCTGCGGCTGCGCGGCCGCGGCCACTTCACCGAGACCGTCCCGGTCCTGGACGACCAGGGCCACCTGACGCCCACCGACGTCGAGCGCGACCTCGAGGTCGACATCGCGCTGCGCTGGGGCACCGGCTACGACACGATCACCAAGTCGTTCGTCAACGTGATCGCCACCCCGAAGGGCGGCACGCACGTGCGCGGCTTCGACCGCGCCGTGCTCAAGGTGCTGAACGAGCAGCTCCGCGCGACCAAGCTGCTGAAGAACGGCGACGAGGACGTCATCAAGGAGGACGTCCTGGAGGGCCTCACCGCGGTGGTGACCGTCCGGCTGCCGGAGCCGCAGTTCGAGGGCCAGACCAAGGAGGTCCTCGGCACGTCCGCGGCCACCCGCATCGTGTCCCAGGTCGTCATGCGCGAGCTGCGCGCCGTCTTCGAGAACCCGCCGCGCGGGCAGAAGCAGTCGCTCCGGGCCGTCCTGGAGAAGGTCGTCGGCGCGGCCAAGACCCGCATCGCCGCCCGCACCCAGCGCGACAACCAGCGGCGCAAGAACGCGCTCGAGAACTCGGCGCTGCCGGCCAAGCTCGTCGACTGCCGCACCACCGACGACCGCAGCGAGCTGTTCATCGTCGAGGGCGACTCGGCGCTCGGCACCGCCAAGCTCGCCCGCAATTCCGAGTTCCAGGCGCTGCTGCCGATCCGCGGCAAGATCCTCAACGTGCAGAAGGCGTCCGTCGCGGACGTGCTGAAGAACGCCGAGTGCGCCGCGATCATCCAGGTGCTCGGCGCCGGTTCGGGCCGCACCTTCGACGTGGAGGCGGCGCGCTACGGCCGCGTCGTGATCCTCGCCGACGCCGATGTCGACGGCGCGCACATCCGCACCCTGCTGCTCACGCTCTTCCACCGCTACATGCGGCCGATGCTGGAGGCGGGGCGGGTGTTCTCCGCGGTCCCGCCGCTGCACCGCATCGAGCTGATCAAGCCGAAGAAGGGCCAGGAGAAGTACATCTACACCTACTCCGACGCCGAGCTGCGCAAGCGGCTCGTCGAGCTGGAGCGCAAGGGCCAGCGCTGGAAGGAGCCGATCCAGCGGTACAAGGGCCTCGGTGAGATGGACGCCGACCAGCTCGCGGAGACCACGCTCGACCCCCGGCACCGGGTGCTCCGGCGCGTCCGCATCGAGGACGCGGAGGAGGCGGCGAAGGTGTTCGAGCTGCTGATGGGCAGCGAGGTCGCGCCGCGCCGCGCCTTCATCACCGCCGGCGCGACCGAGCTCGACGTCGAGCGCATCGACGCCTGATCCGCCGCGTCTGAACCGCCGAGCATGGTGGGGCGGGCCGGGATCGGCGGCTTGACCGGCCAGGTCACCGCGCGCCTCCACCCGGGGGTGGAGAGGGCGGTTCCAGCCGTACGCCGATCCGAGCGGGCGGCGCGGGTCCCTAACCTCGGGGGCATGAAGACGCTGGACCACGCCCCTTCCGCCCCCGCGCCGCCGGCGGTCGGCGCGGGACTGCCCGCCCGGTTCGTACGGGTCAACGTCGGATCGTGAACGTCAAGGCGGGCCTGCGGGACCGGATCATCCGCCTGCTGGTCATCGGCATGCTCGTGACGTGGGGCGCGACCGCCTACATCCGGGGGCTGCTGCACGGGGACCCCGTTCCCTCGCTGCACGGCGACGGCCTCGCCCTCCTCATCCTCAACCCGGTGATGTTCGCGCTTCTCGGGGCCGGGCTCGTGCTGGGGCGCGGGGAGAACCCGCGCCGGCGGAGAGCGGGCATCGCGCTGCTCCTGCTGTCCGTGGCGGCGGGCATGGCGCTGTACGCGATCGCGCCGCACGCCGGCGGTGGTTTCTTCTTCTGCATGGCCGGCCTGTGGGTGCTGCTCATGCGGCTGCCGGTGCCGCTGGGCGTCCTGACGAGCGGCCTGACGATCGCCGCGGTCGCCGCGCTGGGGGAGGCGTTCCGGGCGGACGGCGCCGACCTCGGCCTGCTGTCGGCGTTCGCCGGCATCACGCTGGGCGCCATCGCCAGCCGCCAGGGGGCCGCCGCGCAGGAGGCGACCCGGCGCGCCGAGGCCGCGAACGCCGTCCTGGCCGAGCGGTCCCGCATCGCCCGCGAGATCCACGACATCCTCGCCCATTCGCTGTCGGCGCAGATCGTCCACCTGGAGGGGGCGAGGCTGCTCCTCTCCCGGGACGGTGACCGCGTCCAGGCCCTGGACCGCGTGGAGCGCGCGCGGAACCTCGCCCGCGCCGGCCTCGATGAGACGAGACGCGCCCTCGCGACCCTCCGCGGCGAGATACCGGAGCCAAGAGAGGTGCTGGCGGAGCTCGCGGAGGAGTTCTACGCGAGCACAGGGCGTCCGTGCGACGTGCAGGTGACGGGTGAACCGCGCGAACTGTCGCCCCAGGCCGGGCTGGCGGTCGTCCGCACCGCGCAGGAGGCGCTCACGAACGTCCGCAAACACGCCCCCGGCGCGCGCGCACAGGTCGTCCTGCGCTACCTGCCCGGCAAGGTGGAACTCGAAGTGACCGACAGCGGCGGCACCGAATCGGTCGTCGAGCTGGGCGGCGGCGGGTACGGCCTCGTCGGCATGCGGGAGCGCGCCGAGCTGATCGATGGCACCCTGGACACCGGACCGGACGGCAAGGGATTCCGTGTGTCCCTCCAGGTTCCGGCGTGAGGTGCGGGGCGTGGGGCGTGACGGCGTGACGGGAGACGCGGTGAGCACGAGAATCCTGATCGTCGACGACCAGACCGTGGTGCGCGAGGGCCTCGTCCTGCTCCTCGAACTGCTGCCCGGCATCGAGGTCGCCGGGGCCTGCGGCGACGGTGAGCGGGCGCTCGCGCTGGTCGGCGAGCTGCGGCCGGACGTCGTCCTCATGGACTTGCGGATGCCGCGCATGGACGGCGTCGAGGCGACCCGCCGCATCAAGGAGGCCCATCCCGAGGTCGGAATCGTCGTCCTCACCACCTACGCCGACGACGACTCGATCTTCGCCGCGCTGCGCGCCGGCGCCCGCGGCTACCTCACCAAGGACGCCGGCGCGGAGGAGATCGCCCGTGCCGTCGACGCCGTCCGCGGCGGCGCGTCCCAGCTCGACCCGGCCGTCCAGCGCCGCCTGGTCGAGGCCGTCGCCGCGGGCGAGCGCCCGCGCGGTGCCGGGCTCCCCGACGGCCTGACCCGCCGCGAGGCCGAGGTGCTGACCCTCATCGCCCAGGGCCGGTCCAACGCCGAGATCGCGGGCGACCTGTTCATCTCCGAGGCCACCGTGAAGACCCACATCAACAACCTGTTCGCCAAGGCGAACCTCCGCGACCGCGCCCAGGCCGTCACCTACGCCTACCGGAACGGCCTCACCGGCTGATCCTCGGTCATCGTCCGGCAAGGCATCGGTCAAACCGGGCACCGGCGTGTCGCCGCGCCTCCACGATGAGGACCGTGCTGAGAACCTGCATGATCGCGGACTACCTGCGCCCTTACGCGCAATGGCGTATCGACCGCCCCGGCCCGCGCAACGCCCGCGCCGCGATCGGCCTGATCGACGCGGCCGCCTACGTGGCGCACCTGGACGAGAGCTCCCGCGTCATCGTCCGGATGGCGATCGCCGGGTGCTTCGCCCTCGGCCGGTTCAACCCGGGCGTCGAGGGCGAGGAGATCATCCGCGGGTGGCACTACGACGACGCCACCGGCGGCCCGGCCGACCTGCTGGAGGCCCTCGCCGCGTCCGCCGAGCGCGGCCTGCAGCGCCGTCCCGCCGAGGCGGGGAGCACACCGGCGTAACCCGAACCGATGTGATTCCGCCGCTGTCATCCGGCGGTGTGATCACCTCCGCCAGGAGACCAAGCGAACGCTTGGTAAACTCCGCGCATGCCGTCCCACGAGCACATGAAGCAGGCGCTCCAGACCTATGTCGACGCCTTCAACGCCGGCGACGTCGCGACCGTGACCGGCCTCTACGCCGACGACGCCGTCATCGAGGACCCGGTCGGCCACCCCCAGATCACCGGCCGCGCCGCCATCGAGGAGTTCTACACCAACGCCGTCGCCGGCGGCGCCAAGCTCACGCTGGACGCCCCCATCCGCGGCTCGCACGGCGACCGCGCCGCGATGGCCTTCACCATCGACGTCCCCGGGATGCGCATCCGCGCCATCGACGTCATGACCTTCGGCGCGGACGGCAAGATCATCCGCATGGACGCCCACTGGGGCCCCGGCGACATCGAGACCTGAACCCACTTCTCAGAGGCCGCGCAGGCCCCGGTCGGCGAAGTCGACGAGCCACTCGAAGCTCTCGTCGATGTCGGTGCTCCACTGGAAGCCGTTCGCCGCCTCCAGCGTGGCGAAGCCGTGGAAGAGGCTGCGAAGCATGCGCAGGGCAT
The DNA here is from genome assembly GCF_900188445.1 of Actinomadura meyerae. Classification (GTDB taxonomy): domain Bacteria; phylum Actinomycetota; class Actinomycetes; order Streptosporangiales; family Streptosporangiaceae; genus Spirillospora; species Spirillospora meyerae. Next base: position 80,038 of record NZ_FZOR01000018.1, read on the forward strand.
GGTTCGTGGCGGCCTCCTTGATCTCGTAGCCGCGCAGGACGGCCGAGAACGCGCGGAGCAGCCGTTGCCCCGCGGCGGCCAGCGGATCGTCCGGTCCTTCCGGTTCGACGCCGATCGTCGCGGTGTACCGGCCGGGGTGGGTCACGACGAAGGCGCGGAAGGCGCGCGCGGCCGCCGCCAGGGCGTCGCGGCCCGCGTAGCCCTGGACCGCGCCGCCGACGGCCTCGGCGGTCTCGCCCAGCGCCAGGGCCGCGATGCGCCGGTTGAGGTCTTCCTGGCCCTTCACGTGCTTGTAGAGGGACGGGGTGCGCACGCCCAGCCGCTCGGCCAGCTTGCCCATCGTGACGTTGGCGAAGCCGACCTCGTCGGCGAGGGCGGCCCCGGCGGCGACCACCGCCGCCGCGTCCAGGCCCGCCCTAGGCACGGGCGGCGTCCGTGCGGAGGAAGTCGAGCACGAGCGAGGCGACCTGGCCGGGGAACTGGTGGTGCGGGTAGTGCCCGGCGCCGTCGATCATCTCGAGGCGGCCGAGACCGGACGGCAGGTCGCCGATGACCGCGGTGCCCTCGGCGTGCGGGTCGGCCCAGTCGGGGTCCTGCGTGCCCATCACGACCAGGACCGGGCAGCGGACGTTGCCGAGCTGCGCGCCGGCGTCGGTCGGGGCGCTCTTGCCCATGGCCTGCATGGCCTTCATCCGGCCGGGCTCGCGCAGCCGGGACTCGATGAGGGCGAGCCGCTCGGCCCAGTCGGCCGGCTTCCGGCCGGGGTAGGCCACGTCGAGGTAGGACCGCCAGAGCGGCAGGCTGCCGAACGCGGCCGCGCCGAGCAGCCGCAGCATGCCGCGCCGGTAGCGCTTCACCTTCACGAAGCCGCCGAGGCTGACCGACTGCTTGCGGGTGAACGGCGCCAGCTCGACGACGGCGGAGACGAGCGAGGGCTCCAGGGCCGCGGCGATGGTGGCGGCGCCGCCGGAGACCGAGTGGCCGACGAGCACGGCGGGGCCGCCCAGGTGGCGGATCACGGCGAGCAGGTCGCCCGCGATGGCGGTGCGGCTCCACTCCGGCCAGTCGACGCTGGACTCGCCGCAGCCGCGCAGGTCGATCGCGGCGACCCGGTAACCGGCCTCGACCAGCTGCGGGATCACGGCGCGGTAGGCCTCGCGGCTGTCGCCCACCCCGTGCGCGAGCACGATCAGCGGGCCGTCCCCCGCCACCTCGTAGGCGATGGTGCCTCCGTCGACGTTCAGGAACTCGGTCATGGTTCTCCCTCGTTGGCTAATTGCGTTAGCCAAAAGCTAATGACATTAGCTGTGCCTGTCAAGCGCGCGACCATCGGCGCTGGTGACGGCGTCAAGGCGCCCCGTCCGGTCATCCCCCGAGCACCGCCTGATCGCGGCCATGGCAGGGTGGGGGAGTGGCCAAGGACCCGGTGCTCTACGTGATCGCCTGCGGCGGGCGGCCCGCCGCCGACCTCCCGCCCTTCGTCGAGGGACTCCGCCGAGGCGGATGGACGGTGTGCGTGGTCTCCACGCCGTCCGGCGTCAAGTTCCTGGACGTCGACCGGCTGGCGGAGCTGACGGGCTTCCCCGTCCGTTCGCAGTACAAGCAGCCTGACGAGCCCGACGTCCTGCCGCCCGCCGACGCGTTCGCCGTGGTGCCCGCGACGTTCAACACCGTCAACAAGTGGGCGCACGGGATCAGCGACACCCTGGCACTCGGCCTGCTCAACGAGGCCGTCGGCCTGGGGCGTCCCATCATCGCGGCGCCGTGGCCGAACGAGGCGCTCGCTCGCCATCCCGTCTTCGTCCGCAGTGTCGCCGAACTCCGCGACTGGGGCGTCACCGTCCTGCTGGACGAGGCCCGCCTGCCGACCCCCGATTCGGGCGACGACCTTCGGGGCGTCTTCCCGTGGCCGGAGATCCAGCAGAGCCTCGCCGAGCTACGGGCACGCCTGCCTGGCTAAACGGGATGAACGCCGCAAGCGCCGGTCCGTAGGGTTGCCACGGTCTGGACGCCGACGGAGAGGACGCGGTCTTAACGCTCGTCCCCTGCGCGCGCTGAGGACCTTCCGTCGCCCGTGTGCTCAAGGATCAACTTCGCGACGGTCTCCCAATCGGCGCGGTCGAGCCCGTGCCCGGCACCCTTGAGCGGCACGAGTTCGGCCGCTGGGATCTCTTCGGCCAGGGCCACGCCGTGCTCCATCGGGAACAGGGGGTCGGCCGTGCCATGGATGACGAGGGTGGGCGCCGTCATCGCTGACAGCGATCCCCAGTCGCGATCGTCCTCGGGAATCGCGTTGTGGTTCTGGACCGCCCTGATGTCACGGGCCCGCTCCACGTCGCGGCGGACCAGTTCCCGCACCGCGGCCTCGTCCGGCGGGCGCTCGGGGCCGGCGAGCATGAGCTGGTAGCCCGCGAGGTAGTCGATCACCGACTCGGTGTCGGACCAGTCGACCCGCGCGGTCGAGACGAAGCGTCCGAACTCCCCGGTCGGCGGCGGAAGGTCGCGGCCCCCGGCACCGCGCGGGTGGTGCTGATGAGGACCAGCGAGAGGACGCGCCGGGGATGCCCGAGCGCGAGCAACTGCCCGAACGCGCCGCCCGCGGAGACCCCGGCGACATGCGCGGCGGGAATCCCGTAGGCGTCCAGCACACGGGCGGCGTCATCGACGAGATCCGAGCCCGTGTACCCGGGATGGCCCACGTCGTAGGTGGTGGAGCGCCCCGTGTCGCGATGGTCGTAGCGGACGACGAAGCGTCCGGCATCGGCGAGCCCGCGGCAGAAGCCCTCCCCCCACCAGAGCATCGACGCGCCGATCCCCATGATGAGCAGGATGGGTGCGTCTCCGGGATCGCCGAAGGACTCCGCGCAGATCTCGGCGCCGTCCACCGAGATCATCTGCTCCGCCATCTGCCATGCCTCCTGACCTCGGGAGAGGACGTACCCGGAACGCTAACGGCACCGACCGACACTCTTCCCGTCAGAGATCAGCAGCCCACGCAAGAGCCCGGTCGACCGCCCGGCGGGTGAGACCCGTCGCGGGATCGATGGTGATGAGCAAGGTGGGCTCGAAACGGTCGGCGGCCCACGCATGTGCCTCCGCCGTATGAAGGTCATCGATCCAGGCGGCGGGCCTATGCCGGGCCAGCTGCTCGACAGGCGGGACCTTGGCGCTGGGGTGATACGGGACGGGCGGCATGGTGAGGACGGCAGAGGCGCGATGCCGAGCAAGGGCGCCAAGAGGCGGTTGGCGTCCTGGTTCCAGGCCGTCGCCCAGGTGACGTCGTAGACGCGAACCAGTTCGCCGATCCAGATCCCGTGCTCCGGGTTCACCAGAACGGGTTCGTCGTCCTCAGGGAACAGGTCGTGCTCGGTGTAGCCGTGCGGGCGGCGGCTGTAGCCGTAGGGGTTGAGTACGCCATCAACGTCGAGGAGGAGCAAGGGACGCTTCGCGCTCCTCGGCCGCAGTGATGCGATAGCCACTGCAACCCCCAATAACCCCGCTCGGCACGTCAAGGGAGGTCGAAGGCGCCCGTCTTGATGGTCTCGAGGAAGGTGCGCCATGAGCGGTTGGTGTAGACCAGTGTGGGTCCACCTGGGTTCGTGGAGTCTCGAACCGAATGGGCGGTAGCGTCCGCGGCTACCTCGACGCAGTCGGCACTCTGGGCGGAGTACGAGCTCGTGCGCCACTTCGGCAGAGGTGTGGGGACGTTCATCTGGTTGCTAGCCAGGGAGGTTGTGGGTGCCGGCCTTGATGGCCTGGAGGAGGGTCGCCCATGAGCCGGTGGTGAGGGTGAGGACGGGACCATCTGGGTTCTTGGAGTCGCGCACTGCGCACCAATCGCTGACTCGGGCGATCTCCACGCATTCCGTTCCGCCGCCCTGTGAGTAGCTGCTCTTGCGCCAGGTCAGTGTCGATTGCCTCATTCGTCGTCCTTGCTCAGGTCCAGTAGGTATGCGCGCGTAGTAGCAACATCGAGTGCGGCCGCGCACAATCGCTCGAACCTGACCATATAGGACTGGAGTTCGTCTTTCTCCTCAAGTAGCCGGTCGTCGATCCTGGTCTCTAGGAAAACGATGTCGCGTTCACCTGGGTCCGAGTAGCCGAGCTGCGTGAAGGACTCGCCCGCTCCCGGATAGAGACCGGTGCTCGTCGGGATGACCTGGATCTTGACGTTCGGCAGGTCCGACATCTTGATCAGATGACGCACCTGCGGGATTCGTACGGACGGAGAGACGAGTCGGCGAAGGACGTTCTCGTCGACCACCGCGTGCAGATGGCAGGGGTCTTCGGTCCTCGTCAAGATCTCTTGGCGCTGCAGGCGTGCGGCCACGTGCCGCCGGACTTCGACAGGGTCTTCGATCCCAGCGGCATTGGTGACGAGTTCGATGTAGCCCTCATGCTGAAGCAGGCCGGGAACGTAGGTGTTCTGGAAGCTTCGGACGATCGAGGCAGAGGCTTCGAAACCCGGGTACTCATTCCGGAAAACGTCGTTGTATCTCGTCCACCAGCCCCGTTCGCGAGCTTCGCGAGCAAGGCGGACCAAGGCTTCGCGATCCTCACCTTCTATGCCGTAAAGATCGCAGAGGTCCTTGACCGCCTCGCTGTTGGGGGTGATCCACTTGGCCTTCTCGATGTAGTTGAGCTTGGTGGGGCTCCAGCGGAGGCGCTTGCAGACCTCGGTAGTAGTCATGCCGACCTCCTTGCGGGCGACGACCAGTTTGCGGCTGAGGGCGCGCTTCTTGATCGTTGGGCTGTAGCCCTCGACATGAATCTCACTCACGGTGACACCTTGCCATGCGTTGGGTGACCCTGTCTGGCGAAGAACGTCTTGCATTCTCTTGTAGAGAATCTATTGCGATCTTGCAAGGCACCTGCCACGTTGTGTGGCGAACACAGCACGCTCAGCGATGGCTGGGCTCGTCATGGAGGTGCTCGTAATGCGGGGGTCGTCAGACGGCGCGGGGGCCGGGGTGGTTCGGGCGGGTGGGTGTGCGGTTTGGGCGTTGCCGCCGGAGGCCCGGTGTGCCGGGGTGGCGCGGGAGGTCGTCCGGGAGACGCTCGGGGCGCTGCGGCTGCCCCAGGGGATGGTGGACGACGCGGTGACGATGGTCTCCGAGCTGGCCACCAACGTGTTCGTGCACGCGTTGGGCGGACGGCCGGTCGCGGTGATGCCGACGGCGGGGCTGCCGGAGGTGCAGATCTATGCGCGGAGGCAGGGCGCGGAGATCGTGGTGCGGGTCTTCGACTCGGCCGCCTGGTGCGGGTCGGTGCCCTCCGGGGCGAGCCTGCGTCCGCCGCCCGAGCGGGAGAGCGGGCGCGGGCTCGAGCTGGTGAACGCTCTGGCCGTCGAGCACCGGGGGCGGTGGGGTGCGCATCGGAGCCGGTCGCGGCTCGGGTCGAGGCCGGTGTCGGGGAAGGTCGTGTACTTCGCGCTGCCCACGGCGGTGGCGTGGTGCCCGCCCCGGCGGGACTGCCTTGAGGCGGCTCGCGAACTGCGGCGGCTGCTGGACGCGCGGGGGATCGGGCCGCTGCACCTGGCGGAAGGGTGGCGGATGGCCGTCCTCTCCGTGCGGGCCGAGATCACGGTGTGGGTGCGGGACGGGACGTTCTTCGTCACGCTGCCGGGCGGTGACGGCGCCTGCCATCCGGTCTGCGACGTCGTCGAGGTGGCGGAGCAGATCGTGCGGTGCAACGAAGATCTCAACGCGCGCATCCGGCCGGGGGTGTGAAGAGGGAAGGCCCCGGGAGATTCGTCCCGGGGCCTTCGCGTCTCACTCTTCGGCGGGCGCTTCCTCTTCGGCCGGGGCGGGGCCGATCGGGCCGCTGATGTGGACGATGGGGCCGTCCAGCTTCTCGCCGGAGCCGTCCCGGCGGCCCAGCGTGACGTTCAGCATCGCCGGCTTGCCGTTGGCCGCGGCGGCGCGCAGCGGTGTCGGGGCCGCCCACGCCTGGAGCAGGACGTCCTCGCCCTTGAGGAACCGGTGGGCCCGGACGCCGCCGGTCGCGCGGCCCTTGGACGGGAAGTCGGCGAAGTCGGCCAGCTTGATCGCGCCGGCCTGGGTGCCGGGGAGGGCCGAGGAGGAGCCCGAGATCGTGATCACCCGGGCCTCGCGGGCCGGGTCCAGGGCGCCGAACCACAGGACGCTCGCTCCGGCGCCCAGCTTGATGCCCGCCATCCCGCCCGCCGCCCTGCCCTGGGGGCGGACGAGAGACGCCGCGTAGTGCAGCAGTTGCGCGTCGGTCGTGATGAACACCAGGTGCTGCTCCTCGGAGAGGAGCTGGACGGCGCCGACGACCCGGTCGCCCTCCTTCAGGCCGATGACCTCGAACTCGTCGCGGTTCGCGGGGAAGTCGGGGACCACCCGCTTCACCACGCCGTGCGCCGTACCGAGGGCCAAGCCGCCGCCCTCCTCGGAGACGGACGCGATGCCCACGACCGTCTCGTCCGGTTCGAGGTCGACGTATTCGGCCACCGGGGCTCCGCCCGCCAGGGACGGGGGCGTCGCCGACGGCGGCAAGGTCGGGAGGTCCAGGACGTCGATGCGGATCATCCGGCCGTGCGAGGTCACCGCGCCCACCTGGCCGCGGGCCGTCGCCGGGACGACCGAGGTCAGGACGTCGTGCTGGGCGCGGGGGCCGCTGTCGGGCAGCGGCGACGCGTCGTGCGTGCGGGCCAGCAGGCCCGTGGACGACAGCAGCACCGTGCAGGGGTCGTCGGCCACCTCCAGGGGGACCGCCGCGGCGGCGGTGTGGCCGGAGGATTCGAGCAGGACCGTCCGGCGGGGGGTGGAGAACTCCTTGGCGACGTCGCCCAGCTCCTTGGAGACCACGCCGCGCAGCTTCTTCTCCGATTCGAGGATCGCGGTCAGCTTGGCGATCTCCTTGGCGAGCTGCTCCTTCTCCTTCTCCAGTTCGAGCCGGTCGTAGCGGGTGAGGCGGCGCAGCGGGGTGTCCAGGATGTACTGCGCCTGGATCTCCGACAGCTCGAAGATCTGCATGAGGCGCTGCTTGGCCTGGGCGGCGTCGTCGCTCTGCCGGATGACCTGGATGACCTCGTCGATGTTCAGCAGCGCCACGAGCAGGCCGTCCACCAGGTGGAGGCGGTCCTCGCGCTTCTTGCGGCGGAACATCGAGCGCCGCCGGACGACCTCGATGCGGTGGTCGACGTAGACCTGCAGCATGTCGCGGAGGCCGAGCGTGCGGGGCTGGCCGTCGACCAGGGCGACGTTGTTGATGCCGAACGTCTCCTCCATCGGCGTGAGCCGGTAGAGGTCGGCGAGGACGGCCTCCGGGTTGAAGCCGTTCTTGATCTCGATGACCAGGCGGAGGCCGACGTTGCGGTCGGTGAGGTCCTTCAGGTCGGAGATCCCCTGGATCTTCTTGGCGTTGACCAGTTCCTTGATCTTCGCCTTGACGCGCTCCGGCCCGACGGCGTAGGGGAGTTCGCTGACGACGATGCCCTTGCGGCGCGCCGTGACGTTCTCGATGGACACGGTGGCGCGGGTGCGGAACGTCCCCCGGCCGCGCTCGTAGGCATCGCGGATGCCGTCCAGGCCGACGATCCGGCCGCCGGTGGGCAGGTCGGGGCCGGGGACGAAGCGCATCAGGTCGTCGAGGGTGGCGTCCGGGTGGTCGATCAGGTGCCGGGCCGCGGAGATGACCTCGCCGAGGTTGTGCGGCGCCATGTTGGTGGCCATGCCGACCGCGATGCCGGACGCGCCGTTCACCAGCAGGTTCGGGAAGGCCGCCGGGAGCACCTCCGGCTCCTGCTCCTGCCCGTCGTAGTTGGGCCGGAAGTCGACGGTGTCCTCGTCGATCGAGGCGACCATCAGCATCGCCTCGCGCGACATGCGGGCTTCGGTGTACCGCATGGCGGCGGGCATGTCGTCGCCGCCGAGCGAACCGAAGTTGCCGTGGCCGTCCACGAGCGGCATCCGCATCGCCCACGGCTGCGCCATCCGCACCATCGCGTCGTAAATGGCGCTGTCGCCGTGCGGGTGCAGCTTGCCCATGACCTCCCCGACGACGCGGGCGCACTTGACGTGGCCGCGGTCGGGGCGCAGGCCCATCTCGTTCATCGAGTACAGGATCCGGCGCTGGACGGGCTTCATGCCGTCGCGCGCGTCGGGGAGCGCCCGCTGGTAGATGACCGAGTAGGCGTACTCGAGGAAACTGCCGCGCATCTCGTCGGAGACATCGACGTCGACGATGTTCTCTTCGAAGTCGGGCGGAGGTGGAGGGGCTTGGGATCCGCGTCGTGCCATGCCCCACATTGTGGCCGGTCCCGGGGACATCTTTCGCCCGCCCCACCGGGCGTGGCGCCCGACTCGACGGATCTATGCCGTTCCGTCACCTTGCCGAACCTGGCATCTTGAGGAGCGACGGTGCCGATGTCCCAGGTGGAGGTTCCTTTGAGCGGTCTGGCCGACTTCCAGAACTCGATCTATCTGCAGGGGCTCGGTGACGTCGTCCCGGCGCTGCCGACCGATCTGACGAAGCTAGAGGGCCTCGCGGAGCGCGCGCTGTCGGCGCAGGCGTTCGGCTACGTGGCGGGGTCGGCGGGCAGCGAGTCGACGGCGCGCGCCAACCGGGCGGCCTTCGACAAGTGGCGGATCGTGCCGCGCATGCTGCGGGACGTCGCCGAGCGGGACCTCTCGGTGGAGGTCCTGGGGACCGCGATGCCGTCGCCGCTGCTGCTCGCGCCCATCGGCGTCCAGTCCATCTTCCATCCGGACGGCGAGCTGGCCGTGGCGCGGGCGGCGGCGGCCGAGAAGGTGCCGATGGTGCTGAGCACGGCGTCCTCGTACTCCATCGAGGACGTGGCCGAGGCCAACGGCGACGGGCCGCGCTGGTACCAGCTGTACTGGCCCAAGGACAGGGACCTCGCGGTCAGCTTCCTGGAGAGGGCCAAGGCCGCCGGTTACACGGCCTTGGTCGTCACCCTGGACACGTTCACGCTGGCTTGGCGTCCGCGCGACCTCGACCAGGCGTACCTGCCGTTCCTGCGCGGGATCGGTGTCGCGAACTACTTCAGCGACCCGGTCTTCCAGAAGGCCGTGGGCGGGCCCATCACGAAGGAGAACCGCGACATGGCGATCCTGCACTGGGTCGCCAACTTCGGGAACCCCAGCCTGACGTGGGACGACCTCATCTTCCTGCGCGACCACTGGGACGGGCCCATCGCGCTCAAGGGCATCCAGCATCCCGACGATGCCCGCCAGGCCGTGGACGCCGGCATGGACGCGGTCATCGTCTCCAACCACGGCGGACGCCAGGTCGACGGGGCCATCGCCTCACTGGACGCACTCCCGGGTGTGGTCGAGGCCGTCCACGACCAGGCGACCGTGCTGTTCGACAGCGGCATCCGGACGGGCGCCGACATCGCCAAGGCTCTGGCCCTCGGCGCCAAGGCCGTCCTGGTCGCTCGCCCCTATGCCTATGGGCTGGGCCTCGCCGGTCAGGCGGGCGTGCAGCACGTAGTGCGCTGCCTCCAGGCCGAACTGGAGCTGACCATGACCCTCTCTGGGATCAAGTCCCTGGACGGGCTGAATCCGGACATCCTCGTGCGCGCGTGACAGCACGGAGGCCGGATGGGGGCGGGTGGGACGCTCCTTCCGGGTAAGGGACTGGCATGCGCTGGCCCGATCACGCCATCTGGTGGCATGCCTATCCGCTCGGTTTCGTCGGTGCCGAGCGGGACGCTCTTCCCGCCGGAACACCCTCGACGCCCAGGCTCGCGAGGTTCGGCGGCTGGCTCGACCACGTCGTCGAACTCGGCTGCAACGGGCTCGCGCTCGGTCCCGTGTTCGCGTCCGAGACCCATGGCTACGACACCGTCGACCACTACCGGGTCGACCCCAGGCTCGGCTCGGAGGACGACCTGCGACGGCTGATCGACGCCGCTTCCCAGAAGGGCGTCCGGGTCCTGTTCGACGGCGTCTTCAACCACGTCGGCCGCGGTTTCGCGCCCTTCGCCGACGTCGCGGCGAAGGGCGACGCGTCCCGGTACCGGACGTGGTTCCACCCTGATCTGCGCACGTTCGAAGGGCATGACCGGCTCGTCACGCTGAACCACGCCGAACCGGAGGTCGCGGACTACGTCACCGGTGTCATGACGCACTGGCTGGAGCGCGGGATAGACGGCTGGCGCCTCGACGCCGCCTACGCCGTCCCACAGCAGTTCTGGCGGACGGTCACCGACCGCGTCCGCGTGCGCTTCCCCGACGCCTGGTTCGTCGGCGAGGTCATCCACGGCGACTACGCCCGCCTGGTGGCGGACACCGGGTTCGACTCCGTCACCCAGTACGAACTGTGGAAGGCCATCTGGAGCTCGCTCAACGACGGCAACTTCTTCGAGCTGGCCCACGCGCTCGACCGGCACAACACGATGCTCGACACATTCGCCCCGCAGACCTTCCTCGGCAACCACGACGTGACCCGCATCGCCAGCCGCCTGCACCGCAAAGAGCACCGGGAGCACGCGCTCGTGATCCTGCTGACGGTCGGTGGGGTCCCGTCCATCTACGCGGGTGACGAGTTCGGTTTCGAGGGCGTCAAGGAGGAACGCGAAGGCGGTGACGACGCCATACGGCCGGCCTTCCCCGAACGTCCCGACGAGACCCCGGGCTACGGCGCGCCCTACCACCGGTTGCACCAGCTCTTGATCGGCCTGCGACGACGTCATCCCTGGCTTGTCCGTGCCGAGACCGCGGTCGCCACCTTGACCAACACGGTTCTCTCCTACACAGTGGGGCACGGCGCAGAGCGGCTCGCGGTCGTCCTCAACCTGGACGACGAGCCCGCCGAGGTCGCACTGCCCGCCGCGGGCTGGACGTGCGTGGCCGGTGAAGCGACCTTCACCGCCGAGGGCGCCACCGTCCCGCCGACCGGATGGGCGATCGCCGAACCCTGACATCGTCGAACTCTGACATTCGTCATGGGTCACCCCTGCGATCTTCATCGTCGCCTCCTGACATCCGTGACTGCACGCCCGCGCGCGCGGCGACCAGCATGGACGGCATGAAGGCACCTGTGATCGAGGTACGCGACCTGGACTTGAACGAGGCCGTGCGGAACGTCTCGTTCACTGTGGCCGAGGGCGAGGTCTACGCCCTGCTGGGCCGCTACGGCTCCGGCAAGACCACGCTTTTGGAAATGCTCGCCGGCCTGCGCCGTCCCACGAGCGGAACCGTCCGTCTCTACGGCGCCGACCCGTACACCGAGCGTGAGTCCGCGCGCGCTGGGGCCGTGTGGCGCGACGGCGGCCTGTTCCCAGGGCTGACCGTCGCCGAGGTCGTCGACACCTGGCGGCGCTGGACACTGGACCCGCTGACCCGCGACGAGGCCCTCCGCCTGGCGCGCCTCACCCAGGTCGCCGATGTCCCCTTCGAGCGGCTGTCCCCGGGGCAGCGGCGCATGCTCGACATCGCACTGGCCCTGGTGGGACGGTCCGACGTGCTGTTCCTCGACGAGCCGACCGCGGGGCTCGACGCCTCCGCCGCCCGAGAGGTCTGGTCCGTCCTGCTCATGCTCGCCGCGGACGGGATCAGCGCGGTGGTCGCGACCCGTGATCCGGACGAGGCGTGCCGCGCCGACCGGGTCGGGATCCTCGACGACGGCCGCCTGGTCACCGGCCGCGCCGCCGCCCGGCTCCGGCGGCCCGCGGCCGGGCGCGCCGCCTGACCGGCCGCCGCCGACCCGCGCCCCCGACCGCCCCCGCGCCCCCGACAGGTCATCGTGCCGGCCGCATACGCTGGGCGCGTGCAGCCCGCCCTCCCGCGCCCCACCGTCATCGCCGCGATCATCGTGGGGATGACGGTGATGACGCTGGCCGGGTTCCTGGCGCCCGCGCTCTGGTACGAGATCACCGAGCGCCGGGAGGCGGGCCGCCTGCTGCTCGCCCTCACCGGCACCGGCGCCGCCTTCGCCCTGTACGCCCGGCTCCTGTGGCAGAACCTGATGCGCCGCACCGCGCCCGCCCACCGGGCCGGGCTGGCCGCTATCGCGCTGGTCTGCTGGGCCATGCCGCTGCTGCTCGGCATCGACCGGGGCTGGGGCAACGCGCTGCTCGTCCCGGCCGGGCTGATCGCGATCGTCCTCCCGCTCCGGGAGGCGATCGCGGCGGCGGCGGCCGCGACCGTCCTCACCCCCGTCTACGGCGTCCTGCTCGGGCTGCCCGCCCTGGCCGTCCTGTACGAGGTCGCCGCGATCCCGCTCGGCGCCTTCTCCGGATACGTCACGGTCTGGCTGTTCCACGTCGTCCAGGAGCTGCGGGAGGCGCGCGCCGAGCTGGCCCGGTCCGCGGTGGGGGAGGAGCGGCTCCGCTTCGCCCGCGACCTGCACGACGTCCTCGGGCACAGCCTCCAGGCGGTCGCGCTGCGCGCCGAGGTCGCCGAACGGTTCGTGGAGCGCGACGACGCGCGCGTCCGCAAGGAGCTGACCGAGATCCAGACCATGGCGCGGGACGCCGTCCGCGACGTGCGCGAGGTCGTCCGCGGCTACCGGGCCACGTCCCTGCGCACCGAGCTGGACGGCATGTCCGCCGTGCTGCGCGCCGCCGGGATCCGCTGCGAGCGCCCCGAGGTGTCCCCGGCGCTGCCGCCGCACGTCCACGAGCCGCTCGGCTGGGTCGCCCGCGAGGCCACCACCAACGTGCTCCGCCACTCCAGCGCCACCTGGTGCGAGATCACCGTCCGGGCGGGCCGCGACCGCGTCGAGGTGGAGATCGTCAACGACGGCGCCGGGCGCCGCGCGGGCGACGCGGGCAGCGGGCTGGCCGGGCTCGCCGAGCGGATCGCGGCCGCGGGCGGCGAGTTCACCGCCGGGCACGCCGGGGACGGGACGTTCCGGGTGGCGGCCGCCGTCCCCGCCGCGCCGGAGGGAGCGCCATGATCCGCGTGCTGCTCGCCGACGACCACCTCCTGATCAGGGAGGCGCTCGTCCTGCTGCTGGAGACCGAGGACGGCATCGAGGTCGCCGCCGGCGTCGGCCGCGGGGACGAGGCCGTCGAGCGGGCCCTCGCGCTGAAGCCCGACGTCGCCGTCCTCGACATCGACATGCCCGGCCTGGACGGGCTCGCCGCCGCCGAGCGGCTGTCGCGCGACCTGCCGTCCTGCCGGCTGGTGATCGTGACGGCGCACGGCCGGCCCGGCAACCTGCGCCGCGCCATGGCGGCGGGCGTCCGCGGCTTCCTCGGCAAGGACGCGCCCGGCCGGCGGCTCGCCGAGGTCATCCGGCAGGTCGCCGCGGGCGCCCGCTACATCGACCCGCAGCTCGCCGCCGACGCCCTCGCCGCCGAGGAGTGCCCGCTCACCCCGCGCGAGCTGGACGCCCTGCGCGCCGCCGCCGGAGGCGCCCCCGTCTCGCGCATCGCCCGCGACCTGGGCCTGTCGGAGGGGACCGTCCGCAACTACCTGTCCGCGGCCGTCACCAAGCTCGGTGCCGGCAACCGCCATGAGGCCGCCCGCGCCGCTGAGGAGCGCGGCTGGCTCTAGCGGCCCACCGGTTGGCTCTGGCCGCCCGCCGGTGATCGGTGCTACCGGCGCGCGACGACCAGGGAGCCGCGTTTCGTCACCGGCAGGGGCGTGTCCAGGCGGGTGGCGGCTTCGGCGGCCTGCGGGCGCGGCACCCGGCGGGCGATCAGGTAGTCGCGGATCGCGGCGCGGTCGGGGAGCGTGATCAGCGGGGCGTCCCACCGCTCCACCTCGACCTCGCCGAAGACCTCGCAGACCCGGGCGGGGGCGTCCTCGGCGTCGAACGGGGTGGGTTCGGGACGCCAGACCGGCGCCAGTTCGGGGCTGTCGTTGCGGCAGATCGCGGAGACGAGCAGCGTCCCGCCGGGGGCGAGGACTCGGCGGGCCTCGCGCAGGGCGCGCCGTGGATCGTGCAGGTGGTAGAGCATGTTCAGGGCCACGGCGGCGTCGAACGTCCCGTCCGGGAAGGGCAGCCGCAGGGCGTCGCCGCACACGCGCGCCCCGGGGTGGGCGCGCAGCAGGGCAGGGGACGCGTCCAAGCCCACGATCCGCACCGGCGCCGGACGGGGGAGGGCGGCGCTGAGGGCGCCCTCCCCGCATCCGATGTCCAGGACGAGGGACGCGCCGGCGTCGAGCAGCTTCATGGCGACGTGGTCGTGCAGGCTCCGCGCCCCGATCAGGTACGTCCTGGTGACCCTGCCGGCGAGACGGAAGCGCTCCGGGTCGGAGTCGTCCGGGGAGGAGCCATGGTCGGGTGTGAGGGCCATGCAGGGAGTCTGCCCTCTGCGCCGTCCCGAAAAGCGTCGTCAGGCGGTGACCCCGCCGTCGATGACGAGGTCGTGGCCCACTACGTGGGTCGAGGCGTCCGACGCCAGCCAGAGGATGGTCGAGGCCACTTCGGACGTGGCCGCCACACGTCCCGCCGGAACGGACGCCTTCATCCGGGCCGCGCGCTCGGTCTCGCTCTCACCGGGCCGCAGCGACATGGGGGTGTCGCTCGCCCCGGGACTGACGGCGTTGATGCGGACGCCATCGCCGATGTGGTCCAGGGCGGCGGTGCGCGTCAGGACGCTGACCGCCGCCTTGGACGCCGCGTACGCCGCCATCCCGGGGAGCCGGCGGTGCGCCCCGATGTTGGACGCGACGTTCACGATCGTCCCGCCGCCGTGCGCGCGCATGTGCGCGATCTCGTGCTTCATCGACAGGAAGACGCCGGTCAGGTTGACCGCGAGGACCTCGTCCCAGGCGGCGGGATCGATGTCGGTGACGGGCCCGGCCGCGCCGATGATCCCGGCGTTGTTGACCGCGACGTGCAGGCCGCCGTGGCGGGCGACCACCGTCTCGACCATCCGGGCGGCGGACGCGGGGTCGGCGACGTCGGCGACCACGTGGTCGGCTCTGCCGGCGGCCCCGCCGGCGGTGCCTTCGGCGGCCGTGCCGGAGCCGATCTCCTTGACCGCGTCGGCGAGCGCGGTGACGTCGCGTCCGGCGAGGACGACCGTGGCGCCCTCGGCGGCGAAGGCGCGCGCGGTGGCGCGGCCGATGCCGCGCGACCCGCCGGTGATGAGGACGATCTTGCCGTGGAGGGACATGGCGGCTCCTGCTTTCTAGATCGATCGGTCTTGAATAAGGGCGTGAACAACCCCGGCCGGGTGGTGGCCGGGGGGTAGAGGGGCAGAGGGCGGTCAGTCGAAGAGGGCCAGCGCCTCGCGCGTCGCGTCCCGGATGCGGCCCTCGTCGGCGGGTGTGCGGCCGAGGACCCGCATCCCCTGGAACAGCACGAGCAGCAGGCGCGCCAGGGAGCGGGGGTCCTTGCCGGGCGGCAGCTCGCCCTGCGCCCGCGCGCGGGTGAGCGCCGACGTCAGCGACGCCTCCAGGAACGACCAGCTCGCCTCCACCAGCCGGGCCGCGTCGGCGTCCCGCGCCGCCAGCTCGACCGCGGTGTTCACCACGAGGCAGCCGCGGCGCGGGCGGTCGCGGGCCGCGTCCGCCGCGTAGTCCTCGATCAGCGCGCGCACCGCCGGCAGCACCGGGCCCGGCCGGGCCAGCGCCTCGGCGATCTTGGGGTCGGTCTCCTGGAGGTAGCGCTCCAGCGCCTTCAGGAACAGCTCGTGCTTACCGCCGAACGTGCCGTAGATGCTGGCGCGGGCGATGCCGAGGTGCTCCACGAGGTCGGCCATGGACGTCGCCTCGTAGCCGCGCTCCCAGAACAGGTCGAGGGCGCGGCGCAGGGCGGCGTCCGGGTCGAACTCCTTCGTCCGTGCCATGGCAGGACGGTAACCCTTTCAAGACCGACCGGTCAAATATCAGCCCCGCGGGCGGGACGGGACGGCCGGATGGTCGAGGTCCATGGCGTCCAGCACCGAGCCGTCCGCGGCGAGGGCTTCCACGATCGGCCCCCGGCGGGCGCCCCACACGACGACGACGTGGCCGTGCTCGGGGACGTCCAGGATCCGGTTGCCGACCCGGACCCGCGCCACCTCCGCCGACGCCCGCAGCCGCGCCTCGTGCACCCACTTGGCGCCCCACGGCAGCAGCCGGTTGGAGTTGCGGACGCTCCGTCCCGACCCGTACTTCAGCAGGTGGCGGCCCATCATCTCGCCGGACGAGCGGCGCGCCAGGGGCTCGGCGGGCGCGAAGCCGCCGGCGCCGCCGAGCTCCCGCCACTCGCCGTCGCGCTTGTGGAAGGTCCAGCCCTCGACGAACGCCGACGCGTCACCCCACTGGTGGAGGAACGTGACAACGGCGACGTCGCCGTCCATGTCGAGTCCGAGCGGAAGGAAGTCCCGTCCCTCCTCGAAGGCGGCGGGAGCGGGGACGGGCAGGCCGTCCCGGAGGAGCCGCATGCACTCCTCGTGCACCTCGTGGTCGTTCATGTTCGGGGACCTCTGATCATGCAGGCAGGGCGAGGGGCCCTTCCGCGGAAGGGCCCCGACATGGCACTCACTCTAGAGGTCCGGCTCGTCTGGTTTCACCCGTCTGGCGCACTCCCGTCAAGGCTTTGCCGATCACTGTTCACCAAAGCGTCGATCATGGCTCCACGCTGCGTGTACGACCGCGCGGCGAGGCCCGCGCACAGGGCCGCCAGTGGAAGTTCCACCCCGGCCGCGAGCGCGATCGCCGACGCGCGCCCGGCACCGGGCGTGGCGGTCGTCACGTCGAACCACGCGTCCGCCGCCAGCAGGGCCGCGGCCATGGCGGCGCCGAGCCCGTACCGGGGATCGCGGCGGACGAGCAGCACGCCCGTCCCCAGCAGGGCCGCGGCCTCCATCGCGTCCAGGCCCACCCAGGCGGCCGACCAGTTCGGCACGGTCGCGGTGGACGGCAGCGTGGTCGCGAGCACCCACATCCATGGCACCATCACGGCCGCGCCTCCGATGAATGCCCATCCCACCCACCGCCCCTCAAGGACACGCCGCACATCCCGCCGCCGGAAGGCCGACCGGGAGGACGGCCGGGAGGACGGCCGGGACGACCGGGAGGCCGGGGCATGACGGGGGACGGCGATGACCATGCGGGACTCCCAGAGGACGCTGATACGGTGCGGCGCCCGCGCTCCGGGACGCCCGGTCACAGCCTTGCCGCGACAGCCGCCGCGGTCAGTGGCACCGCCATCCGACTTGGGGTGGCACTAGGTTCACCCCCGCCCTCCGGCTGGGTTCATGGTGGCGGACGAACCATGCCAATACGGTTGCCGCATGGCATCCATCTCCGCGGTCGTCCGTGCCCGCGTGCGCGCGCCGTGGACGGCGGCGGCGTGGCGCGACACCGTGTTCGTCGCCTCCGGGGTGCCGCTGCAGGTCGCGGGATGGCTGGTCCCGGGTTCGGTCTGGGCGGTGTGGGCGCCCGTGGAAGTCGTGTCCGTCCTCCTCCTGGCCGCCGCGACGCTCGCCCTGCCGCTGCTCGCGCTGCGCCCGCTGACGTCGTGGCAGCGCGAGCGGTGCTGGGCCATGCTCGGCCTGGACATTCCGCCCATGCCCGACCAGGACGACGGGCGCCCGTGGCATCCGCTCCGCGACCCGCGCTCGCCCGAGGTGTGGCGGAAGCTCCAGTACCACCTGGTCGCGGGGCCGCTGCTCGCGCTCGGCGGGCTGGCCGTGATCACGGCGTGGGCGGCGGGGGCCGTCCTCGCCGCCGTCCCGCTCTACGCGTGGGCGCTGCCCCGCACCGGCGTGTTCGCCGACCCCGTGGGCACGGCCGCGCTGACCGTGCTCGGCGTCCTGCTCCTGGCCGCGGCGCCCTGGGCGGCGGCGGGCGTGCGGCGGCTGGACGCCCGCGCCGCCGCCGGCCTGCTCGGCCCCGACCGCGCGGAGGAGCTGCGGCGCCGCGTCGAGGACCTGGCCGAGCAGCGCGCCAGCGTGGTCGACGCCGCCGACCTCGAACGGCGCCGCATCGAACGCGACCTGCACGACGGGGCGCAGCAGCGCCTCGTCTCCCTCGCGCTCAGCCTCGGCCTGGCCCGCGAGACCCTCACCGGGGTCCCCGACGACGCCATGCGGGTGATCGTCGAGGCGCACGAGGAGGCCAAGGAGGCCCTCGCCGAGCTGCGCACGCTGATCCGCGGCCTGCACCCGGCCGTGCTGGAGGACCGCGGCCTGGACGCCGCCCTGTCCGGCGTCGCCGCCCGCGTGCCGCTGCCCGTCCGGCTGCGGGTCGAGGCGGAACCGCGCGCCTCCTCCACCGTCGAGGCCGTCGCGTACTTCGTCGTGTCCGAGGCCCTCACCAACGTCGTCCGGCACGCGCGCGCGGCCGCGGTGGACGTCGAGGTCGTCCGCCGGGGCGACGTGCTGCGGGTGGCGGTGCGCGACGACGGCGCGGGCGGCGCCGACCCGTCCGCCGGGACGGGCCTGACCGGGCTCGCGCGCCGCGTCCGGTCCGTGGACGGCACGTTCCGGATCACCAGCCCCGCCGGGGGCCCGACGACCGTCACCGCGGAGCTGCCGTGCGCGTCGTGATCGCCGAGGACTCGGTCCTGCTCCGGGCCGGGCTGATCAAGCTGCTGGAGACCGCCGGGTTCGAGGTCGCGGCGGCCGTCGGCGAGGCCGAGGGGCTGCTCGCCGCGGTCCGCGCGCACCGTCCGGACGCGGCGATCGTGGACGTCCGGATGCCGCCCGGCTTCACCGACGAGGGCGTCCGCGCGGCGCTGGTCATGCGGCGGGAGGCGCCCGAGGTCGCCGTGCTGCTGCTCTCGCAGTACGTCGAGGAGCGCTACGCCGCCGACCTGCTGTCGGGCGGGGCGGGCGGCATCGGCTACCTGCTCAAGGACCGGGTCGCGGACGTCTCGGTCTTCCTGGACGCGCTGCGCCGGGTCGCCGCCGGCGGCACCGCGCTGGACCCGGAGGTCGTCTCGCAGCTGCTCCTGCGCCGGCACACCGACCCGCTCGGCCGGCTCACCCCGCGCGAGCGGGAGGTCCTCGCCGTCATGGCGGAGGGCCGCTCGAACGCGGGCATCGCCGCGGCGCTGGTGATCAGCGAGAGCGCGGTGGCCAAGCACATCAACAACATCTTCGCCAAGCTCGACCTGCCGCACGCCGAGGCCGACCATCGGCGCGTCCTGGCCGTGCTGCGCTTCCTGGACGGCGGAGCATGACCGCGGGACGGCGGCGCATGACCGCAGGACAGCCGCGCATGACCGCGGACCGGCGGCACACGACCGCGGGAACGGCGGAGGCGGCGGACCGGCCCCGGCGGCGCGGCGTGTGGATCGCGCTGGCGGCCGCGACCGCGCTGGTCGTGGTGGCGCCCGCCCTGCTCGCGGCGCTCGGGCGCGCCGTCCGGCAGACCTCGGCGTCCGTCACCCCCTACCACCACGTGATCAGGGAGCTGCGCCTCGACATGGACGGCGCCGCCGTCTCCGTCGGCCCGGGCCCGGACGGCGAGGCCCGCGTCTACAAGACGCTCCGCTGGAGCCTGGACAGGCCCGGCGTCACCGAGACGCTCGTCGACGACGTGCTGTTCGTGACCTTCCGCTGCGGCGGGACGGACGTCCTCGGCGGCTGCGGCGCCGACATCGACGTCCAGGTCCCGGCGGGGACGCGCGTGTCGGCCGTGTCGGGGTCCGGGGAGATCACCGTGCGGGGCCTGACCGGCGACCTCGACCTGCGCACCGGGTCCGGCGAGATCAGCGTCGCCGGGGCGCGCGGCCGGCTGCGGCTGCTGGCGCGGTCCGGCGCGATCACCGGGACGGGGCTGGCCTCTCCGAAGACCTCGGCGCGGGTGTCGTCGGGCTCCCTGGACCTGCGCTACACCGAGCCGCCGGGCGCCGTCGACGCGTCCGCCGGATCGGGCACGGCGAAGATCATCGTGCCGCCGGGGTCGCGCTACCGCGTCCGCGCGGCGACGGGCTCCGGCAGCACGCATCTCAACCCCGCCGTCGCCGACGAGGGCGCCGCGGGATCGATCTCCGTCCGCAGCGGCTCCGGCAGCACCTACCTCGACTACCGCGACGACTAGTGCGAAGCCCTCCATGCGGGGCGGGACGGGGCGAGCGATGTCACACCGGCAGGATTTGCGTCAGTGGTGTGCAGCCGGTTAACTGCTGACATGTCCTCCGTACGCCCGTGCCATGAGCACCGCCCGCCGATGCCGCGGGCCATGCGGCGTGCGTGCTGCCGACGTACCTGCGGCCGGCGAATGTGTGGACGCTGAGGGCCCCTGCCGTCCCGTGCCTCGCGCCCCGAAGCGAGCCCGTCCGCACACACCCCCTGAGCCTGCGATGTTCTTCGAACGCCACCTGCTGAGCCACGCCCCGTTCCCGCCTGGCCGCTCCTAGGAACTCTGCCTTCCAGGCGCCCTCCGGGCGCTCCCGGGCGTCCGCGCATGCCCGCACGCTGTGCCGCGTGCCCGTGCGCTCGCCCGCGTCCGCCCGCCGTCCCGCCGACCGCCGCCGCTCGCCGGCGCCCGTGCCCGCATGGATGTTTTCCTGTGATCCAGATCGAGAAACTTCGGAAGAGCTACCGCGACCGCGGCCGCGAGGTGATCGCCGTCGACGGGGTCGATCTGACCGTCGCCGAGGGCGAGGTCTTCGGCGTGCTCGGCCGCAGCGGCGCCGGCAAGAGCACCCTGCTGCGCTGCGTCAACCTGCTGGAGCGCCCCGACGAGGGCCGCGTCGTGGTGGGCGGGCAGGACCTGCTCGCGCTGCGCGGCGCGGCCCTGCGCCGGGCCCGCCAGGGCATCGGCATGATCCACCAGCACTTCGGCCTGCTCGGCAGCCGGACCGTCGCCGGGAACGTCGCGTTCCCGCTGGAGGTCATGGGCGTCCCGCGCGCCGAGCGGGCGCGGCGCGTCGCCGAGCTGCTGGACCTCGTCGGCCTCACCGAGCACGCGAAGGCGTACCCGGCGCAGATCTCCGGCGGGCAGAAGCAGCGCGTCGGCATCGCCCGCGCCCTCGCCGGCCGCCCCAAGGTGCTGCTGTCGGACGAGGCGACGTCCGCGCTCGACCCGGAGACCACCGCGTCCATCCTGGAGCTGCTGCGCGACCTCAACCGGCGGCTCGGCCTCACCGTCCTGCTCATCACCCATGAGATGGAAGTGGTGAAGCGCATCTGCGACTCGGCCGCCGTCATGCGGGACGGCCGGATCACCGAGTCGGGGCCGGTCACCCGGCTGCTCGCCCGGCCCGGCTCGGAGCTGGCCCGGGACCTGTTCCCGCTGCCGCCGGCCGAGCCCCGCGCCGGCCGGACGCTCATCGAGGTCACCTTCACCGGCGGCGCCACCGACGAGCCGTTCGTGTCGGCGCTCGCCCGCAAGTACTCGCTGGACGTGAACATCCTCGGCGGCGCCGTCGAGACCGTCGGCGGCGAGCGGGTCGGCCGCCTCCAGCTCGAACTGCCGGGCGACCCGGAGGCGAACGCCGCCCAGCTGGCGTTCCTGCGCGAGTCCGGCCTGACCGTCGACGTCAAGAACCGGGAGGACGCCCGATGACCTGGGACGAGGTCGCCCCGCTGCTGTGGCCCGCCACCGTGGACACCCTCTACATGACCGGCGTGGCCACGCTGTTCACCGTCGTGCTCGGGCTGCCGCTCGGCGTGCTGCTGGTCGTGACCGAGCGCGGCGGGCTGCTGCCCGCGCCGCCCGTCAACCGGGCCCTCGGCGTCGTCGTCGACATCGGCCGCTCGCTGCCGTTCCTCATCCTGATGGTGGCGATCATCCCGTTCACCCGGCTGGTCGTCGGCACCAGCATCGGCAACGCCGCCGCGATCGTCCCGCTGACGATCGGCGCCATCCCGTTCTACGCGCGGCTCGTCGAGATCGCGCTGCGCGAGGTCGACCCGGGCGTGCTCGCGGCGGCGGACGCCATGGGCGCCACCCGCCGCGAGATCGTCGGCAAGGTCCTGCTGCGCGAGGCGCGGCCCGGCCTGGTGTCGGGCCTGACCGTCACCGTCATCGCGCTGATCGGCTACACGGCCATGGCCGGGACGGTCGGCGGCGGCGGCCTCGGCAACCTCGCCGTCGTCTACGGCTACGAGCGCTTCGAGACCAAGGTCATGGTCGGCACCGTGGCGCTGCTCGTCGTCCTGGTCCTGCTCATCCAGGCCGCGGGGGACCTCGTCGCCCGCCGCCTGACCCACCGCTAACCCACAGAAAGGCACTTGTCGTGCTTCGCAAGCTCACCGTCGCCCTGGCCTCCGTCGGTCTCCTCGTGGGCCTGACCGCCTGCGGCTCCTCGGAGGCGTCGGACGATCCGGACGCCCCGCTGAAGGTCGCGGTCAACCCCGTCCCGCACGGCGACATCCTGACCTACGTCAAGGACAATCTGGCCGAGAAGGCCGGGCTCAAGATCGAGATCGTGGAGTTCAGCGACTACCAGCAGCCGAACACCGCGCTGAAGGAGAAGCAGGTCACGGCGAACTACTTCCAGCACGTCCCGTTCATGCGGGAGTTCGAGAAGCAGTCGGGGACGAAGCTGGCGTTCGTCGCCCCCGTCCACCTGGAGCCGCTCGGCGTCTACTCCAAGAAGGTGAAGAACCTCCAGGACGTCGCGCAGGGCGCCGAGGTCGCCGTGCCGAACGACCCGGCGAACGAGGGGCGCGCGCTGAAGCTGCTCGCCGACAACGGCCTGATCACCCTCAAGCCGGACGCGCCGACGACCGCGACCCCGCGCGACATCGCGACCAACCCCAAGAACCTGAAGTTCACGCCGGTCAAGGCCGCGCAGCTGCCCCGGTCGCTGGACGACGTGGCCCTGTCGGTCATCAACGGCAACTACGCCATCGAGGCCGGGCTGTCGCCGGCCGAGGACGCGCTCGCCGCCGAGAAGGCCGAGGGCAACCCCTACGCCAACGGCGTCGTCACGCTGCCGGAGAACAAGGACGACGCGCGCGTGAAGAAGCTCGTCCAGCTGCTCCAGGGCCCCGAGGTCAAGAAGTTCGTCGAGGACAAGTACAAGGGGTCGGTGCTGATCGCCTCCTGACGCCGATGACGGGCCCCGGGGAGGGCCTCGGCAGGCCCCGGCGGAGGGGCGGCCCGCGTGACGGGACGCCCTCCGCCGGTCGGGACGCCCTCCGCCGGGGCCCTTGCCGGAAACCACGCGGTTTGTCCGCCGGTCCTGATAGGACATGGGCCGACGAACTCGCGAAGGGGACCCATGGGCGTTTATCAGCACCTTGAGGAGTACGCCGGCCTGCCGGTGGCCACGTTCAACGAGGACACCGCACCCGGCAGGGGGGACGCCGGCGCCGACCCGGTCACCGGGGAGGAGCTGCCGGCGGCGGCCGAGGCCGCCTGGTACGTCGGGACGTCCTTCGACGAGGAGGGCTTCGCCGGCGTCTTCGCCCGGTTCCTGGAGGCGGTCGACACCGCCGAGGTCACGGCGCTGATCATCGGCTACTGGGGCGCGTCCTACGACTCCGGCGCCGCCGACCCGGTCGAGCTGCTCACCGGGGCCGCCGCGTCCTTCCCCAAGCTGCGGGCGCTGTTCCTCGGCGACATCACCGGCGAGGAGTCGGAGATCTCCTGGATCGAGCACTCCGACATCACGCCGCTGTTCACCGCCTTCCCGGATTTGGAGCGGTTCGAGGTGCGCGGCTCGCAGGACCTCGTCCTCGACCCGATCAGGAGCGACCGGCTCAAGGTGCTCCGGTTCGAGTCGGGCGGGCTCCCCGCCCGGATCGTCCGGGCCGTGGGGGCGAGCAAGCTGCCGAACCTGGAGCACCTCGACCTGTGGCTCGGCGAGGACAACTACGGCGGCGACGCCACGGTCGCCGACCTCGCGCCGCTGCTCGGCGGGGAGCGGCTGCCCGCGCTGCGCCACCTCGGCCTGGAGGACAGCGAGATCCAGGACGAGATCGCCGCGGCCGTCGCGGGCGCGCCCGTCGTGGCGCGGCTGGAGTCGCTCAGCCTCGCCATGGGCATCCTCACCGACCAGGGCGCCGAGGCGCTGCTCGCCGGCCAGCCGCTCACCCACCTGCGCAAGCTGGACCTGCACCACCACTTCCTGTCGGACGCGATGGTCGAGCGGGTCCGGGCGGCGCTGCCCGGCGTCGACGTCAACCTGGAGGAGCAGGAGAAGCCGGACGGCGACTGGCACTACATCGCGGTGTCGGAATGATCGCGGAGCGCCTCTCGGTATTCGCCGGGCTCCCCGTCCACACCTTCGACGGAGCCCCCGACGCCGGCCCGCACCCCGCCGCAGGGGACGTCGCCTGGGGGATCTACCACCACATCCACGACAACGGCGTGTGGGGAGCCGAGGTCCCCGAGAACTTCGAGCGCTTCCTCCGGGAGGTCGATACCGCGCGGGTCACCCACCTCGTCATCGGCTTCTGGGGGTTCGACTGCGAGCAGTTCGACCCCGTGGAGGCGCTGCTGGCCGCCGCAGACCGCCTGCGCCGCCTGCGGGCGCTGTTCCTCGGCGACATCCGCGACTGGGACCTGCACCTCTCGTGGATCAGGCACACCGACGTCTCGCCGCTGTTCGAGGCGTTCCCGGAGCTGGAGCACTTCGAGGTCCGCGGCTCCGAGGGGCTGCGGTTCGCGCCGCTGGACGGCCCCGCGGGCGCGCGGCTGCGGACGCTGCGGTTCGAGGCGGCCGCGCTGCCCGACGAGATCATCCGGGCGGTGGCCGAGAGCGACCTGCCGGGGCTGCGCCACCTCGACCTGTGGCTGGGCGGCGGCCAGGAGGAGTGGGGCGCCTTCCGCGACGACCTCGCCCCGATCCTCGCGGGGGAGCGGCTGCCCGCGCTGCGCCGCCTCGGCCTGGAGAACGCCGCCTCCCACGACCGGATCGCCGAGGCCGTGGCGGACGCGCCCGTCGTCGGGCGGCTGGAGTCGCTGAGCCTCGCGCTCGGCACGCTCACCGACGCGGGCGCGGAGGCGCTGCTGGCCGGACGGCCGCTCGGCCACCTCGCCGAGCTCGACCTGCACCACCACTACCTCACGGAGGAGATGGGCGCGCGTGTGCGGGAGGCGCTGCCGGACGTCCGGGTGAACCTGGACGAGCCACAGGGCCGGCCTGAGTGGCTGACCCCCCAGTGGATCGAGATCGGGCTCGACATGAGCGGCTCCTACATCGCGGTCGCCGAATGACCCTCGTCGTGGTGGGGACGCCCGGCGACCGGCGCCCCGCGCTGTTCGCGGCGGCGTGCCGGTCCGCCGGGCTGCCCGAGCCCCGCGTCCTGCCCTGGACGGACGTCCTGCGCGGCGCTCCGCTCGGCCTGGCCGCGGGCGACCTGGTGCGCATCGACTCGCCGGGCGAGGACCGCGACGCCGACGCGCTGCTGCGCGGGCCGGGCGATCCGGCCCGGGTGGGCGGCGGCGCCCGCTGGCACCGGACGTTCACGGCGGCGCTGCGGCGGCTGTCCGCGGCGGCGTCGGCGGCCGGGGCCCGCCTGCTCGGCGACGTCGGCGAGATCGCGGTCATGTTCGACAAGCGGCGGTCGCACGCCCGGCTGCTGGCGGCCGGGGTGCCCGTCCCGGCCGCCCTGCCGGACGTCTCCGGCTACGCGGAGCTCCGGTCCCGGATGGACGAGGCGGGGGAGCGGCGCGTGTTCGCCAAGCCCGCGCACGGCTCGTCCGCGTCCGGGGTGGTCGCGCTGCAGACCGCCCCGCCGGACCGGATCAGGGCCCTGACCTCGGCGTTCATGACGGACGGCCGGCTCGTCAACGCGCTGCGCGTGCGCACCTACGAGACGGAGGAGCAGGTCGCGGCGCTCATCGACCTGCTCGCGCCGGACGGCCTGCACGTCGAGCGCTGGCTGCCCAAGGCCACCCTCGACGGCCGCGTGTTCGACCTGCGGGTCGTCGTCATCGGCGGCGAACCCACGCACGCGGTCGTCCGGACGAGCCGGACACCGATGACCAACCTGCACCTGGGCGGCGCCAGGGGCGACCTGGGCGCGGTGCAGCGCATGCTCGGAGAGGCCAGATGGCGGCGGGCACTCGACGTGTGCGCGCGGGCCGCGTCCTGTTTCCCGGGCAGCCCGATGGTCGGCGTCGACATGCTCGTAGGGGCGGGCTTGAGGCGGTTCACCGTCTGCGAGGTGAACGCTTTCGGCGACCTGCTCCCCGGGCTGACCGGCCTGCCCGGCGGCCCCGCCGAGGGTCTCGACACCTACGCCGCCCAGGTCGCCTTGCTCCCGCACACGGCAGGGTCCAGGGCATGACGGGTACCGGAGCCCAGCGGGGGTGGGCATGCACGACATGAACGCCATCGTCGGCACTCACGACCTGCTTCTGGTGACGCTCGACACGCTGCGCTACGACGTGGCCGCGGAACTGGCCGCGGCGGGAGAGACGCCCACGCTCACCGGGCTGCTCCCAGGGGGCCGCTGGGAGCGCCGCCACACGCCGGGCAGCTTCACCTACGCGGCCCATGCCGCGATGCTGGCCGGGTTCATGCCGACCCCCGCGTCCCCTGGGCCGCACCCGCGCCTGTTCGCGGGAGCCTTCCCCGGCAGCGAGACCACCGCGCCGGACACGTGGACGTTCGACGCCGCCGACCTGCCGTCCGGGCTCGCCGCCGCCGGCTACCACACCGTCTGCGTGGGCGGCGTCGGGTTCTTCAACAAGCTGACGCCGCTCGGGTCGGCGCTGCCGTCCCTGTTCGCCGAGAGCCACTGGGAACCGGCCTTCGGCGTGACCGACCCCGACGCCCTGCCCAACCAGATCGACCGCGTCGCCGAGACCATTGCGCGGCTGCCGTCCGACAGGCGTCTGTTCCTGCTGGTGAACGTCGCGTCGCTGCACCAGCCCAACTGGTTCTACCTGCCCGGCGCCACGCGGGACGACGGCGACACGCGCGCCAGCCACGCCGCCGCCCTTCGCCACGTCGACGCCCACATCGGACGGCTGTTCGCGCTGATGCGCCGCCCCTGCTTCGTCATCGTCTGCTCCGACCACGGGACCGCCTACGGCGAGGACGGCCACACCGGGCACCGCATCGGCCACGAGGTCGTCTGGACCGTTCCGTACGGGGAGCTCGTTCTACCGTGAAGCCTTACCAGGGATACGTGTACGCGTACCCGCACAAGACCGCCTACCGCCCCCTGCACCCGTCGCCTCCGCTGCGCGACGTGTGGGCGGACGAGCCGCTCGACTCGCTCTTCCTCTACCTCCACGTGCCGTTCTGCGAGATGCGGTGCGGCTTCTGCAACCTCTTCACGCGCACCGGCGCGCCCGAGGAACTGACCGGCGCCTACCTGGACGCCCTCGACCGCCAGGCGACCGCAGTACTGGACGCCCTGGACGACCCCGCCTTCGCCACGGCGGCGTTCGGCGGCGGCACACCGACCTACTTCACCGCCCGGGAGCTGGAGCGCCTCTGCGACATCGCCGGACGCTTCAAGGGCTTCGGATCGGTTCCGCTGGGCGTGGAGACGTCCCCGGCCACCGCCACCACTGACCGGCTGGCCGTGCTCGCCGAACGCGGAACCACCCGCGTCTCCATCGGCGTGCAGAGCTTCCTGGACGAGGAGGCGCGCGCGGCAGTCCGGCCCCAGAAGCGCGCCGAGGTGGAGGCCGCGCTGGACCGCATCAGGGCCGTGGGCTTCCCGACCCTCAACATCGACCTCATCTACGGCATCGACGGCCAGACGCCCGCCACATGGCTGCACTCCTTGAACGCCGCGCTCGCATGGCGCCCAGAAGAGATCTACCTGTATCCCCTCTACGTCCGTCCGCTGACCGGCTTGGGGCGCCGTGCCAAAGACTGGGACGACCAGCGCCTCACCCTGTACCGCATCGGCCGTGACCACCTTCTCGCCGAAGGCTACGAGCAGGTGTCGATGCGGATGTTCCGGCGGCCCGGAGACACCGCCAACGGCACCGAGTACTGCTGCCAGACGGACGGCATGGTCGGCCTCGGCTGCGGCGCCCGCTCCTACACCTCCCGCCTGCACTACTCGTTCGAGTACGCGGTGGGCGCCGGCCAGGTGCGCTCCATCATCGACTCCTACGTGAAGGAGACCGACTTCACGACCGCCCGCGTCGGGTTCGCCCTGGACGGCGACGAGCAACGCCGCCGCCATCTGCTCCAGTCCTTGTTGCAGGCGGCCGGGGTCGACCGGGCCGCTTACCGCGCGCGCTTCGACACCGACCCGGTGGACGACTTCGCGGCCGACCTCGCAGCGTTCGGTGATCGCGGATGGCTGGACACGTCCGACAGCACCGTGCGGCTCACCCCGGAAGGGCTCGCCTACTCCGACGCCATCGGCCCCGCCCTCTTCTCGTCCCGCGTCCAGGGCCTCATGGACTCCTACGAGGCGCGCTGATGGAGCGGCACCTCACGATCCTCTACCGCGGGCCGCTCGCGAGCTGCGACTACGACTGCCCGTACTGCCCCTTCGCCAAGCGCCGCGACACACCGGACCAGTTGCGCGCCGACCGCGCCGCCCTCGAACGCTTCACGGAGTGGGTCTCCACCTGCGGGCACCCCGTCTCCGTCCTGTTCACGCCCTGGGGCGAGGGGCTGGTGCGGTCCTGGTACCGGCAGGCGCTCACCACACTCAGCCATCTCCCGCACGTCGAACGGGTCGCGATACAGACCAACCTCAGCCACCGCGTGTCGTGGACGGCCGGAGCCGACCTCACCCGGCTGGCGCTCTGGGCGACCTACCATCCCGGCCAGGTCCCCTATGAGCGCTTCCTAGGGAAGTGCCGGGAGCTGGCGGAGCGCGGCGTCCGGTACAGCGTCGGCATCGTCGGGCAGCCCGACCACCTCGGCGCCGCCCGCCGCCTGCGCGCCGACCTGCCCACCGGCACGTACCTGTGGGTCAACGCCGCCGAGGGGCGCGTCTACGACGACGCCGAAGCCGCCTCCTGGACCGAGATCGACCCGCTGTTCCCGATCAGCCGCCGCCCGCACGCCAGCCGCGGCCTGCCCTGCCGCACCGGGGACACGGTGGTGTCGGTGGACGGCGACGGCACGGTCCGCCGCTGCCATTTCGTGCCGGCCGTCCTCGGCAACCTCTACGACGGCACGTTCCGCGAAGCGCTGGCCCCGCGCCCATGCCCGCTCGACGTCTGCGACTGCCACATCGGGTACGTCCACCTGGAGCCCCTGGGCCTCTACGACACCTTCGCCGGCGGCGTCCTGGAACGAATCCCGGCCCTGCTCGACCGGTGACGACGGGCGTCCCTTGGTGACTGGGGAAGTGCGACCAAGGGACGCCCGCGGGCTCAGGTCTGCTTCTCGGGGCGGTAGTCGGCCTCGTCCACGCCGAACGTCCAGGCGACGCCCGCGCGCGCCGTGCGGGTGTCGGGCGGGACGCGCAGGTAGTAGGTGCGGTACGTGCCGTCCGGTTCGGGCGTGGAGTTGACCACCTCGACCATGACCACCGGCTCGTCGCCGGGGAGGTCGATGGACCACAGGACGCCCGTCTCGTCCCGGTGCAGGGGGCGCGCGCCGGTCTCGGCCAGGTACCGGTCGTAGCCGAAGATCTCCAGCATGACCCGGCGCAGCTCGGCGTTCTCCTCCGAGGAGATGCGGTCGGCCGTCAGCCCCGTCAGCGAGGCCACGAAATCGGGCGGGATGGGCATGCCGCGCCACGCGTGCAGCCCGAACCCGTCCGGGTAGGCGAGGGCGGGGCCGTCACCCCGATGCAGCCGGCCGGGCTCGTCCCGGTGCAGCTCGCTCGGGCGCTCGGACAGGATCACCAGCCGCTCGTAGGGCCACCACCAGCCCGCCGACCGGGCGACCTCGGCGAGGCCCGCGAGGGGGCCGTCCAGCCGCCCGAGCGTCTCGAACAGCGCCAGCCACGGCGCGTCGTGCTGGCCCAGCACGGCGTCGAGAGTGGCGGCGCGCAGCAGCGACGCCGTCCGCTCCTCCTCCGCGGTGGGGCGCCGGTTCCCGGCCGCGAGGGAGCGGGCATGGGCCTGCTCGCCGATGGCGGCGCGCACCCGCGTCACCAGCGACTGGACCTGATCCCACAGGAGGCCGCCCGTCTCGGCCCACGTGCGCGGCCATTGCTCCGGCCCCTGTTCGGAGCAGGCCGCCGCACGCATCGCCTCCCAGGGGCGGGTGCGGACGTCCGCGAGGACGCTCCCGCCCGCCCCGCTCTCAACGAGGTCGCTCTCAACGAGGTCGCTCTCAACGAGGTCGCCCTCACCGAGATCGGCGCGGGCCTGCTCGACGAGGTCCTCCAGCCCCGACTCCCTCAGGGCGTCGCCGTGCCCCGCCAGGACGGCCGCCGCGACGGCGCCGCGCGCGGGGGAGGGGACCCACACGTACCGCTCAGGTGCGGGCAGGCCCGCGGAGGCGTAGGCGGAGGCGACCCCCGCCTCGGCCCGGGCGCGGTCGGCGGGGCCGGTGGAGAACGCCTCCACCTGCCAGTCGCCGACCACGAAGTGGGCCTCGCGCAAGGTTCCGGTGACCATCCCGCCCCCTCAGTCCGCCACGACGCGCACGGCGCCGGGCACGTACTCGCGCTGGCGGACCACCCGGTACCACCCCTTGGGCAGGGTGATCGCCGCGTGCTCCTCGTGTACCAGCCGCCCGCCGGACGGCAGGTGCAGATGGTCCGGGGCGAGCGGGTCGGGGGTGCGCAGCAGCGAGCCCGGGGCGCTCAGCGCGTGCGCGT
Source organism: Actinomadura meyerae (assembly GCF_900188445.1). Lineage (GTDB taxonomy): Bacteria > Actinomycetota > Actinomycetes > Streptosporangiales > Streptosporangiaceae > Spirillospora > Spirillospora meyerae. The sequence continues at coordinate 110,525 of NZ_FZOR01000018.1, forward strand.
GGCCGGTGGCCTCGCCCAGGGCCAGCACCATGCGCCCCCGGCCGTCGCGCGGGGCGGGCGGCAGATCGCGCACGGACCGCGGGACCGCCTCCTCGGGCACGGGCAGGATCAGGATGTCTCCCTGTCGGTACATGCCGCGAACGTAGCGCCCGCCACCGACAGAACAGGGGCTCAGAAACCGCGCGTACGGCGGGCCGCGGGACGGGCCCACCGTCCGGACCCGCCGAGGCCGACGCGCTGGAACGCGCGGACCAGCTCACCACCGAGGTTCACGCCCGCGCCCAGCGCGAGCGCCACGGACACGGCCCCGATGAGGCTCAGCACACCCGTGTTGGGCGAACCGGTGTTGAGCTCCACCATGCTGCGGTAGAGCGCGGTCCCGGGCAGCAGAGGGCCGATGGCCGGGACCACGTAGGGCATGACGGGTTGCTGGTTCCTCCGGGCCAGCCAGTTCGCGGCCGTACCGACGACCGTGGCCGCCACCGCCGCCGCCAGCACCGGGGGGATGTTCCACCCGCGCGCCATGACGTACAGCACCCAGATGAGCGCCCCGCCCATGGCCGACGCCAGCAGGACCGCCCTGGGCGCGGCGAGGGACACCGCGAACGTCAGGGAGATGCCCGCCGCCGCGAGCACCGCGATGGGCCGCAGCTCCGCCGCCGGTGTGGGCAGGTGCTTGACGTCGATCGCGACGTCCATGTTGACCGCGAGGTACACGATCGCGCCGAGCCCGGCCACGATCGCCGCGATCATGAAGAAGACCTCCAGGACCCGCGCTCCCGCGCTCACCAGGTCGCCGGTGATGCCGTCCTGGATGCTGGCGACCAGCGGGCGGCCCGGCAGCAGCGCCAGGATCGCGCCGGTGACGATCGTCGAGGCGTTCTTCGGGTCGCCGAGCGCCACCACCATGACCGCGGCGCCCGCCCCGATCGCGGCGGCGATCGCCAGCTGGAAGAACTCCGCGATGCCGCGCCGCGCCAGGGCGGCGGCGGTGCGGTCGCCGAGGACCGTGGCGATGAACGCGGTCGTCGCCACGAGCGGCCCGCCGCCCGACAGCACACTGCCCGACGCGGCGATGAGCCCGAACGACACGACCATCAGCCATGCCGGATAGGGAGCGCGCCCCCTTTTTATCTCCGCGAGGCGCTTGTGGGCGTCGTCCAGCTCCAGCATGCCGATGGACGCGTCCTGGACGAGCTGGTGCAGCGCCGTGAGGCGCCAGTAGGCCGGGGTGCGGCGCCGGATGGCCCGCGTACCGGTCATGGGCGGCGCGCCCTTGCCCGGGTGCGCCGACACAAGGAGGCTCGTCAGCGTGACCTGGACCTCGCACCGCGGAAGCTCGTAGGCGACGGCCAGGCTGAGCATCGCCTCGTTGACGCGCTCGGTGGTCTCACCACTCGCGAGCAGCAGTTCGCCGACGCGCAGGACGAGGTCGACCGCGCGCGGGTCGACGGTGTCTCCGGGCTCTTCTTCGGGCGGTTCCGGGGGATGCCCGTCCATCAGGACCTGCCAGGTCCGCCGCAAGCGTTCGGCAGCGCGCATTTCCCCCGCTCGTGTTCCTTCCCTGCCCCGTCATCGATCTTGACTGGCAGGCTACCCGCGCGCTCGCGGCCGCAACGCCGCGGCTCCCACCCACCTTTTCCCCAGAACGCGATTCCGGTGCGGTGTCTTCCGCGGCGCTGGTACCAAGGACACATGACCACTTCAGACGGCCTCCGGGACGATGCCGAGCGATGCCTGCGGGCACTCGCGGGCGATCACGCGCGGCTCCGCGACGACCAGTGGACGGCGATCCGCGCCCTCGTCGTCGACCGGCGCCGCGCGCTGGTCGTGCAGCGCACCGGCTGGGGCAAGTCGGCGGTGTACTTCGTCGCGACCCGGCTGCTCCGCGAGCGCGGCGCCGGCCCCACCGTGATCGTCTCGCCGCTGCTGGCGCTGATGCGCAACCAGATCGAGGCCGCCGACCGGGCCGGGATCCACGCCCGCACGATCAACTCCGCCAACACCGGCGACTGGGAGCAGATCTTCGCCGAGGTCGAGGCGGGCGCGGTCGACGTCCTGCTGGTCAGCCCCGAACGGCTCAACAACCCCGACTTCCGCGACCTCGTCCTGCCCAAGCTCGCCGCCGGGGCCGGGCTCGTCGTCGTCGACGAGGCGCACTGCATCTCCGACTGGGGCCACGACTTCCGCCCCGACTACCGGCGGCTGCGCACCCTCCTCGCCGAACTGCCGCCCGGCATCCCCGTCCTCGCCACCACCGCGACGGCCAACGCCCGCGTCACCCAGGACGTCGCCGAGCAGCTCGCCGGCGACGACGCCCTCGTCCTGCGCGGCCCGCTGGAGCGCGAGTCGCTGCACCTCGCGGTCGCCGCGCTCCCCACCGCCGAGCAGCGGATCGCCTGGCTGGGCGAGCACCTCGCCGAACTGCCCGGCTCCGGCATCATCTACACGCTCACCGTCGCCGCCGCCCACGAGATCGCCGGCTACCTGCGCGACCGGGGCTACGACGTCGCCGCCTACTCCGGCCAGACCGAGCAGGCCGAGCGCCTCCGGGCCGAGCAGGACCTCCAGGACAACAAGCTCAAGGCCCTCGTCGCGACCAGCGCCCTCGGCATGGGCTTCGACAAGCCCGACCTCGGCTTCATCGTGCACATGGGCGCGCCGCAGTCCCCGGTGGCCTACTACCAGCAGATCGGCCGCGCCGGCCGCGGCGTCGACCGCGCCGAGGTCATCCTCCTCCCCGGCCGGGAGGACCGCGACATCTGGGCCTACTTCGCCAGCCTGGCGTTCCCGCCGGAACCGACCGTCCGCGCCACCCTGGAGGTGCTCGACTCGGCCGGCCGCCCGCTCTCCACCGGCGCGCTCGAACCGATGGTCGACCTCACCCGGGCCCGCCTGGAGATGATGCTCAAGGTCCTCGACGTGGACGGCGCGGCCCGCCGCGTCAAGGGCGGCTGGACGTCCACCGGCCGCCCCTGGACCTACGACCGCGAACGCTACGAGCGCGTCGCCGCCGAGCGGCGCCGCGAGCAGCAGGCGATGCTCGACTACATCTCCACCACGGGGTGCCGCGAGGAGTACCTGCGCCGCCAGCTCGACGACCCGGCCGCCGCCCCCTGCGGCCGCTGCGACAACTGCACCGGCCGCCACTGGTCCACCGACGTCGCCCAGGAGAGCGCGGCCCGCGCCCGCGACCGCCTGCACCGCCCCGGCGTCGACATCGCGCCGCGCCGCATGTGGCCCACCGGCGTCAAGGACGACCTCGGCGTCTCCGGCCGCATCAAGCCCGACCTCCAGGCCGAGACGGGCCGCGCGCTGGGCCGGCTCACCGACATCGGCTGGGGCAACCGCCTGCGCGACCTGTTCGCCGCCGGCGACACCGAGGTCCCCGCCGACCTGGTGGACGCCGTCGTCAAGGTCCTCGCCGCCTGGGACTGGGGCACCCGCCCCACCGGCGTCGCCGTGATCGGCTCCCGCTCCCGCCCCCGCCTGGTCAGCACGTTCGGCCGCCGCATCGCCGAGATAGGCCGCCTGCCGTACCTGGGCGAACTGACCCCGCTCGGCGACCCCGGGCCCCGCCGCCACAACAGCGCCCAGCGCCTCCAGCAGGTATGGCACGGCCTGGCCGTCCCCGACCCGCTCACCGAGGCCCTCCACGGCAACCCCGGCCACATCCTCCTCGTCGACGACCGCATCGAAACGGGCTGGACGATGACCGTGGCCACCCGCCTGCTCAAGGAGGCGGGCGCCCAATCGGTCCTCCCCCTGACCCTCGCCACCCCGTCATGACCCGCGCACCCCGTCTCCTGAGGGCCTCGTGACCCGGCCGCCCGTCTTCTGAGCCGCTCCTGGACGATCGGCAGGTCCCCTGAATCGCCGCTCACCGGCCGCCGCAGGGGCGGGGCCGGACAAGGCGGCTCGGGAGACCGATCGGACCGGTCTCCCTCTCAGGGGCCGGGTGCGGGATCCCCATGCGGGGCGACGCGCGGCCGATCCTGTAACGATCAAGCTTCCGTGCATGAAGTCGATCTCTAAGAGCGGCGGGGCGCTGGCGGCCGGTCTCGCCGCGGTGGTGGCGGGCGGGCTGGTCGCCCTGCCGGCGGGGCATGCCGGGACGCCGCAGCGGATGGCACAGGAGGCGGCGGCCGATTGCGTGCCGGTGCCGGGCGCGGTGTGCGGGACGGTACGGGTTCCGCTGGTCCGGGCCCGTCCCGCGCAGGGCCACATCACCGTGGCCTACACGCTGATCAAGCACCGCGACACGGCCCGGCCCGCCCGCGGGACGGTGACGATCAACCCCGGCGGCCCCGGCGACTCCGCGATCGTGTCCGCCTCCGCGTACGCCAGCATGTTCGTCGGCCTGCTGAAGGACCATGACCTGCTGCTCGTCGATCCGCGCGGGGTCAACCGCTCCGGACCGCTCAGCTGCGGCGCGCTCGGGTCGCTTCCGGCGACGCGCGACGCCTTCGTGCGGGCGGTCGGCGAATGCGGCACGACGCTGGGGGACCGGGCGCGCGGTTACACCACCGCCGAGATCGCCGACGACATCGACGCCGTCCGGGCCGAGCTGGGCATCGAGCGGCTGGACGTGTTCGGGGAGTCCTACGGCACCTACCTGATGACGGTCTACGCGCAGCGGCACCCCGAGAGGGTGCGCTCGCTGGTGCTCTCCAGCGCGTATCCGCTCGCCGTGGACATGTGGGGACGCCCCAACGCCGCGGCCGCCCGCCGGGCGCTGCGGCTGGTCTGCCAGCGCAGTGCGGGGGCCTGCGATGGCGATCGGGTGCTCCGCGACACCGCACGGCTCGCGCAGCGCCTGCGGACCCGTCCCATCCCCTACACGCTGGGCGGGCAGCAGCGGCTGCTCGACGACACCGCGCTGGCGTCCATCGTCTACGGCCTGGCCAAGACGGCGCCCGCCGGCATCGGCGACGTCCCCGCGATGGTCGGGGACGCGCTGCGCTCCGACAATGCGGCGCTGGTCGAGGCCGCACGGCAGGCGGCCCCTCTGAGCGGGTCCTCGCTGCGCCGGGACGAGCAGCCCTTCAACCCCGAACTGGCCGCGACCGTGGTCTGCAACGACTACCCGACGCTGTGGCGCCGCGAAGCGCCGGTCGCACTCAGGCTCCGGCAGTTCTCGGCCGGGCGCGCCGCGCTGCCCGAGCGGGACTTCTGGCCGTTCGGGAAGCGGGCCTGGACCAGCATGAGCTATGACCAGGGCAACACCTGCGTCCGCTGGCCCGACCGGCACGGCCCCGGCCAGCCGACCGGCGGGCCGTTCCCCGACGTCCCCGTCCTGGTGACCTCGGGCGACCTGGACGCCAACACGCCGACCGAGACGGGCCGGCAGGCCGCACGGCAGTTCCGCCGCGCCACGGTCGTGGAGGTCCCCAACGTCGGCCACGTGCCCGAGCACGAGCCGAGCGGCTGCGTGGCCGCCATCCAGACCGGGTTCATCCGCGACCTGCGAGTCCCCGACACCTCCTGCCTCACCGACATCCCGCCCGCCCCTGTCCGCCGCGGATGACGCCCCCGGCGACCGGACGAACCCCTTCGTCCGGTCGCCGGGTCAGGACGCAGGGGTGTAGCGGGTCTGGGTGAAGGTGCCCTTGGTGAAGGCGAGGACCTTGGTCGGCTTCACGGCCAGGACGTGCGCCGTGCCTTCGTTGTGGACGAAGCCGGTGTCGGCCACCTCGTACTGCCACTGGCCGGTCCACTTGGCGGCCCAGGCCGCGGCGAGGCGTTCGAGCGTGGGACGGTCCGTGACCCGCCGGGCCTCGCCTTCGACCATGACATCGAGCCCCCGCGTCCAGTCGTTGCAGCCGGTGGTGAGGACGACGTGCGGGTTGTGCGAGAGGTTCAGCGCCTTCTGCTCCGACGGGCCCGTGCAGAAGTGGAGGGCGTCGTCGAGCCAGACCGCCACCAGGGGCGTGACGTGCGGGCGGCCGTCGGCGCGGACCGTCGTGATCCAGAAGAGCTGGGCCGTCTCGAGGGCCTTCAGGGTGGTGGCCCAGGGGGTCGCCTGGGCGGCCGGGTCGCTGAAGCGCTCGTCGAGTTCGGTCACCGGGTCCTGCATGTCACTCACTCCGATCGAAGGTGTCGATCCGGGACGGGAAAGGGCGGGACGGTACGTGCTGAACCGAAGGCCTCGTGCAGCCACCACGCCAGCGTGCGCCCGCGCTCCGCCAGGGTGAACGGCGCCCCAGTCGCACTGGGGATGCGCGCGGGTACAGCGGGCGTGCAAGGCGGACGTGGCGGGGCATGTGCCGGCTCCTTCGGTGGGGTCCGAATGGACGCCGCGGTTCTCGCGGCATCCATACAGACCCTCGTGCCCGCCCCGATTCATCGGTCCCGGTTCATCGGTCCCCGGCCGGTCGGTAAGACGACCCGCCCGGCCGGGGTGATCGTGGGCCGCCCGCGCGCCCCCGTCGGGCGCGGGCGGGACGATCGGGCCGGCCTGTGCGCGCGGCCCCGCGCACAGGCCGGCGTCCGGCCCCGGCGCCGCGGCGGAGAAGGGCCGCGGCGAACGGGAGTCGGGTCGCCGGGCGGCGGCCCCGGTGGCCGGCACCACCGGGGCGCGCCCGGAAGGCCGCCGCCCGCTAGGGACGGATGACGGCGGCTGGGAGCGGCTCGACCGAAAGTGTCCTAGAGGTCAGAAAACTCTGTCCAGTTGTTTGCAAGAACATCTTTAGATAAGTTCAGAGGGAAATGTCATCAGTTCCCGCTCGGCTGGCCGTGCGGACATTTGTCGTCGTATTGCGGAACAGGTAGTAATGTCCGTCACCGTGTCACCGACCCTCGACGCCCTCCTGGACGGTCCGTCCGGGCTGCTCGACATGACGTTCGACCAGCTGCGGACGCTCCTGGTGGTGCATGAGACCGGGTCCGCGCTGCGCGCCGCCCGGGTGCTGGGACGCGAGCAGTCCAGCGTGCAGAAGCAGCTCGACATACTGAACCGCAACAGCCAGAACCTCTGCGGCGAGGTGCTGACGGTCCGCCAGGGGCGCGGCAAGGACTTCCTGTTCACCCCCACCGGCGAGGCCACCGTCGAACTGGCGCGCATGACGTTCGACAAATGGCTGGAGTCCATTCATCTGAGCCGGCGCCGGCTGGGCCGGATGCTGACCGTGGGCACCACGGAGTTCACCCTGCCGATCGTGTCCCGGGCCTGGAACCGGGTGTCGGAGGAGTTCCGGCAGCGCGAGGTGGAGTTCAAGGTCGCCCACGTCCGCACGAAGGACGTGTGGTCGCGGCTGGAGAACCGGCAGGTCGACCTCGTCTGCGGGAGCATCGTGAGCACCCCCGAGGGTGACCTGCGGCTGAAGGAGTACGAGGTCGTCGAGTACGCGCGGGGCAAGGCGCTGCTGCTGACCAACCTCCCGGAGAGCGAGCTGCCGGACGCGCCCGTCGAGACCAGCGGGCTCGGGCGCGTCCCGCTGGTGGTGCCGCCGGCCGGGCTGGTCGCCGACCTGCTCGCCACCTGGTACGGGCCGAACTACCGCGACCGCCTCAACGTCGTCGCCGACATCGACGACGTCCACTACGGGCTGTCGCTGCTGCGGTCCGGGTTCGTCCGCGGCTGCATGATCGTCACCGGGTCGATCGGGCGGGGCATGGCCGCGCAGGACGACCCCGACGCGGTGCCGCTGCGCGCCATCGGGCTGCACGACGACCTGGAGCCCAAGGCCGAGCTGATGACGGGCGCGTTCGTCCGCCGCGCCGACCTGGAGCGCTACGGGCCGGGGCATCCCCTCAACCGGCTCTGGGCCGCGGTCAAGGAGGACGTCCGCACCTACACACCGCTCGCCTGACCCCGGGACGCGCCGACCAGGGACGCGCCCGACCCGGGACCGGTCACCCGGCCCCGGACGGCTCGCCCGCAGGCCCTACCTGGTCAACGGGGCCCTACTTGATCTGGTTGTCGACCACGTCGAGGGTCGGGCGGGCGCCGAGGTGCTTCATCGCGCGGGCGGCGAGCCGGCAGCCGGCGGTGAGCGCGTCGGCGGGCTGCTTGCCGTCCAGCCAGGGCGGCAGGAACCCGGCGACGAACGCGTCCCCGGCGCCGGTGCCGTCGACGACCTTCTCGACGGGCTCGGCGGCGACGGTGACGGGCTCGGGCCGGCCGTTGGTGTACCAGAGGGCGCCCTCGGCGCCGTTCTTGATCACGACCTGCGGGTACCAGGCGGTCAGCACCTTGGCGGCCTGCTCCGGCGTGTCGCGGCCGGTGAGGATCTCGGACTCCTTGGCGTTCACGACCAGCAGCCGCGCGCCCTGCGTCCACTCCAGGAACGGCTCGGCGCCCATCCGCTTGAGCGGGGAGGACGAGCCGCCGTCCACCGACACCGACATCTGCGCCTTGCGGGCGAGGTCCAGGGTGTGGATCGCGGCCTTGCGGGAGCCCTCGTTGATCAGCGAGTAGCCGGACAGGTGCAGGTGCGTGCCCTGGGTGAACAGGTCCTTGCAGCGCTCGATGTCCTCGGGGAGGAGCGCGCCGTTGGCACCGGGGTCGGACAGCATGGTCCGGTCGCCCTTGTGGGTGACCATCACCACGCAGGTGCCGGTGGGACGCTCCTGGTCCATGACGAGGCGGGCGTCGACGCCGTACCCCATCATCTCCATGTCCCGGTTGCGGCCCGCGATGTCGGAGCCGCGGCGGCCGACGAACGCGACGTCGACCCCCTCCAGGGCGAGCCAGGCCGCCACGTTGGCGCCAGAGCCGCCCCCGTGGGTCGTTACAGCGGCGGGCGTGTCGCTCCCCTTGGCCAGGGGATACGCGGCACGCGCCACGGTGTCTGTCATGAGATCGCCGACCACGACCACGCGCGTCATGGAGTCATCACCTCGATCAACACGGCCCGCGCGAGCGGCAATTCCGGACGTGTGCTCGACCGTAACAGCTCCGGAGCCCCGATTAGGTCTCGAACGCGCAGCGAAACGCGGGGAAGCCCGTTTTTCCCGTCGCGCGGCCCCGAGGCGCCCGTGCCTTACCCTCGGGTACGTGACCGAGCGCTACCCGGACCAGTGGGAGGCCGACGTCGTGCTCAGCGACGGCGGGACGGCCCACCTGCGCCCCATCCGGCCCGAGGACGCCGGGCTCCTGCGCTCCTTCCACGAGCGGCTGTCCCCCGAGTCGATCTACTACCGGTTCTTCTCGCCGCGCCCGCACCTGACGGACCGGGAGGTCGAGCACTTCACGACCGTCGACCACGACCGGCGTGTCGCGCTGATCGCGACGATCGCGGGGGAGATGGTGGCGGTCGTCCGCTACGACCGGCTGAACGACCGGCCGGAGACCGCGGAGGTCGCGTTCCTCGTCGAGGACGCGCACCAGGGCCGCGGCCTCGGCGCGGTGCTGCTGGAGCACATCGCGGCGGCGGCGCGGGAGCGGGGCGTGCGCCGGTTCGTGGCGAGCGTGCTGCCCGACAACCGCCGGATGACGCGGGTGTTCCGGGAGGCGGGCTACCGGGCCGAGCAGCGGTTCGAGGAGGGCGTGATCGAGCTCGTCCTCGACCTGGAGCCGACCGACACGTCGCTGGAGGTCATGACGGCGCGCGAGCACCGGGCCGAGTCGCGGTCGATCCAGCGGCTGCTGTTCCCGGGGTCGGTGGCGGTCATCGGGGCGAGCCGCGCGGAGCACAGCGTGGGGCAGACCGTCCTGCGGAACCTGCTGTCCGGCGACTTCAGCGGGCCGGTGTACCCGGTGCATCCGACGGCGGTCGCCGTGGCGGGGGTGCGCGCGTACGCGTCCGTCCTGGACGTCCCGGACGACGTGGACCTCGCGGTCGTCGCCGTCCGAGCCGACGCCGTCCACGAGGTCGTGGAGCAGTGCGCGGCCAAGGGAGTGCGGGGCCTGGTCGTGGTCTCCTCCGGCTTCGGCGAGGTCGGCGAGGAAGGGCGCGCCAGTCAGGAGGAGCTCGTCAGGCTCGCGCGCGCGTATGGAATGCGCGTGGTGGGGCCCAACTGCCTGGGCATCGCCAACACCGACACCGATGTGCGGCTCAACGCGACCCTGGCGCCGACCATGCCGGGACGCGGGCCGGTCGGTTTCTTCTCCCAGTCCGGTGCCCTCGGCATCGCCATCCTGCAGCGGACGGCCGAGCGGGGCCTCGGGCTGTCCACCTTCGTCTCCGCGGGCAACCGGGCGGACGTCTCCGGCAACGACCTCATGCAGTACTGGGAGGAGGATCCGGCCACCAAGGCCGTCCTGCTGTACCTGGAGTCGCTGGGCAACCCCCGCAAGTTCGCGCGCCTGGCGCGCCGGCTCGGCCGCCGCAAGCCGATCGTGGCCGTGAAGAGCGGCCGCAGCACCCAGGGCGTCCCGCTGGGGCACGCGGCGCAGGCGCTCACGCTGCCCGACCACGCGGTCAGCGCGCTGTTCGAGCAGGCGGGCGTCATCCGCGTCGAGGACCTCGCCGAGCTGTTCGACGTCGCGCAGGTGCTGGCCTACCAGCCGCTCCCCGCCGGCGACCGCATCGCGATCATCGACAACTCCAACTCGCTCGGGCTGCTCGCGCAGGACGAGGCGGTGGCGCTCGGCCTGCGGGTCCGGCCGCGCGTCGACCTCGGCCCCCGCGCCGACGCCGACGACTACGAGGCCGCCCTCGCCGACGCGCTCGCCGACGACGACGTGGACGCGGTCGTCGCGCTGTTCGCTCCGCCGACGATCGGCGGCTACGACGTGCGCGTCCCGGAGAAGATGCTCCGGCTCGCCGCCGGTTCCGGCAAACCGGTCGTCGCGACCTACCTGGGCACCGAGGGCATGCCCGCCGACCTGCGCGTCCCCGGCCCGGACGGGATGCCCGCCGAAGGCTCGGTGCCGTCCTACGCCTCGCCGGAGGACGCCGTCCGCGCGCTCGGGTACGTGATCCGGTACGCGCAGTGGCGGCGGCGCCCCGCGGGCCGCATGCCGGTGTTCGAGGACATCGACCGCGACCGCGCCCGCGTCCTCGTCGCGGACTGGCTCGGCGACGGCGGCCCGGTGGACGTCCCGCCCGACCGGGCCTCGGAGCTGCTCGCCTGCTACGGCATCGAGGTCGCCGCGGGCGGTGACGGCGTGCCGACCCGCATCGTCGTCCGGGAGGACCGCTCGTTCGGCGCGCTCATCTCGTTCGGCATCGCCGACGAGACCGCCGAGCTGCTGGACGACCGCGCCTACCGGCTGTCCCCGCTCGCGGACGTGGACGCCGCGGAGATGATCCGCGCGATCCGCACCGCGCCGCTGCTCCTCGGCCACCGGGGCGCCGACCCCGTGGACGTCGCGGCCCTCGAAGAGTTGCTGCTGCGCGCGTCCCGCCTCGGCTACGACCTCCCCGAGGTGGCGCGCCTGGAACTGGCCCCCGTCATGGTGGACGGCCAGGGCGTCACCGTGCGCGAGGTGAAGCTGACCCTGGAGCGCCCCGTCGGCCCCCGCGCAGAGATGGGCCCCCGCCGCCTGTAAGACGGGCGCTTCTAAGACCGCGCCGGTCAGGAGCCGGGGCGCTGCCGGCCCGGCGGGGAGGGCGGGCGCGGTTCCGGTGTCGGCGGGACGGGGTCGGGCTCGGGTCCCGGCGGGATCGGCTCGGGCGGCGGCGCCGGGGGCGTCGGCTCCGGCGGCGGGCCCGGCGGTGTGGGCTCCGGCGGAGGTCCGGGCGGCACCGGTTCCGGCGACGGACCGGGCGGGACGGGCCCCGGCGGCCGCGGCGGCGGGCCGGGATAGGGGCCGGGCGGCGGCTCGGGGGGCACCGGCGGCTCCGGCGGGGGCGCCGGGTCCGGGGTGGGCGGCGGCACCGGCGGCGGGGTCGGCAGTGGATGCTCGTCCATGCCCCCCACCTACCCCGCGGGGGCGCGAATGACCGCGCGCCGGGACGTCATGTGCGCGTCCGCCACGGACAGGGCAGGATGGGGCCATGAGGGAAACCCGAGCGACCGCAAGCGGGTTGCGCACGGCGATCGAGCGCAGCGGTTACTACCCGGCCCTGGTCGCGGACGCGGTCGAGTCGGCCGTCGGTGACGAGCCCGTCGTCGCCTACGTCGTGCACCACGAGGCGACGTTCGACCCCGCGATGGAGGTGCGGCGGCACGTGACGGTGCTCGTGCTGTCCGCGACCCGGCTGCTGGTGTGCCACACCGACGAGCACCCGCCCGGCGAGGGGATGGCCCAGCCGCACGCGTCCACCACCACCGAGGCCGTCAAGCTGGAGCGCGTCCAGTCGGTCGCGGTGACGAGGGTCGTCCCGGATCCCGCGTCCTACGTGCCGGGCGTCCCGCCCACCGAGGTCGTGCTGACCATCGGCTGGGGCGCGATCGCCCACATCGACCTCGAACCCGCCACGTGCGGCGACGAGAACTGCGAGGCCGACCACGGCTACACCGGCAGCGTCACCGCCGACGACCTGTCCCTGCGGGTCAGCGAGGCGGCCGACGGCGCGGACGCGGTGACCCAGGTGCTGGCCTTCGCCGAGGAACTGTCGGCTGCGACCGCGCGGTGACGGCGGGGATGGAGCCTCCCGTCCCCCGGTACGGCGCCGGATCGCTCGCCGACCTTCCCGGCTCGGTGCTCGCGGCGCTCGGCGTCCCGGGCGAGGTGAACGTGCTGGGGCTGCCCGAGCTGCCGCGCGCGTGCGTCCTGCTCGTGGACGGGCTCGGCTGGGAGCAGCTCAGGGCCCATCCGGACGAGGCCCCCTACCTGAACGCGATGGAGGGCCGCCCGATCACGGCCGGGTTCCCGGCGACGACCGTCACCAGCCTCGCCTCGCTGGCGACGGGGGCGCCGCCCGGCGGGCACGGGCTGCTGGGCCTCCAGGTGGCGGTGCCCGGTACCGACCGGCTGCTGAACTGCCTGCACTGGAAGGACGACGACCCCGACCCGGCGGAGTTCCAGCCCGTCCCGACGGCGTACGAGCGGGCCGCGGCGGACGGCGTCGAGGTCGGCTACATCTCGCTGCGGCAGCACAAGCGGTCGGGGCTGAGCCGCGCGACCGCCCGCGGCGCCGAGTACCTGTCCGCGGAGGGCCTCGGGCAGCTCGTCGGGCGCGCCGAGGCGGCGCTGCGGCGCGGTGACCGCGCCTACGTCACCGCCTACCACGCCGACCTCGACGGGACGGGGCACCGCTTCGGCGTCGGGTCCGCCGACTGGCGGCACCAGCTGCGGTTCGTCGACGTGCTCGCCCAGCAGATCGCGGCGGTCCTGCCGCCCGGCGCGGCCCTGTACGTGACGGCCGACCACGGCATGGTCGACCCGTCCGAGCGGGTGGACGCCGACACCGTCCCCGAGCTGGGAGAGGGCGTCGCGCTGCTCGGCGGGGACGCCCGCGCCCGCTACGTCTACAGCGAGCCGGGCGCCCACGACGACGTGCTCGCCGCCTGGACGGCCGTGCTCGGCGACCGCGCCTGGGTGGTGCCGCGCGAGCAGGCCGTCGCGGACGGCTGGTTCGGCCCCCTCGGGGAGGGCATGCGCGACCGCGTCGGCGACGTGATCGCCGTCCCGCACGCCGACCTCGCGATCGTCGCGTCCGAGCGGGAGCCGTGGCTGAACCGGATGGTCGGCATGCACGGCTCCCTCGTCCCGGCGGAGCAGAACGTGCCGCTGCTGGCCACGTCCCGCCCCTGACAGACAGCGGATATGAGATGAACCAGGATTCGCCCCTCCCTAATCAGGACGATTACGCGCAAACTGGCCGTGTGCACCCTCTCATCGAAGTGCCCGCGCTGGACCGGCTGCTCCGGCGGCAGGCGCCCGTGGTCCTGCTGGACGCCCGATGGCATCTGGCGGGCCCGCCGGGGATCGAGTCCTACCGCAAGGGGCACCTGCCCGGCGCCGTGTTCGTCGACCTCGACCGCGATGTGGCGGGCCCGCCGGGGCGCGGCGGGCGGCACCCCCTTCCCGAGCCCGCCGACTTCGAGGCCGCCATGCGCCGCGCCGGCGTGTCGCGCGACAGCCTGGTCGTGGTGTACGACGACGCCGACTCCACCGCCGCCGCCCGCGTCTGGTGGTCGCTGCGCTACTTCGGGCACGACCGGGTGCGGGTCCTGGACGGCGGCTACCGCGCCTGGACGGAGGCGGGCCACCGGCTGAGCACGGACGAGCCCGAGGTGAAGCCGGGCGACTTCATCGCCAACCCGGGCCGGCTGCCCGTGCTGGACGCCGAGGGCGCCGCCGAACTGGCGAAGGCGGGCGTGCTGCTCGACGCCCGCGCCGCCGAGCGCTACCGGGGCGAGCAGGAGCCGGTCGACCCGGTCGCCGGGCACATCCCGGGGGCCAGGAACGCTCCGACGTCCGGGAACGTCGGCGTGGACGGGCGCTTCCTGCCGCCCGGGCTGCTGCGCGAGCGCTTCGCCCAGCTCGGCGCCACCGACGCCCTCGACGTCGGCGCCTACTGCGGCTCCGGGGTGACCGCCGCCCACGAGATCCTCGCCCTCAACCTCGCCGGCATCCCCGCCGCCCTCTACGTCGGCTCGTGGTCGGACTGGGTGAGCGACCCGTCCAACCCCGTCGCGACCGGCGACGCCTGACCCCGTCCCCCTCTCACCCCGCGCCCATCGCCAGGAAGCCGGTGGTGGCCGGGGTGCGGGGGAGCGCGGCGAGGGCCTCGGACGGGCGGCGGCCGGACGCCACGGCGGCGTGGAAGGCCGCCATGAACTCCGGCGTCGCCTCGTCGCGGACGGGCGTGACGCTGGCGATCACCGCGGCGGTGCCGAGGGCGAGGAGCGCGCCCGCCATGCCGAGGACGGCGTCGCCCTCCCCGGCGCGGCCGATGTCGCAGGCCGACAGCACGACCAGGCGCGGCGGTGCCGCCAGCTCGTCGAGGTCGTGCACCATCAGCGGGCCGTCGGCGAGGCGCAGCCGCGAGAACAGGGCGTTGCCCTCGCGGAACTCCCCGTGGGCGGCGATGTGGGCGAGGGACGCGCCGGCGAGCGCGTCCCGGACGGTCTCCGCGCGCGCTTGCGCGCCCGTGAGGACGAGTGCCTGCGGGTGGAGGCGCTGGAGGTCGGCGATCTCCCGTCCGGCATGACGCAGATCGGGCCCCGCGACGAGCACGGTATGCCCGTCGGAAGGGCCCACCGCGCGGGCTTGGAGCCAGGCGCTCGCGGACGGGACGACCGTGAAGGGGCGTCCGGCCAGCGACGGCAGCGCGGCCCACGGCAGGCCGTGCAGGGCACCGGTCGGGGCGATGACGAGCTCGCGGTCGCCGATGACGGGGTTCAGCGGGGCGAGGAGGAGCCGGTCGAGGCGCTCCGCGGCGCCGGTGAGGGACGCGAGGGCCTGCGGGTCGTCGCGTTCGGCGAGGCGGCGCGCGGCGAAGCGGAGCAGGCCCGTCTCGCGGCCCGCGCCGTCGCACGGCCCCAGCGGATGGCGGTGGGCCACGCCGTCCGCGACGGTGACGGCGTGCAGCCCGCCGCCGGCCGCGACCAGCTCGACGAGGACCCGGTCGCCGAGCGCCGCGTCGATCTCGTCGATCTCGTCGATCTCGTCGGCCCCGGCGGCCCCGGCGGTGTGCGGCGGCGCGGCCCCGGACGGGCGGCGCCGCGTCCGCGACCGGATCCGCGCTTCGAGGGCCTCCAGCTCCGGCGCGAGCGCGGACGGCCCGCCGCCGCGCGCGGTGTCGGCCGTGTGGTCGATGCTCAGCGCGCGGAGGGCGGCCAGCGCGGCGGCGCGCTCGGGGTCGGCGGGCGGGCGGACCCGCACCGGGCGCGCGATCGCCCGGCGCCGCTCCTCGACGGCGAGCAGCTCCCGCGCCGAGCGGGCCAGGCCGAGGCCGAGCCCGGCGAGCTCGGCGGCGAACCCCGCCGCGCGGGCGCGCAGGTCGAGCGCGCCCAGCACCTCGACGTGCTCCTCGGTCACCCGCAGCCCCGCGTCGACGGCCGCGACGGCGCCCTCGCGGTCGTGCCGCGCGGCGCGTTCGAGGGCGAGGGCGTGCCACGCGGCGATGCGGGTGGACGCGCGGCCCCGCGACCGCGCCACGGAGGACAGCAGGTGCCCGGCGGGCCTGCCCAGCTCCAGCGCCACGCGCGCCGCCACGATCCGGGCCTCGTCGGCGGCGTCGGCCCAGCCGCCGCCCTCCAGCCGGTCGGCGGTCGCCGCCGCGGAGCGCAGCAGGACCGCGGAGCGTTCACCGGACGCCCATCTGGCCCTGAGCAGGGCGTGCTCGGCCAGCAGCATCCAGCCCGTGCGCTCCTGCTCGGCGAACATGGTGCGGGCGTGCTCGGCCGCTGCGGTGGCGTCCTCGGGGTTGCCGCCGGCGAGTTCGGCATGGGCGAGGAGCAGGAAACCGTCCGCGACATCGCACCCGTACCCGTTCGCCATGGCCGCGTCCAAGGCGGCGGTCAGGACGGGACGGGCCTCGTCGGGCAGACCCGCCGCGATGAGGGTCTCCGCTTGGTCCAACCGGCACTGCGCCAGACGTTCACCGGTCAGGCCCGGTTCGGCCTCTGCGAACAGCCGGAGCGCGCGCGGGGCGTCACCGCGCCGCGACACCGCGAAGGCCAGGTTGCCCTTCGCCATGGCCGTCTGATGGCGCAGCCCCGCGGCCTCACCCACCGCGACGGCCTCCGCCAGAGCCTCCTCAGCGCCGTCGTAGTCACCACGGAAGGCGCGAGCGAGACCCAGGTTGGTGAGGAGGCCGTTCAGCGCGGCGGGGTCGTGGCCTTCGCGTAACCGGGGGAGTGCGGCCTCGGCTACCGCATGGGCCTCCTCCAGCCGTCCGGCCCGGGCCAGGGCGCATGCCTTGTTCGCGGCGAGCCTGTCCGCGTCACGGCCGTGCAGGGCGGGCTGCGCCTCATCCGCGTGGGCGAGGGCCTCACTGACATCACCGCGCGCCGTGAGAAGCCCGACGAGGTTCATCCGCACCTGCGCGGCCGCGTACCCCTCGGCGAGGCGCAGAGCGCGCTCCAGGTGGGCGATGCCCTCGTCCAGGCGCCCCAGCTCCTTGGCCGCCAGACCCGCGACCCGGAGCGCGAGGACATCGCCGGCGTCACCGTCCAGCAGCTCCCGCGCCCGCGCCGCCGCGGCCGCCGGGTCGGTCGCCGCCAACGCCAGCAGCGCCCGCTCGTCCCGCCCCGTCACTCGTCGCGCGCCGTCGCCCGTCCGCCCCGTCACAGGTGGATCCAGCTCGTCACGATCGAGGAGCCGTCCTCCAGCCGGAACACGAGGCTGACCAGCCCCTCGGGCACGTGCGGGACGCAGAACAGCCCGGCCGGCTCGGTCCGCGCGCTGACCCCCTCCGGCGGCAGGTCCCGGTGGCGGACCTCGATGAGGGCGGGCGCGGACGGGACGAGCCGCCCGGTGATCTCCCGCTCCCGGCCGTGCTCGGCCACCTCGATCTCCACCTCCCGTCCGGGGCAGGTGAACGTCAGCGTCCGCCCCGCCCCGCCGCGTACCCCGGCCGGCGTCCGGCCGGCGCGGTCGTGCGCCAGCTCCGCCAGCGCCGCCGCCGGGAGCCGCCACGCGATCGACGCGCGCGCGGCCGCCAGCACGTCCGGCGGCACCGGGTCCAGGACCTCGAAGGCGTCCCGGATCCCCGACATCAGCTCGTCGTCGTTCACGGGACGAGCCTCCGCAGCGCCTCCAGGCAGCGCGCCCGGGTCGGCGCCACGCTGCCGACCGGGATGCCGAGCGCGGCGGCCAGCTCGGCGTGCGTCGGCGCCAGCGCGAACAGCCGCAGCAGCGTCCGGCAGCGGTGCGGCAGCGTGTCGAGCGCGGTGCCGACCCGGCCGAGCCGGTCGCGGTCGACGACGATCCGCTCGGGGCCCGGCTCCGGCTCCGGCCGCCGGGGCGCCGGCACCAGCGGCGCGTCGCGGCCCTTGCGCCGCACCAGCCGCAGGCTCTCGTTGCGCGCCGTCGTGGCCAGCCAGCAGCCGGTCGCCGCCGGGTCGCGCAGGCCGTCGATCCGCTCCACCAGCCGCAGCCACGTCGTCTGCACCACGTCGCCCGCGTCGGCGTCGTTCAGCCCGTGCGAGCGGGCGATCGACCACAGCAGCGCGCTGTGCCGCTCGACCAGCCGCGCCCACGCGTCACCGTCGCCCGCGCGCGCCCGGACCACCAGCTCGTCCGTCCCGTCCTTGTGGGCCACTGAAGTCTCCTTCCGAGGCCCCCCGCTGCCTGTTGACCCTATGCCATCGCGCACTGACTGTCAGTATCCTTCTGCGAGTCGATGATGACGCCGAGGCCCGCGCGGACCGGGTGCGCCGCCGGGTCGAGGACGCGGTCGGCCGCCGCGACCGCGTCGAGGCCCGCCGCGCCCGCGACCCCGGCGATCCGGCCCGCGACCACCGGCGCCGCGAACGACGTCCCGCTCCATGTCGCGTACCCCTCGAACCGGTCGGGGTCGATGCCGCGCACCGGCGGCCGCGGCCCGTCGAACGAGACGAACGTGCTGCCGACGCCGACGCCCTGCGCGCACGCGTCGACCCACCAGCCGTGGTTGGAGAACCAGGCGCGGTCGTCCCCGTCGAGCGCGCCGACGCCGACGACCGGCTTCATCGCGGCCGGCCAGAACGGGCGGTCGGTCGCCGCGTTCCCCGCGCACGCCACCACGACCGTCCGGCGGCCGAGCGCCGCGACCGCCTCGGCGACCACCGGGGACGGGCGGTCGTCGTAGGTGTGGCAGCCGAGGGAGAGGTTCACCACGTCGGCGCCGCCCGACGCGGCGAGCCCGGCGAGCGCGCGGATCACGTCGAGTTCGTCGCCGACCCCGTCGCCGCCGAGTACCCGGCGGGCCCGCAGCCGCGCCGCCGGCGCCTGCGCCAGCACCACGCCCGCGACGAACGTGCCGTGGCCGGCCTGCGCGTCCAGCGCGTAGTCGAGGTCGGCGTCCAGGACCTCGGCGTCCTCCGCGCGCTGCTCCCGGTACCAGCCGGCGCCCGTCCACCAGGGGTGCGGCGCCAGGCCGGTGTCGAGGATCGCGACCGTCACCTCCCGCCGCGCCTCGGCCGGTCCGGGTGCGGGCACGGGCGCGGCCGGACGGGGCAGGTCGGCCGGCCCGCTCCACCACATCGGCTGGCCGAGGACGAGGTGGTTCGGCGCCGCGCTCAGCCGCCGGGACCGCGCACCGCCACCCGTCCCGCCCGCCGCGAGCACGGCCGCGACCTCGCACACGTCCACCTTCGCGGGGGCGCGCAGCCGCAGCCGGGAGACGCCGTGCTCGTCGTGCCGCGCGTCGGACCAGCGGCGCAGGACGTCCTCGGCCGCGCCCGCGTCCCGCCCGGCGACGAGGATCTCGTCCCGGCGGACCAGTGCCGGACGGCCCGGCAGCGGCTCCACCACCGCCGCGCCGGGGTGCCGCGCGAGCACCCGCTCCAGCCGTGCCTGTTGGTCGAACATCCGCCCTCGCTCTCACCATGCCGTTCGGGATACGGGCCGCCTCTCGCGCACATGGTGCCGGATCGGCGACGTTCCGTCACGAGAAATCAACGGAAAGTGCCCGGCGTCCGGTGCGCGGGGGCGTCCGGCGGCGGCCATGCCGGGTTGCGCGCTTTCATCGCGGACCGCTCCCCGAGGGCCTACTCTGGTCGGTCGGACCCGGTGAACGGCGGCCATCGCGCGGTCAAGTGTTCGATAAACCCGGAACTCACGGTGGTGCCAGACGGGCCGATGATGCACAATGAGGGACGCGGACGCCGACTTGGGACGTACGAGGCCGTAGGGGAAGACGAGCCTCGGTACAGATCCAGGAGGTCCGGTGACCGCACGTGGCGTCTTTTACGTCCACTCCGCGCCGCCTGCGCTGAGCCCGCACATCGAGTGGGCCGCCGCAGGTGTTCTCGGTGTGCCCGTTTCCCTTGAATGGGCGGACCAGGCGGCCGCGCCGGGAACGCTGCGCGCCGAGCTGCATTGGGAGGGCAAGCCCGGCACCGCCGCGGGCATCACCTCCGCGCTGCGCAATTGGAAGCTCGTGCGGTTCGAGGCCACCGAGGACCCCACGCCCGGCACCGACGGGGTCCGGTTCAGCTTCACCCCGTCCCTCGGTGTCTTCTCCGGCATCATCGGGGCGAACGGCGACATCCTCGTCCCCGAGGACCGGCTCCGCGCCGTCATGGCGAACGCGGCGGTCGGCAAGGCCAACCTCGAGCACGAGCTCGAGCGCCTCCTCGGCACGCCGTGGGACAACGAGCTGGAGCCCTTCCGCCGGGCCGGCGACGGCGCCCCCGTCCGCTGGCTGCACGCCGCCGTGTGAGCCCCGCCGGTCCGCGCGCCGCCTTCCGGGCGCGGGCCGGCCGGAGCGTGCCCGCCCCGCAACGCGCACGCCCCGCCGCGCCCCGCCCGATCCGCGGCCGGACCCGCCGGGCGCGCTGAACCGGCCGGTGGACGGACGCGCTGGACCGGCCGGGCACGCGACGGCCCGGTAACGCGCGAACGGCCCGGTGACGCGGGAACGGCCCGGTCACATGCGAACGGCCCGGTGAGCGGTGCGCTCACCGGGCCGTCGTTCGTCGCGTGCGGGTCAGAGGGCCCGCTGGAAGGCGACCGACACGTTGTGGCCACCGAAGCCGAACGAGTTGTTCAGCGCCGCCGCGGGACCGTCGGAGATCTTGCGCGGCTCGTCCCGGACGATGTCCAGGTCGGCCTCCTCGTCGAGGTCCTCCAGGTTGGCGACGAAGGGGATGAGCCCCTCCTTCAGCGCGAGGATGGTGAACACCGACTCCAGGGCGCCGGCGCCGCCGAGCAGGTGCCCGGTCATCGACTTGGTGGCGGTGACGGCCACCTGGCGGGCGGCCTCCTCGCCGAGGCCCGCCTTGATGGAGGCGAGCTCGGCCACGTCGCCGGCCGGCGTGGAGGTGGCGTGCGCGTTGATGTGCACGATGTCGGCGGGCTCCAGCCCGGCGTCCTTCAGCGCGCGCTGCATCGCCTTGGCCTGCCCGGCGCCGCTCGGGTCCGGCAGGACGATGTCGTAGGCGTCGCCGGAGTAGCCGCAGCCGGCCGCGATGCCGTGGAGGCGGGCGCCGCGGGCGCGGGCGTGCTCCTCCGACTCCAGGATCAGCGCCGCGGCGCCCTCGCCGAGGACGAACCCGTCGCGGTTCTTGTCGTAGGGGCGGGACGCGCGCTCCGGCGCGTCGTTGCGGGTCGACATCGCGCGCATGGCGCCGAACGACGCCATCTGCAGCGGGTGGATGCACGACTCGGTGCCGCCGCAGATCACCACGTCGGCGCGGCCCGCGCGGATCATGTCGATGGCGTAGCCGACGGCCTCGCCGCTGGACGCGCAGGCGCTGACCAGGGCGTGCGAGCCGGCCATCGCGCCGAACTCGATCCCGACGTGCCCGGAGGCGCCGTTCGGCATCAGCATCGGGACGGTGAAGGGCGAGACCCGCGACCAGCCCTTCTCGCGGTAGACGTCGTAGCTGTTGAGGGCGGTGTGCAGGCCGCCGATGCCGCTGGAGAACACGACGCCGAGGCGCTCGCCGTCGACGGTGTGTCCGCCCTCGACGCCGGCCTTGTCCATGCCCTTCTGCGGCTTGCCGCCGGTGGACGGTGCGAACCCCGCGTCGGCCCAGGCCTCCCGCGCGGCGATCAGCGCGATCGCCTGGTTGCGGTCGAGGCGGCGCATCGCCTGCCGCGGCAGGACCTCGTCCGGCTGGACCTTCAGCGTCGCCGCGAACTGGACCGGTAGCTCGTCGACGCCCTCCCAGTCCAGTCTCCGGACCCCGGACTCTCCGGCGAGCAGGGCGGACCAGGTCGACGGCAGGTCTCCGCCGAGAGGGGTCGTTGCACCGAGACCGGTCACCACGACCCTGGTCTGGCTCTTGCTCATACTGGATGCTCCTTGCGGACTGGGAGGGGGAGAGAGGGACCGGGCGCGCCGCCGCCCGGCCGGGCCGGCGGCGCGCCCTTCCCGAGGTACTAGCCCTGCAGGTTCTGGACGAAGTTGACGACGTCCTTGACCGTCTTCAGGTTGCGGAGCTCGTCGTCGGGGATCTCGACGCCGAACTGGTCCTGCGCGGCCACGGCGATCTCCACCATCGACAGCGAGTCGATGTCGAGGTCGTCGATGAAGTTCTTCTCGGGGGTCACCTCGGCCTTGTCGATGCCGACGATGTCGTCGATGATCTCGGCGAGGCCGTCCAGGATCTGCTGTTCGGTGGCTGCGACTGCCATGGTTCTGCGTTCTCCTTCGGTGGGTTGGTCCAGGCCCTGCGGGCAGGCGTGACGGCCTACGGGATCTGGATGACTTGGGCAGCGTAGGACAGTCCGGCGCCGAACCCGACCAGCAGGGCCGGGGCACCGGACGGCACGTCGCCGCGTTCGATCATGCGGGAGAGCGCCAGCGGGATGGAGGCGCCCGAGGTGTTGCCGGAGTGGACGATGTCGTCGGCCACGACGGCGTTGGTCGCCTTCACCTTGCGGGCGATGGCCTCGATGATGCGCAGGTTCGCCTGGTGCGGGACGACGGCGGCGAGGTCCTCCGGCTTGATCCCGGCGCGCTCGCAGGCCTGCAGCGCGACCGGGGCGATGGCGGTGGTGGCCCAGCGGAACACCGCCTGCCCCTCCTGCCGGATGAACGACTTCCGGTCGTCGATGATGATCTTGTCGTACTTGTCCCCGGCGCTGCCCCACACCACCGGGCCGATGCCGGGCGAGTCGCTGCGGCCGACGACCGCGGCGCCCGCGCCGTCGGCGAAGATGATGCAGGTGGAGCGGTCGGTCCAGTCGACCCACTGGGACATCTTCTCGGAGCCGATCACCAGCACGTTGCGGGCGCTGCCCGCCTGGACGGCGGCACTGGCGGTCGCGAGGGCGTAGCAGAAGCCGGCGCAGGCGGCGTTCAGGTCGAACGCGCCGGGCGCGTCGATGCCGAGGCGGTGCGCGACGATCGCGGCGTGGCTCGGCATCGGCGACTCCGCCGAGCAGGTCGCGAGGATCACCAGGTCGATGTCGGACGGGTCGAGCCCGCTGCCCGCGAGGGCCTTGCCGCCCGCGTGCACGGCCAGCTCGACGATGCCCTCGTCGTCGCCGGCGATGTGCCGCTCGGCGATGCCGACGCGGCTGCGGATCCACTCGTCGTTGGTGTCGACGGTCTCGGCCAGCTCGTCGTTGGTGACGACGCGGGCCGGGCGGTAGTCGCCGAAGGCGAGGACGCGGGCGCCGGCGGTCGGCGCGGGGATCGTGAGCCCGGCGGTCATGACGCGTCCGCCTCGATGAGCTCGCGGGCCTTGCCGAGGTCGTCGGGTGTCTTCAGGGCCACCAGCGGGACGCCCTTCAGCTCGCGCCGGGCGAGCCCGGTGAGGGTCCCGGCGGGCGGCAGCTCGATGATGCCGGTGACGCCGATCTCGCGCATCGTCTCCATGCACGCGTCCCAGCGGACGGGCGCGCTGACCTGGTCGACGAGCCGCGCGACGAAGTCGCCGCCGCCGGTGACGACGGCGCCGTCGCGGTTCTGCAGCAGCGTGGTCCGCGGGTCGGCGGCGCGCACGCCGGCGGTGAGGCGGCGGAGCGTGTCGACGGCGGGCTCCATGTGCTCGGTGTGGAAGGCGCCCGCGACCGACAGCGGCCGCAGCCGCGCCTTGGCGGGCGGCTCGTCGGCGAACCGCGCGAGCCGTTCCGTCGTCCCGGCGGCGACGACCTGGCCGGCGCCGTTGACGTTCGCGGGGGTGAGCCCGTGCTTGTCGATGGAGGCGAGCACCTCGTCGGCGTCGCCGCCGAGCACCGCGGTCATCCCGGTCTCGGTGATCGCGGCGGCCTCGGCCATCGCCCGGCCCCGCTCCCGGACGAGGACCAGCGCGGTCTCGGGCGTCAGGACCCCGGCGATCGCGGCGGCGGCGAGCTCGCCGACGCTGTGCCCGGCGACCGCGCCGGGGACGGGGTCCCGGTCGCCGTCATTCTCGTAGAGCACCTCGTATGCGGCGAGCGCGGCGGCGACCAGCAGCGGCTGGGCCACGGCGGTGTCGCGGATCTCCTCGGCGTCCGCCTCCGTCCCGTACCTGACCAGGTCGAGCCCTGTGACGGCCGACCACCAGGCGAGACGGTCGGCCACTCCGGGTATCTCTAGCCATGGCTGCAGGAAGCCGGGGGTCTGGGCGCCCTGGCCGGGCGATGCGAGGAGAATCACAGCGTCCAGCATTCCGTCAATGTCCGGTGACCTCGATACCGATCAGCACGAACTTTGGTCGGACCCCTTTGTACGACCCCTACAACCTCCGTAGTCACGCTAAGCGGGTAGGGGTTCGCCAGGAAGTCAGCCGTGGGCGGAGCGGGTCTCGAACCGGCCGAGGACCAGGGCGATGCGGAGGGTGAAGGCGTTGCGGCCGTCGGTCGGCGCCAGCCCGGTCAGCTCGGTGACGCGGCGCAGCCGGTACCGGACGGTGTTGGGGTGAACGAACAGCAGCCGCGCGGTCGCCTCCAGCGACGACCCCTGTTCGAGGTAGGTGGTGAGCGTGTCGAGCAGGGGCGCGCCGGCGGCGAGCATCGGGTTGTAGACGCTGTCCACCAGGTAGCGGCGCGCGTCGTCGTCGCCGTCCAGGGCGCGTTCGGGCAGCAGTTCCGTCGCGTGCACGGGACGGGGCGCGTCGGGCCATCCGGCGGCGGCGCGCAGTCCGGCGACGGCGGCCTGCGCGGAGTGGGTGGACTCGTAGAGGTCGGCGACCTGCGGGCCGACGACGACGGGCCCGGGGCCGCACTTGGCGGCGATGGGCCGGGCCGCCTCGACGGGGTCGATGTCGCCGCCGACGATGACGATGACCCGGTGGCCCTGCACACCGGCCAGCACGTCGGCGCGCGCGCGGCGCGCGGCCAACTGCATCTGGTCGATGGTGACCTCGGGCTCCTCGTCTTCGGGGGTGAACCCCGCGATGACGGTGACGGGCTTGGACGTCCAGCCGAGGGCGGCGGCCCACGAGTGCATGCCGTCGTCGACTTCGCCGCGCAGCACCGCGTTGACGACGAGGGCCTCAAGCCGGGCGTCCCAGGCGGCGCGCGTCTCGGCGGCGCGCGCGTAGACCTGCGCGGCGCCGAACGCCACGTCGCGCGTGTAGCGCAGGATGGCCTCGCGGAGCTGGGCCTCGCCGCCGGGTGCGGCCAGCTCGTCCAGCCGGGTCTCCACCACCTCGATGATGACGCGGATCATGTCGATGGTGTGGTGCAGCTTGATGGAGCGCAGCAGCTCGCGGGGGGCGGTGCCGAACACCTCCCCGGCGATGGCCGGGCGCGTCCGCTCGTCGTTCTTGAACCACTCGACGAACGCGGCGATGCCCGCCTGCGCGACGAGGCCGATCCAGGACCGCTGGTCGGCCGGCATGCGCCGGAACCAGGGGAGCTGCTCCTCCATGCTCGCCAGCGCGGCGGTGCCGAACGTCCCCATCGCCTTCTCCAGGCGCTGGGTGGTCTGGTCGCGGATCTCGGCCTCGCTTGCGGTGTCCACCACCCTAGGGTGCCACTACGCCGGTGATGACCTGGCCCCGCCCACCCGACGAGCCATCCGGCGAGCCACCCGACGAGCCACCCGACGGGCCATCCGACGCGTCAGCCGCGCGTGACCGCGGACGCGCGCCCGAGGGCGATGCCGGTGAGGTTGCGCAGCGGGGCGGAGCCGGGCGCGAGGTAGTCGCTGTGCCCGCCGGATCCGGCGTCGAAGACCCGCGCGCCGAACTCGGGGGAGACCGGGTCCGGGCCGAGGCCGATGCCGAGGAAGCGCACGTGGGGGACCTCTTCCATCCAGTCGGACGTGCCGCGCCCCGCCCAGACGCGGGCCGAGCGGCTCAGCGTGGCGGCCGACCATGCCGACGTGCCGGGACTGCCGTAGAGGGCGATGTCGGTGACCTGGCGCCAGGACGGGCTCTTGGGCGCGTCCAGGGCCGCACGGCCGCACACCACCGAACCGTAGCTGTGGCAGAGCAGGCCCACGGTCGCGCTGGGGTTGACCCGATGCAGGCCCTTCATGAAGTGGCGCAGCTTCCCGGCGCCTTCGGCGGCCCGGCCGTCGGTGAGGACATCACTGCTGAACGTCTTGGGCGCCGCGTAGCCGAGCCAGGCGACGACCGCCAGTTCAGGGTCCGGCGATATGGAGCGCGCCTGCGCGTAGACGGCGCGCGCGCCGCCGCCCGGAGTCGACCACGGCTTGCCGCCGCGCGTGTCGAACGCGGACAGCGTGGTGTCGGCGCCGGGGACGAGTACCGCGACCCGCCGCGCCCTGGCGATGTCGCCGACGACCTCGACGGCGCGCCCGCCGCCGCGCGGGTCGAAGTAGAGGAAGCGGCGTCCGGGCTGGAGGAACGCGCCGAGCGCCTTGCGGCGGTCGGTGTCGCCGACATCCTGCGCCGTCTTCAGCGCCTCCTCGATGGCGCCGCGTTCGGCGGCGTACCGGACGTCCAGCGTCGAGGGGGCCAGTTCGGGGACGGGCACGGGCGCGGCGTAGGGGTCGGCGTGCCCGGTCCCGGCCGTCGTCAGCATGAGCACGGCAGTGGACGCGGCACCGGCCAGCGCCGTGCGCAGACGCCGCGCGCGCGGTCGGCGGACGTGCGTCGTTCCCGGCGTCGTGGCGTTCGGCGGCATCGTGCGTATGTCTACCATCCAGGGTGGGTGCGGCGGCGCGGCGCGGGTCCGGCCCGGTCTGTCTCGAACCGGTCTGTCTCGAACCGGCCTGTCTCGAACCGGCCTGTCACGGTGCGGAGCACGACCAGCACGGCCGCGAAGGCGGCCAGCCACGGCAGCCGCATCATGATCCACTCCGGGCCGCCGGGGGCCGTGTGCACTCCCTGCAGGTTACCCAACGTGAGCAGGGTCACCACGGTGACGGCCATCAGCGCGGTCTGGTGCCACAGGTAGACCGTCATCGCGGAGACGCCCGACGCGTCGAGCAGCGCGCGCACCCGGGCGTGTCGCGTCCAGCGGGTGAGGGGCCCGTGCAGCAGCACGGCGAGGCCCGTCTGGGCGAGGCCGAACGCGACGGCCGCGAGCGTCGGCGGGCTGAGGTTGGAGACCGCGGCGCCCGGCACGCCGACCATGCTCGCCGGATACCCGGCGAGCAGCACGAGCAGCGCGGTCGCGGCCGTGCCGCCGACCAGCAGCGCGAACCCGGAGCGGCGGGAGCGCAGTGCGCCGCGCGCCCAGCCGGTGCCGAGGTAGAACGGCAGCAGCCAGGCGGTGAGGACGGTGGCCCAACCCGTCCACCCTGGCGTGTCGAGCGCGAAGCGGCCGAGGTCGATCGCGGCGGTCGCCGCGACGAGGAGCGCGGCGCCGCGCCAACCGAACCGGTCCCAGGCGGACGCGACCAGCGGGCCGCATGCCGTCAGCACCGCGTACACGCAGAGGAACCACAGCGGGCTGAGGACCAGCTCGACCATCGTCCGCACCGTGCCGGACGAGAACCCCGCCCACCGCAGGGCGGCGGCGGCCGGGATCCACGCGAGGGCCAGGACGGGCAGCGGCCGCGCGAACCGGGTCAGGCGCCGCCGCATCAGCGTCCCCCACGCCTCGCCGGGGCGCCGCGACTTCGCCGCCGCGTAACCGCCGACCAGGAAGAACACGGCGAGCGTCTGGAAGACCCAGGAGATCGGGGCGAGGTAGGGCATCGCCTTCAGCGGGCTGGTGACGTGCAGGTCGCGGCCCGAGGGGCCCGCGACTAACGCGGTGACCAGCCAGTGGCCGAGGACGACGCCCAGGATGGCGAGTACGCGCAGCGCGTCCACCGCATGGTCGCGCTCCGGCACTGGAGCGAGACGGACGATCGCCTCTCCCGGTCGCGCGTCAAGCATGGACGGCCCCCGCACGGATGGCCCCCGCGTGGCCGGCCTCTGCGGTGTGGCCGAGGGCGATGAGGGTGAGGTTGCGCAGCGCGCGCGAGCCGGGCTTGAGGTAGGCGCTGTGCGGGCCGGTGCCGGCGTCGAACCGGAGTGCGCCGAAGCGCGGCGAGACGGGGTCCGTGCCGAAGCCGAGCCCTGCGAAGTGGACGTTGGGCACGTAGCGCATCCAGTCGCCCTTGGAACGGCCCGCCCACACGCGCGCGGACGTCCCGAGGTCGGAGGCCGTGTCCACCGTCGTGCCGGGGCTGCCGAAGACCGCGATGTCGTCCACGGGAAGCGGCGCCAGATGCGGGGCGGCCTTCGCGCAGACCACCGAGCCGTAGCTGTGGCAGAGCAACGCGAACCGCGCGTGCCCGTTCACCTGGTGGATACCGCTGAGGAACCGTTCCAGCCCGCGCGCGCCGTCCTCCGCCCGGCTGCTCGTGAGGACGGCCGTGCTCAGCGTGGAGGGCGAGTCGTAGCCGAGCCAGGCGATGACCGCGAACCGCGAAAGCGGAACGTCGGCGCGGGCTTCATGGCCGCGCGCTTCCTGAGCACGGGCCTGCTGGGCATGGGCTTCCTGGGCACGGGCTGCCTGGGCACGGGCCTCCTGATAGAGGGCTCGGCTGCCGCCGCCGACGAACTTGGGGGAGTCGTAGTTGGCCAGCGTGTTGTCAGCGCCGGGGATGACGACGGCGATGCGGTCGGCGTGCTCCAGGTCGCCGATGACTTCGACGGCTCGTCCAGATCCGCGCGGGTCGAAGGCAAGGAATCGTCTGCCCGGTGTGAGGAACGCGGACAGCGCGCGCGCCCGGTCCTCATCGTGGACGCGTTCCGCCGTGGTCAGCGCCCGCCCGATGTCCCGCCCGGTGGCCTGGTATCGGGCGGCCAAGGCCGATGCGGACAGCGCGGGCAACGGCCCGGGGGCTTCGTACGGGTCGGCGGGCACCGCCGCGGGGGCCACCGAGCCCGCCGCGAGCAGCGAGACGGCGGAGAGAGACTGGCGCACACCCGGCATCGGGCCCGTCCTTCCTGGTCAGTGGTTCGCAGCACTGACCAGGAAGGTAGAAATCAGGCACCCGGACGGGGATCCATCGGCGGAGCCGTCTTGCGGCCTGCCACCGCGGTCCGACGGAGTGCCTCCCAGGTATCACACCGGGGGGTCAGTCGCCGGGCCTGACGAGCCCGACCTCGTAGGCGTAGACGATCGCCTGCGGGCGGTCCCGCAGCCCGAGCTTCATCAGGATCCGCCCGAAGTGGGTCTTGACGGTCTGCTCCGCGACGACGAGCTTCGCGGCGATCTCCCCGTTGGACAGGCCCCGCGCCACCAGAGTCAGGACCTCGGTCTCCCGCTCGGTCAGCTCCTCCAGCCGCCGGCGGGACGGGGCGCGCGGCCCGCCGAGCCGGGAGAACTCCGCGATCAGCCGCCGGGTGACCGACGGCGACAGCAGCGCGTCGCCCGCCGCGATGACCCGCACCGCGTCGGCCAGCTCGGACGCGGACGCGTCCTTCAGCAGGAACCCGCTGGCCCCCGCCCGCAGCGCCGCGTAGACGTAGTCGTCCAGGTCGAACGTCGTCAGCATCAGGACCTTCGGGACGGCACCGGACGTCCCCGAGAGGAGCCGGCGGGTCGCCTCCAGGCCGTCCATCACCGGCATGCGGACGTCCATCATCACCACGTCCGGGGACAGCTCCGCGATGGTCCGCAGCCCCTCCTCGCCGTTCACCGCCTCGCCGACGACCTCGATGTCCGGCTGGGCGTTCAGCAGCACGCCGAACCCGGCGCGCACCATGCCCTGGTCGTCGACGATCACGACCCGGATCGTCACGTCGCCTCCCGCGCCCTCAGCGGCAGCGTGGCGGTCACGGCGAATCCTCCCTCGGCGGTGGGGCGGGCGGTCAGCTCGCCGCCCAGCGCGGCGGCCCGCTCCCGCATCCCGACCAGCCCGTGGCCGCCGCCGGGCAGCGGCGTGCCGGGGACCTGGCCGGCGGCGGGCGGGCCGTTCACGACGCCGAGCCACACTAGTCCGTCATCTCGGGACACTTCGACGTCCACCCGGGAACCGGGCGCGTGCCGCATCGCGTTGCTCAGCGCCTCCTGGACGATCCGGAACGCGGTGAGGCCCACGCCCGGCGGCAGCCCGGCGAGGTCGCCGCCGAGCCGCGTCCCGACCCGCAGGCCCGCGCCCCGGGCGTTCGCGACCAGCTCGTCCAGCCGGTCGAGGCCCGGCTGCGGGGCGGTCTCGGCGCCGTCCTCGGCGCGCAGCACGCCGAGGATCCGGCGCAGCTCGGTCAGCGCGTCCAGCGCGGTCGCGCGGATCTCGGCGAGGTCCCGCCGGGTCTCGTCCGGGACGTCCGCCACCTTGTACGGCGCCGCCTCCGCCTGGATCGCGATCATCGACATGTGGTGCGCGACGACGTCGTGCAGCTCCCGCGCGATCCGCTGCCGCTCGGTCAGCACGGCCTCGGCGTCCCGGTGCCGCCGCTCCTGCTCGGCCAGCTCCCGCCGCGACGTGCGCCGCACCCGCACGGCGTAGCCGACCGCCAGCGGCACGAGCAGCAGCATCGACGCGCCCGGCGCCGAGTCCGGGTCCTTGAGCCACACGCCGGTGAACGACAGCAGCGCGACGCCCAGCGTGACGTCCCGCGAGCAGCGCACCGTCACCGTGTACACGCACATGAGCGCCGCGAACGCGCCGCCCTCGGTGTAGGCGATGTCCGGCGGCCACGGGCTCAGCGCCAGCACCGCCATCCCCGCGAAGCTCATCCGCCACGCGCCCAGCGGATGCCGGTCGCGCAGGGCCAGCGGCGCGGTCACCAGCACCGCCAGCAGCAGGGCCGTGCCGTCGCCGGGGTAGCCGGCCTGCTCGGCGCGCACGGGCTCGCGCAGCATCGAGCTGGTCCCGTTGACCATCAGGATCGTGACGAAGAGCCAGAACAGGTTCAGCACCAGCCCGTACGGCAGCCGCCCGATGCCGAGGAACCGCGTCCACCGCAGCCCCGCCGGCCAGGGCCGGTCGAGTGGCGGCGCGGGCTCGGCCCGCCCGGTCGCGACGGCCGCCAGGATCCCGTCGCGCAGCACCGCACGCAGGAGGTTCTGCGCCTTCCCCGTCTCGTCCCCGGCCCCCGTCTCGTCCACGGCCATGGCGACAAGGCTAGATACCGGACGGCCCAGACGGATGAGACCACAGTGGGACACGTCCCGTCATACCTGGGTACGGTGCGAGGCGTGGAGCCCGTCGAAGCGCTGCGCCGCATCGCGTTCCTGCTGGAGCGCGCCCACGAGCCGACCTACCGCGTGCGGGCGTTCCGCACGGCCGCCGACCTCGCCGAGCGGACGCCGCCGGACGAGCTGGCCGGCCGCGCCCGCGACGGGACGCTGACCGCCCTGCCCGGCATCGGCAAGGTCACCGCGCTGGTGATCGAGGAGGCGCTGCGCGGCGAGACCCCCGTCTACCTGCGCCGCCTGGAGGCGACCGAGGGGCAGCCCCTCGACGAGGCCGCCGCCGCGCTCCGCGCCGCGCTGAAGGGCGACCTGCACACCCACAGCGACTGGTCGGACGGCGGCTCGCCCATCCTGGAGATGGCCGAGACCGCGCGCGGCCTCGGGCACGACTACCTCGCGCTGACCGACCACTCCCCGCGCCTGAAGGTGGCCAACGGCCTGTCCGCCGACCGCCTGCGCCGCCAGCTCGACGTCGTCGCGTCGCTGAACGAGGAGCTGGCGCCGTTCCGGATCCTCACCGGGATCGAGGTCGACATCCTGGAGGACGGCACCCTCGACCAGGACCCGGACCTGCTCGAACGCCTCGACGTCGTCGTGGCCAGCGTCCACTCCAAGCTCCGCATGGACCGGGTCGCGATGACGAAGCGCATGGTCGCCGCGATCGCGAACCCGCGGGTGAACGTCCTCGGCCACTGCACCGGCCGGATCGTGAAGGCCGGCGGCAAGCGCGGCGGCCTGCGCCCCGAGTCGGAGTTCGACGCCGCCCTCGTCTTCGACGCGTGCGCCGCCTACGACGTCGCCGTCGAGATCAACTCGCGCCCGGAGCGCCTCGACCCGCCGAAGCGGCTGCTGCGCGTCGCCGCCGAGGCGGGCTGCCGCTTCTCCATCGACTCCGACGCCCACGCACCGGGCCAGCTCGACTGGCAGCCCTTCGGCTGCGAGCGCGCCGCCCGGTGCGGAGTCGAGGCGTCCCAACTCGTCAACACCCTCCCCGCCGACGACCTGGTCACCTGGACCCGCGCCAAACTCTGACGCCCGTCCGCCCGGTTGGCCGTCCGCCGATCCACCCGGTTGGCCGTCCGCCCGTCCGCCCGGCCGGGGCGGCCGGGGCCGGCCGGTCCCGGCTGTGACAGGCCGAGACCGGCCGGCGCGGTCCGCGGTGAGTGCGGGTCAGCCGCCGAGGGCGTGGACCATGCGCATGATGGTCTCGATCTGCTTGCCGCCCTTCATGTCGTAGGCGGTGTCGCCGCCGTAGCCCCACCAGTTCCAGCAGCCCTGCGGGTTGCCGCCCGTCCAGCTCGACGCGGTCGCCTGCGGGTACAGGACGATCGTCGCGTTGGTGTCGGCGTACTCGTTGAGGTAGGTCTTCGTCGCGAACGTGGTGCCGACGAGGCTGCGGCCCTGCTGGCATCCGTGCAGCGCGACCATCAGCCGGCACGTGCCCGATTCGCATGCGCTCGGGACGTAGGCGTAGCCCTTGCCGTCCATGCTGATGGACGAGGCGCTGCCGTTCGGGGCGTAGGCGTTCTGGTCGAACTCCATGAGCGTCCCGCCCGGCGTGGACGCGGGCGGCGCCACGCTGCCGTACAGGTGCGCGAGCATCGCGCCTTCAGGGTCGTCGCCGCACGAGTTGATGTAGGGCGTGTAGGTCGCCGAGCACGGGTTGGGGCCGATGGGGCTCACCCACGCGTGCCCCGCCGGGGACGTCTTGTTGTAGGAGACGGCGGCCCCGAAATCGCGGTGGAAACCGGCGAGCCCGTCGTTCACCGACTGCTTGACCGTGATGTCGTTCGTCCCGTGGTAGATCCAGACTGGATGCCCCGCCAGGTTCGCCACAGAGTCGATGCGCCCCTGCGCCGCCCGGTCGCGGGCCGTGCGCTCCAGCTCCGCCGGGTTGTCGTCGTACAGGTCGTTCATGCACGCGAGCTGCGCGGTGACCACGCTCCCGCGGGCGCAGTGGTAGGGGCCCGCGCTGAAGATGCCGGCGCCCTTGAACGTCCCCGAGTAGGCGACGTGCAGCTGGTCCGCCATGTATCCGCCGGATGAGATCCCGCTGACGTAGGAGGCGCTGATGGTGTGCTGCGGGAGCGTTGCGGGAAGCGGCGCGGCGGCCGCGGACGGGGCGGCGGTGGCCGCCGTGAGGGCGAGTGCCGCGGCGGCGGCGAGGATCGGGGTGGGTTTCATGACACGAGACCTCCTCGGTTCCGGTGTCAGGTGAGGCTTCCGGTGTCAGGAGAGGGAGCAGGTGTTGACGAGGTCGCCGGACGCCGGGCGGGCGAGCGTCGCGCTCCGCGGCGGGGGCGTGCCGTTCCGCGTCCAGGATTCGAGGGCCGTGAAGGCGGTGCGCATGCACGGGAGGAGGGGGCGGAGGCGGTCGGGGTAGGTGTCGTAAAGGCCGTCGGTGTGGTTGGCGGCCTCCAGCCGGTAGTAGCGGTAAGGGGCCTTTCCTCGGGCGCGGACGAGTTTCGCGTAGACGTCGGAGTCGGTGCCGATCGGCAGGAGCGAGTCGTAGGTTCCCTGGAGGGTTATCAGGGGTTTGCGGATCCGGCCGGTGAGGGAGACGCGGGCCACGGCGCGATGGACTTCCTTCGGGCGGGCGGCGTAGTTGTAATCGGCTTCCGGGCCGGTGTAGGCGGGGTCGAACTCCTCGCGGTAGATGCGCTGGGTGAGTTCCCAGTAGACCTGGTCGTGGAACGGCCAGAGGAACTCCGAGCCGGGCGCCAGGCCCGCTTTCAGCAGCGCCTTGTGCGCGGACGGGTCGCCGGTCGCCGCGTAGGACGGGTAGGCGCGCAGGATGGACGGCAGGTAGGTGAACAGGTTGGGGCCGCCGGCGCGCCAGAGCGTGCCTTCGGCGTCGATGCCGCCGTCGTAGAGTTCCGGCCGGTTCTCCAACTGCCAGCGGACGAGGTAGCCGCCGTTGGAGATGCCCGCCGCGTAGGTGCGGCCGGGGGCGCGTCCGTAGTGCTGCGCGACGGTCTTCTTCGCGGCGCGGGTGAGCTCGGTCAGGCGGTGGTTCCATTCGGCGATGGCGTCGCCGGGGCGGCGGCCGTCCTGGTAGAACTCCGTGCCGCTGTTGCCCTTGTCGGTCGCGGCGTAGGCGTAGCCCTTGCCGAGTGCCCAGTCGGAGATGGTGACGTCGTTGGCGTACTGGCGGCGGTTGCCGGGAGAGCCCGCGACGACGAGGCCGCCGTTCCAGTGGTCGGGCAGGCGGATGACGAACTGCGCGTCGTGGTTCCAGCCGTGGTTGGTGTTGAAGGCGGAGTCGTCCGGGAAGTAGCCGTCGAGCTGGACGCCGGGGACGCCTGATGGGTTGCGCGTCCCGGCGGCGTGCAGGCCGGCGAAGTCGGCCGGGACGGTGTGCCCGGAGGCGACCGTCCCGGCGGTGGTGAGGTCGGCCAGGCGGGCGGACACCAGCTTCTCGGCGCCCGGAACGGTGAGCGCGCGTTCCGGCGCGCGTTCCGGTGCGCCTCCCGGGGCGTGTCCAGGTGCGCGTTCCTGCGTCTGGGCGGAGGCCGCGGGTGCGGCGAGGGCCGCGACGAGCGCGCCGGCGGCGAGGCCGGCGGTCAGGGCGGCGGTGCGGACGGGCATTCCGGCTCCTCGGATCGGCGTCGGGTCGTCCGCCATGGTGGGCACCCGTTGTGACCGCGACCACGTGGCGCGTCCACATAACGGCGGAGGTCGCCATGTGCGGGCCGCGCTGACCTGCGCGTGATGTGGATCACGGCCGTATCGGCCGGTCGGAATATGGTGGCCGCTCACATGGTCCGGCCGACGGGCGCGACCTAGCGTTCCCGGTCACGAGGGCCCGGTGTGTCTCGGGTCACCTTAGACGAGTTTGGGGAGGGCGCATGGGCGACTCCGGCCCGCGGGGCCCGGTGCTGGAAGCGCGGGGTCTGGTCCGGGAGTTCCGCGGTTTCCGTGCCGTGGACGGTGTGGACCTGGATGTGGGGGAGGGGTCGGTGCATGCGCTGGTGGGGCCGAACGGTGCGGGCAAGACGACGTTGTTCAACCTGCTGACGGGGTTCTTGAAGCCGTCGTCGGGGAGTGTGCGGCTGGGGCGGCATGAGCTGGCGGGGCGGAGTCCGGAGGCGATCGCGCGGCTGGGTGTGGCGCGCTCGTTCCAGATCACCAGCCTGTTCGCCGAGCTGACACCCCGGCAGCACGTGGAGCTGGCGCTGGCCGGCCGGAGCGGCCTCGGCTGGAAGTTCTGGCGCTCCGACGCCGCGCTCGGACGGTACTCCGACCGTGCCGCCGAACTGCTGGACCAGGTCGGGCTGAGCGAGCACGGCGACATCGCGGCGGGTGCGCTCGCCTACGGCCGCAAGCGCGCCCTCGAACTGGCGCTGGCGCTCGCGCTGGACCCCAAGGTGCTGCTGCTGGACGAGCCGACCGCCGGCATGGGCGTGGAAGACGTCGGCCGGACGGTCGAGCTCATCAAGAAGGTGCGCGCGGGGCGGACGGTCGTCCTGGTCGAGCACAACATGAGTGTGGTGGCGAGCCTGGCGGACCGGGTGACGGTGCTTCAGCACGGTCGGGTTCTGGTCGAGGGGCCGTATGCCGAGATCCGTCATGACCCGCGTGTGGTCACGGCCTACCTGGGAGACTCGCATGCTGCGCGTTGACGGACTGTCGGCCTGGTACGGCGAAGCGCAGGCGCTCCGCGATGTGTCCCTGCACGTGGACCAGGGCGAGATCGTGACGCTCGTCGGACGCAACGGCGCCGGCAAGACCACGCTGCTGCGCTCGCTCATGGGGCTCCACAAGGGGACGTCCGGAACGGTCCAGTTCCTGGACGAGGACATCTCCACCCTGAGCCCGCACAAGCGCGCGCGCCGCGGTCTCGGCTACGTCCCGGACGACCGCGGCATCTTCGCCACGCTGTCGGTGGAAGAGAACCTGACCCTGCCGCCCGTAGGGGGCCGTCCCTCCAAAGCAGGGCCCTCCAAGGACAAGACCTCCAAGGACAAGACCTCCAAAGGCAAGCTTGCTGAAGAGAAGCAGGGCCCGGAGCCGTGGTCGCTGGAGCGGGTGTACGAGACGTTCCCGCGGTTGAAGGAGCGGCGGCGGTTTCCCGGGACGAAGCTGTCGGGCGGTGAGCAGCAGATGCTCGCGCTGGCGCGGGTGCTGCGGACGGGGGCGCGGCTGCTGCTGTGCGACGAGCCGACCGAAGGACTGTCGCCGCTGATCGTCCAGCAGATCGGCGCGATCCTGCGCGAGGTCAAGGCCGCCGGGGTGACCGTCCTGCTCATCGAGCAGAACGTGCACTTCGCCGCGACCGTCGCCGACCGGCACCACCTCCTGGCCGAGGGCCGCATCGTCGAGTCGATGGACAACGACGAGGTCCTCGCCCGTGAAGACGAACTCCTCCAGTACCTCGGAATTTAGGGAGACCCCCCATGAAACTATTGGGACGCTCGGCCGCGATCGCGACCGCCGGAGCGCTGCTGGCCGGCTGCGCGGGCGGTCCCGGCGGGGGCGGGGGCAAGATCAGCGACGACAAGATCGTCCTGGCGGTGCTGACCGACCAGTCCGGCGTCTACGCCGACCTGTCGGGCAAGAACGCCGTCGAGGCGGTGAAGATGGCCGTCGCCGACTTCAAGGCCAAGTACGGCGACAAGGCCGTCACCGAGAACA
This sequence comes from Actinomadura meyerae, assembly GCF_900188445.1. Lineage (GTDB taxonomy): Bacteria > Actinomycetota > Actinomycetes > Streptosporangiales > Streptosporangiaceae > Spirillospora > Spirillospora meyerae. The sequence goes on from NZ_FZOR01000018.1 coordinate 147,072, forward strand.
TCGAGGTGGTCTCCGCCGACCACCAGAACAAGCCGGAGATCGCCAACTCCAAGGCGCAGGAGCTCTACGACCGGCAGAAGGCCGACCTGATCGTGGACGTCCCGACCTCGTCCGCCGCGCTCGCGGTCGCGACCGTCGCGAAGAACAAGAAGAAGGTGTTCATCGACGTCGGCGGCGCGACGACGGAGCTGGAAGGGAAGCAGTGCAACAAGTACACCTTCCACTACGGCTACAACAGCTACATGCTCGCCCACGGGACGGGCACTGAGGTCACCAAGGACGGCGCTAAGAACTGGTACATCGTCTACCCCGACTACGCGTTCGGGCAGGACATGCAGAAGACGTTCACGGCCGCCGTGAAGGGCGCGGGCGGGACGGTCGTGAAGAGCGACCCGACGCCGTTCCCGAACGACAACTTCTCCACGTTCCTGCTGAAGGCGCCCGGCCTGGACCCCAAGCCGCAGGTGCTCGGCGCGATGCAGGCCGGCGGTGACCTGGTCAACCTGGTGAAGCAGTACAACGAGTACAAGCTGCGCGACAAGGGCGTGGGTCTCGCGGTGGGGCTGATGTTCCTGACCGACATCCACTCCCTCGGCCCGGACGCCCTCGCGGGGACGTACTTCACCGACTTCTGGTACTGGAACGCCAACGCGGGCAACCGCGCGTGGGCCGACAAGTTCAAGGCCAAGACCGGCACCCGCCCGACGGCCGTCCACGCCGGCGACTACTCGGCGGCGCTCCAGTACCTGGAGGCCGTGCAGCGCGGCGGCACCGACAAGTCCGACGACGTGGTGAAGCAGCTCGAAGGCCACAAGGTCAACGACGTGTTCACCGCCACCGGCACCGTCCGCGCCGAGGACCACCTGCTCGTCCACGACGCCTACATCGCGCAGGTGAAGCCGTCCTCCGAGGTCAAGGAGCCCTGGGACTACGAGAAGATCGTCAAGACGATCCCGGCCGCGGAGGCGTTCCAGCAGCCCGACGCCGCCTGCTCCCTCTGAGGCGGGCCCGACGTGCTGCAACAGGCGTTCAACGGGCTGGTGGGCGGGGCGTTCTACGCCCTGCTCGCCCTCGGCCTGGCCGTCATCTTCGGGATGCTCGGCGTCGTCAACTTCGCCCATGGCGCGTTCTACATGCTGGGTGCGTTCGGGGCGTTCATCGCGCTGGACTCGCTCGGCCTGAACTTCTGGCTGGCGCTGCCGCTCGTCCCCATCGTCCTGGGCGCGCTCGGGGTGGTGCTGGAGCGGTTGTTCATCCGGCGGTTGGCCCCGCTGGATCCCCTCTACAACTTCCTGTTCACCTTTGGGCTGGCCCTCATCCTCCAGGACCTGGTGAAGCGGCAGTACGGCGTGCAGTCGCAACCGTATCCGCGGCCCTCCGCGCTCGACGGCTCGATCAACCTCGGGCTGTTCACCTACCCCGCCTATCAGGTGTTCGTGTTGGTGGTGTCGGTGGTGGTGTGCGGTGGTGTGTGGGTGGTGCTGACGCGGACGCGGGTGGGGATGATCGTGCGGGCGGCGACGGAGAAGCC
>NZ_FZOR01000094.1 GCF_900188445.1 Actinomadura meyerae
ATCCGATGCCTCAAACGCTACGTCGCCCGCGAGCTCTACCAGATCATCACCACAAACGATCTTAGACTCGCCGCTTGACATCCATAAGAGCATCCGATCCCGACTCCCCAGGATCCGGTACCTCGCGTGCTGGACCCCGCATGGCTCGCAGCGATCCGCCGGGCGCGGGCCGAAGGCCGCCGGCACGTCCGGGCGTTGACCGGCAACGCAACGCCGGACGCCGGCGGCCCGACGCTCGTGGACATCGACGGCGTACTGAGTCATCAGCCACGGCCCAGACGGATCCGGTGAACCGGTTGCCGAACTGCTGCGACCGAGGGACGCGGGGAGCGACACCGCCGCGGACCACATCGAAGCCACCGCGCGGCTCTGGCCCAGCTACCGAAGAAGTACCGGCGCGAACGGCGCCCGCTGACCCGCACCGACTCTGCCGGAGGCACCTACAAGATCCTCAACTGGCTCACCGCACTCTTCGGCCGATGGCTGCCCTAATCGGTGGGGATGGCCATCACCGACGCCATCCACCAGGCCGTGGTCCTGGTCCCAGCCGCAGCCTGGACCCGGCCGTCGAACCCGGCGGCGAGATTCGCGACGGTGCCCGGGTCGCCGAATTCGTCAGCGACGCCCTCATCAGCTGGCTCAAGGGCACGCGGCTCACCTGCTTTGCCACCAGCACCACCGGCAGCTCGATCGCCCAAGTCGCGTTCGACCTGCTCGCCTGGATGCCCATGCTCACCCAGAGCGGGCCCAGCGCGCCGGCGGCAACTCGGACATCTGCGGTCTGCCCTTCGCCGCCGCCCAGCTTGTCACTCTCCTTGTCCACCCGTTCTTGGTGCCGTTGCTCCAGATCTGTCGCCAGACGACTTGAGGAAGCCACGAAGGCCCACTGTCGTCTCGGCATCGTCCAGGTGCTCGACAGCGCCGGGGAACTCGGCCTCCAGCGCCGCCACGACCTGGCGGCGCTGGCCGAACACTATGAACGGCCAGTGTCGGCGGCGCGGGAAAGGGGCGGCGTACAAGCTCGGCGGCGTGCTGAGCAAGCAGCCATGGATCAGCGTCAGAACGGCTGGTGAGGAGATGTAGGCCGCCGGGCCCGGCCCGTGCCGCCGGGGGCGGCCGGGCTCGGGCGTCGGTCTGTTGTTCATGCGGCCTGGGGCCATGTGGGTGGTGGTCTTCGCTGGTGGAGGGGGACGGTGTCGGGTGGGTGGAGGCGGTAGGTGTAGCGGCCGTCGGGTGTTTTGGTGATGTGGAGTCGGTCGGGGTGGGTGTGTTTGTAGCGGTTGTGCCAGCCGCAGCACAGGGCGAGTTTGTCGATGTCGGTGGGGCTGTTGCCGAGGGCCCAGCCGTGGACGTGGTCGACCTCGCACAGCGTCCCGGGCACCTCGCAGCCCTGCACCGCGCAGGTGTCGTACAGGGTCTCCAGGACTTGGCGTTGGGAGGCGTTGGCGAACCTGACCCGGTGGCCCAGGTACAGCGGTGTGTTACCGGTGCCGAGCAGGAGGGGCGAGACCCCCGCGGTGAGCGCGATCCTGCGGGCCTGGGCTGCCGGTATGGGGGTGCCGTCGGTGAGGCGGGCGGGGGTGGTGCCGCCGGTGAGGGTGTCCAGGTCGCAGATGACGGTGACCTTGGTGGCCGTGTGCCCACCCGACAAAACGCCGGTAAGTGCGGCCGCAGTCCGCTCCGACAGATCACGGTGGTCGTCGCTTCCGGCGGGCTTGGCCAACGGTGCCAGGGTGCCGTCCCAGATCGCGGCGTCCTCGGCGTTCAACCAGCCCTTGATGTAGCGGCCACCGTCCAGGGACCGGGTCGAGTCGATCCACGACCGCTCATATCCCCGCTTCACATCCTCGGGGGCTTGCTCGCGTCCGTCGCGCTCGGCGATGACGTCGCGGATCCGCTTACCGAAGCCGGCGACCTTCCCCGCGGAGAAGCCCTTGTCGACCATGTCCAGCAGGATCTCTTCAGCGGCCGGGCAATCGTCATCATCCAGGCGGGCGGTGGCCTCGGCGATCGTCGCGGCGTACCCGGTCGACAACTCACCTGCGGTCCACCGCTCGGTGACCTCTGCCAGGCGGTGCCGCTGGCGGGCCAGCGTGAGGCGTTCCCTGGCGCGAGACTCGCGCATGCCCATGCGGGACCGCAGCCAGGAGCGAGTGGACGGGAAACCCCACCGCTGGACCTCCCGGGCACCGTCCACCACATCGACGAAACCCGCCAGCGCAGCCTCCAGCAGATCAACGTCGGCGGCGAGGCCCTCGGCCAACTCCAGGCAGGCGGCCGGCGAGTCGGGAGCAGTGCGGGAGGCGAGTTCGGCGGCAATCGCCGATACCGCGTTCACCATTTCGACGGTGGACGCGGCGTCAAGATCGCCCGCAATCAAACTCATGCCCCCATGATATGCAGCCGGACGCCACCTCGCTCTTTTTAGTCGGAAATCGGACCATGATTTTTCCAACCAACCTTGATCGCGATTGACCTTTGTTGCGGATGCCTCATTTCAGGCATCTCGATTTCGCCGCCCTGTGGATTAGCTGCGGATCGCGTGTTGGCACACCCTGGGCCCGATGGTACGCCGAGCAGGCTCTGGCGCTGCTTTCGGCACGGTCGCCGAATTGAAGTCGGCGTTGCGCAGTGCGGGCAAAGACGGGCTGCACCCGCTGGGCTGGACGGCACACTCATCGTGTTCGATCGGGCGTGGGCGGACCGGCCGTACTACTCCGCCAAGCACCGCTGCCACAGAATGAACATCTCCAGGTCATCGCCGACCCCGACGGCGACGATCGTGTGGACGTCGGGGACGATGCCTGGCCGCACCCACGACCTGCATGCCCAGCTCCACGCACCCGGTGCACGCAAACGCCCAACTAAAGTCATGGAAGCCACTGCGCAAGCTCCGCTGCAACCCGGCAAGGCCAGCGACCTACAGAACTACGAGGCCAGCCCCCAACAAAAGCAAGGGGACAGCCTGGACCGGCCGCCCCACACACGTGCGCAGGTCAATGCCTGATGTCGAAGGAGCCACCCTGGACACCGGTGATGAGAGACGCCCAAGCGGAGGGCGTGATCGACAACATCGGCCCGTCCACGTCCTTGGAGTCCCCGCAAAGCCACACCCTGCTCTGTCAGTGACCCTTTTTCATCCTCGGGCGGGTCGATTGATCACAGCATGATCGCGAGTTGCTGGAGTCTCCTCGGACGCAGAGAAGCCCCTGGTAGACGGGTTGATCACCACAACCACACCGTCTCACCAGGAGCTTCTGCATGCTGTTTTACCGTGCCGCCGTGGATTTGTCGCGCCCGACGCTGAAGTACGTGGCGGGGATCGTCCGCCGCCATCGCCGGGCGATCAGGTCGCGATGGCGGCTGCTGAACCCCGGCCAGCAGGCCCTCTTGGCGCTGGTGCATCTGCGCAAGGGCGAGACGTTCGTCGAGGCCGCCGCGGGCTTCGGGGTGTCGGTGGCCACCGCCTAATGGGAGCTGCCGGGTCGGCCACTGCTGACAGACTCGGTGCCTGGTAGCCGCCGGTGAGTGAGCACTTCCATCGCCTGGACCGTGGAGT